>NZ_JAUKFY010000016.1 GCF_030489605.1 Brevibacillus laterosporus
GAAAAAATCCAGTTGAACGGACTTTTACTTAATCTTAGGTTGATGGGCATGTGGCGGTACCCCTAAAAGAAACTTTATTCTATTGACCTGTCCACTTATACTATGTACCTTTAACAGAAAAAATCCTTTTACAGAGAAGTGGACTGACCCCATAACGTGAGACAAATCAAAACACCTTCAAGAGAATGCAACCATGTCGTAAGATATGGAAGTAACCTGGAGGTGTTTTTTCTTTGCTAACGAGAGTGAGTTACCTATGGAAATTAAGATGAAGGCTGTTGAGATGAGATTGGCTGGTATCCCAGTGAAAGAAGTGATGGATCAGCTTTCTATCAAAAACAAAACACAATTTAAAACATGGATGAGATGGTACAGAAATGGCGAAACACATTGTTTTGAGCAGCCTGTATAAACAGTACACGTATGGGAAAGGAGGTGTCACCAAAAGTAGTAGTTCAATGAATGAACGAGATAAAGGGAGAAGTATCTAGCAATTAGCATGCCAGTGGCTCGGAATTTCTTGCTCTACGTACTATCGATGGAGAAAACAATTAGACGTACAGATTCTGAATCCTTTGGTTGCCCATATCCGAAGATTGTGTTAGGAACATCGCTTTCGCTATGGATACCGTAAAATCACTGCACTTTTGCGACGAGTGATGCAAATTAACCATAAGCGAGTGCAACGAATTATGAAAGAAGAAGGATTGCAATGTTGAGTCAAAGTAAAAAAGCGAAAGAGAATCGGACAACCGATACAGGTTGCGGATCATCTTTTGAAACGGGATTTTCAGGCGAATCATCCGCTACAGAAGCTGGTCACAGACATTACTTACCTGCCTTACGGTGGAAAAATGTTGTACTTATCCAATATCATGGACTTATACAATGGCGAGATCATCGCCTACAATATTGGAGACACGCAAGTTACTACCTTAGATACGTTGTAGCAACTTCCACCACTGGAGCAATGTATGTTGCATAGTGATCAAGAGTCCGTCTATATCTCGCCGGCTTATTAATTAGCTGTAAAGGAAAGAGGCATTACCATGAGTATGTCCCAGAAGGGAATACCTGCTGATAATGCCCCGATTGAATCGTTTCACGCCTGCCTCAAGTCGGAAACATTCATCCTCGAAGGGTTAACCTGTACAACGACGGCAATCGTTGAACAGACCGTTCGAGAATATATCTCTTACTATAACTCAATTCGCATTCAAACAAAACTAAACAACCAGTCGCAGATTGATTTCCGCCGACTGGCTGCTTAAACGTGTTAGGTGTTTTGATCCCTGTCCTGCAAACGGGGGTCAGTCATATAACTAGAGATGGGCTTTTATACGATTTTTTTGAGATGAATCATCTCTAAGATATACTTAGTTATACTCTAGGTTTTTAAAGATATTTTTTATAACCAGCAACCACTACTTCTGTAAGGTATATCCCTTTGATGTTCTCATTAATAAATTCATCATAATCAGTTAAATCCATAATTGGTTCCTCTATAGAGTATATTTTAACAACGTTTTGAAGAGCTATCTTAAATTGATGCTTACTTTCGGTTTTATACCCTAGGTCTAATAGAAGCTTTCCTAATTCTACATGATTAAAAACTAAGTTAGGTGCTAAATCAATTGATTTCTGTAAATGGCTTTTATAATTGTTTAGGTCATCAATTTTACAATAATACCATCCTTTTATTAATTCAATGATAGATTGGGTTTCTTTTTCCTTTGGATGTATCGTAGAAAGATGCTCGATGACCCTGATGTCAATACCTCCCAGTCTTGTTTCATGAATATGAGAAAGTATAAACCAAGCTTTATGATTAGTAGGCTCGATAGTTATCGCTTTTTCTAAATAATCTAAGCTTTTGTATACATCAGCAATTGGGGGGCTTAAAACTAAGACAGCACCACGAAGTAGTATATCAATATCAGTGGGATGAAGATGAAGATAGCTATCTATAAAATATTCAATTTGTTCTATCTCATTAACTGGTGATAAATCTAATATGTTATTGAACAGTTCTTGCTTTTCCATGAATATCTCCTTTTCTAAGGGAATTTAATACTGTTTCCCATATTTCGTGTAGAGAACCCCTTAAAACCATCCAGATTCAGTACTTTTCCTTCAGAAACAAAAACTCGAATCTCAGCTATGAAAACAGAAAATTCTCAACCGGAAAATGATTTACAGAAGCTCATTGAAGTTCTACGCCAAGAATTTGCACAATTGTATTACAAAAAAGGCTCGTTCGTACACCCAACCGTACTACAACTGAGCCAACAACTAGATGAGTACATCGTTATCTTACAGAAGCTTAGACGCTAGTTGGTCGATATGAATAAGCTGTACGGGAAACTTTACAGTAGGGGTAATAATTATATAGCCGTTTTTAGCTATTCATAAAAGACCTTCTAGGGGGTTTACAACATGTTAGTATGGGGTGACTCCATCGATACAGTGATCATGCTAGAAGAATTAGAAAAAAACTAAGCAAGTGGTTAGCACATCGATTTAAGACTGAAAAGTAAGTCAGGATGTAGACGTTTTTTTCGAAACAAGAAATAGTAAGCCTAAAAAAACCATAATATGAACCAAATCACGGAAAATATGTTAATATTAGCTTATAAGTATCGTTGGGGAGGATAGTATGAAAAAAAGACCCTTGCTTCATTAGCAACACTTTTGGTATTATCTGTAACAGCTTTTTCGGGGGTAGGGTTATCAGGTGTAAGTGCGAAAAAACATGAAACACCAAATGAAGATTTTGTCTATCTAAATGAGCAACCAGTTAAGACTAATGAGGTTATCTACGCAACTCTTGAAAATCAAGAAGAAACTAGTAAAAAAATATGGTTTGGAAAAACCTTCCGAAACAGCTAAGTTACGATCAATAAGAGTAATTGATACGCCTTCGGAAATGGAACAAAAACAACAGAATGAACACAAAAATAAAGCATTAGCTTTTGGAGGATATCGTTTTGAAAAAGATTCGTCCAAAAATGTAGATGGGTCAGACGAAATTGCTCGACAAAAGTATTTTTGTAATAAAAAAGTCAGGTTCTTCCAAGGCAGAAATCGCTTTATCAGCAAATGAAGATGTAAGTGTAGAACTTAATGCAACCATTTCGAGCAAGCTATAATGATGTGGTATCTGCATGCATAAGTGCAACTATGGCTTTGCCTGCGCCAAAGGCTTGGCAAAGCCAAGTTTTCTAAAAAAAATTCACAAAAAAGTATCGAATGAATGGTAACCATTTCATCTAGAGTTCGTCATTATTATAGAGTTAAAGACCTAGTAACTAATAAAAAAGAGGTGTAAGAATGAAGAAACAAACATGGAACAGAGCCATTTTTATGGTAACCGTGTCGCTCTTGACAACAAGTCTGATCGCGATAGGACCAGAGGTAACTTATGCATCAAAAGGACAAGCTAGTTCACAAACAGCCGTAAAAACAGGTGAAGCCGATTCGAATACCAAATCAAAAGAGCAAAAAGCATTTCCAAAGGAATTGGAAAAGAAGGTTACTGAATTTTTAACCAAATACACTCCCTTAAGCGGATATAAAATAGAAGAAACAGAGTATATAGAAATTAGGGAAGCTTATTGGAGAGTTAAATTAGCAGATTCCAAAACGAAGAATAGTTATGCTGAACTAGGGATCGGTGAGAAATCTGGACAAATCATAAGTTTACTTGTAAAGAATGATGAGTGGGCATCTGATACATACCCGACCGAAAAACTAGCTAGAGAAAAAGCAGATGAGTTTATAAAAATCATTTATGGTAAAGAAGCAGAAAATTATAAGGCAAAAGAAAAAGCGGAAAAAATGGTATTGCATTCAACCACACTGAAATTAAACTATAACCTACATGTGAACGATGTCCCAGCTGGGAAGGGCAGATTAATTGTAAAAGTGAATCAGGAAGGGATGATAACAGAATTTGAGGATGAAGATGGTGAAACAACTATTGATAAGAATTCCTTTCCGAAAGCCGATCAAATAATCAAAAAAGAAGAGGCAGCCAAGAAAATCTGGGAAGCTGCCAAATTGACTCCTACCTATTATTCACAATATGTATTGGGAGCACATACTGATCAAGAAAAAGTCATTCCTTTTCTAACCTATGATGTACATGATGATGTAATTGTTGATGCGAAGAGTGGTAAGGATGAAAGGAAGCATACAGGTGATAAAAAAGTAAGTTTGGCGGGTAAGGGAAAAGAAATGATTGTAAAAAATAAAGAAGAAGCAGAAAAGTTGTTACTAGGAATGGGAATAAAACTAGCTGGATGGAATTATCAGGATGATAAGAATGAAGATTCGAATATCATTTCTTTCATGTGGAAAAAAGGGGCAGATGAATTAATAAGTATTGAAACGGATAAAAAAACAGGCAAGGTGCTAGATTTCACTAAAACCAATTTCCCGGTTTATAACAAAGAGAAAATAAAAATAACAGAAGAAGAGGCACAAAAATTAGCCCTATCCTTCCTAGATAAATATGTTACTGGAACGAAAGAGCTTATTCTAGGCGAAATCTCTAAACCAGGGCTTAATGAGATTCAACTAAAAGGCGCTACCCCTGAGGAAATCAAAGAAATGGAAGAAAAGGCGAAAAATATTTATTCGATTGAGTTCCACATTGTACATCAGGATATTAAAGTAGCAGACCAGATATATCTTGTACAACTGAATGCGGAAACAGGAGAAGTTTTGGGATTCAGTATTCCAAGCTTTGCTACTAGTGACCTACCAGATGGTAAGAAAGCGGCCTCTATCGAAAAGGTTAAGGAAGCCTTCCAAAAAGAATACGAGATTATTCTTTCTTACTTCTGGTATGACGAAGAGGGGAAAGAATTAAAGACTCCTCGGCTTGTTTACCAAATGGAGAAGAAAGATAATGCCTCCTATTTTGATGCGATAAAAGGTGAGTTCGTAACGAATTAATGGAAAAGAGCGTACAGAGAGAGTGTAGTCTCATCTGTACGCTCTTTTTAACACCCTCCCCGCCCCTCCCGCTGTCAGGACTTGCGTTGCCGACTACTTGTTTCGGTCTAGTCTATATAAAGACTAAATAAGGGGAGGAGAAAGTGATAATCAGCTATGTTATATAGCATGGTCACTGTTTACACACATGAAATGGGCGGTTAATGGTTAGTAGTTTGCGGTTGGGAAAAGGCAGCCGTCAAGTAGGTTTCTTGTTTAAACGATTATGTAGGTCCAGATAATTCAAGCGTTCGAACCATGAAATTCGGGTGTTTCTGGCAACCGGATATCTCACATATGGTACAGAATGAATACAGAATCGTACAAAAATGATACAGATTTAAACAAAGTGGATACACTATCATTGACGAAACGATGTTATAGTAATAACAGTAAGAAATAAGAGCTGATTCCACATTATACCCATGGAGTCAGCTTTTTTTATGGAATTTTATTTGGAAAGGAGAATGCCCATTGCAAATGACAACAGAAAAAACAGTAGGAGAAAAGATCATCCAACTGGTGGCCGATGAAACAGAACTGGATCGAGATAAAGCCAAAACGTGTATTCGCTCTTTTGTAGGTGCTGGTCATAAAACAAACGGAGAAACATGGGAATATTGATAGCGTCCTGGTGATCAGCTGCTGTATAAAAAATTTCAAAATAGTAATTACAAGTGGGATACAGCGTATTTTTCAAATGCAAGGGATTACTCCAAAGGTAGGGGATACTGGAGAAAATATAGCACGAACGTATTACGTTTTTTTCAAGATATCAATCTGGCCATTTTTAAAATCACTATCTTTGTTTTTTCAACTTGGATTTGCCTCCGAAGGAGATTTTTTGATTCAAGCCATAGAAAAGGTCAGTGATGAGATTCGGCCTTTTAAAAGTTATGTATATGATAATTTGTTTTGTCTCTCTCTTTTTAAGCTTCATTGTCCTTGTTAAGTACGCGCAAGGTAGAAATGGCGAAGCGTTTAAAGCTATTTTCTTAGCACTTATCACAACGGCAGCCATTTTTATAGCTATTGATAACCTGAATGAGATTATGTCATTTGGTTTAGGACTTGTAGACGGTGTAGTACTTACAGTTCTTGGACTAGTGAACTTTTCACCTGTGCAAGAAGGGGGGTAGCTATCGGCACAGCGATGATGAAATATGCTGTGCCCATCACTATTCATTGTTTTGTTGGTTTGGCAGGCTGCTGTCTTCTTCCTTTTGTCTTTACCCATATTGCTCCCGCCATAATAAGAGGAACCATACAAGGGTTAATAAGAGGAAGTAGATTTGCAGACAGTCCGCGTGCCTACATGCGGCGTGAGGCTACAAAATTCATGGGGAAATCAGAATCAAACATAAATAGCGTGGAATCTCTTCGGCGTTCACGCCGTCCAAGTAGTCAAAACAAGGGTCGTACAAGACATCAAAAAGAAGTGGTTAATCAAAACAATTACGGAAATTTAAAAAAAGAAAAACCAAACGATAAATATACACAAATTGCAAAGAGATTCGAACGAGAGCAAAGTCACGATAGAAGCCAAAATAACCAAAGTCCCAAAATTATGAAAGTTCGCGAGAAAATGCCAAGAAGTATCAAGAACCGGAAAGGAAGAGGAAAATAAAAAGGGATACAATAAGCAGAAACTCACAAAGTTAGAACAGACCATTATCCAGAGGAGAGATAAAGGAGAAAATGTGAAGTGGTTAGTAGCTGTATCCGTGTTGCTTCTTATCGTTGTTTTTGTCATTTCTCGTCAAATGAAAAAGAACCAAGTACAGCTAAGAGTGAATCTATCACAACTATAAAAAGTGTAGAAAGTCAACCAATGCATAAAGATCAACAAGCTCCTATAAAAGAAGTGAAAGTCGTTGCTTTTGAAATATTTGTCCACGATAAGAAAATGCCAAGAAAATGCCTATGAACGATTTAGACCAAGTACAGACAGCCGCTGTAGTCTTTTCTGATTATTTTTTTAATGTAGAACCAGGAATGAAATTGCTGATTGGAGGAAACGAGTTAAAGAAAAAAATGGCCGCTATGATAACTTGATCGGTGTTACACCAGCTTTTGGAGAACGAAAGATGAAAAAATTAGTCTTGTTTCCTGAATATCAAGTAACAACTGCGAATTGCCTGCTGCCTATAACTGCTTATTATGACATGCACTGTACGACAATTGTGCAACAAGCCAATCTCATCATAGAACGTAAAGAAGGAGATCAAGTTGAACGAATCCAGGGAATGACCAAACTAAAAAAACGCTAGATTGGTTGTATAAAACAAGATGAATACGGAATAGAAGTTGACTATCAAAACTTTTAAGGTGAGGAGGGAAATGGTTGTGTGGAAGGCATTGATCCTAGATACCATCTAAGTGAGGACGTACTTATGGCAGAGCCTGATTGGTCGATTCAATACACATGCATTACAAGTGACCCCGGTTGGTCCGATGATCCTGGTTATTAATCCTTTCAAGGCCAACAGCTTGTATAACTCTATTTCTGCCTCAAGGCGCTTTATTTTTTCCGCCGGGGGAAGAGATTTTTCACGAGTCTTCTCTGTTTTTCTTGTTTTCCCCCTAGGCCCTCTAAGCCTTTCAATCCATCATCTCTGTATCTTCTAACCCACCTGCGGAACATTCTTAAATCAAGACCGTATGTTTCTCTAATCTCCCTATAAGTAGTCCCTTGCTCAAAACATTCCACTACATGATGTTTGAATTCAAGAGAATACGTCTTTTTAGCGCTGCTCATAAAAATTCCCCTCCAAGTAAACAGTAAAGGGCTTTCTTCTTACTGTCTACCTAAAGGGGATAATACCAAATAAGATATGGGGGCAATTTAAATCAGGTATACCGTTACATGTTACAATATGTAATCAATTGAAGAACTTCCTCTTCAGAAAGATTTCCAAGTTCAAAAGCTACCATAAACTGATTGGAATCAAAATAAAACGTAAAATGTTCCGAGTAACGTAGAAGCTACTGTTTTTGTATCATCTAAAACTATGGTTAACTTTCCATTAAAAAAGAATGATTGGAAATCAATTGGATCATTAATATATTTGATATTTTTCCAGGCAGAGATATCAAAAACTGGGATGCCAGATTGATCAATATCTTTCTGACTATCTAAGAAAGTGGGACACTCGTAAGATACAGAAGGTAGTAATATTGATGTAATGGAGAGTAATTCACCTGATTCTGAATTAATCCCAATCTCTATAAAAGATTCTTCTGAATCCCCAGTTCTCCAGTATTGAGTAGGAAATACAAATGGAGTTTTCCAGTAAACATTGAACAGAATATAATCATCTAGTTCTAGTGTCTCATGTACTATTTCTTGGATTCCTATTTTTCGTAACATGTATATCCCTCTTTTATCTATATTGCAGTTTTATCAGTGATAGCAGTTACATCTGTAAATTCAGGTGACTAGCATCTTTTGAAAGTTAATTCGTTTATCATACATCTCTGAAGTGACTTCTAAAACCAAAAATAACATACTTGAATTTGACAGATAGTAATATAAAAAAGGACAAAAAGATCGTTTATTCTTTTTGCCCTTTTTAGTTATTTTCTACAATTGGTATTTATTTCCGTTATAGACAATGATCTGTGATTCAAAATCAATCGTTACTGTTTTATTCACTACTTTATCCAGATGCCACCACCATTCCTCAATTGACTCAGAGGAGTTTTCGAAATGATAAATGACTTTCATATGATTATAAATCTCAGATGAGCGGAAAAATAATAGCTTATCATACTTCAATAAAATTCTTTTTTTCTCTTCTGATAATAAGTCTTTTTTTTGATGAAGGCTGCTTCTTACATGAAACCCGTGGAGAAACTCGAAGGGGCTTATTAAAATGCTATCGGTAACTGTATCTAGATAGGTTTCAATATATTTCTCTAATTGTTCAATATTAATCAGCCTCCTTGACTTTTCCTGGTTTTTTATAACCTTATTTGAATTAAAGTAGTTTATTGGATCGTCTTTTTTTGCAAATAGTTTTTTCAAATATTCCAACTTCACCAACTCCAGAGGTTAATTCTGGTTATATTAAGGCGATTACCGATAAATATGTATTATATAATATCGTATTTATCCGGATATTAATAGGCTTTTATTCCTGCTAGAGTTTGTCTAGCTTTAGAAAAATATCCTGTACCTTTTGTATATGTTATACAGCTAATTGACGAGTACATACCAGCAAAAAAGATCGCTCTTCTCCTTACTAAGAGTAGTTAGTTAAGGTAGAGAACGATCTTTTTTTTAAAAGGTTTTTACAAAAAAATAATCATGTACAACAAATTCAGAAGCGACTATAAAATAAAATTTCGTTTTTTAAGCCTAAAAGTGTGCCAAGAAGTATGTTTCTTTCAGTCTTTGAAAGTTTTCACTTGATTCTGCAAGATTGTTATTCAATCTTTCTATCTTTTGAATGAAATCGCCTGTTTTCGTTTTAAGTTCAGAAAGAAATTGAGCTTTATTTATAATCTCATTTTCCCATCCAGCATCATAGATGCCACAAAGAGGAACAGCAGACACGACTACATTGGGAATCCTATCTGTTGCCAGTACGAAATCAATCAATACATTTTCATTCCTATTTTTGAATACAATCCAATTATCAGGTTCCTCTATGGTTTTAATAGCAGCATAACCCTCCTTTTTTAATAATAAAACAGCATCATTTAACAGTTGAAACCAAAGTATAATCCACTCTTGGCATAAGTTGAATTCATGGACCGTAGCATCTTCAGAATAATATCCATATTCCTGCTCATTAAAAGAAAAGAGTATCAACCCTAAGAAATCATCACCGTAATCTTCTAAAAACTCTTCATACGTAAGGGAGGAAATTTCTGATTCAGACAAAGCAAGTTGATAATTTATAATAAACATATTAACTCCTTCCTAATAACCAAAATCTTTTAACGTGTATCTATGTGAACCAAAAGCAGTACCAGGTAATCCTTTACGGATATAAATAGTGATTTTTTCACCTAAATATTCGACATGATGTAGACCATCACCTTTTCCTTTTTTAACAACATCTTCAAAAGCAAACTGTACTGCATCTTCGATCTGTTTGTTTGACCATTCTTTGTTGAAATAACTTCTTGGTTTTTTACTTGTTCCGGAAATAACTATTTCAACTTTCTCACGAGGTAATTTCTTTAAAAGAAAAGGAATTTCATCTTTCGCTTTATTAAAGATATGGCGTGTAGTTATATGTTTAATAAGTTTATTGCTTAATTTACCGGTTTTACTTATTAATTCCCCAGTATTCTTAATAATCTTGCTACCATTTTTTCCTATCAAGGTTCCAAAATACCCTAAGGGCAAAGATGGCTCTGCGAAAGATAGAATAACAGAATCACCTTCGAGCATTAGTTGAGTAAATTCACTATATTTACTATGGCCTAAAGAAGCATCTGTATAAGCGTACCCTAATAATCGGTCGTTTACTTCACCAGCTTCTGATAGATATCCCATATCATAGAGATAAACATCTCTAGCAACATGCAGCCCCCATTTATTGATAACATTTTCATAAGCCATTACAGATACTAAAAATTCATAATCATAATGACCAGTTATTTCACCTTCATAAAATTGAATACTCTTCAGGTAGGTTTGCATACGTGAAATTTTTTCAGACGGTATTCTTTTATTATAAACATCAATGAGCGTATCCCCATCTAACTCGAGATCTTTATTATTTAAAACCATAACATCTGCTTCATACTTAAACATTGGAGCATCGGAAGCATAAAGTGATACCACATATCGACCGTTTTGAGCATGAGTTCCAGCATCTGGTTGATTTACATATCCGTCCCAAAGAAAGAAATAATCTTTATTCGCCTGAAATAAATCTGTCCGAACATCTTTGTAAACTAATTTTCCCTTTGCCTTATTTCGTTTTTCATAAACTTCAAAGACAGTAGTTGTATGAGGGGAGAGATAACGCCATTTAAACGTAACTGGATCTTTTTTACCCGGAATCGAAGTAATTGTCTTGAACATAGGAATTGGAGTTAAATCTTTAACAGCAAATTTTCCTTTGCTACTTCCAATGCTTCGTTTCGTTCGATACTGAGGTTCTTCAGGATTTAATTGTTGCTTTACAAAATAAACGCCGGGATTTTCGGGTATGAATACAGTATCATCACTGCCAGCTACTATTATTTTTAAAATATCCCCGTTTCCATTTTCAATAGTGGCCATTCCTTTTGGAAGAATAATGTTCAGCTGAGATGATTCAGGTAAAATATATCGATAATAATCAATGTCAAATACTGAACTGAGATCAAAGTCATAAATAGCATTGAGAGTACCCAGTGTTGCCTCTTGAGGCGTTGAATCAAAATCCTCTTCAAGAGTAATGCTTCTGCCGGAGCTAGCACCTGTTATTTGAACATAATAGGTTTGGTTTCCTCTCAAAAGAGCTTCCGCTTTTTTATAATGAGAGGATCCAAGCGTAATGTTTTCGGCACTCTCCGTAATTAATGTAGTTAGCTGAGGATCTTCGTATATTTTGATATCAGTGCTATTAACATCAATAGAGTCCGTAAACAGGCGATGTAATCCTGATTTGTTTGTTGTAAATTTGTAATAAAGAGTATCGTTATTTTCTTGGTCTAATGTTTGAGATGAATTAAGTTCAAGCGTATTGTATGTTGGGAGCATACTGGCTGCTTCAGTAATAAGTTCAGCCGGTCCATAGAATGTAATTGGTTCCTCGCTTAAAAGGGTGATCGTTACACGACTATGGGCTGGTAACGCTGTATTGTTAATATAACCCTCATATTCTTGAGTTCTGCCGTCCTTTAAATAACGTATGTAGTTGTAATTTGATTTTTCGCGTTTCCCAAATGGTTTAAGTAACGTATCATGATCAGTGTTATTATAGAGAGTCATGCTTTCACCTTGATGTAAAAGTTTATAGGTGAGAGCTTCCTTCTTAGAATAACGCATGGAAAAGTTATCTTTATTGTAAATGAATGTAGCTGGTTTTTTAGAAATTCTGGTAAATACGATTTTTTCGTTTCGTAAAACCGTTTTTTCTTTTGAATGTGTTCCAACAACCGAACCCCAAAGATACGAAAATGCGTCACTTCTAATGGAACCATCAGACTTGTACATAGCCATATGTACTAGGTTGTCATTCTTTTTAGAAGTATCCGTCCGGATTTTTTGTGCTTTATCAGAGATATTAACAAATTCAATTGTCTCTCCTTCATGCAACACAACACGTTCAAGAGCTGGTTCAGAGCTGTCTGTAGAAGATAAATATCGATAATGGCTGTAAATGGTAATTGGGTTATCTGAAACATTACTAATTAAAGCTCTGCCATTAGGTGATAATTTTGGAGGTGTTGATGTATTCACAAACTCTCTGACAAATTACCTTCGTCATCATAAATTTTATAATCAAATTTATCAGAGGAAGAAACTCGGATTTCTTTCAGACTTAATGGAAAGTCACTCAAATTATCAAAATAATTACTGTCACCCTTTTGCAGTACTTGTTCATAAAAAGGAGGATCAGATTCATCCTCATTGAGGAACTGAAGGGGATGGTAAATGAATGTTACAGGCTCGCTTGTCGAAGGCGATACCACAATCGTTTCCTCAGGACTTATTGAAATGTTCGTTGTATGTTTCAAATTAATAAGACCGGGTTCTCCATTACTTTTGTATTTTACATACTTAAAAGGATTTTTAGATGAAGCATTCGTTTGCAAATGAATTAACTTTACTTATATTGGTAAGAGTCAACGATTCATCCAAAGCTAACTCGGTTCTGTTCAATGCAGGGGTATCACTATGTCTACCTGTTGTTGCATCAAATGGGGCTACAAATCTAATAGAATCACCCGAAATTGTGGTGACAACAACTTTTTCACCCGGTTTTAAAAGCATGCCACTTGCTTGAGGTCCAGACCCCTGAGCTACTAAAGCTTTGATTAAATTATCATCAGAGTCATAAAGGGAAAAATCATATTTAGGAGTGGGACTTTTCGTTCCTCCTTTAGCTTTCACATAAAATTTGAAATCTGAAATGTTTGTAAATGTATAGCTTTCGTTTCCTTCTAATTCAACAGTCCTCAATGCAGGGGTGTTAGGAAATGAGACCTTTACCCCTGTAGGGTATGTAAAGGTTACAGGCTCATCAGTAATGACTGTAGCGATCATTTTACCTTTTACAGTTTTTCCACCTCGAGCATCTTCAAAAAATTCAACAGGTGCACCCTCAGTGTCATACTTTATATATTGGTAAAGGTTATTTTTAGAGCTTGTTGCATTACTTGATATTGTTACAGCTGTATCGCTTTCAAATTCAATTGTTTCTCCTTTATGTACAGTTACTTCCTCTTTTACTGCTGCGATTGCACGTTTGTTACGCTTCTTGTAATCATCAACATTAGCTTCTTCTGCTTCTTCTACTTCTTCTAGTCCTTCTAAAGCAGTATTATCTATACTTGTATCGTTTTCCGGCTCTTTTTCAATAGGACCAGTTGTATCTCTGGAGACTTGCTCCTTTACTTCTATATCCTCGCTGATTTCAGATGATTCAGTGGGGAGAACAAAAGGGGTGTCATCAGGGGAAATATCTTCTTCAGAACCCTGATGTAAGTCCGTAGACTCTTTTTGTGCTTCAGATTTGCTGATGGTTGAAAGTTCTTCTGAAGCAGCAAATGCTTGAAACGGTGTTAATATGGTTTGACTAACCAAGCTGAGTAAAAGTACAAATGTAACTAGTCTAAAATTCAATTTCCAAATCCCTCCAAATGTTAAAGTTCCGTTATATTATAAGATTGTTAAAAATTTAAGTAAACAAAAAAATAATAAAGTAATTCATATAATCGTGAAATATTAATTGTGGTGAACCAATCTTTTTAACTCCATAATCATTTACCGGTGGTGATTTTGGTCTGTTTGATTGCACAAGATTACCTTGTAAACCACCGAATTAATTCAAAAATGTCTTCATCAGTTTCGGATGATTCCCTATCCAATTTGGTTAAAATCGTTTACTCAATTACACCTCAAAGCCCGAAATCATATCCGGTGAGTTTCCGTTTTACTAACACATCTCTAACACGGAAACATGGGTTCAAAGTCTTCCTTATGAGAGAAGCTGTGGAATGCGAGGATATTTGTGAACAAAAGTTCAATGTACATGAGGAGATGCAAAAATTTATGAACCTAAATGGAGTTCTGTACGCCGGTCACACCCTTAGCATGGTGAAAATTTTTTTGGTCAAAACTCCTTAGCGTTCTAAATCCGCGTTTTGCTGGCAGTAACCCAGATAAGTCAGCTACAAACAAGATTTCTACAGAGGATTCTGGAGCCAAAGTTGCAATTCTCGCGGCTTTCTAGGCCGCATGAATTGCATACTTTGAGCGAGTAAAATACGTTGGTACATAATCATTTCTCTTTGTCGTTAGTGAGCTTTTAATTGTGCGTTCGTGTTATGGTAGAGGGCTAATTTATCCATGATTTTTTTACTAGATGTATTGAGTCCGATGATCGTTACATGGTTATTATTTTCACGAAACTTGATGACTACTTTATCTACCGCGCCTACGGCAGAATCGTCCCAAATATGTGCATTCGAGAAATCAATCACAATATCTTTTTCTGCTAACGTAAAGTCGAATGTGTTAACAAAACCCTCTACAGAAGCAAAAAACAATTGACCAGTCACGTCATATTTGATCACGTTGCTTATTTGGTGTTTTTTAACTTCTACTTTCGAGATCTTGGCAACAAAAAAGATTGCGCTAAGAATAACTCCGGCAATAACTCCTTTTGAAAGGTCATGCGTTGCAACAACAATAATCACGGTAGTCAACATGACAATCGCATCTGACTTGGGAGCTTTGCGCAAATAGGAGAAAGATGACCAATCAAATGTGCCAATCGATACCATGATCATAATCCCAACCAGCACAGGCATTGGTATTTGTATAACCAATTCCCCCAATACAAGAATGAGGAATAATAAGAACAGCCCTGCAATCAAAGTGGATAATCTGCCCCGACCTCCCGATTTGACATTGATCACAGACTGGCCAATCATGGCGCATCCAGCCATGCCACCAAAGAAGCCGGTAACTATATTTGCTATACCCTGTCCTCTTGATTCTCGATTTTTATTACTTTCTGTTCCTGTCATATCATCTACAATGGCGGATGTTAGCAACGATTCTAATAATCCAACGACGGCTAAAGCGATTGAGTACGGAAAGATAATTTGCAACGTTTCTATGGTAAACGGAACGTCAGGAATAAAGAAGGAAGGAAGCGTTTGAGTGATCTTACCTAGATCACCAATCGTTCTTAAATCGAAATGTCCCCAAATCGAAGCCGCAGTCAAGACAA
Organism: Brevibacillus laterosporus; assembly: GCF_030489605.1. Classification (GTDB taxonomy): domain Bacteria; phylum Bacillota; class Bacilli; order Brevibacillales; family Brevibacillaceae; genus Brevibacillus_B; species Brevibacillus_B laterosporus_E. The sequence continues at coordinate 15,408 of NZ_JAUKFY010000016.1, forward strand.
TAATTGCGATCAAAGGAGCAGGTATTGCTTTGAAAAATCTAGGCACTACATATACAATAATCAAAGTAATCGCGACAAATATATAAGCCGAAGTTGATATCCCAACGAAATGAGGGATCTGCGCCATAAATATTAAAATGGCCAGCGCATTTACAAATCCAATCATGACAGCTCTAGGGATAAATTTCATTAGCTTTGCAATCTTACAAACACCAAACATGAATTGAATGACCCCGGTTAGTATAGTGGCAGCTAATAAATACTGTAAACCATGTTCTTTTACAAGCGGCCCCATTAGTAGGGCCATTGCACCTGTTGCAGCGGAAATCATACCTGGACGCCCGCCAGCAAATGCGATAATGACTGCAATACAAAAAGATGCATACAAACCAACCATAGGATCGACGCCGGCAATAATCGAAAAGGCAATCGCTTCAGGGATGAGGGCTAAAGCAACAACAATTCCTGAGAGTACATAACCTCTGATATTGGAAAACCATTCTCGTTTCATCTGTTCAAACACGTTTACTCTCACTCCTTATTTTATTAATCTTTTTTCCGTGTTGAGCAGATTCATTTTATCACCGGCAAGTCCAAAAAGGAACCATTTTGGAACTTTTTTGTGGTATGCTTTTAATTAGGATTGGGTAGTAAGGAGTGAAAGTAATGTTAATTGGTTACATGAGACCAAATCAAGATGATGTACAGTGTAAAATCCAATATAAGGTTTTGAATGGTTTAAACTGTGATCATCTGCTTACTGAGGAACATTCTTCCCCCAAAAAAAGAATCGTACTAAAAAAAATGATGAGTGAACTGCAAGCAGGTGATACGATTGTTGTTGCTAAATTATTCACGTTTGCTGATTCTACTCGACATCTGGCAGATTTGTTAAATCAGTTAAGTGATAAGCAAGCTTATCTTTTATCTGTTGGAGAAGGGATTGATACTCGAAATTCTACTGGCTATACGTTTCATGACAGCGTAAATTACTTATTGAGCTTTCAAAGAGATGTAATAAGTGAGAATACCAAAAAAGGATTATATGAAGCAAAGCAAAACGGAATAACAGCTGGCCGTCCACGAAAACCTGATGAGAATGTTAAAAGGGCAATTAGTATGTACGAAAGTAAAAAATACAGTCTTGCACAAATCAAAGAAGAAACGGGAATAAGCAAAACTACACTTTATCGTTATTTAGAGAGTTGATCGTAACCGTTCTTGCTATCATCACAGACCAGAAGAGAGACGTAATAGTAAAAGCCGGTGGTTCCTGCTTCAGGAAAAATCGGCTTTTCTAACATATTATTTGAGGATGAATCCACTCTACTTCGCGGGTGGTGACAGCGACATTGGTACTACCCGCATAGAAGGCAAAACAAAACATAAGCAATAGAGGAACTATGGGTTTGATATAACAAGCGCAAATTGCCAGGAGTATTAGAGGGATACGTTATGTAAAAGACCCGGAAAAGGACATTTTTAAAGTCCAATACGATGCAAACGGGAATCTGATGAGTACCTTTGAGAATGACAAGGAGACGGCCCATTACGTATACTATGAGATAGGACGCATATTGTCTGTCTAACATCCAGGAATGGGCAAGATCACCTATGCGTACGATACGTCTGCGACAGGGGATACCTTGCATGTCCAGTATCCAAACGGTACCAAAATCGAGAAAGGACTCAACTCATTTGATCAGACAATAGAGGCGCAGCATTTCCTGTCCAACAACAAGGCGTGGGAAGAATAATACCAATATAATGGCTTTAGAGATTTAGCTGAAACAAGCTCTTAGAACTGATAACAGATTGGAAAGATAGTGATAAAATATTTGTTGTCAGTATGCATTTTTGACTAATTATAAGCAAGAGTGTTCTACTTTTATTAATCAAATAAAACGGCTCGTTTCATCCGTATTCATTTCCTATAAGTTCATTAAAAAACCAAGATGTGTTCGTGAAACTAAACTAATTCCAATGATTTGTAATAGTTCCTTTAGTTTGTTATATTTAAAAAACAGTATTTAATTTCAATTATTTAGTAAAGATTTTTAAAGTTGAGAAGAGGTACTTAAGCATGATTGATAATGGATTTAGCAGAAGAAAAAGAAATTTTAGAACCAGATAAATTAACTTTTAAGGAATCATTAGAACATCTTGAAAATCATCAAATAATTAATTTCGCTGCAGGTACAAAGTTTGAATAAGTGACACAGGACATTTTTATTATCTATTATAGTAGAAAAAGCAAGTGGACAGCGTCTGCGTAAGTTTGCAAAGGAGCGTATTTTTCAACCTTTAAATATGAAAGATACAACAATTGTAGACTCTTATCCTACAAACTTATCAATTGCTCGTGGTTCCACCAAAAACGAGCAAGGAACGTATGAAATCTTTGAGAACCCTTGGGAACATACAGGTGATGGGGCCGTACATTCAAATGTTGACGACATGATAACGTGGGGAGAAAACTTCACTTCTGGTAGAGATAGAGGGAAAGAGCTTGTTAAAAGAATCGAGAAAGTCGGTCCAAAAACAACGCCATCTAGTGACAAAATTATTGACATAGAGACTATGCTTTTGGCATATTTTATCCCTCGATCTTTCGACTTTCATTATTTAGAACACGGCGAAGTTTGAGCAGGCTATCAGTCGCAATTCTTACGCTTTCCAAAAGAAAAATTGACAATTATCGCATTAATCAATTGTGAAGATTTCGAAACTTATAAATATATACATAAAATTGCTGGAATCCTTCTAGGAAAAAGCGTGAAAGATTAAAGGCTAAAGAATAGATAGCAGCATTGAATGAATTCGCTTTTTTCAGCGGGTTGATTGTGTCGTTTGTCTTGTACACTTTATTAGCTAGAGTAAAGAAATCATGAAACAAATGAGATGGAGGTACGGAACGGTGGATTTCTTGAAATTGGCTGCTGAAGCGACGATCGAAGGTATGGATAATCAAGCGGGAGGGCCGTTTGGCGCAACCATTGTTAGAGGAGATGAAGTTATTGCCGTTGTAGCCAACACCATGATGCGGGATACGGATCCTTCTGCGCATGCGGAAATGGTAGCAATCAGAGAAGCTTGTAAAAAATTGGACACAATGGACTTGTCTGATTGTGTAATTTATGCAACATGCGAGCCATGCCCGATGTGTGTAGGGGCAATCATTTGGTCCGGCATAAAAAAAGTGTACTATTGCAACACCGCAGAAGACGCGGATAAGCACGGTTTTTCCGATATGCATATTCGTAAATATTTGACCGGAGAAGATAAGAGCGTTCTGAACATGGTCAAGGTCGAGAAAAGAGAAGATTGCGATCAATTATTTGAGCATTTCCACAACCTGAACAAAAAATAGTTCATGTGAGAAACGGATCCGGACCGTTTCCCGTATTGTCAAACCTCAAGAAGCTGAACCTTTGTAAAATGGAAGTGACGAGCACCCATCAAAGGAAGGCTTCTTTTTCATGGAATAGAAGGATTGAGGCAAGACCAGATTATTAATTTTTGCAAAATCCTGAATCTGGTTTGGCGTGCAAGCGGCACCAGGCGAGTGGAACCCGCCAGAAAGCCGAGCAGGAATCGGATCATGTACGATAGTAAGGGATTTATCCGCGTCAAGGCTACGCCCTGTCCCCGTTTCTCATATGTTCGGCTTTTTTATTGCCGATTTTAAACGAGAACCCAATCATAACCGCTACCGTAAAAATCAATCCAATGGCAGCAGTGGGGAAACTGCCCGTATAATCATGGATAAATCTCACTGGAAAGGGAATCAGGGAAGCAAAAATGTAGCCGCCGGACTGCATCATGGCAGATAGCGCGCTTGCTTCTTCCGCAATTGATGTTTCATCCAAAGGCAACCTTAAAGCCACAGGGAAGAGTCATCTTGTCCCAATCCCTAAAAATGCAGGCTAGCCATGTCCTCGAAGGTCAATATTAGTGCAACCTTACAGCCACCAGCCACATCCGTTAATACGATAAATTTGCGATCCGGTTTTACACACGATACACATCAAGGAGGGTGCGCCCAGCCGCAGCTTGTCAATTATTTACCGCTTCGACCGTATCTGAGCCGGGCAGCCAAGCATTTATTAAACAAATACAGGAGTGCTTTCAAAGCTAGTCCAGGAGTTATAGTCAAAAAACGATGGTATGTTCTATTCCCCCTAGTCGAACGAGGTGAGCTATGTCCATTAGAGTCAAACTATTGCTGTCTTATACAGGTATGCTTATCATTAGCCTTTCGGTCTTTTTCTTAACTGCCAGTCTGTTCACGATCGCAGCTACAGGCGACGTTCACAGTATTCGGGATTTCTATAAAGTCCACTACCAGCTTAATCCGCTGACTGAACAAGAGGAATCGATCTTTCTCGAATTAAAATATCTCGCCAAAAACGAACCGGATCAATTGCAAAATGAAGAGCTTCTGCTAGACTACGATTTCAAGCTTAAAACTGTGAGGGCCGGTCTCTACGTCCGCCGGGAAAGCAATCAGGTCTTTGCGTCGCGTACCTTTAACCAGCCTGCATTGGAGCAGAATCTGCCTCCCTATGATCTGGACAACAATCAGATTCGCAATACCTTTAACATTGGCGAAAGATTTTATGCCTACGCTAAATACGACTTCCGCTTTTCGGATGGCGCCCAAGGCGGCGTCTTCGTTATACGGGAGCGAAGCCCTTTTGGTGAAGTGATACGCAGGCTGTTACCCATCCTCATTCTAATTCTCATCGGCGTCGTCGTGGTTGCGAATATGCTGTTATACCGCTGGATTACCAGAAGCGTCGTCAAACCCCTTGATTTGCTTCGGACTTCGGCTGATCACATCAAGGAGGGCAATCTCCAATTTTCACTTGATCTGCGTTCAAAGGACGAAATCGGGCAATTGAACGAGACGTTTGAAAATATGCGAAAGAGACTGCTTGAATCGGTTCAGCTTCGATTAAAAGACGAGGAGAACCGGAAAGAACTAATCTCCAACATCTCTCATGATTTGCGTACGCCTATTACTAATATAAAAGGCTATATCGAAGGAATACGGGATGGGGTCGCAGATACTCCTGAGAAAATGAACAAGTACGTGAACATCATTTATTCCAAAGCCAACGATCTGGATAAACTCGTAGACGAACTATTTCTCTACTCCAGGCTCGATTTAAAGCAAGTCCCGTTCTTCTTTGAGCATGTAGATATTGTTGGTTTTTTAGATGAGTGTATTGACGAACTGTATTATGAATTGGAGGAAAAAGGAATCCTGCTTGAGTGGGGGAAGCGTCCAAGTCAGAGCATTGAAGTACTTGCCGATGTGGAGAAATTAAAACGTATAGTACTTAATATTATTAGCAATGCTCAGAATTTTATGGACAAAAAGCAAAAAATGATTCGCGTCTCCGTACAAGTTTCCCCAGTATGGGTCACCATTGAAATACGGGATAACGGGAAGGGCATCCCGCCTGAAGCCATACCCCATGTTTTCCAACGATTTTATCGTGCAGAGCAATCCCGCAATTCTTCAACAGGCGGCAGCGGACTGGGGCTTGCCATTGCGAATCAAATCATAGAAGGACATGGAGGCTCCATCTGGGTAAACAGCGAGCTAGGCATCGGCACGAGCCTGTTCTTTACCCTGAAACGAATGACGAACGAAGGAGGTACACCAAACCAATGACGACACGAATCCTTATCATTGAAGATGAAACTACGATCGCTGAGCTGCAGCGGGATTATTTTGAACTAAATGGCTTTCTCGTTGATTTATGTCATTCAGGCAATGATGGTTTACAGCTTGCGCTTCATGGGGATTACAATCTTATTATTGTAGACTTACAGCTTCCTGTGATGAACGGCTTTGAATTATGCAATCAAATCAGACAAAGCAAGGAAGTGCCAATTCTGATTGTCTCTGCAAAAAAAGAAGAGATTGATAAAATTCGCGCCTTTAATCTTGGCGCCGACGATTACATTACCAAACCATTCAGCCCTAGCGAGCTAGTGGCGAGAGCCAAGGCACATCTAGCGAGATATGAACGGCTATTGGGCAGACAGAAGACTGATCATAAGTCCGAAATTCATATTCGCGGCTTGGTCATTGATAAAGTTGCCCACAGAGTCTACGTACGAAATCAAGAAGTGATATTTACAACCCGTGAATTTACCCTGCTTGAATTTTTTGCAAGCAATCCCAATCGTGTCTTTAGCAAAAATGAGTTATTTGAACGAATATGGGGTATGGATTCCAGTGGGGATATTGCAACCGTTACCGTACATGTTCGCAAATTGAGGGAAAAGATAGAAGTCGATCCTTCCAACCCGCAGTATATCGAAACTGTCTGGGGTGCCGGATACCGATTTTCCGTGTGATCGATTTTATAATTTGTTAAGAAAGATTTTAGAATCGGTTTATCCCGAGTTTCTTCGGGGTTTATATCCCTCCTTTATCATAGAGTTATGACGAATTACTACTATGCCTATTATCTGGAGGAGGAGTTACCGATGAATGAATATTCTAATAAAGTGGCTGTTTTGATGCTGGCAGCTGCCTTGGGAACGGCATTCGTTCCATTTACCGCTCTGTATGCAGAAGCTGCATCAACGAGCCTCTCATCACAGGAAATTCAACAAGCAGTCAACAAACTCGCTGAACTTCGCGTGATGCATGGCTACGAAAAAGGCTCCATACGGATTGAGAACCAGATCACTCGCGCCGAACTGGCGAAAACGGTCGTCCTTACGTTTGGTCTCCAAGGGAAAGGGGGCAATTTGCCTAGCTTCAAGGATGTAAATCAGGATGATTTGTACTACAATTACGCCGCTGAACTGGTAGCACAAGAAATCATGCAGGCGGAAGAAGGACGCTTTAATCCACATGGAACTGTGACACATGCGGAGTTAGTACAAATCGTGTCCAAAGCGTTGAAACGTGATATGAAATCCGTGAATTACTGGATGGAGCGTTTTTATAGAGCCGATAACAATGCCACTCGCGGCGAAACAGCGTACCTGCTGAATATCGCTCGTCAGGCGATTCCTTCGGCAAATGCGAAAATTACGAGCGTTCGTCCGCTGAATGCCATTACCTTGATTGTGACTTTTGACGCTCCTTTGACAGCTGAGAATGAAGTATTTGCCAAGACAAAAAAAGACTTTGTATTTAACGATGGACTGACCTTGAATAATATGCCGCGGTTAAAAACGGGTTCGATTGCAACGTATATCGTACCAACAACCGTACAAAAACCAGGTACGACGTATACCCTGACCTACAGAGGCCAAAAAGCGGGTACATTTACAGGTAACGCAACCAAGCTTGACATGACGGAAGCTAGACAGGTTTCGAACGATACTTTCGAGTTGGAAGCTCTCAAGGCTAATGGAGTAGTAGACTACGGATATGTTATCAGCGCATACAGCGGCGGCCGCGGAGCGAATGCATTCGTCCTGGATGAGAACAACAGAGCGGATGGAAGAACCTATCAGATCATCTCCTCCGGTCAAGGCAGAGAAGTCATGATTACTCCGGAAGGCGGTCAACCGATCGTAGCCAAATACGTCCCGTTCACCCAATCGACGGATGGCAAGCAAGAACCAAAATTCCGTTTGCCGGAAGGTCAGGTGCTGACACCCGGTGTTAAATATACCGTTACCTCGGATTGGACGGAAATTGCCAATCAGACATTCGTAGCCGAGGATATCGCACCGCTGAAAATCGTCAAAGCGGAGGCAATCAGTGAAACATCCATTGCCGTTACTTTGGCAAAGGACCCGGGAGATGAGCTGTTCTCCGGCCGCAGTGTGGAATTGACCGATGCAGAGGGTAATAAACTGACCGGTACTTATAAATATTCAAGCCGCAAAGGTGCAGTGGGCGTGTTCGATCTTGCGCAGGACAGCAAATTGACTAAAGGAGCAGCTTATACCGTTACTCCCGTTGGCGACTGGGCCGGCCAGTCCAAGGTTGGGCTGACGTTCAACTAACAAATCTGTATCTGAAGCTCTAGAAATCAAAGGAAAGGTGTGGGTTCGCTGTGGCTGTGGTACGCGGAATTAGTCTTTTCATCTTGGCTATCGCTCAAAAAAGGATAGAGCATAGTTTTCCTGATGCAAGATATTTATGCGGATGGAAGTACCAGGGATGGTATTATACCTGCAGATGGCCCCTGTCATTATGATAATGGCAGGGGTATTTTGCCAATGTATTCATTTGCTTCATATCTTATATGCGGGTGGGCTATAAGAAGATTAGACAAATCTCAAATAACAAGGCAGTGACAACTTCGGATAAAATAAAGTCCTAGACTACCGCTGCCTTTATTAAGCTTTCGATAACCATTAGTTCAACGGAAGGTGATACAAGTGTCAGATAAAAAAGAGCTGTCAAGTGTACAGCACTTGGCTATTGAGCATATTTCACAATACGCAAGAACACGAAAACATGAAGCTCACAAGTCAATTAAGGAAATTCTTCAGATGTCAAATATCTCTTGGAAGACATTTGCAGACGCTGTGATTAAGCTGATGTCGCATGCGAGGGTCGCATTGCATTTCCATCCTGATCGACCAATTGCAGACATGAAAAGTGTAGCTCAGTCATTGCTTGAACAGGGAATTTATAAGAGTCAGTTCGAAACTCACATTTCCAATGGGAGCGTATCGGCTTATCCAGGTGGCGTACGGGATCTTTGGGAGAAAAAGTTGTTTGGAGGCGTTTATCAATTAGATGACGTGACCAATAATCAACGCCCAAAGTACGGGGCACTACATGTAATGTTACACCCGGATGGACCTGCTCCACGGTTTGGTTCATGCTACTTTCTTTTATCACCTAAGGTTTCTTATCGTTGCACATACACTTATTTGGATTCGCATCAGGATCCAAAGGAAAAGGGGACCTATGACGAGTTTGATGACATATTAGCAGCGATTTTGAAAGATGCATTTTTACTGGAATATGCGATCGGGGAGAAAGATCTGACACCACGGAAATTGATTGATCATCTCTTGTATCATCTGGAACGGCCATTCAAGGATTTTTCAAAGGATAAGCCCAGCCGAAACCTTAATCACTATATTGAGGCTCAGGTTCATGGGGATATTACTTTAGTAGATGACATAGAAGTGCTTGTTGCCGATCCTTCGTTTAAAGGCACGTACATAGGAGAATGCTTAGAAAAAATGTGCTCAGAGTATTCTATTGAGCTTTACTGGCATATGGGATTTTCTTTGCGAGTGGAAGAAATACCCGAGGATTTTAGAGGGCCAACCATGCCTTCCTTAGCCAAACGGATAGCGTGGAATGATTATATCGACGCCAGCGTGATCGGAGCTGCCGTCAATGATTTGAAACGTAATCCAGAACATTGGAGCGACAGAGGTGACTATGAAAAGGTACTTCAAGAATTAAAATACTTGTGGCATGTTTTAGTTCGATTTGGCAACCCTTTTGCACGGGAATGAAGGATTTACTATTGAAGCTTACAGAAAAAGCAGAAGAGAACTGAAATTTTTACGTAATTGGTGAGTATGTAGATATACATGGATTAAAAGGAGGTTGTTTTATGAAGGAGATGAACTACGGTCATTAACTTCCCGGTTAGGAGGTTATTGATGAGCAGAAGCTACAAGAAATTTCCAATAGTTAAGGATAAAACGGGCCCTGGAAAAAAGTTTGCTAAAAGATTAGCTAGTAAAGCAGTTAGGAGATACAAAGATGGAATCCGTAACGGGTCTATGTATCGAAGGATTTTTTGCTCATGGAATATTAATGATTTGCGGTTCTATAAGACATTAAGTGAGGCAATTCATTATTGGGAAACAAGCGACGCTCCCATAAAGATAGCACAGTCCAGACAACAAGTCTTTAACGAATGGGCAAAACACTACTACCGAAAATAGAATAGAAAATAAGGTGTACAGGGAAGTTACACTAATAAAAGAGCAGATAAGAGACTGCTCTTTTATTTGGTAGAAAAATAAAAAATCGACTTTTTCATGAGGACAATCACTGAACGTACAAAGTTCACGTTTTTACCTTGGACCCCTATAGATATTTAATGAATTTGAATTGGTTAACGATATGATAAGGCTTGTTTTCCCAATGCATTCCAAGATTGGATGAAAGTTTCTTGGTTTACCTTACGGGCTTTTTTTTCGCTTAAAGGATCATTAATATAAATGTACCCATCCTCAAAACCTGTAAGGACAACAGCGTGTAAATCTAGGGGAGTTGTAATTTGTTTGTTCCCATGTTTCCAAGACTCCCATCTATCCGGAACTTTGTAATCTCCTGTCGTCCAAACCACCACAGGTTTATTCATTTTGATTTGAGTTAGCACATCATTGAAAGGTTTTCCTGTTAAGTTCACTGTGCGATTTGGAAGATAATGTTCCATCAATTCTTGCAGCGGTTGTACGTAGACAGCATATCCCTTATTTTTCCCTGTTATATCTCCAACGAAACCTTCTTTAGGATCTCCCCATTGAATAATGTTCCCGCTTTTATTCATTGACAGTGGGTCATTATCTTTTTTGATGCTGTTAGCTAACTCCATTTTATTAACTTTGATGCCAGCGTGCTGTAATACCATCGCTAAGCTTGTAACTTCGCATCCGTATTTCAGTTCAGGTTTTTGTAATATTAATGGCACGTCTAAAATGACTTTTTCTTGGATGGAAGGAGTTGGGGATTGTAGAGGTTCGTTTTGGGACGACGGATGCTTCACATTTTTTGTTAATTCAACATCTTCATGTCCAACGTTAGATCCTTGCTTTTCAACTGGAAATTGTTTTGTAAAACAGCCCGCTAAAATTGAAAAAAGGACATATATAATCAGAAGTCTTTTCACATCATACACCTTCTTTATGTAGTTCAATACATGTCATAATATCTCATTAAGTATCGTTTTTTATTAATTTTGTGCTTTAATTCCTCATAAAAATATTCAATACTAATGTAACTGTTATTGGGGGACGAATGAGATTCGTGTAAAAACAGGTCATTGGATTACAGTCTTTACCAAATGATAATTTGCTTATATTGTTTGTTTAAAACTACCTACCTAAACGTTATGACTGCATAAGTAGCACAACATTATGGAGCCCATCGGTGGATACGTAGAAGGCAAATGGATAATCCTTTAAAGTTTGAATAGAAGTTTGGCCAATCGATTAAAAAATAGAGCAGAACCTTGTTTTAGTTTTATTAAACGATATCTGATCCTGCGTTAACCTCATTGAAATAGACTTGAATTCTGAATGGGAGCACAACATTCCAAAATCACCTGATCATCTAGAGAGCCGTAATATTACGGTGAAGCGATCCTGTCTGGCATTATTAATACAGAGATGAATGCTGAGACTTTGCAAGTTCCCAATGGACAGAAAATTGCCGCCGCTCTTTCAACATTCAACAGATGGGGGGAACCTGAAGATGGGGCGGATATTGCTGGATCTTGCTTCATCTGACAGCAGATAGCTGGACATTTAATTGATGCAAGTGGCAGATCTCATCTGTGAATCAGTTAATGATTGCTAGCAGAAAAGCACCCCAAATAAATAACACCTCACGTACGGAGCAAGACAAAGATAACGAAAAAGCCCTCTGACCGAAAAAATAAAGCATCGGAGGGCTTTTACTTGTTGGATTCAACACCTATCTGAAGAGGACATTTACCTTTAAAAAAATTTCTTTTTCCTTTAAGTGGGTTCCTAAATATTACTTTTCCATATTATAGCTTTTCTTTTACTTTCTCGATAAATTGTTCCCAGCCATTTGGACGCTCACGAATGATATGAGGGCAGTTTTTGCCTGTCCATTTGTGATGCTGCACAAGTGCTTCTATGTTGAGATTGTGATTATTCAATAGCTTCGCTGCCAGTTCAGCTGCATTATCTTCAGCTTTTCTTCGATTGCCATCCCTGTTTTCACATATCTCAATCCCGATACTATATGTGTTACCAGGTCCTTCTCCTCCGTCTCCAGCATGGAAGCCTTTTTCTGTAATTGGCAGATGTTGAACTGCTCTTTTGTCATCTACTGTATAGTGCCAACTAACAGGTTTATTTGCTGCTTCGTCCCCTTTAAGATATTCTGCATGATTTAGAGCATTCGCACCGTTCGCGTCATTTGCTGTATCATGTATTGTAATGAATTTGGGGCCGTGAAGAGGTGTTCCAGGTCTGTTTTTACGACCCACAGGAATAAAATTTTGAACGATTTCCATAAGAGAAACTCACTGCTTTCTATTTTAACTAAAAGTCTAATTTATTTTTATCGCAAACCGGTTTTTTATACACAACAAATACTATTATTGGAACTAACCTCCCTGAAGGCCAATATAACAACTATTCCTGAAATTAACCTATTAGATTCTGTGTATCCTTAATCAAGGAATTATAGTACTTTCTTTGCCCCAGTGAGATTACCAATGAAAATATGAAAATAATATGTTGCAGGACTTTTAGAAAAATCAATTAATAAAGCTACCCTCAAAGTGGAGAATTTTATGATGCTGAGTTATTTTCGATTCATATCTACTATTTTCTCTTATAAACAAAGCAACAAAAAGACGTTGAAAACTATTCTTTCACAATTCTTTCGGCTTAACAAAGAATCATGCCAGTCCAGTGATTTATCAGAAAATTCTTCATTTCCTCACCAATATAGCTTTGATTGAATAAAAATTACAATTAACACCAATGTAGGTTTTTGACATAAGAAACAGCCACAACCATGCACATGCATCCAGGCTGTCCTAAATTAGGCATAGAAAAAGGGGTTGCGATAAAAATTTTTCTTAGTAAGGAGGCATAGTATGACTTACATTTCTCTAGAATCCGTCAACTATCCGAATCGGTTTATCCGTCATGCGAATTTTCTTGGGGAGCTCACTCCAGTCCAAAGTGATTTAGACCGACATGATGCCACATTTGATTGGACAGGAGATTGGAGGTTTGGAGCGGAAGGGAGACTTAGATCCATTAACTACCCGCTGCATTACCTACGACATCAAAACTTTCGGCTTAAGCTTCACGAGGCCGGTTATCCATTTGGACGCCCTCCGACACCAGAGGAGCGGCTAGCCATCCTGGACTCAACCTTTATCATGGTACCCGGTCTTACAGATCCTACAAATCGAAGCCTGGTCTCATTTCGTTCAAAGAATTTTCCTGACCGTTTCATTCGTCACCGGAATTTTAATCTCTGGGTAGAACCGGCAGATAGCGATTTAGCTCGTGCGGATGCCACATTCAAGCTACGAGGCCAACCTTTCGTTCCAGAGCCGCCGGGTCCTAGATAAAAAACCCCCCGGATTACTGACAAAGGGTATATGCGAGACGCCTGGTTCTCGCGTATACCCTGTTACTTCCCTTGATACTGAAGGTGAGAAGCATTCATTTTTTCTTACCTAAAGGTATTACATAAAGGAGAGATCATTATGCTGTATTTTATAAAGGAAAATGATACCTTACAGAAAATCGCAAGCAAATTTGAAAGTTCCGTTAGAGAAATTCTAAAGGCGAATATTATTTGTGATCCAAACAGAATTTTTCCAGGAGTGCCTTTGATTATCCCAAAAAAAGGTCAGGATTTACCACAAGCAGGCGGGGGACCGTATTATGTTGTACAATCTGGCGATACTTTAGAGTGCTTGGCATATCGTTTTCACACAACGGTAAAAAATCTTACAGAAGTCAACCATCTATATGATCCAGGCTCTCTGCGCGCTGGCACTGAATTGCTTGTTGGTATTCAGAAATACAATCCTAAGGAGCTTTACGAAAAGTGGAGAACAGCCGGAGATACAGAATTGAAATGCAGCGCTTCCTCGCTACATGAGGTTTTTTACAGAGGTTCATACGAATGGGAAGCGATAGGAGATGCTGCTGTTCCCTACTTATCCAAGCTACTTAAACATCCTTGTGACGGTATAAGGTTGGGAGCCGTAGAAAGCTTGGGGCGTATTGCAAGTACGAATGCACAGCATATATTAAGAGATTTTATCATAGAAGGCAAAGATCCTTTTCATATTGAAATAGCAAAAATAGCGTTGCAGAGGACAAAAGTTGTGGAACAAACGAATAGCAAACGATTCCATTTGACCACGAATGATTGGATTATCTTACAGGAACCTAGCTCAGAATCCATGAAAACCGACATTCCAAAAGGAACGGCCGTACTAGGAATACGTTGGAATATTCCGAGTCCCTTTCAAGAAGAAGGTCCAAGGGGAGGATTACAAACTTTTGATTATGTTCAAATTGTTGGAACAGGTCAAACTGGCTTCATGCCTCGCGTTGGCTATAATGCCATATGGTTAATTTGATTTGCCGAAGAAAGATATCATTTTATAGTACCAACTATTAGTATGAAGTGATAAAATCAAGTTAATCGGTAATGATTCAGGGGGAATAGTGTTGATAGATACTCAACAGATTATGGATGTGATTAGACACCGTTATCCATTTCTTTTAGTGGATAGGATATTGGAGTTAGAAGAAGGAAAGAGAGCAGTTGGAATAAAAAATGTTACAGCTAATGAGGAATTTTTTACAGGACATTTTCCGAATTATCCGATTATGCCAGGTGTGTTGATTATAGAGGCATTAGCTCAGGTAGGAGCCATTGTGATGCTGACTAAGGAAGAAAATAAAGGGCGGTTAGGGCTTTTAGCCGGTATAGATCATTGTCGTTTTAAACGTCAAGTTAAACCTGGAGACCAGATTCGTCTAGAGGTTGACATTACTCGATTAAAAGGTGTTATTGGGAAAGGCAAATGTATTGCTACAGTTGATGGAGAACTAATTTGTGAGGCGGAAATAATATTTGCATTTGGGGATTAAAAGGGGTGGGTATGGTTTTAAATTAACTTAATAATCATTATGTAAACTAAATTTCAATGAAGTACACATAATCCTTATAGTAGTTTGGCTACAAGTGCATAGGAAAAGCACCCTAGCTGCTAAAATAGGGGAATCCTCATTAGTTTCTGGAGCAATAGCTCGTTCTAAAATATAGAGTATGATCGTAAAAAGCCTTCACAAACTCGAATTATTATTTATTTTTAATTGCATAAGAATGAGCAGCATGAACCGCATGAACCGCTTAAGGAGGGTGAACCGCTATACAGCTAGGATTCATCCTCCCTGGAAAACGGCCAAGGTAATTCATGACAATCTCAAGCTTAGGAGAGTATTCGTTTTTCGCCTTCAATTTCTTGAATAGGACTAATATTTTGCGTAAACTCAAGGGTGCCCATATACTCTCCATCTTCACTTCTTATAGCGAAATAGCGAATGTATACATATTTGTCCTGAAACTTAATCCAGAAATCCTCACAATCTTTATTTCCAGCTTTAAAATCCTCTAAGAGTTTTTCAACGATATGAACGCTTTTCGGAGGATGGCAGTTTTGAACTGTTCTGCCTATTACTGCTTTCGTGCGGGCAAAAATCCGCTCTTTTCCATGGGAGAAGTAACGCACTACATCATCCTGATCAATGAATGTAATGTCCACTGGCAAGTGATTCATGATTAGCTCTAATTGCTGTAGTGAGAGAATGCCTGTTTCCAAATGAATAAACCCTTCAGATATAGACTGTTGTGCGATATCTTTTCTTTCAGGTTTCCATACACCGGCAGGGCCTGTTAAGCAAAAACCAATCTCATCACTTTCATGAGCAATTTTAATCCATTGGTCTTCAGTAAGATTTTGCAATGCCATTGGAAATAAGATATTTTCCTCTTTAAAAATCATTTCGTTAACTTCGCGGATAACAAAAGAAAGTCCATCTAAGACTGCTTTTTTAGCTCCATTGTAGTTTGTTAATTTTTGTTTAACATCCTTAATGCCATAACGAATGCCGTCATCGACTCCCCACATAACTTTTGTTGGCCCATAGATGCCGTATTTCTCTAGAAAAGGGAAAAGTAAATTTTCTTTTCGGCTGTAATGTTTATCGATATCCAGCAACAGATTTACGTCTTCCATAAGCAAATAGACGTTTTCTTTCCTATCGTCTTTTTCAAAATGTTCATAATGCTGCTTTAGTTTAAAGTTCACAAGATGATTTATTTCTTTATTCTCAAGCTTAAAGGTATGGATCGGATGGCCAGGTTGGTCTTCTGGTTGTTCTGATCTATGGATTTCCTCAATGGAACCTTTAAAGATGGCTGCATGCACCGAGCATAGGCGCTGTACCTCTTCAACTGGGATTCCTTCTTCCTCCATGAGCGCTTGTTCCAGTTGAGAAATTTCTGCAACCGTAATATTCCCAACAGCTTCTTCAAATTGAGCTTTCACATCTTCCACACTTTTTCCTTGATGAAGATTTTTTATAATTTTTTTTAGGATAGCTTGTCTTTCAAATGTATTCATGCTTTTTTGTTCACGATTATTAATTATTTCACTCATAGGAATTCTCCTTTACTATTTACGTGTTTTATCATTTTGATAAATTACCAACGCAAACTATTTACCTAAACCATTCAAATTCGTCAGTGTACTCATCTTTCACAATGATTGATATTGATTCTCAATGATAGTGTAGCATAGAGAGAATGAATATTTTGTGAGTGAAATCACAAAGGTAATTTTTAAAAGGTTTTACTCGAGTTTGTGTAAGGAAACTGATGGGGGACAGGCATTTAGGCTATAAACAGATGCTTCTCATTAAACTTGAATTATTACTTCCTATTTATAAGATTAGACGGTGGCAGAGGTTGCCATTACACGATTTCTTCCTGCAATCTTTCTGGAGTCAGAATGAAGAATCCGTTTTCATCAATATCAATCAGCTTTTTTCTTTTTAACTGATTAATTGTGCGGTTAATTGTTTCCCGAGAAGTTCCAATCATATTCGCGAGTTCACGATTCGTAAATTGAGTTGTTAATTTGTATTTATCATGAATCTGTATTCCATTTGATTTACATAAGCGAAGCAATAGCATAATAATTTGTTCATAGGTATCATGAAGAATTTTTTCCTCTAATCTATTCTGGAGATCCACAATCTTTTCTTCTAGAATTTTAAACAATGTAATACATAAACGAGGATACTGAAGCAAAACATTTTCAAAATCAGCGATTGGAATAACAACTAATTCTGCAAGCTCTAGTATCTCGGCATTTGCTGGAAAGGTGCCTTTTTGAAAGAACCCGGCATGCGGAAACATTTCTCCAGCCTGAAGCACAGAAACAATCTGTTCTCTACCGGTTTTATCTGTTTTTTGAATTTTTACCTTACCCGAATGGATAAAAAATACACGATCAAGCGGATCACCCTGTAAAAATACAAAAGACCTTGCTTTATACGTTCGAACCTGAGAAATATTCACGATAGTTTGAAGTTCTTCATCAAAAAGTTCTTTAAAGACGGGTATATTTCGTACATGCTTCCTAATTAATTCTTCTGTCATATAGACAACTCCTTACCCGATCTAGGCATAATTCTTTCTATATAATATCTACGGTTACATGCAGCAAAAGACTGGTCTAGAAGGAAGGCAAGAGGTTTTTGCCATTGTGCTTGTACATTGAGATATTGCATGATTCCTGTAATCTTATAGTCGAAACATAAAATAGATAAGAAATGGGATATGAGCGACTTTTTACTCATGTCCCATTTCTTAGAAGAGGGTTAGGTTCGTGCTATTGCACGTGGGAACAACACATTATTTTCTAGATGGATATGCTGGAATAAATCAGCTTCAAGTGCCTCAAGCCGTTGATAGACCAGACGATAAGTACCGCAAGCTCCTTCTGGTGGGGTAAAGTCATTTGTAATGGTACGAAGTTCTTTGATAATATTGCCTGCGTGGCTATGCTCATTCTCCAATTCTTCGACTACCTTGCATAGTTTTGTATAATTTTCATCTGTTGCATGTTGCTCAAATGCTAAAATCAACGGGAAATCTTCTGTCTCCTCTTTAATTAGATGCTGTTCCAATTCTGTTTTTAACTCATGAAATAACTTATGAATTCGAGCTAAATGTGGTTGTTGAGATCCATGAACCCGTAGCACTTTTGTTACATAAGGGCTTAACTGCGGCAATTCTTCATTTAAATAACGATGATGTTTATTCACAATATAATCAATTAATTCGCTGTAAGAGGCAGTTCTCCAATCAATTACAGATTCATGTAAAAGCTTTGTATCATGATACAGAGTGTTTAATTTTGTTAAAACCTCATCAGCCAATAAATTTCTTTCTTTAATAGCATCAATAAGGGGTCTGTTACCGCCGCAGCAAAAATCTATTTTATATAATTTGAAAAGGTCGCTTGCCTTTGGAAATTCTGTTACAATCTCACCAATAATAGAAGACTCAGTAAATGTATGTTCCATATGAATGCCTCCATAAAGTTTAAAATTTTGTATCTAGATTAAGAATATGAATAAATTTAAGTTCATGTCGTGATTTCAATCACTTAAAATGTGTTAATTTTGTCATCACTTGTTTTAACCATCCGATCATTCCACAAAGGAAAATAATGTACAAATTAAAGTATTGCTAGAAAGTGAATGTATTAAAGCTGGAGACTTTCAGAGAATCTAGGGGTAAATGGGGGTGATGCTTTTTTGCAGGGGAAGGGCAGGAGCAAGGAATTTTTATTTTATTTAAAAGAGACTAAAAGGCTGTATCCCAACATGCTAAAGAACATAAAAAACACCTCTGAAAGGCGGCGTCCATCACACAGGAAAGACAAGCAACCACGACAAGAGGTGTTTTTCAGGCTATTAATCTTAGTTTTTAATGGGTGATGGGAGTACCATCAGGAATGGTATTTTGCAAGGAAGCTGGAAGCGTAATGATTTTATTCCAATCAAAGCTGTATTTGTTAAATGCCGCCTCGCTAACAAAACCGCGTTTTACAGTCCTTCCGTTCTCATGATCTATTAAATATACCGTTGGGTTGTTTTGATATTTGATCAATTGGGTGTTTTCGTTAATAACTGGGCCATCAGGAATGCCATCAAGTGATAAGAATGATTGAATGCCATCCCATGAACGGAATAATCTGAAATACACGGCCTCGCTAACAATTCCTCTTTTCTTTCCATCCATAATAAGAAATACGGTAGGATCATCGACTACCTTAACACGTAAACCGTTGAATCGATTGGGATCGGAAACCTTTGCATCCAATGATTTTACAGTTGTAATCGGTTTGGAATCAACTCCTGTTGCTTTTGTTGCAGCATAAGCTGGAGAAAAATACATGCTGGCTAAAAGTGTGCTGATCATCAGAGCAGTAAGACCTTTTTTCATTTGAACCCTCTCCTTGTAAGCAAAATAGAAACATATATTAATTTCTATATAATGGAATTTAATCCTTTTATTACTTAAAAATTTATACGTAATAAAAATATTCAGATTTGATTGACATTTCAAGGCGGAATTAGGATAATTTAGTAAAGTATTAGTTAAATATTAAATATATACCATAAAAATCTACCTTTTATGGCTACAGGAGGAATGTCTATTAATCTTTTCGCCATGTGTTACCCAATAAATATTTATCTATTGTTCGTTGTATAAAGGATAAGTATTTATACAATGCTTCTTTTTTATGAAGAAGTAAGATTTGGTGTCGTTAAAATTTTACATATGGGAGGGCAGCATTTATGTATGTAGAAGCAGTTCCGTCCTATCCGTTGACCAATGCCCAAAAGCGAATTTGGTTTGTGGAAAATATCTATCCGAATGTAGGGGTAACGAATCTCGCCGCTTCGTTTACTTTTTCTTCAAGCCTGCGACATGATATTTTGATTAAAGCAATTCATCATTTTATTAGTGAAAATGACTCAATTCGCCTCACAACTATCTTCAGTCAATCTGATACAAATAAGTTTCCCATGCAAACGATTTCCGAAGACATCCATCCAAGTATACCCATAATTGATTTTCGTTTTCATGATCAGAGAGAGCAGGCTATTCAAGAATGGCTTAGTCAAACCACGAAACAGCCTTTTTCCTTCTCGGAAGGGCCATTGTATTACTTTGCCATATTACAAAAAACAGATACAGAGACCATTCTCTATATGAAATTCAGTCATCTGATCGCTGATGGTGTAGCGATGCTCTATGCCATTAAAGAAATTGTTGCTTGCTATCAGCAGTTAGCAAGAGGGGAAGAGCGGGAGAAGCAAGTAAAGCCTTCCTATATAGAAATGCTAGACAGAGAAAGGGAATATCTTGAGTCCAGGCGCTTTTCATTGGATGAGGACTATTGGAGCAGTCAGTTCGAAAAGGCTCCAGAACTAGTAAGTCTTAGTAATCAAGATGAGCTGTCTCGCAATATCGCTAGTGGACGTCATAGCCTGTTTATACATTATGATCTTCGTAATCAAATTGAAGCCTTTTGCGATACATTTGGGATCAGTCCTAATGCATTTTTCCTAGGAACCTTCTATCTATACCTCTATCGGATCATGGGTAAGAGAGATGTTACTGTAGGACATATTATTAGCAATCGCTCAAATGCTCGTGATAAACATACATTTGGCATGTTTGCAAGCACGCTCCCGTTTCGCCATATGATAAATCCTAATTTGGATTTTGTTAGCCATTGTCAAGAAATCGCCAAACAGCAAAGAAAAATGCTACGGCATCAAAAATACCCCTATCAAACATTATTGTCCAAGGTGAGGGAGCAGCACCCAGATGTCCAGCAGCTCTTTTCAATAGCAATGGAATTTCAGGTGTTAGAATTCGAAATGCAGGATGATTTGCGTTATACAACTGACATACAATTCAGTGGATACGAGGCACAGGAGTTAGTTCTACATATTAAAGATCGACGTGATATGAAAAGCTATCAGCTAGATTTTGATCACCATTTGGATATATTTACTGAAGAAGAGATTAGCGTATGGAGCGAGCGGTACCGAACAATTATCGAAAGTGCTTTAAAAGATCCGAAGAAATGCATTAAGGAATTGGACTTGCTTTCTTTAGAAGAAAAAACAAAGATTTTGGTTGATTGGAATCGAACAGAAAAGGAATTTCCGCTAGAGAAAACCTTTGTCGATTTATTTGCAGAACAAGTGAGCAAGGTACCAAAGCATCATGCGGTAGAGTTCGGAGAAAAGGCACTAAGCTATCAGGGATTAGATGAGTTATCTACTTGCATGGCACATACGTTACGAGAAAAAGCCGGAAGAGAAAGCATAATCGCGATCATGCTTCCGCGTAGCATCGAGATGATTGTAAGCCTGCTGGCTGTAAGTAAAGCAGGTGCTGCTTATCTGCCTATTGATCCTGATTACCCACCGGAACGAATTGCGTACATGCTTGAGGATAGTGCCGCATCTATTTTGCTTACAACGGGAGAGCCTGATCTATCAGATCTTGGCTTTTCGGGAGAGAGGATCGACGTTTTACAGTTTGTAGCAGACATAAAGCGTTCTCCAAGGGTAAATAGTCACTTGGAAACACTATGCTCCCCCGATCCTAATGATTTGGCTTACGTCATCTATACCTCTGGTTCGACTGGCAGGCCAAAGGGTGTCATGATTGAACACAAAAGTCTAAGCAATTTAATCTTTGCAACACGCGATTTGCATAAAATATCGCCTGAAACCAGGATGGTACAATTCTGTTCCTTTAGCTTTGACGCCTCTGTGCGCGAAATTATTCCGACACTTGCTAGCGGCGGTACAGTATGCATGGATACGAAAGAACGCTTATTTCCAGGCAAACAATTGATTGATTGGTTAGATGAGAAAAGAATTAATATGGCAGCAATTCCAACCTCGGTAATGGCTTTACTTCCTGATGCAGAGCTTTCGCATCTTCAAACTTTGGAGGTAGGCGGAGAAGTTTGTCCTGCTACTGTTGCCGTTCGTTGGGGGAAAAATCGTCGTTTTTTTAATTCTTACGGACCTACTGAAGCAACGGTATGTTCTACTAGTGGCCAGTATGTATTTTCAAATAGACAAGAAGAGCTGAACAACCCGGTACCACCGGACATTGGACTGCCTATTTCAAATGCCAAAATATTTATATTAGATGAAAACCAACAGCCCGTTCCTGTTGGCGTGATTGGTGAGGTGTATATCGGTGGCGCTGGTTTGGCACGTGGATATTTGAATCGAGAGGACTTGACTAGGGAAAGGTTCGTCTATGTTGAGTTTGATGAGCTTGGGCAGGGGGCTATTCGACTTTATCGCACCGGAGATTTAGCTCGATTTTTACCTAATGGACGCATTGCTTACGCAGGTCGAATTGATGATCAGGTGAAGATACGTGGGCATCGAATTGAGATCAGAGAAATCGAACATGTTCTGCGTGAGCATCCAGTAGTCAAGCAGTGCGTGACGGTAGTGGAAGATGATGAGAAGTACGTTAAGAAATTAGTTGCCTATGTTGTGCCTATTTCTCAAGAAGAAGGAGCTTTTATTTCTCTAGCAAAAGAATTGCGAGAATTTTTACAGGGAAAGTTGCCTTTCTTTATGATTCCAAATGCAATCAAGATACTCGACAATATTCCATTGACTCCAAACGGCAAAATCAATCGCCAAAAATTACATTTTATTGAAGAAAATCAACCCAATAGTGAAGTCGATCAGGCAGCAAATTTGGCTCCTATCTCAGAAATAGAAAAAACGTTGACAAGAATTTGGCAGCAGGCGCTAGGGGTTGAACAGGTGGGTATCCATGATCATTTTTTCCATATTGGCGGAGATTCCTACCGGTTATTTCATGTTCACCAAGAAATTAATGAAATATTCAGAAGAGACTTGCCGGTTATTGATATGTTTCGTTATCCCACCATCCATACATTGGCACTTAGACTGAGTCAGGAGATGAGCAGTGTGTCAACTGGGACTGTAAATAGGGAAATAGCTTTGAAGCGTAAGGAAGCGATGCAGAAACAAAAACAGATCAGAAAACGTGGGAGGTAACAAAAGATGCATGAATTGATAAGCGAGGAAATGCAATCCTCAATTGCCATTATCGGTATGTCAGGAAGATTTCCGGGTGCTAGAAACATAGAGGAATTTTGGCAAAACCTTCGTCAAGGGAAAGAATCCATTCATTTCTTTGATCCGAAAAGGGAAAAAAAGATTCCAGCAATGGGCATTTTGGAAAATATGGCCGAATTCGATGCAGCGTTTTTTGAAATGACTCCACGGGAAGCAGAGATCACGGATCCTCAGCAACGCTTGTTCCTCGAAACAGCATATGAGGCCTTAGAGCAGGCAGGATATGATCCGGAGAAGTACAGTGGGAGAATTGGGGTTTACGCAGGCAGCGGGCAATCTGGATACTTAGCCCATGTCCATAGTCATCCTGCCATTGTAGATTCGGTTGGAAGCTTTCAGATCATGCTTGCTACACAACCTGATTTTCTTTCAACGCGTGTATCATACAAGCTAGATTTAAAGGGTCCGAGTATAGCGGTGCAGACAGCTTGCTCTAGCTCCTTGGTAAGCGTACATATGGCATGCCAAAGCTTGCTTACATATGAATGTGACATGGCTTTAGCAGGTGGAGTATCAGTTAAGGCTGATCAAAGTAATGATCTTGAATTTCAAGAAGGCAGCATTTTGTCCCCGGACGGGCATTGTCGTGCCTTCGATTCTAATGCCCAGGGAACAGTAATTGGCAATGGGGTTGGAGTTGTTTTGCTTAAACGTCTAGAGGATGCCTTGGCCGACAACGATCATATCCTAGCAGTTGTAAAGGGAACAGCAGTTAATAATGACGGTAAGCAGAAGGTGGGCTTTACGGCTCCAAGCATTACTCATCAAGCAGAGGTAATCAAAGAAGCTCTTAGCATTGCTGATATTAATCCAGAAACGATTAGCTATATAGAGGCACATGGAACAGGTACAACACTGGGAGATCCGATTGAAATAGCGGCACTAACAGAGGCTTATCGTGAGCATACATCCAAGACAGGCTATTGTGCGATAGGGTCCGTAAAAACCAATATTGGACATCTTGATAACGCATCGGGAGTGACAGGTTTAATTAAAACAGTGCTGGCCCTTTCCCATAAACAAATTCCTCCAAGTCTGCATTTTGTTGAAGCCAATCGGCAGATCGACTTTGAACAAAGTCCCTTTTATGTAAATACGCAGCTCACAGAGTGGAAGACGGGTGATTATCCTCTTCGTGCTGGAGTTAGCTCGTTTGGTATAGGAGGAACAAATGCACATGTAATCCTAGAAGAGGCACCTGTACCTGCCAAAAGAGAAGCCGTTTCACCTAGTGAGTGGAATGTACTGCCTCTCTCTGCCAAGACACCAACTGCTCTTATGCAGGCAAAAGAAAATCTAGCTGCATTCTTTGACAAAAACCCAGAGGTAGATCTAGGGGACGTAGCATATACGCTGCAAGCACGAAGAAAGGAGTTTACTTATCGAAGCGCTGTGATTGCTCGTGAAACTACATCTGCGAAAATGCTTTTACAAAACGAGTTTATTCCCTTTGCTCACTATCAGGGCACCTCTGGGGAATTGATCGTAGAGGGAAAAGTGGTCCAAAGTCCTTCCGTCGTATTCATGTTTTCAGGTCAAGGCTCTCAATATGTGAATATGGGGCGAGAACTATATGAGACCGAGAAAATATTTAGAGAAACGGTAGATTATTGTGCCCTGCAAGTAACAAAACAAATTGGCATTGATATACGGGAGCTGATGTATCCGGCTAAGGAGCTGGAGGAACAAGCAAAAGAACAATTACATCAAACCATCTATGCCCAACCAGCTCTTTTTATCATTGAATACGCTTTAGCCAAATTACTGGAATCATGGGGTGTTCGCCCACATGCCATGATCGGTCACAGTATAGGTGAGTATGTCGCAGCTTGCCTTGCCGGTGTACTGTCATTGGAAGATGCTCTGTCTTTGGTTTCAACACGAGGTGTCTTGATGCAAAAAATGGAGAAAGGCGCAATGCTAGCAGTCGCACTAGGAGATTTACAGGTTCGTGAATTATTGCAGGAACATGGTGGAGAGCTATCAATAGCAGCTGTGAATAGTCCGATATCTACTGTTATTGCAGGTACAGATGCAGATATTTGTAGCCTAGAGAAGTTGATGGAAGACAAAGGTATTACATCTAAACGGTTGATTACCTCTCATGCTTATCATTCGATGATGATGGAGCCTATGCTAGAAGAGTTTTATGAAGCGCTCCAGCAGAGGACCTTCCATGAACCGCTAATTCCGTACATTTCTAATCTTACAGGTGAAAAAATTACTGCTTCACAAGCAACAGACCCTCTTTATTGGCAAAAACATCTCAGAGAGACCGTTCACTTCTCTACAGGAGTCCGCACCCTGATGGCAGAGCCAAATTGTATTTTTATTGAGGTAGGACCGGGCCGGTCGCTTGTCTCTCTTGTACGACAGCATAGAGAAACGCAGCAGGCGATCACCTTCACCACCCTACCATCGGCGAAAAAGGAACACTCAGACGTGGCTAGCCTACGATTAACGGTTGCGGGCTTGTGGTGCCACGGAGTGGAGATGGATCAGTCTGCTTTAGGAAATCATGAAAACGCTCGCCGCGTTCATCTTCCAACCTACCCTTTTGAAAGAAAGAGCTACTTCCTGGAGAAAAAGGAACATCCAGCAAGTAGTCATGCAGAAACATTCGATCGAAAGAGAAGAGAAATGGCTGATTGGTTCTATATTCCTGTGTGGAATCAATCAAGCAAAGCTTACTCTATCGAAGACGCGGAAAACTTTTCTACCAGTCAAAGATGGCTGATTTTTCAAGATGAGCAAGGCTTAGGAAAGCAAGTAGGGGAGTATGCTGAAAGGCTTGGGTTTGAAATAGCGACTGTCGTTCCTGATCGGACGTTTTCTAAAATTGGTGAAAATGCTTATACCGTCAATATCATGAGTGAAGAATCCTACGAAGAGTTGTTTAAAACCTTGGATACACAAAATTCTCTGCCAGATAAAATCATT
Organism: Brevibacillus laterosporus; assembly: GCF_030489605.1. Classification (GTDB taxonomy): domain Bacteria; phylum Bacillota; class Bacilli; order Brevibacillales; family Brevibacillaceae; genus Brevibacillus_B; species Brevibacillus_B laterosporus_E. The sequence goes on from NZ_JAUKFY010000016.1 coordinate 41,349, forward strand.
CACATGTGGAGCATTCAGCATACAGACGAGCAAGAATCAAAGCAGGGGGATGAACACTTAGAGCATTATAGTTTATACAGCATGCTATACATCGCTAAACAATTAGGAATATATGCATTTCAACAAAAAATGGAAATCATTGCAATGTCGAATAATCTCCAGGAAATATCCAATGAAGAGATTCATTTGCCAGTACGATCAACCATACTCGGACCTCTGCGTGTACTAGCACAAGAATATCCGCAGGTAACAACACGTTACATTGATGTTCAACTGACAGATATGTTGCCTCACAAATCAGATCGCTTGCTCAAAAACGTGTTGGATGAGATTTTGAGTACTCCTTCTGATTTTATGGTCGCTATTCGCGGGACTCACCGATTTGTTCAAAAATTTAAACAAACAAGATTGCCAGAGAAGAAATCCCATTCTTATTCCCCTTCTTTCCGTGATAAAGGCATATACCTTATTACAGGTGCCACGCAGGAAATAGGATTGTCGGTAAGTGAAGAGATAGCCAGCTCAGTAAACGCTTCACTTATTTTGATAGGGGATCCGGATTTTCCAGCAATGGAGCATTGGGATAGCTACCTGCAAGCTAATGATGCAAATGACGAGATTGCAAGTAAAATCAAACGAATCCGTCTTCTTAAGCAAAATTGTGAACAGCTACGTTATTACTCAGCTAATTTGACAGACGAAGAGGAAATGAGACAGGTGATTCGTTCAGCGGAAAATAGCGCGGGAAGGATTACAGGTGTTGTTTATGCAGCAGAACGATTTAGCTCTGGCTTCATCCCGTTGAAAAGTAAAGATTCCTGCTATCAAAATATTGCACAGCAGGTGTATGGCCCACTCGTCTTAGAAAAGCTCATAGACCATATGAACATAGAGTTTATGCTCCTATTCTCTCGTACATTCTCACTAACAGGCGGGGTAGGTCAAATGGACAATTGTGTAGCAAATGTCTTTTTGGATACATTTGCGAGATATCAAACTGCAAAAGGAATACCTACTATTGCGATTAACTGGGGCATGTGGAAAAACGATAATTGGATTCACAGCCAAACAGGAATGCCGCTAGAAATGCAGTTGCATATGGAACAATTACAAGAAAAATACGGAATTACAGCCAAAGAAGGCACCCAGGTCATGAACCGTATTCTTACAAGCGACTATTCTCAAGTGATTGTTTCTACACAGGACATTCATTCTGCGATTCAAGAATTCAGTCAATACGATATCTTACAATCGAGCACTCCTTCTCACCGAGCTAATGAGCATCTCAAGCAAGCAGCTGATAAATATGTTGCACCGCGTGATGAGACGGAAAGGAAAATAGCAGATATTTGGCAAGATCTATTCGGTATCTCTGCGATTAGTACGCAAGCTAACTTTTTTGAATTAGGTGGCAACTCTCTACTTTCCATTCAGCTTGTTACACGTTTGAGAAATACGTTCTATAACGATATTCCGATGGATATTCTTTTCCAAAATCCGACTATTGTCGAGTTAGCTCAAGCGATAACGATGTCTCAGATCGGGCAAGAGGAGATGGATGAGATCGAGCGTATGCTGAGTGAAATCGAGAAAATGTCACCAGAGGAGCTGTCACTCAAGCTTGTTAACGAAGTATAAAGGCGAGAACAATTAAGGAGAGAATAAAGAATGAACCAGTTAGATAAAAGGTTAGCAGCACTTTCTCCTGAACAACGGGTTTTATTTGAACAGCGCCTCAAACAAAAAGGCATACAACCCCCGTTTCCTACGAGGTTATCTAAACAGGAAGTGAAAAATCAAACCAGCGCGGCTAGTAGCTTTGTGCCAAAGCGAAAAAGAAGAGAAGATAGGATGGAATTTAGTCTCTTCTTTTTCTCAGGCGACGGTTCTACGCAGGATCAGAATAAGTATGCTTTGCTCTTGGAGAGTACAGCTTATGCTGATCAGCATGGATTTGCAGGTGTTTGGACACCTGAGCGACATTTTGAGGACTTTGGGGGATTATATCCAAACCCTTCGGTGCTAAGTGCTGCTCTAGCTACGATTACAGAACGAATTGAGCTTAGAGCAGGAAGCGTTGTACTACCATTGCATCACCCAATTCGCTTTGTTGAGGAATGGTCTGTAGTGGACAATCTTTCAAAAGGACGTGTTTCGGTAGCCTTTGCAACGGGCTGGCATCCTGCTGATTTTGTGATTGCCCCTGTCCAAGCTCCCGATTACTACGAATCCAGAAAAGACGAGATGTTCAACTCTATAGAATTGGTAAAAAGGCTTTGGGCTGGTGAGCAGATTCCTTTTACAGATGTCAATGGAGCCGTTCACGAAATACGTACTCTGCCTAGACCGTTGCAAAATGAACTAAATATCTGGATAGCGACGAACGGAAGTGCTGACACTTATCAGCGTGCAGCCAAAATCGGAGCTAATATTCTCACAGGAATTACGGCTGGTGATTTAGCGGATTTAGAAGCAAAAATTGAGTTGTATCGAAAGACTTTATCCCAAAGTGGATTTTTGCCCGAATCTCGCAAAGTAGCGGTGATGCTTCATACTTGCTTAGGAACAAGTGACGAAGAGGTCAAGGCGAAGGTAGAAAAGCCGATGAAGGAATATTTAAAAACCTTTATGAAGCAACAGAAGAACATTCTGACAGATTATGCCTCCATGTCTGCCTCTGACTTCGATGTCATTGTTAATCATGCGTTTGAATCTTATTTCCAAGAAAGTGCATTATTTGGCAGCCACGACAAATGTAAAAAGCTTGTCGAAACTCTCGGTGATATTGGTGTAGACGAGGTGGCCTGCTTAGTGGACTTCGGCATTGATAACGAGACGATTATGAATAGCATCAGAATGCTGACCGAGTTGAAAAAATCATGTAATCAAAAGGAGCTGTCTTTATGAAAAGCTTGACGGACCGTATCAATTCACTTTCTGACAAACAACGTGAACTGCTAGAAAAGCAATTGAAGAAGAAAAATGTTGACGTGAACAAAATTGGGATCAATAAAGAAAAGATTAATCCTCGCGGGCATACGAATGCAAGTCCCCTTTCGTATGATCAGGAACGCTTGTGGTTTTTCAATCGAATGCATCCAGAAAGTCACACCTATAACGTATATGGAGCCGCTAGATTAACAGGCACTGTGCATCATTGGGCTTTAGAGAAGAGCATCAATGAGATTGTGAAACGTCATGAAGCATGGCGTACCGTATTTGACAGCGTAGATGGACAAGCACGTCAAATTGTCTTGCCAAAACTCCAGATAACGGTGCCAGAGGTCGATCTTCGTCTTACTCCGGATGAAACTCGGGATGAAGAACTACAGAGACAGATGAAAGAAGAGGTACAGCGGCTATTTGATTTGAAAAAAGGTCCGCTCATCCGCTTTAAGCTGTTTCACGTAAGTAATACAGAATCAATGTTAGTTATGACTGTACATCACATTGTAATTGACCGGATTACTTTCTCTATCTTTTTCAAAGAGCTGTCTTTGCACTATCAGTCGATGCTTACTGGCATTCCTGTACAGTTGCCGGAGCTTGCCATCCAATATGCAGATTATGCTGAATGGCAACGAAATTATTTACAAGGCGAGACGAAAGCCAAATTACTAACATTCTGGAAAGAACAGCTAGCAAATTGTGACTATGTCTTGGATATCAGTACAGATTTTCCGCGTCCGCCAGCTATTACATACCGTGGTGCCAGATGCTTTATTCAAACACCGCTCGAAGTTTTGAATGGCCTAAAAGCGATCGCACAAAAGGAAAACGCGTCTGCTTTCATGATTATACTAGCCGCTTTTAAATTGCTTTTATATCGATACACAGGCCAATCAGATATTTTAGTCGGTACTCCTCTTGCCAATCGCAGCCGAGCAGAGCTAGAGGATGTAATGGGGTATTTCCTAACCCTGGGTACACTCCGCACCCGAATGTCTAAAGATATGACATTTATCCACTTATTACACAGTGTAAGGGAAACAGCTCTCGCGGTATACAAGCATCAGGATATGCCGATTGGTTTATTAATTGATGAATTGAAGGTGCCTGCGGATATCAGCCGAAACCCGTTAGTTCAGGCTATATTTGTGTATGTTGATGTGCCGGAGGAAAAATTGCAGTTGCCAGATCTTACAGTAGAATTTGAAATGATTGACGGTGAAACCGCCAAGTATGATATTACAGCAGGTTTTTCTGAAACGGAAAAAGGGCTGGAAGGATTTTTTGAATATTCACCTGATTTGTTCCGTCAGGACACGATCGAGCGGATGCGAGAGCATTGGCATCGCTTGCTTTACGCCATTTTAGAAAATCCACATGCCTCTATAAATGATTTGGCTATGTTAACGGAGGGTGAAAAACAACAGCTCATTATTGATTGGAATAGCAACAACCAGCCATTCTCTGATAATGCTTGCATCCATGAATTATTTGAAGCCCAAGTAAAGAAAACGCCTGAGCAAATTGCTCTTACGTATAATAAACAAATCATTACTTATCAGGAATTAAACAATCGTGCGAATCAGGTCGCTCGTTTATTAAGAAAAAGAGGGGTGGAACGTGAGACGCTCATTGGCTTGTATATGGAACGTTCGATTGAAATGATCGTTGGTTTGCTTGGAATTTTGAAAGCAGGGGGAGCCTATATACCAATTGATCCTATCTATCCAATAGAAAGAGTTCAACATATTCTTCAGGACTCGGGTCTTCAAATCGTCCTTACAAGCCAATCCTTACAAGAATTGATGAGCAAGGAAGGAATGCAGTGCATTTGTCTGGATAGCGAGCAAGAGGCGTTTTTAGGTGAAGATACTCAAAATCTCCCGCCGCAGGCGAATGCCGACAGTCTTGCTTATATTATCTATACATCAGGCTCCACTGGAAATCCAAAAGGCGTCATGATTGAGCACCAAGGATTATGTAATGTAACTGAAGACACCATTAACAGGTTCCAAATTACTTCAGATAGTAAGCTTACCCAGTTTTTTTCTATCGGTTTTGATGCGTCCGCTCATGAAATATTTTCTGCTCTATGTGCAGGGGCTACGTTATGCCTGACAAGCCCTGATGTTAGAGCGGGAGGAAAGAATCTTGTTGCCTTTTTACATGAAAATCAGATTACCACAATGTTTATTACGCCTTCTGTTCTAGCAACACTCACCCCAGATGAGCTGCCAGATTCCTTGCAGACAGTATTGAGTGCAGGTGAGCTTTGCACCGTGGATATGGCCGAATGGAGTAAGGGATCGCGTAAACTATTTAATGGCTATGGACAGACAGAGACCTCTATCATTAACAGCGTGCATTTATGTGCAAAGGAGAGTATACCGAGTCTCGTAGGTCGTCCATTTGCCAATATCCAGGCTTATATACTGGATGATTCTCTGAATCCTGTTCCAATCGGGGTAAAAGGGGAGATTTATATTGGTGGCGTCGGGGTAGCCAGAGGATATTTAAATCAGCCCGAATTAACAGCGGCCAAATTTATACACCATCAATTTGCGCCAGATCAGTCCGTACGTTTATATCGAACAGGTGATCTTGGACGCTTTTTGGTGGATGGGACAATAGAATATCTTGGACGCCGAGACAATCAGATCAAAATCAGAGGATATCGAATTGAACTCGATGAAATCGGAAATGCCTTAGTGCAACATCCTGGTGTAAATCAAGCTAAGGTAAGTGTTCACCGGGATAAAGTCAATAATGATTCCCTGGTCTCTTATATCGTAATAGAAGAAGGGCAAGAAATAACCTCAGCGGAACTGCGCACCTATTTGCAGCAAAAGCTGCCTGATTATATGGTGCCTCTCTATTATGTTTTTGTCGATTCTCTCCCAAAAACCACGAATGGTAAAATCAATCGGGATCTTTTGTCGGCTCCTGAGGAGAGCTTCTCGCAACAGATGGTTGAATATGTGCCTCCAAAGAATGAATGGGAGAGTAAGCTGGCAAAAATTTGGGGACAAGTGCTTAATCTTGAGCAAGTAAGCGTAGTAGGGAACTTTTTTGATCTAGGTGGTCATTCCTTGAAGACGGCAGAATTGGTTGACAAAATCAAAGAGACATTCCAAGTTGAGCTTTTGCTTCGAAATGTATTTGAATACCCAACAGTACGGCAAATGGCCCTCTTGCTTGAAAAAGGGGTAGTGCAGAAGAAACCATTTATCTCCTTCCGAGATCATACAGAGCATGCAAAGGAAGTCATTTGCTTCCCGCCGATGACAGGGCAGGGGGTACTTTATAAGGCTTTGCATCAAAAATTATCAGGTTGTACTCTACATGCCTTTGATTTTATTAGAGGGGAAGATCGGATTGAGAAGTATATACAACATATAAAGGCAGCTCAATCAGAAGGGCCGTATGTTGTATTAGGATATTCAGCCGGAGGTAATCTAGCCTTTGAGGTCACCAAGAAATTAGAAGAATGCGGGCTGGCTGTAAGCGATTTGATCATAGTCGATGCACCTCTACGTGTAGAGGCTATGCAATTGGATGGCGATAAAATTCAAACGGAAGCACAGAAGCTAGTAAACCTAATGGCAGAGCATTTAGGTGAAAGTATTCGTACCGTGGCAGACCAAAACATCGCAGTGATTAAGGAATATTATGACTATACCAATAAAATGATCAATAAAGGCGTTCTGAATGCAAATATTCATATCATCACTTCCAATGAGACAACCGAAGAAGATATTCAATCATGGGAAAGATCCACTCTCCATCAGGTTTATGTGCATAAAGGAGCGGGTGAACATATGAATATGCTTATTGACCCTGATAACCTGGCCGAAAATGCCCGAATTATAGATGCAATTCTAAAAGGCACGAGTAAATAAATGATGGGAGATAAGATGAATTTAGTTATGGGGCAGACGAAACAAACACATGATCCGCAAACGCTTTTTAATCATTATCTGGGAGCAAATGTCGTCTATGCTTTTCACCAAATAGGACTATTCGATATTGTTAGCAACCGGCAAGTTTCAATCGCAGAGGTCGCACGTAAGACGGGGAGTGAAATAGGTCGGCTTAAGGCATTATTGCAGGCTGGAGAGATTCTTGGCTATATTAACCGCTATCAGGACGACTTCATCCAGCTAAGTTTACTTGGTGAGGAGGTGCGAAAGCAGATAGGGTATTTCATTTGGAGCGTTGGGGCTTATGGCGATATGCTACGCAGGTTAGGGGACTTGCATACAGGCGAGCAGGGAACGTCTGGGCTACGCGATGAAGGCAAGGTTGCACTTGGATCAGATTTAATGAATAGCGATCTATTAGAAAACCTGTTACGAGAGATCCTAGATAGCATTCCGTTTCAATCTATCTGCGATTTTGGATGCGGCAACGGGAGCAAATTAATCAACATGCTAAAACACTATCCAGAAAGAAGGGGCATTGGCATAGATATCAGCGCTGATGCTATCGTTTTAGCTCGGCAAAATCTAAAACAACATGGCTTGTCTGAGCGTGCTGCGCTTCTCCATGCAAACATTTTAGATATCAACGCATCTCATAAGGATATCGAATTGCTCGGCGAGGTAGAGGTCGTAACTAGTTTTATGATGCTTCATGATCTTTTTAATATACCGGAAATACGCGAAACTCTCTTTGATAAGCTTCGGAACGTTTTTCCAAAAGCGAAATACTTCCTCATTTCTGATACCTTGCAAACGCCTATTTCTTATATGAAAGAAAAGCTACCGATTTTTAATGTAGGTTTTGAGCTAGTACATGCATTTATGGATGTGAACATCCCAACAAAAGAGGAGTATGATCTAGCCTTTCACAAAGCGGGACTTACAATCGAACAGTGTATTGCGTTTGGCCCAGCAAGTACTTACCTGTATGTATTAAAAACCTAAGATTACAGGCAAAAAAATCTTTCCTGACTAGCTAATTAGGCTGAAAGGAAAGATTTTTTTGTCAAAAGGCCTATTTGATTATTTTCGTGCCGATTCCAAGTGGCGTAATAATGAACAAAAGAGAGGGTCTGTTGTAATTACTACTACTTTTATGTATGATATTGTAATTGGTATGAATTTAGCGAAATTTTCTGTTATTCAAAAATATTCTTAGGTGTACATGTGACACCTTGTCTTATTCCAGGAGGTTTACTTCGTGTTTAAGGATATGATTGCTTTGACAAAACCACGGCTCCTTCTGCTTAATGTATTTGCAGTTGTAGCTGGTTTCTGGGTGGCTTCCAAATGGAGCGTGGACTGGCTAGAGCTGACTTGGGTGCTAATAGGCTCTACGTTAATGATTGCATCAGCCTGCGTGACTAATAATTATTGGGATCGCGAGCTTGATCAAAAGATGGAACGTACGAAAAACCGAGTGATGGCTACTGATCGTATAAAGCCTGGTTTTGCTCTTGGCTATGGAATATTGCTGGGTATTCTGGGAACAGGCTTGTTATTTACCTTCGTTAACGCTGTTGCCGGCTGGCTTGCGCTTCTTGGCTGGTTTGTCTACATTGTGATATATACGATCTGGTTAAAGCGAAGCTCAACCTGGAGCACATCAATTGGTGGTATCTCTGGAGCCATGCCACCTGTAATCGGCTATTGTGCAGTAACGAATCAGGTTGACATGGGGGCGTGGCTCTTGTTTGCTCTTTTGTTCTTCTGGCAGCCTGCTCATTTCTGGTCACTTGGCATTCGGAGAGTAGAGGAGTACCGGGCAGCTGGATTTCCGCTACTACCGGTTGTAAAGGGAATAAAACGCACGAAATTACAAATGATTCCCTATGTCCTGTTGATGATCCCAGCAACCATACTCATGTTTTATTACGGCTATGTCGGTGTTTTTTTTCTGACTGTTTCTGTTTTGGGAGGAGTGATTTGGCTGATTCACACCTTGCGGGGACTCTATGTAAAAGATGATGAAAGCTGGGCGAAAACGAATTTTTTTATTTCGATAAATTACTTATCGATTGTCTTTATTCTTATGATTGTCAACACGACACGGTAGTTTAGTGGCTTTTTTATGGTTGCTTACAGAGGAATCGGTGTATCTGGTTGACGAAGTAAGAAGAGGCTCATGCCTATCGTGTATGAGCCTCTTTACTATTGAAACGATTACATGCAGGGAGCGGGTTTAATTTTTATTGGTTTGCAGCCTATTTTTCAGTAACGATAGCCTGAACAGTATAGGTTTCTTCATCGATCGGAGTTAAAGCCGATAAATCCTTGTGAGCAGCATCTAAGCTAGAAACATCTCTCTTGCTTCTGCCACCTTTTCCGTTATTCTGAAGCTGCTCATATTCCTCAAGGGAGTATGTTTTCTTTTTAATAATAAATCTATCGCTGTATACAGACGAATCAGTTAAGATTTTACCATTTAGAATGACTTTTTTATTCTTTTCATCCAGCGTAACTGGATCGTCAGTCTTAAGTAAATCATTATTGGCTAATTCATCATATAAGTTAAATCTTTGTGTTTTTTCCTTTTCCGGCTTAATATCGCCAGTCTCGATCAGGTCAGCCAGAATGCTAATGCCCAGTGGATCAGGAATAAATTTATGGGCAGGAATGAAGTAATATTTTTTCTCATATTCCCCAGATAACACAGCGTTTACATCTGTATACGCTTTCGCTTTATTCTCTTCTAAACTATATTCTAATACTACTACGGATTTCGCCGGAGCTGTAATTGTTTGCGACGGGTACTTAATCGTTTTGGAGGTAACGGTTGTATTGCCTTCCTGATTTGTTCGATTGTACTCAGTGTTCAGCGTAACATCTCCCTTGGTAAAACCTAGGTCAAAGCCTGCCTTTACGCTTGCTCCTGCTTTAAAGCCTTGTGTTATCGTTTTAGAGTGAGTATCGGATACATTTTCTAATATTTCTCTAGTTGGAAAAGCTTGAGGCTCAGGATCTTCATTTATAAACACATTCGCTGTCTTAAAGTTCGTTTTTTTCTTTAAGGAATCGGCAATGACTTCTTGTTCACCGAAGACCACATCTGCTTTTAAGGTATCTAGATTTAGTACCGTTCTAGTAGAAGTGCTTAGATCGGGAAGAGGCATGTCATTTTTGGTATGCTTGAGAAGCAATGCTTCTAAATCAAATACTTTGGATTCTATGTGATCTTGCAATACATAATTTTTTACGTGATCAGAGGCTAGAGCATTAACGGGGATGCCTGCTTCTAGTCCTGTTACTGCCAGAGTCAATACTGCGGCGGCAGAGATAAGTTTTTTCTTCATAATAAAACCTCCATGGATGCTCCTCTTGCGAATCAGTAATTTGATCATTTGAGCATTTTTAGTCAATAGAGTTTTCTGGGAAAATGAAGGTTTGAAATCATGTTAGACTCTTGAAGGCTGTTAAAATTTATTCATCCTTATTTCCACAGATTATACAATTCTTTTTAATCCTCCTTTAATTGAGAATTTTTCTTACAGTTAAATCGTATCAGAACTACGTAGATCTTCACTATAGCAAAAACTATTTTTGACAAATGTGGTTTTCTATAAGGAATGGTATAAAAATGTACATGTTAAAACCCCCTGGATAACTTGTTGCCTTCTCAATTTGAAGGAGCATACGAGTATCCAGGGGGCATTTGCGTTTTCAAGCAGACAGGTGTTAATCGTCTATAAAATCCCTTATGTTTTCAATATCACTTTGCGAAATAATAGGGTTTATACAAATCGTTGCTATACCTTCGATTTCCAGAGGTGTCGTTGTAATAATCAGATCGATGCCCATTGATAATAATTCATCTTTGGTTAAGTCATTAATCTCTTTTTGAACACACTGAAGCTTTCCGCCAAAACGCTGGATCAGAGCGGCTCTTATGTAAGCCTTCCAGCTATCACCTTCTGCAATCACAAGCAGTGCTTTTTTATGAGCGGTGGCAGCCAGCATGCTAGAGGCCTCTATACGCAGAGTAACCTTCGCAATCTCTTCCTCATAAGCATTAGTAGCCAACCCGTATTTTTGGACAAAGGTATCAAAGGCGATTTTCACCTGTTCAAATGTATTAGCATACTTTTCTTTAATATATCTTGTGGTTATTTTTTCTGGTCTTTTGATCATGGACAGGCGCTGGAAACGATAAGGAATTCTTCTTAAATAATTGCAAATGTCAAAAATGAATTCTTCATTTTCAGTTAAGCGTTGCCCCGTTTCTTGTTCCAGCATGTTAATAAATTCCTTAGCGTATTGATAGATAGCTATCTTTCCTTCTTTAAAATATTGCAGGAACGTTTGTTTTGCTAGATTAATATCCTTAAAAGTGTACCGAGAAGCATTAATAGCAATGGTTATCAGTACGGTATCATCAATTGTTAAAGAAATATTGAGTTCATTGTGTAATTTTTCACTTATTAATGACATCTTTTGATAAATACTTGTATGTACGTAAGTATCTATTTTACAAGGCTCTAATTCTACTACATACCCTTGTTGCTTTCGTTTTAAAAAAATCGTTAGAAAAAAAGATAATTTTCGTCTGGAACTTTGATGAAAATTTATACCGGCTAATTCTTCAAAAAGATGGATATAACGAAGAATGACTTCTTGATTGATTTCAGTAAATGGCCATTCATGATCTGAATAGGCTTGCAGGTACAGATCATAAAACATCAAGATGATCTGCGATTCATTCCCCACAATCCTCAAAGGTTTCTTCTCTAAAAGCAAACCGTATAGCTGGATATGTTTCTGGATTTTTTTTAGATGGGTGTAGACAGAGCGGGGTTGCAAAAATAGTTTTTCAGTCAAATGACATACTGTCTTTACATCACCTTGCAGCAGCTCGTCAAATATTTCGAATGCAACCGATCGCCTGTATAACAAACAGTACAATTCATTATTAGAAGAGCTTGATGGTTTTATTAATTGAATCCCTCTGCCTTTTTGACAAGTAAGCTCCCAGTTTGGTGGTAATACTTCTTTTATAAATGAAATGTCTTTCCGAATGGTTTGATTTGAACCTCCTATTTTTTTCACCAGCTCCGAGATGGTAAACCATCTATTTTCGCTTGTTATTAGTTTAGCAAGCTGGATACAGCGAAGAATCCCTTTTTCTAAATATAATGTTATCATTATTTTGTATATTCCTCCTAATCTTATAACTTTTATTTATATGTTTTCCTGTAAGGTTTACTTGTAGTGTTAGGATTTACGTTGCAGGCTAAAACGTAGGATATATTTTATCTTAAAATAAATAACAAATACAAAAAAATAATTAATACGTCATGAAAATTACAAATTTACAAGGGGAGCGGCGTTAACCTCGTTCTTGTTTCAAAATATATGACTATTCGATCGGCAGGTTACAGAAGCTTATTTGATTTCTTAATAGGGAGATCCTGTAATTTATATATCGGGAATTATTCCCAAGCTCCTTAACAAATCTAGGCAATAAGATTATATTTTCTTGACAAAATAGAGAATGAAGCTTGAAGAAAATAGGGGGTGGGGGTTGAGAGTAAAATGTGAGAAAAGCGGGAGAGATATGAAGGGGATATGCTAGGCATCTACATGTAATATAAATTTTATTTTTACCACTACTTTTTATCTAAACAGTTTTCTCTATCCTAGAAAAACAAGAATAAGGAGGAAACTGAACAATGAAGAGGATTTTATTTTTTGCGGTTACTTTTGCTACTGGTTTATATAACAAGTAACGTATACCAAAGAAATCGAACACAAACAGAGAATTTTAGGTTTTGGCTAAATTCAGCTAGAGTGAAAGAGTGACTGCGGAATAGTAGGGATAAATGATGTACGACAGGAAAATAGAAGCGGAGTAGTGCGGTAGCGCAGCTGCTTTGTTGGCGAATAATCCGGTAGTTGTAGTAACTCAGATTGATAGTTCGTATTGGGAGTAATAAAAGAGGTTAGGATATGTATTAATGTGATTCATTAACTTAGTTGAGGGGGAAACAGCAACAAATATCGCATGTGACACAGCATTATTCTCCATGTTATTTGGAGATATCTACTTGAGTTTTAACAAAAAACAGCATAACGTTGTACACGATATTGGATAACTATCAAATAAAGTAGTGATGAAATGATGAAACGAAATTTACGATATCCTTCCTGTCGAGGCGTTGTAGCTACTTTTCTCAGTCTGATCATGGTTGCAGTAATCAATTTCGAGCCCGCTCATGCGGAACCATCGCTGCCTATTGGAGTTAATCAAGGGATTTTTTCTGTAGAAATATATCCTCAGCTACACCAACTAATTGTGCGGATACAGGATCAAAAAATTAAGACTTATACTGTTGCTGTGGGTAATCCATCTACTCCTACACCGGTTGGTGAATACAAAGTCATATACAAAGGGAAAAACTGGGGACCCGCTTTTGGTCCACGTTGGTTAGGATTAAACGTCCCATGGGGAATTTATGGTATTCACGGCACGAACAAGCCACATTCGATTGGACAGCATCTGAGCCACGGTTGTATCCGTATGCGTAACAAAGACATCGTAGAATTGTTCGAGATGATTCCCATCGGAACAAAAGTTACGATTCATGGGCATGTATTAGGGGATCCCAATCATAATCCGAGATATTTGGCCGAAGGGGATGTCGGTGGAGATGTACAGCTGATTCAATCACGTTTAAAAAGCGCTGGATATTTCAATGGGGTATGCGATGGAAAGTTTCGCTCAAATACAACTGCGGCTCTCAAAAAATTTCAACGCGATCATCATTTGCCGCAGAACGGTGTTGTTTCAAAAAGGGTTTACGAAGAATTTGGCTTGCTGGAGTAAGAAGCTAGAAGAGACATGACCAAAAACGGCCCGAACATTTATGGTTTAAGCTGGGAGTAGAGATTTCCTTTAATTCCTGGATTTCCAGATTCCCAATTACTTAATAACACAATAGCCGGCCAAATACTCGAAATAAGCGGCCATCCGCAATATTGCCGATGTTTGGTTGTATTGGAGGAGGAGATACGGTTCAATATGTAATACAAATTGATACCGCTGTGGATGCCTTTTGTGGCCCCCATGTAGATCACCGTTAGCAAGAGCAACATGTGTGGTTGCAGGGCATCTTTCTTACATCTAATATAAAGCAGCGTTCTTTTTGAATGGGACTTGATTACAGATATTTCACCACCTAATCTGGAAACTTGAAATTGCAATTTTTGCGAAAAAGGCCAAAGTCAGAAACAATGATTTTAAATAAAGAAGGAAGTATATCATCTGATCGATTACTTAAAGCCATTTTTGTAGCATTGCTAGAAAATAAATTCTCATTATGGGAAATAGAGAAAATGATTTTTGGATAAGGGAAGTTACCTCGTAATTTTATAGTGGATTCATTGAGTCCGATAATATATATTATGTAAACAAATAAAACAAAAAGAAAGTACAATCAGCCAGACACTAGACATTCGGTTCCTGTATATGCAGATAATAAGAGTTGTGTTCGATTTGAGGTTTCATAACATACCATGAGATGTTCAAGTATCATAAATGATAATTATAAGCAGCTTACATGTTGATTGAATTACTACAGTCCTAGTCATATTTGGAAGTAATGTAAGAGCTTTAGTGTCACTGTATTGGTTATTAGTCAGGGAGAAATTATTTTAAAAAAGCAGTCGAGTTTGCCAAATATAAAATGGGCTGTTCCTGATTCGTACAAATAATTTTAGAATCAGATTGATTAAAAATAACTACAGCTATTATTTAACTACGATCGCGAAGCCAAATCTATTAGTAAACACTCAATATGGACAAAGTTTTTTGCTCGTTGTTTTTTCATGCTGATGCTTGTTACGATTAACAGCATGATACCTAAAGATACATAATTGAACATAAAGTAGAGATGTAAATGGGATAGTGTATGTTAATGGAATTCATTATTTTATTTTCAGTTCATGAAATGGCTGTTTTAAGAACTGAAATAGAAATAAATAATAAAAATCACATAAATTAGCATCTGGAAACGATTTATTTATGATATGTTAGCATCCTTCGAACCAACTCAAAAATTTATGTCACACTGATACTTCCTCAGCGCCTTTAATTTGTTTTATCGCTATTAGATAATTTCATCATTACCTGTAAACTAAACTTCTCCTAGATTCGTAAGTCTTCTTAATCTTCTTAATCTTCTTAATAAACGACCTTATAGCATCGTTTTCGCTTCCTCTCCTCCATTAATTTTAAAAACTGCCGAAACCGGTAGCCACAATTTGCGTTAGTTCAACTATCGAGCTAGTATAATAATCAAATGTAACAGTGCCTAATAAAAAATAATCTTATACATAGCTAATTTGTTATAATTCTGATGCATCTGAAATGTAACTTTCATCAGTTTATGTAACGACATTTTGCTTACATTATTTTAAATCAGGAAATATTCCTTAAACCCATCTGCTTATACAATTCCAGATAGATTTGAACGCAAAAAGAGTCGCGGTGCCAAACGACTCTTTTTGCATACCGGATTTGTTGTTTAAACATGTTCTTCTTACTTTAAGGTCCGTTATTTCTCCCCTTAGCTAGATGAATCTATTGCTGCAAGGATTACTAACCCCCTCTATCTTTTCATTCGCATCGTTAAGCAGAGGTCGTATCTTGACTCTTAGGTGCTGATTCATCATTTTTATATCCAGCAAGTGCAGCTTTAATGTAAAGACTAAGGATTACACTGACAATAGCAGACAGCACCATCGGGATATAGCTGCTATCGGAAAACCGATCAAACAGCAAACCATACATCAGTTGTCCAAGTGGTATTGCAGCCATTGTCATGGATGTGACAAGTGCCATTACACGACCAAGCATCTCATTTGGTGTATCGTTTTGTAGCATGGTCATCCCAACGATAGAAAGAATCGTAATAGAAGCCATGATGCCAAATCCACATGCAGTAAATATCCAGAACGGAATCGTTGCATTTGGGAAAATACTTGTGAAGGATGGAAGAATGGAGCCGCTAGTGGCTAACAGGAAAATGCCTGATAGAAAAAGCATGGACACAAAGGCATTTTTCACAGTCAGTTTTTTCGTTAATAGACTCAAGGCGATCGGGGCCATAAGACTACCCGCCATAATTACCCCTTCGCTTAATCCGTACATCTGATCCGACATTTTCAAGCTTATTTTCGTGATATAGGCAATTCCCACTGTAAAAATCGGCGATATGAACACATTTGCAATAAGAGTCGCAAAGATTAATTTACCAAGATATTGGCTCTTCCCTACGAATTTGAGTCCTTCTTTTAAATCATTCCCAAAGTCCTGAACGATGCTGGAGGATTTATCACGGATTGTTTGTGGGATAACCATAAACATTTCAAGGATAGCCGCCAATAAAAAACTAACTCCATTGATTAGCAAGAGAGCATCCAAGCCAAAGGTCCCATATAATATTCCTGCGAGAATAGGACCTGTCATATTAGCTAGCGTCATGAACAAGCTATTAAGCGAATTGGCATTAAGAAGCTGTTTCTCCCCGACTAATGAAGGGATAGATGCTTGTACAGCCGGTTCGTAAAAAGCAGTGAAAACCGACAGTAAAATTACCCCTATGTAGATTGCTGACAGGTCTAGCAGTCCGTTTTTAGACAAGAGCAGCATCACACCGACGATAATCGCACAAAGAATGTCCAGTACAATCATAATATTTCGGCGACTAAACCGATCAGCGAATACACCAGCAATTGGTCCCAGTAGAATGGTTGGGATTAATGACATAACCAGTACAGAAGCAAATAAAGTACCTGATCCAGTAATCCCAAGGACATACAAGGAAAGAGCAAAACGCTGGATGATACTGCCTGTAAATGAAATAACTTGGCCAATCATGAGCAAGGTAAAATTTTTATTGCTAAATAACGATTTCATTTCTCCCATGCTTGTTCTCCTTACAATGAGATAGAAGAAAGGAACTGGGAGTATTCCATGCTATGAAAACACCCAGTTCCACGTAAACTTTACTTCTTAATGGGATACCTTAACCTGATGTAGCAATTCCAAGATTTCAGTAATTAGATAGGCATGTTGTTTGGCATATTTCTTGTCAACCATTTCATGGTGCGTAGAAAAGCCCTGGTATTCCATATAGGTGCCCATCGTCGACTTCTTCCATTTTAGTTCCTCTTCCCGTTCAATCTCTTTTGCTAAAATGAGGTGAATGCTAGCTTCAACCATGCCGTCATTGATGATGGTATTGAGCAGTGCACCGTAATTCTCGATGTTTTGAACAATTTTGTTCCGTATGCTCGCTACCTTTAATATTTCATTCTCTTCTGCCGCTTTATCAATCAGTGCTACATTTTCGCGAATTTCTTCATCATTTACAAGCTGATAATCGGTCTGCCTTAGCGTATCTAAAAGAATGATTCCCCGAACGTGGCGACCTTTTTCTTCTAGTACTTTGGCAACCTCGAAGGCCAGATTACCCCCTGCTGAATACCCCATAAGTAGATAAGGACCCTCTGGTTGGATATTCAAAATGTGATCGACATATTCATTAATCAGATAGTCATGCGCGATAAAATCAAATGAATAGATCGAATAATCGCGAATCTCGCTTGCAATTTCTTTAAATGCAGCACCTAAACCAGCGATTGGCGGGAAGGCAAAGACGATTGGCTTTCCACCTTCATTTAGCAGGGTAACAGGAATTTCTTCATCCACCTGAACATATTGCACTACGGTCAGCTTCTCGGCTAATTGGCGAATGCTACGGTAGCGGAATACAAGCTGAAGTGGCATTTCTATCCCCATGTCTCTACTAATAGCGGAGACTAGCTGAACTGCTTTGAGAGAGTGTCCACCTAGCTCAAAGAAATCTGACTCTACACTGATTGGTTTGATACCAAGCACTTCTTCCCAGATAACTGCAAGCTTCTCCTCCATCTCAGTCTGCGGAGCGATGTACTCATTACCGATAACCATACTTTCTTCAGGTGCCGGTAAAGCCTTTTTGTCAATCTTACCGTTTATCATTAACGGCATGCTCTTTAGTTGAACAAAATAAGAAGGAATCATATAGGCAGGTAGAGTTTTTGCCAGTTGCTCTCGCAGCTCGGAAACCGTAATTGTCCGTTTCGCTTCAAAATAGGCACATAATTGATTTTGACCTGTTGTATCCTGAGTTACAGTCACTGCCGCCTCCGTAATATCTTCAAGCTCTAGAATATGAGATTCAACTTCGAGCAACTCGATACGGAAGCCACGAACTTTGACTTGATCATCAATCCGGCCTAAAAACTCAATGTTTCCATCAGGAAGCAATCTGGCTAAATCACCTGTTTTGTATATCTTTTCACCTGAAACAAATGGGTTCGTAATAAACTTCTCTGCCGTCAAATCAGGACGATTGAGATAACCGCGGGCAAGCCCTACCCCTCCAATGCATAACTCTCCCGGCACTCCAATAGGCTGGAGCTGATTTGCTTGATTCAGGATATAGATTTGTGTATTTGCTACTGGACGTCCGATTGGTAGTGCCTCATCGAGTCGTTCCTCTACAACCCATTCTGTTGATTGAATAGTAGTCTCTGTCGGACCATATGCATTGATGAAACGAACATAATCTCTCCATGCTTTGGCTACTCCAGGTGTCAAAGCAGAGCCACCTGTTGAGACAAAACGAAGTGAAATGAGTCTTTCTGGGTTGACTACACTAGCAAATGCTCCAGGTATTTCTGCTACTGTTATTAGGTGTTTATTGATAAATCTCTCATACAAAGCAGGGTCTTGAGTTGTTTCCTTGGTCGGGATGTATAGCTCCGCCCCATTGTGCAATGCCAAGAAGATTTCCATGATGGATGGATCAAATGACTGACTTGTGAATTGAATGATTCGGTCTTGCTCGCTCACACCATATTCTGCTTGAATATGATCTAATAGGTTAACCACTCCGCGATGCTCTAGCATGACACCTTTCGGCTTACCTGTTGTGCCGGATGTATAGATGATATAGGCAAGATTCCTTGGTGAAGCTGGCAATGTTAAATTTTGTGGTTCCCCTTGGTACAGAGACTGGTCATGTAATGGAATAACCTCAAGGCTGTCAGAAATGTTGGCTGGTACGTCTATGGTTGTATGCGTAAGCAGAATTTGTGCTTGACTGTCTTCGAGAATAAAACGAATCCGCTCCATTGGATATGCTGGATCGATTGGGACATAAACACCATTCGCTTTGAGAACAGCTAGAATTGCAATATACATTTCAAGTGAGCGGTCAGCCATAATTGCTACGTTATCCTCCGCCTTTATCCCTTTTGCAACCAATACACGAGCCAATTGATTTGCTTTTTCGTTCAACTCCTGATAAGTCAAAGCTTGTCCTTCATAATAGAGAGCTCTATTAGCTGGATGTAATTCTGCTTGAGCTTCAAAGAGCTGATGAATCGTCTTATCAGATTGGAAATCCCTGTTTGTATCATTAAATTTTGTTACCAATTGATATTTTTCCTTATCTGTCACCATGTCTATATCAGCTAAAATGACGTGAGGGTTCTTACTAATTGCACGGAGTACCTGTGTAAAATGGTCTGCGAAACGTTCCATACTTTCACGCTTAAACAATTTCGTGCAATAGTTTAGATCAACACCAATCCCTTCTTCTGATTCATGAGCAGTTACAGTAAGGTCAAAGGTCGCCATGTTCTGCTTGGTTTCATATAAGGAAACTTTAGCTTCACCAAAGGCTAATCCACTTTCCGGACCATCCATATTTTGTAGAGTAAACATAACATCAAAGAGTTGATTACGGCTCATGTCACGTTTGAGGTTTAGTTTTTCTATCAGCTCTTCAAATGGATAGTCTTGGTTTTCATAGGCATGAAGCGCTGTGTCTTTTATCTCAGCTAAGAAGGTTGAAAAACGCTTATCGGCTTCTGGGAACCCACGCATGACTAACGTTCCTACAAACATCCCGACAATTTGTTGTAGATCAGTATGTGGGCGTCCAGCGATCGGGCTTCCGATAAGAATGTCATTTTGACCACTGTATTTGGCAAGGGTAACCTGTAATGCTGCTAGTAATACCATATACATAGTCGTACCGGTCTCCATTGCCAGTTGCCGCAGAGCGCTTGATAGCTCCTTGTCCACAGTAAATGGAATATTGTCACCATCATAGCTATACACAGGAGGTCTTGGATAATCTGTCGGCATTTGGAGAACTGGCAAGTCGCCGGAAAGATTCTCAAGCCAATACAGCTCTTGCTTCTGCATTGCATCCGATGTAAACATTTTTTGTTGCCACCTAGCAAAATCCTTATATTGGATGGATAATGCAGGCAGTTCTTCTCCTGCATAAATTCTAGCTAGCTCTGTGAGTATGATACTCATTGAAACCCCGTCAGAAATGCTATGGTGCATATCAAGCAATAAAAGATGTTCCTTATCCTTATAAGTGACAAGGTGCGCTCTCAAAAGCGGTGCTTGATTCAGATCAAAAGGTTGTGTAAATGTCGAGACGATTTGATTGCACTCATTCTCTGATCCTACTGTATGAACCAAATGGAACACGGCAGATTCATGAACAATCTGTCTCATTTGTCCATCTGTCCAGTCAAACGATGTCCGCAAGCTTTCATGACGATTGATTAGTTCTCGTAATGAGTTTTCCAGTCGAGCAGCTTCAATATCACCTGAAAGCCTCAAGGCCATAGGCATATTGTAGCTCAGTTCAGCTCCTTCCAACTGTGTGAGGATAAGTAAGCGTTTTTGAGCGGAAGAGACTGGATAACTTTCTGCTGTCTCCACTGGGTTTATTTCCTCATAGACACTCTTCTGTCCTTGACTGATTAGTGTTGCCATTTCTTCGAGTTTTGTGTGTTTAAAAATCTCACGAAGAGATGTCTCTGTTTCGAATTCTTTATGAATCTTCGAGAGGAGTATAGTCGCTTTTAATGAATGCCCTCCCAGTGCAAAGAAGTCATCAAGGACACTGATTCGTTCTACACCCAATACCTCTTGCCAAATCGTAACTAGCTTAGATTCAATTTCATTGCGTGGTGCTACATAAACTGCTCCTGTGTCTACATTTTTGTCTGGTTTTGGCAGACTGCGCTTATCGATTTTCCCGTTTATTGTCACAGGCATTTTATCCAATTTAATGAAGAATGCCGGAATCATATAGGAAGGCAGGCTTTGCTCAAGATAGTGACGCAATTGAGTAATGGCTATGCTATTCGTGCTGACAAAATAAGCGCATAAATCAGTTTGCCCTCTCTCATCTGTAAGGGCAAGGACGACCGCTTCAGTGATGTCCTCATGTGATAGCAAGTGGGCTTCAATTTCTCCCAGCTCTATTCTAAAGCCACGAACCTTTACCTGATCATCTACGCGGCCAAGATACTCAATATTTCCATCAGGAAGCCATCTTGCCAAGTCGCCTGTTCGATACATTTTTTCGCCAGGAACAAATGGATTGTCTACAAACTTTTCACGTGTTAGCTCGGGACGATTGAGATAGCCCCGCGCCAGCCCAACTCCGCTGATGCAAAGTTCTCCCGGAATGCCAATCGGCTGCAATTGGTAATCGACTCCAACAATGTAGATTTGGGTATTATTGACTGGACGCCCGATCGGCAAGATTCCATCTGCTCTTTCTTCTGTTACCCAGCCTGTTGCTTGGATAGACGCTTCAGTTGGCCCATAAGCATTGACGTATACTGTCCGGTCTTTCCATGC
The DNA here is from genome assembly GCF_030489605.1 of Brevibacillus laterosporus. Taxonomy (GTDB): domain Bacteria; phylum Bacillota; class Bacilli; order Brevibacillales; family Brevibacillaceae; genus Brevibacillus_B; species Brevibacillus_B laterosporus_E. The sequence goes on from NZ_JAUKFY010000016.1 coordinate 63,000, forward strand.
TTGAACGAGATCGGCAGTGATTGCAGAACCGCCCGTAAATAAAAGGCGCAAGGATGTTATGTTGTCAGGATTTACATGTACGAGGAAGACAGGCGGTAAGGCTGCCACTGTAATGTGGTGACGGTTTACGTAATCTTCAAACAAGGCAGGGTCTTGAGTCGTCTCCTTCTTAGGTACGTACAACGTTGCTCCATTTAACAAGCAAGCAAAAATTTCTTTAACAGATGCATCAAAAGAAGGACTAACATATTGTAATACGCGATCTTCCTGATACATGCCGTAATGATCAAAAATATGCTGCTTTAGCTTAACAACCCCGTGATGCTCCAGCATTACACCTTTTGGTTTTCCTGTTGTTCCAGATGTATAGATGACATATGCTAGATCAGTTGGTGTAATTGATAGCTTGAGATTAGCAGTATCTCCCTGATACAGCCTGTCATCTGTAAGCTCTACAATTTTTCCCTGATACGCAGCGATATCCATATGAACGGATTCAAGTAAATGACTTTGTGTCAACAGAACCTTAGCTTGGCTATCTTCTAGGACATATGCGATTCTCTCGCCTGGATAAGATGGATCAATTGGTAAGTAGGCTCCTCCAGCTTTTAGAACGGCCATAATCGCAACAATCATTTCGATGCTTTTGTCTGTCAGAACTGCAACAATTTGATCTGTTCCTACTCCAAGTACAACTAATTCTCGTGCTAACTGGTTTGCCTTATCATTTAACTCTTGATACGTTAGCTGATCACCCTCAAAGTAAACAGCAGGATGATTTGGATGTTTCATGACCAGCTCTTCAAAAATTTGCGGAATCGTCTTGTCTTTTTCAAATGGAGCCTGTGTATCGTTACATTCTACTAGTAATTTTTGTCTTTCTTCAGCAGTAACAATGTCTATTTCACTAACTTTACTAGATGGATCTGCTAGAATGCTTTGGGCGATTTGTTTCAGATTAGCTGCAATGCCCTCCATCATTTGCTTGTTGTAGACATGTGCGTTGTACATAAACTTAATATAAAGCTGTTCGCCAGGTCCCACTGCTATATTAAAATCGTAGTTGGTTTGCTCATATACCTCCATTTGCTGGAAGTCAATTTCTACCTTTTTAGCTAAATGAATATGGTTATCCTCTGCCGGAGTCGGATAATTCTCAAAAGCAATCAAATGATCAAGCAAGCCCTGGCGTAATTCACTTGTGGATTGAATCTCAGCAAGTGAGAGATAGTCATAATCAGCAGAAGTAAGGGCATCTTCTTGTACCTGCTGCAATACTTGAGTAAATTTTTTCTCTGCATCTAGTTGTATGCGAACAGGAATGGAATTGATAAATAAACCGACCATTTGTTCAATTCCTGTAACATTAGCATTCCGGCCAGAGACCACAGCACCGAATATCACATCATTGGTACGATTGTATCGAGCTAACAATATACCCCAGATCGTTTGGAATACACTGTTTAAAGTGGTTTGGTATTGCTTGGCTATCTGCTCTAAACCGCTTGTCATAGCTTTATCGAAGCAAAACTCATATAATTCTGTCTGGTATTCTACAGCTTCAGCCTTTCTTTCCTTTGGTATTGTAGCCAGTTGTTCGTATCCTGCCACATATTCCTTCCAATACGAGATTGCTTCTGCTTTATCTTGTTTTTCCAGCCAATTGATGTAGTCACTATACGGATAAACCGGACCAAGTGATAACGGAAGATCATTAAGCAGAGAATGATACGTATGAATAAATTCTCCCATGATAATCGGTATGCTCCAACCATCTGTAAGAATATGATGGAAGCTTAAAATCATGAGATATTCCTCTGCCGCCGTTTGCAGGATAGCCAATCGAATGAGCCTGTCACTAGATAGCTTAAACCCGCGTTCTTTATCCTGTTGTTTAAAGCTCTCCATATGCTTCAGTCGATCCTCTTGAGCGAGAGCAGAGATATCTTCAAAGTGAACAGTGGCTTTACGCTCATTAAGAACTATTTGCAGTGGACGTGTCAGGTCTTTTTGCACAAATATGGAACGTAACAAATCGTAGCGTTGAATGATCGAATTGAAAGCTTGTTCCATTTTGGAAATATCCATATGCCCTGATAACGGTAAGCTGTATTGCTCCACATACATAGAGGTATTTGTATCTAGGTTTGCATGGAATAACATTCCTTCTTGCATGGGGGAAAGTGGATATAGCTTGCTGATTTCATTGGTTTCCAATTCGGATAGTACATAAGTGCGAATGGTATCCCACTCTTCCATAGATAGACCTGCATAACCTAAGTCAGAAGGAGTTAATTCAGTTGTTGCTTGGCTCGTGCAATGCTTAATGATGAGAAGGAGGTTTGATGTGAATGCTTCGATTAGCTTTTCAATACTCTCCTTCTGGAAGGCAAGATGGTTATACACAAATGACAATTGCAGCTTGCCTCCAACGGCAGCGCCAGTAATATCGATTAATTGCTCCCGATTCATCTCTGGATTTACAAGGCAACCTCTTGACATTTTTGAAATGGTAAATACTTCTGTTGTTACTTCTTGGTCAAACTGGCCTAAGTAATTAAAACTTATCTCTGGTTGCAGGGCAAACGACATATCTAACTTTTGATCTACTGGGGTCAAATACTTGAGTATGCCGTAGCCAATTCCTTTATTAGGAATTTTGCGTAAGGTTTCTTTGACCTGCTTTATTCCGTATGAAATGTCTGACACCTTAGACATAGGTAGCAGGACTGGGAAGGCAGATGTAAACCAGCCGATTGTTCGATTGATGTCTATCTCCTCCATGATATCCTCGCGGCCGTGACCCTCCAGTAAGATCGCTATATCATTTTTTGATGTCCACTCTTTAAGCGTTATCCCAAGCGCTGTTAGCAGGATGTCGTTCATCTCAGTACGATAGGCACGATGCACATCTGTTAATAAAAGAGCTGTATCTTTCTCGGAAAGTTCCATTGATAGAGTAGAACTATCCTTCATACGGTTATAACTAGTTATGAAATCAGTAGGGATCGGATCAATGCTTGTTTGTTCTAATTGATTCCAATAACTCTTCTCTCTAAGCAGCTCCTTGCTTGTAGAGTAGTTCTCTAATCGTTTTGCCCATTCTTGTAACGAAACGGTCTTCGCAGGGAAAACAATTGGCTCCCCATTCTGTGCCTGCTCATAACCTGTCGTAAAATCCTCCAGTAAGATACGCCATGAAACACCGTCAATTACGAGATGGTGAATGGCGATCAGAAGATGATCACCTTCTGCAGTTTTGAATAAGCCTAATTTGATTAACGGCCCTTGATGCAGCAAGCCCATACTGCTTTGAATGCGATTTGCCTCTTGTTCAATCCGTGCAGCCACTTGTTCTTCGTTTAATTCCTCCAACAAATCGATAACTTCCATAGTGAAAGAGGATTCTGTATCACTGATTCCTCGATTTACTTGCTTTGCAATATCGTTTGAAGGGAAGGAATAGGCCATACGTAACGCATCGTGATGATGGACAATTTGGGTAAATACCTGACGAACATGCTCTACGTTAAATCCTTCCGGTCGGAAGAGGAAGTTCGCTTGGTTAAAATGATGCAAGCTTGTACTGTGTTCCGTGAATAACCAGCGTTGGATTGGTGTCAGCGGTACGTCTCCTTCAATTGATCCTTGATCGAAGGTTTGAGTGCCTGCCTTTACATACGAACTTAGCTCTGCAATCGTCGGATTTTTAAACAAATCGCTAATTACCAGTCTTTGACCTTCCTTATGCAGGCGGGAAGAAATTTGAATCGCCTTGATTGAATCTCCGCCTATTTCAAAGAAGTTATCATGAATACTGATCTGTTCTATTCCTAGGACGGCTTGCCAGATGCTTGCAAGCGTTGATTCTATTTCATTTCGTGGCGCTACGTATTCCCTGCCAGTTGAATTTGATGTAGCTGGCTTTGGTAATCGTTTTTTATCAACTTTTCCGTTTACCGATACCGGTAGGCTATCTAGCTGCACAAAGTATGCTGGAATCATGTAAGAAGGCAAATGTTGTCCAATTTGCTGTCTTATATCAGCTATATTGATTTCATGATCAGCAACGATATATGCACATAAATCGGGCTGTCCCTCTTCATTCGTAAAGGCGACTACTACCGCTGCATGTATCTCTTCAAGAGAAAGCAATTGTGCTTCAATTTCGCCTAATTCAATGCGGTAGCCGCGTATTTTTACCTGATCGTCTATCCGTCCAAAATATTCGATCATTCCGTCAGGTAGCCATCTTACTAGGTCTCCTGTTTTGTACATGCGTTCGCCTTCTGCAAATGGATGCTCAATAAACACTTTATCGGTAAGCTCTGGTTTATTGAGATAGCCGCGGGCTAAACCTGCTCCGCTAATGCATAATTCGCCTAATACACCAATCGCTTGCAACTGGTTCTGCGTATTAAGAACGTAGGCTTTCGTATTTGGAATTGGGCGACCAATCGGCAAAGCCTCATCTTCACGATCTGTACCAATCCATGTAGTCGCTATAACAGACGATTCAGTAGGTCCATAGGCGTTCATATAAGTCGTCCGATTCTTCCAAGTAGCTACAATTTCATTATTCGATGCAGAACCGCCCGTTAGCAGGAGACGCATCGATGATAATTTGTTCGGCTCCACGTTGCCGATATATACAGGTGGAATTAAGCCTATTGTAATTTGGTGAGCCTCTACATAGTCCCCAAAAGCAACAGGATCGTATATTGTATCTTGAGTTGGAATGTATAAAGTTGCTCCTGTTAGTAAGCTAATCATGATCTCCCACACAGATACATCGAAAGAAGAGCTTGCAAATTGCACGATACGATCGTCAATGCCAATGTCAAAGTCTGATTGGTAATAGGTTTTCAAGCTAATAATTCCATGGTGCTCAACCATAACTCCTTTTGGTTTGCCGGTAGTACCTGAAGTATAGATCACGTAAGCTAGGTCTGTTGGTGAAGCTTGTATGTCTACATTAGCTACTTCACCCCGATAGAGTTTTTCGTCCTCTATATCGAGGATATAACCATCAAAAGGCACTTTGTCCATAAGATGCTTCTGTGTAAGCAGAACCCTTGCATTGCTGTCCTCCAGCATATATTGAATGCGATCTGCCGGATAGACAGGATCAATTGGTACATACGCGCCGCCAGCCTTGAGTACGGCTATAATCGATACAATCATCTCCAGAGATCGATTTGTCATGATCGCGACAATTTTGTCCTTCTCTATCCCTTTTCTCAGTAACAGGCGTGCCAGTTGATTTGCTTTTTCATTTAATTCCTGATAAGTGAGCTGTTTCCCCTCAAAATAAACGGCTGCCTGCTCTGGTGACAAGGCTGCTTGTTTATCAAAGAGCTGCTGTATGGTTGCTTGGGTATCGAACTCTCTGTCAGTATCATTAAACGCGAAGAGAAGCTGTTCTTTTTCTGCTGCTGTGACCATGTCAATTTGAGAAATTGGAATATCGAGATTATCGACAATGGAACGCAATACTTGAACGAAGTGTCCTGCTAAACGATCAATGGTGTCTTTTCTAAATAATTTCGTGCTGTAGTTTAAGTAGCAATTGATCTCTTCTCCTACTTCAAAAGCCGCTAATGTAATATCAAATTTAGCTAGATTGAAGATGGCTTCGTAAGGAGTTGTTGCAACCCCATCTAGTTTCAGCATTTCATTGCCGACGTTTTGTAAGGCAAACATAACGTCAAATAACGGATTGCGGCTCATGTCACGATTAACATCAAGCTTTTCCACGAGTTCTTCAAACGGATAATCTTGATTTTCAAACGCTTGCAAAGTGCTTTCTTTTACTTCATTAAGATAGCTGGCAAATGTCTTTTCGTAAGCGGGGAATCCTCTCATGGCAAGTGTTCCAACAAACATTCCGATAGTTTCCTCAACATCAGCATGTTGTCTGCCTGCCACTGGGCTTCCCACAATAATTTCTTCTTGTCCACTGTATTTAGCAAGCAAGACCTGGAACGCTGCAAGAAGAAGCATATACATTGTTGTACCCGTTTGTGAGGTAATATGTTGAAGGCCATTGGTCAATTCAGCATCGATGTTAAACGAAACAATGTCTCCTTCAAAGTTTTGGATAGATGGTCTAGCATAATCTGTCGGCATTTGAAGTGTCGGTATTTCTCCTTCAAATGTTTTTAGCCAATAAGCCTCTTGCTTTTGCATCATATCGGTCTGATATAGCTCTTGTTGCCATGCCGCAAAGTCCTTGTATTGAATTCGTTGACTTGGTAGCTTTTCCCCGGCATACAGCTTCGATAGCTCACGTAGTAAGATGTTTGTGGAGACACCATCTGAGATGATATGGTGCATATCAATCATGAGGATATGCTCATCTTCCTCTAAAGTGACTAATTCCACTCTAAATAACGGAGCTTTATTTAGATCAAAAGGTCTAATAAATGACTGCACTGTACTAGCTACGGCTTTTTCATGAGTTGAAGGATCGGTGAACAGCTCCTTGCGAGACATGTTGAAATCAACATATGGATGGATAATTTGTACAGGCTCCCCATCAATCCAATCAAACGAAGTACGCAGACTTTCGTGACGTTGTACCAGATTTTTGCATGCTTCTTCCAGTCGATACCGGTCGATATAGCCACTTAATTTGTATACAACAGGCATATTGTAGGCTAAGTCTGCACCTTGCATTTGGGCAATAATTAACACGCGCTTCTGTGCAGAGGACACAGAATAATAATGGCTTGGCTTAATCGGTTGTATTTCCGAATAATGAGACTTCTGTGTATTTGCAATGAGTGTTGCCAATGAATCTATGGTTTTATATTGGAACAGATCACGCAATGCAATTTGTACATCGCATTCTTTGTGCAATCTAGATGCAAGAATGGTAGCCTTGAGAGAATGTCCGCCGAGTTCAAAGAAATCATCATGAATTCCGATAGGACTGATGCCAAGCAATTCCTGCCATATTGAAACCAGCTTTTCTTCTAATTTTGTGCGTGGAGCAATATATTCAGCAGTTTTCCCAATGAATTCGTCTTTAGGTAGCGCTTTTCTGTCAATTTTACCGTTTGGAGAAAGCGGCATTTTTTCAAGCTGAATAAATCGCGCTGGAATAAAGTAGCTAGGCAGGTCATTTGCTAAAAAGTCTCGCAATTCAGTGGAGTCTATCTCTTTGATAGCTACAAAATAGGCACACAGATATTTTTCTCCTTGATTGTCTTCGCTTGCAATCACAACGGTTTCCTTTATCCCCTCGAAAGCCAATATCTGGGTTTCGATCTCGCCAAGCTCTATGCGGAAGCCCCGAATTTTCACCTGATGATCGATACGCCCCAAATATTCAATATTTCCATCCGGCATCCATCGTGCAAGGTCCCCTGTTCGATACATTCGTTCTCCGCTTACATACGGATTAGAAACAAATTTTTCAACTGTTAGCTCCGGTCGATTCAAATAACCGCGTGCTAATTGTACCCCGCCAATGCAAAGTTCACCTGCTACTCCTACAGGCTGGAGCTGATTTTCTTTACTGACAATGTATAGCTGTGTATTATCAATCGGTTTTCCGATCGGTACAGTATCGATTTTCTCTTCTACGGAGCATTCAAATACCGAAACGTCTACAGTAGCCTCTGTTGGTCCGTATAAATTCACTAATTTGGTCTGGTACGTATTGTGAAGAAGCGATTGGAAACGTTCTACATGCGCGGCTTGCAATGCCTCACCAGAAGCAAAGACCGTACGCAAGCTTGCCAGTCTTTCGATTTCCGATACGTGTAAATTGATATGCTCCAGGAAGGCATGAAGCATCGACGGTACAAAATGCATGGTAGTCACACGCCGGTGTTCAATTGCATTTACAATAGTAGACGAATCTTTTTCTCCTTCTGGTATGAGGAAGCACACCTTGGCTCCTACAAATGCCCACCAGAACATTTCCCATACAGAAACGTCGAAGGTAAACGGAGTCTTTTGCAAGATGACATCATTTTCAGTGAGCGGATAAGCTTTCTGCATCCAGAGCAGGCGATTAAGCACAGACGTATGTTCAATCATGGCGCCTTTTGGTTTACCTGTCGAACCGGATGTATAGATAACATAAGCCAGATCGTTCGCTTGATTCACATGCTCTAAATTGGTGTTGTCTGTGTGATATGCAGCAGGTTGATCTATCTCGATGACAAGACCGTTAAAATCGACTAGTCCATTGTATTGTGACTGGGTTAATAAAATTTGTGCCTTACTGTCTTCCAGCGTAAATTCCAAACGATCCTGTGGATGCTTCGGATCTAGCGGCAGATAAGCTCCTCCTGCCTTCAAAATACCCAAAATACCGATTATCATCTCAAAGGAGCGATCAAGCATGATTCCTACAATACTATTCGGTGTTACACCATTCGCTCGTAGTGTTCGAGCTAGCTGATTCGTACGCTCATGTAACATACGATAGGTCAATTCTTCATTCTCAAAATAAACAGCAGTATTGTCAGGAATTCTAGCAACAGTCTCCTCAAATAGCTGATGAATCGTCTTATGACGTGGGTAATCTGCTGTTGTTTGATTAAATTCATGAAGAATCTGATGTTTTTCAGCCTCAGATAAGATATTGATACTGCCTAGCTTCATTTCTGGCTGGGAAACAACCGCACGTGCCAATTCTGTCAAGTGGGAAGCTATGCTTTCTACAAGCTGAGGCGCATAGATTTGTTCGTTGTATCTAAAATTTACATACAGTTGATCATAAGGGGCAACGAGCACATTAAAATCATAGTTCGTCTGCTCAAATACCTCCATCCTTGCAAACTCAAAGTCCAATCTCCGCTGATTGGAGGACACTTGTTCTTTGTCAGGCGTTGGATAGTTTTCAAAGACGAGAAGATGGTCTAATAATCCTTGCTTTAAAGAGCTCATAGCCTGTATTTCAGCAAGTGATAAATAATCGAATTGAGACGCAGCAGTTCCGCGTTCTTTTACCTGTTGTAATAACTCAGTAAAGCTTATTTCGGCAAATGGCTGCACGCGTACAGGTATCGTATTGATAAATAAGCCTACGATTTGTTCAATACCTTGTATATCTGCGTTTCGGCCAGAGACGACAGCGCCAAAAACAACATCGTCTACTCCGTTATAACGCCCTAAAAGAATGCCCCATAGGCTTTGGAACACATTGTTTAATGTAGTATGATGTTGTTTTGCTAACCGTTCTAGTCCAAGCGTCGTCTCTTTATCAAAATGGAAAAGATGGTTAGCTTGAACGTAGTCTCTCGCTTTCTGCGAGCGCCATTTCGGTAGAGTAGCTAGCTGCTCATATCCGAGAAGCTCATTTTTCCAATAAGTAAGAGCATCTTCTTTGTCTTGCTTCTCCAACCATTCAATATAGTCGCTATATGGATAAACAGCATGAAGCTGAATTGCTGTATGGTTCAGCAGGGAATGGTACGTACGTATCAGTTCATCCAATACGAGAACAAAGCACCAGCCGTCCATTATGATATGATGGAAGCTCACGAACAGTTGATAGGTGTTCTCCCCTGTTTTTAACACCGCAAGGCGAAGGAGTACGTCCTTAGTGATTGCAAAGCCTTTCTGCTTATCCTTCTCTTTGTAGGAATCAAGATATGATTGCTGGTTTACCTCGTCTAAATGAGAAATGTCTTCAAACTGGATGGTTGTTTTCCGCTCCTGCAAAACAACCTGTACCGGGCGTTTCAGTTCCTGATGGACGAACACAGTTCGGAGTACATCATAGCGAGCTAGTACCGCGTTTAAACTTTGTTCCAGAAGAGCTAGGTCAAGGGTACCATGAAGCGGGATTCCATTTTGCTCAAAATATGCGGGACTGTCAGGCTGCAATTCAGAATGAAATAGCATACCTTCCTGCATGGGTGACAGCGGATATATTTTGCTGATGCTTGTCTGTCCGATCATCTCTTGCAAGATTGCTTGAATACTTTCGAATTCCTCGATAGAAAGATTTTGAGCCCCTACATCAGATGGAGTCAGCTCGCTTGCCGTTTTTGTTACGCAATGATCAACAAGCTGTAGCAAATTTGTCTTAAACTGTTCGGCAATGTGTTGAATAGTCGATTCATGGTATGCGTGATGATTGTAGGTGAAAATCATTTGCAGCTTACCGTCGAAAATGCCACCATTACATTCTAGTAATTGATTACGCACAAAGTATGGACTGATGGAATCACCGTTAGACATCTGCGAAGAAGTGAACACCTCTGTAGCAGTGTCTTGATCGAATTGCCCTAAATAGTTAAAGCTAATCTGCGGCTGCAACGCAAATGACATTGATTCAGTATGCTCTTTCGGGGTTATATATTGTAAGATACCGTAACCGATACCCTTATTTGGGATGCTTCTCAATGCTTCTTTCGTAAGCTTAATTTGTTTCGACAATTCATCTTCTTTGATTGGCAGAATAACCGGATATGCAGATGTAAACCAGCCAATCGTACGAGTAACATCCATGTTTGCAATGATATCTTCACGACCATGTCCTTCGAGTAATAGGAGTACGTTCTCTTCTCCTGTCCAGTTTTTCACGGTGAAACCTAATGCAGTCAATAAGAGGTCATTGATTTCAGTGTGATAAGCATGGTGTACATCTTTTAATAGCTGTTTAGTCTGTTGTGGAGTAAGTTCAATGTGAATATCCGAGCTATCCTTTTTGAGATTATTTGTTATAGGTCCGTCAGTTGGTAAAGGCTGAATTGCGGTTTGCTCCAACTTTCTCCAATAAGGTATTTCTTTAAGAAACGCCTTGCTTGCCGCATAGGATTGCAACTGATTCGACCATTCTTTAAACGAGATTGTTTTTGATGGAAGCAAGAGAGCTTCTCCTCTAGCTGCTTGGCTATAACCTGTTGATAAGTCCTCTAATAAAATACGCCACGAGACTCCATCTATAACCAAATGATGAATCACGATCAATAAATGATCTCCTGAAGCGGTTTTAAACAAACCTACCTTAACCAACGGCCCCCGATTTTCGAGATCGATGCTTGTTTGAAGACGATCAGCATGCTGTTTCATTTGATCTTTTATAACTGATTCGTTTGTTTTATCGGTCAAATCAATTATTTCAAAATCAAAGCGATCAGTAGTGAATGCTTGATTTACCTGCTGAATGCTTTCATTTTCCAGAGTAGAATAGGTCATTCGTAATGCATCATGGTGCTCGATGATACGCTCAAACACCTTTCTAATGATTTCAGCATCAAAACCCTCTGCCCGATACAGCATATTAGCTTGATTAAAATGATGTCTATTATTTCTTTGATTATGGAAGAACCAATGCTGAATCGGAGTAAGAGGAACATCACCTACCACCATGCCCTGATCATAGGAGTTTTTCACTACCTTGACGTATTTGCTTAGCTCGGCGATAGATAGATGCTTAAATATATCGCGCATTTCCACTTTTAAACCGTCTTTATGCAGACGTGCTGAAATTTGAATGGCTTTAATCGAGTCTCCGCCGATCTCAAAAAAGTTGTCCATAATGCTGATGCGCTCTACCCCGAGAACTTTTTCCCATGCGCTGGCGAGTAATTCCTCGACCTCATTTCGAGGTGCCACATATGGCAAGCCAGTATGGAGCGTTCCCTCTGGTTTTGGAAGAGCCTTCTTGTCAATCTTGCCGTTTACAGTAAGCGGCATTTCGTCAAGCTGCATAAACGTAGAAGGAATCATGTAAGCTGGCAGATTTTTACCAATGGATTGCCGCAACTCCAGAATGCTCATTTCTCGTGTAGCCACAAAGTAGGCACATAGGTCAGTCTGGCCATTATCGTTGGTAAACGAGATGACGGTAGTTTGAACAACCTCTTCGATTTCTAGCATTTGTGCTTCAATCTCTAGTAGTTCAATACGGTAGCCACGAATCTTTACCTGATCGTCCATACGTCCCAGATATTCTAGGTTGCCATCTGGCATCCACCTTACCAGGTCACCTGTTTTATAGATTTTTTCACCAGTTTTAAATGGATGAGCGATAAATTTTTCTTGGGTTAACTCAGGGCGGTTAAGGTAACCGCGCGCTAACCCCACCCCGCCTATGCATAATTCTCCGGCTACGCCAACTGGCTGCAGTTGATGCTCGGAGTTGAGAACGTACACCTGAACATTATCAATCGGCTTACCAATAGAGATCATGCCGTCTTCTCGCTCTTCAGCAAGCCATGCCGTTGCCTGAACGGACGCCTCTGTGGGACCGTATGCATTTACATACATCACACGATTTTTCCAAGTGCGCACCATTTCTAATGTCGTTGCAGAGCCACCTGTAAATAAGAGGCGTAAGGAACGAAGCTTGTCTGCATTTATATGAACAGCAAAGATAGGCGGCAATACGGCCACTGTGATTTGATGATTACTCAAATAGCTTTCATATAGGGCTGGATCTTGTGTTGTTTCCTTGGTCGGAATATACAAGGTAGCACCGTGTAGCAAGCACATGAAGATTTCTTTTACAGATACGTCAAAAGAGGAGCTAGCATATTGAATGACTCGATCCAGTTTGCAGAGTCCATATTGTGTAGAAAGGAATTGTTGTAAATTAACAATTCCGCGATGCTCAACCATAACACCCTTCGGCTTACCTGTTGTTCCGGAAGTGTAGATGACATAAGCAAGATCAGTCGCTTGCACTGCCCATGTAGGATTAGAAGGGTTTCCAACGAAAAGATTCTCATCATCCAGCTCTAGGATGTGTCCGTCAAACGAGATATCTTTTACATATTGTTTTTGAGCAAGCAGAATATTGGTTTCACTATCCTGCAGCATGTAAGAAATACGCTCTGATGGATGCACAGGATCTATGGCAACATAGGCTCCCCCTGCTTTAAGAATAGCTAAAATGGAAACAATCATTTCCACAGAACGGTCTGCGAGTATGGCTACAAGCTGATCGGTGGTGACTCCCATATCACGAAGGCAACGGGATAGTCGGTTTGCTTTTTCATTTAATTCTTGGTACGTAAGCTTTGAACCCTCAAAGTAGACAGCTATCTGATCAGGGTTCATTGCCGCCTGCTCTTCAAAGAGTTGATGAATCGTTTTCTGTTGTGGGAATGGCTTCACAGTCTGATTGGATAAAGCAATAAGATTGTGTTTTTCCTCTTCCGAGAGCATTTCTAGCTCAGCAACCTTTTTCTCTGGGAATGAGATTGAATCCTGAGTTATGCGTAATAGATGATCTGCCAGTCTATTTATCTCATCCTCCGTATACATTTCCGTTACATAATCTATTTCAATAGTCAATAAGTCCTTGTCTTTATGCTCTTGAATATGTAAAGCAATCTCTTCTGTCATATGACCTACAAACAACTGTTCTGCCGTATAACGAACCCCCGCTATTTGTTCAAAATCGAGGATTTGATACCCGGCAAAAAGGCGAAACAGACTATTTACATGTGGATGCTTGTCACGAACCTTTTGCATGACTTGATCATATGGATATTTCTGGTGACGAAATAATTTATTCTGCTTCTTGGCTACATCCCGAATAAACGTAAGAACATCTTGTTCGGGATTACCTTGAAACCTGAACGGCATTGTACTAACTAGCATACCAACCATATCTTTTTCTTTACGCTGTGTCCGATTATTGCAGGTTGTACCGATGGTGATGTCTGTTTGTCCTGTCAAACGATACACATAGGCGTGAAACATCGACATAAATAACGTGAAAATACTAATATTATTTTCCGAGCAAAATCGTTGTGCCTGATCTCGTAATTCCTGTGGCACTATGATTCTTTTTCTTTTTGCTTTCGTACTTACTGAATAAGCGTCATAAGCTTTAAACCCGGTAAATTCCGGTAAAGTAGCAAACTCCTCATGCCAAAATTCTCGATCTTTTTGGAAACGCACTGAGCTTATGTACTTTTCCTCATCATGAATAAAATCGATAAAAGAAGCTGGTACATGCATGTTTTGAGAGTTTAATACATCTGTACCGGCAAGCAATTCCGTATAGATGGAAATAATATGATTCACAATGTGAACGTAAGCCATGCCGTCCGTAATGATGTGATGAGTTTTTAGATAAATATACCCTTCCTGCTCACTGAACTTAATGACGGAAGATTCGAATAATTGTTCGTTTAAAAGCTTAAATGGTATTTCAAATCTTTCTTTAGCCCAAGAGTAGAGCTCGTCCTCATTCATTTTGTCACTAAAATCTAAGATGGGCGGTGCCTCTTCTCGATAAGGTGCAATAAACTGCCTTGGTTCATTGGTCTGAGAATCCAGCATAATGCGTAGGCGAATAGAATCATTCATTTGAATAAATGTTTGGATTGCTTTTTGCAACAGGGTGTAGTCTAGCTTTTCTGCTTGCAGCCTAATGAGACCCCCGATGTTTGAAATACTGGTGTTAGGAAAAAATTCCTCTGTAAACCAGATACGTTTCTGGGAGTGAGTGAGCGGAAAGATCTGTCCGTGGTTGAGCATCCCAATTTTTCCTCCTACTAGAATTTAGTGTAAGTATTTGTTAATAAGTTGTGTTTTTACAATTGTATCATTATTTTTTAAAGTGAAATTATCAATATTCTGTCTTTTCATTCTGTTTTTTATTACCAAATTATCAAGTAAAAGTAATAATAAATATCTAAAATAACAGAAAAGTTAAAAAATAAAAACCTTGAAATACGAAATGATGAAGGCTTATTATGGATGGCAGTCTTCAAGTTTATAATTAGTAAAAGAATTATTTGCTACTTTAGAGCATAAAACAATCAAAGTCCTTATTATATCTGTCTATGATTTTAAAGCTTACGAGCTAATCCTGATTCAATTCTCTCCCCTCATTTTCTTGTCCTATAAATGATAGGGTTTTCCTTACAATAATCAAAAAGACTTATCTAGCGTACCTTTTTACAAAATAGTAGATTAAAAAACAAGAATCCAATATATTCTTGGAAATGTAAAAAAGTTACAGATAAATACATGTTTAAAATTACCAAATAAAAGACTGGTGAAGATCCTTTTTTCTGATCAAATCCAAAATATGCTAGTTACATCATTTACTGTTTCAAAGAAATAAGGTATAATGACTCTAATTATTTAGATTTCATTGAGTGAACAAATATATGTGAGAGGTGCTTTTTTTGAGTCTGGTCGTATCTTCTAAATAGGAAAATTTTATTCAAAATAAATCATTGACATAGGCGTATCCCTTATTTTGGGTACCCTTATTTTCTCATTGATTTATTTATGTATACCTATGAAGATACCTACCCATACTTGTAGAAAAGCGTGTAATTCCATCTCTATTCTCATTTTAGTTCAAGCGATAATGGATGATGGCTTTACAGTGCTCCTATGAATGTATGCAAAGCTGCGGTGTCGCCGCGGCTTTTTTATGTTTTGCCTCATTGAAATCTAAAAATAGGTATCTTCATAGCGATTCCATATCATTGTGAGGAGAATAGAAATGAATCAAAATACATTTGATAAATTACAGTTCAAGGAGTTAAAAGAACTCGTGAAATCATATTGCGTCAGTGATTTAGGTAAGGAAATGCTTGAGAAGCAACAACCAAGCACCCAGCTAAATGTGGTTAGACATCGCCTTACGGAAACAACTGAGGCTCGGAAAATATTAGATACAGACAGCCATTTGCCCTTGTTAGGTACCTCTATGATTGCACATATGATTGATAAATTGGAAAAGGGAATCATTCTTGAGCCTTCAGAACTGGTTGGTTTTGCAGACTTTTTGCGTGGATGCAGGAAAGTAAAAACATTTATGCGAGACAAAGAATTTTTAGCTCCACTGCTTTGTTCGTATGCACATTCAATAACAGAATTCTCTGCTATTGAAGATACAATTCATTTTTCGATTAAAGGTACTCACGTAGATTCGCAGGCTAGCAAGGAGTTAAAGCGGATTAGAAATCACCTGAAGGCTACAGAAGAAAAAATAGAAGAAAGACTGACGAAGTTTCTAAAAAGCAGTGCAAATAAAGAGTATATCCAAGATTATTTCATCAGTAAAAAAGATGACAGATATACGATTCCTATCAAGGCTTCCTATAAAAATCACGTTGCAGGTGTCATTGTGGAGGTATCCTCCAAAGGTTCGACTGTCTTTATTGAGCCTGCCGCGATCTCTAAGTTAAGCATGGAACTAGCCACACTCAAAGCGGATGAAGCAATCGAGGAGTATCAAATTCTTGCAACTCTATCTGGCATGATTGTCGAAGAAATACATGCTATCAAGATAAATATTGATGCAATTAGTCAATATGACATGATTTTTGCAAAAGGAAAATATAGTAAAAGCATTGATGGTATAGCACCTAGGCTTAATGAGCATGGTTATTTAAAATTGGTGGAATGCACCCACCCTCTATTACCTGGTGATACCGTCCCCTTAAACTTTGAGATTGGGAAAAATTATAGAAGCTTAGTAATCACAGGTCCTAATGCTGGTGGTAAAACAATTGTACTCAAAACCATCGGCATCGTAGCATTGGCCACGATGTGCGGATTTCATAGCAGAGCAGATCAATCTACGGAGGTTGCGATTTTTGATCAGATTTTTGTTGATATTGGCGATAATCAAAGTATAGAAAACGCTTTGAGTACGTTTTCCTCCCATGTCAAAAACATTTCTGAAATCATGCGAGCTGCTACGAATAATACGCTTTTACTGTTTGATGAAATCGGTAGCGGTACGGAACCTACTGAAGGCTCTGCACTTGCGATCGCTATTTTAGAAGAGTTTTACCACATGGGGTGCATTACTGTCTCAACTACCCATTACGGAGAAATAAAACGCTATTCCGAGATTCATCCTGATTTCATGAATGCTGCTATGCAATTTAATAATGAGACATTATCTCCTATGTATAAACTAATAATTGGACAGTCCGGGGAAAGTAATGCCTTATGGATTTCGAAAAAAATGAACTTGCATGAAAATGTTCTCCAACGGGCGGCAGATTATATGAGAAATAAAGAATATAATTTGAACCCCATACGTGAAAATAAAAAGCGAAAAGCCAAAGAGATAGCGAGCCAACAAGCAGACACGTATGAATATGAGGTTGGGGATAAAGTTAAATTATGGGAATATGATGATTTTGGAATCGTATACAAGAAAAAGGATCATTCCAATAATCTTACTGTGTTGTATAAAGGAGATTTCATCGAGGTCAATTGCAAACGGGTTAGTCTGGAGCTGACTGCAATCGAATTATATCCAAAGGGGTATGATGTAAATACGTTATTTACTAGTTATCAATCCCGCAAATTACAGAGAGATTTAGAGAGAGGCTCCAAAAAAGCATATAAACAGATTCAAAAAGAGATTCGAGACCGTAAATAAACATGAGAAAAGACCTCACGAGGTGCCCGCATCTCCTGAGGTCTTTCTCTATAAGAATTCTCTGTCTCCGCTTTCCCTTAAGCTATCGGTATCAGGGGGGTTGTTACAGCCTCTTAGCCGATCTCATATCGGAAGAAAATAATTCGGTGATCAGTTAACACAATCCCTTGTAAGCCTAATACCGCAAAAAAGAGAAAATTCAATTCTTTTATGTGAAGGCATTGACTTATTCATTGCCCTCTTTTCTAAGAGACTTATTGTAATCTTTTTAATGGAAGCTCTGCTGGACCTTCTATAATTTCGCCCGCATGTGAAAATCTTGAGCCGTGGCAAGGACAATCCCAGGTCCGGTCCCCATGATTCCACTCTGTTTCACACCCTAGATGTGTACATGTCGTATCTACGACGAATAATTCACCCTTTTCATCCTTATAAGCACCCGCACGTTCTCCATTATATAGAACAACACCGCCTTCCCCATTCGCTAATTCTTCTATTTTCAGATCGGGGACTTCAAGTTTCCCACTGATTAAATGCTTAGCGACATCAAGATTTACTGCAAAGAATTCCTTCAAACTAGGATTTATATAAAACCGTGAAGGACGATATAAATCAAGATAAGGGTTGTCTCTTTTTAACACAATATCTCGAAGAAGCAGTGCTGCGGCAGTGCTATTTGTCATTCCCCATTTTCGGTAGCCAGTTGCCACTAGAATATTGTGATGACTCGCAGTAATCTCTCCGATATATGGAACCTTATCTAAGGTAACGAGATCCTGAGCTGACCAGCGATAGCGGATTTCCTTTACATCAAATACTTCATGAGCAAATGCTTCTAAGGCTTTGTAATGTTCAAGAGTGTCCTTTCCTTGCCCGGTTTTATGACTTTCTCCTCCGATCAGCACAAGATTTTCTCCATTCATCGTTACGGACCTTAGGGATCGTGTTGGCTGATCTGCGCTAATATACATGCCACCTGGAAACTCATTTTTCGTTTTAATGGCAATTACGTATGATCTTTGTGCGTGCAATCTTGTAAAATAAAAACCCATACCGTCGTAAAAAGGAAAATGGGAACACGAAAGAACATAATTTGCTGTAACTCGTGGACCTTCGCGGGTAATTACAGTTGGCTGATCGCCTTCTTCGAGATCGATGGCCATCGAATTTTCAAAAATGAGGCCTCCATTTTCAACAATCAATTGCACAAGCTTGTCTAGATAGGCTAAAGGATGGAATTGTGCTTGATTTTTCATCGATAACGCATTATGAATGTCAATATCAAAGGGGATGTCATTGACGAGCTCTCCAGGAATACGAAGCTGTTGATAGGCCCTATACTCTTGCTCCAGCTTACGGGCATACTCTTTGGTGGTAGCATAAATATAGGCATCCTGCTGACTAAAATCACAGTTGATGTGATGCTCCGAAACAGCCTGCTTTATAAATTGGAGTGCTTCTGAATTGGCTTCATAATACAGTCTTGCTTTTGTTTGTCCCATATGACTGATTAATTCATCATAAATCAAATTGTGTTGGGCTGTAATTTTAGCTGTTGTATGCCCAGTAGTTCCATTTACTAAAGTATCAGCTTCTAGCAATGCTACCTTCAAGCCTTCTTTTACGAGAAGATAGGCAGCTGTGATTCCAGTTATTCCCCCACCAATAATAACGACATCTACCTTTAGGTCTTCTTGCAATGCCGGAAATGTCGGCAGTTGAACGAAATCTTTCCAATATGGCTCGGGAAAGCGTGGCAGGTCTTCCCTTCCTATGTCATTACGTGTCATCAGTTATCCTCCGTTTTTTAATTCTTGTTGAAAACAGTTGTTTCCAAAAACGAAGGGTTCTTATACCATGTATAAGTATCTGGTTGAAATTTTTTTCACGTTTTGAATCTCTGGAAATGAAATAAAAGAATAACAGCATGTTTCGTCATATTGGAGAAGAACCAGTCTTGCTCCGTAAGAATTAGGGGATCATCCTTTGTTATCACAACAGTATGCTCATATTGAGTGGAGAATTTACCATCAACAGTACGAACTGTCCAATCCATCATGCATCCATCCAGTATCTATGTTTTAGTTTGTATTTTCATGATTACTGATATAAGAGCTTGCTGTCCCAACGAGGGTTTCAAAGAAGAGCTTGCCAGCAATCTCCAGCAAACTACTTTTATGATTATAGTAGTGATCCCACGACCGAGGCCAGCTTTTTCACAACAACTCTCATTTCCATATGCCGTCCCTTTTCCAAATAGACCTTTACCCCTTGATGACGGATTTGAAAAATACGTTCTCTTCAGGTCAATTCATTTAGTTCCTTTGTTCGTGGCGACACGATATTCGCTACTTTTCAGACATTCACGAATGTTGATCTAAAAAATTGCAAGCATTGTTAATGTTTACGCATAAAAAGCAAGAAAAGCCCTAATTTCTAAGTAAGAAATCGGGCTATCCGTAACGAGCTCATGATGCTATTAATAATTATCTGCAACTGCTTTTCGCAATATTTTGATACATCTGTCTAAATCCGCTTTTACGTTTGCCTTATAACGCATCGCTGTTTCATATCCGCCGTCCGAAACAAAATGATAATAAACAACTTCCTTATGTTTCGAATTCATATTGGGCTGAAGCTTTTTTACACGATATAAAATTCCATCCTCTACAAGATCATCAAGAGAACGATAAATCTCCGCGTGATTAGGTCGATAACCAAGATTTTTGAAGTCATGCTGTAAAATATCAAGCATTTGTAGGGCATATCCTTTTTTCTTTTCCACCATAGTAATCAAATATAGCTTAAGAAAAGCCCTTTGTTTCATTAAAAACCCAGTGCTTTCTCGTTCTGACATAGTGGAATGTCACCTTCTTTCTATTTTGTACTATGTACTAATTGTACATAAAAGGAAAAAATATACAATGGTTTCTTTTTCTTTTCCCCTTTCAGCAAAAGGAATAAGTATTTTCGTTTAAAGGGATAAGCTGTGAGCTAAAAGGGGAAAAGGAAATATTACAAACCACCATTTTTTTAATTTTATATGTACAATTAGTACATAGTGTAATTTGTTCTTGATGCTATTAGCCATCAGGTTCTATCTATTTCATTTATATGTACCTTCTATTTTCTACTCATCATATAGCAAACATTTGTTCCTGATCAAGAAAACTTTTACGTTTATATCTGAACAAGCCCCTTGTTATTAATTACTGAAAAGTTTATTCCCTTTCCTCATTCCTCTTCTTCTCTTCTAGTATCCCTAGCTTTTGCAATGTCAGTTGAACTGCAATCGCATCATCCAGATATCCAATGGGAAAGACATAATCAGGAATGATATCAACTGACAAAATAAAATATAGCAGCGCACTGCCAATTACAGCCTTCTCTAATGGTTGAATCTCATCATGACAAAATCGCGCATACATTTCTTTTAATTGATCAATAAACGGTCCTTCTCCGTTCACATTCTCCACTTTCTCTTGAAACTCTTCTTTAATGATTCTGCTTCCTTCATTCGTTTGTGCATGCTTTTCATATTTTTCTAATTCTTGTTGTACCTGCTTCGTCGTATATTTCCAGTCGAATAGACCTGATGATTCAAGAACCTTTTGAATGTGATCAATGGAGGTATGAATATCGGATGGTAGAGACTCATTAGAGATTGTTAAAGGATACCCAGCCGCTACATATAAACGCTCCATTGATACATCAAGACACTTACTGATTTGCTCTAAATGCCTTGGGCGAGCGGCTTGTTTCCCATTAATAATTCGGGAAATGGTTGCAACATTGATTCTAGACTGCTTGCTTAATTTGCGCATGGACATTGACCGTTCCTGAAGCAATTTTTTAATGAGAATTCCTAATTCCGTCTCTTTTGACTGGTTTCCCATTCCCCATCCTCCCCCATTTACATTTATGAATGCAAACCTGTTTAGATAAAGTAAACATTGGGCACAGGCAATACGCACATTTTCTAAACGTTTTCGTAACATACAAGTAAGAAAAAGCTTTTTCATGAAATAGATAACTTTCACGTAGGAAAAGTAATTAACTCAACTAAGTTCATTATAAAAAAGGAGTGTATTCCAATGAATGCATTGTTATTAGTTGGTCTTCTTTCGTCATCTAGTCTGGATCAATTAGGTGCTACTTTAGTTCATAGCTTACGAGAGCTTCATAATTCGAACGCAACTGCGATCTGGATCCCTCTGATATACTTTCTTTTTGGCCTAGGCAGCATTTATTTTGGTCACTGGATTTCCCTTCTTGTAGTTGGCTTCTTCGCAAGTGTGATTGTTAGTCAAATTATTTTATTAGCGATCGATCGAAAAAATGTGATCATTCTTGAAAACATTTTTTCGAAACAGTTCACACACATGCTTAGCACTGCTGAATGCTCCTATTGTCATAAACCTGCTCCACTAAAAATAGGAGAAGCAACGATTCTGCTACTTGCTTTTTCGATTCATACCTTATCAAACAAAGTGCGTGCTTTTTTTCATAAACTCCCTGTAATTACGATTAGTTTCACAGCATCTCTTTCCAACTTTTTCACTTTGTGGATGAGTCTAGCCTATGGAGAAAAAGTAAGAAAGATCAAAATTTGCTCCTTGCCTCTTGGTAAATTTGGGACCCTCATCAGCGGTACAATCGTCATTTTATGTGTGCTTGAAATGTTTCTGTAATTAAGATGCCTGTTCCTTTCATCACCCCAACGTAAATAGACCGGCTTCCCCTATAAATCAAGGAAACGGTCTATTGCAAAACAAATGCATATATAAATGGGATTGCTGTAAATGCAAAAATCAAAAAATATCAGGAGTGGAAGAGGTCTTTTGAAAGATACTGTAAATAACAGTTACCTTATAGAACGGTCTGTACAAGATTCAACAACAGCCATAGAAAAGGCAAAAAGGCCCTCATGACGAGGGTCCTTTTTTTGTTAGTTAAATGACTGGGCGGCGTATCCTGCATCTCTTTTAACCCAGAGGGCGCATGGATTCCTTCATTTTTATCATCACTTTTAATATGAATAAGAAAAGAACGATCTGGAAAATGATATAAGTACTTCATCAAGTGTTGGCATAAGATTAATCCCTTTACCACGAAACGGGAATGTTTTCCCCCATCAGCTGTATAACCGTAACCATTATCAAGTGCTTGTAATGGCAGGTATGACGCTAAAGCGTAGCGAAAGTTCATTGAACACTTCAGCCTCGTCCCTCTCACATCCATAAATGGTAATGCCGATATTTTTCATACTATCAACATCTCTCTTGTCAAATAATTTTTGTTCCCTCAGGCAACTGATAACCTAACCCCTTTCCTTGTTATATATACAGACAATCATAATGTTCATTTAGATAATTTTTCGAAATAAAATTGGATAATGAAGTAATATCATACCTATAAACGAGCAAACTAAATAAAAAACAGCCTCGTATTTGACTACTAGAGAGGATTTAATATCAGGTTTTATTTCACCTCTTTTATGTACCATTACAAATAAAGCACTATACATTAAATACCCAATAATCGCTCCTAGGGTGTTCATAAGTAAATCATCAATATCTGTAATCCTATGATTTAGCAATTGACTTAGCTCAATAGCCAATGAAAAAAATAATCCAGTATATGCAACATTTTTAATTGATCTAAACTGCGGCCAAATAGTTGGTAATAAAAAGCCTAACGGCATAAATAAAATAATGTTCAAAATATACGTAGTACTGCCTTCAGAAGCAAAAGGGAGTAAGTTGATTTCACTTATACGAATTAATGTTTCATATCTTCCTATTACCCATATATTCCCTATCCCCGTCACCATATACACTAGCGCAAGGTAGAAAAGAAAAACATACACCCATAGAAAATGCTTAATAGATAAATTTTTTTGCGCCTTTACTAAAAATCCAATTTGAAACACAATACAAAAAATAATAGTACAAAAATAAGTATACAAAACTGTAAGTGTAAGCATATAGAATACGTCTCCTAACTTTGCATTTAAATCCTATGACTTTATCATTTTAGAACCTAATTCAAGAAAATGTGGTCACAATCACTCCATCAATATTATTACCAGATATTTCATACTGTTCATTCGCTGGTACTTCAACTTCAATTGTCTCGTTTTGAGGAATGGGATAATATGAAATTGTATATTTTTTCCCAGCAACACTAACAGAAATGCTCTTTTCTTCTTTTAAATAATCCAAATATTCTTCCAAAGCTAAATTCATTTCCTGCATAATCGCACTGTGAGGCAAGCCGGCATAGCGAATATGCCAAGGTTCATATTGAATTCCTGTAACATCCGTTTTATCCAATGGATAGCGTAATATAAAGCCGTACCTCCAGGAATTTCCTTCTATCCACTCTCCTTCAGGTGCTTCTTCCATCTTCATTTGAGTAGACCCTACATCAAGCGCTAATCCTAAATTGTGTTCGCTATGACCAGCTGGCAAAGCATAGTCAGCCCCCATCTCCTCGTACAGTCTGTTTTGCTCATCAATGTCTCGATAACCACTGCTAATTAAGAAATTACTAACCCCATCCTCTTCAGCCGCAGCTATCATTTCAGAAAATTTTTCAGCTATTTCTTCTGATAATTTAATTTCGTTATCAAGTAACCCATATCCCTTTGTCAATTCTTTGTGCGTAAATAAATTTATGACATCCGATTTTATACTCTTTTGTTGAACAGGATATTTACTGTTGATTAAGAGCAGATTTCCTTGATAAATCTGTTCTTTTGTAATCGTTTTTGTTTGGGTACTTTCAGAAGTCCCTCTTTTATCTAAATGATCTTTGTGATTTTGATCATATTTTTGAATTTCTACTTTATCCTGAAAAAACGGTGCTTTATTAATGAAGGCAAAACCAAAGCACAATAAAAATAACAATAAAAAACCCCACTTCTTCATTTTCAGTTTCCTCCTTTCTCGACGCCGGACAATTCAAATAAACCTTGTATGGCGCCGTCTTCACCCGATTTGCCGTGCAAAACCGAAAATGCCGCATCTATACGCTGTATTTGATATCCCTTATCCCGCATGACAAGCAGCCCGTGCATTCTTTTGTCCAGAGAAAGGCACTGCCAAACGGCAGTTTTCGTTGTCCCAATCCATGCATGGTTTTTCGCACATTTTCCAAACGCCGGATCGGGTTATTCCAATGTATATTGGCTCATATTTTTCTGTGTTAATGTTGTTGGCAATCTCTTTAGCTGATTTTACCGACACATCATGTTCCTCTGAGCAGCCCCCAAACAGGATGGCTATTTTTAATCTATACAAGTGTCTCTCTCCTCTCAAATTCCAGGCAGTTCTTGATTGTATTTTCAACGGCATCACGCAACGCCTGTTCGGTATAGTAAGCCGCATGCGGCTTGATTATCACGTTCGGCACCCTTTGAAGTTTCAGTAAAAATTGATTATCAATTCGTTTTTGTGTGTAATCAAAGTAGAAAATCCCTTCCTCTCCCTCCAATACATCCAATGCTTCGCCGCCCAGTTTTCCGTTTTACCTATGTGAACCACCGGCCTTGTATTTTAATCCACGCATAACTTGTCATATCCTTCTCTGGCGAAACGAAAAAAGCTCGTTCTTACGGTTTTAGTCTACCGCGCAAGAACGAGCCGTTTTTTAATATTAAATTGTTAATTTCCTAAGAAAAAGTAAAGATAACCTTAAGATTTTCCTAAGAAACGATATTCATTTCTTAGGAACTCCTTTTATCAACCGAGTCTGGCAAGGCCGGAAGCTCTACTGTAAACGTCGTGTAGTTATCATTGCTTTCCGCGTAAATCTGCCCGCCATGCTGAACAATGATTTCTTTTGCAATCGCCAATCCAAGTCCCGCGCCGCCCGTATCGGAAGAACGGGCATCGTCCAGCCTGTAAAACTTTTCAAATATGGAAGCGAGCTTATCCTTGGGTATGCTTCCGGCGTTCTTGAAAACGATGGACACCACATCCCCGGAGAGGCCCGCCGTAATGTCAATGACGCTGTTGTCCTCGCTGTATGCAGCGGCGTTTTTCAAAATGTTGTTAAAGACCCTCGCCAGCTTATCGGGGTCGCCGGTTACGGTCAAATCCTCGGAAGCATGGATAACCGCCTGTTTTCCATTCGCGGCAAGCTGCGGATAAAATTCATCGGTCATCTGCACCAGCATATAGTATAGGTCTATGTGCTTTTTCGTGAGCGTAATCGTTTGGAGGTTATACCGCGTAATCTCAAAAAACTCATCGATTAGCTGTTCGAGGCGATACGCTTTGTCCAACGTGATATGCACATACTTTGCTTTTTGCTCTACCGGCATGTCTGGCGCCTCGTCAAGCAGGCTCAGATAACCGATAACGGATGTAAGGGGCGTTTTAATATCGTGCGCCAAGTACATAACAACGTCATTTTTTCTTTGTTCTGCCAGCTTTGCATCCTGCTCTCGCATTTCCAGAGTCCGTTTTAATGTGTTGAGCTTCTGTTCCATGAACTCCATTTCCGCAGAAAGCTCAATTTGTTTATCTTCGTTCTGAATAAGTATATCAATGCCGGTATTTATCTCATCAAAGTATTTTGCAAATTTTGAAAGCATGACGCGGCATAGAATAAGAATACTAATGGCAATCGCCACATAAATAAAGATTTCTGTATTGTTCCGTATAGTATACTGATATATTATCATCGCGTCCTGACGCTCTAAGTGATAACTGTTTTCCAAAAAACGTACGATCCACTCCCCAAGTGTCCCCTTGATAAATAAACGCAAAAACAACACGAACACAACTGCTGCCATAACAATCACAACGATATACTGGTAGAGTTTTCGTTTCAGTTTGGAATAATCGGTTTTTTTATTCTTATTTTTATTTTTCAATTTTATAGCCAACCCCCCATACCGTTTTTATATATTTCGGATTATCAATGGTGTCGTTCATTTTTTCGCGCAGATGCCGGATATG
Source organism: Brevibacillus laterosporus (assembly GCF_030489605.1). Taxonomy (GTDB): domain Bacteria; phylum Bacillota; class Bacilli; order Brevibacillales; family Brevibacillaceae; genus Brevibacillus_B; species Brevibacillus_B laterosporus_E. The sequence goes on from NZ_JAUKFY010000016.1 coordinate 89,310, forward strand.
CACGGTGATGGTGTTGTTGCTCTTGCTGAAATATTCGTCGCCCCATATCTCATGAAATAACTGCTCGGAGCTAACCACATTCCCCTTGTTTTCACAGAGGATGCGCAGGATTGAAAACTCGGTGGGAGTGAGGGATAACTGCTTCTCGTTCAGAAAACACTCATGCGTGTTTATATTAATGACAAGACCGGAGTGAACGATAACATTTTCGTTCTGCTCCGTTACTCCATTGTATTTTTTGTATCGGCGCAACTGAGCCTTGACCCGCGCAATTAACTCCAGCGGGCGAAAGGGCTTCGTTATATAATCGTCCGCGCCGATTGTTAGCCCTGTAATTTTATCTATCTCCGTATCTTTCGCGGTCAGCATGATAATTGGATAGGTGTGCTTGTCCCTTATTTTTTGGCAGATAGCGAGGCCGCTTGCGCCGGGAAGCATGATGTCCAATATGGCAAGGTCAAGATCGGTCTTGTCTATACATTCCAACGCTTCTTTGGCGGTATAGTATTTGAAAACCGTATAATTCTCGTTTTTCAAGTATAGTTCAACCAAATCGGCAATTTCATGTTCATCGTCCACAACAAGTATTTTATCGCTCATAGTTATCAACTCTCCTGTATGGATTTGCTTTTCTCAACCGGAATCTTTTCCGAATATGAATATATAGTATTTATAATCACTGGAATCCGCTTATCCACGTAGGATATCCGCTGATTTCCATAAATGTGATTCTGATTCTTGTAGTGTTAATTTGCTGAGTCATAATATTTACCGTTAACCAGTCTACAATTTCTTAGTCTTCCTTCTAGCTTCATTCCCAACTTCTCACCTAAACGCATCATACGCTGATTCCCTGAACCTGTTGTGAAACCTACTCTTACTAAAGGCAAAGATAAATGGTCTATCCAAGCTTTAAAAAAGGTTGTTCCATATCCACCGTTCCAATAAATCATAGTTATATATAGCAATCCCAGCTTCTAACCAATTCGAAGCCTGACGCTCCCAATAATACGATACTATACAATACTAATCAATTTATCATTAACAAATAACCCCAAACGGTTATCTTGTTGTACAAAAGACAATTTCTTTTCTTCAAGAAAAACATCGTATGTTAAAAGGGGAGTCACAGGGTTGCTGCTCTAGTCCGTCACATCTTTTACATAAAAGGAATTTAACTGATCAGCTATGGGGTTTCTAGGGTTCGTTTCTGGATAGATCGGTATAAAGAGAATTTGTGAAATGCCAGTTCCTTCTATAAGATCCTTTAGTGATTTTAAATTTGCTTTTTTACTACGTATGTAATCGATTAATTCAAACAGGTCTTGTGTACTTCGAGTAATTCGATTTAGATCTGTAACATAAATGATGTCACCTTCCTTATGTCCTCCAACATTTTTTGAGTGTTCGCGATCCTTTAATAGAGTACACCCTATTGATACATGATTGATTACTTTTCAGCATCCATCCGAATCCAATAAAACGATATTGGGTTGGTTAAAGGAACCACCGGGTCATCCTTCACCCGAAACATTTCTAAAAGTAATAGAACAACTCGAATACATACGAGGAATCGAATGAAACGGTCATTTGCATCGCAATCGCCTGCTATGGCTACTCACTTAGGTTGAGCCTTAAGCATTCCGCGACTTTCAAGAAAGCAAACGATATTCGATATTAACCGTCTATTTATTACATCTTATCCAGAAGGTAACGGATAAGGCATTTGAAATTCATGACAGACAAATACTCAGTCTGCTATCAAAAGGCCTTAAGGCTCAAGAAGAAATTCAGAAACAAAACGGTAAAAAGCTAAATGCGAAGGTTATACACTTTACAAACATCGGACAAGCTTTAATCAAAGCAAAAGAGGAAAAATTAGACGTTTTTAAGGTTTTAGAATCCGTTATTGAATGGAATTCTTTTGTCTCTTCGGTGGAAGAAGCACGTCCTGCCGACTATGATTATTTAGACTTACTGCAAAAACGATTTTATTCACTTAGAAAATATACGCCAACGCTATTAAGGGTATTGGGATTTCATTCTACAAAGGCAAATGAACCATTTTTACAAGCTGTAGAGATTATCCGAGGAATGAACGAATCTGAAAAGCAAAGAGTACCTGACAACTCACCCCGGGCTTACATATAAGCAATTAGCCAATGTGTCTCAATGGCGCATGTATGAAGATGCAATGAATAAAGCCCAAGCCGTATTAGTGAATTTTCACACAAATTACAATTACCTTTCTATTGGGACGACCGTACAACATCTTCGTCAGATGGTATGAGAATGCAGCCAGGTGTTTCATCACTACATGCAGATGCAAACCCACATTACGGAACTGGAAAAGGAGCCACCATCTATCGATTTACAAGTGATCAATTCTCTTCTTACTTCACAAAGATTATTCATACTAATTCAAGGGATGCAATTCATGTTTTCGATGGTTTATTGGATCATGAAAAAGATCTAAACGTAGAAGAGCATTATAGAGACACTGCTGTTTACACACACCAGATTTTCGGATTGACCCATTTATTGAGATTTAAATTTGCTCCAAGAATAAGAGATTTATCCGATTCAAAATTATTTACAATAGATAAAGCAAGTAAGTATCCAAAACTAGAAGCCATTTTACGTGGACAAATAGATACATAAGTCAGTATCAAAAGCTACCAACCCGGGTTATTATTCATCGGCTGACAGAAGAACAGATTCAAAAGCGACGGAGGGTTCAAGCTATTAAAGAAAAAAAGAAAGGAATTGTGTACTCGAAGAGAAGTAAACGATTAAGTGCTACCCAATCGAGCATTAACGGGTACGGTAGCTTAATGTTATTAGAAAAAATAATACAAATATTTACCTCCCAATTTACGGTAAAGCTAGGGTTAATACGTGAATTAGGAGGGAATATATATCGCTAAAACAAAAAAAGCTGACTTTGGACCATATATCGTTTCCGATTTAAGCAAATTAAAACAAAAAAGAACCCCAAATCAGGAATTCCTTTTCGTTTGAAAAACTGTACTTATGCTATTCCTCACTTCAGTTCAGCTACACTAACAGCGACCTGTTCGATCTGGCTACTGCTCAGGGAACCGTCAGGGGAACTGATCGTCACCGTCCGGTCGTCCAGTTTGAAACCCAGCAGCGGAGTATTGGAAGGTGTATACCACTTCGCGCTGACGCCGTTGGACAGCTTGACCTCCTTGAATTTATAGCCGGTGGAATAATCCCGTGGCGACACATTAACGGTCATATGCTTAAAAATCAAATTGACTCCATCGCCCGAAGCTGCCGCTTTAACGTAGCTGTCATTTTTGGCCATTTGCTTTGGAGCATAGGCCGTCTCAAAGGATTCGAAATTGGCGTAAGCCTCTTTGATCGCCTTTATCTGTGCTTCATTGTAATTGATCGTTGTCCATTCACCTGCAGGGTGGCTATCGCCGGTCTGCTTCGTTTCCAGCCGAATCTGCTGGCTGGCGGCATCGAACCCGACATTGATTCCAGTCATGTTGGAAATGGCCTGCACAGGCAAATACGTCGTATTTTGATAGGTGATCGGCACCAGCTTTTTGCCATTACTGTCTGTTAATGATTGAACGGTTCCGTTTACTTTAAAGATAATGCCGTGATTAAGATAAGCGTTGATCTTCTCCAGCTTGCTTCCAGCATACACACCGGCGGCTCCCGATAAAGTCATTCCCAATACAATGGCGGACAAAAGTGTTTTTTTCACAACGAATCTCTCCTTTTTCTGAACAAATTCATTTTTTGAAATCGACAATATGTGTTACGATAAGCTTCTCTTTGTCATCCACGGTGATAGCCAGCCTGGAGCCAGAAGGGTTCCAGCTTAGCGGATATGCCGGGTAATACGATAACCCTAGCGGCGATACCTTACCGGAGACAGTATCAAAAATATAGATACCATTCATGCCGCCCTTATCCTCGGTATAAACCGCGAAGGCCAGCTTGGAGGAATCGGGGGACCAAGATTGATGGGACAGCAAATCACCTTTACCGATCAGCAAACCTTGCACATTACCGCCCGTATCGTAGATGAGCAGGCGCGATTCTTCTTGCCCGCCGCTTCCTGCCGTAGAGACGGCAATCCGCTGACTATCGGGAGACAGGCTCAAGGTGGAGACATCCGCCGCAAGCAGGGTTGGCCGAGATTGTGTAGGAGTGAAGCTTTTCAGGCGGCTTTTGGCATCTTTGTAATAAATCTTCCCGTTACCCGCGGCAAATTCGGTGAAGCTCTCTATTTCGGAATCCTTCAGCTCGATCTTTTCCCGGGTACCGTCCACGGATATGTTCCATATCTCGCCTCGATCCTTCATCGAGCCGGCTGCGAGAATATAGGAGTCATTATTGAGCCAACCTCCTACTTCCATATAATTGTCGACCGTGACTTCACGCTGCTCCCCTGTAGCCATATTTTTGATCGCATTCACGGCCTCATATTTATTCTTCCAGGTCTGAATGAAGCTGTATTTCCCATCAGGTGATAGGAATGATTTGATGATCTCTCCCTGACCCGCTCCTGCCTGTTCCTTGATGCTAAGCCGCTTTCCTGTCTGCAGATCAAAACGGAACCGGCGGTAGCTATATTGCCCTTCCTTCGTAGCGGTGGCCTGCTTCTCCAACGTGGTTACCTGGATATCCAGTTCATGGTCTGACAGCCATTTCTCGATATTTGCGCCATCAATCCGGTGTATGCGCTGAACGGCAATTCCCTGCTCAGCAGGTGGTTTGCTCTCTTTGACTACTGTCAGTTCACGTTTTCCTCCTCCCTCTCCTGCGCTGGTTTGGTCTGTTGTAACCGACGTGCTGCTCTTCTGCTCTGCATTACATCCGAATAAGATGCCGGCTGACAGCAAGGTCGCGGCAAGCAGTCCGGCGATGTTTTTCCCTTTGTTGATCGTCATCGGGGTCCTCCTGCTCAAAAATGTTATTCAGACCCAGGTCGCTTGAACCAGTTGTTGTCTCCTTCCGATTCAACACGATGCAAGCTTCCCCATGGTTCTTTAGTATAAAGAGACAATATTGCGAAAACATATCTGCCTTGTAACGAACATGTAAACAATTCAGGAAGCCGGAATCGGCTGAATCATGGCATAAAGCCCGGATGATCTCATTCATTCCGGGCTTCGCCTTTGTCTTTGGTGTATATAGGAAGTTCAACCTTGAAACGTGACCCGTCCGATCCTGTCTCGGCAAGCTCTACCGTTCCCCCTTGCTTCTCGGCCAGATTGCGAACCAGGGCTAACCCAAGTCCTGTTCCGCCGCTGGCTCTTGACCGGTCTCTACTAACCGTATAAAACGGATCGAAAATGCGGGATACGGCTTCCTCCGGAATACCGATTCCTGTATCGGCAACCTCGATGATCATCCGGTGTGCTTCGTCTGCTGATGCTACAGTGTAGTTAAGCAGGTGAACTTGTCCGCCTGGTCGGTTATATTTTACCGCATTGTCCAGTAAATTTAGAATTATGTGCATCACGTTCTCAGGATCGGCCCACACCTCACCTGCAGCAAGCGAAGTATGGATCGTAACCCTGCAGCTGTCCGCCTTTCCTTGCAGCCGGGCCACAGCTTCCTCCAGCAATAGCTGCAGAGGAACTGCCTTCGCATGTGTCTCAAACTCGTAAACATCCATCGCTGACAGCTGAAGCGCCTTCTCCACAAGACTGTACAGCCTCTGTGCCTCCACATGGATGCGTCTTCCGGCATCATCCAACAGGGCAGGATCATCGCTGTACATATTCAATAGGTCGGCGTACGCGATAATCGAGGTTAACGGCGTCTTCAGCTCATGGCTGATATTGCCGATGAACTGCTTTTGCTGCTGCTCCAGTTCTCGCAGTCGACCCACCGTTTCAAGCAGCTTCTGCTTTTCCTCATGCAGAGCACCGACAGACGTGGAGATGCTTCTGCTCATTTCATAGATTCCTTGTGCTAGCTCACCCAGCTCATCCTTTCTGACTACCGAAGGGGCCGATAAATAATCTCCTTGCCCAATTTGCGATGCCGCCCTGTTCAGCAGGTCAATGACATTGACCTGCCGCCGGACATACACGTAACCGATCAGGAATCCTACACCCAGCACGGTGGCTCCGGCAAGAAGAAACAACCGGCGAATACGGACGTAAAAAGCTTTTTGTTCGGTGAGCAAAGCATGAAACTGCACCGTGCCCAGACGCTGTTCGGCATTGTACAGGGGAGCGAGAAACAACAGCTGACCCCCTTCGGTAATGTACGCCGACTCCCCTTGGGCTGTAAATTTCAGAGCATCCTGCACATCGGCCTCGGGCTGAAATGGCAGCGAGGTGCCGGCAATGGAGCCATCCACCGTATACAACGTCACCGCCATACCGCTTTGTGCGCCCAAATCCACGGCCAGCCGTTGGCCCGACTGCATCATAAACTGGTCCGGCGGCATCCTGCCTTCGGTCAGATATTCCTCCCGCACGCGCAGATTGGTAGCTTCTACCTGCCGGGTAAAAGACTGCTCCAGCATGGTTCGCTGGTTCTCCCGGATGCCGCTCAGCACCAGCACACTCAGGCAGGTTACGACAAAAACGAGCAGCAGGGCGAGTAATAAAGACATTTTCCCCTTTAGGCCCAGCCGAAATTTTCCGTTCATCTAGGGTGACCTCGTGCTTTTATAACCGATTCCGTACACGGTCTGAATGAGCCCGTGGTGGATGCCCAGCTTTTTGCGCAGACGCTGCACATGGATGTCCACGGTGCGGGTGCCGCCTGCAAAATCCATATCCCACACCTTCTCCAGCAACACTTCTCGTGAATAGACCCGCCCCGGATTGCGCATCAGTAAGACCAGCAGATCAAATTCCTTAGGCGTTAAATCCAGCAGTTCTCCTTGTATAGACACCGTGCGGCTGAACATCTCTGCGGTCAAATCTCCCAGTCTCAGCACATCCTGCTGGTCCTGCTGCATTTGTTGTACACAACCTCCCCGGCGTGATAGAGCCTTGACTCTGGCCAGCAACTCCCGCATATCAAAGGGCTTGGTCATGTAATCGTCAGCGCCCAGCTCCAGGCCCAGCACTTTATCGACAATATCATCCTTGACAGTCAACAACAGAATCGCTGGCCGCGGCTGTCCATCCAACTTGCGGCATACATCATAACCGGTTACACGAGGCATCATGACATCGAGCACCATAACCGTAGGCCGGAACGCCTCCACCTTGTCCAGCGCCTCCTGGCCGTGCGCAGCCATCTCCACCTCATACCTTTCCCTACGCAGCGCATAAGCTACAGCCGCCCTGATGCTGCTCTCGTCATCCACCACAAGTATTTTTATCATGAACATCTCCTCGCATGCTTTGTACCATGTATTATACCAAACAAGAAGAAACGGTTGCACGGTCCTTATTCTAACATTTGGATCTTTGTAATGATTAAATTTTATAGAAACACTTAGATTTCTCAGGATACATTGCGCCGGGTCTGCGCGACCTTTCTGATTCCAAGCTGTATACCATCGGAAAGCCCAGCGATTTTCCGAAACTGGAGAAGCTGCTGCGCGGACAGATCAATGCAAACATCATTTAGGAGAACTGCGATGATGTATTGCGGCTTGCGCATTTCATCCGGGAAGGAACGGTTTTGGCATCGCTGATTATGGGGAAACTCGAATCTTATGCTCGCCAGAACAGTTTAGCAACCGCACCTCCGGGAAATGGGATGAATCGAGAAAACCATCTTCATCCTGGATTACATTTCAGGTCACCCGCTGATCTGAAAAGATTACGGACTCTTAAACAGCTTTTAACTGAAGAATAGGTGCTAACAATCAAAAGTGAGGTGACTGGATCATGCTCAACTGCGAAAAAGTAAAATGGATGATCCAACGCAAAAAGCGATAGGGGATTAATTGGTATGGGAATTACCGGTATCGAGAGTGCACAAAAACCAAAGCCAGAAACACTTTATTTTCGTGTTTTGACTGGCTTTTTGTAAGGATGTTAAGAATTTGTCTACTACTTATTTATCAAAGGTAAGAGCCTTTTTAAATGGAGAAATTGCGTTAAATTAACATCATCAGGCTACTAATTTATTTTCTCGGAACACCTTAACGTACAGAAGTCGAGTTTTTTTATTGCATTCAAATTCTTAGCGAGGGTTTTATGTCATTTGGTTGGCGGTACCCCAGACAAAGCAAAACATCGATTAACTTAACAAAACGTGTAAGATGCATAGTTGAATTTCCGATATTACAATAATGCACAATAGTTCGATAGGTAGGAGGAAATGCACTTGAAGGAATTTTTTGAACCACGTATTTCCGATTAACAGTGCATGTAAGTGGCTAAATACCGGAGAACCCCGGAACACCTCCACGTTTTCAAGGATAAACATCTAGAGGCCTTGCACAAATTGCATCACAATACCTGTGAGATTCATACCGACGGCAACGAGAGTAACACAGTTCATCCACTAGATATTCTGGTCTTCGATACGGCATACATATCGTTTCACACATGGTGCCATCTTCATGAGGCGGACTTACACGCATACATTCAGTCATACATTCGCGAAAGCTAGGATAACGAAATTCAACCAATTGACCATTCACTTTCTTGAATTGCTTAGACTTAGATTTTTTCTTTTTCAAGTGATCTCACCTCCGTATCACGATCTATGATAGTGTATTAACAGAAATTCCCTTTGACTGGGCGAGTGTGTTCTCATGTACCGAAAATGGACGTAAAAAACAGCGTTCAGGAAGATCACCAGCGTGGGATCCGAGCTATGCTGTGAGAAAGATCCCTTTGGTCGCTGCGTTATGTATCCCTGCATTGTGTAACGTTGATGGACTGTTCAGGAGGCGCCCGTACCTGTAAACGAAAATAACCGTGTTCAAGGGTCCTTCAGGCATTCCTCACGTTTACCCGTGAAGCCTTCACCGCCGCCAATCAAGGAAGCAAAGGCCCGCACAGTCAGATCGCGTCAACGACAGCACGCCTCTTCCGTCCAAGGATACCTGTTCTAATTCCATCGCTGAGGGATAGATGACTCTGTCTTTTGTATCCCACCAAACACAGCGAAAACCGGCTCGCCCAATGTGAGCAAAGCCGGATCACACAATCAAAGACACAACATCTGTAAATTCCGAGCGTCAATTGGCCCTCGCTTTATCGAACTCCTTCAGACCGTACCCCCCTTGGGGGCTGCAGAATATGCACAGGTGCCTACCTACCAATTTGTTGTTTGAAAAGTGACTTGAAAGGTGCCTTTTGCGACAGTAATGGGGAACACGATTCCAAGGCGCAGAAAAAAATTACAGGTCGTAAATGCGCCGTAAAAGTCTTAACGTGTGTTTTTCACGTTTTGCTGTCTGTATTCATATAGAGCGATTTATTCACAACACCTTATCTATTTACTGTCCTTCCTCTATTTGTGAAAAGGAAGTATGGGATTCATTCTCTTTTTTCCCTGGCTGTAACTGATTTTCTTTTCCTTTCTCCCATAAAAAACCAATGCATGCTCCAACTAAGGCTGGCAGTACCCATCCTATTCCTTGCTCATACAGCGGAAGGTAACGATATACGTCTGTAATGTACGAAACATCCACGATTTTACTTTGCTGTAAGGCGTCTACTAAACTAATCATAGCCGTTCCCAGCAAACTCATTTTATAAACTGACTTATATCCTTTAAAAAGGGAATGTCCAAAGGATAAAACGATTAACACAATTGTTAATGGATAGATCACTAGCAGAATGGGTACTGAAAAAACAATAATTTGATTAAGTCCCAAATTAGCAATAATCATACTCGTAAAACACACGATTCCCGTCCACACCGCATAAGAAAAGCGTGGCATAAGCTTTGCGAAATACTGTCCGCAGGAGGTTATCAGGCCAACCGAAGTTGTGATACAAGCAAGAGTAAATACTGTTCCTAGTAAGATCGTTCCATATTGTCCAAATAAATTGGTGGAAACAGCCGTCAAAATCTCTCCTCCATTTTGATAAGAAGGCAATAAGCTTTGGCTAACCGCTCCTAGATATCCCAGCATAAGGTAGATCAGAGCTAATAGGAATCCGGCAAATACTCCTGTTCTCATCGTAAGACGGGCAATATGTTTTTTATTAGAGATATTTTTTCTCTCAAAGGCTGCAACAATTACTCCTCCAAATAGTAATGCAGCTAATGTATCCATTGTCATATAACCTTCCATAAAGCCTTTGAAGGTAGCGGACTGTTGGTATGCTCCAACTGGTTTCCCAAAATCACCAATCGGATAAAACTGGCTTTGTATAAAAATAATTGTAATCATGCTAAGTAAAATAGGCGTTAAAATTTTTCCAATACGCGCAAACATCTTGGAAGGATTGAGACAGAGCCAAAAATTAACGGTAAAATAAATAATCGTATACACTGTTAATGTCAAAGAATTAGCACGTAAAAAATCAGGTAAAAAGGGAACAACACCCATTTCAAATGCAACGTTACCTGCACGAGGTATGACTAAAAAGGGCCCCAAGCATAAGTAAGTAGTCAAGGTAAATATGATAGCAAAAATAGGATGCACCCGATTCGTTAAGACATCTAAACCCCCACTTTTCGCAATCGCAGTTACCCCTAAGATAGGTAAACCAACAGCGGTAATGAGAAAGCCAAGCATAGCCTGCCATACATTTTCTCCTGCCGAAAAACCAAGCCCAGGGGGAAATACTAGATTGCCTGCTCCAAAAAATAAAGCGAATAACATAAGTCCAATATACAACTGTTCCTTCCACGATAGCTGTTTCATTTTTTCTTCTCCTTTTTATCCAAAAAAATAAAACCTCCCGCCTTATCATCGCAAAAATGATGACTGAGGCGAGAGGTTCGCGGTACCACCCAGTTTTCTCTAATTCACTCACGAGAATTAGACATTATGAAGTCATAGACTTTCATCCTATAACGTGGATCATTCGGTGTATATTACGTAAGCATTGCTGTTCACATACACTGCTCGTAGGCGACTTCGGAAAAAGATAGTGACCGTTCTCTCAGCCGTGGAACGGATTTCTGTACATCTAGAGCTTCTTCCTACTACTCCTATTCATTGCAAGTAATGAAAATATGAAATTTTACATCATTTTATAAAAAAATAAAAACCTCAGAACGAAATAACATGTATCATTTCATCCTGAGGTGTATATTTTACACGGTACCACTCAGTTTTCTTGCCTTTTCACAAAAACAAGCTCTGTGAGTCAATTATTATGACTCAGGTCTATTAACGAGACCAACCGTTACTCACTACTCGATCTTATTCAATCTTTGGCGAGTAAAGCTCAAAGGTGACATTCAATAATCAGTCTGTCACCACCCTTCCAGCCAAGGGGCAGCTCTCTAATTACACACTTGATTATCTACTATCCTTTTCAATGCTTTTCATATGTAAATTTTAACAAGCAGAAATATTGTTGCTTTTTATTAATTATAGTCAGCTTTTTTGTGCTGTCAAGCGGTAAGTTGTTATTTCTGCTATGAGAGAAAAAATGGTTAAATAGGAGATGCTGTGAGCTCATGCTCATCTGAAAGGCTTGTTTGCATCTTATACAAGGTAGAATAAAAGCCATTTTTCGAAAGAAGTTCTTGATGACTCCCGTTTTCAACCACCTTTCCTTTATCTACAACATAAATCATATCAGCTTGCTCTACTGTAGAAAGACGATGTGCGACGATCAGAGTTGTTCTATCTTTCATTAGTTCGGCTAAGGCTTTTTGCACCCAATATTCCGATCCAGAATCCAACGCTGAGGTGGCTTCATCCAATAAAAGGATAGGAGCATTTTTAACAATGGCCCGAGCAATCGCTATCCGCTGACGCTGACCACCCGACAACATGGCGCCACGCTCTCCTACACGCGTTTCATAGCCATTTGGAAGATCCATGATAAAATCATGTGCGTATGCTGCTCTAGTAGCTTCGACGACTTCTTCCTGAGTAGCATCTAGCTTTCCATAGCGAATATTTTCTTCAATTGTTCCCTCAAATAAATAAGCATCCTGTGGAACATAGGCTATCAGGCTTCTCGTCTCTTGCAGGGTATATTCTCCAATTGTTTTGCCAAACAGGCGAATGGTTCCGCTTTTAGCTGGATAGTACCCCAGTAATAATTTAATCACTGTGCTTTTCCCACTGCCACTGGCTCCTACAAGAGCAGCCGTTTCTCCCTCTCCAATCGAAAATGAAAAATCATCCAGTACTTTTGCGTCCGAATCATATTCAAAAACAATCTGATTCATTTCTAGCACCTTTTCCTTTTGATAAGGTAGCTCTTCGGATAAAAAGAGATAACGTTGGGGTTCGATTGGTTCTGAGAGAAGCTCAATAACACGAGAAGCTCCTGAAAGAGAGCTTTGCAGAATGGATAAAACCTGGCCCAGGTGAAGAAATCCTACTGTTACTAATAGTTGCTGTTGAATGATCGCTACAAGAGAACCTACCCCAATTACATCTTGCACAACCATGATAATCCCAAAAACCAGCATCCCACCAAAGCTTAAAAAATTAATGAAAAAGTTGGTTCCTTCTAACAATGCATTTTTGTGCCCTTGTTTAATTATTGAAGATGTTACTTGTTCATTCATCTCGATGTAGCGTTCGGTTACAGCTTGTTTTAAATGAAATATTTTAACAATAGGCAGCCCGGCTAAAAAATCATTCAATCTTTCCGTCAAAAATCCTTGTTGCAGCTGTGTTTTATCACTTACCTTACGCACAGATTTAGCAAACCGTGTATTAATATAAAGAGTTACTGCACTAAGGACAACCAGTACCGAAGCAAATCTCCAATCTAATAAAAACATACCCGTCAAGGAACCTAGTAAAGAAATGAGAACGATCGCAATCGTCTTGATATGTTCTGAATACGTCCGCTCCATCGTAAGTAAATCATTACTCAATCTGGACATAATATCGCCGGAATGATGCTGTTCATAGTAGCGGGATGGCAATCTCCCTGCTTGTCTAAACAAGATCAGCCTCACATCAGCCATTACCTCTTTGACAGTACGACGGTATATATAGCTAAACGTCGGGGAGAGGATACTCACTAGAAGTAGAGTCCCACTAATCATGAGTACCGCACGAATTAACAAAGCCGTATCCCTGCCGCTGCTGCTAGCAAAATCAGTTACATCCTTAAATACAAACGGTAAAATGATCACAATACAAGCTTGTATAAATCCATCCCCTAGCATACCAAAAATATATTTCTTCTTTTTAGAACCCATAAAAGATAGCAGATATACAAGTTCGTTTATCCATTTTTTTAAGAACATGAGTATACCTCCTCGTCTGCCATCCTTTTGTTTTCCCCCTCAATAAATTTCTTTTGATAAAGTCTCGCATATACTCCATTTTTCGTGAGTAACTCCGTATGTGTTCCACGCTCGACAATATGTCCCCTATCTAATACCAGCAATTCATCAGCTTCCTTAATCGTTGAGAGACGGTGAGCAACAACAAGAACCGAACGATTTCTCATCATCTGTTCGAGTGCTTCTTGCACCAGTGCTTCGGATTGGGTGTCTAACGCGGAGGTCGGTTCGTCTAACAGCAGAATTGGTGCATCTTTTAAGATAGCCCGAGCAATTGCAATGCGCTGTTTTTGTCCCCCGGATAATCGTGAACCTCTTTCTCCAACTATGGTTTCGTAGCCTTCAGGAAGTTCCATAATGAATTGATGGGCATTTGCTGCCTTTGCTGCGGCAATGATCTCATCTCTTGTAGCATCTGTTTTTCCGAACCCTATATTTTCGGCAATAGAAACGGGAAAAAGATAGCTTTCTTGAGATACCAGGGATATATACTTACGCATGTCGCTTAGGTTCCAATCCTGTAGAGTGTGTCCGAAAACAGTGATGCTGCTGACTTCCCCCTCATGTGTCGCAGGGTAAAAACCACATAATAGTTTTAAGATTGTGCTTTTTCCGCTTCCACTAGCCCCTACTAATGCAATTGTTTTGTTTTCAGATAAAGCAAAGCTAACCTCATCCAATATTTTTTCATGACCATCATAGGCAAATGATACATTGTTAAAAACAACTGGTTGTGTGTTTGCTTTTATGTCCAAGCATGGCTTATTCTCTTGTTCAATTGGCTGTTCCAGAATATCGAACATGCGTTTTGATGCCCCTGAAACCTCTTGAACTTGTGCAAATAATACAGGCATCAGAGAAAGTGGCTCGATAATATAGTTAAGCAAATAACTAAACAAGACCAAATTCCCTAAATCTAATTCTCCCGTTTGAATTAAATATCCTCCGTATGCGATAAAAAACACGATTGGCGCAGAGAAAAGCAACATACCAGGTGCAGTCATCCATGCCCGCTTCTTTTCTACCAAAATTCCTTTCTGCAAAACGATAGACATAGTAGACGAATATTTCTCAAATAACACATTTTCTAAATTAAAAGCTTTGACCATATGTATCCCTGCCAACGTATCTTGAGCTATGGAGTTAGCTTTCCCTAGGTTCTGTTGTAATTCTTCCGTATGTTTTTGCAAAGGTTTACTCAAAACACTCATAATCAAGATTGCTACGGGCAAAATGGAGATGCTTAACACAACCAATTTCCAATTAGTAGAAACCAGTAAGCAAAGTGCTCCAATAAAAATAACAGGCATATAAAAAATTTGGTAGAAATGTTGCTGCAAAAAATTCTGTAATACCGTGGCATCGTTTGTTAAGCGAGAGGTAATATCTCCAGAGTGATATTTTTCAATCGCTGAAATCGGCATCTTTTCGATATGATAAGCAACATTATTTTTTAAATCCCGGAGAGCGTTTGCGCTAAATTTAACGGCTGAAAATTTTATCAAATATTTTGAAACAAAGCCGACAAGCGTTAATCCTAAAATCAGGGTAGCAAAACTTACTAGCTTCTGATAGTCATTTGTATTTTCAACCATCGTTCTAATTAAGATTCCCATCCAAATTTCGACTGTCGCTACGATCAGAGAAGTAACGATACAGAGAAAAACCCAAAAACGATATGGTTTTACATGCGTTAATATCCACTGGAATACAGGTTTTTTTAAGGATGCTTGCGCTTGTTTTTGAAAATTCATCTGCTGCTCCTCTCGAAAAGATAGATAGTGATTTCCCCTACAAATTCAAATTCTTTATAGGGGAAATCATGAAAACGAAACTTTCATCGGTACAACATTTATTTCAGGACAAAAATCTCTTGGAGAATGCTTTCGAGTATGGAAGCATTTTTAGGAATCTGTTCACCGCTAAGCATCTTCGCATGTTCTCCATGTCCACGATAGTTTATAAATTGCTCAGATGCTTGTGCCCACATTTCCTCATTCCATCGCTTCGCCTCATAGGCT
>NZ_JAUKFY010000017.1 GCF_030489605.1 Brevibacillus laterosporus
TTCCTTTCCACTATATTCATACATTCAACAAAAAAGCGTGCAGACCTCTATACCTTTCGGTATTTTGTCTACACGCTGAAAGAACATTTAAAATGTTCTTCCAGACTGTGGACAAACTCTTCTTATGCTACTGACTAAGGAGAGTTTGTGACAGGCTGAGCTCTTCTCTAAAGGATCAGGTAAAATAATAATATGGGCGCATTATTCAGCTTACATCCCGTAATACTCGTAAAGGAAAAATCACATTTCTGTCATTTTTTAGTTGAATAAATTAGGTCATAGATTCAACAACATTTGGCGTAAAAGCTGTAAGTTCATCTAACTCAGAAACGGAATGTTCTACCAATCTACTTAAGCGATCTAATTTGTTTTCTGCTTCCCCATTATTAAATTCAGAAGAGTAATCATTTATTAGATTACGTATAGAAAAAAAGCAAAAAAGTCAGAAGCAGGAACTAGACCATAATTTCTTTTAGAATAATGCAGCTGTAGATTACAATAGAGAATTGAAGGAATTTTCCTGCGATTCGCCAAACAAACATCTGTTAGCAAATTTACTGTATACTAAAGACTTCCATGAGCAAATTTGGCTTACCCATAATACGAAGTCATTTATTATGAATAACGCTAGAAAAACATGGATGAATCTAGCATCTGATCCTTATTGTGAAGAGTATGCAATAATCTCGATGTCCAAATGGATTAAAACAAGAGCAGTCTCTAATACTTCTTCTCAATGATAGGA
The DNA here is from genome assembly GCF_030489605.1 of Brevibacillus laterosporus. GTDB lineage: Bacteria > Bacillota > Bacilli > Brevibacillales > Brevibacillaceae > Brevibacillus_B > Brevibacillus_B laterosporus_E. The sequence continues at coordinate 746 of NZ_JAUKFY010000017.1, forward strand.
AATGGGCATGGTAAGGCGAGGGTATAACCCGATTTGTGATGAGGAAAAATGATATTACGTAAGGGAGCTTTAACAATGGATAAAATGGATGAACAAATTTTAGTGGTAAAACGAACGGAACTATTTGATAATGAGCGGTTAGCTTTCCAAGGAATTGAAAAGGAACCTGACAGAATCACGAGGCTAATGAGTAATATTTCAACTCATTATTCTGTGATGAGACGCGGAGATGCTGAGGAAGATCCCAGTTTTAAGCAACCAATTCCATATGTAGTGATTCGCAAAGGAAATGAGCTGTTCATGTACAAACGTCTATCAGGCGGGGGAGAAACACGTCTGCATGACAAGCTGTCATTAGGTACAGGAGGTCATATGAATGACGAAAATACCAGCAGCTTCGAGGAAGTATTAGAGATTAATTTACTTAGAGAGCTAGAGGAAGAGCTGGATATTCAAGCAACAGAACGAGAGTTTAACACGATTGGTTTTATCAATGATGACTTAGAAGAAGTGGGTAAGGTACATATTGGACTACTTGTAACACTTGATTTAGACCAAGATGCGACTGTGAGTGTAAGAGAAATTGATCAGTTGGAAGGCAATTGGACAACCATCGAGGAGTTGTTACAGCCTGATGTATATGAAAGATTAGAAAGCTGGTCAAAATTTGTAGTAGATGTATTGAAGTAGAACGCAGCGGGGGGTAACTCCCCCAGTTGTTAAAATTCACAGACTTTTATGATAGTTGAAGCAATTTCCATAAATAAATCAAGTGAAGTTTCACAGATAAGTCATTAGCTATAATTGACGTCAGCCTGAGGCGTTGTTAAAATTATCTAGGTAATAATGTGAAAAAATTCACGATATTGATTCTCATTTCTGCAGAATAGCTAAAAGGGGTTGTACATCATGAAAAGAATCGTAACATTGAGCACGCGAAAATTGCAGGATACCGCAAAGTTTGGTGGATGTGGCGCATGTCAGACATCCTGTCAGTCAGCTTGCAAAACATCCTGTGGAATTGCCAATCAGCAATGTGAAAACAAATTGAACAGATAGGTTACCGGAAACGTACCGCCCAACTGCTTTGCGGATGGGCGGCAATTTTTATGGACAAAAGGAGCTTGATTATCAAGTATGATTCACCAATATAAACTAAACGGATACAACATTGTGCTCGACACCTACAGTGGATCGGTGCATGTTGTTGATGACCTCGCTTATGAAATCATCGCATTTTACGAAAATATTTCTACAGAAAAAATTGTGGCAATGATGCTGGAAAAGTATGCACATGATCGTGATATTTCCGAGCTGGACATCCGTGAAACCATAGCAGCTATCGCGGAGCTAAAAAAAGACGGGCAACTCTTTACTGCAGATGAATTTAAGGATATCTCTATTGACCTGAGAAATCGTCAGACCTATGTAAAGGCTCTATGCTTCAATGTTGCACATACCTGTAATCTGTCATGTGAATACTGCTTTGCTAGTCAGGGGAAATACCACGGAGAAAGAGCAATCATGAGCTATGAGGTTGGGCAAAGAGCTATCGATTACCTATTGGAAAACTCGGGTCACCACCGAAATCTCGATATCGATTTCTTCGGCGGAGAACCGCTTATGGCTTGGAAGGTTGTCAAGCAGATTGTCGCTTATGCAAGAAGTAAAGAAAAAGAGTACAAAAAAACTTTTCGGTTCACCTTTACTACGAATGGTATGTTACTTAACGATGAGATTACCGATTTCTTAAATCAAGAAATGTATAATGTTGTATTAAGCCTTGATGGCAGGAAAGAGGTTCATGATCGACTTCGCAAAACAGTCACTGGAGAGGGTAGCTACGATTTTATTGTTCAGAAGTTCCAGGATTTTGTCAAGAAGCGTGGAGACAAAGAATATTATGTACGTGGAACCTACACCCGCAACAATCTCGATTTTACTAATGATATTTTTCATATTGCAGACCTTGGATTTGACAAACTCTCGATGGAGCCTGTTATCTGTGATCCAAGCGAGCCCTATGCTCTAACCGAGAAAGATCTCCCAGAAATTTATAACCAGTATGAAATTCTCGCCAAGGAAATGCTCCGACGTAAGGAAAAGGGCAATGGTTTTACCTTCTACCATTATATGCTTGACCTCTCAGAAGGCCCTTGCATTCAAAAAAGAATTGCAGGCTGTGGTTCAGGAACCGAATATCTTGCTGTCACTCCATGGGGTGATCTTTTCCCTTGCCACCAGTTTGTAGGGGATGAGAATTATTGTATCGGGAACATTTGGGATGGAATTACCAAACCAGAGTTGCAATACAAGTTTAAAGAAAGCAACTGCTATTCGAAGCCAAAATGTCAGGACTGCTGGGCAAAACTGTACTGCAGTGGTGGTTGTCCAGCTAATGCGCTTCATGCGACGGGCTCCCTCAATGGAACCTACGACTTCAGTTGTGATATCTTCCGGAAGAGAATTGAGTGCTCCATGATGGTTAAGGTGGCTGAAACGATCAGCGCTATGGAAGAGCAAGGCACGGGCTTAACTCACTAATGTGTAATGTTTTTAAAATAAATAACCAGTTCAGGTGTTCAGCAGAGAAGAGTTCCTTCAGTAATATGGAACTCTTTTTTATATACACAATGATTGAGGTGGTAACTAAACAAAATATAAAGTAATACCGGGAAATTTGGGGAATTTGCCTTTTGCGATGAAGAAGAGTGCCATATAAATGTGGAAAGGGTATAATAAATTGGCAAAAGTAGACACTAAAAGGGATTGGCTAGTGCTGGAATAGAAATAGAGTTACCAAAAGTACATAAAATATCAATGGTTATTGTATGAAGGAAAATTAAGGATACAAAAAACATAAATCTGAAAAGGGGAAATGGAGATACGATGACGCAGGGAAAAGCAATGAAAGAAGCTGGATGGAACTTTGACAACAGTTATGCGCGTTTGCCAGAATCATTTTTTTCAAGTATCAACTTAAACCCTGTACGCTCTCCCAAGCTGATTATCCTCAATAAACGGTTGGCAGAAGCACTTGGGTTAAACGTGGAGGCACTTCAAAGAGAAGATGGAGTTGAAGTGTTTGGTGGCAATCGGATTCCCGAAGGTGCTTTTCCTATCGCTCAAGCTTATGCGGGGCATCAATTCGGGCACTTTACGAAATTAGGAGATGGACGGGCTCTGTTGCTTGGAGAGCAGATCACTCCTCTAGGTAAACGCTTTGATATACAACTAAAGGGTTCAGGAAAAACACCATACTCTCGTCGGGGGGATGGACGGGCGGCACTTGGGCCGATGCTGCGTGAATATATCATCAGCGAAGCAATGCATGCACTTGGTATTCCTACTACCCGCAGTCTAGCGGTGGTGACAACCGGTGAGACAGTCATTCGTGAAGCTGACCTGCCAGGTGCAATTCTAACGCGAGTGGCTGACAGTCATATTCGTGTCGGCACCTTTCAATACGTTTTAAAATGGGGTACGATTGATGAACTCCGGGTCCTGGCGGATTATACATTGCAAAGACATTTTCCAGAAGCTGAAGCTGGTGAGAATCCCTATCTTTCATTACTTAAGGAAGTAATCAAGCGTCAGGCCTCACTGATTGCTAAGTGGCAACTAGTAGGCTTTATTCACGGGGTGATGAATACCGACAACATGGCCATTAGTGGAGAAACCATTGATTATGGTCCTTGCGCTTTCATGGATGCCTATGATCCGGCAACAGTTTTTAGTTCCATAGACATTCAAGGGCGTTATGCCTATGGCAATCAGCCGCATATTGCTGCATGGAATCTCGCGCGATTCGCTGAAACACTATTGCCTCTGCTCCATGAAAATCATGAGCAGGCGGTCAAGCTAGCCCAGGATGCGATTTCAGATTTTATTGAGTTATATCGCAGTAAGTGGCTTGCGGGAATGAGAGCAAAGCTAGGAATCAGTAATGAAGAGAAACAGGATGAATCTCTTTTTGAAGATCTGCTCACCATGATGCAGAAATATCGTGCCGATTATACCAATACCTTCCTTGCATTAACCTTTGGTAGGCTGGAGGATAATGTTCTGTCTGGGACTTCAGAGTTTACCCAGTGGCATGAGAGATGGCAGACTCGCCTAAGCAGGCAGCAGGAATCGAAATCAACCTCGTATCAGTTGATGCAAAACAGCAATCCTGCTCTAATTCCGCGGAATCATCGGGTAGAAGAAGCTTTAGAAAGCGCAGTGCAACAAGGAGATTACACTGTGATGGAGCGTCTTCTCGTTGCTCTTTCAAATCCTTACGCTCATTCTGTCGAACAGACAGAATACTGTACAATCCCTCCGCAGTCAGCTATTCCTTACCGAACCTATTGCGGTACCTAATTATATAGAGCAGGTTGAGGATAAGATCACTTTATCCATTGTTTGTACAATCTTGGCTTGTCAAGCACCTTGTTTTTTATATTAAAGCTTTGCCGTAGTAAGTAATCAGGTAGACAGGATCAGTGAATCAATTTCATGAAAAAAGCTCGTGCTTCCTTTTGGAGTAACGAGCTTTTTTGTGTTAATACGAATTTCTTTTAGACTCAGTTTTTGGCAATGCTTGCACGGGAGAGCGACTGTCCACTTTTCCGAAATGGAGAATTCTCCATACTTCAAAGATAAGATGATGGGTCACGTGATCGATTTCTTCCGTACGGGATATAATTTTGTAAATTCGATCCATCATGACCTGATATTCTTCTTCGCTTAAATGCACGTGAGGCATGTTGCATTCACCTTCCAATTTATGGGTTGTATCCTTATTGTCACCTTTATACCAGCGGTTTTAATCAGTGCTCAACTTTCTTTTTTTTCTTCCATATGTCATCATGGAAGCAGATTTGTTTCAGAGAGGAGCAGCAGATGTATGAAGCTAAATACGAAAACGATGCAACGTGGTATACAAAGCGCTATTAAACAATTGGAAGGGCGTTTTTTAGAGCGGGAGGAATTGATTCGTTTGTTGTTTTTAGCGGTCATGAGCGGTGAGAATGCTCTGTTAGTAGGCCCGCCAGGAACTGCAAAATCACAGCTAGCTCGTGCTTTCTCACAATTATTTGGTACCAATCATTGGTTTGAATATTTATTAACACGCTTTAGCACACCTGATGAATTATTCGGCCCCATCTCCTTACAGCAATTGAAGCAGGATCAATATGTGCGCAAAACAAAAGGATACTTACCTACAGCGCAAATTGCATTTTTGGATGAAATTTTTAAGGCAAACAGCGCTATCTTAAACGCCTTGCTGTCTATTTTAAATGAACGCGTCTTCTTTAATGGTCTAGAGAAGGAGGAAGTGCCATTATTGTTTGTGATGGCGGCCTCTAACGAGCTACCTGACGATCAGGAACAATTAGCGGCGTTATATGACCGATTTCTTATTCGATATGAGGTTGGCTATTTGAAGCTTGCGTCCAGTTACGAGAAGATGTTTCAGCTTGATTTTGAACCTCTTCCTGCCTTATTTAACATGTACGAAGTAAAAGATGTACAAGAAGCGGCCTCTAAGGTGCATATACCGGAATCACTTGTTTACTTCTTATACAGATTAAAGCAGCAGATGGAAGATAAAGAGTTCGTTATATCTGATCGTCGTTTGCGTAAAATTGCGCTAGTATGGCAAACCTCCGCTGTATTGAATGGACGGGATGTGGTTTCTCTTTGGGATACGGTGTTTACTCCGCATATGCTTTGGGACGTGCCCGAGGATTTACCAGCACTGACTGAACTTTATCAAGAGAGATTTATGGAATCCTTGAAGGCAGAGCTAGAGAAGGAGCTTCCCTTGCGTTATTACGAACAGGTTTCAAGCAAATGGATGGAAAAAGAGGAAGAGCTTCATGCATTCCAATTTAAAAAGGAAATTGGCTCCAAAATGACCAAGGAAGCTTCAGAGCAAGCAAAAAGAATGCTGGAGCAGTGCCGAATAGAACTGGAAGAAACAGGACGTCATCTGCAACAAAAGCTGACGGACTGGCTTAAGCAGGAGGCAGACTTGCCTGGTTATCTTTTGGAGAAAAATTTCATGCTATTACATGTGGAGTCTTATACGGTGAAGTTCGCGCACCTGCGTCTGGAGGGGGAACGACAATTGCAAATCCTACAGGGCTTGTATCGTACGCTGTTTGACCGAGAGCTTCCCGGAGTCGAGTACGACTATACCTTGTAGTGGTGGTGACGGGATATGTTTGTACGACACCAGCGTGTAGATCGCTATGTGTTTGATGCTTATTTTCGTTCTTCTCGTATTGCTAAAGAATGGGTTGAGGAAACGAAGCGTAAATCGCCATGGTTTAGTGAGGCACTGTTGTTTGATTTTTTCTTAGCTTTTTATTTGAAGCAGCCAGAGGTAAATGAAGCTAGTGATGCTGTTCCATTTCATCGTTGGATGATTCGTTCTTTGTTGCGTCAGCATTTTTACCAAAGTATCCATCCAAGAACCATAGCTAGCGAGAGCGCCTCCTTTAAAACGGCGAGTAAGGCACTTATGTGGCTAGTCTCTAGCTTTGAGGAAGAGGTGCAGCGGCGTAAAAAAATGGACAAGATACTAGGTGTTTCAGAACAATCAGAGCAAGGACAAAATGCCGATCTGCAATCGAGCGATCCTGAGCAAACGGATCAGCTGCTAGAACGCTTGACTCAAAAACAGCAGGAGCAATTACGGTTGGTAGGCTACACCTTGCAGCAGGGTAAGCAAATGGTAGAGGATAAGGAAGAATCTCAATCTGCTCGTCCGCTGGCAGAAGAAGAGGTACGGTTAATGCGCAGTCGGATCATAGAGTTGCAAGATGAGATGAAAACGAATTATATAAAGCGTCCCAAGCTGTTACAGAAGGTGAAAAAGCTGGAAGCAGAATTGATGCAGAGACAAAAGCAGGCAGAGCGTCTCATAAAGCAAGAAAAGTCGGCAATACAACACCTAGAACAGGAATTGGGTGACTGGTTACAGCAATCTTTAAAGAAGTCATTACAGACAGAAGAGCAGGATACCTCATACTTGTTTGCCTTAGTAGAGGCGAGTCAACGCTTCTCGAATCGACGGTGGGGAAGTGATCTTGGGAAACTAAGAAGGGAAACATATGAAAAGTATTTAAAATGGGTGGAGCAGCTTTCCAAGCACCCAGACCTACTGCACTTTTTGCAGGAAGTGGGACGTAATGTTCACGAATTTTCTATGCGTAAAAAAAAGCGTAAAGAACGACGTATGCCGGAAGAATATGATGATTTAAGGCAAAGCGGAGATTTGTCTCATTTGTTGGCAAGTGAAGCGATGTTACTTGCTGATCCTGATTTAGAAACCTATTTTATGGTTAAGGCATTGGAACAAAAATTACTAACATACGACACGATAGGATGGCGTGATGAGCCTCCTAGCGGGCCTGTAATTTGCATGTTGGACAGTTCTCATTCTATGCGTGGTGCAAAGCTTCGGTTAGCCCAAATTTTTGTTATGACCTTTGCAGCTATCTCTTTATTGGAAAAACGTGATTTTATGCTAATGCTATTTGGTGCAAAGGGCGAGGTTATTGAACGACCCCTGTATTATAAAAAGCCGGATTGGATGGGGTTTTATCAGCTAGCTCAGCAGGCTTTTGGCGGAGGCACTAATTTCGATGAACCAATAAAGCGGGGCATACAGATATTGCATGAGAACCCCAAGTTCGGAGCTGCTGATTTTGTTATGATTACTGATGGTATTGGAGAAATATCTCCGCCGGTGCGTCAATTATTGGTCCAGGTAGCTGTGGATAAGCAGGTTAAGTTACATTCATTAATTATGGGAACAGCACGACAACATCTTGTTCAGAGCCATGACCTGATTGGCATCTCCCATCAGGTACGCTTTGCTACTTCATGGGAAGCTAATGACTCACAGAACAGCGGACTATTCCTTGATGTGTTTGCTCCGTAGCAGAGTACTGTTTACCTAGTATGCCCAATATGATAAATGATATCGAAAAGAGCTGTAGACCAATTAGGTACCACAGCTCTTTTTGGTTTGCTCTTCTTCTTATCCAATCCGTGCAAGCATCGTTTTACTAAATTCTAATTCATTCATTTTTTCTAAAACCAATACAGGATCATATTCCCAGCTTGCTTCTTCTAACATCAACTCAACAGGCGCATCAGATAAAATGGTTGCTAATTTTTGACTCAGATATACCTGTTCTTTATTCTCTGCCAATTTGGCCCGCATTTTAGGTGTTAGCGTGTCTAAATTCACATACAGATTATCTAGAGAACCATGCTCTGTTATTAATTTCACTGCTGTTTTTTCCCCAATCCCAGGACAACCAGGGATACAATCAGAGGCGTCTCCCTGCAGGGCTTTTACATCAATAACCTGAGCAGGAGTAATACCTTTTTGTTCGAGTAAAGACTGCGGACAATAATGCTCATGTTTCCCGCCATTTTTTAAAATTTTAACATGTACCCGATCACAAACAAGCTGCAGGTTGTCATAGTCACCGGAGCATATGATTACGTCGTGACCTTCTTCAGCAAATCGTTTTGATAATGTGCCTAAGATATCGTCCCCTTCATAACCAGACAAGCCTACATTAGGTACAGAAAAAGCTTGGGTAACTTCCTTCACCAGCGAGAACTGAGGAATTAACTCAGCAGGTGGTTCGACTCGATTCGATTTATAACCATCGTACCATTGACTGCGCAATAAGGATTCGCGTGACGCAACATCCCAAGCAACGATTAAATGAGTTGGTTGAATGAGGTCTGCATAATCAAGCATCATTTTGGTAAAACCATAGACAGCATTCGTGTACAAGCCGCTTTTAGTTTGACGAATACTGCCTGTCCATGAGGAGGCATAAAATGCACGGAACAGAAAGCTCATGCCATCCAAAAGTAAAATTTTATTCTTCAAAGCAAATAACTCCTCCCATAATAAAACGCCAAACTATCTCTGTTCCGCTATTATAGCATGAAAGGAGGGGCTTGGCTGATTTCTAGAAAATAGTAAAAAAAAGCAGGAATGAAAAAAATGAAATGATACATCATATAGATACACCTCCAAAAACAACAAAGAAATACCGTAGCCGTCAGCATTGAGCCTATCCACAGTGGGTCGGTTGAATGCTGAAGGCCACAATAGCCTCAGCAAAAATCCAAACAGAATGGAGATGAAAGGTTATGGCAGCTAACAACAATTCTAGCAACAACCTTTTAGTTCCTCAAGCTAACCAAGCTCTTGACCAATTGAAATACGAAATCGCTACTGAATTCGGCGTACAATTGGGACCAGACACTACTTCTCGCCAAAACGGATCTGTTGGTGGAGAAATCACGAAGCGCCTTGTTTCTTTCGCTGAGCAACAATTAGCTCGCTAATTAAACAACAGCATACGTGGATGATGAGGGACTGAAAAAACCTCATAACGAGAAGGAGGGTCGGTTGCCTATGCACCGATCCTCCTTTACTTTTTGCAGAGCTATTGGGAAGGAAGATGAATCGTTTTAATATGCTGTACATTCCAATTGGTTCGATCACCTGTTATATTGACAAGCTCTAACAGATTGTTTTCTAGACGGCTAACTATTCCAATCTTGTGAGGATCATCACCTGTATCGAGTATAATAAGTTCTCCTTCCAGCCGTTTCATCTGTTCTTCAAAAGAACGAGAAAGCGGAATTTGAGATGGTTTAATCTGTAGATGATGACTGCTAAGAGAAAAGGGGGTAAAGCTTCGGCTATAGGGGATCAGCCATTTTAAATGATGGAGGGAAACAAACATAGTCTTAAAGACCGGAGAATAGAATACAAGATAATTGTTTAGTATAGTTGTTACATATCCGTGCAAAGAGTGTGAACCTGTTACATTCATTTCTATAAACATGCCTCTTGAATTGTTCAGAATATTCCGATAAGAAAGACCTTCTTTGTTTAATAGGACTGGACTTTCTTGCAGCTCAAATGTATTAGTCGAATCAGAGCTTATCTGCTTGATTGATTTCACATGTATCCAAGGTACATAGATGTAACGCGTACCATCATATAAAACGAGGATATCAATCCCCTGATCCATCACCTTGCCTACTAAGTTATTATTCTCAGGTAATAGTACTTCAACAAACTGATTTAAAAAAGGAGAGATGGGTTCCAATAGGAGCTTCCTCCTTTCCTAGGCGAACGGGAAAGTAACATCTATCTTTTCCATCTTGGATAGGACACGCCTGGCAATTTTATCGTAACTGCTTGGGTGGAATTTCCTTTTTGCTTGAAAGGGTATTGAGTTTTTAACGTGATTTGATGCTTTGAGGACTTCTTTTTTGGATGAATTCTTACTGCAGGCGGTGCGGAGAAGCGTTTCCGTTTATGTTTATCGCGTTTTTGAACTCGCAGACAGAAAACTTCTCGATTTCCTACATGTCTAGCATTCTGATTAGCTACAGGGAAGACAGTGTCAGCTGTTGTTGTTACACTAGCAATAGTTGCTTTCGATATCCAGACGAGTTCTTTATTATGGACTAAAGCGATTTGATTTTGATCCGCTTCTGTCAAAATTCCTGAGATGGGTTCATAACATGTGAAATGAACATGAACAAATGTATTTCGTAATTTGGCTAATAAAGCGGAGAAATTGGGTGCATCATGAAATTGATCTAAAGGGCTAGTAGTTCCAATTTTGGAATGGTTTCCATCCTTTTGGGAATGCTCATGTAAGTTTTCTGGAATACCTATGCATTTGATTTCACTTAGCTGATAATAGACAAATGTCTCTTTTTTGGTTTGCAGGACTACATAGTCTGTGCCAGCGAAACGAAGTAATCCTGTGTAAGAATCTTTACCAATTCGATCAATTCGTACTCTTTTATTCACTAGCGATTTTAATAGCTGTTCGTATGATTCAGCTTCGATAACTTCCTGAGGGATACCTTTTTTAATTTCGAATGGCGGGTTCCGAAAATCCTCTTCAATACTAGTTAGTGGCGGCAAATAATAATACAAGACTTGGCTATCTTCTGTTAATTGAACGATGTAGTTTGATTTGGCAGCCAGTAGGATTCCACGTATTGATTCAGCTTCACCTCTATAGAGGCGCACAGTCTTGCCGACCAGAGACTGTAAAGTGGTGATATCGAACATGTTATACATAGCCCCTTTCATTTGACCAATCAAGATATTTACAATGCATGTATATGTATCCCCTGACATTCTTGCTGTAAACAGGAGCCCTTTTCTTGAATAATTCCACATTTGCCCTAGATTCTAGCCCTTTCTTGTTGCACTGGTCATTCACACAAACGGCATGAGCGGACTAGTCATATGGTAGTAGGGAAATCATGTGCTTATCAATAACGCACAGGAGAGGGGAAATAGTCAGTGAAAAAAAGTACCGCAAAACGAATTTTGCGCGATTATCCTGAATTCGAAGCGTGGCTAAAGCAAAAGCCAACACGTGTTGCCAGAGTGTTAAGCAATCCTGCGACGATGGATAAATATTTAGAGCAATGGGAAAAGGAAAAAAAGAGACAACAGCGGACCTCTCTTGCATCCCTTGTCAATTTACAGAGTATTTCTGAAAAGACACGTAAAGTAAATGAAAAGCTGACCAGTTTGCAAAGTATTTTGGACGTTATTTCAGATAACAAAAAAATATAAGTGTATAATTTGTGGATTTTGTGGGGTGGTGGTGAGGAAGCCAACCCTTTTTTCTTTTATTCTGCTATACTAGAAAAGTAAGATATTTATACTAAACGGGCAATGGACCTAGACATCTGAGGAGGAATTTGACATGAGCTTTAGCGATAAATTATCTGATGTAATACATACGATACCAGCAATAGATCTGGTAGCAGCCGAGCAAGCAAAAAAAGAACTAAAACGTTTGACTAAACCTGTTGGAAGTCTAGGTGTTTTAGAGGATATAGTTGTTCAGTTAGCAGGTATTACAGGACAAGCTAAACCGCGTATCGAGCGCAAGGATGTCGTGGTCATGTGTGGCGATCATGGTATTGTGGACGAGGGTGTAAGCGCATTCCCTTCGGAAGTAACTCAACTCATGATGGTTAACTTCATCAATGCTGGAGCAGCAGTAAACGTGTTAGCTAGACAAGTGGGTGCGGAAGTGACAGTAGTTGACATTGGCTCTAAAGCAATGGAAGTACCTGAGAATGTAATAAATAGGAAAGTGAAAGCAGGAACAAACAACTTTGCTAAAGGCCCCGCAATGAGCAGAGAAGAAGCTGCACAAGCCATCTTGGTGGGGATAGAAACAGCGCAGGAGCTGGCGAAAAAAGGCAGTAATGTCATTGCTCTTGGTGAGATGGGAATCGGAAATACAACGCCTAGTGCGGCGATTACCAGTGTATTGTTAGGCCGTCCGCTGGAAGAAGGTTTGGTGGGACGAGGTTCCGGCATAAATGACAAATCTCTTTTAATCAAACGCGAAGCAATTAAACGCGGTATTGAGGTAAATAGGCCTAAGGCAGACGATGCGTTGGATGTACTTGCTAAGGTAGGTGGCTTAGAGATTGCCGGAATGGCTGGGGTAGCGCTTGGGGCTGCTCTTTCTCGCATCCCTGTACTTTTAGATGGGGTGATTGCTTCTGCGGCGGCAATGGTAGCTGCACGTCTTCAACCAGCGATTATTCCTTATCTTATGGCCACTCATTTATCGGTGGAACCTGCCCATCAATATATTTTGGAAGACTTAGGAATTCATCCATCTCTTCACTTAAATATGCGTTTAGGGGAAGGAACTGGAGCTACATTATTTATGCCAATGATGGATTCTGCTTGTCGTGTACTGCAAGAAATGGCTACCTACTCTGATTTAGGTCTACCGGATCCAGAGTAATTGATTCAAAGATTGTTCAACTCAAGATTAGGCGAAGCAACAAAGAAGAGGGGCATTATTATGATAGAGCGTTTTGGACATGGTGGCGATATATGGACTGCTGCAGAGTCCTTTGGGCTAGAGGAGGATCGTATTCTTGATTATAGTTCAAATATTAATCCATTTGGACCTCCTGAGCAGCTTTTTTCAATATTGAAGCAAGCGCTACCACAGATCCTTAGATATCCTGATCCTGCATGCCGTAATCTTCGCAAAGCGTTAGCAAATTCGCTTGGATCTCATATGCAACCGGAAAATATTTTGGTAGGGAATGGAGCTGCTGAGTGCTTGCACTTGGCGGTTTCTGCTCTCAAGCCGCGGATTGTAGGGATTATTTGTCCCTCTTTTTCGGAATATGAAGCGATTGCCAAGCAAGCTGACTGTGAGATTCGCATGTTATTTACAACGAAAGAACAGCAGTTTTTACCTGATGTCGAAGAGCTATGTGACTTTGTGCAACAGGTGGATATGCTGTTTATTGGACATCCTAACAATCCAACGGGGAATTTTTTACCACGTAACGAATTACAAAAGGTGGCTGTTGCTTGTGAACAACACAATACCTATCTTTGTGTAGACGAAGCATTTCTGGATTTTGTAAATCAAACTGAGGAGCATTCTTTAGTAACTGACTTGCACAAGCTTCCCCATGTGCTTTTATTTCGCTCTATGACTAAAATGTACGCGATTGCAGGGCTGCGACTTGGTTACGTCATTGGGCAAGTGCAAGTGATTGAACGTCTAAAAGCTAAACAAATCTCGTGGAGTGTGAACCATTTAGCCCAAGTGGCAGGTGAATTCTTACTTCAGCAGCATGATTACGTACTGCGAACGCAAGAATATGTTGCTGCGCAAAGAGAGAGCTTGCTAAAGTCTCTTGAAGCACTGCCGGGGGTTACAACTTTTAGGAGCGAAACCAATTACTTATTAGTTCATATAGACTCTGTTTCATCTTGTCTCCTTCAAGAAGAGATGGCGAAAAGAGGCATTTTAATTCGAAATTGTAGTATGTATCCAGGTTTAGGTGAAGGATATATACGACTTGCGATAAAAACACAGGAAGAGAATGAACGAATGGTAAGCGTGTTCCGTGAATCCCTGCAAATCCTGTCAACGAGGAGATAAAAGGAGCGAAGGTATCATGAAGATCATTCTTATTACAGGTGGCGTTCGATCGGGAAAAAGTGCTTTTGCTGAAAGGCTGGCGGAGCAACAGAAGCAGGAGCATGGAGGAACCCTCGTGTATCTTGCAACAGGGCAAGCTTGGGATGAAGAGATGCAGAATCGGATTCATTTGCACAGAGAACGAAGAGAAGATAATTGGGAGACGGTGGAAGAGCCTTATGAATTACAGGCGGCAATCCAGACCATGGCTGAAGCCGGTAAGAATGAAGCAGCTTCAGAGTCGTCAATCGTTTTATTGGACACATTCTCAGGCTGGATTGCGAACGTATTAATGCAGATGCCTGAAGATCAACTAAGCAAGTCCGCCATCCGGCAAGCTTGTCAACAACAAGTTGTCTCTTGTGTATCTGCTATGCGCTCCTTAGATCGGACATGGATAGTGGTAAGTGACGAAGTGGGATTAGGTGGGGTAGCGTTATCTAAATTAGGCAGGGCATTTCAGGATATTACTGGCTTTGCGAATCAGATTGTAGCACAATATGCTGATGAAGTATATCTGGTAGTGGCTGGTATCCCGATGAAGATTAAAGGGAGCGAGGCGAGTGACAAATGAATGCGTTTTGGAGCGCCTTAACCTTTCTTACGCGCATTCCGGTACACTTTCAAGCAACAGAGCAGGATTGGTATCAAAGCGTAAAGTATTATCCTTATGTGGGAATGGTAATAGGAATTTTTTTAGCGGGAATCGCAGGAATTGCTCAGTGGCTTTTTCCTGATATGCTCCTTTCACTTGTAGTGATAGCATCTTGGGTCTATATTACTGGTGGTCTTCATTTAGATGGTTGGATGGATACCGCTGATGGACTCGGTTCTGCCCGTTCACGAGAACGGATGCTAGAAATCATGAAAGACAGCCGAGTGGGAGCAATGGGAGTCCTTGCTTGTGTTCTTTTATTAGCGGTAAAGGTGGTGTCGCTATATTGGATCACGACTAGCGTACCTTTGCTGTCACTTAGCTACTTATTAATTATCATTCCATTTGCAGCTCGTGTTTCCTTGCTTGGATGCGTTTATTTTTGGCCTTATTTGCATAAGGGAAAGGGATTGGCTTCTGGATTCAGAGAGCATGTATGCATGAAGCACATTATCATTTCAATAGTTATTTCAAGTCTTGCCGCTATCGTTTTAGTTGGATACCGATTAGCGATCATTTTTTTCGTACTCACGGTGGTCACGCACTATCTGTTTAACCGAATGATTGTCAAACAGCTGGGCGGCTTAACGGGCGATACCTATGGGGCACAAATTGAATGTATTGAAATGGTATTGCTTCTTGGGGCGGTCAGCTACCTGTATCACGGAGGTTTTGTCGGATGGTAAAAGTTATTTGGTTACGTCATGCTGTAACGGCTGAAAATCTGGCAAAACAATATATTGGACATTTTGATGCACCTTTATCGAACAAAGGAGTCGCACAGGCGCAGCAGGTTGCAAAATTCTTCGCGAATCAACCTCTCACAGCTATTTTTTCAAGTGATTTAATGAGAGCAAAGGAAACAGCAGCTATCGTGGCAGAATTTCATCCAAAGCTTCTGGTCCAAACCAGTAGTGACTTACGAGAGGTGTTTTTCGGTGAGTGGGAAGGTTTGACGTATCAGGAAATCGAACGATTTGACCGTGAGAGAATTTATCAATTTTATGATAATCCGTGGAATGTTGCCCCTCCTGGCGGGGAGAAATTACTCGAATTACAAAAGCGGCTAGAGCAATTTGTAAATAGAGAAATCAGCCCTTACTGTACCAAGACAAAATGTTACTCGAGTGGTACTGAGGAGAGCCTTCAGAAAGAACCCATTTTACTGGTGGTTACTCATGGTGGAATGCTGCGCTTGGTTTCTGCTCTTTTATTAGAAAATGATCCAGGTCGTTATTTTGATTCGTCCATTGGACATGGACAATTTCTGGTTACGTGTTGTCGGGAAGACGGAGAGTGGGAAACATGCAATTTATAAAAGATTGGTATTTGGATGTAAACAAGGAACGGGTGCTTATTCATTATCCGAAAGGCTTTCGGGCCTGCTCTAGTGCGGTGTTTGGTGGTGGGATTAGCGAGGCGAAGTGGATCTTAAACCAGTATGTGGGAAAGAGCTACTTATCAGATAATCCCAAGGAGGATATCAGAAGGTTTGTTTTGAAAAATCAAGCCATGCCTGAACAAACAATTGGATTGTTGACAGCAGCTTGTGTGGAGGATTTAGGGGTCTCTGCATTAAAGGGAGACGAATTTGAGCTATGTGCAATTGTGACCACGGGTGTTGGTAATGCAGCTAGAGCAGGTACCGTAGAGCAACGCTATAATGCCTATGCAGCAGGTACGATTAATACTGTCGTATTTATTGATGGGAATTTGACTGACGGGGCTCTTGTAAATGCTGTTATTACAGCAACAGAAGCTAAAACGATTGCATTGGCAGAAATGAAAATTAGCGATGGAGAGGGCAGGGGTGCGACAGGAACCACCACTGATGCTATTGTAGTAGCGGCTACATGTGACCAATCACGTTATCAGTCCGTCCATCCCTATGCTGGAACTGCTACGAACTTGGGCCATGCAATCGCTTGTGCAGTACGGGATGCAACTCGAATGGCGCTTACTCATGAGCAAAATCGAAAAGAGCGTAGGAGTGCAAAAAAATTATGGAAATAATGCTAGGAATTAGCTTGTTATGTGCCTATCTATTAGATCTCATTATTGGTGATCCACGTTGGATTCCACACCCTGTGATTGGCATGGGAAAAGTGATTAGCTGGTTGGATCGTCGTATTCGACCGGTATATCAGTCCCTTGTTAACCGCGGGCGTTCGGCCGTTCTCTCAGGGCGATTGCTAGGTCTTGTGTTTCCAGTGGTAGTTGTTGGCTTGGCTTTTTTAGTTCCCTATTATTTGCTGAAGGGACTCGCTAGCATTCATCCATGGCTGTCTTTTATCGCCGAGGTTGTGTTGATTGCTACCACAATTGCTACTAAAGGACTGGCTCAGGCTGGGCAAAAGATATATGCTGCTTTACAGAAAGACGATCTAGGAGAAGCTCGATTTCAATTGTCCATGGTAGTTGGGCGTGATACAGAGCAGTTGGATGAGAAGGAAATCTCCCGTGGCACTGTGGAAACAGTAGCGGAAAACATTGTGGATGCAGTAACCTCCCCCTTGTTTTTTGCTATGCTAGGCGGAGCCCCGCTCGCTATGGCATATAGGGCGGTGAATACGCTAGATTCGATGGTAGGCTATAAAAATGAGAAGTACTTACACCTTGGCTGGGCTTCCGCGCGGCTGGATGATATCTGTAACTATATTCCGGCTCGGATCACCTTTTTCTTTTTAATCCTAGCAGCGTTCTTACTGGGAAAAGATTGGAAAGATGCCTGGAAAGCAGGAATCCGTGATGCAAGAAAGCATCCAAGTCCAAATAGTGGCTGGAGTGAAGCGGCAGTTGCTGGTGCCCTACACATTCAATTAGGCGGAACCAATACCTATCAGGGGCTTGTTTCTCACCGTGCACTCATGGGGATACCAAAGGTGGAGCTTCATGCTGAACATATTAAACAAACCATTCAGATTCTGTATGCAACCACTTTTTGCTATGCCTTATGCGCTTTCATTTTAAGAGGGTTGCTCTTATACTAAAAGAAGGATCGGTCCGAATAAGGTAGGAGTTTGGATGATTTCGACACGAAAACGGCAGGATTTCTTGCTGCTACGTCGAAATACTCTATAAAGATATGCTAGACTATCGTGTCATCCGAGATTGATGGGGGTTCTTAACCTATGAGCGAAATTAAAAACATAAAAGCTCGCATACCCAAAAAAGTATTAAACCGACTCGTCACAATTTTAAATCCGTATGAGCAGGTTGTTGACGAATTAAAGCTAAAGGTAAAAGGAATAAAATATGGTTTTCTAAAAGGCGGACGCTACTCTCCAATTGAATTTGTAGTAGGGCGAGTCAAGAAAACAGATAGTCTATTACGAAAAGCCCTTCTTAGAGGCATTGATTTTGCCCAAGATGATTGGGAAAAAAGATTGTGTGAGGAAATTACCGACATCGCTGGTATCCGTGTCGTTTGTCGCTATATTGATGATGTGCGGGAAGTGCAGAATCTGTTGATGGAACGGGAAGATTTTGTGGTACATGACGTTAAAGATTACATTACCAATCCGAAAGAATCAGGTTATCGTAGTATTCATATGATTGGTGATTATACGGTGTACCATGGCAGTGAAAAGAAAATTTTGCCTTGTGAGGTACAAATCCGGACGTTGGGTATGAACTTTTGGGCAACAAATGAGCATGAATTACGCTATAAATATGACGGAAATATTCCTTCCGACGTATTAGAGCAACTCCATATTGCTTCAACTGTCACGAACCAGTTAGATGAGCTGATGAACAGTTTACGTCAGGAAATTATGACCCCACCAGAGCTTGACACCGATATGGAGGAAAGATTGGAAGAAATCTTTTCACTGTATGTCAAACAAGATTTTGAATCAGCTGAAGCGTTATACAAGGAGCACTTTATTGGGTATGAAGAAGCTTTTCTGGATAATCCAAAATTCCGTATGATCAATGAACTGTTAAGTAAACGGTTTGGAAAATAACAGATGCAGGTATAACAAAAAATAGCCTCAGTCTACGTGACGAGGCTATTTTACTATCAATATTACTTAGATTAAATGTTTGTCGATACACTACCGGTTAGGTTCGGTTTAGACGAGCCGTTCAGGGTTTAATAACTCATTGATTTCGGTTGTTGTCAGTTCGGTGTCTCTCGCAACAATTTCTCTGACCGTTTTGTTCTCTTGATAAGCAGTCTTGGCAATTTTGGCGGCTTTCTCATAGCCCATTACAGGATTAAGAGATGTTGCAAGCGCCGTACTCTGCTCAACATAATACTCACAACGCTCTGCATTAGCTTGTAGTCCTTCTATACATTTTGCGCGGAAAACTTCCATTGCGTTCGTCAAAATTTGGATGGAATGTAACAGGTTATATGCAATAACTGGCATCATAACATTAATCTCCAATTGAGCACCCATCGTAGCCGCTGTGATTGTGGCATCGTTGCCAATTACTTGGGCACAAACCATATACATCATCTCAGCCATCACAGGATTGACTTTGCCGGGCATAATAGATGATCCAGGCTGAACAGCAGGCAGGATCAACTCGCCAAGTCCGGTGCGTGGCCCTGAACCAAGTAGGCGTAGGTCGCTTGAGATTTTTAATAGATGAATAGCGAGCTCCTTAACAGCATGGCTTGCTTGAATTGCTCCTAAGGTATTTTGCATAAAAGCGAACCGATCACGCGGCTTTTTAAACGGTAGGTCTGTTCGAAGCACAATCTCGCGTAATGTTCGATCAGCGTACTCAGGATGAGCGTTAATCCCGGTACCTACCGCATTCCCCCCGATGCCAATCACGTATAGCTCCAACAGAGCATGTCGAATACTTTTTTCAGCCGATACGAGTGCTGCTGCATAGCCACCAAATTCCTGCCCGAGTCGAATTGGAACAGCATCCTGTAAATGGGTTCGGCCTGATTTGATTATGGGATCGAATTGACTGGCCTTCTGTTTTAGAGCGTAATGAAGCCGCTGAAGAGATGGAAGCAATTCTTTTTTTATCATCTCGACGGCACTAATATTGATGGCGACATGTATCGTGTCATTCGTTGATTGTGCCATATTCACATGATCGTTAGGATGGACAAGTGTGAAGTCTCCTTTTTGACCGCCTAATATTTCAATCGCGCGGTTTGCGATAACCTCATTTGCATTCATATTTTGAGAGGTTCCCGCGCCAGCTTGATAGACATCTACTACAAATTGATCGTCCCATTTGCCATCAATCACTTCTTCTGCGGCTGTTACAATAGCGCGAGAAATACGTTCGGGTAAATTCCCCACCTCTGAATTTGCAACAGCTGCAGAGGCCTTGATGATTCCTTGTGCTTTAATAAAAGCTCGTGGCAAACGAAGCCCGCTAATGGGGAAGTTATGGATAGCGCGTGTGGTTTGCGCATCGTAGTATACAGATCGTGGGATATATACCTCACCTAATGTGTCTTTGCTGATGCGTTCGTCCATTTGTAACACCCTTTCCATAAAAAAATATGTTAATAATGACAAGCCAGAAATGCCGTTAATACAACATTTTTACCCATTTTCCCCAGCATGTTATCGATAAAATGTCCAAAATTGCACTTGTTCAATGCCTTTTCCATTTGATAGAGTGGTGAGGTAACTTGTTCGTAGAAAGGATTTTACAAGCATGAAAAAATGGATGAAAACGTTCTTGGCAATCGGTATTTCTCTGATTACGTTTGGAATTCAGCCAAGTTACGCTGCGCAGCCACCAGCCCTGCCGCTTGAAGAAATAAAAGGGGAGGGTGCCATTCTCATGGATGGCTCGTCAGGAACCGTGCTATTTGAGAAAAATCCCCAGCAGTATTTATTTCCTGCTAGTATTACCAAAATCGCCACTGCTATTTATGCTATTGAGAACGGAAATCTTAATGATATAGCCACCGTTTCGAATAAGGCGAGAACGGTAGAAGGTTCTCGTGTCTATCTAGCAGAGGGTGAACAAGTATCCATGCGGAATCTACTCTTTGGGTTGATTTTAAATTCAGGTAATGATGCTGCCATTGTGATTGCCGAGCATATGGCTGGTTCCACAGAAGCTTTTGCTGAAAAAGTGAATGCATATTTAAAAGAAAAAGTGGGAGTGAAAAATACTCATTTTACAAATCCACATGGGTTGCATGATGAGAATCACTACACAACAGCTGCTGACATGGCTAAGATTGCGCAGTATGCTATGAAAAATCCCCTCTTACGTGAAATTGCCGGTACCAAACGTTACGAATGGCACCAAAAAGAGTGGGATACCGTGTTGGTCAATCATAATAAAATGCTAACTACTTATGAGGGAACGACAGGTTTAAAAAATGGCTTCACGGATCAAGCACGAAATACTTTGGTGGTTACAGCTAAACGCGGTGATACAGAATTGATCGCCGTTACCATGAAGGCACCGTCTAATGTGGTTAGCTATCAGGATGTCCACAAAATGCTTGATTTTGGCTTTGCGCATTATGAATCGAAAAAGATCGTAAAAGCAGGACAGTATCTGGTGTACCAACCCCAGAATGAGACAGAGAAAGCAGCAAACTTTTATACGGATAAGGATTTATTCGTCACGGTTCCCAAACAGACTACATACGAACAAAAGCTACTTAGCAACGGGGACCTTGTATTGACTTTATCCAACGGAGAAGAGAGAAGGCTACATCTGCA
Source organism: Brevibacillus laterosporus (assembly GCF_030489605.1). Classification (GTDB taxonomy): domain Bacteria; phylum Bacillota; class Bacilli; order Brevibacillales; family Brevibacillaceae; genus Brevibacillus_B; species Brevibacillus_B laterosporus_E. The sequence goes on from NZ_JAUKFY010000017.1 coordinate 22,114, forward strand.
ACCTGAAGTACTCCCGACGGCCGTGTCTACTTCAGAGGAGGGCGTACAAGCTCCTGTTCATAATCCAATTGCTCTTTATGGTGTTGTCGTATTCTGGGCGTTCCTTAACCTGTTTTTCATCCTTTTCTTCATTCGTTTATTACGCGCGAAACGGCGTACGAGGCGTGCGAATAATGTGGTGCTGAGAAAACGAGCGAACTAAAAATAAGTAAGCACTTTGAGCGATAGATGCGACAGAACAATCGGACAGGCCGGTTGTTCTTTTTTTGCGGAAAAAAGTTATAATAAAAAAATAAGTATGATTATTTAAAATAAAACAGATGCATAGAAAAATGCAGGAGGGTACTATAATGAGAATGGAAACGTTTACTAGCAAGGGTATCGGCTATTTAAACGAAGATGCGTTAATTGTTCATCCAACCCTCCCTCTATATGGTGTGGTTGATGGTGTTACTTCATTACATGGATACATGAATGATCTTAAACAGACCGATGGATACTTGGCTTCAACAACCATTGCTCGTTATTTTACACAGATACATCGTCTTATCCCGCTACCGGAACACATATCGACTGCTAATTTACTCATTCGCCTACATATGCAGGAGGCGGGAATTGATCTTTCCTCCAAACAGAAACTATGGGGAGCCGCAGTTGGAATCGTGACAATCGAGAAGCACGGCATATCTTATGCTCAGACGGGAGATTGCATGATTTTTGCTGTCTATGAAAATGACAATGTACGTATATTAACTCGTCCACAAGTGGAAGTACTGGAAGAACGCACATTGCGAAAATGGCAGGAGGGTATTGAGCATGGTTTACTATCTCGCACAGAATTAAGCCTGTTCATTCGAGATTTGATTATACAAAATCGTGAATTGCAAAATGAACCGCATGGCTACGGCGTACTAAACGGAGAGGAACAAGCCACAGAATATGTGGAATATGGCAGAATAAATCGTGCAGGAGTAAAGAATGTGGTCATCATTACGGACGGATTGTTTTGGCCATTAGCCAATCAGGAAAAGCAGGATTGGTCATGGATGGTTCATAAAATACTAGAGATGGGACTAAAAGACTATGCAAAAGCCTTAACAAAGCTAGAAGAAAGCGATCCAGAATGTATGAAATACCCAAGATTTAAAACGTCTGATGACAAAACGGGTATTATTCTTACACTATAAGCGAAGGTTGGTATAATAGGGAATGAATCAAATGAAAAGGTGGTAATCAGCATGAAGTTATTTTTTCTCTCAGACATCCACGGTTCTTTGACCTATGTGAAAGCAGCCCTAGAAGCATTTGAAAGAGAACAAGCAACCCATATCATCCTGGCAGGAGATGTGATGTATCATGGACCGCGCAATGCTTTGCCAGATGGATACAATCCTTCTGAAGTAGCCAATCTACTGAACCGGTATGCTGCCAGCATTGTAGCTGTGCGCGGAAATTGTGATTCAGAAGTAGATCAAATGCTCCTTCATTTCCCGATTATGAGTGATTCTCATACGATAATTATGGATAAACGGCGTATTTTTGTGACACATGGACATATTTATCATGAGGATCATCATCCAGCATTATCGGCTGGAGATGTGTTAATCCACGGTCATACACATATCCCGATGGCCAAGAAAAAAGGAGAGCTGTTCATATTAAATCCTGGTTCTGTAGCTATTCCTAAAGAGAATCATCCGCATACATATGGAGTGATCGAGGGTGATCAGTTCTTGATTAAAAGGTTGAATGGAGAAGTGTATATGGAGATTTCACTTATCCAGAACTGATTTGAAAATGAATGTTGTTATTGACATATCGGAAAATATCGATATAATTATCCTTATGGATTATGTTATGATTTTTAAAGCTTTATCAAATGAAACCAGATTGCAAATGTTACATTGGTTAAAGGAGCCAGAGCTGCACTTTTCCCCATCTTCCTGTAATTATGAGAATTTTCCGGGGGGAATCTGTGTAGGACAAATTCAAGAAAAAGCAGGTCTTTCTCAATCAACCACGTCACAATATCTAGCGATTATGCAGAGAGCAGGCTTATTAGAAGCTAGACGCTTTGGCCAATGGACGTATTACCGCAGAAATGAGGAAATGTTGCAGAAGCTGGCTACATATTTCCGAGAGGAGTTGTAAAAGAAGAGTGGAACACCGTTTCATTTTTCTTTTTTAAACTCACATCGAAAATTCCCGATATGCCGATTTAAAATAGTGTAGTGTTTACACATGAAGTATTTTCAAAAGGAGAGACCCATGAAAATTAGTGTACTGGATCAATCGTATGTAATAGAAGGGGGAACCCCAGAGCTAGCTTTGGAGCAAACGACTGAGCTAGCGCAGTACGTAGATGAAATTGGGTATCACAGGTATTGGGTGTCTGAGCATCATCATTCCGAAGCACTGGCTGGTTCTTCACCAGAAGTTCTGATCGCTTATTTAGCGGCAAAGACGAAAAGAATCCGTGTCGGGTCGGGGGGTGTCATGCTTCCGCATTACAGCGCATATAAAGTGGCAGAAAATTTTAATGTTTTAAGTGCTTTGGCTCCAGGCCGTATTGACGTAGGAATTGGTCGGGCGCCAGGGGGAATGCCGATTTCAACTAGAGCTTTACAGGATTTACAGGCCCGCGATATTGATACCTTTCCAAAGCAAGTCCAGCATCTGATTAGCTATATTGATGACAAATGGAGTGTAAAGCAGCCTTTCCCAGGATTGAAAGCTACGCCAGTCCCATCGCATAAGCCTGAAATCTGGATGCTTGGATCTAGTGACAATAGCGGTATTGTAGCTGGGCAATTGGGATTGCCGTATGCATTTGCTCATTTTATCAATTCCCAACCAGGGGCGATGGATCAGGCTATCGGCCATTATCTACGTACATTTCAAGCATCATCCCGTCTTATGCAACCGAAAATGCTTGCTGCCATGAAAATTATTGTGGCGGATACGGATGAGGAGGCGAATGAACTTGCTCTAAGCGCGCTACATCTTACGCATTTATTGTATAGAGGGCGGTTGCAACCACTTGCTAGCCCAAAGACGGTGAGTACCCATCCCTATACAGCAAATGAATTAGCCGAGATAGAAGCAATGAAGCATACTATCCTGATCGGATCTGTAAAAACCATTGCTCTCAAAATCAGAGCGCTACAAGAGCGATATCCGATTGAAGAATTGATGGCCGTTTCTCCTATTTATGATATAAATGCCCGTAAACGATCCTATGCTTTATTACAGCAGGCCGTTGCTGATGCCGATACGGGTAAAACATACCGCTAAAAAATCATTCAAATATATGCAAAAAAACAAAATCGAGGAGGAAGCAAGATGACTGTTAAATTATTTCAACCCTATCAATTAAAAGAGGTTACATTGAAAAACCGGATTGTCATGGCTCCTATGTGCATGTATTCTGCAACTGAAAAGGACGGAAAAGCTACTGAATTTCATATTACGCACTATGCAACGCGCGCAGTTGGACAGGTAGGTCTTATAATCGTGGAAGCAACTGCTGTTGAAGCACAGGGACGGATTTCGGAATTTGACCTGGGGATATGGAATGATGACCACATAGCTGGATTACATAAAATTGTCGAGCAAGCACATCAGTATGGAGCTAAAATAGGGATTCAATTAGCCCATGCTGGGCGTAAAGCAGAGGTTCCCGGTTCCATCTTTGGACCATCGGCTATTGCATTTGATGAGAGTAGCCGTGTTCCAGAAGAAATGTCTGTTGAAAAAATCAAACAGACAATAGAAGCATTTAAGCAAGGTGCAGCGAGAGCTAAGCAAGCGGGTTTTGATGTCATTGAAATTCATGCGGCTCACGGATATTTATTGCATGAATTTTTATCCCCGCTCTCTAATCAACGAACAGACGAATATGGGGGCTCTCAGGAAAATAGATACCGCATGTTATCTAAAGTAATAACAGAGGTGAAAAGTGTTTGGGAAGGGCCATTGATGGTGCGTGTCTCCGCTACCGATTATACAGAAGGAGGATTGACTATCGAGGATCACGTACAATTCGCAGCTTGGATGAGAGACCAGGGAGTGGACCTCATTGACGTTAGCTCGGGTGCACTCGTACGGGCAGCTATTCATGTGTATCCAGGCTATCAAGTAAAATTATCAGAACAGATAAAAGAAGAGGCGAACATCCCAACTGGTGCTGTAGGTTTGATTACCTCTCCGCTACAAGCCGAGGAGATTTTACAAAATAATCGTGCAGATTTAATCATATTAGGCCGCGAGCTGTTGCGAAATCCATACTGGGCCAGGGGTGCGGCAGATGAATTACAAGTAGAGATTGAGGCACCTAGACAGTATCAAAGGGGCTGGTAAGCTAAAATTGTGACCACATCAATTTCTTGCAAGATTTAAATAGATTAACCATGAGAAGCTAGTAATCCTTTTAGCATATAGGATTCTAGCTTTTTTTGTAAAATGATTCCTAAAAAGTCTGTGCTAGTTTGAGAATGTTTAGAAAACGAGCAATTAGTTTGACCTTATAGATAAAATGTTATAAGTTATAGTATATATATGAAATATATTTCTGATAATTTAAATAAAACCTAAAATACTTTATAAAGAGGGGTTCCTATGCCAATTCCTAAGAATTACACTTCTTCTATTCGGTTAACTGCAAAAGAAAAAGCCTTTCGTCAGCTGCAAAGCTGGATTATCGACGGAACCTTAGAGCCTGGAGAGAAGCTATACGATGCTGAAATTGCAGAGGCGATCGGGGTGAGCAGGACTCCTGTGAGGGAAGCCTTTCAGCTACTAGAGGTCCAAGGCTTTATTGAGACATATCGAGGACGCGATACAAGAGTTACTACTGTTTCAAAAGAAGATGTACAGACAATGTATTTACCACTTGCTTCACTTCAAGCATTAGCGGCCAAATTAGCTGCGACTGCGATTACAGAAGAGCAAATTGCCATATTAAACGAGCTCAATGCCAGTTATAAACAAGCAATCTACGATAAAGATGTACCAAGAATTGTAGAAATGGATAGCCAATTTCATACAAGTATTTTAGAAATTGTCGACAATCCATATATCATAAATTTTACATCTGTTCTTCAGTTACATATTCAACGCTTAGAATATATCTTCTTCAAGCAACAGCACATTCCAAAGGAAGAGTCTATTGATGAACATGAGAGAATCGTACAAGCTTTTGTCCAAAAAAATGGAAAACTTGCCGCAGAGATTATGGAACAAAATTGGCTGCGTCCTATGAAAGAAGTATATCAGCTGATGTAATGATATAAATAATCCTGAAGATGAACAGATGAGTGAGGAGACCATATGAAAACTGAAAAGATTGTATTGTCGAGAAAAATCGGAGTTACCCTCGTACTAACAGGAGCTATGCTGTGGGGGATATCCGGCACCGTTGCTCAATATTTGTTTCAGCAACAAGGCTTTAGTCCCGAATGGTTAGTTGTTATACGTCTACTACTGTCAGGTATTATTCTATTAGGAGTTGCCTATAGAAAAGAGAAACAAAATGTCTGGGGAATTTGGAAAAACAACAAAGAGCGACTAAGTCTTATCTTATTTGGTATCCTAGGGATGTTAGCTGTTCAATATACTTATTTTGCAGCTATTAAGCATGGAAATGCTGCGACAGCTACTATCCTTCAATATTTGGCACCTGTGATGATTACATGCTATGTAGCGATCCGTTTGAAAAGTTTTCCCGCTTTAAAAGAATTGCTAGCTGTCGTTCTGGCTCTGTTGGGAACATTTTTACTGGTTACACATGGAAGCATCAATAGCCTCTCTATTTCTGGATTAGCATTATTCTGGGGGATATCCTCGGCAGTAGCATTGGCTTTTTATACATTACATCCACATAAGCTTCTTGCTAAATGGGGGGCAGCTATCGTAGTAGGCTGGGCGATGCTAATAGGGGGTATCGGCTTTAGTTTTGTTCATCCCCCTTGGAGGCTGGAGGGACAATGGTCGATTTCTTCCACTTTAGCCGTAATTTTTATTGTACTATTTGGAACACTGATTGCCTTTTACTGTTATTTGGAGAGTCTTAAGTACCTTAGTGCTCCCGAAACCAGTTTATTAGCTTGTGTAGAGCCTGTTTCTGCCGCCGTCCTATCAGTGATTTGGCTACAGGTACCCTTTGGTTTAACGGATTGGTTGGGCACCCTGTGTATTCTTATTACCATTGCCATCCTGTCCTTGGGTGGGCATAAGGAAACAGTTAAGACAAATTAGCTCCTCCAACTTATCGAAATGAAAAATAAATGGAGCAATACAGAAAAAGGCCGGTATCCCGTTATGGAATACCGGTGTTTTTATGAATAAAAAAGAAAAAGTTGTTCCCTGCAGGGGCAAATTACAATTCCGCAACACCTACATTTTTGACTTCTCTAAGCTATAACGTTGAGGAACAGTTCATCTTAGACGGCTAAACAGCTATGATTAATAGAGAAATCTCCACAAATAAAAGGTGGCATAGGCTTCCCAATTTGTCCATGTCGCAGAAAGTTTTAAAATTTCTGCTTTCGTGGGCTTTTGTGGAGTGCCCTGAAGATATTTAATCGCATTGTGTAAACCTACATCATCTATTGGAAAAGCGGAGGGCATCCTCAGGCAACGCATTAAAACGTAATTAGCAGTCCATGGTCCAATGCCGCGGATTTTGACAAGCATGTTTTCCGCTCTTTTATAATCTCCGCAGTTCCCTAATTGCTCTTTAGTTAGTTTACCGTCCACCATAAGCTGAGCTACGCCAATCAGATACTCACATTTTTTAGCTGTCATTTGTAATCCCCTCAAGTCTTCCATTGTCAAAGCGGCAATATCATGCGAGGAGGGGAATATCCAATACGTTTCGCCATCACATTCAATGCTTCGGCCAAAGGCTTCCACCAGTCGTCTTTTCAACGTATATGCGAAGGGCAGATTGATTTGCTGCCCGATAATTCCCCAGCAGATTGCTTCGAACAGATCAGGAATTCCAATATTTCGTAGGCCAGTAAAAGTAGTAACTGCTCTTTGTAGCAATGCATCTGATTTAGCCAAATCGTAAAAAGGGCGCAAGTCTGTATCCAAATCAAACCAATCTCTTACATAACGGGCTACTTCTGCTCGTATCCATTTGCCGGATGGCATTGTAGTTCCTAGAAAGCGAATATGTAACATGTTATCCTGATCTGAGCGTATTTCTACTACAGGTGTTTCCTCTTCAATGGGAATGGCTCTGTAAATTCGTTGGTTCTTACAATAGAATAAGCATTCATTAGGCTCTTTAGACAAATATTTCATATTTTCGTTAAAGCTGAATTCCTTTGGCACAACAAGTGTTAGCTCACTCTGTTTATCCGTCCATGCGCCTATAGGAAGAGTGGAACAGCATTTTTTACAAGGCCGGTATCCTGCCTGTTCAGCATTCGCTCGCGATTGAAATCGAATCGTGTTTTCTGGATGAAACCTTTCCGTACACCATGGGAAACAATATATCTTCTCTATTTTTTTACCAGTGAAATAAGGAGCATCCCACTTTGAATAACTTGTTGTTTTTTCCATAAAAGTTTCCTCCATTTCATGCAATACAAGCACACAAGCACACTACTAGTTTTAACATAAATGACTTCTATAAAATTTCACTATCTTGCCATTACAATCCTAAAATCGTACATAGGTTCGTTCTGGAGGGTATACTGTGGATGGAGGTGAACCAGATGAGAGATAGCCAAAGGCAAGGAGAGAAGCACCATTATCTAACCGATGAAAAGTGGCAGGCGATCATTCATAACGATGCATCGTACAATGATACATTTTTTTATGCGGTGAAAACTACAGGTATCTTTTGCAGACCTTCTTGTAGGTCTAGAGAGCCTAAAAAGGACAATGTTCGTATATTTTTTACCGCAGAAGAGGCGCTGTCAGAAAATTTTCGGCCTTGTAAGCGGTGCAAGCCAACAGGACAACGTTTGCCTGATGTTGAATGGGTGACACAGATTACGGATTATATCAATAAGAATTACAGTGAGGTATTGACGCTAGAACTTTTAGCAGATATATGTCATGGAAGTCCTTATCATATGCATCGAACATTTAAACGCATTAAGGGGATGACCCCAATCGAATATATTCAACAGACGAGAATAAATAAAGCCATGGATTATCTCATTCAATCTGATAAGACGATTACGGATATCGCAATGACGGTGGGGATGCCCAACACACCGTACTTCATCACTTTGTTTAAGAAAATAACAGGACAGACGCCTAAAAAATTTCGTCAGTTACATAAGAATACACAAGACATGGAGGTGTTGCAAAGTGACAGCAAAAAGTAAACAGACAATTTACTATTCAAGGCTGGTCCACTCGGAATGGAACCTCTACATTGCTGCAACAGCGGCGGGACTTTGTTATGTAGGTTCGCAAAATCAATCTTTTGAGGAATTGGAAAATTGGGTAAGGAATCGGTTTCCGAAAGGTGAATTGGTGCTTGATAATGAAAAATTACAAGGGTATGCAGCAGAATTGGTTGAGTATTTTCAAGGCACACGTAAAGAGTTCTCTATCGACTTTGATTTATTTGGTACGCCCTTTCAGCTTGCTGTGTGGAATGCCCTTTGTGAAATACCATATGGGCAAACCCGGTCTTATTCCGATATTGCGCATCGAATACAAAAACCAGATGCAGTACGGGCTGTTGGCACAGCAATTGGTGCTAATCCCGTTTTAATTACGGTTCCCTGCCATCGGGTGATTGGGAAAAATGGTTCATTAACGGGCTATCGGGGTGGATTGGAAATGAAAACCAAGCTTCTGCGCTTTGAAAAGGAAACTGATTTGAGAAAGGAGAGTAAGCAATATGCCTGATTGCCTCACAGAACGGATCGCCGCCATAGATTGGAATAAAGTGCAACAGACGATGGATGAGCAGGGCTATGCTACAATTCCAGCTTTCTTGGCTAAGAAGGAATGTAACGAAATAGTGAACATGTATGAAAAAGAAGAGTATTTTCGGAATACGATTGATATGGCTAGATTTCGATTCGGCATCGGGGAGTATAAATATTATCAAGCTCCCCTTCCAGATTTGTTGCAACAGCTTCGGGAAGGCTTCTATCCTGAATTGGCGAAAACGGCTAACCGATGGCTGAAGCAGCTTGATCATGAGGAATGCTATCCACCTTCGCTCTCAGAATTTCTCACTGAATGCCATCAGCAGGGGCAGACAAAATCAACACCCTTACTCCTTAAATACGAAGCCGGAGGATACAATTGTCTGCATCAGGACTTGTATGGAGATGTCTACTTTCCACTTCAAGTAGTATTCGCGCTCTCCCAAAGAGAGATAGATTATACGGGCGGCGAGTTTTTGCTGCTGGAACAACGGCCAAGGGCGCAAAGTCGAGGGCATGTGATAACCCTAGAACAAGGGTCAGGACTAATTTTTCCTGCTAATTATCGTCCGGCACTAGGTTCACGCGGGTATTATAAGATCAAGATACGGCATGGTGTCAGCACGATTACTTCCGGTACAAGATATACGCTCGGTATTATTTTCCATGATGCAAAGTGATTTACACCTAACAAATATACTAAAACAAGCTAATATGCAGCAAAGGAGCGAGTGAGATGAAGAGTGAGTTTTTTTATAAATATCCCAAAACACTGCTAAATAAAGGGACAGGTTTTCTTTCCGATTACACTCATTCGTTGAATCCTTATACTGGTTGTTCCTTTGGATGTTCCTATTGCTATGTACAACAAATGCCTGTCTCACTATTTCGTAAGGAGGAATGGGGAACCTGGGTGGACATCAAACAGGAAGCGGCGGATGTATTACGCAAGGAGCTCAGAAGGGAAAAAAGCAAAGGGAAGGTAACGATATTCATGTCATCGAGCACAGATCCTTACCAACCAATTGAACATAAGGAAAAGGTGACAAGATCTCTTTTGGAGACGATGCTGGAGAACCCACCTGATTTTTTATTTATCCAAACCCGCAGTCCTCTTGTTAGTCGGGACATTGATTTATTACTACGCATGGAGAAAAAGGTGCGAGTAAGCATGACCATAGAGACGGATCGAGAGGATATCCGTAAGCATTTTACACCTCATGCACCACCTATTCCTGCCAGATTAAAGGCACTTCAGCTTTTAGCAGATGCAGGCGTACCCACCCAGGCAACCATTGCACCACTATTGCCCATCAGCGAAGAATTCCCTGATAAGCTCCGAACGCTGGTTGATCGCATCTGTATCGATGATTATTTTACGGGGGACGGTAGTGGAGGAAGACGAACTAGGAATCTGGGGATCGACTTGCACTATCATAAGCTAAATGTAATCGAATGGTATCATCCCTCTGCCTATCAAATAGTTTATGATCGATTTAGACGTGTTTTTTCCACTGATCAGGTATTCATAAGCCAGAAGGGATTTGCTCCTTACTGAAAAATCCAAACGATTAGCAGCATGTAGCGTCCTGTGAGGGAGGCTATTTTTTTTTTGTAACAAATGAATATTCAAATGGAGTGCCGCTCGAAATACTCCTAAATAGTTTCAGAAATTGATGTCATAACTGGTAAATATTCTGTAATGCAGGTTCCCTTTCATATATTTTGGAAGTTTTTAGGGTAGTAATCGTGTCTTGAAGAATATGAGAGCAATTTTTTATTAACATTGTTAGCAAAAAATCATACATAAACCTTTGTTTATTTTTAGAATTTTCAATAAACATATTATCCGAAACAATTAATTGGTTAACAATATTCTATATTTGGACACAAATTAGATAAAAATAGGCATTAGGTAATATTTCCAGTTCTGGTTTTTTTGCCGATACTATTGTATGGAAATAAAATTCCAATTAAAAAAAGGAGTCGATTAGAAGAGATGAATTACAAGTGGCTAAGTATGATGACGGCAAGTGCAGTTTTACTCTCCAATGGTGCATTATGGCTACCTACACCTGCCAATGCAGCAACAAACACAGTAAACAAATCTGTATTTTCACTAAGCAAGCAGCCTCCTTTACCTCAGTTCAAAACAGGTGCAGGGGTACTCGGAGCTGAGGTGACTCCACTGGGAGAAGAGGAGCTTCATGCGGAAACTTTTTCCCAGCTAGAGAAAAAAAGCAAGCGAGCTAAACGACAAGCCCTTCAAGCAAATCATGCTGAACAAAAAACGTACAGTATGTCATACTTAAATAGACTTAGCTATGAAGAGCTAGTAGAAGTTCTACGTAAGATAGAATGGAAGGATATCCCTGATTTATTCAAATTTAATTCAGATTCAGTTGAATTCTATTCAGACCGCGATCGGGTTCAGGCTGTTATTAATGCCCTTCAGGACAGTGGCAGGTCCTTTACTGATCATGATGCACGCGGAATTTCGACATTGGTAGAGGTTTTACGATCAGGTTATTATCTGGGCTACTACCATAATGAGTTAAAATACCTTGACCAGCCAGATTATAAGAAAAAGGTACTGCCTGCTGTTAAGATCATTATGGCAAACAAGTATTTTGCATGGGGAACTAAGACACAACAGGAAGTTATCGGTGCTACGGGGAAACTTATCTCAAATACTACGGTAGATGTTGAGATCATAACAAATTTTACGGGTCTAGTTTCAGACTTTATTGATCATTTTGATGAGTATGGAAAAGATCGAGATATGAGCAGTTCCTTTTATTCTGTAATTCAAGGGATTGGGTACGTGCTCATGTGGCAAGTGCGTGAACCAGAGGATCAAAAAGCGTTTAATGGAAGAATTGATGAATACTTGGAACAAATGTTCCGCATCGCCCACAAGGATCGGGCATCTAGTGATCTTTCGTGGCTAGTTAGCAACGGTTTGTACTACACCGGTTCTTTAGGGCATTACCACAGTACCCCGGAGAAAGGTAATCAAATTCTCACGGAAGCAATGAATTTGTATCCAAAGCTTAGCGAATTGTATTTTGTGGCAGCAGAGCAAATTTATTATCACTATGATGAAAAGAATTACTATGGTAACCAAATTGATCTGAAGCAATTAAAAGAAGAAGGGAAAAAGAAATATCTGCCAAATCGCTATGAATTTGATGGAGGAAAATTTATCTTCCGTACAGGGGATCAGCTAACGGAGGAACAGCTACAGCGACTTTATTGGGCTGCGAAAGAAGTAAAAGCTCAATTTCACCGTGTCGTAGGTAATGACCAAGAGCTGGAAAAGGGCAATCCTGATGATGTGCTGTCTGTGGTCATCTACAATAACCCTGATGAATACAGAATGAACAAATCTTTATACGGTTATGAAACGGAAAATGGCGGGATATACATTGAGGGGGATGGGACATTCTTTACCTATGACAGAACCCCAGAGCAAAGCATTTATTCACTAGAGGAATTGTTCCGTCATGAGTTTACCCATTACTTACAAGGCCGGTACGTGGTTCCAGGATTGTTCGGTCGAGGAGAGATGTATCAAAATGGACGCTTGCCTTGGTTTGAAGAAGGCGGGGCAGAATTTTTTGCCGGCGCTACCAGAACAGATGGCATTCATCCACGCAAATCTGTTGTAGGTAACCTAAGATATGATGATCAATCTAGCCGTATGTCTGTGTCAGATACCCTGCATGCTCAATACGGTTCGTGGAATTTTTATAATTATGGATTTGCCATGCAGTATCATTTGTTCCAAAACGATTTTCCAATGATGGATAGCATTCATAACGCTATTATGAAAAACGACGTAGCACAATTTGATCGATATATTGAGCAGTTGAGCAGAGACAAGCGCGTAAATGACGCATATCAACAGACGATTGATGAGCTGGTACAGAATTATGAAAATTGGGATGTGCCACTTGTATCGGATGATTATCTAAAGGAAGTGGAGCCAAAACAGAAAGAAGAAATCTATGCGGAAATGTCTGAAGTTACAGGCTTGCGTGACGTAGAGACCGCAGAGCACGGATCAGAATTTTTCAATACCTTCACCTTACATGGAACCTATATTGGCGACAGATCAGCAGGAGAAGAGCAAGATTGGAAGAAGATGAATCAAGCAACAGATGACTTCTTGAACAAATTAAGTAAAAAGTCTTGGAATGGTTATCGGACTCTAACCGCTTACTTTGTGAATTATAAGGTAACGAAGGATGGCAGATTCTCCTATGATGTAGTGTTCCACGGCAAACTGCCAGAAGGTAGTGATAGCGGAAACCTAGCCCCTGTAGTAGTAATAAATGGTCCGTATACAGGAGCTGTAGGCGAGTCCGTTTCGTTTAGCAGCAAAGGAACACGCGATAAAGACGGAAAGATTATGTCTTACCAATGGGATTTCGGCGATGGCCAGACAAGCCAAGAAGAGAATCCAACACACGTGTATGATGAAGCAGGAACCTACGAGGTGAGCTTGGAGGTAACCGATGATGCTAAACAGAAAGTGACCAAAAAGACAACAGTAACCATTAGTGAAAAAGCTAATAAGCCGTCGGATAACTCTAATGATTCTTTCGAAAATGCTAGCAAATTAAAAGCATTTGGGAAGCAACTAAAGGGTGAGCTGAGCCAAAAGAAACATGAGGATGTATTTTATTTTGATGTGAAAAAAACAGATAACATTGATGTTTCAGTAGAAGTGAAGGATGGAAAAGGAGTGGCGTGGCAATTATTCCACGAGGACGATCTGGAAAATTATATTGCTTATCCAAATCAAGGAGACGGCGATCAGTTAATGGCGACTCTTGAAGCAAAACCAGGACGATATTACCTTTATGTGTATTCAACAACAGAGGAGCCTGTTTCCTACAAGTATCAGGTAAGTCTGGCTGGCGGCTCGAAGGATTTTGAAGAAAGTGAGCCTAACAATCGATTCGAAGACGCGAATGGTCCATTGCCGCTAGGTGAACCTGTTAAAGGAATACTAGATGAAGACGACAATGCAGATGTTTACCGTTTTGAACTGAAAAAAGAGAGTGATTTAGAAATTATTCTGAAGCATACGACAAAAGAGGGAATTAACTGGTTGCTCTACCATGAGGATGACTTGAAGAACCCCGTTTCGTATCCAGTAGAGATTGACAAGGGAAGAATGAGCGCTACTTATACAGCCGAACCTGGTCTATACTATCTGTATGTCTATAAATATCAAGATGAGGTAATCCCATATACCATTTTGATAAATAAGTAGGATTATAAAGAAGTAAGAAGCAATTATACTCATAATTATGCACCCCTTACAGTAATCATAGATATCCTTTCTACGGATATCGAACGTGTGGCTGTAAGGGGTTTTAACGTTTATCAAGCAGTGAGGAGACTTTACAGCATGGATTTTGATCCTTATAATTGAGTATGTCAACTATTAACTAACTCAAGTGTGGTGATCACATGAACAACAACCGGGATTGGATTGAAATACGGGGAGCAAGACAAAATAATTTAAAGAATATTAGCGTCAAATTTCCAAGAAATAAGTTATCAGTGGTAACAGGTGTATCTGGCTCAGGTAAATCTACCTTGTTGTTTGATATTTTGTGTCAGGAGGGAGAACGGAAGTTTATAGGCGCAATTGGTAGAATAGCGGATCATGTACAGAGACCTGATTATGACGAAATTTATGGATTATCTCCCATTATTAGTGTGAGTCAGCAGCAATGTAATAAAAATCCCCGGTCAACGGTCGGAACCTACAGTGAAATTTATACATACCTCCGGCTTCTGTATACAGCTATTGGAGAGAGGGCATGTCCTCATTGTGCGAAAACAATAGAATATTCGATTTTGCGCTCATCGCCTGTTCATACGATTAAAAACGGTCATGAGGTTTTGGAGGTGCATTCTTGTCCATTTTGTCATAAGCCTGTAGAAAATATTACGATGGCCCACTTTTCTTTTAACACCTTAGCCGGGGCTTGTCCAAAATGCTTCGGTCTAGGGAAAATCGTCGAACCAAATTTTGAAACGATTCTTGATGCTTCTCTTTCTATTAAAGAAGGCGGGATTAAGGTTTGGAAGAAAGGCTTTGTTTGGCATTTCGGTCCTTTGCTTGTCCGGGCGGCCAAATACTATGGGATTCCTTTTCGAGAGGAGGATTTACATACTCCAATCGGTGAGCTTGATGAGGCCATGAAAACACTGCTTTTCTATGGTACGGAGGATGAGCGAATAAGAGCCTTGAGACCGGATAAACCAGCTCCGAAAGATATGAAAG
This sequence comes from Brevibacillus laterosporus, assembly GCF_030489605.1. Lineage (GTDB taxonomy): Bacteria > Bacillota > Bacilli > Brevibacillales > Brevibacillaceae > Brevibacillus_B > Brevibacillus_B laterosporus_E. The sequence continues at coordinate 37,324 of NZ_JAUKFY010000017.1, forward strand.
AAGGGAAATACGAGGGTGCTGTTAATAGTCTGATGAGGCGTTATTTTGAAGAATCCCAGCAAGATGAAAGCGTTGAAAGAGAGGAATATATGCCGTTTCTACAACATGCAGTCTGCCCCGAATGCCAAGGGACTCGATTGAAGAAGGCTAGCCTAGAAGTAAAAGTGAACGACACATCGATCCATCAACTCTTTTCAAAATCAATCGAAACGCTGAACGGTTGGATTGATGCTTTGAAAAATCATTTGTCTGTCTTAAATTATGAAGCCGTTCGTCCTATTTTGGCAGACCTGAAGGAGAGAATTGAGGGTCTATGTAAAGATGGATTAGGATATTTATCTCTCGATCGAACTTTTACGACGCTATCAGGTGGTGAGACACAGAGATTACGGCTGGCTGCTCTGTTAAACTCTAATTTAACAGGCATAGTCTGCGTGCTGGACGAGCCGACTACAGGATTACATCCGCAAGATACCGATAAATTGATCTCCTCCTTGCAATTACTGCGTGATCTTGGCAATACAGTGATTGTGATTGAGCATGATTTAGAGCTCGTCAAGCACGCAGATTACGTTGTAGATATCGGTCCTGAGGCGGGGAGTGAAGGCGGCTTTCTAGTTGTACAAGGATCGCCTGATGAAGTACAAAATACAGGAAACTCCGTAACAGGTGAATGCTTGAGACAGAATAAAAAAGCGATCAGGCAAACAACGAGGGAATGTCAGGCTGGCTTACAAATCAAACAAGCAAGTAGCCATAATTTAAAGAATGTGGACGTGCATATCCCATTACATGTGATGACGGCTATTGTCGGTGTTTCAGGCTCCGGTAAGTCAACGTTAATCTTTGATGAGCTGCTGGAGAAGTGGGATCGTAACATGGAAGAGAGAGCAAAAATCAATCGAATAGTAGTAGTCGATCAATCCTCAATGGGCAGAATCGAACGTTCTAATGCGGCTACCTACACCAAAGTGTTCGATGATATTCGTCAGGCTTTTAAAGAAACAGCACACCGACAAGGTATAAAAATAACAGCATCTGATTTTTCCTTCAATGTGGCGGGAGGTAGATGCGGGCACTGTAAAGGCACAGGAAAAATAAAGCTACAAATGCATTTTATGTCCCCGCGCTATCTGGTTTGTCCTACTTGTGAGGGAAAGCGTTATAATGAAAATGTACTGCAAGTAAAAATAGATGGATGTAACATTGCTGATGTATTAGAGATGACTGTCAAGCAAGCGCTAGCTTTGTTTTCAAAAATGGATAAAATCAAACAAAAGCTTGTCTACTTAGATAAAATTGGCTTAGGATATATAAAATTGGGTCAACCAGCAAATACCTTGTCTGGTGGAGAGGCACAAAGAATTAAATTGGCCTCGGAGCTAGCTACTGCTGATGGACGAAATACACTGTATATTTTAGATGAACCTTCAGTGGGATTACATGAAAGCGATACCGATAAACTCATTCAGGTCCTCCATGAATTAGTCGATAGAGGAAACAGTGTTGTTGTTATCGAGCATCATTTGAGCTTGATCCGTCAGGCTGATTGGATTATTGAGATGGGGCCAGGAGGTGGGGAAGACGGAGGGCGCGTGATCGCCCAAGGAACTCCTCAACAACTGAAAGCCAATCCAAATTCTGTTATCAAACCATATTTATAGAGCTTTGAAGGAAGGTGCTTTTTTGACAAAATTCTTGGAGGATAGCTTTATTCCGTTTCAATGTGAAATTGTAAGCCGTCATAATAAATTTAATATCGAGGGAATTACGTCTGCCCAGTACAATGTTTTAGAGCTTGTCCAAACACAAGGTCCAAAAACAACAAATGAACTGGCGAGTGCACTAGGGATAACGGTATCAGGTATCTCAAAATTAACCAAAAAACTTTTACAGAAAGGACTGATTGAACAACAACGCAGTCAAGCAGATAGACGGTATTATCATATTGTCTTGACAGAAGCGGGAGAGAGCTTTCTTAGGAAAGCAGAAAACTCACGCAAGGAGATCATTCAATTAATCGGAAAAGCACTTTCAAAGGAAGAAATCGAAGCCTTTAGCCGAATTTGTTCGAAGTTGAATACATATTTGACTGATCATAAAGCAAAGTAGGTGATTGACGATATGAATGGGCTAGAAAATACAATATCCCCGATAACAAAATTTGAAGAGTCTGATATTCCAGGATTAATAAAGCTTTCGTCTTCTGTAGGTTGGGATTATGACCAAAATGAAATCAACACCATTTTGCTATCAGGCAATGTTTATGGACATAAAAACAAAGACGGGAGAATTGTCTCAAGTGCAGCCATTATCCCGTATGGCGTCAAACTAGCCTCTATTGGCATGGTCATTGTAAGTCCGGAATATCGAGGACTGGGCTTAGGAAGAAAAGCTACGCAAAAATGCATAGAATCGATTCCTGATTATACACCAGCTATGCTGATTGCCACAGAGGATGGGAAACCCATGTATGAAAAGATGGGCTTTCATTCTACAGACTGTGTTCATAAATATCTTTGCTCAAATTATTGTTTTACCCCTTATAGCAGGAATATAGCAGCTAATATACAGGCGATGCAAAAGGAAGATTTGCCACAGGTCATAAAAATAGATAAAGATGCCTTTGGTGTCGAGAGAGGAGCTTTTCTTCGCCATAGATATAATCAGGCAAAAGAGGCAGTGCTTGTGAAAAGTCCTGACGGTCAGGTAGTAGGCTATGGTTTATCTATACTTGGACCCATTAATCTCATAGTAGGCCCTATCGTCGCTCCGAATGCTGATATAGCATTCGCAATCGTTAATCAATTGGCTATGAAGCATTCAGGTAAGGTAAGAATTGATGTACCCTCAGAAAATGAGCCGTTTATGTCTTATATTGAAGCATGCGGGTTTGAAAAGGTGAGTCAGCCGCCTATCATGATTACAAAAGCAAATCATTTACCTGCTCGTAACAAAACATTATTCGGAATTGCAGCACAGATATTTGGATGAAGTTCCAGCTCCGAATGAAGCAACCATTAGCTTCAACAGCCGGTAGCAGTTACTCGCGAAATGACTGACTATCAAATTTTTTTCAAGATCGTCAAGTGCAAATGACAGCTTACGGAGCTGATTTGAAGGTTATTGCTAACTTTTCAAAGCAAGATTTCACTCATGAAGGTAAACTCATTAAAGCCGGTTCTCTAATCATAACAGATGGGGATAAGCAGATCGTGTATCAGTAGACAAAAGTGTAAGAAGATATGCAAATTCAATCCTAATGGGAGTATAAAACGTTATAATAGGAAAAAGAGAGAGTTCTAACTGACAATCTCATTTTGCTATTATAATCGTGAGGTGACGGCATCCATGTTTCAAGCAGAGGGATATACAGGCAATAAACAAGAGAACTATGAGCTTCTTTTAAAACAGCTAGATGCATTAGTAGATGGGGAGCCCAATGTGCTCGCTAATCTGAGTAATGCAACTGCTTTATTAAATCAATTTTTGACGGAAGTAAATTGGGTAGGGTTCTACCTATATGACAAGGAGCAAGACTTACTAATTCTTGGTCCTTTCCAAGGACTGCCGGCTTGCACACGTATTCCAACAGGGAGGGGAGTGTGTGGAACAGCAGTTTTGAAACGATGCACGATGAGAGTAGCAGATGTCCATGCTTTCCCAGGCCATATTGCTTGCGATGCGGCATCTCGCTCTGAAATTGTTATTCCCATTTTTAAAGGGGAAGAAATCTATGGGGTGCTCGATATCGACAGCCCGATTACAGATCGTTTTGACGAAACAGACGAGAAGTATTTAGAAGAATTTGTCCTACGTGTAGCAAAGTGTTTGTAGAATAAAACAAAAGAGATAGCAGAATAGAAATGACTAACAACCAAGCGTCTCATGAACAAGCGCGCTTGGTTTCTTTTTGGTACATAACGAATGGGTATGGTGGTAAGGCCTATCTGACAAATACCACGAATTCTTGACAACACTCTACCTCTTTTATATATTTTACTCAATTAAATTTTTAGTATGTAAAATAAGGTGGTAGTCATTTTGGAAGATAATCATTCTGTTGCTCATGAAATCCAAACATTGATGATCGAAATGAGTGGTGTGCAGCAAAAATCTAAAGCTTTTATGGATCTTTTTGTCAAAGATGACGTTTTATCACAAAATCATGTAATGTTGTTAGTCGGCTTGAAACTAATGAATAGTCTAAGAATCACCGAAATCGCTGAACGATTTCTCATTACAGCGGGTGCGGCAACCTCGATGTGTGACAAATTAGAAGAGCTTGGTCTCGTTAGTAGAATTCGGACCAAAGAGGATCGTAGAGTGGTTTTGGTAGTTCTTACAGAAAAAGGACAAGATAAAATAAACGAACTATTCAAAGGCTTTTCTAAGAAAAAGCTACGTGAGATGGCTAATGTATTTAAACAAGTGAATGAATTATTGTCAACAATTGTTGAGTAGATGAAATAAAAATAGAATGCGAAGAAAGATGGGCTGTTCTTATCAAGAGCAGCTTTTTTTATTCTACTTACTTTATTTACAGAAAAATATATCTATATTAAATTATATCTGAGGAATATTTTAGTTACTAAAATATATACATATTAAATTGTGTGAAAACTAGTAAATAGAATCTGGGGGAATGACGTTGCCTGCTTCAATTGAAAAGATTCAATGTAATAGAAAGGAAGACATACATGATGGGAAGTAAGTATCTTCAATATTTGTGCAGAGGTGTAGTGGGTCTGGTTGCAGTGCCAGTACTTGCTGTCTTCTCTATAGGAATGTACATTTGCTCCTTTGTCTCAGTGATTGGGGGAGTGCTGTATATAGTGGGGATTGACATTCATATAAGCCTTTGGAAGTTTGGTCAGGTATCACAGCTTTCTAGTTTTTTTATTGCAGTAATGTTTGGTGGGATTTTATTACTACTGGCTGTTCGAAGCTGGAGGCTGTTTCAAATATCTTGTCACTATGTTAAGAAAAGCTGAAATATACCGAATGGTTCATGATATAAGAAAAAAGAACATGTATAATGAATAACAGGATATATGAATTCATTTTTTTGCTGTTCGAATCATTTTTTTCTCCAACCTGTTTGGGAAGCTCCTACTTTTTTACTAGTCTATGTTGATCATTTTTGAGGAGGAAACGAGGAAGTAATGATTAATCTAGGGACATTTCAAGTTACATCTGGGGCATTAGTGGTATCAGATCCTTGCTATAATTATGAACAAGGCATTTCAGGAGTTGTAGAGGAAGCGGTAGTCGGTACGTGGATTGGCGTAATTGATCGAATAGACACAGGAGATTGGGGAGAGCGATGTGCCTTAGTTTGTGCTTATCACGAGTCAATTGATCTTGAACAGGTGACGAATTGGGAAGTATGTGACTTTATTGTAGGAGTAGACAGTGGTCAAGCGGGAATCTTTGAGCGTCAAATCTATCGAGTGGATGAGTCTGTAATGGGAGAAACGAAATTCATGCCTGAGCAAAGATGGTATTCTTCCTGCTGCGACCAAACATTGAGTGAACTCCAAGCTGGAGTGATTAATGGTGGTGTCGTTTCTAGCTCGGGATTTGGCGACGGTGGCTATGAGGCATTTATCGCGAAAAATGCTGAAGGAAAAGTAATTGCGGTACAGATAATATATATTACTGAAGAGGATTTGCTTGAAGAGGAGGAAGACGAGGAGTAGCCTGGCATCCAAAGGGACCTGCACGGTTCCTTTTTTTGCATTATTTTCCGATATTTCTACTATTATTGCTCGTTATCAAATATATTCAATTCAAGTAAGTTTCATAGAAGAGTGGCAGGGATATTTGAATGAGAGGAGAAGCCCGTGAAGAAAAAAATCGTATACATATTAGATGAATTTATAGATATCGGCACCTATACAAAGGATTATAAAATAGTAACTTCATCAATTGGTTACGACAACAAGATCTACATATTACTAGTGAATAAAATACCAGAAAGAATAAACGGAATGTTTGTTCAATCTCAAACACCAAATTGCTTTATTTATAAAGTACTAATCATTACTGAAGATGGCCAGGTACATGAAACATCGCTAGCCAAACAACGATATCATTATCATTTTATACAGCCCCTAAATGACAATAACCTGTTGGTAGTGGGTGCAAGAACGAGGTATTTTGGCCCAGACAATTTCGAGCTGAACGGTAAAATATTTGATTTGAACGGGAAGCTAATCAAGAAGCTGCTGCTAGGAGATGGGATTCAACATGTTCAAGTATCTCCTAACGGCACTATTTGGACAGGTTTTTTTGGTGAAGGGGTCTTCGGCAATTATGGATGGGCCGATCCGATTGGAGCTTCAGGCCTGGTTGCCTGGGATCAAGAAGGAAAACAAATATTCTCAAATCATAAGGCAGATATCTATGATTGTTATGCATTAAATGTAGTTAGTGACCAAGAGATTTGGTTCTATTACTATACCGACTTTCACTTGGTGAAAATAGCCAACGACCAAATGGAGTTTTTCAATCCTAAGATATCTGGGTCATCAGGTTTCATTACCTATAATAGCTTTTTCTTATTTGATAAAGGGTATGGTAAACATGATGAATATATTTTATTGAAAAATAATAGTTTTGGTAATTTTATACAAAAATGTGAAGTAAGGTTTATCAATCAAGAAGGGAAGACGATCCAGTCCCATGATCGGGATTTTAGGGGGGAGGTTTTGATTCTTAGAGAAGGAGATAGCTTATATAAAGTTCATTTATGTGATATTGTAAATGAAGTGTGATTATAGATAGAGGATTTTTCATATAAATGCAGGTTTTCTATCATGTTGAGTGATATATTTTTTCTTTATGATCTATACGAAACCAGAAAATGTTTTTGTTTAAAAATAAATAATATTACCTGTAAAAACTATGTAAAAAACCTTTTGTTGTATTCTCTCTTTGGAAAGACATGCAACATAAAGGTTTTTTATTTTTAGGAATTCGTGAAAATTTATTATATATGGTATGGTCGCGGAATACGTACGATTGGATACAATTTTATGCTGGTAATAAAATTTTGTAATTTTTTATAAAATATAATTTTAAGGTAATGTCTGTTATACGTTTTTGTGTTAATTTACAATATATGTTAAGTTTTATTAAAACATAAATTTTAGTGAGGTGTTATCGTTGCAAGAGCATACAGAGATGCCGGTAGTGACAATAAACCATTTGCTCGATTATCTCAAAGAAGAAATTCACTTTGTCCAGCCTTTTTTTTGTAATCCACATTTCTTCATTGTGACAAACAAGGATGCGAAGAGCATAGATTTCATGTGCTCAGATGGAAAGACGATGAATGGGGAGCTGGAGGACTCTTTTAAGAAGAAAATGATAGCGTTCTCAATGGAAACGATCCAAGAGGCAAGTTCTACAAGAAATCCTGCTATTCGATATGGGGATGAAATGTTTCCAAATGAACTGCCGGGATGGATCAGTCTCGGAAGTCCGATCTTTATTAATAATACAAAAAAGGGATATGTCAGCTTAAACTATCAATCACAAGAGCATATCTCTTACATAGTGAATATTTTTTGCTACATCATTAAAACAGTAGAATGGCAATTAAACAATATAGGTGCTTCCCGGAAAGAGCAGGAACTGGAGAAGAAATTCAAAGATTTTCAGCTAACCAAGAAAGAATGCGAGATTGTTCATAGTCTTCTTGAAAATATTTCGATTAAAGACATTTCAAAACATCATTTTATATCGGTAGAGACGGTTCGAACCCATGTAAAAAATATTTATAATAAGGTTGGAGTAAATAATAGAGTAGACTTAGTTAGAACATTTGTATAGCTACAGTAGAAAAATCCCCCACGAAGGTGATTTTAAATGAAATTGGATATAATATAATAAAAATGTAAAAGTTACCATATTGAGTAACCTGATAGTTTTACTTCAGTATTCATAATGGTAATTTTTCGAAGTGGTTCGCAAGTCTTTATATCTCTAGTGCGCTTTTTCCATGGAATAGAGTATGGGGACTGTACCACAAAACAAAATGAATTAAATTCAAAAAATTCAAACATTTGAATGGAGGATGAAGAATATGGCTTGCCAATGTCCAGATGCAATCTCAGGTTGGACTCATACAGATTACCAGTGTCACGGTTTGGAGAAAAAAATGTATAGACATGTTTATGCAATTTGCATGAACGGTTCTCAAGTATATTGCAGAACAGAGTGGGGTAGCAGCTGCTAGGTTCTACACATTGATAAGGGAAGAAAAGGAACACTCTATATTCATATAGAGTGTTCCTAGTCCTTTATTTATTAGGAGAGGATAAAAGGATGGAAGCAGATAATCATAAAAAATTTCTCAAAAACCCCAATCGTTTTTTGGAAAAGATCGGGACTTTTTTTCCGGAAGAAATGAATTTAATGAAAGATGGACCGGCCATAGATTTTACATGGGTTCGTAAAGAGGCTTGCGGAACCGTTATTTACATCATGAGTGAAACGTGCAGTTTTTGTAAATATGATGCGATAAAAGAATTCGCTGATAAATATAATAAGTTTTCTCATCTGATTTTCTTATATGGATCAGAGGAATATAAAGAGCAGATAAAAGAAGAGTATGGAATTTCCATTCCGATCGAGTTAACGGATCTAAAAGAGATAGGCGAAAAATTATATATAGAGTTGGTTCCCACTATGATTTCTATGAATCGTGTAGGCCAAATTATCACTTGCGGTAGTTTTAACAATGAAGTGGAGTCACTTGAGATGAGAATGGAGCCGTTTTTGAATGTCTATTACTCCTTGGAGAATGTTAAAAAATGAGCCTGAATGGCAAAGGTTCTGTACATAGCACGAGCAACCGAGAGCATTTGGGATTTGTTCAAAAGATGCGACACAGACAACAATTATTTCTGTATGCATGTAAAATCATCTGGAATTTTAACAAAACCTATATGCTTTTGGTCTGCTTCTTGAGTATTATTCTTGCTCTGCAATCAAACGCTATTATTGTTGCGAATAAATATACAATCGATAATCTTGTCAGTTCACAAATTTATCTTGCGCTACTTGGAATTGGAATTATGCTGTTCCTCGAATTGCTTCAGGAGACGTTTGAGCTTTTCTTGCGATTCTATAATACGAAATGTGATGAACAGTTTGGGATTTACAGGGAGCAACAACTATTTGACAAGCTAGCAGGTATGCAATTGCTAGAGCGTGAGCATCCCAGTTTTCTAGGAAAGATACAGGTATGGTCGCTTGGACTGATGAAAATACAAGCCACCTTTCAAACTGGAATACAATGTGTAAAAGCATTATTGACAGGGGGAATTTCCATTTATGTGCTGGTAAGTGGGTATTGGCTTATCGGTGCTATTATTATTGGGTTTTCCCTTGTAAAAAGTATATTCGTATTTAAGGTTATCGATCCGCTGGTTTCTATGAATTTACAAATGGCACGGGCTCATAACCTATCTACATATTTTCGCGATCTGCTAGTCCGAAAAGAGGCACAAAAAGAGTTTCTCTTATTTCAGGCTTTTTTCTTTTTTAAAGAAAAATGGCTAGAAGCAAAAACAAACATCATGAACATGAATATAGAAATCACGAAATTAAACGTAAGGCCAGAATTCATTAGTAGTTTGTTATCTGTATGCAGCAGATTAATTATTATGGTGATGATGGTCTTCCTTGTTGCGGATAAGAGGATGACTATTGGAGATTTTGTTGCAATATCCTTGGCTGCCTCATTGGCTGAAAGAAATATCTTGTCTCTGTTTCTTCAATGCAAAAATTTATTAGAAAATCTTCGCTATGTAGATGAATATCAGAAATTAGATTTGATTACTCCAAGCAAAGGGGAAAAACAAGCGGCGATAACAGATTTTCAGCTAAAGCAGGGGATAGAAGTAATCGATTTAACCTTCACCTATCCGAACAGGCAGGAACCCGCACTTCATAATATTAATCTATCGGTAAAAAAAGGCGAAAAGATTGCGATTATTGGGGACAATGCAGCTGGAAAATCTACGCTGATCAAGCTATTGCTCGGCTTATATCAGGCGCCGGATAACACGATTTTTTATGATGGTGTGGAGCAAAAGCAACTAGATGTTGCAGGTTTATGGAAAAGCTGCGGAGCAATCTTTCAGGATTTTATGAAATACAAGGTATCTATTCAGGATAATATTTGCTTGGGAGTAGAAAGGAGAGATGATCAGGAGCTGTATCATTTGCTTGAGCATCTGAATATACAAGATTTTTATCGGTTAAAAAACGGTTTGTCTACCAAGCTTGGAGACATCCATGAGGATTCGGTAGACTTATCCGGTGGTCAATGGCAAAGAATTGCACTGGCCAGACTATTATATCGCAATCTGGATCTGATGGTTTTAGATGAACCCACTTCGGCATTAGATCCAAACAGTGAAGTGAAGGTATTTGACGATATCCTGGAGCTAGCGAAGGATAAGACACTCTTCATCATTTCTCATCGAATTGGAATCGGGAAAAAGGTAGATCGCATCTATTACATGAGGGAAGGAAGTATTATTGAGCAAGGAACTCACCAGCAATTAATGGATGCAAAGGGTGAATACTATCGAACCTGGGAACGCCAAAGCGAGTGGTATAATTCAGAATTAGTCTACGAAAATAGGGGGCCATAATACGATGTCAAAAAAACTAGTTCGTGATACCGGTTTAGAAATAGGCACAACGATTCCACACGTTCACTTCACAAATTGGGATTCATCACAACTAGAGCTGAACTTTTCCCCTAAGGGGGCGGCTTTAGTTTTCGTCTCCGTCTTTTGTTCATATTGTATCGATTTATTACCCCACCTTCGATCGATAAGTCAGAATCAGAATATGCAGCTTTATCTCTTTTCGGATGGAGAAATCGAGGATCACGCTGAGATGGTAGATTATTTTGAATGGGATTTCCCTGTGATTCAATTGAAACATCAGGAAATGAACAAAATCTTTAAGGTTAGCTATCACCCGTTCCTTCTTCTTGCTGATTCAAAGGGTGTGATTATTAGTAAAGGAGATATCTACAGGGCAGAAGATTTTCATAAAATTCTAGAAAGTGTAAGACTCCTATGATGTCATATCTGCTCTTACTTCCATATGGTTTTGCGTTCATGTTCTTTGTTTCCGCTGTTACAAAGTGCTTTTCATTGTTTGAATTCAGACAATCGATTGTACACTTTGATGTTATATCGAGAAAATATGTGATGATCAGCTCTTTTTTGGTTATTCTTATGGAATTTGCTTTAGCGATTTGTTTTGCTCAGCTTGTTTTTTTACATGCAGCTTTTATCCTGACTGGCTTGCTGATGATTTTTTTTATTGGACTTTTCATACGAGCTAGTAAGCAGAAAAAAAGCTTTGCCTGTAGCTGCTTTGGGGGTAGTGCCAAAAAGACAAACATAAAACTTGCCATCCTGCGGAATTGCTTGTTATTGCTTGGAGCCATCGGAGGTTTTTGGATAGCTAATCAGCTAGAGGGGATACCAAATACCCCTGAGCAGATCATGCCGTATCTTATTGTAGCAGCGTTTTTCATACCTATTTACAAGGAATTGCACATTTTATCTAAACTGAGAAAGAAAATAAGGATGATAGTGCTATGATGAGTTTCTTGCTAAGTATTTGGGGCATCATACTTGTTTTGATCATCGGGATGAAGTTAACAAAAGCCTTCTATTATAAAAGGTATCTTCAAATCTATGTTTCTGGCAGTGACGAGATTACGGAATTGCATGACAAAAGTATTTTTCTCTTTCTAGCTTATACTGATCCTAGCAATGCTGAATATCTTGCGGAAATCAGCCGTCGCTTCCCTGAATATCAGATCTATATCATCTATAAGGCGCCTGAATGGAAGGCAAGGGTCTTTTCACGTCAAATCAATGAGCATGCGAAGCTACGAGTTGATGAACAGGGTATCATGTCTGATGATTTAGGGATTACAGCTTTTCCTGCTTTTCTTACTTACCAAGAGATTTTCAAGAAAATATCGATCGTACGCTTTCATACGTATTAAGATTACAAGCGAGGTGTTTGTCATACATGCATAGTCAATTGGTAGTAGTAGATCACATCAATTTTAACAAGGAACTTAAAAAACATGACATAGGGCATATCCTTCATGACATCACGATTCCAGCATTACCCTACGTGTATGCTTTTCAGATGTTTATCGCGCTAAAAGAATTACCTGATCAGGCAACCTTTGAACTTCAATTGAAAATCAAAGACCGGAATGGAAAAGATGTTGGGATTTCGAGTCCCATCACAATGTATCATGAACGCCAGAATGAGCAATCCTCTGAAATGGAAACATCGTTAAAAATGTCTATGGTACTTAGCTTGGAAGGAACATATACAGCAGAGCTATATTATGATGGAGAAGTGATTACAACTCATCCAGTTCATGTACGGCTGGAGCAAGCGTCATAGGAATAGGAAGCCTGCTTTTTATTGCAATAGATAGTGAATGATCATTTTATGAAGCTACCTAACTCATATGGTAGCTTTTTATTTTTGAGTGAATAACATCGTCTACTTTATATAAGATAAATTGAATTACATCTTGACTTCGTGTACATAAAGAAGTAGTGTTTTTACATACTACTAAAAACGTTAAGGGAGGGCTCGTCTTTTGGTTGACGAATTACGCAAAATTGGACTATCGGACTTGGAGGCAAGGTGCTTTTTAGCTCTACATGAGGAACCAAAGATATCCGGGTATGAGGTTGCGAAAAGAGTATCCGTATCGCGAACGAATGTCTATGCAGCTTTACGCTCTCTAACAGAGCGTGGCATATGCAGAGCCATTGAAGGTGATCCTGTTCTCTATGACGCAGTTCCTATCGAGCAACTAATTAAGGTTTTACAATACGATTTTGAAAAAACAACAACGAAATTATCGCAAGAATTAAAAACACCACCTCGACCGGCTTCCTCTTTTTATTCGTGGCAGGGAAAGGAAGCAGTAAAAAAAGCTATTAAACGATTAATTTTGCATGCCCAGAACAGTATAGTAGTGGATATATGGTCGGAGGATGTTCAGTGGGTAGAGGAATATTTGCTTGATGCAGAACAACGCGGTGTCTTTGTGACCTTAATTACTATTGGGGAGAGTCATAGTCCACTAAGGCATGTACATGTTCACAGACGTAGCGATGAATGGCAGAATATGCAAGCTAGAAGATTCACTATCCTATGTGACAGCAGTTTCAGTCTAATTGGTAGCTTTACTACAGATACGAAATTGTCAGCTTTAGAAACGGATCATCCATCTGTGATTGAGCTTTTGCAAAACGCCTTTTATCATGATGTCATCATGGAACGGGTGGAACGCGATTTTAAAGAGCAATTTCATAATAAATACGGTAAGGACTACAATATGATTATTGAACCTTACAGGGATAAAATATAATGTGTCCCTTACTTCCTGATAACAACTAATTGTTGCTCCTGTTTACATATAGCTGTTAGTGGCTGCTAATGAGCTTCGTAATTCATTAGGGTTTTTGGGAATTGTAAAAAGGGAACAAAATTTTGAAAGGCGCTGACGCAGCGATTTAAGCAAGAGAAGATTGTATTTTTTTAAGACTTATGGTATTCTGAAACAAATTTATTGAACGGAGGGTTTTCTCATGGCATACATAAGATTCCGATTTACTACTTTGGCCCACTAATTTAATAGTGATCAAAGGCTCTGCCTGTGTGTAGAGTAATCGGGATTAGTCTGCCTTTTTATAGGAAAACTCTATGAGAACGATATGAAAAAAGGATGGACATTCGGTGTCTGTTTTTTTTTGTATTGTAAGTTTATGTAAGCCAAGAGACACGTTTAATCACAAAATCATCATTTTGGGATAAAAGCGCGCTGTTTACTGTCAGATAGCTAGTAAAGAGTAGGCTTTGCACCTAGTATTTACACGTTACCTTGTATCGCAACGTCTCACATGAACAAGGTAAATGGCCCCCGACTTATTTTTGGTGTTCTTTTCCCGTTACTCCAGCACAGGCAGCAATGCCTGTGTATTTTGTTTTGATAGTTATGATTTGGTTTCGGGTGTAAAAATACCAAAATAAAGGACGTGAAGCATATGATGATAAAAACAGACGAGCAAATCCTGGCAGATGCGAAGAAGCATGGACTGCTGCTAAAAGAGGATTCGTTACAGAGAAATGATTCTGGTTTAGATTTTCAGGTTGTTATGGCGCACGATCTGAATGGGGTACAATGGGCGTTACGGTATCCAAGACGAATAGATGTGCTACCCTCGGCAAAAAAAGAGAGGCAGATTCTAAACCTGATAAAATCGAGAGTGTCAGTAGAAGTTCCGAATTGGAGAATTTACTCAGAAGAGCTGATTGCATACCCGTTGTTAAAAGGTGTACCAGCAGGAACGATTGTTCCAGAAGCAAAGGTATATATTTGGGAAATTGACGAAAAAAATGTACCAGATGCATTTCATGAAACGCTCGCCTTTGCAATCGCCTCCCTGCATCGGATTAATCCGAACGCTTGCAGAGAGGCGGGGATAGAACTGGAGACTGCTGAAGAAGCAAGGTCCTTGATGAAAGCGAGGATGGATAAAGTCAAAATGACATTTGGGGTAAGTGATGATCTCTGGAATCGCTGGCAAGATTGGCTTGCAAATGATACGCTTTGGCCCCCGAAAACGGTGCTTATTCACGGGGACCTGCACGCGGGACATATCCTAGTTGATGAAGCATCACGAGTAACAGGCTTGATTGATTGGACGGAGGCAAGGGTAACAGATCCCGCCCATGATTTTGCGGCTCATTACCGGACTTTTGGGGAAGAAGCACTGCAAAGATTAATTTATTACTACGAGCAGGCAGGTGGAGACGTTTGGCCGAATATGGCTGATCATGTCATTGAATTAGCTGCTAGTTATCCTGTTGCCCTTGCTGAATTTGCCGAAAAATCGGGGCTAGAAGAGTACAAGGAGATGGCCAGACAAGTTCTGGGCGGATAATTTCTTAATAAAGACAGCAGGCTCAGAATGAGAATTTGTTGATTGCAAAAGGTGCCCCTCCGAAAAAGCATGCTTTTTCGGAGGGGGCTTTTTTACCTCCACCAGACATCGAATGGAGTTACAGGTAAGCGGCGCTTGTGCTCGGTTTTATCATACTTTTCTTCGATTTTTTCCGCGATTTCAGCAGATACAGGCTTCAGGGTTAAATAGTTGTCTAAATCATCGTAAGAAAAACCAAGGGCGGTTTCATCAGGTAATTGAGGACGGTCATCTTCAAGATCGGCTGTAGGAATTTTTAAATATAAAATATCAGGCGCTCCAAGATCTTGCAGGATTTGTCTTACTTGCCCCTTGGTCAGACCGGAAAGGGGGACTACGTCAGCGCCTCCGTCTCCATATTTAGTGAAAAATCCGGTAGTTGCTTCGACAGCCTGATCAGTCCCAAGAACTAATAGTCCTAAGTGGCCGGCTATGTCATATTGAACCTTCATGCGTTCTCTTGCCTTCGCATTACCCTTGTGAAAATCTGACAGATCAATTCCCGTTGATTGTTTAAGCTGTTCAAGAGAAGTATCAACGGCCGGCTTGATATTAACCATCATATTCTGATGTGGCTTGATGAATTGAAGTGCTTTTTGGGCGTCAGCTTCATCTATTTGAGTTCCGTAGGGAAGACGAACAGCCACGAAATGATATCGTTTATCCGTCGCATGAGTAAGCTCATCGCAAGCAACCCGGGCCATGATACCCGTCAAGGTAGAATCAATTCCGCCGCTTACTCCCGCAATGTATCCATTAGCTCCAGATGTAAGAAGGTACTGCTTTAAAAAATCTACCCTGTCACGAAATTCACGTTCGGGCTGTGCATCTACATGAACATGCAGCTTTTTGATCATTTCTGTTTGTTTCGTCATCTCAACGTACCTCGCTCACATATAATTGATGTTCCTTGATGTAATCTAAAACCTCCTCAGGCAGGAGAAAACTAGCTTCACCATCATTGCGAAGCTCACCGCGAATGTAGCTGGAGCTAATACCCATACTGATTCCTTTTGACATTGTCAGGAAATTTTCATCATTATTGCGTAACAAGGGATCCTTAGCAATTAAATCATCAGAGTGATAGCCTTCTCTTGCCATGACAATAAACTTGTTGTTTTTCACCAATTTTTCAGCATTCCCCCAGGAGGATATACCTTCTAGCAGATCTGCTCCCATGATAAAAAAGATTTCATCTTGCGGATACAGATTTTTGAAATGATTCATTGTGTCATAGGTATATGTTTCGCCAGGTAACGCGTTCATTTCAACGGTAGAGATTTCAAATAAAGGTTCCCCAAAACGATTTTTCTTGTTTTTGCACGTTTCCAAGGCAAGCTGAAGCATGTTTAATCGGTGGCGATCTTCCGTTTGGAGTACCTTATCTCTACGCAGGGAAGAGCAGGGAATAAAAAACACTTTGTCCAGACGTTTACGTTTTGCCACAGCAGCAGCTGTAAAAAGATGTGAATAGGTAATAGGATCAAAGCTACTTCCGTAAATGCCATATCGCATGAACGTTTCCTCCTTTAAGATTCTATGAGAGCAAGCTCGCGTATTTCGTTAATCATCTTCTTTTTCAGCTCCCGTAATTCATCAGATAAAGTAACGGGATATACCTCTGGATTGTCTAAGCGAAGATATTCCTCCCAGAATGTATTCTTTTGGGCTTGATGGAACTTCTTGATTTCTTCCAGAGATGGATTATCATAAACCAGCTTTCCTCCTTCAAAAATAGGAACTAATAGCTCGACTGCTGTAAAATGACGTACGCGCTTCATTTTTAACGGATTCACTGGATGCTTTAGTTGAATCTCCTCGAGGCCTTGAATATTCTCATGCTCGAGGCAAATATAATCACCTTTTGCCATACCATCCTGATCGTATATCCGATAGGTTTTTTTGCAACCAGGATTAATAATCTTGTCTATATTTTCAGAGACTTTAATGAGAGCCACCCAGTCCTTTTCGGTTCTTCTTGCAACAATTTTGTGTACCCCACCTAGGGCAGGAGTATCATAGGCAGTGATAAATTTGGTTCCAATGCCCCAAATATCAATTTTAGCTCCTTGATGCTTAAGAGAGGTAATCGTATGCTCATCGAGGTCACTGGAGGCAGCAATTTTTACATAGGGAAAACCCGCATTATCCAGCATTTTTCGCGCTCTCTTGGACAAGAAGGCTAAATCGCCGCTATCTAAACGAATGCCGGTAAGCTTCTGTCCATGTTCCTCCATCCGTTTAGCCACTTTAATCGCATTTGGGATACCTGAACCTAAAACATCAAAAGTATCGACTAGAAGGATACTCTTAGCGGGGAAAACCTCAGCAAAGGCGAGAAAGGCATCTAGTTCATTTGGGAAAAATTGAACAAATAAATGAGCATGTGTACCTGCAGTAGGAACACCATATTTTTTCCCAGCTTTCATATTCGAGGTGTAGTCAAATCCAGCGATATAAGCTGATCTAGCTCCTTGTACGGATGCATCGCGTCCCTGAGCACGTCTTTTTCCCATTTCAATAACACTTTGCCCATCTGTTGCTGTCACAATTCGAGACGCTTTTGTCATGAGCAGGGATTCACTGTTGACTGTATTAAGCAATTGAGCTTCGATCCAAATACACTCCATGATAGGGGCAATCATTCGTATGTAAGGAGTGTTTGGAAAGACAATTTGTCCTTCTTTCATTGCATGCAAGCTCCCTGTAAAACGTAGTGAGCGAAGTTCTGACAGGAAGGCTTCCTCATACAAGCCCTTGGAACGCAGATATTCAATGTCATTTTCATTAAAGTATAGATTCTCTACAATATCAATTAACTGTTCTAGTCCTCCAAAAGCAACGTATCCCCCTAACTCTCCAGTAAAATCACTGCTTGGCTTAACAAAAGGAGCTTTACGATAAAAATCATCAAATACAACTATCGTGCGGTGTAGATTTTTTTTGTATAAAGCATACATCATGGTAATTGCATATTCATCTACATCAAGACCGTAGTCTCTGGAGGGATCATAAAAGGGAAGGATTTCAAATTCTTGTTTTCCGCAAATAGGGCAGGGAGTTTCTTCAATTGTCATTCTAAAAGCAGGCTGCTTACAGAAGCGGCACATATGGATATAGCGATATTTTTTTGGATCAACAATATCAAAGATTGTTTTTGTCATTTTCGGCCAGTCCCCTCATTTTGGCTGTTTGAGAAAAAAGCATACATTAATGGTCAATAATTATTTGCGACCTGAATTCCCATTTGGTTTTTAAAGTGCTGTAATGCCCAATCGTGTCCTACAGGGTTGAAGCTTGCAACCGCATCCTCATGAATAATCACCTTGAAGCCAAGATACCAAGCAGATACGGCTGTATGGAGAATACATATATCAGTGCATGTTCCGACAAGATGAATTTGGCGAATGCCGCGCGTATGCAATTGTAGTGATAAGTCAGTTCCTTCAAATGCACTGTATCTTGTTTTATCCATCCAATAAATGAACGCTTCCTTTTGTTTATAGAGGCTGTGTAGCTCGCCATATAATTCGCGTCCCTTACTCCCGATTATATTGTGGGGGGATAGAGCGTCGATTCAGGATGAAATGGATCAATTTCCTTGTGTGCATCCACAGCCATTACCACAAATTCACCGTTCTGTAGAAAGTGATTGGTAAGTTGAACAATACGCTTTTCAATTTTTTGGGCAGGTTCTCCGCATGTCAAAGCACCATTGGTTGCAACGAAATCATTTGTGTAATCGATGATCAGGATAGCTTTTTGACTCATAAATAAATACCTCCATTTTAAGTGATTGATTTAACATGGTTAATATGACTATATAAAAGATTAAAAAAAGAAGGATTAATAGATGCTCACAAATGGCACATAATCAGTAAATTTATATAGTTTGGCTGGGTTTTGTGAGTATTTATTCGAGTATTTAGCGGAACCCTCAGCATCTCTGACTTCTTCAATAATTCCTTTTCGATTTATAGTAGACACCAAGCGCCTGCTAAAGTTAGAGCGATCTACTTTAAAATCAGGTACGACCGTTTCTATGACCTGAAGCAGTTCAGATAAGGTAAACTCTTCGGGTAGAAATTCTTTCGCAATATTAGTCTGAACCATAATCTCTTGGATTTTTTGCAAAGCATCCTTCAAGATTTCGCTGTGGTCAAACGCCAATTTCATGGACATTGCTTCCTCAACCGTGAATAAACGCGCATCTACAGCATCGTCATCAGCCTTAAATCCAGTCAATGCCTGCTCATTAACAAGGGCATAATAGGCAACGGTTGGAATCCATCCACCAGGATCACGGCCTGGAGTATAGTAGGCTTTTAGCTGTTTAATATGTACCTTCTCATTTAAGATATGCGTTTCCTCACGCAGCTCACGTTCAGCACATTGATCAAGCGTTTCGTGTTCATTGAGAAAACCACCTGGAAAAGCCCAATACCCTGGAAAGCGATCACTTTGTGGATCACGCTGAATCAGCAATATTTTTAACTTACGATCGGGAAGTGATTTGTGCTTGGTATCTTTTCTGGGCTCCGATGTAATCGTTAATATACAAATGTCGGTAGGTAAGCCATCAGGTGATCGATAGACTGGCGTTTCCTTTGGAGGAATTTGCAAAGTAAGAAGCTCCTTTCTACGTGTTCTTGAGGATATTTTATATGGTTATTTTCATATTGTCAATACGACTGTGTAAAAAACGGGATTTTTTACATACATTCTTTGCTTATGAGAAAGGAGCTGGATTTAATCTTGTATGTGGCTAAGGATATATCTCAATACTTTTGAAAAAATTAGGGAAGGGGAAAGGCCGATCGGTCGTTTTAAGGAGTTGGAATAGAAGAGACAGTTTGATCAATAATAGAAATGAATGAAGGCACAAATTCGTTCCATTTTGGTATATACTTCGTGTTCAGCTTGAATTTATCTTACAGGAAAGGGAATTTCAATGAAAATTAAACTAACGAGTATATTTGTCAATGACCAGGAAAGGGCTCTTTCATTTTATACAGAAGTTTTAGGCTTTGTGAAAAAAAGAGACTTGCCAGCAGGAGATTATAAATGGATAACGGTTGTTTCGCCAGAAGGACCGGAAGATATTGAATTGCTTTTGGAACCACTTGGGCATCCTGCCGCCGAAACATTCCAAAAGGAGATGTTTAAGGCAGGAATTCCTCTAATGACGTTTGCTGTTGACGATATTCACAAAGAGTATGAAAGACTGCTAAGGCTGGGTGTAGTGTTTAAGATGAAGCCTGTAGATTTAGAAGAAACCTCTATTGCTGTGTTTCATGATACATGCGGCAATCTTATCCAACTTTTTCAGGGATGACATACAAATACTAAGTAAAATCGGTTTGGAAGATATATTACTAGTGTTCCTTATCCGACAGCATAATTAAACGTATTCCCCATATTGAGGACTGCCGGTATCAGACGTTGGAAAAGTAGTGACTATCAGATAGAAGGACGTAGGTTTTTAGCGTAAAACACAACATTTTTGGCGTTACTAAGAAGACCAAGCTGCAGGTTTAGCATGCAACAAAATCCAAGGGTATCGACAAGAAGTCAGAAAAGTATCCGTTCCCATGCGTAGATACTTGTGATATACTACAGGCAATTGCATAACCACCTTCAGGGCAGGGTGAAATTCCCGACCGGCGGTAATGACGATTATGTCTGAGCCCGCGACTCGCAAACCGTTTTTTGCGACTGACTTGGTGAAAATCCAAGGCCGACGGTATAGTCCGGATGGGAGAAGGTACAAGGCTTATCACATTTTTCAACGAGGATACAAGACTTCGATTGTGGTGGCCATCGCAGACTGTTTTTTTATACATGAAAAGACGGTTTATTTAGATATATTCAATTATGTCTTTCAAGGCATGATCTATTTGCGGTGGTGTAACTCTTTGTGTATCCGTTTTTTGAAAAATACGACGGTAGGCTGTATTTCTCTATGCCCTTTTTCTGAAAAAGGGCATTTTTTATTGTAAAAAATCGGTTATGAAAATAACCAAGGTGCGTTTGCAAGAGTAAAAGCAATATACACAGAACGGAAAAATGCAGAAAGGAGGAACGCTTATGAACGAGCCTCACGAAAGGAAGAGGAGCGAATATGAGAATCAAGCCCAGTTGGATAAAGCTTTTATGAAGATAGCGATCCAATTGGCAGAAGGAGTGAGGCATCAGACATCTCCGAATCCTACAGTGGGTGCTGTGATTGTGAAAAATGGGAGCATTGTTGGTCTAGGAGCCCATCTGCGAGCAGGCGAGCCTCACGCTGAAATTCATGCCTTACGGATGGCTGGGGAAAAGGCAGCGGGGGCGACTGTATACGTAACCTTGGAGCCATGCAGTCATTATGGGAAAACACCACCCTGCGTAAAAGCGCTACTAGATGCAGGAGTGGAACGGGTTGTCATTGCTACAGAAGATCCCAATCCGCTGGTGGCTGGTAAAGGTTTAGCAGCTTTAAAAAATGCGGGTATCGATGTACAGGTCGGTGTATTAGAAAAGGAAGCACGAGAATGCAATGAGTCGTTTTTTCATTATATTCATACGAAAAGGCCGTTTGTTACGTTAAAGACAGCCAGTACATTGGATGGAAAGCTGGCTACAGCAACCGGGGATAGCAAATGGATAACGAGTGAATTGGCACGCAGGGAAGTTCATGAGGAACGGGCTAAGTCTGACGCAATTTTAGTGGGCATAAACACGGTGATAAAAGATGATCCCTTACTAACAGCCCGGTTGTATGAAAATGGAAGGCAACCGATACGAGTCGTTCTTGATCAAACTCTTCGTATTCCAAAAACAGCTGCGATTCTCAGGGATACTGCATCGCCAGTCTGGATTTTTACCACAAGAAGAGCTTCGCAGCAAAAAGTAGATTTCCTGCGCGCAAAAGGAATTCGGATTACGGTGCAGCAAGAGGATCAAATAACGATACCATTTGTCCTTCAAACCTTGGGAGAGGCAGAAATTGTTTCGGTACTTGTAGAAGGTGGCAGCAAGATAAGCGGGACGTTTTTAGAGGCACAAGCGATCCAAAAGGTAATAGCCTATGTCGCTTTTACACTTGTGGGTGGCGTGGAGTCTCCAGTCGCCTACGGAGGAAATGGCATTCTTTTGATGAAAGATGCGATTCGACTCAGAGATGTAGCAGTAGAAAAGGTGAGTGAACAGGAAGTAAGGATAACGGGTTACCCACTTTGGACAGATCATAGCAATTCATAAGGAGTGAGGACGATCATGTTCACGGGGATAATTGAGGAAGTAGGTACGATCACTGGATTTTTAGCCAGTCAAAAGGCTGGCAGTCTGCATATAAAAGCCAGTCTGGTTGTAGCGGGAAGTAAAATAGGTGATTCCATTGCAGTAAACGGAGTTTGTTTAACGGTTACCGAGTTCACCGCCAACGGCTTTGCAGTTGATGTTATGCCAGAGACGCTGAAAAGAACGAATCTGGGTGAGCTCCGTAATGGCGAGCTGGTAAATTTGGAACGGGCGATGTCTCTAAGCGACAGATTAGGTGGCCATCTGGTATCAGGGCATGTTGATGGCAAAGGAAGAATCTTATCAAAAAGGCAAAATGAAACTGCCATTCTCTTTGAAATAGAAGCAGGAGCAGATATCCAGCGTTATCTCATTCCCCAAGGCTCTATTACAGTAGATGGAATAAGCTTAACAGTGGTTGACATCAAAGCCAACTCCTTTTCCATATCGATCATTCCGCATACAGCAGCAGTTACTACGCTCGAAAAGAAACAGGTGGGGGACTTCGTAAATCTTGAAAATGATGTAATTGGTAAATATGTGGAACGGCTACTAGCTTCTCAAGGAAATGTAATCCATTCACTGCATTCAGCTCGCAACAAGCAACATTCTGTAACAGAAAGCTTTTTACGTGACAATGGGTTTGTCTAATACCAATGGCTAGGAGGGAATCTACATGTTTCACACAATAGAAGAGGCGCTAGAGGAATTGCGTCAGGGAAAGCCCATTATTGTGGTCGATGACGAGAATCGGGAAAATGAAGGGGATTTTTTATGCATGGCGGAGAAGGCAACACCCGAGATGATTAATTTCATGATTACCCATGGAAGAGGGTTGGTTTGCGTTTCGATTGAGGACAAAAGAGCTCGTGAGCTACAGTTAAGACAGATGGTGGAAAATAATACGGATCATCACGGAACAGCTTTTACCGTTTCCATTGATGAAAGGGACACGCATACTGGGATATCGGCACATGAGCGTTCACGAACGATCATGGCGATGCTCGACCCGCAAGCAGAAGCTGATCGTTTCCGTCGCCCTGGACATATTTTTCCATTAGTCGCCAAGGAGGGCGGAGTATTAAAGAGGGCAGGACATACAGAAGCGGCAGTAGATCTAGCCAGGCTTGCAGGCGGTTATCCCGCTGGGGTGATTTGCGAAATCATGCAAGAGGACGGAAGCATGGCCCGTTTACCTGCTCTTCTAGAAATAGCGAAGCGTTTGAATGTAAAGATTGTTTCGATCGAACAACTGATTCATTATCGCATGCAAAGCGAATCGCTGGTGAAGAAGGAGGCGGAAACCATTCTGCCTACAGAATACGGAGATTTTCGCATTTTTGCCTACTCGAATACGTTGGATGGAAAAGAACATGTGGCTCTTGTTAAGGGAGATATTTCCCCTGATCAGCCTGTTTTAGTGCGTGTACATTCTGAATGTTTAACAGGAGATATATTTGGTTCTCTTCGTTGCGATTGCGGACCACAATTGCATGCTGCCTTACAACAAATCGACGAGGCAGGAGCCGGAATTCTTCTATATATGAGACAGGAAGGGCGCGGAATTGGCTTAATTAACAAATTAAAAGCATATCAGCTACAGGAAGAAGGCTTAGACACTGTTGAGGCCAATGAACGGCTAGGCTTCCCCGCTGATTTACGTCAATATGGAATTGGTGCACAAATATTGCGTGATCTGGGGGTCAAGAAATTGCGCCTTTTAACCAATAATCCTAGAAAAATCGTGGCGCTCAATGGATATGGTCTAAAAGTAGCAGAACGAGTACCGCTTCAAATGAAAAGTCATAAGCATAATCACAATTACCTGCATACCAAGCAACAGAAACTAGGTCATATGCTAACTATATTATAATGAAGAAATGAGGATGAGTATGAAAATCTGGGAAGGCAATCTCGTCGGTTCAGGATTACGTATAGGAGTTGTTGCGGGTCGTTTTAACGAATTAATTGTCAGTAAGCTAGTAAGTGGGGCTTTAGATACACTAAAACGTCATGGTGTGGAAGAAGCCCAAATTGAAATTGCATGGGTTCCGGGGGCATTCGAAATTCCGCTTATGGCGAAAAAAATGGCCGAAACAGCGCGTTTTGATGCGGTTATTACATTAGGAGCAGTAATTCGCGGATCGACTCCTCATTTTGATTATGTTTGCAATGAATGTGCAAAAGGAGTAGCAGCTCTTTCTATGAGCACTGGAGTACCTATTATTTTTGGTGTCCTGACGACTGATAATATTGAACAAGCTATCGAACGTGCTGGGACAAAAGCTGGAAATAAAGGATGTGAAGCGGCCACTTCCGCTATTGAAATGGCTAATTTGGCACGTAGCTTTGAACAAACTTGCTAAATGTTATTAAAATGTGAGCTACCGATAGATTCGGTAGCTCCTTTTATGCAAATAGATCATTGAAATTGTTAATGAAAGAATACGAATAAAGCAAACAGATGTTTTAAATAGTAATAATTTTAAATCTATTTACGGGCAGACTGAGGCTTTCTTAAGGAAATCCATAAATGTTATTGAGATAGTAACTAAGCCAAGCAGCTTACAATCCAAAAATGCTTGATGAGTATCACTTTTAAGGAATGATCACAGTTATAGGCAGATTAGTGGAAGCATCATCTGGTAATGGCAAAAAAATGAACAATAGTTCTTTAGTTGCTAATATTTTGATTTTTTAAGCTGGAAAGTATTTCAACACCAAGATCGACCAATTTCTCTGAGCCCATAAATTTTATGAGTACTTTAGCGCGTTTTTTGTGCCGATCTACTTTTTTAATCTGTCCTTCCATTCCTTTCAAGGGGCCAGAATTGACATAAACCTCTGAATTTTCTAAGTGAATTTTGGAATACGTAATGATGTCTGTATTGCCTAATAATCGTAAGAGTGGGGATATTTCTTCATCATGACTTTGAAATGGTATGCTCTGTACGTAAGATCAGGCGGGGAAGAAATAGTTAAGGATCATTTGAACTATCATTTTGATGAACAAACTTTGTATGCTCTCATACCTAAGAGAAAAATTCCTGAGAAAAAGAACGGAGTTATTTTTCGCAATATTAAAATTTTATTTCCTGGCTATGTTTTAATTAAAACAGATATGACTTCAAGTATTTTTTACAAAATCAAAGAAATACCTAACTTATACAAATTTGTTAATATAGGTCCCATATATTCAAAATTAACAAGCAGCAATTATGCTAAGAAGGATATTTCAATCACGAATTTTTCAGCTATTGATTATTCCTTTCAAAAAGTTTTTTTACGTTCTTTCATTAGTCAAATGTCTGGGAGTTATGTAAGGGTTTTTATGTATGTTAAATATAATTATAGGATAGTTGAAAAGTAAATCAACCATAATTTTTTCAAGCTTTTGTTAATTAATAACCATAAATTATTATTCAATTCTAATGCATAAAATAACAAATTGACAATTATCGACATTGCGCAGTATTATTTGTATAATACTACTAATTATAAAATTAAGAATTTTTCTTGGGTCGTATATGCAAAACATTTTCACTGCAGCAGCAATTCATTCTCTAGTGGAAACTAATCGTTGTTTCGGCACGTTAGGGGAAATTAGGGTACATACATGAAATGATAAGTAGTGTGCATACTTGTAGACGACATGGAGAAGGTGTGTCTGCAAGCTTACATAAACTGCAAAATGTGACCGCAATCGGCGCAAGTTAATACATAAAAAATGTAAGAGGGGGGGGTAATTCCTCTTTTTTGTTTTTATATAAACAACTTTGAAAGGAGATATGCGGATCATATGAATGATACGTATCGTTTATACAAACTCAAAGTTGGTTTCAATTACAGTTATATCATCATGGATCAAGCTACGGGGAAGGCAGCCATTGTGGACCCTGCATGGGAGTTGGAACGCATTACAACCATGCTCACAGACCTCGGTGCAGAGGTAACGATGATACTGCTTACTCATTCACATTACGATCATGTTCATTTGGTAGAACCATTAGTGAATCGGTATCAGCCAAAAGTATACATGTCTTCCGAAGAAATCGACTATTATCAGTATCATTCTCCTAATTTGCACTCCTTTGCCGATGAAGATGAGCTTATGCTGGGAGAGACAAAAATCATTTGTCTTCTAACACCGGGACATACGGCAGGAGGTTCCTGTTTTCTCTTATCTGCTGCATTGTTAACAGGGGACACCATCTTCGTGGAAGGCTGTGGAATGTGCGATACGCCTGGAGGATGTCCAGATCAAATGTATGAAAGCGTACAAAAAATTCGAAATAGGGTCGATTCAAATGTTCGCATATATCCGGGACACTCATATGGGAAAGAGCCAGGATATCCTCTGGGCTATCTTTTGAAAAACAATATTTATTTCCAAATTGAAAATAAAGAGGAATTCATCAAGTTTCGGATGCGTAAAAATCAGAAAAATGTATTTGATTTTAAATAAGGGTACTGGCTGTATGAGAACGGAGGAGCGTGGATGGAAAAACCGATTGTGTTTATGTTTTCAGGACAAGGCTCACAGTATTTTCAAATGGGAAAAGAATTATTTGACCAGAATCCGAGCTTCAGAAGATGGATGCTGCAGCTGGATCGGATCTCATCTTCCATTACAGGGCAGTCCGTACTTGAGATTTTATACGATCCAACAAAAGCCAAAGGAGATAGATTTAATCAGACGAAACATACACACCCGGCCATTTTTATGCTGGAATATGCATTGGCCAAGACCTTGATCGAAAGTGGTATTCGTCCTGCCTATGTGCTTGGGAGCAGTCTTGGTGAATTTGCCGCCGCCGCTGTTGCTGGGATTTTAGATGCAGAGCAAGCTCTTACGGCCGTACTTAAACAGGCAGAGGTGTTTGAATCTACTTGCGGTCCTGGAGGTATGCTAGCAGTTTTAGCAGACCCTGCCGTTTATGAAAATAGTATTCTAAAGAACGAAACAGAGCTTGTGGGAGTGAATTATCATTCCCATTTTGTTATATCTGGGGGTATGGCTCAGATACAAGCGGCTGAGAGATTTTTAAGGGAGCAAAATATTATTTCCCAGCAAATTCCAGTCTCTTTTGCGTTTCATTCGTCACTGATTGACCCTGCTGAACGGAATTACAAAGCCTTTCTCTTAACGCAAAGACTAAAGCATCCAACTATTTCCTTTGTTTCAGGGGTAAAAGGAAGGTTGATAAGTGAAATAGACAGTAATTATTTTTGGGATGTTGTACGACAACCGATCTGTTTTTTCGAAGCTTTGCAGGCTATGGAGCAAGAAAGCGATTATGTCTATCTGGAACAATCGGCTGAAATCTCAACGAAGTCGAAGAATCTACAAACCATTAACATTGCTTTGGTAGCGGCAAAATCTGCTGAACAGGCTAATCCGATGCATTCCCTCATTCACAGGAATGAATTGAATTGTCGTGCTGATGATGAGACATTTCTGAATCAGCTTATCGGTCTTGCTCAAGAAAGAGGAATTACCGTTCCAAAGGATCAACTAAAGGCACAAATTCAGCAAAATCTCAGGATTCAAAAGGCTTTCGATCTAAAACATTACGCGGTATCTCCGTTATTAGATCCACATGGAGTTACTTGCTATTATTTCCGAAATAAAAGTGAACTGTTTTTAGGGGAATTAGAGCCTTATTTTGTAACAGAGGAAGATTCCATTTCATTGGATCATCGACCATATTGGCAGGGGTGGATGGGGCAATTGCCTAACCCAATCTAGCAGATGTGGATTCACCTAACCATATGTTCCTCTTGGCAGAACCACAATCCCTGCAAGCAATAATTGCTTTATGTGAAAAGCTGTACACTACAGATAACAAGTAATTCTAATGTTTACAATCGTTTTTACAATAAATCAGCCGTAAAACACTCGATTTTGAAAAGTCTCATCTATAATATAGTATCAGAGACCTGTCCATTCATGGCGGGTCTCTTTTTTTTTCAGATTTTATGTGGCGGGTTTACAAGATTTATTATGCCAAACAAGTAGAAGAGGACTAGCATAGAGGGAGGAGAGGAACGCCATCTCTTTTCGAAAAAAAATCGCGTCTTCACGGAGATCTTTTTTATCAATGGTGTAACGATATCTGTTTTGCTGGATCAAATAAGTGATTTTACAAACAGAAAGGATGCCATGTGATGAAAAAACAAGCGCTTTTAGCAGTATGCACACTTACTCTACTAGTACAGACCGTACCATCTTTCCCTGGAATGATATCATCCGTGTATGCAGCTGAGAATGCATTACCGGCTACACAAATGAAACTGCCATCCCTTACAGAACTGGACAAGAATGTGATTGAAACAATGAAGAAGGCTATGCAATCTTTAGCAGAAGGTGTTGAAATTGAATTAGACGAAATCGTCGGGCAAAATCCGAGCTCCTGGGTCGTTAAAGCAAAAAACAATCGAGGCAACATCCTTGTCGATAAAAAAACGGGCGAGGTAAAGCATGTGAATGTCAGATTTTCATTTGAAGAAGTGAAGCCCAGCTTACAGGAATCCGTTATGAGAACATTAAAGGGGCTGGATGGAAAACAAACTTTTAAG
Organism: Brevibacillus laterosporus; assembly: GCF_030489605.1. Taxonomy (GTDB): domain Bacteria; phylum Bacillota; class Bacilli; order Brevibacillales; family Brevibacillaceae; genus Brevibacillus_B; species Brevibacillus_B laterosporus_E. The sequence continues at coordinate 66,252 of NZ_JAUKFY010000017.1, forward strand.
ATTACAAGCGTAGAAAGAACGAGATGGGAGAAGGAGAATGTCTGGTTGTTTCGATCAGATAATCTCTCAGCTTCTGTCTTGCTTGACGCACTGACAGAACAGGTAATTTCTGCTGGGGCTTCGTATAAGACTGAACAAATTGATCCAAGTAAAGTAAAAACCGCCGAGAAAGCGATAAAAGTGCTGAGCAATAATCAATCGGTTCAACTTCTGCCAACTGCCACAATCTATACAAGTCCGAAAGAAAGCATCGATAAAGTGTGGTCTTTTGGGGACAAACAGCACGGTTACTCCGTATATGTAGGTGCTAAAACAGGTAAATTGGTGTCAGTATCCTCAAGCAAAGAGGTTGATTATGTTTCCGAGGAGGAACGTCAAAAGGTATTTGCAAAACCTTTCTATACCAAAGAAAAAGCGATACTCGCTGCCAGTCCAATAGTAAAAAAGTGGTTTCAACTAGACCTCAAAGGCTATGATGTTTCCGTTCATTATAATGAGTATACTTTTACTAAAAAAGGGATGCCAACAATCAAGGCTAGCATTAATAAGAAAGGAGCCTTCTGGAATTTTTCCATTAAACCGGAACAAGGTTTGATGAACTAAATGGATGATAAATTGTCTTTTCACATACAGGGTTATTCCTGTTGGAGAAAAGGATTCAGTATATAGCCCGATATAGCCCGACATGTAATTGTCTGGCGGAGATCGACATCCCTATACCATAATTCCATTACGTAACCGCTTATCTATAAAAGGAAACGAAACGTCTGAATCAAAGCCAAAAAGAAAGCCCCGCTAAAAGGCGGGGCTTTTCTCAACAATCTAAGACTTCTCTTGCAAGGAATCGTCTCATCCTGGATTAAAAAGGAATTCGTTCTGAATGAATCACATAATGATGTTCCGCTGCCCAAGCTATGAGGCCATTCCAGAAATCTTCGCAGGCGGCAATTATTTTGGACGGCTCTGCTAAATCTCCAGACATCACCAGTCTGACTACCTCGTCAAACCCTGCCGGACGATTCGCAAGCTCCAATGATTCGGGTAAAACCATGGCTCCAGTCGAGTAGAGTTTTTGATTGTGCAACCCGATTACCATGGCACCGTATTGAGCAAACTGCATGGCCAAATAGGGCAGGTAGCTAAGAGGGCCGTTTAGACTTGCATTTCTAAGCTTCCCGATACATTCATACATTTCACCTACAAGAACTTCATTGACTGCCTGTGTGAAATCTTCCTTTGTTGGTGATTCTGCCGCTTTTTTTAACGTTGGAAAAAAGCCCTTAGGATCATACAGACTAAGCGGGGCAAAGAAGGGACCGTGTGTAAGTGGCCAATCTCCTTCCACAGTAGCAGCTGTGTTCAGAAGGACATTTGCACTGCATACATTCACTTCAGCTTTCCAGGGTCCCGCAGACCATTCATAACTAAATTCTACGTCTTCGCTGGATTCATTAAGTACACAAAACATCTCAATATCCGAAAAAGGACCGTCTGTACCTCGGGAAACAGATCCGTAGATTCCTATGGCCAGAACTGTTTCTTTGTATACGTCATGTAATCTCGCAGCAATTTCTTGGCAGTTTTGAAGTCTTTCATTTCGAGAAATTTTTACAGGTCCATTCATGTTCATTCTCATACATCTCCCTTTGTAATTTTTGGGGTAAGGTTGGTACGAATACATGAATGGAGGACCTCGGGATTAACGGGGGACATTTTTTGGATGCATGAGAACTCCTCCAATACATTATTGGGAACATACCCAATCGGACTCATTTTCCTACATGGAACCATTAAAAAAGAAAACCTTTTTCTTATTCGATGAATCCCTAGGTATCATCTCTATTACTATATACACTACGATAGACAGAAGGCGTTATCCTCTCGAACTTCTTGAATGTCTTAATAAAATAGCTAGGCTCACTGAATCCTAATTCATTGCTGATTTGAGAAATGGAGAGATCGGTTGTCTCTAAAATTTGTTTAGCCCACTCTATCCTCAAGCGTGGAATAAACACAGAAAAATTCTCCCCGGTTTCCTTGGTAAACAAACGGCTGAAATAGCTTGGGCTAACATGGCAGATATCAGCCATATCCGCTAATGTAAAGTTTTCATTTTTATGAGTATAAATATAGTCAAAGGCCGGTTGAAGAATGGTGCTGGTGGAAATCTTTTTATGGGTAGACATATTTAAGATCTGACTATCAATAAGCGTATTTTCCAGCTCTTTTTTCATGGTTTGGATATTACGGTACGAGTGATCGGCAATAGCATCAATAACAGGTTTGTCCGTTCTTAACGCATGACGGTACATATCAATGGTTGAATTTTTCGTGATCGCTTCTTCCACAATGTAATTGCATAAATGATACAGCATTTCAGAAATGGTTGTTATTTCATCATAGGACAAGACGGGAAGAGAGGCATAGTCTTGTTCCAAGCCAAGGAGCTTTTTATGGGTGTCGGCATTGGTTGGACGGGTTACTATTTGTTCCAGTTCCATTGGATTATCACGCAATTTTACCTGCCCTGCCATAATAGCTCCAATATACTGATTGTTGACAATAATAGGGATGGCAATATCAATGATGTGAAAATGACAAAGATAGATATAGGGACGATTCAATCGCACAGCCTCCAATCCGCCTCTTGCATCGCATTTTTGGCAGTATTCGGACAATACGGTGTCTTTTCGTATCGCCTGACAGAAGCTCTGGCATTGGCTGTGCTGCGTCACGGGTACACCCTTATAATCTGTTGTGATAATCGCCATTTTAGTGACGAGAGAGAGTGAGTCCTGCAGTTTCTGCCACTTTTTTAGATCTATAATTTTGTCCAATTTAACATGCAAGGTCATGAGATGTACTCTCCTTTCGTACCTTCGCATTATTATAGCATAATAGTCTGATGGCAGGACAAGATAATACCATTTTGGGACATGCAGGATAAGATAATACGATGAAAAAGCGCTTTATTTGGAGTGAATCGTTCAATGATCTTTGTACAAGGTGGCTCTATAATGGGGATACAATCGCACAGAGGAGGATTATTCAAATGAGAAAAGCATTTATTAGCCCAACTAAGTATGTTCAAGGTGAAAATGAATTAGTCAATCTAGGGTATTTCATCAAGACATTTGGTGATTCTGCTCTTCTTATTGCTCATCAGGATGACATCAATCGTGTAAAAGATAAGCTTGAACATACCATGGCACAATTTGGCGTAACTATAATTGAGAGCGGTTTCAACGGAGAGTGTTCTCGAAATGAAGTTCACAGATTACAACAACTTGCGAAGGAACACGCTTGTTCCTGCACGATTGGATTGGGTGGAGGAAAAGCGATCGATACCGCGAAATGCGTAGCAGAGGGCGAGGCGTTAATTATCGTGCCGACCATTGCCGCGACGGACGCTCCAACAAGCCATTCTGCTGTTCTTTATACACCAGAAGGAGAATTTGATGACTATGCCTACTTTAAACAAAGTCCAAGTGTAGTGCTGATAGATACGACCGTAATTGCCAATGCTCCTACGCGTTTTCTTGTCTCTGGCATGGGGGATGCGCTTTCTACTTATTTTGAAGCTAGAGCAACTGCTAGCTCTTATTCCAATGTGAATGCGGGAATTCCTTGTGGAGCAATATCCGGAGTGGGTAAGCCGGCCAAAGGAACAAAGGCTGCCCTTGCACTTGCAAAGCTCTGCTATGAAACGCTGCTTGAAGACGGACTTAAAGCTAAAATCTCCTGTGATTCTAATATCGTCACTCCAGCGCTTGAAAACATTATTGAAACCAACATTCTTTTGTCGGGTCTAGGGTTCGAAAGCGGAGGTCTGGCAGCGGCGCATGCCATTCATAATGGGTTAACCGCATTGGAAGGAACCCATTCGTATTTTCATGGTGAAAAGGTCGCATTTTCAACGCTAGTTCAATTGGTGCTTGAAAATGCAGACAGAAAAGAAATAAACGAGGTATTGAATTTCTGCGTAAGTGTAGGACTTCCGGTGTGTCTTTCTGATATCGGTGTAACGAGTGTCACCAGAGCCGAGCTGATGAATGTCGCAAAGAAAGCTTGTATACTAGAAGAGTCTATTCATTCCATGCCTTTTCCTGTGAGTGAAGAAGATGTAGTAGCCGCCATTATGGTAGCCGATCAAATCGGGCAGGAATTTAAGAAAAAGGGTGAGTAATGTGAAGAAAATCATGAACAAGCCGGAAACACTGGTAAGAGAAATGTGTAGTGGAATGGTACTTGCGCATCCGGATTTAGAATTTATAAGCAAATATAAGATAATGAAGAAAAGAGAAATCAACCCAGATAAGGTTTCGCTTATTAGCGGTGGAGGCAGCGGGCACGAGCCTGCACATGCAGGATTTGTTGGGAGCGGAATGTTAGATGTTGCTGTCTGCGGAGATGTATTTGCTTCGCCTTCTCAGATTCAGGTTTATCAAGCGATCAAAGCCTCTGCCAGTAAGAAAGGTACCTTGCTGATCATTAAAAATTACAGCGGAGATATCATGAATTTTAAAAATGCGGCACATCTTGCAAGCGAAGACGGGTTGCTTGTCGATTATGTCAAAGTTGATGATGATATCGCCGTGGAAGACAGTCTGTACACTGTTGGAAGAAGGGGCGTTGCCGGAACTGTATTGGTTCATAAAATTGCCGGGGCGGCAGCAGAAAAAGGAAAGGATTTAAGTGAAGTAAAGGAAATTGCTCAAAAGGCCATTGATCGTACAAGAAGCATTGGCTTTGCACTTACATCTTGCACAGTTCCTGCTAAAGGGACACCTACCTTCGAATTAAGTGAGGATGAGATCGAATACGGTGTAGGAATCCACGGGGAGCCCGGAATCCGCAGAGAAAAGCTTGTATCTGCCAACGAATTAGCAAAGAAAATGGTAGCTGATTTATTCCGCGATATGAACATCAAAGGCGATTCACAACAAGAAATCGGCGTATTGATTAATGGATTCGGCGGATCACCATTACAGGAATTGTATTTGCTGGCGAATGCAGTGATTCGTGAAATCAACAAGAGCAACGTATCCATCTATAAGGTATTCGTTGGCAACTACATGACGAGCATAGATATGGCAGGAGCTTCGGTGTCGATCATCTCACTAGACGATCAACTTAAGCGTTATTTAGAGGCAAGTTGCGATACCCCTGCATTGCAAATTAACCAACCGTTTAGCCCGTTGCGTGCAGACAAAGTAGTATTGGAATCCCAACAAGTGAATCAAACCGTTTCTTATCAATGCGAGACGGATAAGCAATATGCAAAGATTGAGAACAACGTATTCTCGCTACACAACCTGATATATTTGATTGACAAAATGAGTGAGGTCATTATCGAAAATGAAGTTGCTTTCTGCGAGCTAGATTCTCATGCAGGCGATGGTGACTTCGGCATGAGCGTGGCAAAAGGCTTCAAGCAATTGAAAAATGAGTGGCAGGAAATTACTGAACATCATGTAGCAAATATAGGAGATTTTCTAAATGCCTGCTCCTTGGTTATTATGGAGCATTGCGGCGGAGCTTCTGGTCCAATTTGGGGATCAGCCTTCCGAGCCGCAAGTAAATTTGCCAAAGACAAGAACGAATTGTCCGTTTCAGAGTTCGCTGGCATGATGAAGGCTGTTGTCAAAGGCATTCAGGATACGGGAGAAAGGTCCTTTGGAAGAGGAGCAGTGGTCGGCGATAAGACTTTGATTGATGCACTTGCACCTTTTTCCGATTCCTGGGAGCAAAGCGCCAAAGAGGGCGATGAGATCAAGACAGCAGCTACCAAAGCGGCAGAAGCTGCAGTACTAGGGGCTAAGAAAACCGAGTCCATCGTTGCTAGAATGGGCCGAGCGGGAACAGTCGGTGAAAGAAGTCTCGGATATCCGGACGCAGGAGCTTTTGCATTGGGAGTTATTTTCACACAGCTAGCCCAAGCTATAGAATAAACGGATTATAGCATTCTTCCTATATGTAAAATGGGGCTGTTCTCGAGGTCATAAAAGATGACGAAAGACAGCCCTATTATTGTTATTCTTATTCATGTAACTCTTAGGCTCCCCTTTTTCGTTCTTTAGAAACAGAATCATTCAAATTCCTTCTGATTGCATTACGTAATGTAATTAATAATTCAATACCTAAATACTCTTCCGCGTGTTTATCCGCCTCTAATTCCAACCCACTAAGACCAGCATTCATCTTCCATTTATTTATAAGGCTCACCCTAAATATATCGCAATTTTTTGCTTGTAATTTGGGCCAATATTCAGTGGTTCCTCGATTGCCCTGTTTGTCTTTCTGTCAGGCGGAGATTATCAATGACTGATGTTTCTCTTCATGCGACGGAGAGTGCTTCCGATCTCTTTGTTCCAATAACATTTCATAGTTACCAACATGCAGGATCGTTCAAGATTATTTGCAGTAGACCTTATCACAAATAGTGGTAAAGTGGAGAGTGGATGCAGTGGTAAATTGTAAGCTCCTTTACACGAATGCGGGGGCTGCGAGGTTAGGTGAAGCTTTATTATTTAATGAAAACAGCAAATCTATAGATGTCGGCTCATGATTGAAATAGGAGATGAGATTAACCATGATAGGTGTATAAATTAGCCGAGTTATTTGCCAGTGGTACCTATGATGTAGAAGGTACCTACCGGTTAGTGATCCAGCCGAAAAGTATATTGCGCGAATTTAGGACCGAAAGGCATGGGTTTCTTTTTACCATTCGTGGAGAAGCTAGATTGTGCGTAAATGGAACTGCCTACGAATTACATCCAGGAACAGTATTATATGCGGCTCCAGGCATGCAACTTGACTCGCAGGTTTTAGGCCAAACTGAGTACGAGTACTATTTGCTTTTTTATAGATGGGGCAAGCTAGGTGATGAAAATAGCGGTCATGTATGCGACTCTCATTTCAAGCTGGAACCGGGAGCCAATCCGAGAGTATTAGAATTGCTGATCATGATGCATCAGAATGCATGTACACTTGGAGGGATGGGAAAACTTCGTGTCAAAGAATTATTCTTAAGTATCATGCATCAAGTTTTGGCAGGTTGCAGGCATCGAGAGAGTGGCTGTTCTCCGAGTAAAAGGGTGATAGAGGAAGCCATTGCATACATAAACAGACATTATATGAATCCGCTGACACTCGACGAATTGGCTGAGTTGCATGGGATGAGTTCCAAACGCTTCTCCTACTATTTTCACAAATATACTGGGTTCCGTCCGATCGATTATGTCATTTATTATCGTATGGAAAGAGCGATTGAATTACTGAAGGTTGGCAATTTTCCCATCCGCGACATTGCGGTCAGTGTGGGGTATGCCAATCCCCTATATTTCAGTAGAGTCTTCAAAAAGAAATTCGGTGTGTCTCCCTCGGCATACACCTATCAAGTGGATAATCATATATATTGAGTTTTTAAAACTTGATTCCATTGAAGAAAACAAGCGCAAATCTTGGCTATGCTGTATTCGAGCGAGCCTTGAACGAACGAGCGAGTGTGTCATCACACTGCAAGGCTGGTGATGAATCTGGATGGCAGGCTGCTTCCTGTTTACCTCAGTATTTTCTTCCTGTATCGTTTGTTGCCCTATCCTGCAATCCGGACGCCATCAAAGTTTTGCCTGGATTGTATTTTTTCTTGGCCGATACTCGCGAGGAAGCGAATGAATTACATAAGGCTGCACATGCACATTTGAGTCTGGAGCGCAGGCATGAATCGCTTAAATCAGTGCTCGGTCTTGATTTAAGCAGCTTTTCTTTGGATCAGCGCGTAACTGCCGATATGTTGCCTGATCCGAATCAGCCAGTCCGTAGCCGAACCCATGCTGAGCTGTTACGCCGATATATTACTAACCATCAGCCTACAGTCGAAGAGGTGTTGGCAAGGCCGGAGGTTGTCGGATCTGCTCACTGGGTTTCCGTTGGAACGGTTGATGACGTGGTAAGCGATATTATTGAGCGGCTTGAGGCTGGAGCGATTGACGGATTTATAGCTCTTCCGGGCGGTTCAGAAAAATCAATGGAAATATTTTTTGAAAAACTGATGCCGCAGTTGGTTGAACGAGGCTTGTTCAGAAGCCAATATACGGGTGTCACCTTGCGTAAGCATTTGGGGATTACATAAGCTGTCGCTTTTAGACAGGAATTCAAGAATGGAACCAGACGTAGATCATCAAAATTTCTATTTCGAAATTTTTTTAAAAGGGGTTCTGCTGAAAAATGAATAAAAAGCTTATGCTGGTTGGATTGATAGCATTATTCATGCTGGTTTTGGCTGCATGTGGAGAAGAAAAACATAATGAAGCAAGTTCAATCTCTAGCAACAACAAAGAAACAGCACGAGCCGAAGTGGACAATGCAGGAACGAGCGAAACAAGACCGATTGAGTATCTCGGTGAAAAGTATACCGTTCCACAAAAGGTAGAAAAAATGGTGATTACTGGGGCTGTGGAAGCGATGGAGGATGCAGTCGTGCTTGACGTTCATCCAGTAGGGGCAATATCGATTGGGGTAAAGTTTCCAAAAATGTTTGCTTCGGTAACGGGCAAGTCGGAATCAATTGGTGAAAAACAGGAACCCAACTTTGAGAAAATATTGCTATTAAAGCCAGACGTTATTTTAGGTTCATCCAAGTTTCAAAAAGAAGCAGTGGAGAAATTGCAAAAAATCGCTCCCACTATTTTGGTATCGCATATTGCTACAGACTGGAAATCTAATTTGAAGCTAATGGCAGAATTAACAGGCAAGCAAACAGAGGCAGACAAGATTCTAGCTCAATATGAAACAGATACACAGGCAGTAAAAGCATTGTTGAAAGAAAAGCTTCACGGCAATAAAGTAGCCGCTGTTCGCATTCGTGGGTCACAAGCCTTCGTTTACCCGAGAGATGTTTACTTTAACCCTGTCTTATACGACGAAATTGGTTTGGAGGTTCCGCAACAGATAAGCATGGCGAAAACACAAGAAGCAATCTCTATCGAGCAGCTGGCGGAAATGAATCCGGATTATTTATTTGTGCAATTCTCTACGAGTGAAACGCAAGAAGCGAAGCATGCATTTGAGGACTTGAAAAAGAATCCCGTAATACAAAACCTGAATGCCTTTAAACAAGATCACGTATATGTTAACGTGGTTGATCCGCTTATGGAAGGAGGTCCCGCTTATAGTCGAATCAGGTTTCTAGAAGGTGTGCAAAAGCATCTAGATAGATAATGGAAGTGTGAAAGATTGCACTAAATGGATCCGATGCTCATGAAATGGACGATTTCATTTTCGATTGTTGGATGGTGTTTGCTTTTGTTGTCTCTCGTGGACATCGATCAAAGAGGCATAGCTGGTATACATACTTCATCAAAGATTAAAAAAGAGGTGTTTCTATTTAAAGAAAGCACTTCATTGTCAGAGGGATTGTGTCTTTAGATACTGATGTGTATGTTGTGGTGGTTAAACTGCATTTAAATACAGTACGATGAACCGTATCACAAGTAACGGAAAAATTGTTGAACTAACGCGTTCGATAGTTAAATAAAAAGAGGCAGTCAGAAAAGCGTTTTTTTGTTCTTGACTGCCTCTTTCATTTTGATACATATGCGATTTACATGTAGTTTATAGTATTTGTACTGAAGGACTATAAAACCACTCTATTTTGTGTTTATTACTGGTTTTATTTATTTTGGAAAAATAAGATTAATAAGTAGATAGTCATGCTCATTAGTAGCACAAATGGTCAGAAACCGGCTACCATTACAAAAAAATAAGTTTTTTATAGTTTTAAGTCAAATAACAATACAGAAAGTCAAGCACTTGAGCAAACGCTCGCTGGACGTTTTCTTTATCCAGTTGTCGATCAAACAAGTGGTCTTCCCCAGGGAGGGTAAGGAGTCTATGCTCGATTCCAGCGCTTTTTAACCGTTCGGCCATAGATATCGATTCCTCGCAAGGAACATCATGATCGGTTTCCCCATGTAAGAGCATAATAGGAGGGAGCGAGTGATTCACATACTCAATCGGACAAAGTAGTCTTAGCTCTTCCTCATTTCGTATTGGGTCCAGTCCCGTCGTTTTCCAGATCCAGCTACCTTGCTGACGATAATATAAATAAAGACCGAATCTTTGCTGAATGGAGCTTTCAGTAAGTATTTCTTTCGTGAGTAATTGATCGGCTAACTTCTTGGGGACAAGCGTTTTCTGTAAGTAAAAGGGACTCGGCTCTGAAGCCCAATTTCCTCGAATATCCCCATACCCGTAAAAGGAGACGACTGCTTTTACATACGACTCTTTAGAGCCTGCAAGTAAAGCCAGATAACCGCCTGCAGAAGAGCCTATTACAGCAATCGCTGATGGCTCGATGCCAAGCATGGCCGGGGCTTGGTCGCGGACCCATCGCAGAGCATCTTGCACATCTTCTGCTATAGCAGGCAGCTTGGTTTCGGGAGCCAATCGATAATCGATAGAGAAAACATGAAATCCAGCCTGATTATATTGAGTGATATGCTGTGGCAAAATATCTTTTCTCGATCCAAAAATAAATCCGCCCCCATGGATATAGACAATAATAGGGGCATTTATTTTGCCAGTGCTGTAAAAATCTCCGAGCAGATTAACCCCGTTAACCGTTTTATAACAAATTGTTCTCACTTTATTTCTCCTTTTTGAGTCTGGTTTTTCTGTTACGATGTATCTTAACGAAGACTTCTAGTGATAGTATTGGTATGCTTATAGTACTGTCTTCTGTCACAAGACTCAATAGCGGTATGGGAACACATAAGAAAAATGGAGCCTTTTCTCTATATAAAAGACAGCTAAGATTATTTCGAATGAAGGGGTTGGAGTGAAGGATATGGAGTTTAGGGTAGAGCATATACTGAGAATGCAGAGATTACAGGATGCGGAGGTATTGGGTGGAAAGAAGGGGCTTTCCAATGTGATTAAAGGGATCACCATCATGGAAGCTCCCGATATTGCAGATTGGCTGAAGGGTGGAGAGATGCTACTGACTAGCTTATATCCGATCCGTAATTATACAGAAGCCGAACAGCGGGAATTTGTCTTACGCCTTGCTGAAAAGAAAGTCAGCGCTTTGATGATCAAAAACCACCGATTCGTCCAAAAAATCCCGGATGCGATCGTGGAGGCGGGTGAACAAGCAGCTTTGCCCATTATCCAGATTCCTCAAGACATTCCTTATGTGGACGTGCTTTATCCAGTTATGGAAGAGCTGTTTAATAATCAGGTGATGAAGCTTAAATACTTTATCGAGGTACATGATCGCTTCACAACGCTTTCCCTAACGGATGCCGGTCTGGAATCCATTATTACTACATTAGGTGAATTGATTGGAAACCCTGTCGCCATTTATGACCGGAATTTTGTTTGCATGACGGCTACTTCCTCATACACCATGCCGATAGAACAGCGGGATAGCGTAGTGGAACGTGAGAAAGAAGTCGAAACCAAATTCCCTTATTATTGGTTGACGGCGCAGGTTTCAGAAGGTGAATCGGAGCCTCAATTTGTCGAGCAGGTAGTCGTACCCATTCGGACGATCAATCATATCAAAGTGCATCTGGTCATCACGGAGGCCCATAAGCGGCTGGAAGAGCTAGATTTTATTGCGATTGAAAATGCTGCTACTGCCCTTTCTCTTGAGCTAGTCAAGCAATTTGCCGTAGCAGAAGTGGAGCGAGAATTTAAAAATGATATTATTGACGATCTTTTAGCGGGCAAAAGCCAAATGCTGGAGACAGTTTATCATCGAGCTAATTTGATCGGTTGGGATTTAGATCGTTCATATGCTGTGCTTTTATTTCATGTAAAAGAAGAGTTTACGACATTGAGCCAAAATGAAATGGATAAGCTGCGAAGTTCACGGAGCTTGCAAACAAAAACCTTCAGCGATTTACATGAAGCTGTACGCTCTCATTTTGTGAATGGCATTTTGCGAAGACGTGGAGATACAATTACCCTGCTTTTACCAGTTAACGAGCAGGAAGGAAAAGCGAAAAGCTGGCTATCTGCTGTCAAGGAGAGAGCACGTGAGATTCAAGAGAACATTCGTGCTAAAGCCAAAGACATTGTTGTACAGGTAGGCATCGGTAATGTAGCAGAAACGGTAATGGATATTTCGAGGAGTTACCAGGAGGCGCAGGATGCATTGGATTTAGGAGAGAAGCTCTATGGGAAAGAATCGATTACCGCCTTTGCCGAGCTTGGACTTTTCCGGCTGCTTTGCCAATTTCCAGACCCTGCTGTCCTAACCTCTTTCATCCCTCCTTCTTTAAGTAGATTGGTGGAAAGTAAAAGTGCTATTAAAAATGATCTGCTACATACACTGGAGGTATTTTTAGAGCATAACCAAAATGCTGCAAAAGCAGCCCATGATTTATTTGTACATTACAAAACGGTCATGTACAGACTTGAACGGATCAGAGAAATAACGAGCATGGATTTTGAGGACTCAGAAGAGATGTTAGGAGTTCGAGTAGGCCTTAAGATTCTAAATCTGGTAAAAATTGAAAAATAAACCGAAAATGGAAGATAGACGGGCCTGTGCCCGTCTTTTTTTTACCCAAGATGGATAAATACCTAGCAAGACTTTTATCCACTCCTGTTAATGACTCTATAATAGTAAGCGCTTACAATGAGAGTGCAAGTTAGGAAAACGTCTTACGATCAATTCATCTTCAGAGAAAGGAACAGTGAGTATGGGAGAGTTAAGTAAAGAGATCGTACAGCATTTAGAGTGGCTGGGTCATTTTGGAAAAGAACCTGAAGGGGGCATTTCCCGATTTCTCTACTCGAAAGAGTGGTTAGAAGCTCAAAAAGCTTTAGAAGATTGGATGAATAAAGAAGGCTTTGACTTCCATTTTGATGAGGTAGGTAATTTATTTGGAGGGCTACGTGGAACAAAGTATCAGGGTGAAACTATTTTAACCGGTTCTCATGTGGATACGGTAGGCAATGGTGGATTGTACGATGGTCAATACGGTATTATCGCAGGATTGCTTGCGATTAAATCTCTAAAGGAGAAATACGGAAATCCGCTGCGTAATTTACAAGTGGTATCCATGGCTGAGGAAGAAGGTAGTCGTTTCCCTTATGCATTCTGGGGTTCTAAAAATATCGTCTGCACAGCAAAGCGCGAAGAAGTAGAAAACATTGCAGACTTTGATGGAATAGCCTTTGTGGATGCGATGAGAGAATGCGGCTTTGATTTTCGCAAAGAATCCACTGAGCTTCGCAAAGATCTGAAAACATTTGTAGAAATCCATATCGAGCAAGGCAGTGTTCTGGAAAACGAGAAAAAATCTGTAGGCGTAGTCCATAGTATTGTTGGCCAACGCAGGTTTACCGTAGAAGTGACAGGGGAAGCCAACCATGCTGGTACGACCCCGATGGGTTATCGCAAGGATACGGTTCATGCCGCTAGTACCATGATCTGTGACGTGATGAGCAGATCGAAAAAGCACGGAGATCCATTAGTAGCGACAGTAGGCAAAATTGAAGTGAAACCAAACGTGGTTAACGTGGTTCCCGGCTATACCCTATTTACGATGGACATTCGCCATACTGAGAAAGAAGCGCTTGTTCAATTTACCGAAGAAATTATGGCTTCTATGAATGCCATTGCAGAAGAAATGGGCGTAGGCTTGAAGGTCGATATGTGGATGGATGTTGACCCAGTTCCTATGGATAAACGTGTAGTCGAAATAATCGAAAAACAGTGTATGGAAAAAGGCTTGAATTATAAGCTAATGCACAGCGGAGCAGGACATGATGCCCAAATCCTGGCGCCGTTTGTTCCATCAGCAATGATTTTTGTACCAAGTAGAAAGGGAATTAGCCACAACCCGGCGGAGTATACTGAGCCTCATGATTTAGCCGAGGGCGTGAAAGCTCTGATCGGTACACTTTATGAGCTAGCCTATAAAGAATAGATGACATCTTGGCGTATCGTTTGCCTATAACCTCATCGTAAGGAGCAGAAAAGAGATGAACGAACATACACCAGCAGCTAAACAAGGTGGTCTTGCGTATTGGAAAAAGGTCGTCATTCTGTTTTGTCTTGGTTGGACTGTCATCTGGATTTACAGAACTGTACTGAACCCGATTTTACCAGAAATTAAAGTGCAGCTTGGTGTTGAATCAGATGCTAGCATGGGTCTAATCTCCAGTATGTTTTTTCTGGCGTATACCTCTATGCAGATTCCATCCGGCTTTCTCGCTGATAAATTTGGAAGAAAAATAATGCTGATCCCGGGCTTCCTGATCTTTGCTTTTGGAGCCTTTACGGTAGGGATTGCACCGTCTTTGGCTTTCCTGTTAGTGGGAAGCTTCTTGGCAGGACTTGGACAAGGTACTTATTATGGACCAGCTTATTCAATCTCATCCTCCGCAATCCCAAATGAAAAGCGAGGCTTTTCCACTGCCATTATCAACAGCGGCTCGGCGCTCGGAATGGCCCTTGGATACATCGGTTCCTCTTACATGGTAAAGGGACTCGGCTGGGACTGGAGACCTCTCATTTATGTCACAGGTGCTTTAATAGTTATTATCGTTATTGCCTTTGCTAAAGTAATTAAGGAAAAACCGGCAGAAAATGCTGTTGAAGGAACAAAGGAAAAAGATCCGAATGATAAAGCAACAATGAAAACGCTTTTTGGCGATATTCGCATGATTTCTGCTTATGTTATTTACTTTTCCGTGTGCTACGGGTATTACATGATTGTAACCTGGCTTCCTAGTTACCTGCAAATGGAGAGAGGATTTCAAGGTGCTGCTATCGGCTTTGCCTCTGCTCTGGTTGCCTTTGCTTCTGTTCCAGGGGCTCTATTGTTCAGCCGTTTGTCTGATAAGTTCAAGCATAAAAAGATAATGGTTGTTATTTTGTTACAAATTATAGCCGCAGTTACCCTGTATCTGACGGTAGCGGTGCAAAACAATGACTTATTGATTTTGTTCCTAATCATGTATGGATTCTTCGGTAAACTAGCCGTAGATCCGATTATGATCTCTTACGTGGCAGATATTGCTCCGAAACAAGGATATAGCACAACGTTTGGTGTGTTTAACTTTTTTGGAATGATGTCATCTGTAGTTGCTCCGTTTGTAACCGGTTTAATTTCAGACGCTACAGGAAGCAAAATCTTGGGCTTTTACCTTGCAATCGGTATTATTATTGTATGTACCGCATTCCTGTTCATTGCGAATCTACAAAGTACCTCACGCAGTAAAAAGGTAGAAGCCAATGAACAAGAATTCAAATTTAGCAAATGATTTCGCAGTCTCGTCCTGACGGAATCCTTGCACAAAAAATAGCGAATGGGAGAGAAATGACAATGGGTTATCCAACTGACTTACTATCCAGCCGTTCCATCATCAAACATGGCAAATATGCTTTGATTGCTCCGGAGGGCTTGGTCAATAACGTAGTTCCGGGTTTTGAAAACTGCTCGATTTCTATTTTGGCAACTCCGAAGCTTGGAGCTAGCTTTGTCGATTATGTGGTTACGATGCATAAGGGTGGCAAAAATACAGAGGGCTTTGGTGGACAAGACCTTGTCGAAACCTTCGTATATGTTCTTGAAGGTGAAGTAAAGGCATCTGCTGGTGATCAGGCATACACATTGACAAGCGGCGGATACCTATACTGCCCACCAGGAACGACAATGTATCTGGAAAATCTCAAGGATGGCGACAGCAAGCTATTCTTGTACAAGCAGAAACATAAACCGTTAAAAGACTTGAAACCATGGGTTGTTTCCGGTAATTCAAATGACATCCCTGAAGAAAATTATGATGGCATGACTGATATGCGAATTCAGGATCTTCTACCGAAAGAAATAGCTTTTGATATGAATTTCCACATTTTGACCTTTGATCCGGGTGCATGCCATCCGTTTATTGAAACGCATGTTCAGGAGCATGGAGCATACTTACTCTCTGGCGAAGGAGTGTACAACCTCGATAACGAGTGGATTCCTGTGAAAAAAGGCGATTATATCTTCATGGGTCCATACGTGCAACAGGCTTGCTACGCTGTCGGTCGAGAAAAGCTTGCTTATGTTTACTCGAAAGACTGCAACCGAGACGCGGATCTCTAAGAGAAGTGCCTCAGCAGACGAGGAAGATGGTAAAAGGTGACTGCTTTTTACCATTCTCCTTGTTATTGCTAAGGAGCAATCACTGTATTGCTGAAATCCAATGTAATAGAGGTGTCGGAATTGAGAGTATCCAGACAAGAGTTAAAAGAGCTGATTACCCATAAACTGCACAAAGCTGGTTTGACCCAAGAGCATGCGGAAGGTGTGGCGGAGGTTCTGGTCCATGCCGACATTAGAGGCATTCATTCCCATGGGGCCATGCGTGTAGAATACTATGCAGAACGGATTGCAAAAGGCGGTTTACATACTGATCCTGCCTTTACATTTGAAAAAACTGGCCCTTGCACAGCGGTATTTGACGGGGACAATGGAGTAGGTCATGTAGCCGCTAAGCAGGCGATGGACGAAGCTATCAAGATGGCCAAGGAAAACGGGGTAGCTGTTGTTGGCGTCAGAAGAATTGGACATAGTGGAGCTCTTTCTTATTTTGTACGTCAGGCTGCAAAATCAGGGATGATTGGTATTTCTATGTGTCAATCTGATCCAATGGTCGTTCCGTTCGGGGGTTCTGAGCCGTACTACGGTACCAATCCAATTGCTTTTGCTGCCCCTAGCAATGACAAGCGCATCATGACGCTGGACATGGCGACAACCGTACAGGCTTGGGGAAAAATTCTTCATGCTAGATCTAAACAGGAATCCATCCCGGATACTTGGGCAGTGGATAAAGAAGGTCATCCAACAACAGATCCTTTCAAGGTAAATGCTCTGCTTCCGATCGCGGGTCCAAAGGGCTATGGCTTGATGATGATGGTGGACGTGCTTTCAGGTATTCTGCTAAATCTTCCATTTGGGAATAAAGTTTCCTCCATGTACCATGATTTGACTGAATATAGGAATCTTGGTCAGCTTCATCTTGTTATTAATCCAGCTTTCTTTACTGATGCAGATATGTTTAAACAGCATATTTCTGCTACGATGGACGACCTGAATCAAATTAAGCCGGCGCCCGGTTTTAAACAGGTGCTTTTCCCAGGTCAAAACAACGACATGATTCAGGAAGAATACGAAAAAAATGGCATTGAAATTGTGGATGATGTCTATGAATATCTGGTTTCGGATATCGTTCATCGGAATGCCTATGATCATAAAGACCCCTTTGCTAAATAAAATAGGCGGTTGTGGTGTGAAAGGAAGGTGGCATAAAAATGAGAGTAAGCAAACAAGAGCTAAAGGAGTTAATCACTCGCAAACTCCATATAGCCGGATTGACAGAGGAGCATGCAGAAGGAGTGGCTGACGTTCTGGTCCATGCGGATGCAAGGGGTGTTCATTCTCATGGTGCTATGCGTGTAGAATACTACGCCGAACGAATTGCTAAGGGTGGTACCAATGCGTATCCTACGTTTACATTCGAAAAGACGGGGCCTTGCACTGCTATTTTTGATGGGGACAATGGGGCAGGGCATGTAGCGGCTAAGGTAGCAATGGATGAAGCTATCGCAATGGCCAAAGAGACCGGCCTTGCAGTTGTAGGTGTTCGCAGAATTGGCCATAGTGGAGCTCTCTCTTACTTTGTTCAGCAGGCAGCAAAAGAGAATATGATTGGAATCTCTGTGTGCCAATCTGATCCGATGGTCGTACCATTTGGCGGCTCAGAGCCGTATTATGGAACAAATCCAATCGCCTTTGCTGCTCCTGGGCAAGGTGACGACATGATTACATTCGATATGGCGACAACCGTACAGGCTTGGGGAAAAATCTTACATGCGAGATCAAAAAATGAAACAATTCCAGATACATGGGCGGTAGACAAAGAGGGTCATCCGACCACAGATCCATTCCAAGTAAACGCTTTGGTACCAATCGCTGGACCTAAAGGATACGGATTAATGATGATGGTAGATGTACTTTCCGGTATTTTACTCGGACTGCCGTTTGGAAATAAAGTGTCATCGATGTACCATGACCTGACAGAATATCGGAATCTGGGACAGCTTCATATCGTAATTAATCCAGCTTATTTTACAAGCCTGTCTGGATTTTTACAAAACATTACGAATACAATGCAGGATTTGAATCAGATTAAACCAGCTCCCGGTTTTAAAGAAGTATCTTATCCGGGACAGCGTAGCAAAATTCGCGAGGAAGACAGCGAGAGCAACGGGATCGAAATCGTGGATGATGTGTATGACTATTTAGTGTCGGACGATGTTCATAAAAACCAATACGACAAGAAAGATCCTTTTGCAAAGTAAATTCATAGCTAGCCTATAAAGAGAATTCCTTCTATAGCAGCATCCTTGTTCTTTACCAAATTGACGCTGTAATGCTTTAATGAATAAATTAACTTATCTGACGGAAGAGGTGCGCGTACTAATGCTATATTCCATCATTAAAGAAAATTCCTATCAAGATTCGGTTAATCTCATGCTCCTGACAAACAAGATTTCCACGATGGATGGAGTCAAACAAGCCTCCATAATGATGGGAACACCTGCGAATAAAGAGATTTTCCAAAATACGGGTATGTTTACCGATGAGCTAGAAAAAGCAGGGCCTAACGATATGTGCATCGTGATTGATACAGACGATGAAGACAAGGTAGCTCAGGTGCTGACCACCATTGAAGAGGAGCTGAAAAACCAAGCTATCAGCAGTAGCAAACAAGAATTCGAATCCGTCCGAACTTGGGATAAAGCGATGCAGGTTCTGCCTAATGCCAATCTTGCTCTGATCTCTGTACCTGGTCAATATGCAGCCGAAGAAGCAGAAAAAGCACTTGATCGCGGGCTACATGCCTTTATTTTTAGTGATAACGTTACAATTGAGGATGAACTACGGCTAAAACAAAAAGCCCATGAAAAAGGGTTACTGCTCATGGGGCCTGACTGCGGAACTGGGATTTTATCCGGCATTCCGGTAGCTTTCGCTAACGTGGTAAAAGAAGGCAACATTGGTGTCGTGGGAGCTTCAGGTACTGGTATTCAGGAGGTTACCACTCTTATTGACCGTTTGGGTGGAGGTGTAAGCCATGCAATCGGAACAGGTGGTCGCGACCTTTCTGAAACTATCGGAGCAATTACAATGTTAGATGCTATTTCTGGACTTGAGAAACATCAAGCTACCGAGGTAATCGTTGTTATTTCAAAACCTCCTGCAAAAGAAGTTCGTAACCAGGTGGTTCAGCTTTTACACCGCATATCAAAACCAGTAGTTGCTATTTTTGTAGGTGAAGACCCTCAAGCACATGAAGGTAGCGTACATTATGCCCATACATTGGAAGAGACTGCCATGATTGCCGTGGATCTGTCTAAAGGAAGAGAAATCAAAGTGAACTACAATAAGCTGAGTACAGAAGCTCCGAAAGTTGAGCTGAAACCAGAGCAAACAGCCATTAAAGGTCTGTACTCGGGTGGTACGCTTGCTTATGAAACCGCTATCCTGATGTCGAAAGGTCTTGAATTGGGACAACTCATTCACGAAGAGGGCTATATGCTAAAAGCAAAAGGTCATGAGGTAATCGACTTAGGGGATGACAAGTACACACAAGGCAAGCCTCACCCGATGATTGATCCAGAGACAAGAATCCATTACATCGAGCAGGCAGCCTTGGATGAATCCACAGCGATCATTTTACTAGATGTTGTTTTAGGTTACGGTGCTCATGATGATATGGCTGGTGCATTGTTGCCTGTCATAGAGAAAGCTCAACGTAGTGCCAGAGAAAAAGGCAAGAATTTGTATTTCGTAGCAACGTTGTGCGGAACTGAAAAAGACCCTCAAGATTACCACGCGCAAAAGCAAAAGCTGGAGGAAGCTGGCGTTATCGTAAAAGAGAGCAACAATCAGGCTGTTCGGACAGCTCTCATTATGTTGGGAATCCAGCTTAAGGACAAGGAAAAATCATTCATTGCCGGCAAGCAGTATGAACAAGAGGACAGCAAGGTTTCAGAATCCATTGGTAAGCTTTTGAGTGGAAAACCGGTAGTGATTAATGTGGGACTCAAGAAATTTGTAAACGCAGTCACTAGCTACGGTGGTAGTGCTGTACATTTTGATTGGCGCCCGGTAGCTGGAGGAAATGAAAGAATGCGTAAGATTTTGAGCTTATTGAAGTAAGCTGTCATTTGGATCTTAAACAATTCGTTATTATTAAAACGCTTACAAAGCATATATATAAGAACATACAAATAAACTAATATCCGATTAGGAGGATGTAGCATGTACGGACCTTATCAAACAATCGATGAAGCAAATCAGGCAGTTATTCAAAAAATTGTAGCTGGTGCTCCTTTTCTAGTAGATGTAGTTCCTGCCAAATCCGTAGTAGAGGAATTAAACGGTCGGGTGCTTCTCCACGCAGGTCCACCTATTCAATTTGACGACATGACAGGACCAATGCAAGGGGCTTGCGTCGGAGCATGCTTATTCGAAGGGTGGGCGGCGAATGAAGAAGAAGCGATGACCATGCTAAAACAAGGGGACATCACATTCATTCCTTGCCATCATGTCAAAGCTGTAGGCCCTATGGGCGGTATTACATCAGCCAACATGCCTCTATTGGTTGTGGAAAATCAGACGGATGGAAATCGTGCCTATTGTACGATGAATGAAGGAATCGGAAAAGTACTACGATTCGGAGCCTATTCTGAGGAGGTTATCCAGCGTCTAAGATGGATGAGAGATGTTTTGGGGCCTACTCTCTCTAAGGCTTTGTATCAAACAGAGAACGGCTTAAATATTAACGTCATGATGGCAAAGGCAATTACGATGGGGGACGAGTTCCATCAACGCAATATCGCAGCTTCTCTTGTATTTTTAAAAGAAATCAGTCCTTATATCCTGCAAACCGATGCATCTGAAAAAGACAAATTCGATGTAGTGAAATTCCTAGCAGATACTGACCAGTTTTTCCTGAACGTTGCGATGGCAACCTCGAAAGCGGTGTTAGATGCTGCAAGAACAATTCAGCACGGCACAGTGGTAACAGCTATGTCCAGAAATGGAAAAAACTTCGGAATACGTATCAGCGGTATGGGAGACGAATGGTTTACAGCCCCAGTTAATACGCCTCAGGGATTATTCTTTACAGGCTATTCTCAGGAGATGGCGAATCCTGACATCGGTGATAGCGCTATTACAGAAGCATTTGGTGTTGGCGGTATGGCTATGGTTGCAGCTCCAGGTGTTACTCGTTTCGTAGGGGCGGGCGGATTTGAAGATGCGCTGGCAACCAGCAAAGAGATGACAGAAATTTGCATTGATCATAACCCTAATTTCACGATTCCAACATGGAACTTTCAGGGTATCTGCCTTGGAATCGATGCACGAAAAGTAGTAGAAACAGGCATCACACCGGTAATTAATACTGGAATTGCCCACAAGGAGCCTGGTGTAGGTCAAATTGGCGCAGGTACGGTTCGTGCACCTCTCGCTTGCTTTGAAAAAGCTCTAGAAGCTTATGCACAAAAATTGGGATTAATTTAACAAAACGCAGAAAAGGGGGAGAGCGACATGAAAGAGCTACTCCGGATAAACGGGATGTACAGCCAGTCTGTGCACCCTCTCCTTCACACCGGCAACCCCGGCTATATCCATAGTGTTTTTCAGAATGGATTTAATATCGGAATGGAAGATGGGCTTATTTTTATCGGGGGAACAAAGAACGGACTGCTTCCTTTTGGCATCCATGTGGAGGATAGTCTGGCCCAAAAGCTGGTTTCTTTAATCAAGCAAGGGGAAATCGTTCGCTATGACAGCGGCATGTCGGCTCTTCTCTTTTCCACGTTTTATATAAAATTGAACCCTAAGCATGCTTATCATCTCTTTGTAGAACCGATAACGGAGCAGCCTGAATCATTGCTTCGGCATTTGAAGGCGTTTGCAGTTGAGCTAGCAGCGGATAATCGACCTACAGGAGCTGATATTTCCGTAGAGAATTTTATCCACTGCTTCATGAAGGAATCCTTTGTGTTTTGTTCGGAAAGCGAACGGAAGGTATTACAACTGATGGATGCTGCTTCAGCGGAGAGTCAGTCACAGATCGATGAAATTCTCAGGTACTGGATTGGTCGCGGAAAAGGCCTCACACCTTCTGGAGACGACATGCTCGTGGGACTGCTTGCAGTGGATGCAGTAACGGAAGTGCTGACGGACTCCTTCCGCTTACACGTAACCAGGCTAGTGGAGAACGAAGCACTGACAACAGATATCAGCCGTGAATACCTGAAGTATGCACTGAAGCGGGACTTTAGCTCGGTGGTGACAGATGTTTTACATTCTCTACTACAAAAGGATACAGACAGCTTGAATGAGAGGATTAGAGATTTACTACACGTAGGTCATAGCTCAGGTCTGGATACAGCATTTGGCATATTGATCGGTATGCTGATAATAAGGAGGAATTCAAATTGTCACAAAAAGTTGTAATTGCTCTTGGGGGCAACGCTATTTTACAATCCAAACAGCAGGCTACCTATGAAAATCAACTGGAAAATATTCAGAAAAGCTGCGAGGTAATCGCACGTATTGTGAAGCAGGGCTATGAGGTAATTATCACACATGGGAACGGTCCGCAGGTCGGAAATATATTGCGTCAACAGGACGAAGCAAAAGAAGTTGTTCCGCCGTTCCCTCTTCATGTGTGCAGTGCGGAATCCCAAGGCTTTATCGGGTATATGATGAATCAATGCCTGCTAAATGAGCTGCAAAAGCTCGGACTAAATAATTCAGTAATAAGCATGCTGACACAGACGGAAGTATCAAAGGATGATCCAGCATTCCAAAATCCGACAAAACCGATAGGCGTTTTCTACAGTGAAGAAGAAGCCAAGCGTTTTGCAGAGGAAAAAGGTTGGATTGTTAAGGAGGACGCAGGCAGAGGCTGGCGTCGGGTAGTTCCATCTCCAATGCCAAAAGCTATTATCGGAGCTGACTTAATCAAATCCTTGACAGATCAAGGAACCATTGTAATTGCTGCGGGTGGGGGAGGTATACCTGTATCTCGCCAATCGGACGGAACTCTTATAGGTGTGGAAGCTGTTATTGATAAGGATCGAAGTGGTTACCAGCTTGCTCAAGATGTGAATGCCGATATATTTATGATCTTGACAGATGTTGAGAATGTGTATGTCAACTATGGCAAACCAAATCAAAAATCACTAGAGACAATATCGCTGGAAGAAGCCAAGCAGTATGCTGATGAAGGACAGTTCAGTGCCGGAAGCATGGGACCTAAAATGGAATCAGCCATAGGCTTTGCTGAAAAAGGTGGGGCTTCTATCATTTGTTCCTTGGATCAGGCGGATTTAGCTTTGGCAGGGAAAGCAGGTACCCGGATCACTCAATCTATAACAGCGCATCATAAATAATAGAAGAGCTTATTTCGAAGGAGCAGTTTTATCGTCATGTAAATGGCAATAGGACTGCTCTATTCTGTTTTATGGTAAAGAAAACCATTCTAACCAACAATCAACTACGCCTTGTTATTTGTATATGAGTAAAATGTCATCTCAGCATCATTGTAAAATCAATCAGATCGGTTATAGTAGGTAAAAGTATGAATGTAACATAACGTAAGGATTACCAACAAGAGATGAAACAGGAGAAACCAATGAATATGATAAAGAAACTATTAAAACGAAAAATCGTCTGGATATGTCTTGTTCTTTTTGTATTTATCTATGGTAACAACAGTTCTTTGTTTGCCAATCGACCCGATGGATCCCCTCTATTGCTTGCTCATCGAGGACTTGCTCAGACCTTTAGCATGGAAAATATCACGAATGATACCTGTACAGCCGAGCGAATAATGACGCCGGAGCATCCTTATTTAGAAAATACCATCCCTTCCATGGATGCCGCTTTTAAAGCTGGTGCGGATATAGTAGAATTCGATGTTCAATGGACAAAAGACAACAATTTTGTTGTTTTCCATGATTGGACTCTTGAGTGTCGTACAAATGGAAAGGGTGTTACAAGAGATTATACAACCAAAGAGCTGCAAGCACTTGATATTGGATACGGCTATACGGCAGATGGCGGTAAAACCTTTCCATTCCGAGGGAAAGGAATAAATCTAATGCCGACTCTGGATGAGGTGCTGAACCATTTTCCTGATCGCTCCTTTCTGATTCATATCAAAAGTAATGATCCCAATGAAGGAATTCAAATGGCGGCTTATCTGCAAAAACTACCAGCTAGCCGTCTGGACCAATTAACTGTGTATGGCGGGGATAAACCGGTAGCTGAGATAAAGGAGCGAATTCCTAGCCTGAGAACCATGTCAAAGGCTTCATTGAAAAATGATCTTCTTTCTTATATGGCAATAGGGTGGACCGGCTACGTACCCGCTAGTCTAAAGCATGCCCAGTTACATATACCTGATCAGCTTGCTCCTTGGCTTTGGGGATGGCCGAATCGTTTTCTGAATCGGATGGATGAAATGGACACACGAGTCATTATTGTAGGTGGAGATGGAGAAGGATTTTCAAGTGGATTTGACTCTCCTGAGGATATAAAACGCCTGCCAAACAATTATAGCGGCGGGATATGGACAAATCGGATTGATAAAATAGCTCCTTTATATAAACAGTAAACAATCATTTTAGGGAAAATGAATTTTTATGCTGACTTTTTCTAAAGAATGAGCAGAAAGGTAATAAGAGAAGACTTACAATTAAATTAGGAATGAATCGATAGAAGTTAATACACATAATGTTTGTTATGTTAACAAAATGACTCCTTTTTTATTAGGTTAGCATCCAATCTGGTAGGGTTCAGGGATATAAAACTACAACGCTTACGACATAAAAAAACTATACATGTTTCAGAACACAAATTTATCAACTTACGAAAAAAAGAAAAAAGCGTTTTATAAACAGATAAGGACTAAAGATAGAAGCTCATTTATCTTAGTCTTTATCTGTTTTATTTCATATTAAGGCTTTACATAATTAATGAATCTGATGATATGTTTCTTTTTAATGATATTTTTTTACTTCATTTATTATTTTGGCTTAGGATTTTTTTATTCAATCATATAGAATCTTATTTTTAAGGATCCGCGCAGGGTACTTCTCTTTCAATAAATGGTACTTGTTGTATGGTCTTTTATCATCTTCAAACAAGTACATTATGGCAGTATAATTATGTCATTTGCCATAATGCTGGTACAATTGTGTCACCTAAAATAACAATAATCCACCTACTTAAGCCCTTTATAAATCGCTATTCTTTGTCTCTAAAATAAATAGGGGAGTTTATTCAAAAAAAGAAAAGAATAAGTAGAAAGTAAGAAGGAGAATCTATTGATGAAAAAAATGAGCTGGTAAGGAGGGGGCGATAGAATGCCGTGGAATAATATCTGGCAAGCTGATATGGCTAACAATGGCATATTACCGTTAATCAAAAATGTAAGTGAGGATCAAAAGGATGATTCTAAAGGATACGTGATTATAGATGTAAACCCCCGTTTAGGATGCGATAACCCTAATCACGAGCCTAGTGAGAATCGAGAAGTTAATGTTCTTACTAATGTTGTTATTCCTCCCCATAAAAAGAAATCCTATGAATTATATGAAAAGCTGACTGATAATTATAATATGAAGCTTGGGGAAGAAGAGCAATTCGATCCCATTGAACTTGATGAAATCAACACATTTTTACGATACGTGATCAGCACAGAACCTATGAAAATAGCAAGAGAGTATGTGATGAATCATAACGGCAATCATACTATTTCATCTGATGCTGAATGGATAAAATTATTGTATGATATATGGTTTGAGCCCCGGCGAAGAGGCACTACCTCTGCTTTTGAGCATATTTTTCTTGGCGAGGAAGGATTAAAGAATGGGGAAATAATCTTAGACGGTCATCATTTCTGGTATCATTACTATCTAAAAGATGGTCCCTATGAAATCACGCACCAGGAAGATGTCATTTACTTCCTTAAACATTTTGAGTTGCAGCGATCAGAAAGAAGTAGTCTGGGAGAGGTTATTACTATTACTTATAAATATGTGGAAGATACTCCTGAAAGGGATGGACGAGTTTTATTCAAAAGAACAGGGGGATTCTTTGTAGGATTGAGCCCAGAAGGATTATTAGCGATGGGTACTGTAGGCTATATAAATGGAGAAGAAGAGCAACTGATCACTATTAATGATGAAACATATAAACTAATTACAGCTATAAAAACAGAAGATGGTGTTACTTTTCTGCGAACCTTCTATCCTAAGCTTCAAAATACGATTAGAGTTAGCTGTTAGTTTCATCAACTAATAGCTAAGAAAGAAAAGTTACATACTATCAAATGACCAGCTTCCCCTTGCTCTCGTGATATGAGAATGGCAGGGGCTTTTTTATGTTAAAAGGGAAACGTTTATTTGACCAAACAGTCCGGAATAGGTAATATAAACTTCAGAAGGGAGTATTATGCATGGGAAGAAGTAAGGAATTCGATACAACACTTGTATTACATAAAGCGATGGAAGTATTTGGTCACTATGGTTATGAAGGCACTTCCCTCCAAAATTTACTGGATAGATTAGGAATAGCCCGTCAAAGCCTGTATGATACCTATGGAACAAAAAGAGATCTCTTTATTTCAGCAGTGAAACATTACACGAATGAAAAAACTACAACCGTCATTTCCTATTTGGAACGTTCAGGTCCGGTGAAGAAAATCATTGCGGAAATCTTTCATGAGATTGTAGCTGTTCTGAAGGATGAAAAGCGCCGCAAGGAATGTTTCATTATGCTAAGTGCCATTGATCAAGTACCTCATGATACAGAAATTGCAGATTTTTTTAAACGCGATATGGAACGTTTAGAACAAGCTTTCTATCAAGCGTTAGTTCGTGCCAAAGAACAAGGTGAACTAGATAATTGTCCAGAAAACCTGCTATCCCTTGCACGATATTTGAATCACGCGCGATACTCATTAACACAAACTGCTAAATTAAGCTCGAATCCGGAGGTTTTAGACGATATTACAGCCGTCATATTATCAACGCTTGATGTATAATGGAGCGATTTTGGACGCTTCATTATATTTTTGTATATATTAGACCGTTCGATCCAGAAAGGAGCAGTATTTATGGAAAAAAAGGATAAAATATTGATAACAGGTGGAACTGGTACAACGGGCAGCCGTATTGCCAAAAAACTTACAGAATTAGGGCACAATGTCCGTATAGCGAGTCGAGCAAAATCACAAATCGCTGGAACCGAGCGCGTACATTTTGATTGGCATGATGGCGCAACGTACGAACGTTCATTAGAAAATGTGAAAAAGCTATACCTCGTGGCACCAGCAGGTGTGTTTGATCCAGCTCCTATCGTATTGCCATTTCTAGATATGGCGTTAAAAGCTGGAGTGCAACGTATTGTCATGCTCAGCGCTTTGATTATTCCCGATGATGGACCCGTGTTTGGAAAGTTGCATGAAGCAGTAATCAAACAAGCTCCGGAGTGGGCAGTACTGAAACCTTCTTATTTTATGCAAAATTTTATTAATCTTCAACATGGTCTTACAATCAAAAATGAAAGTAGGATTATAACTGCCACAGGAAATGGAAAGATAGGATTCATAGATGCAGAGGATATCGCAGAAGTTGGAGTACGTGCCCTAATTGACGAAATTCCACATAACACTAGCCATGTTATTACTGGGCCTCAGGCGCTAAGTTATTCAGAGGTAGCTGCTATGATCGGTTCTGTAATCGGTCGCACGATCAAGCATGTAAATATTCACAAGTCCACATTACAGGAGAAGTTGGCCAAAGCTGGATTATCAATGGATTATGCTCGTTTCATGGCAGATTTAGATGAAAATATCGGCAATGGTGCCGAAAAACTTGTAACCGATACTGTCGAACGTGTTACAGGGAGAAAACCACGTTCCATGTCCGATTTTATCTCGGCACACACCCGTTATTGGATACAAGAGTAAGCATATTTTTTAACTGCTTTGGGCTGAATAATCAAAATCATATGCTTTTATCCATCATTTCTGAAATCAGATGATCTTAAGGCAGGAGGCCAATGCTGGGATTAAATGGATAGGAACTGCCATCCTGTGACGCAAACCGAGTCCTTATTGCGTTACTGCTCCAGAATTCATGTGTATGGCATCCTACTAGCCTTTCTCTTGCCTGCAGGGGTCAATAGGCAGATCTTGCAAATGGGGTTTTATCGGCAGTTCCTTAGCATTCACATAAGAAGGTGGCTTCGCTGCAGTGTCGCTTCATTTCGTTTCTTCCAGTCTGCTAAATAATCGTCAGATCGGAGCTTGTGGCGGTTAACAAGTAGGAAAGGAACGAAATAAAGATGGATTGGATGAGTGTCATTGGTAAAATTTCCAACTTTAATCTAGCTTTGATTTTCATCATTCAGAAACTTTTTTAGCATGTTTTTAAACTTACATTTGTCATAGCTGATATATTGGTTGGCTATATTCCGTATCGGATCTCCAGCGTAGAAACGCTCATATAATTCATGCCGGGACCCTAGCGGACTCCCGATGATATCCCATGCCAACTTAAAGAGTTTTGTTTTTTGTTCAGCCGTAATATTAGTACCTTTAAAATATTTTTTTAACAAATTAGATATCGGACTTTTAAGATCATCTATACGGGAAGGAATTTGTATGAATCCGCCGGCCCCAATGAGCTGTAAGATTTCGATTGCGCGGGGGTAATACTTAGCTCCTAGATTTCTTGCTGTTTCAATATATTTAAAATTAGGCAGATATGTTTTATGTTCATCAGAATCACCTTCTCTTTCGGAAGCTACTAGGAGAGCTCTGATGGTTTGGACCTGCATAATGAGTTCTCCAAGCTTTTCTTGGACATGTAAATAGGATTCGGCACCAATCGATTCAGCTATTTCACAAGCAATCGCTGTGATAAATTCCAACTTTATCAATAATCGAACAATTGCTTGATGATAAGCTAAGCTGTTGGATGCTGCATCTGATTTTAACTTCCATAGAGCCTCTGGATTGTCATAAAGCAATACACGTTCCCAAGGCACAAATACATCATCAAAAATTAATAGTGCATCCATTTCGTCGTATTTTGAGCTAATTGGGGCATTACCTTGTTGTGAGAGATCAGTTGCAAACGACTCACGGCAAATCATATGCAAACCAGGAGAATTTGCTGCGACTACGAGAAAGTGAGCTAAAGAACTCAATTCGCTTTTTAGCCTTGTCAACGGATAAATCAGTAGATCATGCGAGTAGGGTGATGCGGTCCCGATCATCTTGGCACCACTTAAAAATATCCCATCAGCCGTTTTTTTTGTAACTCTTAATAACCCTAATTCATTTATATCTACTGAATGCTGGCTGGATCGATTAATTTGCGGGTCGCGTTGAATAACACTTATGAAACGGTGTTGATCTCTGGCTTCTTCATAGTAACTTGTTATTTTAGAGGGAAATTGAGGATCAAACATTTTATATGATTCACATGCTGAATACCACCCTGTTAATCGGGATCGAGCATAATCAGACAAGCGGCTCATCATCCCATCTGTAATGCGGCTCCATGTTTCAAAAGCAGTTCTTCTTTGCAAGATATCATCGTAAGACTTGGGTACTAAAAAAGCAGTATGAACCCATGTATTGGTTTTAGGACTTAGGTAGCCAACCAATTGCTGATGTGCAGGGTCATTGAACAAGTCGTATAAATTAGAAATAGTGGCTAACGTACCTTGAAAGCTGTCATCTTTTGTGACATCAATTTGTTTTCCTTTTAACCAAACACTTCGTCCATCTTGTAAACTTTGTATGAAATGATTTTCAAACTGATTCATAATAGCCCCTTTCAAAATGAACAAATGAGAAGCATAGCCAACCATACATTATATCTTATTAAGAAGAATGGATTTTTACGCCTTCATACAACCGTGGATGAAAGGTGATGATCAACAGGAGCTCTTGCACAATATGAATTAAAAGTCGAATTTATTATGTTATAAGGTTTTAGCCTGCAGACTCCCATACCTCCTGTTCTTTTATCTTCACGTTGCAGAACGCTACTGATTTAGCGTTCTTTTTTATTGGCAAAAACAGTTTATTTTTGTCGAAAAATTTATGGCCGTTGCGAATAAAGCTATTAAACGGAAATCGTAGAACAGCATGGTAAAATATTGCTTTAAAGGGAGGTGGAGGGGAACGTCGTTAAAATGTTTTATAATGGAATAAATTAACTAAAAGAATACCCTTGTAAGTATTCAGCTTTCATTATAAGATAGCTGTGTTTTGCCAATTTGGAAATAGGAGGTAACTATCTCGTATGTACAACACGATTAGAAAGTGGACAGCAGGGATATTGATTATCACGCTGTGTATCAGCATCTTGCCAAGAGGTGAAGTCATTGCATTAGAACAAACAGATCAAGCAATACCGTCAGAACAAACGACAAGCCAGAGGCTGGAACAGAGGGAAACAGAGGGGATTTTACAACCTGGGAAGGAAAAAACGCCCAGCTCTGATTCTTCCTCTCTAGCTACGCCAGAAACGACAGAGCCCTCAGAAAACAAGGATTCAACCGTTGAACAAAAATCTGAGAAGGAATCTGGGATAGAACCTGATCAAGAAAAACAAGAAAATCAGAGCAACCAGCAAAAACAACAGACCCAAGAGCCTCAAACAACTCCGAACTCATTTCTATACCGGGAGATGAATCTTCCGTTTCCTCTCAGCTTATTCAAGAAAATGAGGTAACGCTTGAAAAAGAGGCCGTGGAAAAAATTCTGCAAGAACAAGAGACAAAACAAGCTGTTACCATTTCTCTTACATCTGAACGAACATTACCACAAGAAGAGCTTGATCCAAGTAAACTTATCGAAACAGAGAAATCGATGTATGAATCTGCTGCCCCAGAGATTACTTATAACGACAACCAATATAGGGGTCAGCTGGTTAAAGGAAAATACTTCGCTACTATACTAGATAAAGAAGATCAAAAAGATCAAAAAACAGTGATTCTCAGCATTGAATACAGTGGGAACATTGAGCGTTCCCCGCTTACCCTTGAGCATTTTGAACTAGCAGTCGAGCAACCTACCAAGCAACCTAAGGTCTCGCTTCGCAAGAAAAGATCGATTTTAGAAGAGGAAGAGCCGCCAACAAGACCCGGTCTTTTGAAAGCGTTTGAAACGAATGATCAAAAAATGGTCATCAACTGGACTGGTTCGAAAAGCAATGTTGCTTTAGCAGGTTATGAAATCTATCGAAATGGAAAGCGCATTGCTATGACAAAAACGACTACGTTTACGGATAGTGATCAAGACCCCTTGGTTTACAGCTATGTGGTACGAGCGATCGATATAGCAGGTAGACGTTCCGAGCCAAGTAATGTCGCGGTTCCCATTCCCTATAAAAAATCGGTCCAAATCTATAAAAAAGAACGGTTTTATGATGATTCCTCCTGTTTAACTAGACAGGAGTCGGCTTTCAGAGAGGCACCTAGCCGAATTACCTATCAGGATAAGGATAATTACAGTGGGTATGTAAAGAAGGACAGTTATATTCTCATCGGTTGTGGCGGAAAAAATGAGGATAAGTATGCTGATATCGATGTGATTTTCAAGGGTGAGGTTTATCGAAGCTTACATGAACTTTCCACGAAGCCGGTTAATCTCATAGCCTCATCTGTTAGCGAAAACGAGGTTACCTTAACATGGGACCCTGTCGTAAAACCAAACGATCCGATTCTATCATATACCGTGATCCGGAATGGGGAGAATCCCAAAAATGTAAGCCAGAATAAGTATATCGATAAGAATGTTCAGCCAGGTATGCAATATCATTATCAGGTCATCGTTATTTTTGAGTCCTTAACCGTCTCGCTACTCAGCGATGAGTTGAAGGTCCAGATACCAGGTACCGTGACGAATCCGCAGCTAATCCTATCTACGAATGTACTTCAGGAGTCAAGTCAAAACGATGGCAGCATAGCTGCGCCTTTAAGCGTTTATCTCAAGCAGGGAGTTTTTGAGAAGGATCTGTCTAACGGGATCACGATTGAAAATTTGCCAGAAGGTTTAACCGTATCGACAAAACGTGATTCAGACAATCAGATAACCATTCAATTGAATGGAAAAGCCAAGATTCATGATAAGCCAGTGGACAACCTGATGGTGAAAATAGAGAAGAATTGTATTGTTGGTGCAACTGCTGAGGCAAAAAGCGATACCTTCTCGATTGCTTTTCGAGAGAACAATATCGCAGCCTTGTATGAGTACGAATACAATGAACAGAATCATTTAATCGCTATAAAAAAGGACGGAACGGTTATCCTTCGTTATCTATACGATGAAAATGGAAATCTACTAACGAAAAAAACCGTAAAGGAATAAAGGAAAGGGTTTGGGAGGAATTTATGTCTAGAAAATGGGTTTCCTCTTTCTTATGTGTAGCCATTCTTTGGACAGGGTTGTTTACAAACGTAAATGTTGTGGGAGCAACGGATGCGCCAGAGAAAAACGAGGAAATAAGAAAGACAAATGAAAAGGATACGAAAGATTGGATCATAGAGGAACAGAAAAAAGCAGAGCATCAGGAAAAAGAACCTACATCTACGAAAGAGAATGTAACAAAAGAACAAATAGCCCAAATGAAGTGGGAACAGCTTCCTCTTTCGTCCGTTCAAAAGCTTTTTGAGCAAGGGGATCGCGCACTTTTACAAATCGTTGCTTATTTTTATACCGATGTGCATCAGCTTTTGACAGAAGAAGAGATCAATCATTTGTACACATGGAATGACGAACAGGTCATGGGCCAGATTGCCAGCTTATCAGCGGAAAAAGTAAAGCTGTTAGAGCAAAACGCCCCTAGTGTCAGTCAGGCTTTACAGGTTTGGAGAGACAAGGACAAACCAAAAGCTAGAGTAAAGCGCATGGCATCGGCTCCTGCACCAAGTCCAAGCATGCACTTTACAGAAAAGGAACAGCCTATTCGTCATTTTACCAATCATGTGGAAAATCCCGTAGATGATATCTATCTAACCTCGAACATGCTGGAAACAGATTTGACCCTTGAAGGAAAGCATGGAATGGATTTGGTTATCCAGCGCCGATATAACTCGCTATCTAGTAAAATTACGGCTCCGGGGTTCGAATATAGTGAAACGGCAAAAGAGAATAGAACCTCGATCGTAAGAGAAGAATCCGGTACCTTGCCGCATACGGTTGGAACGGGCTGGAGCTTTAATCTTCCAACCTTTGATGAGATAACAAAGGAATTAGGGATTAACGTTCATGATTATAGTAATCAACAGTTTTATGAAGCGAAAAATACGAAACACCCTGTTTCTCAGTTTATTATGTCCGGTGATGATTGGAGTACGATTGATAGCAGTAAAAAGCTTCCCTATCAGAATATTAAATTGCCTTCTCTTATGACAAACAGAGAGTTAGGTTTTGCAAAAGATGGCTATTCATATTCCATTGAATATAGGGAAAAGGGAAGTACGTACATTGTTGAAAAGCAAAATATCTATGGAGATAAAATTACGTACAAGATTCCAGATTATAAAAGTACGATTGAAATTATGGATACCGTTGGAAGAAGAGTGGAGATTGGGTATGGGAAGGAAGGAATGATCGATTCCCTTAAGGTGTATAACCAAAAAAATAACCTGATCAAAGAGCTTAGATACCATTATAGAGATCCGAACAATACACAGCGGCTGGAGAGTGTAGAAGAAGTAAAGGATGGAAAATCTACTACAATTGCTAGATACAGCTATAAAACAGCGACTGCGGAATACAATTACATCAAGTCATACGAATTGCCAAAAGAAAATAACGCTGCCGTGAAGCCGGATCAGCTTGAATCGGAAGCCTATCTAGCAAAAGACAAGCAAAAACGGCAGTTTATTGAATACTTATTGCTGCAAAAAGTAGAGTATCCTACACAGGGATTAACAGTAGATTATACCTACAGCACCTATAATCCCGAGCCTGCCAATCCGTTTGAACGCGGGGTCATAAGGCTTTATCAGGATAACCAAGCCATATCCTACTATACGTATCATCCGGTCACTTCGGTTCGATTTAGCTATGATCAAACCTCTTCCTTGTTTGGGAATTCCGAAAGAAAAAGCTTTATCTATTACTACAAATTCACCAATCAAGGAAAACCGACAAAAGAGATTTGGAAGACACCTAAGTCTGGCATTACGCGTTTGAGTAACCATCCTCTTCGTCAGGGAGACATTGTGACCATTGAAGAAACTAATAGTTTTTCCTCGCAATCGACGGAAAGAACCTATCGGGTTAATGAGAACGAACATTTTAATCTGGTTCTTGAGAAGAAGATAAGTCCTAAAGAGCAATCCGAGCAGATAGTAGCAGAGGGGAAAAACTATCGATATAATCCGGTGAGCTATACCAGCTACGCCTACGAAGGGATTAAAACAAAACCAGCGTATGTCTATCATTTTGTAGATAACCTGCCAGAGGGAGAGGCTAAGCAGTATTTACTGGCACCTCAGATTGATAAGCGCGACAAGATCAAAAACCTCTCCTCCTTAGCAAATGAGACAATCTATGAGTATGACCAAAATGGAGATGTAACAGAGCAAAAGGACCCGAATGGTTTAACAACCCATTACAGCTACAAAGAAGTAGGGACCTTACGACTGCCTGTTCTCGTGGAACAAGTTGCTGGAGACGGACATTCCAAAAAGCAAGAGTATGGTTACAATCGGGACAATCTACTGGAAACAGAGACCCTTACAGCCAAATATCCAGGGCAGGAATATGAGGATAAGCTACTTCGTACGTACAAGTATGGGGACAAAAAGCTGCCTATTTCCTTAACAAAGGTTCAATTTGGGGCAAGTGACGAATTCTCGCATTTCTCGAAGTCCTTTACCTATGACCAGAATGATCTGCATGTCTCTACGGAACAAATTACCGTCTATAACGGGGAAAACTCCTTAGGAACGTATTCCTTTACTTATAGGTATGACGATTTAGATTTCTTAGCAACCAAACAATTTCCTGATGAGAGCATAGTAGGGTATTTCTACGATGAACTTGGAAGGATTCAAAAGGAAATGTTTATTTCCTCAGATGGAGATAATCGGGAAACAAAATATTCGTATACAAACAGGGATCGTACAGTGATGAAATCGTTGCCCAACAAAACAGGTCTGATCACTTCATATACACCTGCTGGGGAAGTCGTGTTCTCCGTAGAGGTGGATAGTCAGGGCAATCGACGTACTCTCGTAGAAAATAGCTATGCAGAGGATGGAAAACGATTAGTAGCAACATATCCGTATGGGAAAAAGGAAAAAGGAACCACATACAGCTATCACAGTGATGGAACCCTAAAGACTGTCACAGACGCGCTGAAACGCACGACCACCATGCAATACGCCAATCAGGCTCAGGATAGCAGTTTGATAACTCCAGTAGAAAAAACGATTGCTCCCAATGGATTAGAAACCACAGAGCTTTATGATCGTTATGGACAAATGATTACCAGTATGGTTCATACGGCAGACGGCACATTATCAACGGAAACTCAAATGCAGTATGACCGCTTTGGCAATCCAACGCATAAGCAGATCACAAACGAAGAGGGAGAAAAACGCAGCTGGGACTACAAATATGATCTGCGAGGAGAACCTATCTATG
>NZ_JAUKFY010000018.1 GCF_030489605.1 Brevibacillus laterosporus
TACATGAAGCAGGAGCTTTTTTTTACGTAAGATGTTACAAAAGATTATTTGTAAATAGGCTTAGGTTGCTTTTTCTGATTTTCCCAGCGCTTTAACAGCGGATAGGGATCAAATGCCCATTCATTATTTCCGGTGTCCCGATATGTTCCGTAATGAAGATGAGGCGGGAACTTCCCTGAGGTACCAGGCTTTCCATAGCCAGAGCTGCCTACATAGCCAATTACTTCACCAGGGACAACGATATCCCCCTCTTTTAATCCCTTTTTAAAGGAGGACAGATGAGCAAAGTAATGATAAATGTTGTCGATATCGCGGATGCCTACACGCCACCCACCATAGCGGTTCCAGCCTAATACCTCAACCACGCCATAGCCTGTGCTCATCACCGGGGTAGAGTATCCTGCAAAAATATCGACTCCTTCATGAATGCGCCGTCCTCCCCAGCCGCGCGGATCTCCCCACGTACTGCGGTAACTATAAGAAAATCGTTTGGGAATAGGAAAAGCATGCTCATTTAAATCAAGTGTTTGGAATTTCTCATAGATTCGTGAGAAGTGCATGATGGTTCTTACTGCTGAATCACGCTTATAATAGTTCCATAGACCAATCTTGAAATCATCGGAATTAAAACCATAAGTACCTAAAAAACGAACAAGACTAGTTAATACGTCACGATCATTATCCTGATCGGCTACACCATCTCCGGAACCATCCAATCCAATTCCGTTAAAGAAGGTAATAGATGTTAGATTATTGTCTTCTGAATCAGGATTAAAAACGCCGCACCACAATTCAGTGGGAACCTTGATAGCAGTGAGTCGTTTGTTCGCAGACTCTGCTTCCTTGTTTTTAGATTTCTTTTTAATGGATCGTTCATACTGATCAATAGCTGCTACATATTTCCACGGAATTCCATATAATGCTTCGTATTCAATGAATAATTCCATACGCTCATCCCACTCTGATTTAGCAGGGGAAGTTGATGGTGCCTTAGTTGATATTGATGCCGCTAATCCCTGAGATGGAGCCATTAGGATAATAGCGATAATCCAACATGAATAAAGGCGTAGAAAACGCATACGTCTCCCTCCAGCCATTAGTCTCCTTATAGTAGAATGACCGATACGCTTATAAACTATGCTTACAAATTTTAGGTAAAAAGGTAAATGGCTCAAGAGCTTTTAAAAATAAAAGAAAAGGGGGTGTTATATATGAGCAAATCATACGTTTTTATCGGGGGAGAAGGAGCTTATCAATTGACGGCGTTATTGCCGCTTTGGCAGCAGCTTCACAGAGAGGAAGGCCTGTTTTTTTCCCAGGTGGTGGATTCATCCATTGATACAAGTGAATGGGATATAGGGGAAGCAGAGGCTTGGAATTCTCTGCTTGAAATAGGAAGGCCTGAGAATTGTCAGGTTATGGTGAGTCATTTGATTCTTCCTGAGGAGGAGATGATGAAGGACTCCCTTCTCCAACAAGCAGTAGGTCAATATATTAAAAAATGGAGGAAAAAAGAGGAGGGAGGAGCTTGTAGCACCTCATTTCTTAGCTGGCTGCAAAAGATGGGGGTGCTTTCGGCCGCAAGTCCACCTCCTGGCAAAATCCAAAGGGTGTGGAGCGGCAAGGGAATATATATAGCATTTATCAATCCTGAAAAGGAAGGTGTAGAAAAACCTCAAGACAACAGTGTGGACAATAAGCATGCTTCTTATATAAATGAGCCGATGATTCTTTTACAAGCCACTTTAGAAGATACCCCTCAGGAGTGGCTGGGATATACCATGCAAAGCTTGTATGCGGCTGGAGCCAAAGATGTTTCCTATTTTTCACTCACGATGAAGAAGAATCGGCCGGGTCTCATGCTACAGGTGATGTGCTACGAGAGCCAACAGGAGATCATGAAAAGTATCATGTTTCAGGAGACGACTACCTTTGGCATACGTTATTTTCCCGTTGCGTGTCATCGTTTAACAGAACAAATTTTGAATGTAAAAACAAAGTGGGGGGAAGTACAAGTAAAGCTGGGATTTTATCATGGAGATTGCGTGCAGATTGCTCCTGATTTTGAGATATGCTCCAGGCTAGCAGAAGATCACGATGTTCCTTTGCGGAAAATTTATCAAAAGGCAATGATGCTGGCTAAGGCACGCTTATAGGCGTGCTTTCTTAATTGGTAGCTAACAAAGGGAAGATATGTTCGCAATCTTAGCAGGAACATAGCGGTAATATGAAGAAATTAGCCATAGACGAAGGAGGGCGAACATGATCAGATTTATTCATACTGCTGATGTCCATCTGGACGCACCTTTGACAAACTTATCTTCCATCTATGAAATCAGACAGGAAGATTTCCGACGTACGATGCGCCGAATACGCGATGTAGCAATAGACAATCAAGTCGACTTTTGGCTGATTGCTGGCGATTTATTAGAATACCATGGGGGCACAAGGGCTACTGCTTTATTTTTACGAGAGTTATTTGACAGCGTAGCGCCCGTACCTATTTTTATCTCGCCAGGCAATCATGATCCTTGGCAGGAAGGCTCCTTTTATCAAACAATGGAATGGCCTGCGCATGTTCATATTTTCACAGATGAATGGGGCGTTTATGAATATCCGGAAAAATCGTGTGTGTTATATGGATGGGGGTTCCCCCAAGCGCATGTTGCTGCATCTCCACTAGATTCCTTTCCAGGAACATTGCCTGATTATCGTTATCATGTCATGGTGATTCATGGTTCTGTGATTACCGGTGAGCATACCGAGCATTCTGTCTATGCCCCGATGACGATTGGCGGACTTGCTGATACAGGGGTAAATTATGTGGCACTTGGACATATCCATAAGCCGATGCAATTTCTGCATCCGCAGACTCAACAGGTTTTTGCAGCATATCCAGGTTCTCCTGAAGGGTTGTCAATGAAGGAAAATGGAGAGCGCTATGCCATTCTAGGAACTATTTCTGGCAATGGGGAGGTAACAGTAGAGCCTATATCTGTACAAAGCAGAATCAGCAGAAAACTGACTATCTCACTGAAAGGCTTGGAGACAATTGATGCAATCGCAGAGCGAGTCGAGCAGGAACTCTCTCAAGTGAATAAGGAGGATCTGCTCTATGTGACGTTTGAGGGAGAACGAGCTAGCCATTTGCAGGTTCCTGTAGAGATAATCAAATCACGATGCAAGAAGCATTTCTTTATTCAGTTTACAGATGAAACCTACCCAGACATAGATGAACAGCAGGTGAAAGAAAAGGGCGGCGTTTTAGGAAAATGGCTTGAAAAGCTAGATGATCTGGAACAGGCTGCAATAAATGAACGAGAGAAAGCAGTAATCCAACTTGCGAAACGAGAGGCTTTACAGCAGATTGGGAGTGTATTTCGTTGATCATTGAGGATATACATATGAAAGGTTTTGGTAAATGGCAGGAAAGAACCTTTACCTTTGCACCGGGCTTAAACCTGTTTTATGCCCCAAATGAGGCTGGAAAGTCTACCTTATTACAGGCACTGTTGGCTAGCTTGTATGGGATGAAGAAGGATTTTATCAAAGTATCTCGTTATTTAGACGAATACGATCGCTATTACCCTTGGCACCATTCCTCCTATGAAACCATCGTACGGTATACGCTGGCGAATCAACAATTTCGCTTACATCGGGTTCTTGATAAAGAGCGCGAGCAAATAAAGTTGTTTTTAGAGCCGGAGCTGACAGAGGCTTTAGCCTTATATAAAGAAGACCGCCGGCGGGAATACAATTTTATCGAGAAGCATCTGGGACTCAACCGCAGTTTATTTACTGATATAACCTGGATCAAGAGAGAGGGATTACAGGCCCCGGAGCATTTATTACCAAGCCTTGCCCAAGAAGGTGTGATTGATCCTGCTGTTCAAGGTGTATTAGCTGCGTTGGAACAAGAGTATAGTGCGATAGGGAAAAAAGACAATGCTGAGAACACACGGTGGGGCAAAGCTAACCGACAATGGCAGCAGGCTCGTCAGGCTCTCCAACAAGCAGAAGAAATCTGGCAGGTAAACAAGCATCTCCACCAATCCTTGACGGAGTGGCAAAAGGAAGAAGAACAAATCCAGAAAAAATACGACATGCAAGCTAAACTGCTTACCGAGCATCAGCAATTTATGGAGGTTTGGCAACACTGGTGGACTTACACGTATGAAACCACTCACAGTGACCATGTAGCTCGCTGGTTAACTGAAGCTATACGTGCACTGCCTATCATTTACAGTGAGGTGCCAGAGCTCGTCGAATGCCACCAATCGACCCAGCAGCGGCTTGCTCGGCTAGAGCTGGAGATAGGACAGTATCCGGAAGCTGGCGGTGTTATTGGACAAACTCCAAAAGAAGCAGGGGTACGGGAAGAGCTAGAGAAAGCAGCAAATCCTCTTGAAGAATGGAACAAACAAAACGAGTTACACAAGGATGCTGAGCTAGAGCAAGTAAACCATGATTACCAAATAGCACGTACGATATATAAGAGTCTAGAGGATACACGCCAACAGCGCTATCAGCAGGAGGTCTTGCTGGCTCAACTAAAGGCCGCGCTACAAAATAAGAAAAGTGTTGATGCGGCAAGTAAGGAGCTTACTCATCTTTTACAAGAAGTACCTCAACTGGCTTATTACGATGAGGTTGTGGCTATGCAAACAGAAAATTATCTGCGGCAAAATAGGGTGGATGAGGTAGATCTGTTTGTCTCAATGAGCAGTCGCAGAGCCAAGACCAGAAAGCAAAAGCTGGAACAATCAAAGCAAGAGACACGAGCAGCTTCCAAAATTCCTCTGCATGTCTGGGTAAGCGGTGAGACCGCACTGGTAACTGCCATTTGGAGTACGTGGATGATAATTGAACAGCGCTGGGATTTAGTGAGGATTGGCAGCGTAATAACCATGATTGCAGGCTTACTCTGCTTTATTTTTTATTTTCTGTATAAAAACAAGCTAAGCAGAAAAAGAAAAGAAGCCAACATTCAGACAGCACAAGTGTCACAGATTCCTGAGTCTGTTTCGCAGTGGATTTCTCGGATGAATATTGACTCGGCAGAGCAAGTGCGGACGTTACGCGAGAAATATGTCAGATTACAGCATTGCAAGCAGGAGCTGGAGACTGTTACACAGGAGAATGAAGAGCAAGCTACCCTAATAAGTAAGCTACATGTAGAAATAAGCGAGCTGCAGCAAGAAATCGGGCAAGCGCAACAAACACTACAGCAGTTAATTGAGCAGGAACAAATTCAGAGCGAGCGGCTTACAGTTATTTTTTCTGTCCATCAGGTAGATAATTGGGAAGAATTTACTGATAAACGGGAAGCCTTATTGGTAGAGCTCCATGTGTTATCCGCTAATCAAGGACAATTACAAGCGATCGAACGATTAGAGGAAGAATTGCAAGTGGAAAGATTACGAGCAGAGCAGTCAGCATTTATAGAACAAAAAGAAAAGGATCGACAAGCACTTCTGTTGAATTGGGCAGAAAAAACACGAAACGCAATGCTGATCTCTAAAGAGAAAAAGGAGCATGAACAGGCTGAAGGCCTGGAGGAGGCAAAGAAGCTGGAGCAGCAGCTTGCCCATGTAAGGGAGCGTATTGCGAGGGCAAGGGGAGAGCTTGGACAGCAAGATCAAAGCTCTTTGGCCAGAGCCAAAACGGCCTTTGAGGAGGCTGAGCTAGCATTAGAAGAGGTGCAATTACGACGAGATAGCTTACAGCTTGCGAGGGATACACTTCAGGAAGCCATGAGGGTATGGCATAGAGAGGTTTCCCCAGATGTTAGTCAGATTGCTTCAGAGGTGACCAGTCAGATAACAGAGGGACGATATCAAGATGTGCGAATTGATCCTACCAATCAATTTTCGATAAAAGTAATAGAACCTAATTTGCACAGGGTTATTCCCCAGGAGAAGCTGTCTAATGGCATGCAGGATCAGTTATACTTTGCCCAACGAATCGCCTTCATTTTGCAAATTAGTAAGGCCAAAGAGCCTCTGCCCATTTTTTTAGACGATCACTTTGTCCATTACGATGATCAACGTTTGCAGAGTACATTAGCATACTTGCTTACATTAGCCCAAACCCATCAAATTTTTTTATTTTCTTGTCAACAACGAGAAATGTTATTATTAAGTGAACAAATAAAAAATCATCCGCGTCATCAGCTTCATAACTGGTACAATAAAGAAGCAAGCAGTAACACCTAATAGGTTGCAGATAATAATCATTCTAATTATAATTGAGACACTGAAAAATGTTAGGAGTGTGACGGTAGATGGCACAACGCAAACCAGATTGGCTAAAAATAAATCTCGCATCTGGACAAGATTTGGACAACTTCCGTGAAATTAAGCAGATGATGCGTGGGAAAACCCTGCATACGGTTTGCGAGGAAGCAAAATGTCCCAATATACATGAATGCTGGGTGAATCGAACCGCCACTTTTATGATTTTAGGCGATATTTGCACACGTGCTTGTCGTTTTTGTGCAGTAAAAACGGGTCTTCCAACCGAGTTGGATTTGGCAGAGCCAGAACGTGTAGCAGAAGCATCTGAACAAATGGGCTTGAAGCATGTCGTTGTAACTTCTGTAGCCCGTGACGATTTAGCAGATGGGGGAGCAAGTATCTTTGCAGCTACGATCAAGGCAATCCGCAAGCGACTTCCTCTTGCTACGATCGAGGTTCTTATCCCAGACTTTATGGGGAACTGGGATGCATTGAAATTAGTTATGGATGCGCGCCCTGATGTATTGAATCATAATATTGAAGCAGTGCGCCGCTTATCCGATCGTGTACGTGCTCGTGCTAAATATGATCGTACGTTAGAATTGTTACGTCGTGCAAAAGAGATGCAACCAACCATTCCAACCAAATCAAGTCTGATGATTGGTGTGGGTGAAGAAATTGAGGATATTTTGGAAACCATGGATGACTTGCGTGCGGTTGACGTTAACATCATGACGATAGGACAATACCTGCAACCAACGAAAAAACACATTGCAGTAACTAAGTATTACCATCCAGACGAATTCCGTATGAT
This sequence comes from Brevibacillus laterosporus, assembly GCF_030489605.1. GTDB lineage: Bacteria > Bacillota > Bacilli > Brevibacillales > Brevibacillaceae > Brevibacillus_B > Brevibacillus_B laterosporus_E. Next base: position 7,051 of record NZ_JAUKFY010000018.1, read on the forward strand.
GAAAGAAGAAGGAATGAAGCGCGGTTTTAGTCACGTAGAATCAGGTCCGTTGGTACGAAGCTCTTATCACGCACACGAGCAAGCGAATGCAGCAAAGAACACGATTGCGGCTGCTAACGCGTAATTCGTAATAAATTAGATAAGCAATAATACGTTTCCTACAAACCTATCATTTTAATGGAAAAGCACCCTCATGCCATAAGCTTTATGGCAAAGGGTGCTTTGTTGTCTTTTAACGCGTCATGCTTGGTGTCTTGTTCAACATGCTTTTGGTTTTTTCGTAATCGGTCATGCCCCCAAAGCTTTTCACAAGACGATCGACTGTTTGAGCATGAGCTGTCCCCGTCGTGCTTTGCGTACTTGCTGTTTTTGCCGAGGAGTTCGCTACATGAGACAATTCCTTAGTCATATTTGGATCATCGGTTAAATACACCTTGTAATACCGTGGCGCAATGGACAAAGCGCTATTCCGAGCCTTTACGGTAGCAGAGCGATCATCTTTATCAGATGTTTTGACACCGACAAAAATTTCTTCATCCGTTACTAGAACGGTAGCATTATCAATCCCTGGAACACTACAAACAACTTGACCTACTGCTTGTGCCAATGCATCACGGTCAATATAGACGCGCGATGTTTTTTCGTACCCGCGCAATTGATTGCGATGTACAACAGCATATCCTGTTGTATTTGCATTTTGGCCATAGGAGGTGTTATAGGTGCTATATATACTTGGTGCACCTGTCCCACTCATTGCATTGTAATACGGATATGAATGCGTACCGTTAGGGCTGCCATATGCATTGTAGGTTCCTACCCCATTCATCCGATAGCTTTGTCCATAGCTTTCATTGGAGTATAGGCTGGCTCCTTTAGTCAAAGTACGACCGGAATAGGGGTACCCACTCCTGTTATAGGTGTTGGCACGATACATAGAATTCGGAGCAGTTGTACCATATGGGGTTGTTCGATATGCAAAGGTTCCGCCATCTCTTAGGTAATCATTGTAATTAGGCTCGCTGCCATAGAAAAAAGATGGACGTCCAACATTGTTACGATAACCAAACCCTTCGTAATCATAGTTATTAATGCTTGTACCATCATTACGGTTTGTATATGCAGAGTTGGTATAGGATTTTGTTTGAGCTGTTCCGCCACCAGGGGTGGTTCCACAAGCAGATGTAAGTAATGCTAAGCTGGCTACAGTAGCAAAAATCCATTTCTTTTGCATAGATGGACACCTCCTGAGAATAGATTGCCCTCTTTAAGGATATGTTTTTCCGTAAAAAATGTGGTAAGATTGGAGAAGATGGTCATGTTTGAGGTTTAAGAAGAGGAGGAAGCACTCTTGATTCGCTTGCAAGCAGGTGTTTATGAATTAGTGGAAGAAAATCGTGATGGCTGGAATCTGGAGGTCTGCAAAGAACGCTACAGCGATGTATTGGATAAATACGATTACATCGTAGGTGACTGGGGCTATGGCCAGCTTCGTTTACGCGGATTCTTTGAAAATACAAATCGCAAAGTGCCTTTTGAGCAAAAAATTGCTGCCTTAGATGAGTATCTTCAGGAATATTGCAATTTTGGCTGTGCTTATTTTGTTCTAAAGCGCACCAAACGTTTGAATGAATGTGAGCTGGAAGACGAAACAGACCAAACCCTGATTGATTTGGAAAGCCTAGATAAAGAATCATCTTCTCAAGCGACCCAAACTCCTACCCGACCTCGAAATTATGAACGTCCCTTTAAACGTCGATCGGACAAGAATGATAAGCCGTCTCGTTTTCCTCGACAAGATCGGGATCGTCCGAATAAAGAGGGAAAAGATGGGAAGGATCGAGGGAATCCGAAAGCCAATCGTACTGAACAAATAAGCAAAGAGAAGCGTACTAACAATCAATCGCCAAAAGGACCACGGGTCAAACCAGCGGCTACATCTACTAAAAAAATAATTCAAACAAAAAAATAACGATACAAAAAACACCTGATGAGACGAAAGGATTCTCAACAGGTGTTTTTTTGATTAGTTATACGGTCTCATATCCATATCCTTCTTCTCCATATACTGGTCCATCGACACTGCGGTAGAAAAATGGTGGAAAAAATGGTGGGTAGAAGGGCGGATAAAAGGGTGGATATGGGCTGAAAAAAGGCGGATAGGGGTAGCGATGATGCCTACGCCAATCTCTACCTCTTTGTACAGGAACGAATTGATAAGGAGAATACTCAGGGGCAACATAAGGTGTGTTAGCTGGTGAATAATAGTGAGGATAACTATCTGCATAGTTATAAGAATTTCCTACATTGTAATCTGTATGCTGAATCTGATCTCTAACCTCAGGTTGTTTGAAAGAATGCTCTTGAATTGATTGGCTTTCGAATTGACTTTCCATAATCGACGATACACTCCTCACATTTTTCTATTTTGTATTTATGGGAGCAGTATACGAGGAAAATAGGCATTTGGCGTATGTCCTTGTGTAAAATGGGCACCAAAGGCAAAGAAAAAAGCCCCCTGGCAATGCAGAGGACTAAGAATTGTTATCCAATGACTCGAACTAAAAACTCTTTTAATTCTTCCGCTTCTGCCTCAGTGATTTGATAGGCATACTCTAGGTATCCTTCTTCTTCTAAATCATCTGGGCCGATAATCGCACTGCGGCCGTTCTGAATATTGACAACCAACTTTTTTCCATAAAAACGACTTGTTTTGATAATGGCCAGATCAAAACGTGTGGAATCGCCCATAAAGCTGACAAATCGAGTCGTTGTTTCTTCCGTTTCATCATACAGATAAAAAGGCTCGTGGGACATTGTATTACCCTACTTCCATACTAAGTTTGGTTTATGATCTAGACTGTGTCTAGCCTCTACGAAACGAATCGTTCTAGTCTTTGCTCTCATGACCAGGGAATGAGTCTTAGCTATATTATTGCTTAGAAACTTAACCCCTTGCAATAGTTCACCGTCTGAAACTCCAGTTGCGGCAAAAATAGCATCATCACCAGAAACTAAATCGTTAATTGTCAGGAGCTGCTCAGGATCATCGAGTCCCATTTGACGGCAACGTTCGCGTTCTTCATCGTTTTGTGGCTTTAGCCGTGCCTGCATATCTCCGCCTAAGCATTTGATAGCAGCAGCACTAATGACGCCCTCAGGAGCACCGCCTATGCCTACAAACAAATCAATTCCCGACTCTTCTGGCATAGAAGCAGCAATAGCAGCGCCTACGTCACCATCTCCAAACAGCTTGACACGAGCCCCAGTATCTAGAATCGCGTTTATGATATCCTGATGGCGCTCTCTTTCCTGTACAATCACAGTGACATCTTCTATGCGTTTTTGATTTGCTTTTGCAACTGTTTCTATCATTTTTTCGATTGGATCATCTAGATTGATTAAACCGGCTGCAGCAGGTCCTACTACTAATTTTTGCATGTACATATCTGGTGCATGCAGCATAGTGCCACGATCTCCAATTGCAAGAACTGCCATGGCGTTATTGTGGCCTTTCGCAAGAATCGTTGTTCCTTCCAAAGGATCTACGGCAACGTCAACCTCTGGAGAATCCTCTGATTGATTACCTAGTTTTTCTCCAATATATAGCATCGGTGCTTCATCAAGCTCTCCTTCACCGATGACAACCGTACCGCGAATGGAAATTGTGTCAAATACGGCGCGCATAGCTGATGTCGCAGCATCGTCAGCTTCATTTTTTTTGCCACGCCCCATCCAGCGTGCAGAAGAGAGCGCTGCTGCCTCTGTAACACGAACAACCTCTAACGCTAATTCTCTTTCCATCTGATCCTCCTGTTACAATCGTTGTTATCGTTTTCTCTAAAACGTGTTTTATCGACTTCATTTTATCACATCATCCGAAAAACAACAGGTGTTCTCCTGATGAAAAGCGAAAGAAATGTTTGGATAGGGAATATAATGTACGGAAATCACCTCTGATCTGTTAGATAAGTTATTTCATTCAGTATTTTTGTTATAATGGGACAAGGAAATGAGGTGAGGTTGTTGACGGAAGACCTTGGGATGAGCTTACTTGTATTGCTGATGGTTGTATTCACGTTTTTTGGAACTGTACTTTGGGCAAAGCTTGCTTCTAAAAAACGCAAAAAATAGATGATTAAGCGGGGGAAGACAACATGTACGATGTAAATACAGCAAAGGTCGAGCAGGTTCTTACTTATATGGAGCGCATGCTAACGCTTCTATCTCAAAATATTACTTATTCTGATGAAGAACTGGCTTGTAACCCAATCAAACAATTAGCAATCGAACGCGCTTTGCATATATGTATAGAAGGAATTGCTGATGTAGGAAACGCTCTTATAGATGGATTTATCATGCGGGATCCCGGCAGCTATACTGATATCGTAGAAATCCTTCGTGACGAAACTGTTCTTACAAACGAGCAGGCTACTGTTCTGCATCGTGTTATGGAATTTCGCAAACCACTTGTTACCTATTCAGAGATTTCTGTCTTGGAAATGAGTGCATTAGTTAGAGAGGCTCTGCCTATATTAACAACATTTGCACCTTCTGTTCGGACATACATTCAAAAGGAATTATTTTAGGAATAAACAAGGAAAATAGGCTATTAACAAAAGTGGATTTTTTAAACAAAAACCTTTCATTAGTTTACTAATGTTATTCCTTCCTGTAGAATAGGAGAGAAAGGACGGTGATTGTTATGTCAAAGGAACAGACTTCCACACGTGATCAAATTCTGCATATGTTAAAAGTTAAAGGTTCCCTTTCAGTTAGCGATATTGCGTTGGATTTGGGCATCACGGAGATGGCAGTACGCCGCCATTTGAACACGTTGGAGCGTGACAATCTGATCAAGTCCTCGCTGGTACGTCAAGCGATGGGTCGTCCGACTAATGTATACTCCTTATCACAGCAAGCGGATGAACTATTTCCGCGTAACTATCATGATCTTACGCTAGACTTCCTTCAAGATTTAGTTGATATAGACGGAGCGGACAAGGTAGCAACCTTGTTTCGTAGACGAGAAGATCGACTCGAAGAAACGTATCGTCCCTATATTCAAGGCGAATTGGAAGAAAAGGTAGCTGCATTAGCGGATATACAAAATCAGAAGGGCTACATGGTGGAATGGGGTAGAGACGAGGAGACAGGGGACTATTTTATTAAAGAGTTTAACTGTCCAATCTCTCAGGTAGCTCGCCAGTTTAATCAGGCATGTAGTTGTGAATTGTCATTATTTAAACGCGTTTTAGGTACAGAGGTGGAACAGGCCTCCTGTATGGCCAAAGGTGGAGACAAATGCCTGTACAAAATTAAACAAAAGGCTGAATAAAGAGCTAACAAACCACTCATCTGCGGGTGGTTTTTTGTTTTATCCAAGAGGATGTCATTTGTCATGCTCAAACCAAGCAAGTACAATAGAGAAAGGCTAAGGAGAAGGGAGAGACAACATGAAAACATATAAAGGATATCTGCTTGATTTAGATGGCACCGTCTATCATGGGAATCGGGTTATACCTGAAGCTGTCACTTTTATAACCTATCTTCAGGAAACAAATACTCCCTATCTGTATGTTACAAACAATTCATCGACCAGCCCGGAAAAGGTGGCAGAACGTCTAAGCAGCATGGGCTTACCTACCACGCCCGATCAGGTTTATACAACCAGCATGGCTACAGCAAAATATTTAAATGAACAAAAGGAACGGCCCAAAACGTATTTTGCTTTAGGAGAAGAGGGTCTAAAGACAGCCATGGAGGAGGCAGGATTTTCATTTACAGAAGAAAATCCCTCCTATGTCATCATCGGTATTGACCGCGACTTTACCTATGGAAAATTAACAACAGCTATGCGCGCCATTCGAAATGGAGCCACATTTATTGCTACCAATGCAGATCCTGCTCTACCAACAGAACACGGTCTCATGCCTGGAAACGGAGCATTAGTAGCTGCTGTAGCGACTGCATCAGCCGAGCGTCCTACCATTATTGGCAAACCAGAATCCATTATTATAAAGTACGCATTAGAAAAGATCGGAACCAAACCAGAGGAGACCATCATCGTGGGGGATAACCTACACACAGATATTCAAGCGGGCATCAACAGCGGCATTGACACCCTGCTTGTGCTCTCAGGATATTCCACGCAAGAGGATGCAGATAAACATGATGAACCACCTACGTATGTAGAACAAAGTCTACTTACTTGGATGGATAAGATACGTTCTTAGCTTTAAGCTCTTCTTCCTGATGACGGCGACGGTGGGCCAATCGGCTGGATGCTGCGGCTGCAATTGCGCCTACTAGGTCGTCTAAAAAGGTATGTACACCATACTTTTTATCGTTTAATTTCTCTAGCACACCGTATTTTAGCTTGTCGGCATACCCATAATTGGTAAATCCAATACTTCCGTAAATATTGACGATCGCGAGCGCCAGAACCTCGTCTACTCCAAATAGAGATTCATCAGTCGCAAGCATCTCTTGCAAAGGAGATAGTAGCTTGTTCTGTTCAGCTAGCATGTCTAACTGAATGCCTGTTAATAGAGCATTTTGTACCTCACGCTTTTGCAGGACGGCATTTACGCTTTCTAGACATTGTTCCATTTGAAGATCGGGTATATATTTTTCTTGGAGAAACTTTACGATTTCCCCAATATCTTCAAGACGCACTCCTCGCTCATGCAAAAGTTCAATTGCTTTAGAGTAAACTTGTTCACTCCAAATATGCTGTTGTTGATTCAACGAATAATCGCCTCTTTCTAGCCTAGATACAGCTAGCATTTGTCTTTTTTCGGAAGGCTATGCACTCACCTATGCCCATGAAATGTCATAAGCTATTTCAACAGAGTCAGGGCAGGAGGGTTAGGCAATGGAAGAACTATTGGGCAAGTTTTGTGAGGAGTACTCTTTTGTTGATGTAGAGTGGAAAGAGGAGAATGGACGCAAGCTGTTGTATACGGATCGAGGGTTGCACTACATCCACACTTGTCCCCCATCGTACCGGGCAAAGGGCTTTTTAGTCGAGAAGGCAATGGATGTGATCCATAAAAATTGTGATCTAAAAGTCCTGCCAATTTGTAAAGCAAATGATGATAATTATCATATGAAAGATGGAGAAGTTCTGTATTATCTGCAAGAGGGCATGAGGGAGACGACATGGGAACGCCATTATTTTAATCTGGGTAGGTCACTGGCGGAGTTTCACCAAGCGACTCGCACGCTTTCATGGGATAAGCTCTATTTACCGTACCGTTCCTTAGGTACATGGCCAGAGATGTGGGAAAAGAAATGTAAAACCTATGAAAGTTTACTCGATAGTCTGGAAAAGTCGAAAGCATTCAACCCCTTTGAGGTTTATTTATTTACAATGTTTACGTATATACAAGTATCTGCATCCACCGCTATTGATTATTTAAATGGCAATGGTTACAAACGATTGACCAATGCTATCAGTAAGCAAGGAAAGATAGCTTTTCAGAATTTTCAAGATGGTCATATATTGTTTCATGAAAGTGGAAAAAGATACATTGCGGGACAATATAGCTGGGTACTGGATATGCGTACGCGTGATATTGGGCAAGGTATAAAATGGATTGTTCGCAAAAATGGATGGCAAGAAGATAAAGTAATAGAATTTTTAGTGGGTTATCAATGTATAGCACAGCTTTACCCTGAGGAATATTGCTTTATTTTTGCGATGCTTTTGTATCCCTCTCGCTTTTTAAAAACAGTGGAGATTTATAGCCTCATGGGCGACGAGGAGCGCGCAATAGTGGGAGAGGATTGGCAAACCCCGCTTGATGCAGAGCTTGCTACCATGGAACAAGTGCTTGGGCAATATCCAGAAGCAATTCGTCAGTACTTCGGCGTTGAGATTCCCGAGATACATTGGCTATGGAGGTTACCTGAAGATGACAACAAAACCATTTGTATATGTGACACGGAAAGTAGCGGAGGAAGCTATGAGCCTTTTAGCGACTATAGCGACTGTTGAGGTATGGGATCAGGAATACCCTGTCCCCCGCGACATTTTATTAGAAAAAGCAAAACGCTCGGACGGCTTATATGTTATGCTGTCCGACCGGATTGATCGCGAAATCATTGATGCTGCTCCTCATTTAAAAGTAATCTCTACCCTCGCTGTTGGATATGACAATATTGATTTAGAAGCTTGCAAAGAGAGAGGTATTGTTGTAACGAATACACCGGATGTGCTAACGGATGCTACTGCGGATCTGACTTTTGGACTGTTAATGGCGGCTGGGAGACGTTTTATAGAAGCAAACAGAGTGCTGATGAATGGAGAATGGAAAACATGGAGTCCTTATTTCATGGCGGGCCAGCGCATTCACGGTGCAACGATTGGAATCATAGGGATGGGGCGGATTGGTGAAGCTGTTGCCAAAAGGGCGGCCGGCTTTGATATGCGTATCTTATACCATAATCGGAGCCGCAGAGTAGAGGCAGAACAGACCTATGGGGCTACATATTGCTCATTACCTGATTTATTGTGTGAATCTGATTATGTGGTGCTATTAACTCCATTGACGGAAGAAACAAAAGGTCTAATGGGTGCAGAGGAATTTGCCATGATGAAGTCTACGGCAGTCTTCATTAATGCCTCGCGTGGAGCTACAGTAGATGAAGAGGCTCTATACCAAGCTTTGAAACAAGGAACGATTTGGGCGGCTGGTTTAGATGTTTTCCAGCAGGAGCCGATTCCAACAAATCACCCCCTCCTGTCACTTCCAAATGTAGTGGCTCTTCCGCATATCGGCAGTGCTACTTATGAAACGCGAGATCGTATGGCGATGCTTGTATCTGAAAATCTAGTGGCTGTACTTTCGAAAGACGAGGCGATTACTCCTATATGAACCAAACCTTTTTGATGTCTTTGGTCTGTTTCGTCTTCGTAGTGATCGCGTTGCTAGTAGTGATTAGCTTGTATGTTGGTCAAAAATTACTGCATCCAAGACGTAAGCCGATTAATGTTCATCCTGAGGATTACGGTTTACCTGTATACGACTGCATTACATTTCCAAGCCGTGATCAGTTGCAGATGAAGGGCTGGTATTTCTCTGCTGCGAAGCACCGAGAAGCGCTCTTGAATCAAATAGATAAAGGAACCGCAGAGGCTAAACAGGATAGCAATTCTGTACAACCACTTAAGCATGCTACGATTATTGTTGCCCATGGCTACAGTCAAAATCGCTTAGAACAGCATTTACCGGCGTTAACGCTTGCTAAATCCTTCGTGGAAGCCGGATATGATACAATCCTTTTTGATTTTCGAAATGCTGGGGAATCAGAAGGAAATTTGACTACAATTGGGTTAGAAGAGCAGAAGGATTTGTTAGGAGCAATTGATTTTGCCAAAAACTACGCTCCAGATCATTCTATTGGTTTGATTGGTTTTTCTATGGGGGCGGCTACCGCTTTGCTGGCTGCAGGGGAAGATGAACGCGTGAATGCGGTGGTTGCAGATTGTCCCTTTGCTTTATTATCTGATTATCTTTCTAACAATTTGCCAGTGTGGACAAGACTTCCTTCCTTTCCGTTCACATCGATTATCCTAACCGTCATACCGATCCTGGTGGGGGCAAGCCCAAAGCAGGTGAAGCCTATCGAGGCTGTGAAACGATACGGCTCTAGACCGTTGCTCCTTATTCATGGCAGAGAGGATAAGACGATTCCTCATAAGGAAAGTGAAAAATTATATGAAGCAGCCATGCATCCCGAAGCAGAATTATGGCTGGTTCCAGAAGCCGATCATGTACGGTGTTATACAAGAGATAGAGCATTGTATTCTCGTCGGGTTATTCAGTTTTTTGATCGCTTTGTGGGGAAAAGTCCGAGTAAGTAAAATCGGACTTTTCCTATATGCTGCATCGGTTTTTACACAAAAAAAGCATTCAAGGCATAGGCGCATGAATGCTTTCAATCGTATAATAATCTTAAAATACTTGTTGAACTTCTACAACACCAGGTACTTCTTCAACTAATGCGCGTTCAATACCGGCTTTTAGGGTGATGGTAGAAGAAGGGCAGCTACCGCATGCACCCATCAGACGTAGTTTAACGATGCCATCTTCAACGTCAACAAGTTCAACGTCACCGCCATCGCGTTGAAGGTACGGACGAAGCTTTTCTAGTACTTCTTGTACTTGTTCTTTCATGGATAATCACTCCTTTTCAACTCCATTCTATTATAATCTCCCTATTTGCGAAAATCCATGAGTTTCTATACTTATTATCATTCTTTTATCAAAAATAGGGGAGAAATGCAGAATTGGTGCTGATTCATGAGAAAGTCCTTCCTGAGCGGACAATATTAAGATAAATGCAAAAAGTTAGCTGAAAGCATGTTATACTAATGGCGTTCCTACTTGTACTTATATATTCCTGCATATAAACATTGGATCGGAGGAAGATCTACGTGAAGGTTTATCGCAACATAAAGGAATTAATTGGAAATACACCTATTGTTGAACTGACGCAATTTGCTTTACCAAAAGGAGTTCGTCTGTTTGCTAAATTGGAGTCCTATAATCCAGGGGGTAGTGTAAAAGATCGTCTCGGAGTAGAATTAATACGAGATGCAGAAGAACGCGGTCTCTTGCAGCCTGGCGGGACTATTATTGAACCAACAGCAGGGAACACAGGGGTTGGTGTAGCGCTGGCCGCCGTTAATACTTCTTATCGTGTAATCTTTTGCGTACCTGAAAAATTTTCAATGGAAAAGCAAGAGCTTATGCGTGCCTTGGGGGCGGAAGTGATAAATACACCAACGGAATTAGGAATCAAGGGAGCAATAGCTAAGGCGAAGGAATTAGCCGAGAGCATTCCAGGAGCATTTGTGCCGCAGCAATTTGCCAACCCAGCAAACCCAGAGGCTCACTATAAAACAACAGGTCCTGAGATTTGGGATCAAATGGACGGCCAGGTGCACACCTTTGTGGCTGGTGCAGGGTCTGGTGGTACCTTTATGGGAGTAGCACGTTATTTAAAAGAACAGCGTGCATCGATCAGAACTGTTATAGTTGAACCAGAGGGCTCTATCTTAAACGGAGGAGAATCCGGTCCACATAAAACAGAAGGAATTGGGATGGAGTTTATCCCAGACTTTATGGATACTTCTTATTTTGATGCTGTATATACCGTTTTGGACGAGGAAGCCTTTTCTCTTGTAAAAGAATTAGCGCGTAAAGAAGGTATTTTGGCTGGTAGCTCAGCGGGTGCGGCTTTACATGCGGCTCTGCAAGAAGCAGAAAAATCTGTTCCAGGAACGAATATTGTTGTACTATTTGCAGATAGTAGTGAGCGATATCTATCGAAGCAAATCTATCAGGGGGGTCTATGATATGAGAATGAAAACTCGATTAATACACGGTGGTATTGAGGGAGATATTCATACAGGAGCAGTATCCACACCGATTTATCAGGTGAGTACCTATAAACAAGAAGGAATTGGCGTTCATAAAGGCTATGAATATTCGCGTACAGGTAATCCGACACGCCACGCACTTGAAACCTACATGGCTGACTTAGAAGGCGGGGCACGCGGATTAGCGTTTGGTTCGGGAATGGCAGCCCTATCCACTATTCTGTCCCTGTGCAGTCAAGGTGATCATCTTGTTGTAGGAGATGATGTCTACGGTGGTACTTATCGCGTAATTACTCGCGTTTTCTCAAAATTGGGCTTGGAGGCTACCTACGTCGATACGACTGACCTTGCTGCTGTCGAAAAAGCATTACGTCCTAATACCCGAATGATTATTATGGAAACGCCTACTAATCCACTGCTAAACGTAACAGACATAAGAGCGGTGGCCGCTATTGCGAAATCTAAAGGGATTTTACTCGTAGTAGATAATACCTTTATGACTCCTTATTGGCAGAACCCATTGGATTTAGGTGCCGATATTGTCTTCCATAGCGCAACGAAATATTTAGGTGGGCATAGTGACGTAGTAGCTGGTATCGTTGTTACGAAGGAAGCCGAGCTTGGTGAACAGTTGCACTTCCAGCAAAATGCCATTGGGGCGATTTTAGGCCCTCAGGATTCATGGTTATTGCTGCGTGGAGCTAAGACTCTGGGACTCCGCATGGAGGAGCATGAAAAGAACGCAAATCAATTAGCTAAGTGGCTCCAAGAACAAGCTTCGATCAGCCGTGTGCTTTATCCAGGTCTTGCATCTCACCCGGGTCATGAGCAAATGAAGAAACAAGCGCGAGGCTTTGGCGGCATGATTTCTTTTGATGTAGGCAGCGATAAACGCGCAGAAGAAGTTTTATCTAAATTAAAGTACTTCACTCTTGCTGAATCCTTAGGAGCTGTTGAAAGCTTAATCGGATTACCTGCTCGTATGACGCATGCCTCGATTCCTGCCGAACGACGTGCAGAGCTAGGAATAACAGATGGATTGCTTCGTATCTCTGTAGGTATTGAGGATGTAGAGGATTTAATGGAAGATCTGGAACAAGCTTTATCTTAAAAAATTATATTTGTAAGTGTAAAAGTAAGAAGCCGACCCAAACAGCGAAATCATGTTGGGTTGGCTTTTTTACATACACAGCAAGCACTCTTACTTTGGCTAGATGCATGGCATCGTATTTGCTAGAGTAGACTCTAACAAGAGATATACAAAAATACCTGAATGTAAATCGTACACCCTGTCATACATGCTTTTATTAACTAAGAAATGTTATTTTTTGAGAAAGATTTGAATGTTCAATCGGTATAGACGGCTGCAAACCAAAAACAATATAATGAAGTCAAATAGGGAAGCGGAGGGGTTCAAATGAAAGTAGAAATCCTGGTATATGGAACGGAGCAATTATGCGCAAGCTGTGTGAATCTACCTTCAGCTAAAGAAACAGCAGTATGGCTGGAAGCGGCTGCCGGAAGAAAGTTTGTACAGGATCAATTTGTCGTACGTTACTGTGATTTCTTACATCCCGCGACAGAATCGGATCAATTATGGGCAAAAAGAATTGAAGAGGAAGATTTGTGGTACCCACTTGTCGTAATTTCCGGGGAAATTGTCGGAGAAGGAAATCCAAAGCTAAAGCAGGTGTATGATGCTTTAGAAAAAGCAGGCGTTCAACCGATCGAAAGCTTTTAGGAAATGGAAAAAATAAGGTGTAACCTTTTTGTAAAGACTTCCTTACAGGGAAAACGTTATGATAAAGATGCAATCATAACAGAAAGAGAAGATGATGAATGAAATACCATAAATGGATAGGGCTTTTAACCCTCGGCCTTTTACTTGTCGCCGGATGTAGTGATCGGTCGTTAACCAATCCCGCGTTACTATCGAATGTTAGTGCAGAGGATACAACTTTAGAGATGTCGAACCAAATACCAAATGATCCTGCAAAGCCAGAGCAGTCTGATAAACCGCAATCCATAAGTAAGTCCTCGCCTATTGTGAAACAAGAAGGTATCGGAAAACAATGGGAAAAAAATATAATGCCAATCGATCCTGGTAAAGTTATTGGAATGACAGTACAGCAATTATTTGCAGAAAAAGGTGAAGGGAAAAAGGAATATGGTTATAATGCGGATGGAAAATTCCTATCGGCTATTGAATACAAGGAAACGTGGTTTCAATGGAAGGAGCCAGCGAGAGCTCAATATATTATCAATAATAACAAAGTAATGCAAATTACCTTAACCTATGAGAAAAGTACAAAGGTGCATGATCTAATTAAACAGATATCTAGTCTCTTAGGTGAGGGGGAACAACGTAAAGAAATTGGTGCTCCTTCCTCGTACTCTGCGCATTGGAAAACCGAAACGGCAACATTTGACCTACAGTATTTTGACACCTATACGGAGATTTACATCTTTCCTGCTCGTTAAAGAATTGTTAAATGAATGAACACCAGAAAACCTGCCTTGCCCGTCTGCTTTTGGGAACAAAGGTAGGTTTTTTGTATTTACGTGCTTTTGCTAGTGGACAAAATCGTGTTACGTTTCAATTCACTTCAGTGCTGGCCTATTCATAATCTGAAGATAGCAAGGATAAGCAAGGATAAAAAAGGTGGATGAGAATGGCTAATAAAAAACTGATTGGAATTTTAACAAGCAGAGAAAAAGCGACGTTTAAGGAACCTAAATACTTTCGGAATTTGATCCATCAGGGGGAAAAGCTAGGAGCATCAGTATTTCTATTTTCGCATCGTGATGTATTGGTCAAAAAGCGACGAGTCAGGGGATATGTACCGGGTAAACATGGTGGCTGGAGAAGCAAATGGTTTAGATGGCCAGACGTAGTCATAGATCGCTGCCGAACTAGACAACCAGGATACTTACCCTTTCGCCGTAAGCAGCATTTTTTATATGCAAATAGCATTTTCTCTAACAAATGGAATATAACGAAATATCTATGGACAGACAAAACCATGAGAAAATGGATGCCGCGAACTGAAATTTATTCAGAAGAGGCCTTGCAGGACTACGTAGAGAATTATTCGATTGTTTATGTAAAACCCGGTAACGGAACAGGTGGCCGCAGCGTTCTTAAAATTTCTAAGGTAAACGGTGGTTTTTTACTGGTTGGAAGGAATAGGAATTTGCAGCGTAAAACATGGCAGGTAGCATCTAGAGATGCTTTGCTAGAGCGGGTCAATCTGTGGGTGGGTCAGGAGCGAATTCGTAACGGTTATTTTATGGTTCAACAAGGTCTAGATTTAGAATTACTGCCCAACAGGCCAAGTGATACACGCTTATTGATTCAGAAAAACCAACAGGGACAATGGAGTATTACGGGTTTAGGAGTAAGGGTTGGATTGTTGAACAGCGCTACCTCGAATCTGCATAACGGTGGCAAGGCCACTGACTTTACCAGCTTCATGAACAACAGATTTGGTGAAGATAAAAGTAGAAAAATTTTACAGGAGTGTCATGAATTAGCTTATTATACCGTTCAGAAATTAGAGGAAAAGTATGGTCGAATGTTAGAACTTGGTTTGGATATCGGGATAGATACGGCAGGGCAAATTTGGCTAATAGAGGTGAATCCAAAACCGGGCCGTGATATCTTTTTAGGAATGGGAAAAGCTAAGCTGTATAAGAAAGCAGTCCGTAATCCTTTAGCCTATGCCATGTGGCTTGTTGACACGGAGAAAAAAATTTTAAGAAATAAGTAAGTAAGAAATACGTTACTGGAAGCAAAACCAACCTAGAAGCCAGAATGCAAAGGAACGGAATAACTGTTCAAGGAGCCAAGTTAGCTACAGGAGTCTACTTATTGTGAGAACAGTAGGTGGCATCTGTAGCTTTGTTTAAGTTGTAAAGATGACAGAGATAGCAAAAATCTTGTCTGCTAAATAAATAGGCATAAGGATAAAATATTACTAAAAGAAACATTGTGTCGGAATATATACGTGGTGGATAATATATCATTTACTTATAAAAATACAGGAAGAAAAACCCGTTTTTTTGGGGCATAAGGCAGGAATTAATATGAAAAAAGTCGAATACCAAAGTGCTATTGATGCGATCTTTACTAGCCTTCAGCATGTATAAAGCAAGTCTACTCTAGATTAAACAGATAGTTTGAATGGTAATGAGGAGTATTTGAGTGGATAGAATAACATCCACATTCGTAGGAAAAGGTGTAAGGGTAGGAGGTAGCTCATGTCTGACAGAGATTTTTATTCCCCGCAACAATTGAGGAACAACGAGCGTCTTCACACCATTGGAGAGCAGGAGAGTCAAATTGCTAATTTACAAAGAAGTATAGCTCAAATGGAAAATAAACTACAGGAACTAACACAGCAGCATAAAAGAATCTTTGAAAAACTGCAAACTCAAATCTTTGCAGGTAAACGACAAGAGGATGGTTCTTTTGTTCTCACCTTTTCGGAAGGTAAAGTTGCAGAGGATTTAGGAGTTACAACAAGGGATGTAGAGGGGAAAACGATTACCGAAATTTTTCGTCCTGATATAGCTTCCTTTGTTCAGCAAAAATTCGAAGAAGCATTCTCCGGATGCTGTGTGTGGTTTGAATTTGAGCAGAATAGACGCTTTTATATTACGCAAATCTCCCCCCTTTTGGAAGGCGATAAAGTAACCGAGATTGTCGGTACAGTGTTAGATATTACGCAGTCAAAGCGTGCGGAGCAGAAAAAGAAACTGTATGCACAAAAATGTAAAACCAGTTTGTCGATTCTGCCTCACGTCCTGTTTTCCTTTGAAAAACGAGAAGATAACCAAATTACCGTTACATTATTTGAGGGGGCACTTACTAAGCGTTTTGGAGTGGGCATAAAAGAGGGGTCCCTTGAAGATGTAATGCTACCGAACATGGTAAAAATAATGAAAAGTCATGTAGAGCGCGCCTTTTTGCAAGAAACAGTTGATTTTCAGGTTTCACTTGATAACAGGCTGTATCATGGACATATGAAACCAGTAATCATTCAGAATTGTGATACAAACAATCCAAAAGTGACAGAAATTGTTGGTTTTTTAACCGATGTAACTGAACAAAAACAAGTCGAAGAAATGCTGCACGTAGTGACCCAAGGGATTACGAATAAGATGGGGGAAGAGTTTTTTCATTATCTAAGTCGCTCATTGGTGGATGCTTTGGAAGTGGATTACGCATTTATTGCAGCATTACATAAGGGTAAACCAGGTCGTGCAGTTACGATATCCATAAGAGGTAAGCAAGCTTATTTAGAGAACATCGAGTACGATATTGCTCATTCTCCTACTGAAGAGGTGATCAGATCTGGAAAAATCTGTGTGAAAGAAGGCGTGCAGCAGATATATCCCCTCGATCAATCTCTTCGTTTCTTTCAAGTGGAAGCCCAAATGGGACAGCTTTTATATGACTCTAATGGCAGGCCGATGGGGGTTCTTGCCGTTATGAGCCGCAAGCCAATCACCAATCCAGGATTAATTGATTCCATGTTACATTTATTTGCGTCCAGAGCTTCTGCTGAGCTAGAACGCAAATTGGCAGAAGAGCAGCTCATTAAAAATAATGCTATATTGCGAGCGACACACGAATCGATGATGGACGGCATGCTAATTGTTAATGAATGGGATCAAATCGTACATTACAATCGAAAATGCAGGGAAATGTGGAAGATACCTGAAAATGTGGAGCAACAAAACAATGCCAATCATTGGCTTATGTACATGTTGTCGCAAATTAAGAATAATCATCAGGCAACAGCCCTTTTTGATCTTACCCAAGTGAACAAGCCGCAATCTGACACAGTAGAAATAAGCTTTCATGATGGACGAGTCTACGAGGTCTACTCGGGACCGATCGATTCATCTCAGCAGCATTATTACGGGAGAATTTGGATATTCAAGGATTTAACAGATCGGAAAAAACACGAAGAGATGATGAGCCAAAAACTTTTTTATGATTCGCTGACAGGGTTGCCAAATCGGGTATTGTTTGATGATCGTCTACTCCTAGCTATTTCTCAGGCAAAGCGGACGGAGAGTATGCTGGCTGTAGTCATTTTAGATTTGGATTGCTTTAAGGTATTTAATGATACATTGGGGCATGCAGCAGGAGATCGTCTATTGCAATTAGTCGCAGCTCGTTTGGCTGATCATATGCGTGAGGGTGATACCGTTTGCCGCTTGGTAGGAGACGAGTTCCAATTCATTTTCCCGGATATATCTAGCCTTCAGGATGTGGCTCAACTCTCACAAGAGCTACTAGATAAGATTGCGCTTCCTTTTGAGATGGAAGGTCAAAGTTTAACAATGACTTGCAGCATTGGCATTAGCTTGTATCCAAATGACGGAACTACACAGCTAGAATTAGTGAAAAATGCTAAGGCAGCTTTATACCGATCAAAAGAAAAGGGCGGAAATATTTATCAATTGTATACGCCTGCTATGACGCAAAGTGCTTTTCAGAAGCTCACTCTTATGCAGGATTTACGACATGCAATCGATCGTAATGAGCTTTTTTTACAATACCAGCCCCGTTTTGATCTAAGCTCAGGAGAGTTAATTGGGATGGAGGCATTGGTGCGATGGCAGCATCCTAAGCTAGGATTGATCTCACCAGGTGATTTTATTCCATTAGCCGAAGAGATGGGGTTCATCGTCACGTTGGATGAATATGTTCTCAAAGCAGCATGTATTCAGAATAAAAAATGGCAACAAGCTGGATTAAAGCCAGTACGCGTAGCTGTTAACATTTCTCCTGTTGAGTTTCAACAGCGTAACCTCGTTGCAACCATCGCCAAAGTTTTGCAAGAAACCAATCTTGCTCCGGAATATTTAGAGGTGGAGATTACAGAGGGTGTTACTATGCATAAGGTAGAGACAGCCATTACTACCTTGCATGAGCTTAAGGAATTAGGCATTCATTTATCTATTGATGATTTTGGGACGGGGTATTCCTCCCTTAGCTATCTGAAAAAATTTCCGGTGGATACTCTTAAAATAGATCGTTCCTTTATTCGTGATATTACAGTTGATCCTGATGATGCAGAGATCGTTTCCTATATCATTGCATTAGCTAGGAGTTTAAAGCTGAATGTAATTGCAGAAGGAGTAGAGACAGAAGAACAGAAGAGCTTTTTAACGGAAAAGCAATGCTATGAGATGCAGGGATTTTATTTTAGCCCTCCGCTTCATACAAATGAATTTGCTAACTTATTAGAGAACCTAAGCAAGTAACAAGGCAGATCATCATAGACAAAAAACCCGGTATATCATCCGGGTTTTCTTTTTCACTTTTTCTAGATGCAAATTGCCGATTTAATATATGTAATAGTGTAAATGTTTTGATATTATAGGATGGAGTGAAATGCTGAGAAGAGAAATAAACAACCGCTCCTTCAAAAAGTCAGAACGGTCGTTGTATCAAAATTCATTCAATTAAGTTAACCTAAATGGTTTTTATACATCCAAAGGACACCGCTTTTCATTACACGCGGCATTTGACCTACAAGCGACATTTTGCCCATTACGCCAAAACCTTCTTTTTTGCCAAGAGAGCCTAGTGTTCCTTTAAGCTTAATAGCGGGCATTACGCTAGGATAACCCTCGCCCTTGATCTCACGTTTTAATACCATGGCGATTTGCTCACCTTGCATCTCAGCAAGCTGGGCGCTTGGGGCATAAGGTAAGCTGGCGCTGTCACCCACGACGTACACATTGGTATAATCAGGTATCTGATGATAAGGGTTGAGGATTGCCCGTCCGCTGTTATCATGCTCAATCGGCAGATTACGTACAATGCGATTTGCTTGAATACCTGCTGTCCAGACGATAACATTGCTCTCTATAGGTTGATTGTTGTTATAAACCACACCATCCTCAACACAGGTTACATTAGCCATATTAATGAGTTCAACGCCATTTTTAATAAACCATTCAGAAGCATAATCCTGCAATTTTTTCGGAAAAGGGCTTAAAATGCTTGGCCCGCGATCCAATAAACGAATGGTCAGATCCGGACGGCTCTCACGTAATTCAGCAGCAATTTCTACACCGCTTAAACCACCGCCGACAACAGTAACTGAACCATAAGGGTTAATATTATTGATCGCTGCATAAGCGCGACGAGTAGAGCCCAATGTTTGAATAGAGTGTGTGTATAGATCGGCTCCCGGAATATTATGATAACGATCCTCACAGCCCAATCCAAGAATGAGCCAATCGTATTCTAATTCTTCTTCATTTTCAAAATGGATCAAGCGCTCAGTTAGGTTGATGTCAATAACTTCTCCGTGTTTAATCTGTAAGCGTGGGTCGCTTGGAAAGGGCACTCGTACTTTACTTTCTGGTTCTGTTCCGGCTGCTAACGCGTAGTATTCGGTTTTTAAACCGTGAAAAGGCATACGATCTACTAGCGTTACCGAAACGTCTGCCGGCAAGTCAGGGGTAAGTATGTGTTCGATGATGCGTAGGCCCCCATAGCCACCACCTAAGATAACTAGTCGTCTCATAGGAAGTCTTATCCTTTCTATGCCATATTTAAAACGGTTCCATTTCAGACAATGGAAGTGCAACAGAAACTTTTAAACGCATAAGGAAAATGATATAATTTGAAGTCGTCCCCAATCATTATAACTCTACCGTCTGATTAGGTCGAGTTCCAATATTCACATAACTGCAATAATTTTTGAATAGGAGGGGCCCATGAAAGCTTTAGTCGAATTTTGTTCAAGCAATGTCATTTCTTATACCAAAACAGTCATGGATGCACTAGAAAATGATCCTGATTTGGATGTGGATGTGGTGGAATATGGCTGTTTAGGACACTGTGGCGAATGCTACATGCAACCATTTGCACTAGTTAATGGAGATTTCGTCACAGCGGAAACGACGGATTCGCTTTTGACATTAATTAAAGAAAAAATACAGGAATTTGTTCAGGAATGGCAATAATCGGGCGAGGAAAGTCCATTAAAAAGAAGAACGCTTGTTGAGAAGTCCACTTCAGTGGCCACCTTCAATCAAGCGTTCTTCTTTATTAGTACTCTTTAATCACGTTATAGTGCGTGTCGCGTTCTACAGCAATTTTACCTGCACCTTTAATTAACCAGATCAGGTCTTCCTTGGTGATCCCTTGGTCAGATAAAGCACCAGCAGCATGGCTGATACGTTCTTCTACCAGGGTGCCGTGGGCGTCTGAGGCACCAGCACGTAAAGCTAGCTGGGTTAATTGTGTACCGATATTAATAAAGTAGGCTTTAATATGATCTACATTATCTACCATAAGACGGCTAATCGCAATCGTTTTGATGTCGTCCATCGCAGAAGTACGGCGTCTAATACCCGCTGTAGCTTTCATTGGTTGGACCGCTAAAGGAATGAAGACCTGGAATCCATTTGTCTCGTCCTGTAATTCACGGATACGCGACATGTGAATTAAACGCTCTTCTTTCGTTTCAATGGAGCCGTATAGCATTGTACATGGGGTCAGCATACCGAGTCCATGGGCTGTACGGTGTGCAAGCAACCAATCGTCTGTGCTTGCTTTATCAGGACTCATTTTAAGACGGTATCGCTCCGTTAAAATTTCGGCCCCGCCACCTGTCAAACTCTCAAGACCTGCATTCATCAATTCTTTCAGCACTTCTTCCATGCTGATGCCAGCTATACGGCTAAAAAATTCAATTTCTGCTCCGGTATAGGCTTTGAGTGCAACATCTGGATATGCCTTCTTTAAGGTGCGAAGTGTGTCGACATAGTAGTCAAAAGGAACATGATTGTTATGACCACCAACGATGTGGAACTCACGAATGCCATCATTAAAACGAGTTCCTACATAGTGAAGCAATTCTTCTGAACTCATCGTGTAAGCGCCCTCTTGATCCTGATCGCGGCGGAAACCACAAAAGCGGCATTTAGCTTCACATACATTGGTCGGATTAATATACATATTTTGAACAAAGTAAACTCTATTTCCATTTATACGCTCGTTCACCAAATTAGCCAGTTGAGCAATACTAAACACATCGTCTGATTCGTAAAGGGCTAGACCATCTTCTATGGTAAGACGCTCTCGATGTAAGACTTTTTCAGCAATCGATTGCAGCGTTTTATCTTGCGAAGCTATTGTTAGCAAGGACATATTTTCAACTCCTGAATAATTATATAATACACAATCCAATGATCGTTCCATCAATTAAAGTATCTCTATTATAAGCTTCTTTGATAAATGCAACAACCTTCTAAGTTTTTACTGTGACAAGTTAAAAACTTGACAAGAACACACAAAATTGTACAAAATATACAGAACAAATAGTGACTTTTGTTTGCAGAGGGTTTTATTCTAAAGTAAAATGTGAGATATAGCTACATGAGGGGGGAGAGAAAATGCGGGAACAATTACTCGAGAAAATGGAACTCCTTCGCCAACAGATGGTAGAAATTGGGACTCAATATGGGTTACATCACCCAGAGGTATTACGTTGTAGCCGGGAAATTGATTTGTTACACAACCAGCTTTTACAAATGGAAAAAGAAGTAACCTTCTGCAATGATAAGCCTTTCCACCTTCATATATTTGAGAATCGAACCTATTTCGCTTGAGGTTTACACTATACACTTCATGGACGGCGTCTTACAGGCGTTGTCTTTTTATTTCACTTTGTTTTCGAAAATTCTTACTTGGAGAAGTGCATCGTTACCTTGTTGCACTATCTAATTCTTTGTATACTTAAGGGAAGCTGTTTTATAATAAAAAACAGGATGTTATCATTGTTGATCGAGGAGGGAATAGCATGATCAACTTCACACCTCAAGCAAGTGCTAAAATTCGTGAATTGCTGGAAGCGGAGAATAATCCCAATATCTTTTTGCGCGTTGGCGTGAAAGAAGGCGGATGCAGCGGCTTCTCGTATGGCATGGGAACGGATGAATCAACGAGCGAAACCGATCAGATTTTTACGTATGAGGGTTTTAAAGTAGCGGTTGATGCCGAAAGCTATAAATATATTGAAGGACTCGTAATTGATTATAAGGAATCCATGATGGGCGGCGGATTTACGATGGAGAATCCGAATGCTGTCGCTTCTTGTGGATGTGGTGCTTCATTCCGTACGCGTGATTACGCGGGAAAAGCTGAAAAATGCGAGTAAGTGCTTTCTAATAAGCGAGCTCCGCAATCAGAGAGAAGGCCTTCTTGCCTTATGTAGGGGAATTCATACATGAGCAAGAGGCTTCTCTTTATTTTTTTACTACACAAGGGAATGGAATCAAGAAGCTGTTACTTGAGTGAGAGAGGGAGGAGAATACGTGGAAAGGATAGCCGTAATCTCTGATATTCATGGAAACATACCAGCATTGGAAGCTGTGCTAAACGACATAGAGAAGCGCGGAATTAAAGAGATTTATTGCTTAGGAGATTTGGCTGGAAAAGGACCTGAACCTGAAAAAGCGGTTGACTTGATAAGAGAAAAGTGTTCCGTTACAGTGCGCGGCAACTGGGATGACTTCATTGGAAATCCTACAGAGGATGAGGCGTTTGTCTGGCAGCAACGCCGCTTAGGAGAAGAACGGATTCGTTATCTGAATACCCTGCCTTTTTCCTATGATTTTTGGATGAGTGGCAGATTGATTCGCTTGTTTCACGCTTCTGCCGATAGTGTCTTTCATCGTGTTCGTTTCACTGCCCCGGTGGAGGAGCGTCTGGCTATGTTCGACAACACGGAAGCAACGGGAAAAGGAGAACATACACCTGATGTAGTCATCTACGGAGATGTGCATCATGCATTTATTCAAGGATTAAAAGCAAAATCGTTATGCAATGCGGGGAGTGTTGGAAATCCTTTGGATATGACACAGCCTTCTTATATGATATTGGAGGGTGAGCTACATAAGCGACAACCAAGCAGTTTCTCGATGTCAATTGTACGTGTTCCGTATGATGTAGAAATCGCTATTCAAGTAGCGATTGATGAGGGTCTTCCAGCAGGTGAACTAGCTGCTTATAAAAAAGAATTGCGCACCGCACGTTACAGAGGATTACCGGATGAATAACAAAAGGACCCAGGAGAGGATGTCTCTTTGGGTCCTTTTAAACTATAGCTATCTATGGTCCGCGATGACAAATCATCGACGCCGCTTAATGCTGCCAAATCCCTTTTTAACCTTTGGTGGAGAATTGGTGCGCGGTCGGTCAAACATGGAGGAGTCCTTTTTGGAGGACGAAGAGCTGCCAAACCATGAACTACCTCCGCTGTCGCTTTGAGAATCTCGGATGATTTTACCCTTAGATTTCGTTGTGTCAGCATCGGATTTCTTAAAAATACTGCCGTCAGAGGAAGACGATTTTCCACTATTATCAGAAGAACGGCGTAGGATAGAACCCTTGCCTTCGGTAGTAATAGGAGCAAAGGTCTTTTTGTCTTCTTTTGTGGGAGTATGGTAATCGGTCCCTGATTTATAGATATCTCGACTAGAATAACCACGATAGTTACCTTGACCTTTGTATTTCATCGAATCAAACAGGTCACCTAATACAGAGGCTAAAAAGTAACCTTCTAGGAAAGACATATTATAATTTTTTTGAACGAATTCCTTACTATCCACTTCAATGATGGTATCGCTCGGATTAGCTTCATCCTTTTGCAGATGATACCATTCATCGGAATAGATAAGAAACATGTGGTCTAGATCTTCCTTGGAAATTTCCTTGGGCTGTCGTTTTTCAGCCAGCTCCTTGGCAACCTCAGGAACCGTTTTGTCTGTCGCGCGATAAATGCGCGATGATTCGGCCCCGTTTTTCGTAATCTTCTCTAGTGGATAAGATGATCCAACTGACTGATCGGCGCAACCAGCTAAGAGTCCGGCGACCAGAGAGAGGACGAGGGTTGTCTTTAAGAATTTTGACAATGCTTGCCACATGAGGCCTCCCTCCTACACTCCCCGGAGTACTTTTACATCAGCGGGGATGATAAATTCTCCTTCATACAACATAAAGCGTCCGTCTTGCCATTCAATGCGCAATAGCTTGCGGTTATCGGATTGGAATTCCCAGACATATTGTTCACCATCTGAAGAAAATGGTGTTTTTCCTTGTGAAGTCATTCTTCCATCGTATTGCTCTTCCAAATGATATTCAATGTCATCTAACTCGATAATAGTAGGAACCTCATCAGGAGAGTCGAGCCGCCCATCAATTGGAGTATACAATTCATAGCTGGTTTTCTCGCGTTCTTCAATTTTCAAATAACGCAGGGTATTGCCATCCTGTAAGGTTAGCATAATTGCGTTTCGTTTCGGATTACGAGTGCGTCCTACAACTTGGTAGGTAACGAATGAGACTTCTACAATATCGCCTGGTCCCACGGTCAGGATACTTTTTTCAACAAGAGGAGGCTCAGGCTTTTTTAGGATATTTTTAACACGTTGAAAAAAACTCATATGCATTTCCTCCTACACCAGGCAAGCGGTAATAATAAAGGCGCCGGTAACATGAAGAGAGCCGGAAAAGAGCGCATGGGCTACTTTTCCTTCCTGTGTTCCTTTATTTAAGTCAAGACCTGCTATCTGGTATACGCCAAATTGAACGACTTTTTCGAGAACAAACAATAACACGAAAGATACGACTGAAACGAGCAGTCCCTGAATTAAATCGTTAGATAAAGATAATGATTGCGATAATATATAGCCCTGAGCAAGCAGTTTCATAATAAAGCGAGTGGAGACAGCTACATTTCCTCGCTTAATCTCTTCCATGTCTTTATACTTGGTGAATAGAGTATCGATCCACATCAAGAGGCATAGCAAGAGAGCGCCTGAGGCAGTCCAGACGATCATTCGTAAAATATTCAAATCTCCGAGCATACGAAACCTCCTTAATCATTTTGACGCATGATGCGTGTAATATCCAGTGAAAAAACGTGGAATAAGTAACAGAAAGAAGAAAGGGGGGCCGCATAAAGCGGTTTACCCCTGATATTTTTTTAGTAGCGCAGCTAGTTCGTCCTCGACTGCTTTATCCTTATGCAATTGGGCAATTTCATCATCTAACGAGGTTTGTTTTTTGTAAATTTCACCGCTTGCCTCTGCTTCAGCTTCTAGTTGAAGGGCACGATCTTCCATGCGCTTAAGGCCAGCCATCGCTGTATCACTGTTAAATCCAGCCATGCTTTTGTTGATATTTTTTTGTGCATTTGCTGCATTCACGCGAGCCACTAATGTTTCGCGTTTATTTTTCAATTCCACCACTTGCTTACGCATTTCTTCTAGCTTCAAGCGCAGGTTGTCGGCGGCTTCTTTATTTTTTGCATAGCTCGCTTTGTATTCTTCCATTTTTGCAGTAGCTGATTTTTTCTCTTCTAATGCACGACGAGCAAGATCGATATTTTGAGCTTGAGCGGCAATGTGTGCTTGCTCCTCACGCTTTTGAACCAATGCTTCTTGTTCCTCATACAGCAGCTTGAATTTTTTTTCAAGAGCGATTTGAGCAGCTACAGCTTTCTCAGCATCCTCTAAATCCTGCTGCATATCACGCAGATATTGATCAGTCATTTTAATTGGATCTTCCGCTTTTTCAATTAGAGCATACAAATTAGACATGGTTAAATCACGAAGACGTTTAAAGAATGACACAAAGCATTCCTCCTTGTTAGTGGCAAACATATTAGTTAGGCCTATAGGCCCTAGCATTTTAGCGCTTATACTCTGTATTACGTCTGTAGTCGAGAGAAGTTTCATTTAGGAAAAAAGAATTTGTTTCTCATTTGCTCAAAGCTGATGAGACGTTTACAAGAAGCCCCTACACGCTGTTCCTTTCTTATTTTACTCGAAATGGAAGGTAAAAAAGAAGTGCAGAACATAAAAAAAGGCACAAACTCATATGAGTGTGCCTACTCTAAGTGAATCGAAGCTAAGCTTTGCTCCTGTACGGGTACTATTTTGGAGCATCCACACTCTGTACAGCTACATATATGTAAACAGAGCTGAGGAATTAAATCGGCATAGCCGTTTGATTTCTTACTACCATCAATGGAGACATACGGACTGTAATCGCCTTGATAATCGGACAGTTTCCCTTTGTCTTGAAAATAACTACGGCAGTTGGGACAGCGTTCTAATAATTCCCGAAATCCATTGCAAATGGGGCATATGGAGCTGTTCATATCGCACCTCCTAGAAATAGAGTGTACGAGCTGAAGAAACGTTATGCAAAAAACCCCCTTCTTAATGAAAAGGAAAGGGGGTTGAAAAGAAGTTTGTGAATTTACAATGTTCTGTCTATATCGGTAATCGGTTTTTGGAGTGTTTATAAATTCATGCTAGAGGAGTGACCCGGTTGTAGCTTGGCATTTGGATTGATATAAGCAATCGCATTGTTAACAGCCGTAGGGGCTTCACCAAACCCAACTGCAATCAGCTTGACTTTGCCTGGGTACGTAGCAATATCGCCTGCCGCGTAAATGCCCGGAACACTTGTCTCCATTTTTGAGTTTACAACAATGGAATTCTTCTCTAGCTGAATTCCCCAATTTTTAATTGGTCCTAAGGATGAAATGAAGCCGAAGTTCACAATGACATCATCCACTTCGATTTCAGTTACCTCTTTGCTGATGTTATGCTCAATCGTAAGGCTCGTGATTCTGCCTTGGTCTGATTTAATGGAGGATAGTTCATAAGGAGTGAGTACGTTCACCCGAGAAGCCATCATTTTCTCTACACTATGCTCATGTGCGCGGAATTTATCGCGCCGATGAACGATATGTACTTCTTTCGCAATCGGCTCCAGCATCATTGCCCAATCAACAGCGGAATCTCCACCGCCAAATAGAACAACGCGTTTATCTTTAAAGGCGTTTAAATCAGTAACAAAATAATGTAGATTTGTTTTCTCAAAGCTCATGGAGTCGGGATGCTCCAGACGACGAGGTTCAAACGCACCGACTCCAGCTGTAATAATAACAGCTTTTGAGTAATGCACCCCTTTGTCTGTAGTAATTTGTAAGCTTCCATCTGCTTGCTTTGCTACATCTTCAACCTTTTCCTCTAAGCAAATGGTAGGGTTAAAATGAGAGATTTGTTGCTTAAGGCCATCTACCAATTCTTGTGCGCGCACTTTTGGAAATCCTGCTACATCATAAATATACTTTTCAGGATATAGCGCACTTAATTGTCCGCCTAATTGCGGCATGCTTTCGATGATTTTCACGCTCGCTTGACGCATACCGCCGTAAAAAGCCGTAAACAAACCAGCGGGACCCCCACCAATAATTGTTAGATCGTATACCTGCTCATCTCTTTTTAATGAACTCAAAGTCCCATACACCTCCATATTCACTATAAAAATGCTAAGCCACTTCCTATTATATACAGCCGAACACCTGAAAAAAAAGAGAAAGTATGAATCAACAACAATTTAGAGTCAAATTCGGCAATTTTGTGTCAAAAACTACTTGCAAACCATGAAAAATGTCTCTATTATTAGTTTGTATTGGTGAAATATGTGCAATTTTTCACAGATAGTTGATCTTTTTCACTGTGACATGCTTACTTTTCACTGTAATTATTTTAGATACCCACTATTGCAATTATTTTTTTATGATGCAGGGAACAGTATAAATACTATCTTTTATCGTGAAAAAAAACACATGATGCAAGATGATTATTTAAAATTTGTAATGAGAGATGGAAGGAGTTTATCCATGAGCACACCAAAGATTCTAATCCTGGGGGCAGGTTATGGCGGCGTTACTACCGCTTGTGAATTGCAAAAAAAATTAAATCATAACGAAGCAGAAGTGACTCTAGTCAGCAAGCATGATTATCACTATTTAACTACATGGCTTCATGAGCCAGCAGCAGGCACAATGCCAGCTAGTCGCGCTCAAATTTTCCTAAATGAAATCATTGATAAAAATAAAGTAAATGTAATTAAAGGTACCGTTTCTAACATTTCTGGCGAACAACAAAAAGTAACGCTTGAAGACGGAACAGAGCTGGAATACGACTATTTGGTTATTGGCCTTGGTAGCGATCCAGAAACATTTGGTATCGAAGGCCTTAAAGAAAATGCACTTACAATCCGCAGCATCAATGCGGTTCAAAAGATTAAAGAACACATTGAATATATGTTTGCTTCTTATAATAGTGAACCGGAACGCACAGACTATTTGACATTTGTCGTTGGCGGAGCAGGGTTCACTGGAATTGAGTTCTCAGGTGAATTGGTAAACCGCATCCCTGAGCTTTGCCGTGAATATAACATTGACCCATCATTGGTGAAAGTATATAGCATTGAAGCAGCTCCAACCGCATTGCCTGGTTTTGATAAGGATCTAGTTGACTATGCAATGAATCTATTGAGCAGCAAAGGTGTAGAATTCAAGATCAATACACCTATCAAACAATGCACGCCAGACGGTGTAATCTTGGCTACAGGTGAAGAAATTAAATCGAAAACTGTCATTTGGACAGGTGGAGTTCGCGGAAATGCTGTAGTTGAAAAATCTGGTTTTGAAGTAATGCGCGGACGTGTTAAAGTAGATGAATTCATGCGTGCTCCTGGTTATGAGAATGTATTTGTCGTTGGTGACTGCGCATTGATATTTAATGCTGAAGGTCGTCCATATCCTCCAACAGCTCAAATTTCAATTCAAGAGGGCGAAAACGTAGCCCGCAACCTAAAAGCTTTGGTTCGTGGTGAAAAACTAACTATGGTGCCTTTTGTACCGAATTTACAAGGTACTCTTGCTTCACTTGGTAAAGGTGAGGGAATGGGTATCATCTTTAATAAGAAAAAATTATTTGGTTTATCTGCCGCGTTGATGAAAAAAGGTAGCGACGTTCGTTACCTTTACAAAATCGGCGGTCTTGGAATGGTCTTGAAAAAAATTCGTCTCTAGGAGAGTAGCGAATGCGCCATGCTAGTGTACAGGTAAGAGGACTTCTTACACGCGAAGAGTTAGACCGATATAATGCGCTTTTGGAAATTGGGGCATATCTGGAACAACAAGAACGTTATGATTTGTCCTGCCACATTCAAAGTGAAGTGGATCGTCTGATAATGCCGGCCATTGAACGCTTAAAAGAAAAAGGTCGCGAGCGTGATCAGGAGAATTTGCGGTACATGATTGACCATGGTTTATTGGATATTCATGAGGAAGAATAAGCATAGCTCGTAATAAAAGACGGTAAGCCCTCCTGTCTCTAGGAATTTGATAGAGATAGGAGGGTTTTTTTGTGCTGTGCGGATAGCGTATACTACATGAAAGAAGTAGATAGGAGGATACAATGCGAGAATCTAAGGTATGGCTTGCTGCTGGCGGCATCGTAGTTAAAGGCGATGAAGTTTTGGTTGTGAAGAAAACATATGGTGGATTAAAGGGGAAATGGTCTTTTCCTGCTGGTTTTGTAGAACCGAATGAAACCGTGGACGAAGCAGCGGTGCGAGAAGTGTTGGAGGAGACAGGCATAGTTGGACGTGTACGTCAGGTTGCAGCCTTGCGCACAGGCGTAATTCGTGAGGAAATTAGCGATAACATGATTGTATTTCTGATGGATTATGTTGAAGGTGATCCACAGCCTCAGGAAGGCGAGATTGAGGTCGCTGCCTTTATGCCCATTAATGACTTGCTTGCAGACCCGCTTGCGACAGAGTATATTCAGATTATCTTGCCTCATGTTCCTACGATGTCTTCCTATCTAGTGGGAGAATCATATGTACCAGATCCTATATTTGGTTATTCAAGTTATAAAATTTTTACCTAAATGCTGTACAAGATGCCGAGCTTTATTGAAATACGCTCTGAAATAATCAGAAAAAACCTGATGATTCCGCTTACATCAGGTTTTTTGATTCTTTTTCCAAGGAAATAAAGGTGGAAATCAAGCAGAAATGCTGTTATTATTTGAAAAACTAAATTATCTGAAAATAAAAGAACGCGAAATGGAGAGAGGAACAATGAGGAAACATACTGAAGAAGCATGTCCATATTGTAACGGTCAGGGCTACTTTCATGTAGCGGTTGGCGGAACAGAGAATTGTCCAAGCTGCAAGGGCAATGGGATGAATAATGAATTGTGTAAGGAACTTCAACCGCTCCAATCATAAGAGCAGAAGAGAAAAAAATAAGAGGCAGAATGGAAGAGAGTATTCATGGAATTTCAATGGAACATATTTTGAAGTAGCCCACGACATCAGAGGATGCAGGGCTGCTTTTTTCGTTTCTATCCTTTTTATACCTCTTCGGGACATTAAGAAGCTGTGAGTTTTGATAAGCATTTTCTTTGGAAGTTGTTCAATTGACCGCTAAAGCACTTTTGGATACACTAAAGTCAGAATATAAACCAAATTCGGAGGTATCTCCTGCTATGTTTATGGCATTAAATCCAATAACACTTATTATTTCTGTTGTGTTATTTAGTATTTTAGGCTTTGGCATCGGTTTTATTTTAAATATGCTTTTAAGAACGACATGGCTTCCTTTTGCTCTTACGATTGGACTAATTGGTTATGTAGTCATTTCCCTTATTGTAAAAGATACACCCCCATCTATTTGGGATTATGTCGTGTTGTATGCCGGAATCGTAGGGACTTTTGCCAGTGGCTGGACGATTCAAACCTTACGTAGAAAAGGATATCGGATGTTTTAATTGGTAGCACTCCTTGAGTAATCAGGGGGTGTTTTTGTGTGTCCTAGTAAATAATGTATATCCTCTCTCACTATTGGAAATGACTAGATGATGAGAGGAGGCAAATAGAAGATGAAATGGGTACGTTTTGTGAGTTTACTCACGATTAGTATGGCATTCCTGCTTGGTCTTACGTCATACGGCTATTCTTCCACCATCATTGATGCAGGAGGCACCACCAGTTCACTTGGTTTGCACGAGAAAAAAGAAGGCTATAAAATGATAAAAAAAAGATATGTGCTTTCTAGCTCCATGACAGAAACAAATATGGACACCCAAAAGAACGATCAATCGCAGAACAGAAAATTAGGAAACAGAATAAATAAATCAGATGAAACAGCTATTTTAAACCAATATCCTAAGGTACGGGTCGTGGCTACTGGTTATTATGCAGGTGTAGAATCAACTGGAAAAAGCCCGGGACATCCCTCGTATGGCATCACGTATTCCGGTATAAAGGTGCACCGCGGGACATACTCCACGATTGCTGCTGATTTGCAAGTTTTCCCGCTCGGGACGGTATTGTACGTTCCCGGTTATGGGTATGGTGTAGTTGCAGATAAGGGTGGAGCGATCCGTGGTAAGAAGCTCGATTTGTATTTCAATACAAAAAACGACGTGTACAGCCAGTGGGGTAAGCGTGAAGTGGAGGTCTTTGTTATCCATCGTGGAAAAGGATTTGTAAACGAAGAAATGATGAAGGCCTTGAATAAAGATGGTGTAGAAGCATTTGCAAGAATTACGAATTAACAAGAAAAAGACCTGAGGCATTTATTGTGCCCAGGTCTTTTTCTCATGTAATAAAGCCTGTATTATGTTGAAGAATTCGTATTGAGATAGCTATGGCTTTGGCGGAGCAGAAGATGCAGCTATCTGTGAGTCTAAGAAAGCGCCTAGAGAAGGATGGAGGATGTTTACTAGCTGTTCCAATCCTTCCAATAATCGCGGAGAGGGGCGACAATATAGTCCTTCTTCTAAAATATGTACGTTATTATGACGGATGGCTGTCATTTGTTGCCACTCTGGACGATCTGTTATCATAGAAGCCTTTATTCTTTTGATTTCAATCCCGCACCATACCACCATGACATGATCAGGGTTTCTCTCTGCTACTTGTTCACGGGTGGATTTTACATTATCAGTATTGTAATCAGCGAACACATTTGTGGCTCCTGCTAATTCACTTACATCGGTTAGCCAGTTTGTACGGCCAGGTGTATAAATCGGATTGGGCCACCATTCCCAATATAGTCTGGGACGCTTGCTTACATTTTGGGTTAGCAAGCGGATTTGCTCGATACGATCCATAAAATGTGCAGCTACCTGCTCTGCTTTTTCTACCCGATGAATTGATCTGCCCACCTCACGAATATTATCTGCGATATCCAAGATGTGAGCAGGATTAAGGATAATAAAAGGAAGATTGCGTTTCTTTAACTCTTCGATATTTTTCTCCATACCGGGGACACTGAGTGATGCTATTACAAGATCAGGTTGCAGAGCTTCGACTTTATCCATATCAATGCTCAGGTCTGGACCGACTTTCGGAAGGTGTTGCCATTCCAAAGGCCAATCGGAATGATCATCAAGTGCGATAACGTGTTCACCTGCATCCAAAGCATACAAAATTTCGGTATTACTTGGGCAAATCGAGATGATTCTCACATCTACTTCCTCCCCATGTGAGTATGTTTACCAGAATGGACGTAGGCACAGCGAGACAATAATGCCTAGCCAACCACCCATAAACACTTCGATTGGCTGATGACCCAGAAGCTCTTTTAGCTTTTTCGTTTTTTCTGTGCGTGGATGTACTTTGAAGGTTTTCATACCCTCAAGCAAATGGTTAAATTCCTCTACTAGCTTATTTAACACAACAGCTTGCATACCAGCATGGCGACGAACACCAGTTGCATCGAACATCACGATGACGCCGATGATTGCTGAAATAGCAAAGGCATTGCTGGATAACCCCTCTTGAAGGGCTACAGCAGTAGAAAGTGCAGTGACGGCGGCGGAATGGGAACTGGGCATGCCCCCCGTGCTGAACATCAGTGGCCAACTCCATTCGCGGGTCGCCAAATAATTCAGGGGGATTTTGATGAATTGGGCCAACCCAATCGCCAAAAGCGCCGACCACAAAGGGAAATTGTCTAAGATGGTCATGCAGATATTCCGTTCCTTTCGTATAGACTTAATCCTACATGTTATTGTAACAGAAACTGAATATATACTTCCTTAACTTTTTCTTATAGATGATAAAGATTGCGCATTTATCCTGTAAATATTATTTACAGCTTAATAACCTCTAACAAGAGGAAGATTCTTGCTCAATAAGGAAAAGCCATGTCGATATCTCGATGTATGATATGATTTAAGGAAAAGGTACGGGAGGGAGCATGATGCAAGAGCGATATCCCGAGCAATATCTTCAGTTCTTTAAAAAATTTAACCAACGAGAATTTTACGATTGTCATGATCTTCTTGAGGACATTTGGATGGAGCAAAAAACCAATAAGTTTTTACAGGGTTTGCTCCAAATGGCTGTAGGCTTGTATCATTTGGAATGTGGAAATATAAAAGGGGCACGGTGGATGTTTACAAATGCTCACAAATATCTAAGTGCTTATTCGCCGCAATATTGGGATTTATCGGTGGACGAGGTGCTTCTCTATTTAGAGAAGTGTCTGCAAGCCTTGCCATCTTCTGAAAAGATTCCGTATGATGAAGTAGAAAAACTGGACTTTCCCTATCAGTCATTGCAATTGATTGCGAAGGGGAATACAGACGCAGGACAGTAGAAATAGAAAATAAAATGGCGCGTATATCAAGTCTAAGTAATTAGGAAGATATAGGGTGTACATTCAAGAAACGAGGGAACAGCGTTGATACATATTGAAGCAAAAAATCCTTCTTATTTGGAAAAACGAATAGATTATTTCATCCTGCCCGTATATCAGAATCAAACTCTACATACCCAGGAATGGAGCGAACTAGATGCAACATTCCATCAGCAACTGTCACATATGCTACAAACCGGCGAGATTAGTGATCAGAAGGGCAAAGTAACCATCCTGCATACACTAGGACAATTGACAGCCACTCGACTAGTATTTGTCGGGATGGGAGAAATGGCTGAATTAGATTTTATCTCCGCAAGAGATGCGTTTGCCAAAGCCGTACAACAGCTCAAAACGGAAGCATCTGAGAAAAGCCTTGCCATTCTCTTGACAGAGCAAACCAATCTAGGCATGGAGCGCTTGATTCAAGCAGTAGGCGAAGCATTTTTACTTGGAACCTATGCATATGAGGGCTATCGAGCGATTCCGAAAAACAAGCCTTCTTTCCAAACAGTGGAAATTGTAGTCGATGAGGAGCAGGAAGCGAAAGCAGAAACAGGATTGCAACTGGCTCAAGCATTTAGTACAGGAACGAATCTAGCGCGTACGCTAGTGAATGAGCCTGGAAATTATTTGCCTCCACATGAATTAGCAAATAGAGCGATTGAGGTAGCAAAACGTTATGGAATGAGCTATGAGCTTCTGGCAAAAGATAAGCTGGAAGAGCTGAACATGGGCGGTGTCTTATCTGTCGCGCAGGGCAGTGCCGAATTGCCGTATGTGGTTGTCATTAAATACCAAGGGAAAGAGCAGTGGGAGGATGTCATTGGTCTAATTGGAAAAGGCGTAACCTTTGACACAGGCGGTATTTCGATAAAGCCGGTAGCTGGAATGGAAGAAATGAAAACGGATATGGGTGGAAGCGCAGCGATGATTGGTGCTATGGAAGCAATCGGTCGCCTGCAACCAGCCGTTAATATCATGATGGTCATTGGCTGCGTGGAAAATATGCCTTCTGGAACGGCATATAAGCCTGGCGATGTCATAACCACGATGAGCGGTAAAACTGTAGAGATTATCACCACGGATGCTGAAGGGCGTTTGGTATTAGCAGATTGTATCACGTATGCCAAGCAGCAAGGGGTATCCTGCCTAGTGGATTGCGCTACGTTAACAGGTGGAATTGTAGTTGCGCTAGGGCACGTTACGACAGGTTTGATGACGAATAATCAGCAATTAGCTAATGAAATGTTCCAAGCTGCTGAATGCTGCGGAGAGCGTTTGTGGCAATTACCAACATTCCCAGAGTATCGTGAATTAAATAAAAGCCATGTAGCTGATTTAAAAAATTCGGGTGGAAGATATGGTCATGCCATTATTGCTGGCGTATTTTTACAAGAGTTTGCTGAAGAGACTCCATGGGTGCATTTAGATATTGCCGGGACTGCTGCTCAGAGCAAAACGACTCCGTTAGGCCCAGTAGGTGCTACGGGTGCAATGGTTCGCTCTATTGCCCAATTTTTGCTGCAACGCGCCAACTAAGGTGTTCAAAATATAAACGAGGTGAAAAAAGATGGCATTTACTAATCCAACAAATGACGAACGCAGAACAATTTTAGAAGAGGCAAAAACGATTGCAGTAGTAGGCTGCTCTAATCGGCCAGACCGTACGAGCTATATGATTGCCGAGGCTTTGCAACATGCAGGATATCACGTAATCCCCGTTAACCCGATTATTGCCGGGGAAACCGTGTTGGGTGAGAAAGTGATTGCGTCCCTTACCGATATTAAAACTCCGGTTGACATTGTAAATGTGTTCCGCCGCAGTGAAGATACTCTGCCTGTTGCAGAAGATACCATCAAGATGGCTCATAAGCCTAAGGTCTTTTGGCTACAGCAAGGAATTTATAACGAAGAGGCAGCTCAGCTAGTAGAAGAGCAAGGGATAACAGCGGTTATGGACCATTGCATCAAGGTAGACCATGCCATTTTGGTACGCAAATAAAGGAGCGATGAGATGTGTTCTATGGATCAAGCCGCGGATCAAAAGATGATCGCGTTCCACCTAATCAAAAGGTAACGACAGGCTTTCCCGTGCTTCATTATGGTAATGTGCCAGAGTACAAAGACTTGAGTCAGTGGGATTTTCGAATTTTTGGAGCAGTAGAGGAAGAGAAGACGCTAAGCTTTTCTGAATTTAAAGGGCTCCCAGTAGGGGAAGTGCACAATGACATCCACTGCGTGACAGGCTGGTCTAAGCTGGATAATGTCTGGGAGGGTGTCCGGGTAGAGGAAGTAGTGAAGCTGGTTACCATTAAGCCAGAAGCCAAATATGTGATGCTCCATGCAGAAGAGGGCTGGACAACCAATATGCCGTTGGAGGATTTTATGGCAAAAGGGAATTTATTTGGGTTTAAGCATAATGGTGAGGATTTGACACCTGACCACGGATATCCGCTTCGGTTTGTTATTCCGCATCTTTACTTTTGGAAAAGCGCAAAATGGGTTCGTGGGATTGAGTTTTTGGAGAAGGATAAGCCAGGGTTTTGGGAGAAGAATGGCTATCATATGTACGGGGACCCCTTCCGAGAGCAAAGATACGCGTGGGACTAATTTAAAGTGGGAGGCTGAATAGTCCCCACTTTCTTGTGTAAAATAAAGAATATTTCAACTAAAGGGAGTTCTTTTATGATAAATAACAATATTCCAAGAGTGGGTGTAGGAGCCGCCATCATAGATGACAAGAATCGCATTTTGCTTGTCTTGCGCAAAAAAGCACCGGAAGCCGGGTGCTGGAGTCTGCCTGGAGGCAAGGTGGACTACATGGAAACAATTGAAGATGCTGTGATACGTGAAATAAAAGAGGAGCTTAATATAGATATCGCCATTGACAGCCTATTGTGTGTGACCAATCATATTGTTCAGGCAGAAAATGTCCATTGGGTTGCCCCTACTTTTATCGCCCGGATCAGCAGCGGAGAGGTTCAAAATCTGGAGCCGCACGCTTTAGAGAAAGTAGAGTGGTTCCCAATCGACCAATTACCGGATAACATTACGATAACTACCACGTATGCTATTGATCAGTTAAAAAATCACTAAAGACTTTTCACATGTTTTCATTCCTATTATGTTTAAGGGCATCATCAAGAACTTGCTTATATAGGAAAGGTGATGTCGGTTGAGCGCTTTTCAGATAATGATCTCGTTACATATCTGAGCAGAGCATGCATCTAATCTGGAACAAACATAATTTTATAGCTTTCAATAAAAAAGGGCCTTGCTCGCTCAGATTGTTTATTTGAGGAGCTGCCCTTTTTCTAATAGAAAAGATGTAATGATAATAGCTGTGAACTTTTGTACTGTTGCCTCCATTCCTGCGTCAAGCTGAAAGGCTTCTGCTTTTTACCTATAATCCCTGAACAGACTATTCACTCTGATTATTCATGGTGTTTGCCCGTTCCTCTGAAGCTGTAATGGTGCCATCCTCTGTAATGGTAACACCTGAAGAAATTGACTCGATTCGCTTAATCAATTGACGGGAATTTTCTTCATTCATCGGAACAGCCTGACCAAGCTCGGCATGGTATGGGATCATTTTCAACTCCTTAACGCCCTCCTTCGTCAGGGTAGCTTGTAGTACCATGGTTTCCCAGGTTTTCGGCTGTGTGGCGCGGGTAAAGATGAAATTTCCCATACTGTATGCAATCCATTTTCCATCAAGCTGCTCAAAGCCTTGCAGAACATGAGGATGACCACCGACAATAAGATCGGCCCCTGCTCTCACAAGAGCTTTGGCCAATTCTTTTTGGTGCTCTACAGGAAAATCTACCTTTTCCTTTCCCCAATGAGCGATGACAATGACTAGATCAGCTTCCTTTTTGGCAGCTTGTACGGCTTCCGCTGCCCGTTTTGGATCATACATTACCGCTAGGCCTGTCTTATTTTTGCCAGCGTACCAACTAATTTCAGGAACGACGCGACTAAAGCCGAAGAATGCCATTTTAATCCCATTACGTTCTACAAAAACAGGGGAATAGGCACGATCGGCATTAACCCCAGCTCCTACATACGCGATTTTTTCCTTGTCCAGCGTGTACATCGTATCTAATAATCCGTTTTCTCCTTGATCCATCGAGTGATTGTTGGCTAGATTCACGAGATCAATCCCTGATTTCTTCATAGCCGTGACTGCCTCAGGCGATGATTTATAGACAAATTGCTTGTTTGCGGCCGGAGATCCTTTTTCGGTGATAGGAGTCTCTAAGTTGCCGATGGTGTAATCGTCGGCTAGGAATATGTCTTTTACATGCCTAAAGGCATAATCATATCCTTTATCCTTTAATAAAGTCTCCACATGTCCAGACATCATGATATCACCTGCAAAGGTAAGACGAACATTGTCAGGTGTAGGTTTAGTTAAGTCCGTAGATGCGCCGTATTGAGAGGAGAAGAAGTTGTCAATTTTTTCGGGAAGATAGATACAAGCGACGATAAGCAGGCCGACTGTTAACAGAACAGTGTTTGCCAAGATAAGCAGGCGGAGCCGCTTACGCTGTTCCTGCTTCTTTTTGTTACGTCTGATTTGAAGACGACTCGGTTTTTGTTGAACCATTATTCACCTCAAAAACTAGATTTATCAATTTATAAGACGATGCACCTAAGAAAAAGTGACAAATTTAGGATGGAGAATAGATTTGGGGCACTAAAACCTTATTCTAAGAAAATATTTATCCTGAAAGGTTACAAATATCTTACAAAATCCTTATCTGAACATGAAAAAAGAGGCTTATCGGTAGCCTCTTCTCAAGCATGCTAAATCATGCATTCTTACTAGTATTTTTTTAGCTAGGCATCCTTTTTTAATCTGGCATCTAAAACAAAGGTTCCAAATGGGATAACGGATGCTAGCACAGCACCAATCACACGGATGAATGACCATCTTAACGCAAAAGCAGCATGAGCGATAACGAATAGATAGAGAACAAACAGAACACCATGCAAGGGCCCGATCACTTGTACACCAATTGGCAGATCAGCATAATACTTTAGCGGCATCGCGATAAACAGCAGGATTAAGAAGGAAAGCCCTTCTAAAAAGCCAACCACACGAACACGTCCCAAAACGGTTTTTAGCATAGATGGATTCGACCCTCTCTTTCATAAATATAAGAAAATAGCTATGACTTACGATAATTAACACTATTTTATTACAGTTTACTTTCGAAATTCCACGTCTAGTTCGGTCAATTTGTGAAAATTTGGTGATCGGAAAAATAGGATTCCCGATAAGAGCAACAGGATAAGGCACATGCTAAATAAGGTTTCACCACCAAAGGTCAGCAACACAACTCCGCCTAAGAAAGGACCAAATGTGCGTGAAATATCCCAGTGAATGCCGTGCAAGGAGAAGTAACGGCCGCGTTCCTCTGGAGGAGCAATATCTGAAATGTACGTATGCAAGCGTGTTAATCCGATGGTTTCTCCCACGGTCCAAGATAATTGAACGAGGATGAGGACGAGCATGCTTTTAGAAAATCCATAGGCGGCAGCGGTTACCATAAAGCATGAGCAGGATAACAGCATCACACGCTGAAAGGATAATCGTTCTGTTAGCTTGACTAACGGGAGCTGTAATATCACAGCTAAAATGGCTTTAATGGTTGAGAGAGTTGCAATAATAGATACGTAGTTAACAAAGCTTTCTTGCAAATAGATACGGAAGCTAGTCTCCGTTTGAGCATAGAAAAAACTGATTGGTAGAGTGTAGATCATCAGCATGAGTACATGTTTGTATCTCGTGACCAGGGCAGTCATTCGATGGAATGACAAGTAGAGATGCTTACCCGTTCCTGCAAGAGCATGGCTTACTTCAATTTGCTTGGACGATGTGATTTCTTTTTTCGCTGTTTCCGATGCTTCTACCTGATCAGACGAGGAAGAGAGAGCAGGAGCTGAGACAGGAGCTGTTTCGGGTAATTTCCGCCAGCATACAAGCATGTAAAGAAATATGGATAAAGCTTCTATACCAAATAGCCAAGTAGGATCGTACTGGTATAGCAGCATTCCCCCAACAGGACCTAATGCAAGACCAGTATAGCTAATGGTATTTAGTAACCCGAACACCTCCACGCGTTGACTCTCTGCTGTTACATCAGCAATTTGGGCACGTTGGGCAGGAACAAACAATGATTGTCCTGCTCCATGCAGCATGTACAGAAGGGAAAAGCTAAGTATCGAGTCAGCCAACATAAAACCTGCCATTGCTAGACTTTGCATGGTCAGGGCAAGTAACATCACGGGTTTACGGCCTAATCGATCGGTAATGCCGCCTCCGAGCAGTGTAACAACAATGTCGGTTAACGGCTGTAATCCGACAATAAGCATAGGTACTAGCACAGCACCATTTAATTTATCATGCAGGTATAATAAGAAAAATGGGGCAAGCATTGAGCTGGATAGGCTGGTTATGAATGCTCCAAACATTCTGATCCAGATGGTGATATGATAGCGATGAGTCCAATTTTTTTTCAATGGATGACGAAATTTCATAACTTGATCCCCCTTTGTTTTGCTGATTGTATGGCATCGGGGAGACAAGAAAAAGAGAAGAAGAGAAAGCTCTACTTTTTCCTCTTTTAGTAAGGGGGAGACCCCGAACCATTTATATCAGGAGTCAATGGATGAGAAATAGAGGTTGTAGTGGTAGTTGAACAAGGGAAAAGGAAGAGTCGGGATGTATATCATAGATGATTTTATTCGATTTCGAACGGAATTGATTCATATTCCATTAAAAGAGCCTATTTCGATTTCTCTTGAGCAAATTTCTACTCTGTTGTGCTGCACTACCCGGAATAGTAGGTTTATTTTGCAAAAATGGATTGCTCTTCAATGGATTGTATGGATACCTGGCAGAGGAAGGGGAAATCGTTCACAGCTTTCCTTTCTAGTTGAGCCAGATGAAATAGTAGTCAGCAATGCGCAACAGATGATTTATTCAGGACAGGTAGCAGAGGCACTGACCCTTATGCAAAAATATACGGTTACTCTGCCAAGAGCTAATGAGCGGTTCCAGCGATGGTTTCGAGGACAATTTGGATTACAATGGGAACGGGAGCAGGGCAAAAGGATCGAGACACTGCGTCTTCCTCTAGGTGAACCATTAGCTGTAGTTGACCCTATCCATGCTTATTTACGCTCCGAGTGCCATATCAGTCAGCATATTTGTGAGACGTTGCTTCGCTATAATAAGACATCTGGAAGAATGGAATCCCACTTGGCCTACCATATCGAAAAGAATGACTCTGGGGATTGCTGGACGATTTTTTTGCGCAAAGGAATCTTATTTCACCACGGGCGGGAAATGCTAGCAAGCGATGTCATTTATAGCTTTCATCGCTTAGCAAGAGAGAATTCTCCTTATCAATGGCTTACGCGAGAAATAAGTGAGATGATCGAGCGTGACGATCGAGTGATTGAAATAAGGCTTACAGGGCCCCATCATTTGTTTGATCGTTATCTAGGAAATGAGCATCTTGCCATTGTTCCTAGGGATTATGTAGAGCAGGTAGGTGCCGATTTTGTTAGGATGCCGGTAGGAACGGGGCCGTATAAACTTATTCGCAACGATGATGGTCTGGTCATACTTGAAGCCTTTGAAAGTTACTTCGGTTTTAGACCCCATCTGGATCGTGTGCAATTTATTGCGATGCAAAACAAGACTGATGAAAAAGAAAAGACAACAGCGTATGGCATGTGGTATGAAATGGATGAAGTAGATGATGCAGAGCAAACAGGAGAGGGGTACAGCGGAAAGTGGCAAAGGGTAACGAGCAATGATTGGTGTGTTCAGTATCTAAGCTGCAATCAACGAAAAACAGGACCGATCGAGAATCTTTCCTTTCGTCGAGCGTTGCAACTGATTTTATCCCCCAAACAGATGCTGCACGAACTGGGAGGGGCACGCCATGAAATAGCTGCCTGCCTTGCCTCTTGGAAACGAGATAGTTTTCCGGGGAAAGAGAGCCAACAAGAATCCAAGCTATGTCTTTTTGAGCATGTGCGTTTGTTACTACAACAAAGCAATTATCAAGGAGAATCCCTGCGTTTACATACTTTTACCGATCGAGATCATGTGGAAGATTGCGAATGGATTAAACAGCAGTGTGCGATGTATGGCATAAGCATTGAAGTTCATTATTATGCGGTAAGTGAGTTATTGCGGCCCACCGCTATTGAGCAGGCCGATTTGATTCATGATAGCGCTACAGTGGGCGATGATACCGAGCTGTCTATATTAGAAGTTTTTTTATCACATAATAGTTTTATTTATTCTCATATTAAGGATGAGGATCGGCAAAGCATTGACAGGGCGATTACTCACCTGCAAAGCCTTCAATCAGGGGTAGATCGACAGAATGCGATTACCGAAATAGAGCAAATGCTACAGCAGCAGATCGCTTATCTGCCCCTTTACCGCAATCGGATAGGGTTAATGGTTGACCCGCGTCTGCACGGAATCAGAATAAATCGTCAGGGACATGTGGATTATCGGACATTGTGGTACAAGCATAGGAGTTAAGAGAATAGGTGATACAGAAAAGGAATGAAAAGTGCCAGCATAATACCAACTGCTGTGACAACTAGGAAGCCTAGCGCAATATATAATATTTTTTCTACCACCCAAGGCAGTCCAGAGTTTTGGCAACCTCTTTTCTGTCGGAAAAATGTCATGAGAACGACAGCGCTGGTAAAAATAATGGTATATCTCAACACACGAAGGATGTATTCCATCCAAGTCAGATCTTGAGTTGTCATCCGACCAGAATATAGCGGGATTTCGCGCTTTTCTGGCACAAAGAGAATCATGATAGCTAAACCAACAAGAAAGCCGTATTTTGCACTTTTGATTAATTTATCTTCCATGAGGGAACCTCCTAGTCTCATTGCTTTTATGAATATTTTAACAGTTTTTTCCTTGGGGTTGATAGGAAAATGCGAAAAAGATCGTTTTTTGTAGAATTCGAAGTGGAAGCATGGAGGCTAGGAAGGTATTATGGAGTGGACATTGTTTTTGAGGCAGTGCCTGAGAAGGAGGACTTACCGTGGCGAATTATGCCGACAGACGAATTTATTCCCCTTATATGATTTTTTCAAGGGAAGAGTGGAGGGGCTTGCGAAATGAAACGCCCTTATCCATCTGTGAAGAGGATTTAGCTGATCTAGAAGGGCTTAATGAGAAACTATCACTAGAGGAAATCAGTGAAATCTATCTGCCTCTCTCCAGGCTGTTAAATTTATACGTAGCAGCATCACAAGAGTTGTACAAAGCGGCTGATACTTTTCTGGGGAATCGTTCAGAAAAGGTACCGTTTATCATTGGAATTGCTGGCAGTGTCGCCGTTGGAAAAAGCACGGCAGCACGGGTGTTGTTATCCTTGTTGAAACGCTGGCCTAATCATCCAAAGGTGGAGCTGGTTACTACGGATGGCTTCCTTTATCCAAATGAGATTCTGGAAGAACGCGGTCTGATGAAACGTAAGGGCTTTCCGGAAAGCTATGATACAACAAGGCTGATCAATTTTTTAGCAGATGTAAAATCTGGCGTGAAAGAAGTGAGTTGTCCACTTTACTCCCACTTGACCTACAATATTTTGCATGATCAGGAGCAAATCGTTTCGCAGCCCGATATCTTGATTGTGGAAGGATTAAATGTCTTGCAGGTAGGACGTATTATGGATAATGAAAGTATGCCTCAGGTGTTTGTCTCTGATTTCTTTGACTTCTCCATCTATGTGGATGCTGATGAAAAAGACATACGCGAGTGGTACTTGAATCGCTTTTTATTGCTAAGACAGACGGCCTTTCAGAAGCCGGCTTCTTATTTCCATCGATATGCGCAGTTATCGGATGAAGAGGCCCTGGATGTAGCAAATAACATCTGGCGGGAAATCAATGCAGTTAATTTACATAAAAACATTTTACCTACTCGTTATCGCGCTGATTTGATTTTGACGAAGGGAAAACAACATGCCATTAAACAGGTGATGCTGCGAAAGCTGTGAGCTGACGCAGGTTTTGTCACAGAATATACAACTGTACGACAAGGCCTTACTAATCATTGTCTTTTCCAAAAGTTATCAGTAAGATAAAAGAGGGACAGGTCTCTTACAAGAAACAGGGACTTTTTGTGTATGTACATAGGCGGAGCAAAGGCTCACGCTAAACCATAAGAAGGAGTTGTGTCACATGTCAGCCAATGAAGCATTGCTCACGTTGGAAGGATGGTTT
This sequence comes from Brevibacillus laterosporus, assembly GCF_030489605.1. Taxonomy (GTDB): domain Bacteria; phylum Bacillota; class Bacilli; order Brevibacillales; family Brevibacillaceae; genus Brevibacillus_B; species Brevibacillus_B laterosporus_E. The sequence continues at coordinate 51,295 of NZ_JAUKFY010000018.1, forward strand.
ACCTATCATGACTTCCGTAAGATTAACTGGGAAAAATGGAAAAAAGCATCTAGCGAAGAACGCCTAGCGGCTCTTGACGAACTAACTTCCCTCATGCGTGTATGGAATGATGCAGAATCCGAGACTGGTGGTAGCACGGCTGTGTATTCTGTACTTGGGCATAAAGCTGATCTATGCTTTATCTTCTTGCGCCCTACAATGGGTGAACTTGATGAATTAAAAACAGCGATCAATAAAACTCGCTTTGCAGATTATACAGAGACGGATTACTCTTACATTTCCGTGGTAGAGTTAAGCAACTATGTAAACAATCCTGGCCAAGACCCGAAAGCGAATCCGCATGTACGCGAGCGTTTGTATCCAATTCTGCCAAAATGGGATCACTTCTGCTTCTATCCGATGAACAAAAAACGTGGAGAAAAAGACAATTGGTATTCCATGACAATGGACGAGCGCCGTGAATTGATGCAGACTCACGGTTTGACCGGCCGTAAATATGCTGGTAAGATCAAGCAAATCATTGGCGGTTCTGTGGGCTATGACGATTGGGAATGGGGCGTTACCTTATTTGCTCATGACCCAATTGAATTGAAACACATTGTATATGAAATGAGATTCGATGAAGTAAGTGCTCGTTATGGCGAGTTCGGGAACTTCTTGGTCGGTAACTATGTAAATGAAGAAGCTCTACGAAAAATGTTTGCGCTTTAAATGAATGTTACTTTCAAAGAAACCGGTGAGCAAAGGCTTATCGGTTTTTTGCCTTTTTACCTTTTTGTACAATTTCAGGTGGTCAGACCTGTTGGAATGGGGCAAACTGGTATATGATAGATACGTAAGTGAACTGACAATCAATACGGCTCTAGCTAGAGCGATCATAGGCGGGGGACTAACCATGAGTATCAGTCAAGAAACACGTCAGGAAAAAGATTTTCTTGGAACAAAAGAGGTACCATTGCATGCTTATTATGGCATTCAAACGTTACGTGCTGTAGAGAATTTTCCGATCACAGGCTATCGTATTGATGGGGAGCTGATTAAAGCACTCGGCTATGTAAAAAAAGCCGCGGCTCTAGCCAATATGGAAGTAAAGCAGCTTTCTTCCAAGTTAGGCGATCCAATCGTACAAGCTTCTCAGGAATTGATTGACGGCAAATGGCATGAGCAATTTATCGTTGATCCCATTCAGGGTGGTGCCGGCACCTCTATCAATATGAACGCTAACGAAGTAATTGCGAACCGCGCATTGGAAATCATGGGTGCGGTGAAAGGCGATTATTTTACCCTAAGCCCAAATACGCATGTAAACAAAGCGCAATCTACAAATGATGCGATCCCTACAGCCGTACATATTGCGGTTCTGCGTTTGATTAATCAGCTACTAGGCACTATGGAAGCGTTGCGAGATGCATTCATAGACAAGGCAAAGCAATTTGATCATATAATTAAAATGGGGCGCACTCATTTGCAGGATGCTGTTCCAATTCGGATGGGTCAGGAATTCGAAGCATACAGCAGAGTATTAGATCGAGATATTAAACGAATTGGACAAACTCGTCAGCACCTGTATGAAGTAAACATGGGGGCAACAGCAGTAGGCACAGGTCTAAATGCCGATCCAATTTATATTGAGCGGGTCGTTAAAATTCTTGCAGAGCTGACCGAATTGCCATTGGTTAGCGCAGAAAATTTAGTCGATGCAACGCAAAATACTGATGCTTATACAGAGGTATCTGCGGCTCTGAAGGTTTGTATGATCAATATGTCTAAAATCGCTAATGACCTGCGCTTACTGGCTTCCGGTCCTCGTGCTGGATTAGGTGAGATTAGCCTGCCTGCTCGTCAACCGGGCTCTTCCATCATGCCGGGGAAAGTAAATCCAGTAATGGCAGAGGTAGTGAATCAGGTAGCATTCCAAGTGATTGGGAATGATCATACGATTTGCTTAGCTTCTGAAGCGGGTCAATTAGAGCTAAACGTGATGGGGCCTGTACTTGTATTTAATCTGATCCAATCCTTGACCATTATGAATAATGTATTTACCGTATTCCAGAAAAACTGTCTGGAAGGTATTGAAGCAAATATAGAGCGTTGCCGCCAGTACGTGGAAAATAGCGTGGGCATTATTACCGCACTTAATCCGCATTTAGGTTATGAACCAGCAGCACGTATCGCCAGAGAGGCAACTCTGACTGGCAGATCGGTACGTGAGCTGTGCCTAGATTATAATGTATTGACGGAAGAGGAGCTCGACATTATTTTAGACCCGTATGAGATGACACATCCGGGAATAGCCGGGGCATCCCTTTTAGATCGCGAATAAAGCGATAAAGCAATATAATAAAAGCAACAATGTAACAATGAATGGGCGGTCAATTCCGATTACATACACGGAAAATGATCGTCTATTTTTGTACAGGCGTGAGAATAAAAGGACAAGGAGCGAGGCCAGATGCTTACTTTGCAGCAAGCAGCAGCAATACAGGCAACATTTGCTCACGAACTGATAACAGGAACAATGGCGCATGAGGCAGAGTTTTCGATGCGACAGCAACAGCTTCAAATGACAATTCGTCCTGAGCTTGCACTGGTGGTATCACTCGATCGTTATCCTGATTTAGCAGCGAATCAGCCTGCTGGCTGGCGCCAAGAAGTTGGACAAAAATTACTCGGGGTATTGCATCAGGCTTTATCTGTTCCTTTTGTGTGGTGCTGGGTCTCAGAAGGGGTTATTGCCGTATTACTGGAGCTACTTGACGAGACAAAGAATACGCACAGGACTTTTGCTGATCAGAAGGCTCGTCTGATTGCCTCTCAGATTGTTCAGCATGCTGATGCGAAAAGGATATCGGTTTCCATTGGCATTGGGGGCGTCTATGAAAATCCGCTGTATATGCAGCATTCCTATGAAGAGGCACAAATGGCTTTGAAAGATCGTTTTTTTCAAGGAAATCAGTTAATTTTGCCCATAAGAACGAAGCAAGACGGGGATAGCAAAGGCAGAAGAAATTCCTCCATACCTAGCAAAAATCGAGCAGATGTGATCGCAAGTGTGAGAATTGGAGATGAACGCGCTACGCTAGAAGCCTTGCACAAGTTGCTTCATGATATGACGTTGGTCGATCAGCAGGATGTGGAGAGCTTTCAATCGGAGGTCGTTGAGGTAATCACAGCTATGTCGAGAACGGTTCTGGAGCTAGGGGCAGATGCTTCCACTATTTTGGCGGAGAATGCGCGATTTATTCAGGATCTCTATCAAACCATACGCTATGATACTTTCCTGAAAAAAGTCGAGCGGTACGGCATACATTTGGTTCGGCAGGTAGAACAGCTAGGCATGAAAAAATATTCCCCTGTGATTAGCAGCGCTATCACGTATTTAAAGGAGCATCTGGGCGAAAAGGTTGGATTGAAAGAAGTAGCACAAAATTGCTGTTTGAGTGTCTATCATTTTAGCCATCTTTTTCAACGAGAAACGGGATACAGCTTTGTTGAATACGTTCATCGCATGAAGCTGCAAAAAGCTGTTATCTATTTGGAAACAACAGATTTATCTATTAAGGAGATTGCCTTTGAACTAGGATTTGAAGATGCTAATTACTTCAGTCGCCTATTTAAAAAGCAAATGAATATGAGTCCGCGTGAATATCGTACAGCAAGATTGTGCTAGTTTTTCGCAAATTACGCTAGATGCAACGTAAGTGCTTTCCGATAAACTGAAAGAAATAAACAGTTTTTTAGGAAAAGTCACATAATTATAGGTGATGCTAGGCAACCATTCTAGGGGAAGGGGCTTTGATATCATCTGCTTTGTTCCGCTCAAAGGTTCATGGAGAGCGAGGGTACGAGCTTTCCGAAATCAAAATTTGTCCTTTTGAGCAGGATGCGCCGATCGAATCGACAGCCAGCCCGTTGTGTTTGTAAGCCAATGTTTGCCTATACGAAAGGGGAATGTAGTATGACAACAACCAATAAAAGAGTAGTGCGAGCTCCACGCGGCAATGAATTAAACGCGAAAGGCTGGGAACAGGAAGCGGCTTTGCGAATGCTGATGAATAACTTGGACCCAGAGGTTGCAGAATGCCCTGAGGATTTGGTTGTGTATGGAGGGATTGGTAAAGCTGCACGCAACTGGGCTAGTTTTGACAAAATCGTTGAATGCTTAAAAGAATTAGAATCAGACGAGACATTGTTAATTCAATCGGGTAAACCAGTAGGAATATTCCGTACACATACGCAAGCTCCACGTGTGTTGTTATCTAACTCGATGTTGGTTCCTGCTTTTGCAAATTGGGAGACATTCCGTGAATTAGATCAAAAAGGCTTGATGATGTACGGGCAAATGACAGCGGGTAGCTGGATTTATATTGGAACACAAGGTATTTTGCAAGGTACGTATGAAACCTTTGCAGAAGCCGCACGCCAGCATAATAACGGCACGTTAAAAGGCACCATTACTCTAACAGCAGGCATGGGCGGCATGGGGGGAGCTCAACCATTGGCTGTTACGATGAATGAAGGTGTGGTCATCGCAGTTGATATTGACGCTGCTCGCATCCAACGCAGGATTGATACTCGCTATTGCGATGTGATGGTGCATGATTTAGATGCAGCATGGCAGATGGCAACAGAAGCGAAGAACGAAGGCAGAGCATTGTCCATTGGCTTGGTCGGTAATGCCGCAGAGATTTTTCCAGAAATGGTTGCACGTGGGCTAACGCCTGAATTCGTCACCGACCAGACCTCTGCACATGATCCTTTAAATGGATATGTCCCCATCGGCTATGGATTAGAAGAGGCAAAATCATTAAGAGAGAGCGATTCCAATCAATACATTCAATTAGCAAAACGTTCAATGGCTACCCATGTCCGGGCCATGCTTGATTTGCAAAAGGCAGGGTCGATCGTATTTGATTATGGGAATAACATTCGTCAGGTTGCTTTTGATGAAGGGATTGAGGATGCCTTTCAATTTCCTGGGTTTGTTCCAGCCTATATTCGCCCATTATTTTGTGAGGGCAAAGGGCCGTTTCGTTGGGCTGCTTTGTCAGGCGATCCACAGGATATTTATAAGACAGATGAGCTTGTCTTAAAGCTGTTCCCGGAGAACGAGCATCTCCGCCGTTGGATTACGATGGCCAAGGAAAGAGTAGCATTCCAAGGCTTGCCCGCCCGTATCTGCTGGTTAGGGTATGGAGAGCGTGTCAAAATGGGGCTTGCTATCAATGAAATGGTACGAAGCGGTGAGATTTCAGCACCAATCGTCATTGGACGGGATCACCTAGATTGCGGTTCGGTTGCTTCTCCAAATCGGGAGACAGAAGCAATGAAGGACGGCAGTGATGCAGTAGCTGATTGGGCTATTTTAAATGCGCTGGTAAATACCTCTGCGGGTGCAAGCTGGGTCTCCGTACATCATGGCGGCGGTGTAGGAATGGGGTATTCCTTGCACGCTGGAATGGTAGTTGTGGCAGATGGTTCGCTGGAAGCGGATGAACGCCTGAAACGTGTACTTACAACTGATCCGGGCATGGGGGTTATTCGCCACGCTGACGCAGGCTATGAATTAGCCGTTAAAACAGCAAAAGAGCGTGGGGTTCGAGTACCAATGCTAGATATGTAATAAGGAACGGAGTAAAGGGTAATAGGAGGAAAGCGCGATGTCGCAAATCGATTTGCTTGTTCATAATATCAAAGCACTCGTCACAATGGCTGGGCCAGCCGGGGCACGTTCTGGGTCTGAGATGAAAGAAATTGGATTGGTTCAAGACGGGGCAGTAGCTGTGGTGGATGGACGAATTGTGGCAGTTGGACGGGAAGAGGACGTACGGAAGCAAATCCAAGGTTCTAGCATATCTAGAGAGTGGGATGCTGAGGGAAAGCTAGTTACACCTGGATTAGTCGAGCCTCATACGCATTTGGTGCATGGAGGCTCTCGTGAGCATGAATTATCCCTTAAATTAAACGGGGCCAGCTATCTGGAAATTTTAGAAAAGGGCGGGGGAATCTTAAGCACGGTGCGAGATACGCGTGCCGCTACTGAGGAGGAGCTGTTTGTAAAGGCAAAGAAGAGCCTGGATCAAATGCTGCAATTCGGTGCAACTACTGTTGAAGCCAAAAGCGGCTATGGCCTTAGCGTAGAAGAAGAACTAAAACAGCTTCGGGTAACCAGTGCATTACAAAAAGCGCATCCAGTCGACTTAGTCTCTACTTTTATGGGGGCGCATGCAGTCCCCACCGAATATAAGGGACGAACAGATGAATATGTTGCTTTGGTTATAAACGAGATGTTGCCAGAGGTAAAACGTGCTGGATTGGCGGAATTTTGTGACGTATTTTGTGAGCATGGGGTGTTTAGTGTAGAGCAATCGAGAGCTATTATGCAGGCTGCCCGTAAGCTTGGCTTTAAATTAAAGCTTCATGCAGATGAAATTGAACCGTTGGGGGGAGCAGAGTTAGCCGCCGAGCTAGGCTGCATTTCCGCTGAGCATTTGTTAGCGGCAAGTGATGAAGGATTACTTGCGATGAAGGAAGCAAGAGTGGTAGCAGTCTGCTTGCCAGCAACCTCCTTTAATCTTCGACTGAGTAAGCATGCTCGGGCTAGAAAAATGATCGAGTTAGGTGTTCCAGTTGCCCTTTCCACTGATTACAATCCAGGCAGTTCGCCGACAGAATCATTGCAGCTTGTGATGACGCTAGGCTGCCTAAATCTGGGGCTGACACCAGAGGAGGTATTGACGGCCATGACGATCAATGCAGCTCATGCGATTGGACGTGCAGAACAGGTTGGAAGCCTTGAAGTGGGGAAACAGGCGGATTTGGTTATCTATGATGCGGATAATCTTGCTTATCTGCCTTATCATTTTGGCATCAATCATGTCAAAACCGTTGTGAAAAATGGGCAGATTGTGGTGCAAGATGGGAAAGTGGCTTATGAGTAAAAACGAAAAGTACAAAGCTCGAATAGAAGACGTCAATTCTCAATTAGAGATCGGCGTCTTTTTTATGAAGAAGGATAAATTACTGTCATTAGAAATGTTTTGATTCAAGGAAGGGCTAGTGACAGTGATGAGAACGTCATAAACCGGAGCTGAAGAAATTATTAAAATATGCGTAAAGTAGATTCATTACATTGATTGAAGAAGAATAAGCTGAAGGAAACGATTAAAAATACTAATGAATGATCCTGCCCTCTAATACTATGCATGAAAAAACCGTCCCCAAATTCATTATGATCCGGGAACGGCGTTGAAATTCTCATCAACTAAACTGAATAAAGTGTACTATTTTTTCTATCTTTCTATCATTTTCCCGCTAAAAGCATCAATCCATCTTCCCGCAAAAACGTCGTTCGGCATATAAACAAGCATAGGGCGGCTTGCCATTTGGCCATTTTTAGTTGGAAATAAGTAGTGAAGCACTAGGGGGTTATACGTAAGATATTCTTTAGCTACTGCTTCCTTCGAAACAGCCTCACGCTTATTCGGTAATTTGGTTAGTGGTTCACTGAAATAATCCATAAAATTAACGATCTCGCCTGTTCGACCGTCCACGTTAACCAGATATTGTTGATCAATAGCTGGAATGCCGTCATGTATGACATAAAAACTAAAACTATAGGCGTACTTACTTGTCATGAAATATTCTCCCCGCTTAATCTTAAGCTGCTTTACTTGCTGATTCAGATAAGGCTGCAAGAACGTAATTGCTTTTTTCTCAGCTTCTTGTACAGTAATCCTGGCATTGGCAGGGGTATTGTCATGCTGAATTTCATTTAAAACTTCTATTTCTTTACGTACCTGAAATCCGCTCAATAGATCATTAACCGTATATACCTCGATATTCTTTTCATTGAGCCTTGCATGGTATGTTTTTTGGGGAGAGTCAGTCGTTTCTTGAGTAACTGTAAAAGTCATTCCTTGCACATCTATATGGAATTCTTCTGTTAACACTTTAGCAACCTGTTCGGAACTTTTGGCCACAATCTGTCTGCCGCCCGGTGTGACATCAATAATGGGGGAATAGTAATCCTTTGTCCTCTGCAATTCATCTTCTACCTCTCTGCCTGTTAACGCATCCAGATAGGATGAAAAATTGGGAGAATAATAGAGCTTAGACTCTCTTGCTTTTTTAGGATCCACTTCATAGAAAAGCTCCATAAAGGGAGTTAGATTTTTTTCAATCTCTTCCTTTGGGATAGCTTGAGCAGGGGCGGGGAAGCCCTCATCGCCGATATTGTTTAAAGTTGCTTTGCCCACATTAACATAGGTTACGTTTCCGTATTTATTCACGCCTACAACATAGTAATCATTAATGACTGGAATGTTATTTACATAGCGGTCATATCTGACAGATGTCCAATCGTTATTACTGATTGGACCTACTTTATATCGAGCCAATTCATCACCTATTAGTTCTTGTAAAAAAGCAGCTGACTTTTGTCTTGCAACCTCTTCTGATGTAGAATCTGTTTGTTCGCCAGATGGCGTGTCACAATCAAATCCAAGTAATCTACCCGTTCCTGCATGAAGCTCCACGGAAGCATATACTCTTTCTTTTCCATTTACTTTTTGATCGAAGGTAATCTCATACACCCCATCTTCTTTTCCGTATACATCGGCTTCCAATTCCTTTAATTCAGGTACTAAGCTGAGTATCTTTGCTAATGTCTTCTTAGAAGGAGTGGATATGTCTTCTAGCTTCAACTTTTGATTTTTCGTTACAAGCGGAATCGCAGTTGGTTTCGTTACTTCCATTTCATGATTAATGATCGTCTGGATAAAAGGGGTGGTAACCCAAAGAATGGCAAACAAAAAGACGGCGGAGATTCCCATCCGTATGGTCAACCGACGGATTTTTTGACGTTTGTGTTGCTTACTACCTTCAGCCAAAAGTGCACGCTCTAGCGAGTGCATAAACTCTGCACGAGGCTGTGCATCTGGTTTATTTCGAAATTCCTGTAATAGCTCCTCATCGCTTGGAAACCTCATCACACCATCCCCCTTTCATACAGGTTTGAAGCTGATTCTCTTAACATTTTCATTGCTCGATGAAAGTCTACTTTTACCTTAGCTTCTGAGCACCCCAGAATATCAGCCGTTTCTTTGACACTATATTCCCTGATTCCACGTAAAATAATGACATTTCTATATTTAGGTTTTAGCGATAGCATGGCTTGTTCAAAATGAGTACGTTGTTCTTTATCCTGTAGCTCCTTTTCAGGTAAACCGACAGAGGATGGCAGGAGCTTTAGTAGAGTTCCGCCAAAAACAGTTTGAAGCCGATTTTTTCTATATTCATCAATTGCTACATACCTTGCAATATGTAAGATCCACGTTTTCATGCTTGAACGCTGTTCAAAGCGGGATAAGGATTTAATAACTCTCAGAAAAACCTCTTGAGTCAAATCCTCTGCATCATTTCTGTTTCCCGTAAAATAATAAAGATATTGATAGACTTCTTTGGCATATAGCCTGTAAATTTCACGTATTTCGTGACTTCCTTGCTCTTCTTGTTCAAACAAGGGATCTTCCTCCTTATGCTCTGTTGACAGAAAATAACCACATGATAGAATCCCGCCTCATTGAGAAGCGGGATTTTTATCATGTTATTTAAGTGGCTTTCCTGTCTGTCCATCTAGTGACGAAGAGAAGATCATCTCTAATGAATAGACCAAGACCGGTTTTGCCAGCAGCTTATTATCCTTCATTGGGAACAGATAACCTAATTGTACGGGATAATGCTTCAAAAATGCTTCTGCGGCTGCTTTTTTTGAGATAGCAAGTTTCTTATCTGGAAAAGGTGCATGAAGCTTATCAAAACCATCCATGAAGTTAACAATTTCTCCGGTTTGCCCATCTACATTTACCAGATAGGTCTGATTTGTCACGGGTACTCCATCATGTACGGGAAGGAAGACAAAGCTATAAGCTGTTGAACTAGCCATTCGTACTTGATTACGATCCACTTTCAATACCTTCACACTTTGATCCAGGTAGGGCTGCAAATATTGGACAGCCTTCTCCTGTGCTTCACGATAAGAAAGCTTGGCATTCTTTAGCTGATTGTTATGCTGGGCTTCACTGGCAAGCTCCACTTTGTTTCGTATCTGGAATCCGGCTATGATATTGTCGTGGACATAAACGGTAATTCTTCTGCCACCCGATTTTGATTCGTAGATCGTCTCATTTGCGCTTTTCATGTCAGCAGGGGTTCTGGTATCGACCGTAAAAGCGGCTCCTTGTACATCCACATGAAAATGATCTGCTAAAGCCTTTGCTACTTCCTCTGGATTTTTTGCTGTAACTCGTTTTCCCCCTGGTGTAACAGCAATGGGATCAGAGTATGTTGTTTTGTTTGAATCTACTCCCTGTACTTCTTTTCCAGTTCCAGCGTCTAGATAACCCGTTGATTCAAGAGAATAGACCAGCCTAGGCTTTCGTGAAGCTGGATCTATGCGATAGCTGAGTTCCATATGGGATGCTACTTCTTTTGTTATTTCTTCCTTTGATAATATTTTCTCAGGCTTATGAAAGACGGTGGAGGATGCACGGAGCGGGGCTGTGTCTCCAGCATTGACATAGGTAACACCCTTCGCATTAACCCCGACCACATAACGGTCTAGAAAAACAGGCATTTCATTTTCATAGCGCGTGTAGGTAACAGCGTCCCAGTTATTATCCTTCGAGGTCTTGCTAGCTTTATATTTTTTGAAATCCTTTCCTAATAGTACTTGTAGAAACGCTGCTGATTTTTGTTTGGCAAAATCCTCGGTCAAAGTGCCCTTCTTTCCATCACTCATTTCTTGATCGTTATCATAGGAATGCAAGGCTCCTGTATGCTCGTCCAATTCTACAGAGGCATATAATCGTTTTTTATCTGTTTCGATTTTCTGATAGAAAGACACATTGTAGACACCATTTCTTGGTTTTTCAACTGTTCTAGTCATCCCTTTCAATTCTGGCTGAAGGGTATACAAGATGCCAAGTGTCTTTTCTCCTGCAGGTGGCAAAGTAGCTACTGCGATTTGACCTTCTGCATGAGCGGTACTCACCAGCCGATCAGCCCACATGGGAGTAGTTGCAAGCAAGCTTGCTGCCAAGATTGAACCTATTAATTTATTTGGATATGTCATGTTTCTACCTCCGTTATCTTGTCTGTCTGCTTATTTTCTATGTAATAGTCGGCAAATATCAGCAAAGGTTACAAAATTGCCGAAATATATTTTTTATTTCAGAAAAGCACAGCTCAAATTGTGAACATGTTAAGAGAAAGTGTTCACTCCTCTTATGAAATAGGCAATAGGAAACAGATAGAGAAGGATATATAATTTTACTTATATCTTTTCAACATAAAGGAGCGTTTCAGTGAAAAAACAAATTGCTTGGGTAACAGATAGTACGGCCTATATACCAGCTGACCTTCGGGAAAAACACGATATTTATGTCGTGCCACTCGAAATTATTTTCTCCGACGGTACCTACCGAGACGGCCTCGATATGACGCCTGAGCAACTGTATGAAAAAATTGAGAAAACGCAAGAAGTTCCGAAGACCTCTCAACCTTCGCTGGGCAATTTTGTGGAGTTATATGAGACTCTCAAACAAAAATATGATTGTGCGATTGCTGTACATGTATCGAGCAAGCTAAGTGGAACACTTAATGCCAGCCAAAGCGCGGCAAAGCTGGCGGAGTTTCCGGCAGAGGCCGTAGATTCTAAAACGATGTCCTATCCCATTACACATATGATTATGCAAGGAATGGAAATGGCAAAAACGGGAGCTTCACCAGAGAAGATCGCTAGCTCGTTACGTCTTATCGCTGAGAAAACAGAGAGCTACATCCTGCTTGGAAGTCTTGATCAATTTTATCGCGGGGGGCGGATGAATGGAGTACAGTTCTTCATGGGCAATCTACTCCAAATTAAACCAATTCTGCGCATCAGGGATGGTATTTTTGAAGTCTATGAAAAAATTAGAACGGAAAACAAAGCGATTGTCTGCATGCTAGGACAGCTTGATCAAGCAATGCAGAAGCAACAGATTAAGAATGTACAAATTCTACACGGGAATGTAGTGGAAAAAGCTCAGGCTCTCAAAAAGCGAATAAAAGAGAAGTATCAGGATGTAGAAGTGATGATCGGACCTATTAGTTCCACGATTGGCGTACATGCCGGGCAGGGAACAATAGCGCTATCATGGATTAACGAATAGTCTGAATATAATATATTTATGAAAATGAAAAGGGAGCCAATATGCTCCCTTTTTCATTTATTTTAGAGGCGATTCTATTATATTGTTCCTGATTTGCAGGACAGAATGATCGTTATAAAAGCAGTTTTTACCAGTGATCACTTTCGCTTGACACCCTATCTGTGACCGGGTATATTTGTGTTGTAAGATTATGAAACCGGTTACATTTACAGAGAAACGGAACATTACGAGAGTTTATGCATCTATTTTTTGGATTTATTTGGTCGTATATCGTTTATATGAAACCGGTTACACATTAGATGGTTACGAATGTGGAGTGACGCATGATGGCAACGATTCGCGATGTAGCAAAGCTGGCAGGTGTATCTGTGGCAACCGTTTCTCGCGTGCTTAACAAAACAGGCTATGTAAATGTAGAGACGGGTCGCAAGGTTGAAAAAGCAATTCAACAGCTCCAGTATGAGCCCAACTCGGTCGCGCGAGGTCTGGCGGGTAAGCGCACAAGTACGATTGCTTTTATCTTGCCGGATATCACAAACCCATTTTTTTCAGAGATGGCGCGCGGTGTGGAGGACAAAGCCAGAGAATTAGGCTATACGGTGATCTTATGTAACTCTGATGATCAGGGGCATAAGGAAAAAACATATATTGAAGTTCTCAAGAAAAAATATATTGATGGCATCATTATCGCTTCCCAAACCTTATGCAGCGAGGACATTCAAAAGATGCAACAGGATCAGATTCCCCTGGTGGTCATGGACCGTGCCCCCGAGAATCAACATTGTTCTGTCATTAGATGCAACAACTACGCGGGAGCAAGGGAAGCTGTAGCTCATTTAGTGGAGCAGGGCTGTCGCAAAATTGGGCATATCTACGGCCCGCAGGAATTAATTACTGCCAGAGAGAGAATGCTTGCCTATGAAGAAAGCGTTCAAGGATTTTCCTGGTATTCGCCAAGCTTAATGGAACCGGGATATTTTCAATTAAATGGCGGTCAAGAAGCGGTTAAGGAATTACTGAGAAGGCATCCCGATATTGATGGTATTTTTGTCGGAAATGATTTAATGGCCATCGGGGTGCTAAAGGGCTTGAATCAGCTTGGCAGAAGAGTGCCAGAAGATGTAGCTGTATGCGGATTTGATGGCATTGCTCTGGCCTCGATGACGATTCCAGAATTAACAACAGTAGCTCAACCGATCTACGAGATGGGGGAGCTAGCTGCACTTGCGTTAACTCAGCAAATAGAGAGCACAAAGCCATTACCGAGTGTATTTGAACTAGAGCCCATTTTTATTGAGCGCAGTTCAACCAGAAGGGAGCCATTGGCATGAAACCACCACGCATAGCTGTTATTGGCAGTCTTAACATGGATGTTGTAGTAGAAGCACCTCGTCAGCCCAAAATGGGAGAGACAATCAGCGGAGATCATGTTCATTTTATCCCCGGGGGAAAAGGAGCGAATCAAGCGGTTGCTTGCGCCCGCCTAGGGGCCCAGACTTCTCTGATTGGTTCCTTGGGCAGAGATGCATTTGGAGATTCCTTGGAGCAAGCGATGAAGCAGGAAGGAATTCGAGTAAGTACGATAAAACGTGTTGAAAATGCTCCGACCGGCATCGCCTCCATTTTATTAGCAGAAGGAGATAACCAAATTATTGTAGTGGCAGGGGCCAATGCCCATACCTCCATGGCGGATGTTGACCTGCAAGCTGATACGGTGAAGGCGGCAGACATCGTGCTACTGCAGTTGGAAATCCCCGTCGAGACGGTTGTTCACACGGCAAAGCTAGCTAAAGAAGCCGGTAAAATGGTCATCTTAAATCCAGCTCCAGCGCAGAAGCTTCCAGATGAATTATTTGGCTATATCGATGTCATGACACCTAATGAATCAGAATTGTATTTGTTGACAGGGCTGGAACAAAAACAAGCGACAGACAAAGCAACAACACTGTCTGCTGCAATGAAGGAGCTCCATGCAAAAGGAGTGAAGCATGTGGTTACCACACTTGGAGCTTCGGGTTCTGCCTACTTAATAAATGGCGAGACCTTTGGGACGATTGCTAGTCATAAAGTGCCGGTTGTCGATACCACAGGAGCCGGAGATTCTTATAACGCAGGGCTTGCCTATGCACTAGCCTCTGGACAAAGCATTCCAGAAGCTGTTGAGTTTGCTAGCATTGTCTCGGCACTTGCTGTAACGAAGCTGGGGGCACAGCAGGGAATGCCTACGATGAAAGAGGTCCTAGCGTTTCAATCTAAAGAATAGCTTCATGCTAGTCGCGACAGGTTAAGGTCGCAACAGCTACAAGCCGGGGAAATTCTTGCACAGCTAAGGGTGAGAAAACATGAAGAAAATCGGGATCATGAATAGTGAAATATCCACTATCATCAGTAAGCTGGGACATACAGACCGCATTGTCATTTGCGATGCGGGCCTGCCGATCCCAGACGGGGTAAAGCGAATTGATGTGGCTCTCAAAGCAGGCTTGCCAAGCTTTCTGGATGTGCTGCAAGTAATATTAGAAGAAATGCAGGTGGAGCGTATCCACTATGCGAACGAGATGATCGAGGTTAGCCCTGCTCTTTATGAAAAAATGAAACAGGAGCTTCCTCATGTAGAAGAAAGCATCATCAGTCATGAAGAATTTAAAAAACGGACGAATGAAGCGAAAGCGATCATACGTACCGGAGAGTGCACGCCATATGCCAATGTGATTTTAGAAGCTGGAGTTACTTTTTAAAGGCGGTGTGAATGTATGACAGATTTATTGGTAGAAATGAAGGGAATCTGTAAGTCGTTTCCGGGTGTCAAGGTGCTCGATCAGGTTGAATTGGCAGTGCGTCCAGGGGAGCTGGTAGCGCTAATGGGTGAGAATGGTGCAGGTAAATCTACTCTTATGAAAATCCTGGGTGGCATTTATACCAAAGATAGCGGTACTATCACAGTTAAAGGTCAGCCTGTACCGGAGATGACCACCGCATTAGCTGCTGAACTGGGGATTGGAATCATCCATCAGGAATTGAACCTGATTTCCCATTTATCAGTTGCCGAAAATATTTTTTTGGGACGCGAATTTACCTATGGAAAAACCAAATTTATAAATTGGAAAAAGCTGCGGCAGGAAGCAAAGGTATATCTGGACAAATTAGGCATTCAGGTTGATCCCGATACCAGGGTGGGCGATTTATCGGTTGGTCAGCAACAAATGATCGAGATTGCTAAAGCGCTTTCATTGCAGGCGGACATCCTTGTATTAGATGAACCAACCGC
This sequence comes from Brevibacillus laterosporus, assembly GCF_030489605.1. Lineage (GTDB taxonomy): Bacteria > Bacillota > Bacilli > Brevibacillales > Brevibacillaceae > Brevibacillus_B > Brevibacillus_B laterosporus_E. Next base: position 66,775 of record NZ_JAUKFY010000018.1, read on the forward strand.
AGCTCTTACCAATCGTGAAATCGATGCTTTGTTTGAGGTAATTTTTGCCCTTAAAAATAAAGGTGTAGGCATGATTTACATCTCGCATCGGATGGAGGAAATCTTTCAGGTTAGCGATCGCATTACAGTTCTTCGTGACGGTCAGTATGTTGGCACGAAAGCAACGGCTGAGACAAACATGGACGAGCTGGTCAAAATGATGGTAGGCAGAGAAATTACAGATCGCTTTCCAAAGGTAAAGGTGTCCCTTGGCGAAGAGAAGCTGCGCGTAGATCATCTATCTGTTAAAGGAAAACTGACGGATATCTCCTTTGCAGTAAAAGCTGGCGAAATATTGGGATTTGCCGGATTAATGGGAGCAGGCCGTTCTGAGGTTGCTAAAGCTATTTTTGGACTCGAACGGCTGGAGGCAGGAAGCATTAAAGTAGAGGGCAGGCCTGTAGCTATCAACAAGCCCAAGGATGCGATTGCGGCAGGCATTGCCTTTGTGACAGAAGATCGAAAAGAAGAAGGATTGGTTCTGTCCTTATCGGTTCGTGAAAACATAGCGTTGCCTAATCTGTCCAGTCTCTCATCCTTTGGGGTCCTTCATAAGCAAAAGGAACAACAACTAGCAAGAGAGACAATCGATAAATTAGGAGTGAAAACGCACAGCAGTGAGCAACGGGTTGGTTCGTTGAGCGGGGGCAATCAGCAAAAGGCTGTGATTGGAAAATGGCTGGCTACCGCTCCAAAAATTTTAATTTTAGATGAGCCAACGCGCGGAGTGGACATTGGGGCCAAGAAAGAGATTTATGATTTGATGAACCGTTTGGCACAGGAAGGTGTCGCGATCATCATGATTTCTTCAGAATTGCCTGAGGTCTTAGGAATGAGCGATCGAATTATCGTTATGCATGAAGGAAAAATAACGGGTGAATTCTCAAGAGAAGAAGCTACTCAGGAAAGCATTATGCACGCAGCAACAGGAGGAGGTCATTTCATTGCAAGCACAAACGAAACCAACTCTTACGTTTAAAAGCAACTTTTTGCAACAAATGGGACCGTTACTGGGACTGTTTCTGTTAGTGATTATCCTGTCCGTCGTCAGCTCTGATTTTTTAACGGTAAGCAATATTTTTAATGTCCTGCGCCAGGTTTCAATTAATGCGCTGATTGCATTTGGAATGACCTTTGTCATTTTAACAGGGGGCATTGATCTGTCCGTAGGCTCCACTCTAGCTTTATCAAGCGCATTGTCAGCAGGGCTGATGGCTAGTGGCGGCGATCCATTCCTGGCAATTGTGGTTGGACTATTGGCAGGCTTGGTAATGGGTGCATTCAATGGAATTTTGGTCGCAAAGGGAAATGTAGCTCCTTTTATCGCGACCTTGGCAACCATGACAGTTTTTCGAGGATTGACGCTAGTTTATACAGAGGGAAAACCAATCACAGGACTGCCAGATAGCTTTGGATTGGTGGGAAAAAGTTTCTTTTTACAAATTCCGATGCCGGTTATCTGGATGTTACTTTCCTTTGTCGCATTGTATTTCATTTTAAAACATACAACATTTGGCCGACATGTCTATGCTTTAGGAAGCAATGAGGAGGCAACTAGATTATCAGGGGTTTCCACCGCGAAGGTTAAAATTTGGGTATATTCTATCAGCGGCTTGTTCGCATCCTTAGCGGGTATTATTTTGACCTCCCGTCTTAACTCGGCTCAACCAACGGCGGGAACATCTTATGAGCTAGACGCCATTGCGGCAGTTGTTCTAGGGGGAACCAGTCTGTCTGGTGGTAAAGGCTGGATTGTGGGTACCTTAATCGGGGCCATGATTATCGGTGTGCTAAACAACGGTCTGAACCTGTTGAATGTATCATCATTCTATCAACTGGTGGCCAAAGGGGCAGTCATTCTGATTGCCGTTTTGTTGGATCGTTCTAAAAAATAAATGGATGAGAAAAAGGAGAGGTTTCGACATGAAAAAGTACATGAAAGTAGCATTGGCATCCACTATGCTTTTATCTGTACTAGCAGGCTGTTCCACCCAATCCAGTTTAGAGGACAACAAGGCACCAGCCCCTGATGCGAAAAAAGAAGGTGTCACCATCGGGCTCTCTATCTCTACTTTAAATAACCCCTTCTTTGTAACGTTAAAAGAAGGTGCAGAAAAGGCAGCCAAGGAGGCAGGGGTAAATCTGATTGTCGTGGATTCTCAGGATGATACTGCTAAACAAATTAGTGGAGTAGAGGATTTAATCCAGAAAAAAGTAGATGTCATCTTGGTTAATCCAACCGATAGCGCAGCTATTTCCACAGCAGTTGAATCAGCCAACGCAGCGAACATCCCGGTAGTTACGGTAGACCGTGCTGCAGAAGGTGGGAAAGTAACCGCACACATCGCTTCCGACAACGTGAAGGGCGGAGAAATGGCGGGTCAATTCATTCTAGACTCCCTAGGTGGTAAAGGGAACGTGGTTGAGCTGGAGGGTATTCCCGGTTCCTCGGCAGCACGTGATCGGGGTACAGGCTTTCACAAGGCGGTAGACAATAAAGATGGTCTAAAAGTCACAGCTACTCAACCAGCAGATTTCAATCGTGCAAAAGGCATGAGCGTTATGGAAAACATTTTGCAAGGAAATAAAAACATCCAAGCTGTGTTTGCCCACAATGATGAAATGGCTTTGGGCGCGTTGCAAGCATTGGAGGCAGCAGGTTTAAAAGAAGTGAAGGTAGTAGGCTTTGACGCTACTGAGGATGCAGTCGCTGCTGTAAAGGATGGAAAACTGGCGGCAACTGTAGCGCAAAAACCATCTGAAATCGGTAAAAAAGCGGTAGAGACTGCCATTAAAGTATCCAAGGGTGAAAAGGTAGAGGAATTTATTCCGGTTGATTTGGAATTAATCAAAAAATAGCTAGCCCACTCACGTAGCTTTCGATGATTAATAGAATAGGACACCAGGCGACACGTAAATTTTGCCTGGTGTTTTTATTTTTGTGTAAAATGACCCTATTTTTGTTCAGCAGAAATTTCGATAAATAACGTATATACAAGAAGTTAGGAAGGGAGACACTATTACACGAATGGAGTGTCAAACAAAGAATAATCCATTGCATGCTGCAAATAGTCAAAAATGTGATTGTGATATTCAGGCACTAGAAAAAATCTTGCTGGACATTTCTACAATAACAAATGAAACACAGCGTTTAGCCAAGCAGACCATGTTGAATAGTGAACGAATAAATGATTACGACAACGAATCTTCTTTGGCTATGAGAGAGTCTGTGAAGCAATTGAAGGACAAATCTGCTGTCATCTGGCATGAATGCAAGGAAGCAGTTAATCAGATTCACCTAAACATACAAACATACAGCACTCTAGTAGAACCAATGGAACCGAAGAAAAATGAAGCAAGGAACCTATTTTTACAACATGGAGTAACGACTACAATAATATATGAAATGCTGCAACAGGCACATCGGGAAATAAAGGAAATATTTCTAGCTGTGCAGAATATAACCATCAAAACCAATTTCTTGCTACAAATAATAGAAATAAGTCAATCGGCAGCAAAGCATACTGATAGGAAAAGAGAACTGATAGGCGCGGAAGGTTTAAGTCTAAAAGACTACATAAAATAGCGGTTATCGGTAATGACAAACAAGAATTACAGCCCTATCTTGCAATGTTCATTTGTTGCTCAAGGAACTATGACAATCAGCCGACATATCCAAAAAGGTCCAGTGTAAATAAGGAAGTATGGGTATGATAAAGGCAGAAAGGAATGTTATAACATAGCAAGGATGTAATTGGTTTACGCAGTGTGGGAGAGAAATATAGGAGAAACCAAAACGCTTTTTACAGAGAAAAAAGGAGTGGTGTGTATGGTAGCTTGGCTACGACAATCTCGAAGTGCTTCAGTCGTTTTATTATTGATTCGTCTTTATTTGGGGTATACTTGGATTACCGCTGGTTGGGGCAAGTTAAGCGGTGAAGGCTTTGCGACAGAGGGCTTCTTAAAAGGAGCAATTGAAAAAGCGGCTGGTGATCATCCATCTGTTCAAGGCTGGTGGGCTGCTTTCCTGGAAAATTTCGCATTGCCGGGCGCTTCCTTTTTCAATTTCTTAATTCCTTGGGGAGAATTCCTGGTAGGACTTGCGTTAATACTAGGGCTGTTCACCACATTTGCTGGATTAATGGGCATTTCTATGAATTACGCATTCTTATTTAGTGGTACAGTCAGTATTAATCCATATTTCATTTTATTAACTACGTTTATTTTAGTTGCTGGTCGTAATGCAGGATACTTTGGTTTAGATCGACTAGCACTTCCATATTGGGATAAAAAACGAGGCAGGGAGCAAATGAGGCTTCGTTAAAGCATATAGTGAGCTAGAATGTCCTATAAAGATGATAAGTTATGATTGACTTTTATCAACTTTATAGTAAAATGAATTTAAAGCGAATAATGCGTTTACAGGCGTGTTACTGTTACAGACAGGCATGAGCCACACAAAGGATTTTTCTTTCTTGTTTTTTCATGGAGAAAATCTGATGTTGGCTCTTTTTTGACTTTATGACTGTTCCAGGATACGCAGGGATTCTCAATGCAAGTTCGTAATTCTGATCTATGGTGGTGTCTGCGTGTACAAAAGCCAAGATTATAACATAAGTCGAATTTTAAGTAATAACGTCGTCTTGGTAAGCGATCCAACTGTGAATACAGAAGTGGTCTTGCTTGGCAAAGGTCTTGGATTTGGGCAAAAAGCAGGCAACCCGATTGCAAAGAATGATGAACGTATTGAGAAGCGCTTTCGAATGGAAAATGAGCTTCACTTAAATCAATTCCAATCTCTTCTGACCCAAATTGATCAGTCGGTGATTGAAATTGCAGAAGAAATCATTTCATGGGTTTGTGATGAAATGACGCCTGAGATCAATGAATTAATTCATGTTGCTTTACCTGACCATATCCAGTTTGCTGTGCATCGCTTGTCAAGCGGCATGGAAATTGTAAACCCTTTCCTATTCGAGATTCAGGCGCTGTATCCGCAGGAATTCATTCTTGCTGAACGAGCGGCGGCCTTAATCGAAGACACCTTCACGATTACGGTTCCAGAAAGTGAAATCGGATTCTTGGCTCTGCATATTCACTCCGCTGTTAGCTACATTCCAGTAGCGCAGACAGTGAAGCATACGAACCTCATCCTTGAGATGATTCAGATGGTGGAAGAGTGTTTAACATTGAAGGTAACAAAGGAAAGCTTGCACTATACTCGAATGATTACGCATTTCCGCTTCGTTCTAGAACGATTGATGGAAGGCAAAACAATAGAGAATCCTTTATTGGATCGCGTGAAAACAATGCTTCCTGAGGCATATGAGCTTGCCTTGCAGTTAGGAGAGCTTATTTCACGAAAGTTAGATGTTAAAGTCCCTGAGGATGAAGTGGGATACATGGCTATGCATTTGTTCCGCTTGTTTCAACTCGTAAAGGACAAAAAAGAATAATTGTCTTTTCACAGCGTGTTACTGGTTCGACTAGGCATGAGCAGTGGAGGATGGAGTATCCTAAATGATATCAATTTGTTTAGGCATACCCATTTTTCTATGCTCATGCCTTTTCTATTTGATAAAGTCAATGAACACCTAAGGAGGCCCTATATGTTTAGCAAATTATTTTCTCGTAAAAAAGAAGTTCAGCCAACTCAACTGCTAGCTCCCCTTACTGGTAAGGCAGTTCATTTAGAAGAAGTACCAGATCCTGTTTTTTCTCAAAAAATTGCTGGTGATGGCTTAGCTATCGACCCAACAGAAGGTGTTCTGGTAGCACCTGTTGATGCGAAAGTCGTTCATTTGTTTAACACAGGGCATGCAATCGGATTGCAGACAGCTAATGGTGCTGAAATCTTGATGCATATCGGTATTGATACTGTTAACTTAAACGGCGAAGGTTTCTCCGCGAAAGTAACGACTGGTCAAGATGTAAAAGCGGGTCAGACCCTGATTGAATTTGATTTAGATATCATTAAAAACGCAGGCTATCCTGTAATCACACCAATTATTATTACAAACAGCGATGCTGTAGAAAGCATGAAACAATTTGTAGGTGCTTCTGTGACTCGTGGTCAGGAAAAAGTTCTTGAAGTAACGCTTAAAGCTTAATCCTTTCAAACAACTATACATCATGTAGATAGAAATGATTACATCTTGTAGATAGTGAGGGATAAGTAATGAGGGTAATTGTATCAGAGAACTATCAAGAGCTAAGCAAAAAAGCCGCTGAAATCATGGCAGAACAACTGAAAAAAAAGCCTGCGTCTGTGCTTGGCTTGGCTACAGGAAGCACGCCAATAGGGATGTATAAAGAATTAATCAGCATGCATCAGGCAGGAAACGTTGATTTTAGTCAAATCACAACGTTTAACCTAGATGAATATGTGGGGCTGACTGCTGACCACGATCAAAGCTACAGCTATTTCATGTGGGATAACTTGTTCTCTCATGTAAATATTAAAAAAGAACAAACGAATATTCCATCAGGTATATTTGCGGATGCGAAGGCAGAGTGCTCTCGGTACGAGAAGGCAATGGAAGAGGCAGGCGGCATTGATATTCAAATATTGGGTATTGGTCATAATGGACACATTGGCTTTAATGAACCAGCTCAAGCGTTCACATTATCTACTCATGTAGTAGAACTGGCGTCTGAGACCATTGAAGCAAATGCTCGCTTCTTCTCTGATGTATCCGAGGTGCCTAAGCAGGCTGTGACGATGGGGATTGGTGGGATTATGAAGGCTCGCCACGTCCTGTTACTTGTAAATGACAAGAGTAAGGCGGAAGCTGTCCGTCATTTATTCACAGGCATAGTTGATCCACAGGTGCCTGTATCCATTTTACAGCTGCATCCTAATTTGACCGTATTGGTAGATCGTGCAACGGCTGAGCTGTTGCCTTTGCAAGACGAATCCAGAGAGGCTGTTCTTCAAGGCTAACGCATACAACAAGCGATATGATGTGAAACCTTATGAACGCCATGAGGTTTCACTACTCATATATAACTTCAAAAGGAGGAAATGATATGTTGGCTTTTCTTCAAAAGATTGGTAAAGCTTTGATGCTTCCGGTCGCAACCTTGCCAGCTGCATCTTTATTGCTACGTTTTGGGGCAATCGACTATGTTAAAGATTTTAACATGGGCACCACTGGCGAATTTTTAAATCATTACATCGCTCCATTCCTGAAAGCAGGCGGTTCTGCTATTTTTGATAACTTACCTTTAATATTTGCTGTCGGGGTAGCCATTGGTTTGGCAGGAGACGCAGTTGCAGCTTTAGCAGCAGTAATTGCACAATTGGTTTTACTTAATGTATTGAAAGCGGTTCCACCTGCATTTGCTTTTATCGACGATGCAATGAAATTGGACATGGGCGTGTTAGGCGGTATTATGTCCGGTGGTTTGGCGGCTTTCTTCTACAACAAGTACCACAATATCAAGCTCCCAGATTGGTTAGGCTTCTTTAGTGGTAAACGATTTGTTCCGATCATTACATCTTCTACCATGGTAGTGTTAGGTTTGCTACTTGGTCTTGTATGGGGTCCTGTCCAAGAGGCGCTTAATTCATTTGGTAATACGGTTGTAAGTATGGGGGCTGTAGGTAGCGGTATCTTTGGTATCGCGAACCGTGTACTTATTCCATTTGGTTTGCACCATGTTATTAACACGATCGCTTGGTTTGAAATTGGAACGTTTACAAATGCGGCTGGTGAAATCGTAAAAGGTGACTTGAATCGCTTCTTTGCGGGAGATCCATCTGCCGGACTATTTATGACAGGCTTCTTCCCAATCATGATGTTCGCTATGCCAGCAATTGCACTAGCAATCGTTCACACGGCGAAACCGGAAAACCGAAAAACGGTGGCTTCTATCTTCCTAAGTACAGCAATCGCGGCGTTCTTGACAGGTATCACTGAGCCGTTAGAATTTGCATTCATGTTTGCTGCTCCGTTACTATATGGTATCCACGCTGTTTTAACAGGTGCGATTGCCTTTATAATTATTGAATTAGGTGTACGTCTAGGCTTTGGATTCTCGGCTGGTTTTATCGACTACCTGGTTAACTTTAAATGGTCCCAAAAACCGCTTCTGCTTTGGCCGATTGGTCTTGCTACCTTCGTCCTTTACTACTTCTTGTTCCGTATCATGATTAAGAAGCTGAACCTGAAAACGCCTGGTCGCGAAGATGATTTCGCAGCAACGGCCGAAGGGGATACGGCTAAAACCAATGATGCTATGAGAGATAAAGCAGAAAAAGTATTATCAAATATCGGTGGAAAAGAAAATATCAAGAACATTGATGCATGTATTACTCGTCTGCGTTTAGTAGTAAACGATGACCAAAAGGTAAATGATGCAGCCTTGAAGCAGCTGGGTGCAGCAGGTGTTATGCGCTTAGGTCAAGGTAGTGTACAAATTGTTTTTGGTACACAATCCGAGATTTTAAAAGATGAGATTAAAAAACTATAACCACCCATCATAAAAATAACACTGCAAAGAGGGCATGATCCGATAAGGGTCCTGCCTTCTCTTTTTGCATTTTTATACACTGGTTCATTTATGATTGGAACGAAGCCATCTCTTGAATCATGATAAAAGGTAAGTAGGTTGAACCCTTGCTTTTTTGATGCATAGTAGTCAATTACCATGCTAAAGTAGAAGGAATAACCAATAAGCGTACCAAAGGGAGTGAAGGTAGCATGATGCTTGAAGTAATTGCAACTACGTTAGATGATGCGAAGCGAGCAGAAGCTGGCGGAGCGGATCGATTGGAATTGATCACAGGTATTTTGGAAGGAGGACTTACTCCTAGCTATGGTCTCATAAAAAATGTAGTCCATCAGGTGAAAATTCCCGTACATGTAATGGTGCGTCCTCATAGTCAATCCTTCGTTTATACGACAGACGATATAGATGTGATGCTGAAAGATATACAAGCCATCAGGGAACTTGGTGCAGCAGGTGTGGTTCTGGGAGCTTTAACGCCAGATCATCATATTGATTTTCGAGCATTAGAGACTTTATTAACAGAAACAGGACACATGCATGTTACGTTCCATCGGGCATTTGACGAGGTAGAGAATCAAACAGAAGCGCTTGAACAATTACTCCACTATAAACAGATTGACCGCATTCTAACATCTGGAGGCAAGTCAAGTGCCCTGCAAGCTGTAGAACAGATGAAAGCGTTGGTAGAGCGAACTGCTTCCACGCACATAACCCTACTAGCGGGCGCCGGCTTAACCATTGAGACTGTGTCTGATTTTGTAAAAGAAACAGGTGTCAGGGAGGTTCATTTTGGCACGGGAGTAAGACAGGGTGGACAAGCGTTGAAAGCAGTCGATACCCAATTGGTAACGCTAGTTAAGAATAAACTAAACGGATAGAAGCTATAAAGACAGAGGAGGGATTAAATATGAAGAAACGGCCGTTTAACATAGAAGTACGCCGACAGATGATGGGGGATGATATCGTCTATCTGATAGGCGGAGGAGTGGTACATATTGGTGCAGTTGCGACCGCTTATTGGCAGGATGAGCAGGTAAAAGCGGAGCTTATCACATTACCTGGTCATAAGGAAGATCAACTGGCGATCGAATGTGCGAGCCTAGCTTGTGAACACAAAAAATGCACAGTTACCGCTATTGTAGGCATTCATATAGAGCAAGCCAGCAAAGAAGAAATCATGCTGGCAGTAAAGACAACTCGTGAAGCGATGCATGAAGAGCTTTTTGGAGAAGCAAAATAAATAGGTAGCAGTTCCCCTTTTTCAACTGTCATAGAACTGAAAAAAGTTAGTTCTTTTTTCACGTTATAATAGACTGATGCGAAAGGGGGATTTTGTTTTACATGAATGCACGATTGTTCAAGATGAAAAGGGGACGCAAGCTTCCTGGAGAACTAAACGTTTTCGTCTTGTTGTTAGGCATTTTATTATTGGCAACTGTACTTACGTATATAGTACCTGCTGGAGAATATGCCCGCGTTGAAGTTGATGGGCGAAATGTGGTCAATCCCGCTAGCTTTCACTTTCTGCCGTCCAAGCCTGTCCATCCATTTGATACGCTGATTAGTATTCATAAAGGAATGGTGGAGACTGCCGACATTATATTCTTTGTCCTTATAGTCGGAGGAACATATGGAATCATTACATATTCTGGAGCAATGGAAGCTTTGGTAGCAGTCATGGCACGTAGATTGGGGAATCAGGAAAAGTGGCTAGTTCCACTGATGATGCTATTCTTTGGTGTCTGCGGTTCTTTAATGGCGATGGCTGAGGAGACCCTGCCCTATCTAGCATTGCTTATTCCGGTGGCGTTGGCATTAGGCTTTGATGTCATTACAGGTGCTGCGATTGTACTAGTAGGGGCCCAAATCGGTTTTAGCACCGCTCTTATTAATCCTTTTACTATAGGTGTTGCTCAAAAGATAGCAGAGCTTCCGCTGTTTTCTGGCATGAGCTTTCGAATTGGGCTATTCGTGGTTCTCTACATCGTTAGTGCTACCTTTGTATATCGTTATGCGATGAAAGTGAAGAGGGATCCGTCTAAAGGCTTCTTTGCGGAAAATAGCTTTGGTAAAGAGATGCTGTATAGTCATTTTGCGTCTTCTACTTTGCAGGCTGCAAAAAATCAAAAGGCCGTGGATCATAACGTGTTTCTCTTGAAGCACAAGCTTGTTCTGCTTAGCTTTATGCTGACATTAGGCACAATTGCCTTTGGTGTCATCAAGCAAGGGTGGTTTATTTCGGAGATTGCCACCATCTTTTTATGTTTAGCGTTGGTATCTGGTTTCATTTGTCGTATGAGTGGCAATGAGTTTGTTACTTGCTTTACGAGAGGAGCAGCAGATTTATTAGAAGGGGCGCTAATCATTGGGATGGCCCGGGCGATCTTGCTGGTTCTGACAGAGGGGCAGGTAATGGATACGCTTCTGTTCTATTCAGCTCAAGCTATTCAGCAAGTCCCCTCCTCTTTAACAGCTACGGGCATGTTTATTCTGCAATGCTTGTTAAACGTGATTGTCCCGTCCGGGAGTGGGCAAGCGGCACTGACAATGCCCATTATGACTCCTTTGGCTGACTTGGTGGGCATCACTCGTCAAACCGCAGTATTGGCCTTTCAATTGGGAGACGGCTTTACTAATATTGTGACTCCTACCTCTGGATATTTTATGGCTGGACTAGCCTTGGCCAAAATTCCATGGATACGCTGGTTTAAATGGATTATGCCTCTAATTGGCTTGCAGATCGCCGTTGGGGGTATCGCTATTATTGTTGCACAGTTCGTTGGATATGGCCCTTACTAATGAATGACAGGTAGGCTATTAAAATAAAAAGAAGGCAGTTCCAAGAGAGAAATCACTTTGGAGCTGCCTTTTTAAAATAGTCAGGAGTTTATAACAAGCTGGTTTACAACAATGTTAACTAGATTTGGATAACTTATTGCTTTTGTTTCTTTTTGTATTCAACGGCAATCTTAGCTGCTACCTCTGCGTTGTGATATACAAGTGCGATGTTAGTTTCTAAGCTTTTGCCTGTAGTTAGTTCTTTTACTTTTGAAAGTAGGAACGGTGTTACTTTTTTGCCAGCGATATTATTTTCCTTCGCTTCTGAAAGTGCTTGCTGGATCGCTGCTTCAATTTGATCGTATGGCAGAGCAGATTCTTCTGGCACAGGGTTGGAGATGACCATTCCACCCTGCATACCTAGCTTCCATTTTGTATCCATCACGGAAGCTACTGCATCAGGCGCGTCCAATTTGAAGTCAACGCCGTAGCCGCTCTTACGGGAGTAGAAGGAAGGGAATTCGTCTGTTTTGTAACCTACAACAGGTACCCCTTGTGTTTCTAAATATTCTAGCGTACGTCCGATATCAAGAATTGATTTGCAACCTGCGCATACCACGGCTACGCTAGTATTCGCCAATTCTGTCAGGTCAGCAGATACGTCCCACGTAACCTCTCCTTCGCGGTGAACCCCACCGATACCGCCTGTGGCAAACATTTCGATTCCGGCTAGTTCAGCAGCAATCATAGTGCCGGCAACAGTGGTCGCTCCAATTTTACCTGATGCAAGGATATAAGGGAAATCACGGCGGCTTACTTTCTCGACTGATTTGTTCGTAGCGAATTCTTCTAATTCTTGATCAGTAAGACCAATTTTAATTTTACCATCCATGATACCAATCGTAGCTGGCACAGCACCGTTATCGCGAATGATTTGCTCAACTTTTTTCGCCATCTCAATGTTCTGCGGATACGGCATGCCATGAGAGATAATGGTTGTCTCTAAAGCGACGATCGGCAATTTATTTTCTAGAGCATGGGCAACCTCTTCAGTAAAAGTTAAGTAGTTTTTCATTGTACATTCTCCTTTACGAACTGATATAGTTTTTCCGGCTGTAATTCGGGAGAGACAGATTGTTCTGTTACCAATGTCAGAGCTGATGCAGCAAGACCTAACCGACAAGCGTCTAAAAGCTCTTCACCGTGTAGAACACCGTGCAATAGACCTGAGGCAAAGGCATCACCGGCACCGGTGACATCTACAACATCCACTGGATATGGTGGAAGTAAAACCTCGTGTTCAGGAGAAGAAACAAAAATCCCTTGTTCACCCATGGTTACGATGACATTGAGAGCGCCGCGCTTGCGAATGAACCGGCAAGCTGTTTTTACATCCTCTACATTGTTAATCTTCATGCCAGAAAGAATTTCAGCTTCTTCCTGGTTAGGCAAAATACTTGTGACGCCCATGAGAGATTCGGGTAATTTTTTAGCTTTTGCTGAAGAGACTGGATCGATATACAAAGTAATGTTCTCATCGTGACAGCGTTTGATCACATATGCCAACACGTCCTCTGGGAGGTTCGTATCCAGAAGCACAATGTCGGAAGCGACGATATGAGCCCATTTCTCTGCAATCATCTCAGTTGTTACTTTTTCATAAATATCCATGTTTGCCAGGGAAACGAACATTTCACCATCTACATCTAGTAGCGCTGTGTAGGTACCTGTTTGTTCAGAGGAGAGCATCCAGGATTGACTAACATCTACCCCATGCTGTTTGGTTTCTGCAAGAACCCATTCCCCCTCTTTGTCATTGCCTACGCTTGTAATAAGAGACGTAACGCAACCAAGGCGTCCCAAATTTTCAGCAATGTTTCGGGCTACCCCTCCACATGATTGAGAGATGCTAACTGGATTGGAAGAGTGCAGTTTGACTTGTTGTTTGCTGCGAGCTTTGCGATCCAGATTGGCTCCCCCAAGGCAAGTGATGGAAGCTTCTTCTTTTAAAATGTAGGCTCTTCCTTTGATTTGACCTTGTTTCATCATAGTGGCAATATACCCTGCTACGGCTGAGCGGGAAATTCCCATTTTATTGGCTAATTCTTGTTGGCTGATGAAGGGATTCAAACGGATATAGTGCAAGATTTGTTGTTCTTTATCCATGTGACACTCCTCCTTTCAAACAAAAGTTTATCATTTAAACAAAAGTTTGTAAAGTATTTGTTTATCAAGTATGATAGGGTAAAACATTTACAAAAATGCTTGTCGGCTATTTTTCGTAATAGTTTTTCCATGAAGCAAGCAAAAGTCTATCTGAAAAACAAAAGTTGAGTTACAATAACAAAAAGAGGCGAAAAAGGGGCGGTTTGTGTGTCATTAGTAGGAGAGGAAAGAAAGGAGCTCATCTTAGAACTACTGCAACAAGAAGGAAAAGTAAAAACAACTGAGCTAGTAGAAAAGCTGCAAGTCTCTTCAGAATCCGTACGTCGGTATTTAGAAGAGCTGGAACAAGAGCAGAGGCTCAGGCGAGTGTATGGGGGAGCCGTCAAAGTAAGCGGAGACGTCGAGCTGCTTTCTTATAAAGACGACTCAGAAATTTGTTATAGCAGCGCAAAGGATATTGCACAGGCAGCAGCAAATTTGGTGCAGCATGGTGAGAGTGTAGCTCTGGATGATGGGATTATTTCACTATATATGTTGCCCTATTTATTAGAAAAACAAGACGTGACGATCATTACTTGCTCTGTACGATTACTGCAAAGCTTTTTTCTTCAGGAGAAAAAGGCCGAATTTACTGGAGATATCTATTTTTTAGGTGGGAAGGTTCATCAAAAGCATGCACGTGTTTGCGGCTTGATGACAGAAAAAATGATGGAATATTTCCATGCAGATAAGGCTTTTCTGTGTGTAGATGGATTATCCTTGCAAAAAGGAATGAGCCATCATGATGCCGAACGAGCTTTTTTGGTTCGCAAATTTATGGAGAATTCAAAGGAATGCATTGTGCTGTGTGATCAGGCTAAATTGGAATTACAGACTTTTTATAAGATTGCAGATATAAAAGACATTCAGACAGTTATTTGTGATAGAGAAATACCCGAGGAATGGGCAGATAAATATCAAGAGTGGCAGGTTCAATGGTTAAACGCTTCCAGGGTGTAACCGGTTACACAGGACGATCGTATATATTCATACTGTCTTAACACATAATAACAGCAAACATGAGAGTTCAGGAGGCACAACATGTGGTACAGCAGTTGGATGCTTACGGTATTAATGATCGGATACACAGAATGGGGCTCGGATGCGGGAAGATCTCTTCAGGAGGCACAGCACGTACAAGTGATCCAAAATGAAACAAGATTTAGTTCTGTCAAGGAACTAATCAATGCTTCCCAGGCAATCATTCGTGCAACACCATTGGAAGCAGTTAATGAACAAACGACAGGGCAAGCCGTACAAGGAAGAAAAGTCGTCAAATATACACAAACCTTTCAAGTAAAAGCGACACTGAAGGGAAGCGTAGGGAGACAAGTGCGGCTAGTATTTTATGGATTGGAACCTAAGCCTGAGGCCAGAGATCCTTTAAATTTACAGTATCCAGGAGCACTTGGGGATGGTGAATATTTTTTATTCCTAAAAAAAGTGGATTCCAATACCTACACAACTGTAGAAAAATGGCAAGGAATCTACCCTGTTTTTGATGGAAGAACGGTGGCTCTAGAGGGATATGGAATTTCTGAATTAAACGGACTAACACCGAATCAGATGATGGATAAAATAAAACAGGTAACAAGATAATAGGGGAAAAAGCCGTTTTCTGTATGAAGAGAAAACGGCTTTTTTAGAATTGTTTTTAATCAATTAGTCTAGTAATCCTAACATAGAGAGACCCTTTGCAATCCCATCCTCATTGCAGCTTGCTGTTACATAACGAGCTTTTTGTTTTGCTTCCAAAACGGCATTGCCCATGGCTACACCATGTCCTACGGTTTCCAGCATTTCTAGATCGTTTAAGCCGTCACCAAAGGCATAGGTGTGCTCAAGGGAAAAATCACCGTGTTCCAGCATTTTTTGGATGCCGACTGCTTTGGAGCTTCCCGACGGAATAATATCTAAGGCATAATCATGCCAATGAATAAAGCCAAATTGAGGGAAGCGTTCCATATACTCCTTGGCAAACTCAGGTGAGCAGAAGATAATGCTTTGATAAATTGGGTTTTGCTTGTAAAAATCAGGATCAAGAGAAGGCTTAGCCAATTGCAGTTCACCATAAATTACGTCCAAAAGAGGATCGTTAAGATGGTTGGCACATAGCATTTCATGATTTACATAAGTAAGGACATGCCCGTGTTTGTTGGCAAGATCGGTTAAATCTGTTAGGTGCTCTATTGCTATTGGATTACGATAGATTTCTTCACCTTCAAATACAACATATTGACCATTTATGGAAACATAAGAATGAATGTCTAATTCTCTACATATGTCTTCTAACTGTTTAGGCATACGACCAGAAGCGATAGCAGTATAGATTCCATTTTCACGCAATCGACGTACCGCATCGCGAGTGCTTGTCAGTAATTGCTTATCTTCAGTAAGTAAGGTTCCGTCTACATCAAAAAATACGATTTTTCTCTCCACGTAAATTTCCTCCGCTTTTTCTAGTTGATCTAAGGGGTACCACTGTGTCGTAACGCCCAACGGTCACGCCGACACCAGATGGTGCTAACAAGGTAAACCTTACAGTATGAAAAGCATTTCAGGTCAAGAGAATTCTTCAGATTCTCTTCAAGCTATGTGAACATGGCAACTATTCACAGCTTATTTTAAAATGGAGAGAGGGGGGATGACACATGGCTAATATAAAACAGATAGCCGAGCTAGCAGGTGTATCTATTACAACTGTTTCACGCGTTCTTAACAATCATCCCTATGTACAGGAAGCTAAGCGGCAGGCAGTATGGGATGCTGTGCATAAGCTTAATTACTCACCGAATAGCAACGCTGTCCATCTAGTAAAAGGGCGGACAGGAATGGTGGCGGTCCTATTGCCGTTTGTCAATCATCCTTTTGCAGGAATGGTGCTGGAGGGAATTGCCGAACAAGCATTGCTGAATAATTACCGATTAATTTTATGCCAGACCAATTATGATCAAAATGAAGAAAAGCGCGTATTGGATATGCTGAAATCTAAGCAAATAGATGGAGTCATCATTGTTTCCAGAAAAGGCAATTGGGAGATGGTAGAGGCGTATGCTTCCTACGGACTGATCGTTGCCTGCGAAAAAGTAGACAGTGAAGTCATCTCTTATGTACATGTTGATCGGTACAAGGGAACGCAGGAATGCTTTCGTTATTTAGTGGAAAAAGGCTATCGACAAATTGGCTTTTCTCTTGGAACGAGTGGCACTCATAACGGAAAAAAACGTATGCAGGCGTATTTAGAAGGGATTGCCGATTTGAAAGAACCTGTTCGACCAGAATGGATTTTTGAAAATTGCTATCAGATGGAGGATGGTTCGCAGGTTGTGCAGCAATTAGCCCGGCTAAAGGAACGTCCCCAAGCGATTATGGTCGCGGGTGATTTGCCAGCAGCAGGCATGATAACAGAAGCCAAAAAACTAGGATGGCGTGTTCCTGAGGACTTGGCTATTATTGGCTTTGATAATTTACCGTTGGCCGGCATTCTTGATTTAACCACGGTGAATGTACCTAGTTTTGAAGCAGGCAAGGTAGCATTTCAGCTCTTTATCGAACAGATTCCTGAGCGGGGAAACAAGCTAAAGGAGAGAAAAATTGTCACTAAAAAAGTAGAGCTTCCGTTGAAGTTTATCATTCGCGGCAGTGCGTGATCTTTTCTGTTGAAACGAATTCAACAATAGGTTCGTCAAAGCAGGTATTCAGATAATGCGTATATTGGCAGAATGCTGAAATAGTGAAGCGCATGATTGAAAGGTGGCAATAATCATGAGAAAAAAAGCAATGAATAAAGTAGTAGCGTCATTTCTGACACTTGGATTGTTAACAGGTGGAAGTTTTTTGGCTGCTGTACCTGCCGCATATGCCCAAGAGGCTCAGGTAATCCGAAACATTAATGTTACCGGAGTAGGTAGTATCTCTATTGATCCGGATGTGGCTTATCTCCAAGTAGGAGTAGAGACGAATGCGAAAACCGCAAAGGAAGCACAGGAAAAGAATGCAACAATTTTTGCTGCAGTGGAAAAGGCGTTGAAACAGGAAGGTTTATCTGAAAAAGACATTCAAACCATTCAATTTGCTACTAGCCCACAATACAATTACGAGGATAAAGCGGGTCCTGTCCTGACAGGCTACCAAAGTCAGCATATCGTAAAAGTAACATATCGAAATCTCAATAAGATTGGTAATTTGTTAGATAAGCTCTCAGCAGCAGGAGCCAATCGAATTGATTCCGTTCAGTTAAGTACAGATAAACAAGCCAAATATGAAGGGCAAGCCTTAACACTAGCTGTGCAAAATGCAAAAGCTAAAGCAGAGGCGCTAGCCAAGGCATCGGGAGTGACAGTGAAAAAAGTACTGACCATTTCAGAGAGCAATGTTGCAGAACGTCCTTATATCCTGGCGAAAAATGAATTAGCGATGCAGGACTCAGCAGCTAGAGGCAGTTCAATCGCTCCTGGACAAATTAAAGTAGAAACAACGGTTTCGGTACAGTATGAAATTGAGTAGGATCGAATCGAAATGCCAAACGGAGGAGACTTTAAGTCACTCCGTTTTTTTATTTCCTCAAAAAAGATTTTTCAATCCTTTTTCAAATAAAGGAAAAACGCTTATAGTATAGTGAGGAGAAGAGGAAGAAAGGGGGCAATAGATGCCGTATATTGGTTACCGAACACTGAAAACAGCAATTGGTGCTGGATTATCTATTTTTCTTGCTCAATTACTTGGACTGGAGTTCTATGCGTCAGCGGGCACATTAACGATCCTATGCATTCAAATTACGCGAAAGCGTTCGCTTAGCGTTTCCATTGACCGATTTATCGCATGCTTAGTCGCCATGGTTTTCAGCCTTCTGTTTTTTAAACTGGTTGGATTTCATGCTTTCACTATCACGATGATGATGCTGATCTTTATTCCGACATTAGTACGCTTACGTGTAATTGAGGGCTTTATTTCCAGTTGTGTTATTATGCTACATATCTATTTGAAGCAGGATTTAAGCTGGAGCTTCTTATGGAATGAATTACAATTGGTTACGATCGGTATAGGGATTGGGCTCCTTATGAATTTATATATGCCTAACAAAGATAAGGAATTACGGGAGCTTCAGCAAAAAGTAGAAAAAAACTTCTCTGTAATTTTAAAGGAATTGGCAGGGTATTTACGCCATGGGGAAGACGGATGGCCAGGATCAGAAATGGTGGAAACACCTGTCTTGATTAAAAAAGCAAAAGAGCTTTCTTTACTGATTGTTGAAAATAATTTGTTGCGACCTGAATCAACCATTTATCGTTATTTTGGTATACGGGAGAAGCAATTCGATATTTTAGAGAGAATGCTGCCTATTGTTTCAGGCCTCTCTTTACAGGTTCCTCAGGGAAAACAGATTGCCGACTTTCTCGATGAGCTGAGCGTAAAAATACATCCGGGCAATACGTCATATGTATATTTGGATGGCATTCGAGAAATTAGAGAACGTGTACGTCAAGAGCCTTTGCCTGTGACGCGCGAAGAATTTGAAGTAAGGGCCTCGCTCTTTTATTTGTTAAGTGAAATTGAACAATATCTATTGCTCAAACATAATTACATTCGTTCAGAGAGAGAACTGGAACGAATGCATGCACGGTTAAAAGTGGGGAAAGCAAAAGCGAAAGCCAAACAGAAAGAGTAAATTTTTTAACCATGGGAGAGGTTTTGATGAAGAAAATCATTTTATTTTTGCAAATGATTGCATTAATAATGCTTCCAGCTTCTGTGGGAGCAGTATATTCAATGAAGGGGATTCCTGTATTGATCTACCATTCTATTGCGGATAAGCCGGATAATCCCTATTGTGTACCTCCTAGAGAGTTTGAAGAACAAATGAAATGGTTGCATGACGAAGGGTATCAGACTTTGACAGCAACTGAATTACTCCAATACTATAATGAAGGTAAACCGGTGCCGGATAAGTCTGTCGTGATCACAATTGACGATGGATACGACGACAATTATCTGATTGCTTATCCTATTTTTTTGGCTTATAAGCAAAAAGCGACAATTTTTGTTACAGCTGGCTCAGTAGGAAGACCTTCCTTTATGACTTGGGATCACATAAAGGAAATGCACAACAGTGGTTTCATTGATTTTCAATCACATACAATGACGCATGCTCACCTAGATAAGCTAGCTCCTGATGATGTTTATCAGGAATTAGCTCTGTCCAAGGCCATGCTAGAAGCTGAGCTACATAAAAATATAGACATTCTTGCTTATCCATACGGAGGATTTAATCGTGCCATGCTGCCAACGGTACGTGAAGTGGGATATAAGATGGCATTTACCACTGTTCCGAGTAAGACAACTCCAAAGCAAGGAATGTATACTCTTCATCGCATAGAGATCCATCCTAAAGCTTCCCTTCAAGCTCTGCTTCAACCCAAGCCAATGCCAACTACACATCTTACATTTTTAAGCTCTCCGTCACGATAAGTGATGGAGAATTTTTTTTGAAGAAAAAATGGGTGCTTATTTCCGTCCATTTCACCATCCGTTCTTATACCCCCGGCGTATGATGAAAGAGAATGAACAGATGGGATGTGATTCTTTTGAACACGGAGTTAAGGAAAGCCGTGGAACATACGTATTGTATGCAAATCCTGGAAACGGAAATTTTGCATGATACGGGAAGAACGATCGTAATCCATTTGAAAACGTCAAAGGGAGACTACGTCCTGAAGAGGATCATTCTGGATGAGGAACGTTTACAGTTTATCTTGGCAGTAGAGGATCAAATTCGGAGTACGGGTATTTATATTCCAATTGTTTTACCTACAGTTGATGGAAATCGGTATTTTATCTGGGAAAATCAATATTATTTAATGCAACAATACATTTATGGCGATCCATCTACTGATCCGGACATGGGGGAGACCAACGTAGAAAATATATGGGAGCGCGGTGTTTTATTAGGACAGTTGCATCGTGCATCATATGGTTTTAGCACCCCTATGAGCCCAAAATACATGGGATTGGATAATTGGAATGAACACTATCAATCAGGTCTGTATTATTTGAAACACTGGTATGAAAAAAACAAAAACAGCTCCTCAGAGCGAAAACAGGTGATGTGCGAGTACCTCCCTTATTTTCAGGTGGCCGGTTATGAGATTTACCAAGCATTACAGAGGTCTAGCTATTATGCTAATTTGAAATACCGATCAGTTGCTGAACAGTGGATTTGTCACGGGGATTTTCATCGGGGAAATGTATTTAAGCGACGAGGGCAATTTTGGGTGATTGATTGGGAATTTACACGTCATGATTTTCCTTCTAAGGATTTGGAACGTTTGGTTAATTTGCTTGTAAAAAAACAGCCTAGATGGAGCAGAAAAGCTTTTACTACCTTAATAGACCAATATTTATCTAATAACCCTTTATCCCAAGCGGATCAGTGGATTATGTATCATGACTTAGCTTTTCCGCATGGAGTCAGAAGAATGGTTAAGCACGGTCTGTATAAAAAGGGTTCTGTTAGCGATGTAGAGGAACTTTTACAAAAAGAGTGGGTGCGAAGCGAGCATTTAAAACAATTGCTAGGTTGACTCATTTGGAATATATTGGGATAATAAGCTACGAGAGGGAAAGTGTCGAAAGTGTCTGTTTATTAGGAAATGCTGGCGCTTTCTCTCGAAAATAGGTAAGGAACCTCGATAAACTTTTTTTGATAAGTGAAATACGAGTAATTATGACAAGCTCTCGCATGTTTTTACAAGGAAAGTCGAAAGGTTTTACTAGTAAAGAATTGGAAACATACCTATACTTAGTAAGGAAAGTATAAGTGTGGAGGGTGTTATGGAAGAGGTAACGTTAGAGTCAACAATCGAAATTTTAAGATCGGACATGATTCAAGCTTATAAAGAAAAAGGTAATTTTGTCGATTCGCGGGTAGTACATATCAGCCAGCAGCTAGATACCTACATTGTTCAGCTTCAACTGCTACGTCGTCATTCATAGGAGTACGGTATGTCCTAAGAAAACATAACAGGAGAAGTTTACGCAACCTGACGCGGTTAGGTTGTTTTTTGTTTGAGTTTCTTACAAGGATTCCATATTTTTTACACAAGTTCTTATTTCTTTTATGTTACACTAGGTGGAGACTAGGAATGAAAGTATAGAATGGCAAAAGGAGTAGAATGATGAAAAAATTTGACGTAACCATGCTTACTATTGCAATTCTAGTAGTAGGTTTAGTTATACTAGGTGTGACAGGTAAGCAGGAAACACAAGAACCAGCAGTAGCTATTGTTAACGGAGAGGCAATAACAAAAGATCGTGTCATTAATGGCTTTACCCCTAAAGGTCAGCAAAAGGTTATGGAAAATGCAATCAAAGAAATCGTTATAAGACAAGAAGCGAAAAAGCTTGGGGTACAAGTTGACCCGAAAGCAATAGATGCTGAGGTAGAACAGATTAAGAAAAGCTGGGGAACGAAAGAGGAATTTGAGGAGTTCTTAAAACGCAAGAAAATTACAGAAGCAGACATGCGTAAGGATTTGGAGATGAGCGAGCTGTCAGAGAAGGCCTTTGCTACATCTATTCCATTGAAAGAGGAAGAAATAAAAAAATATTTTGAACAGCATAAATCCGAATTTGGTGATAACGCTGTTTATGAAAATGTAAAAGATAAAGTAAAAGAAAAGGCAATGAGCGAACACAAGAAAGAGTTTTTTGATCAATGGATCCATACTTTAGTGAAGAATGCAGATATCAAATACATCAGTAAAATTGAACAACCTGTCTTCGAGGAAGACGAGAAGAAGTAAAACGGCGTTTAGAGGAAATCACTCCCTACTGTATAGACTAGGGAGTGATTTTTTTATAATAACAGGATACAAGGGTCAGGGCTGGGATAAGGCTCCATCTTTGAAAAGGATAAAACCAGGTTTACTACAATTCCCTTGATACTTATGGCATGTAGGGTAATGTAATCTCAATGGTCGTTCCTTGATTCATTTCACTTCGCAGCTGAAGAGTACCATTGTGATCGCGAATAATTTTGGAACTAACCATGAGACCAAGCCCAGTTCCGGTTTCTTTGGTTGTATAGAATGGTTTGCCTACGTTTTCTAATGTAGACAGAGGTATGCCACAGCCCTCATCAGAAAAGCGGATTACTGCATGATGCTCTAGCTTTGTTACTTCAATATGAATGCAACCTCCAGCGGGCATAGCTTCTACACTGTTTTTGATGATATTGATAAATACTTGCTTTAACTGACGGGGTTCACAGAGAAGAGAGGGAATATCCGGTTCCCAGTGAGTAGAGATGGTGACATTAGCTAATATAGCTTGGGATTCTAATAATGTAATTACATCCTGCAACAAGGAGCAGATATCATTTGGCGCTAATTGGTATCCCTGCGGTTTAGCTAGCATTAATAATTCGTTTGCAATAAAATGGATGCGGTCTAATTCTTTTAGCATGATGTCTGTATATTTATGGCTGTCTTCAGGATGGGTCTGCAAAAGCTGGGTGAATCCGCGCAAAGCCGTAAGCGGATTACGAATTTCATGAGCTATGCCTGCAGCCAATTCTCCAATCAGAGATAGTTTTTCAGATTGTTGTAAAAGGTTCTCGGTTTGTTTTTGATGATGAATGTTCTCTCCGATGAGGGCAAAGCCAAGAATTTCTCCGTCTTTACTAAACATAGGAATACAGGAATTTCGAATGAAGAGAAAGTGTCCATCATGATGCCTGACCCTTAATTCTATTGGATCAGCATCTACTTGCTTTGTTTCATATATATGATGAAACCATTTGCGCAAATTGGGGATATCATCAGGATGCAGATAGTCAAATGGGTGTTGTTGATAGTAGTCTTGCAGAGGATGCCCGAATATCGTTTCATGAGAGGGGGAAACAAAGACTACTTTACCGCGTGAATCTAGAAAAGTGATGAGATTAGAAGTATAATCAGCTAGAATTTGATACTTAAGCTGACTTTCCCATAACGCTTCTTCCAACATATGCTCGTTTGAAAACTCTTTTGCGATTCCGTACATCCCGACGGTTTGATCGAAGGCAAGCAAGGGAAGAAACATAACCTGTAGCCACACGGGATGTCCTTTTTTATGCCGGATGGAAAGAGTAGTTGCAAAAGGAGTGCCCGTTTGAAGGTGTTCATAGATATGATCTGCTTCATTCCAATAATCTGGATGTAGTAGGTCATAGACGTTTTTTTGCAATAACTCAGATTCAGTGTATCCGGTTATTACACTACATTTCGTGTTGACATCCCGAAATGTTCCTGTAATATCTAGAGTCATGTAAGCATCGTCAGGCGAAAGGTGTGAGTTGCTTTGTTTGAACTTTTCGAAAATTATGCGCCATTTCGTTTTTTTGCCCAACTTTCTAATAAGGAGGAGATGAGTCGTTTGGCCCTGTTTTCTGTAGGATTGAATGAGCGTTTTGACATAAAGCGAGCCGTTATCTATCGTGTTGATTTCATAATGCTGTTCAATAGGAGATGACTCTTCTTCGCAGTCTCTTAATGTAAAAGCAGGAAAAAACTCTTGCAAAGGCCTACCGATCAATTCTGTTTCAGCATACCCAATCCATTGGAGTAAAACATGGTTTGTATAAACAATGATTCCTCTACTATCGATCTGAATGACTCCTGTTGGCAGATGATCAAGAATATCCTGATGCGATACAGAGGAAAAGAACGGGAGAGCTTTCAAGTTACTCATGTAAAAAAACCACCCTACCTTCTCAAAAACTGGAGCACACTCTTCCATTTAAGTATAAAAAAGGAAAACGTTATCTTTACTTTAAGTCATGGAAGCCTTTTGTTCAATACTTGTTCGTAATTAATTGTTAGAAGAATGTTAAAAATAAGAGCCGTTCCTCTTACTCTTACAAGATTGGCGAAATCGGCTCTAATTCATTGATCATAGAGGAAACACCAAAAAGCTTGTAATACTGGCATGAATGGGAGTTGGTCTGACCGCTATTTTCTTAGAGGCTGGAGGATTGAGCGAGCGGTAATCGGATTGTGATGGTTGTACCTTTGCCAACTTCACTACTAATCGACAAATTACCCCGATGCTCTTTAATGATTTTTTGTGTAATCATTAATCCTAACCCTGTGCCTTTTTCTTTTGTGGAGATGAACGGTTGACCTAACTGAGAGATAAGCTCGTCAGGAATTCCACAGCCTTGATCAACTACTTGAATATAAGTACTTTCTTCTTTTGTACTTACCGTAATTTTAATAATGCCGCCACTATCCATTGCTTCCAATGAGTTTTTAAGTAAATTGATAAAAACTTGTTTTAATTGGTTTTCCTCACATTCTACATAAGGATCATCATCACCAAAATCCAATAGCACCTGAACGTTGCTAATAATGGCTTGTGTTTGTAACAGCAATACGACGCTGGTTAACAGTTGCTGCAGGCTCTTCCGTTGTAAACGTAATACCTGTGGCTTTGAAAGAACTAATAGTTCGCTAACAATCATATTAATACGATCTAATTCTGTCAGCATGATTTGAAAATAAGGCTGATAATCCTTTACGGATGAACGGAGCAATTGTACGAATCCGCGTAACGCCGCCAAAGGATTGCGAATTTCATGGGCTACCCCAGCCGCTAGTTCACCGATAGCAGATAATTTTTCAGAGTTAAGCAGTAGTTGCTCGGTTGCTTTTCGTTCTGTTATATCTCGGGAAATAGCTGCTGTTCCCACAATTTTTCCAGATACATCATGGATAGGAGATAAGCTCAGGCTGACATAGAGCTTGCTGCCGTCTTTTCGCTCTTGATGTGTTTCATAACTGGTAATGTAATTCTTCTCTTCCTTATCACGGCAAACAAAGATCATTTGCTGTGAATCGTTTGGCAAAAATTCATGCAAAGGGCGACCTATTACCTCTTCACTACTCCAACCGTACATTTTTTCAAAGGCTCGATTAATTCGTAGCACAGTACCGTCTAAATCTAAGACATAGATCGCATCCGTTGAGTTGGTAAACAAAGATTCAAGTAAGTCCTTGGTTGAGCGCAGCTCTTCTTCTGCTTTTTTTCGTTCAGTTATATCAATGCATGAAGCGATTACCTCGACGACACGATCATTGCGGATAATTGGACGCAAGGAGGCTACATAGCAGACACCTACTACATTTTCTTCGTAGGTAACGCTCTCTCCCTGCCAAGCTCTCTCGTAGTAGCTGCGCTTACTTTGTAAATAAGGGAGGACATCCTGCATGCGTCGACCTACTACATATTCTGGTGTTAGACCCAGACGATACAGCAATTCTCCATCTGCCATTGTATAAATAAATTCCTTGCCAGACTTAATGAATTTAAAGGTCATGCCTTTTTGCATCTGGAGCGTATTTTTCAAGTCTTCCTGAGCCATCATGAGAGCGCGTTCTGTTTGTTTTCTAGCGGTAATATCGAACCCCATAAAATAGACGCCTACTACCTGTGACTCAAATACTTTAGGAAAGCTGATCAGGCAAATGTAGACAAGATGTCCTTGTTTATTGCAAAAGGGGATTTCCAGCTTGTAATGTCCGCCTTGGAGAACCCGCCGGAATCGGATACTCTCAGCGGTGCGATCTTCCTCGAACATCATTAAATCCTGATAAGAACGGCCGATTAATTCATGTGCGGAGTAACCTAAAATCTGTTCGCTTGCATGATTTAAACTGAAAATTCTGCCTTGTAAATCTGTGGAATATACAAGGAAAGGATTCTGCTCAAACAAGGATTGATAAAGGTCAGATTTTTGGACCTGATTCTGTTTAATATAGATGGCAAGAATTCGTGGAGTATTATTTGTGATTATTGTTGTGTGTACATCTATGGAAAAGCTAGCTCCATTCTTGTGTAGACCAATCCATTCCTGATTGTATGTGGGAATGGATTGGTTTTCCTGCTGAAATAAAGAATGAAAGGTAGATCCATGAATGGTTGGAAATAAGATAGGAAAAGATTTGCCGATGATCTCTTCTTCCCGGTAGCCAAACGTGCTACTGGCTGCATGGTTGCAGCTAAGGATGTGACCAGTATCCGCTACGCTAATGATGCCTAACGGAGCTTCGGCAATAAGTGACTGAAATAACGTATCGTTACCGGAAGAAAATAAATTCATATCATTCACGACCTGTCTCATCCAGTGTTAGTAACGTTGATAGCCCTATTGTCTACCTTCTTCGTTACGTTTCATATACATCTCAAATTGAGCCAATGCACTTATTTCATCGGCTCCTTCTTTCTTGATTTCCGCGTTTACTGTAAAACGTATCCGATCGCCGGGCTGTTTAAGTGTGTTACGAACCAGTTGTTCTGTCTCCTTGGAAATGGAAGCTACCGCTGCAATATCACCTTGAGCCGGTGCAGAGTATTCGACAGAGCTTTTGGTTACCAGCAGCAGTATATGAGGAACTAAGTCAGAAAAGGTGGATAAAATGGAAGCAGCAGCGACTGATTCAGCTAATGTAAAGAGGGCACCAGCATGTATGGTGCCGACATGATTTACATTAGAAGGTGAATAGGGGAGCCGAGCACATGCTTCACCAGGTGATGAGTGTGTGATAGTAACTCCAATTGTTTGGGCAAATGGTACTTGCTTGACAAAAAATTGCTGAACGGGGTTCATCCTGACACTTCCCTTCTTATAACTTTACTTTCATTACAAGGAAGAGAGTTCGGCAGGTAGGGAAAAATATCCTTTTTTGTCAGATGAAAACGATATTACTCGAATGACGGCATCCAGGTTGAGAGGACCGTAAATATGTGGATACAATTGTCCATCTTTCGCTAGTTCATATTTTAATTCCGAGCTAAGACGAGTAGGATCAATCACTAAGAGCAGCAGATGCTGTTGTCCTTTGTAGATTCGATTAGCAACACCTTCGAATTGCTCCGGAGTAGAGCAGTGTATAAATCCTTCTGTGTCTAGGGATGGATGAAGGTATGTACCTTGCTTTTGGGCTGTATTCCATTGCTGTTCTGTAGAGATTTTAACGATCATATCCATAGCTGACATTCTCCTTTGTGGTAGAAATATACAATTGTTTATCTGTACTATTCTACAACTTTCTTTAAGGCTTGGGAAAGGAAAAACAAGAATGAGCAAGAATGAATATTCAGAAGCAAACGTTTGCAGGCGGTTCGTGCAACTAGAAAAGCTCCGGTCCCAAAAAGTAAATAGAAGAGGGGGAGTTTGCGTTGATGAATGCACAATTAACACTTGCGCCTATGATGGAAAGAGCAGAAAAAATGTTTGGAAAAAAACAGGTAATATCACGTACATCTACTGGTATCTATCGATTCACCTACACAGAGATTGCAGAAAGAACAAGACGTTTGGCCAGTGCGCTTGAAGCCCTTGGTATTAAACGCGGGGAACGAGTAGGAACCCTTGCATGGAATCATCACCGACATTTAGAAGCCTACTTCGCTATCCCTAGTATGGGGGCGGTATTGCATACCATTAATATCCGCTTATCTCCTGAGCATATCATCTATATCATTAATCACGCAGAAGATCAGGTTCTGTTGATAGACGATGACATTCTTCCATTAATCGAGCAGATAAAAGATCACTTACGCACTGTAAAGGCATATGTACTGATGACGGATCACGATCAATTGCCTGCCTCAAATC
The DNA here is from genome assembly GCF_030489605.1 of Brevibacillus laterosporus. Lineage (GTDB taxonomy): Bacteria > Bacillota > Bacilli > Brevibacillales > Brevibacillaceae > Brevibacillus_B > Brevibacillus_B laterosporus_E. Next base: position 94,967 of record NZ_JAUKFY010000018.1, read on the forward strand.
TACAACCTCTTTACTCCTATGAACAGCTATTAAAAGAAGCAGACCCTTCCTATCAATATCCAACTGACATCCAAGAGAGAGATCCAGCAGGTATGTGTTACACGTCTGCTACTACAGGGAACCCAAAGGGCGTTATCTATTCTCATCGCGGAATTGTATTGCACTCTATGTCTCTAGGGCTAGCAGATACACTAGCATTGGCTGAAAAAGATGTCGCAATGCCGGTAGTTCCGATGTTTCACGTAAATGCGTGGGGCTTTCCTTTTGCAGCCACCTGGTTTGGTTGTACGCAAGTGATGCCAGGACCGCGCTTTACGCCTCAGATTTTAGCTCATTTGATTGAAACAGAAAAAGTAAGCATTACAGCCGGAGTGCCAACGATTTGGTTAGGTCTTTTACAGGAATTGGAGAATGGCCGATACGAAACCTCCAGTTTGCGAGCCGTTGTTTGCGGTGGATCTGCTTCTCCTCGAAGTTTAGTGGAGACGTATCGTAAAAAATTTAATATTCCCTTCTATGTAGCCTACGGGATGACGGAAACAAGCCCGTTAGTTACTTGCTCTAAATTAAAAAGCTATCAGGAGGAAAAGTTATCGGAGGAAGAAAAATTAGATTTCCTCTGCAAACAGGGAACATTGGTTCCTTGCCTTCAGATGAAGATAGTGGGACCGAATGGAGAAGTGAAGGCGGATGGAGAAGAGATGGGCGAACTGTTAATTCGTGGTCCATGGATTGCGGATAGCTATTATAAAGATGAGCGCAGTGAAGAGACATTCCAAGATGGCTGGCTACATACGGGAGACGTAGCGACTGTAGATGCAGAAGGATTTGTGAAGCTAGTTGACCGCACAAAGGATTTAATTAAGAGTGGAGGAGAATGGATTTCTTCTGTAGATGTGGAAAATGCGCTGATGGGCCATGAGGCTATAGCAGAGGCTTCTTGCGTGGGTGTACCTCATCCGCAATGGGGAGAACGACCAATCGCGTGCGTTGTATTAAAAGAGGGACAAAGCGCTTCAAAGGAAGAGCTATTTGCCTTTTTGGAGCCTAAATTTGCCAAGTGGTGGCTGCCAGATGATGTCCTCTTTGTAAAGGAGATTCCCAAAACATCTGTAGGCAAATTCTTAAAACGAGCGTTACGTGAGCATATTGTTGAGCATTATGCAAAGGAACCGCAAGCATAAGGAAAGATAGGTGTTACGTTATCAGATAAACGTCTAGCCCTTCTTTTTCTCTAATGAATATGTTAAGAGAAAGGGGGACTTTCTATGGAGTGGATTCGCTGTCAGTGTCAGCGATATGCGCAGCTTTGGTGGAAGGAACAGAATCTGGACGTTCAAGAAATAGCTTTACTGTTTGGATTAGGTATAATTAGTTTGTTTGGGGTTATTTATTTCATTTTACTATAGGTGTATAAAAGTCTTCTCTGCATCTAGGAGAAGGCTTTTTACTTATTGTATTTCTAGCTTTTCTTACAATACAGGGCAACATAAATGTATAGAGCCTTGTCTGCTTTCAAGCATTTGCTGCATAGTGCGTAAAAATAGGGTGGTACTAGGGTACATTCTTCCTATGGCATTGCATGTAATAAACATTGTTGGGATAGGCCTGTTATGATAGGCTAAAATAATGGGAGATTGATATATAGCATTATCAATAGGTGAGGGGTTAACGTGCGTAAATTAAAACCGAAGTATAAAAAGATTATAGAGGCTGCCACTGTCGTTATTGCCGAAAACGGGTTTCAACAGGCTCACGTTTCAAAGATTGCAAAAAGAGCCGGTGTTGCTGACGGTACTGTTTATTTATATTTTAAAAATAAAGAAGACATTTTGTTGTCGTTATTTGAAGATAAAATTACGGAGTTTTTAGAAGAAATGTCTCCTGATATAGATCGGGCGAGCAAGGCGACCGATAAGCTGCGCGTATTTGTAGAAGGTCATTTTTCGCGATTCTCGAATAATCCTCATTTTGCAATGGTAACCCAATTAGAATTAAGGCATTCCAATAAAGAGGTACGGCGCACAATTAACAAGATTCTGAAGGATTATCTGTTCATGATTGATAAGATATTAAAGCTGGGAATTGAGAATGGAGAATTTGACCCACAGCTAGATATTAAAGTAACTCGTAGAATGGTTTTTGGCGTTGTCGATGATTTGATGACGAACTGGGTCATGAACGATCAAAATTACGATCTCATGGAGCTTACCGATAGTGTTTATCAATTTGTAAGCCGAGGCTGTGGAGTCGTTCAGAAGGCATGAAGTGAAACGGTGAATTTTATTGCGATTATTTTGATAAATAAGTTTTTTTATCCGGCCTTTATTGAATGAAGAAGAATCCAATGAGAGAATAAACTTGTTTTGTGCAAGAGTTACAAATTTAGAAGCATCGTTTCTTTTGAAGTAGCTTATTATTGAGTAAAGGGGGATGAAGATGGTTACTTTTAAACGATTGACTCATCTGACTTTTAACGAAGCAGTGCGGCTTTGGAACGCAGGGTTTTCTGAATATTTCGTTGATATTCAGGTTGATACTGATTCTTTTTTGAAACGTTTAGGTAAGGATGAGCTTTCTCCTGATTTATCTATTGTAGCATGCAAGGACGAGGAGCCTATTGGGTTTATTCTAACCGGCTGGCGTACGATCAAAGGGAAAAAGATGGCCTGGAATGGCGGAACGGCAGTCAAACCTGAGTGGCGTGGACGTGGAATAGGAAAGCTGATGATGAAAGAATTACTCAGCATCTACGAGGAACTAAATATAGATATTGCTACCTTAGAAGCGATTGCTGAGAATAAAAGTGCGATATCTCTTTATGAGAAAATGGGGTATCAGATTGCAGGCAGAATTATCTTGATGAAACAACGCGGCGCACTACAGAAGGGGATTATTCCAGATAAGCCTTCCCGTTCATATATCATGAAGCATGGTATGGCTTTTGAGGCGTTAACTATTCCCTTTTATCAGATATGGTCTCCTTATCAAGCTCAGGCTATGGGAATTCAGGACGGCGAATCGGTAATTGCTTATAATGAAGCAGGGCAATGTGTAGGCTATGCACTTTACCGAAGAATGTTTAATCAGTCGGGTGAAATGGAGGGGATAACTTTACAGCAATGTGAAATCAATCCTCAATTAGACAGAGAGGAAAGGGACGTTATCACGAAGGAATTGCTCAGTTATGTGCTAAGTCCCGAATTAGAACATATAGAACGAAATACGAATATGGTTGTATATGAAGAAACAGGGCTTTATTCTCTACTTCTTGATCTAGGTTTTACTTTAAGAATTGAACAAGTGTACATGATAAATCAATTAAAAAAATAATAGATTCAGTAGAGAGATATAATGATGTTTATTTTAATAGGAAAGAGATTCTGAAAGCATGGATAATCTATTAGAGTCTCTTTTCACTCCTTTTATAGTTTGAAATATATGAATATATTATTAGGGGTTGCAAAGCTGTATTGAACGTGATAAGATACTTCTTGTCGCCTCACGAGAGGGTGATAAAGACAAGATGTTAAAGAAGTTAAGAAAAAACTTCTTAAAAAACATGTTGACTTTAACGAAAAAATCTGATAGAATTAATTCTTGTCGGCAGGAGAAAGTGACTGACGATAACGA
>NZ_JAUKFY010000019.1 GCF_030489605.1 Brevibacillus laterosporus
GGAACATTCGTTCGCTCTTCACCAGATGCGACTCTTATATAATATCATGTCTCTTTTTGTTTTGCAAGTCTTTTTTTCATTTACTTGCGAATCTTTTTTCATGAGCTTCAGAACATTGCGTCCGAGACAACGTAGATTAATATAGCATGTAGATACCCATTAAGTCAATAGCTTTTTTATTTTTATTTTTCGTGTACTACCATATAGGCTTTTTCACGTAAAAACTCTACTTCTCCAGGCAAGAATACCTCGTGTAGTAACCCACGTTTAACCATCTTATCAAGCAAAAGTGGCATGCTTTCTTTACATTCCTCTGATACAATTAGCTCAAACATTTGCTCCAGTCTCCATGGACGATACTCATTTTGCATTCGTTCCAAAAGAAATTCCGATCCTATTTTTATTTTAGCCATCAATTGAATTTCGATTGGAAGCAAAAGCAATTCTATCCGCTTGTCCAAAAATTCTAAACTTGTTATAACTTCTTCATATAATTTATACACCGTAGGAGCTATTGTTTTTACTTTATAAAATACAGGCTCATCAAATATCTCGTCAGCTTCTACTAGCTCAAGACACGCCCAATGAAACAAAGCTTGCAAAGCGTTCTGAAAAGAGTCTGGTATCTTTTGTTGCTGCAACAGTTCCTTAGCTTGAGAGAAATGATGTAATAATGCCATATAGTGTTTATAAATAAGCTGCTTTTTCCTCTCACTTGGCAATTGGAGGAGGCAGGACATTTTATCTTTCATAAAATTAGATCTATCAAAGATTATATCTGCCTGTTTCAAAAGCTGTCTTGCTCGTTTAGGAGCCCCTTGTAAACACCATTGCTGAATTTGCCACTGGCTAACAATGTGCTCCTCCAATGCGATTTTTTTAAATTGGTACTGTTTGACCAGCCAATTAGGTTCGTGATCATTAACAACAATAAAGGATATGAGGTCAACACCCTCTGAAAGAAGTTTAATCTTTTCGGCTTGCTCGATAGCCATAACAGACAAAACATCCGCATCCATGGTCTTTTCCCATAAATACTGCTGATGATATTCCAACAAACTCTCTTTCATTGCTCCCCACACCCCCACTCCGGTTTTCTTACTATATAATCACGAAAGCCTTAACTCCTTTACAGGTTCGCTAAATCAGGAAAGTTTCCTTCTTCACTATTAAAGTTACATTTCTGCAAAAACAACCTTGATTAGAATGAGTATGCTTTACTTCCAACAAGCACATTCCAATATCCTGACGATCGAAATAACTATAAAACTTTTTTGAATCCTTATGCTATACTGACAACGGGAGGTATGCACTTATGAAAAATGTAGACCGTTTAAGTAAGATTAAGCGAATTCGCGGATGGGCTAATTGGAACATGCTTATCGGTATCATCCTCATGTACATAGGGTATATATCTTTTGCCGGTTATTTATTCAAATGGTTTGCCGAGATTCCATTGCTTGGTACGCTTAGTCAACAGCTCAAAGGCTCTCATATGACTTTTACCATCATCCTGATTATCGGCTTTCTGATGATGATGGTCAGTACCGTTCTATATATGGTATCCGGTATGGTCTCAACCACATCTCCACAGGTGCAGTGCCCTTCTTGTGGCAAAGTAACTAAAATGCTGGGAAAAGAAGATGCTTGTATGTTTTGCGGCCAACCGCTTTTACTAGAAGAGGATACTCCAGAACCCCCATCTTCTCTTGAACAGAAGATACGTTCTTAAAGTAGTACAAAAAAACACCAGCCCACCATGCTCTTTCCTCAGCACATAGAATAAAAAAAGGCAGCGAGAAAATCTCCTGCCTTTTTTTCATGTTAATTTAAATTGCTATGAATATGCTGCCAAATCTCTGGCTCCTCAAAGCCGCGGCGCCATGAGGCAACTCCTGCTAAATCATATTTTTTTGAAACCTCTATCCGCTTTTTGAGTGAAGTCTCATCTTCTAGCCACATCTTGTATGTCGCGTTGTCTTGTTTATCAAAATAGCTCACATAATTTTGTCCAGTAGCCTCATCATAAGTGGCTTTCAGATTACGCTCCTCCATCCACTTTTTAGCCCCCGACATGTACAAAGCGCGTGAGGACACCTTTACACTGCCATCATCTTGCTTTACTTCCTTCCATAAACGGGTATAGAAAGGCATACCCAGTAAAAGCTTCTCCTTAGGCACTTCCGTCAATACTTGCTTCAAGCCGTTCTCTACCCATGGCAGTGACGCTACAGAACCTGCTACAGGGCTAGAGCCCCAGTGTTCGTCGTAAGCCATCAGCATCGTGTAATCCACTGCTTCAGCTAAAGCCTTGCGATCTAAGAAATTAGACCAACGATCGCTCCCATGCATCATCGTAACATCAACAGACACCGTTAACTCCTGCTCGTGTAAATATGGTGTTAATTCACGAACAAATTGAACGAATCGCTGCTTGTCATCTAAATATACATCCTCAAAATCGATATTGATCCCGTCAACCTGATACAAATTAGCATATTGCACAATTTGTGTAATCATCTTTTGACGAGTTTCAAAATCAGATAGCACTGCTTTTGTCCAGTCTGGATTAAATCCATTAGATACAACTGCCCATACTTTATATCCTTCGCGATGAGCCCATCTTACATAGGAAGCGTCCGCTTTATTGCCAACCGTTCCTTTGTCGTCTTTTAATTCAAACCAAGTAGGAGCTACCACATGCAATCCCGGCATTTTAGGGATGCTATCCAATTTAGGATTTCGATTAACCACTTGCTCCCAAACCACATTTAATTTTTGCCCGTCCGGCTTCCATGCAGTATTTCGTTCCTTTGGAGCATCAACATTCACTTCTACCTGATAAGAATCTAATTTCTTAACCTGATCCATTGGCAAATAACCAAGAACGCCTTCATTTGATAAAAGATGATACCAGCCATTTGTTTCGTTTAAGATTGTTACCTTTTGACCGTCTGCAAGGTCAGAGACAATGGGACTTTCTTTAGTCGCATCTAATCTCATTGGTAATGTCTTATCTTTTTCAGAGACAACCTGTCCTTGCTGTATGGTATCGCCGTTGTTTTCCACTGAAATAACATCTTTGCCTTCCATTTTCCGCAAATGAATACCATATATTTTTTCTAGCGGGCTAACTGGAACGTATTTTTCCCCGTCAATAATTGTGACAGGTACACGTAAATCAACTGGTTTTTTATTAACAAATGCTTGTAATTTTTCGCTCGGCATTTGGATAACTTTATCTTTGGTAGTAATGATCACTGAGCGACTAGGTTCATCCCAGAATAAGTGCTGGTCGATTTGTTCCTTTAAAAATGAAAAAGGTAACAGCACCTCGTCTTCCTTCATTTGATAGGATTGCAAAACTGCCTTTCCTTTATGTACGATTACCTGTTGGCGCCCATCATACGGAGTAACTCGCTGATGACTACCGTATTGTACATACATCCAGATAAAATATCCTACTACAGCAAGTATGACCAAAAATAGCATCTTAGGAAAAAGCCTATTCCTTCTTCTTTTTCGCCTTGGACGTTTTGACGTCTCCAAATGTATGCTCATGACTCCTCCCAATGTATCTCAGTTCTGTTTGTTCTTCATTATAGAGACAGTTTTCAAAGCTATTTGGTTACAAACTTCTGTACATTTTGCGGTAAAATTCATAAAATGTCGAATCCTATTCTGTATAGCCACTTGTTCCTTAGCTCAGATGCGGTTAATGGAACTGATACGTCCTCTAGCCAATTTACGCTATCAAAATATACAAAAAAAGAACCCTGCACGTCTCAAACAAACGACATGAAGAGTTCTTCCAAAACACCTGTCATTGCTTTGGCTTATTTTCTTGACAGCTTTGGCATACACCATAAACTTCCATGCGATGTCCAGAAACATGAAAGTTAGCTTGTTCACAGGCTGCTGCCTCTACCTGTGACAAGTACGGGAAGTGAAAATCCTGAATAGCCCCGCACTCAGAACAAATAATGTGATAATGTTCATCTTCTACATTCGCATCGAATCGACTGGAAGCATCTCCGTATGTTAATTCGCGAACCAACCCCGCTTCTTTAAATACTCGCAGGTTATTATAGATGGTTGCCACGCTCATATTAGGAAATTTCCCTTCCAATGCTTTATAAATTTCATCAGCAGTTGGATGAGTCATCGTCTCAAGTAAATACGCTAATATGGCATGACGTTGCGGAGTCATACGAACACCTTGATTCTTTAAAATCTCGACAGCTCTCTCGACTTGTTGCATCATCGCCATGCACCTCACATAATATGACCTTTAAAAAGTAAGTAATTAGAAATATTCTTATACGTTAACAATAATCTAATTAGAATTGTTATAAATAAGTGTACGCTGATTCTGGAGGTTCGTCAATAACAAGCTTGCATTTGGGCTTTGTTTCCCTTATTAGCTTGTCCAATCCTCTCTTTTTTTCAAAAGTTCCAGTTAAGATGTCTTCTTCGCTGACACTCTTGGCTTCTTGTTTACTTTTCGAGCTTTCTTGCGTGTTGGGCATACATCCTCTAAGGGGCAAATGTCACATTGCGGGCTTTGTGCCTTGCAGTGATAACGACCGAAAAAGATCATACGATGATGAGTGTCTGACCAATCCTTCTTGGGAATCTTTTTCATAAGGATTTCTTCTACCTGAACAGGAGTAGCTTCGTCAGGACAAAATCCCAATCGTTTTGATATTCGCTCTACATGTGTATCTACAGCGATAGCAGGCACCCCAAATGCAACACTGACTACAACGTTTGCCGTTTTCCGTCCAACGCCAGGCAGCTTTACCAGCTCTTCATGCTTGTTAGGCACTTCTCCTCCGTATTCTTCCAACAACAGACGACAGAGCGACTGGATGTGTTTAGCCTTGTTTTTATAAAGACCAATTTGTCTAATATCGTCCTGGAGCTCTTCTAGCGAAACCTTTAAATAGTCTTCCGGGGTCTTATACTTTTGAAATAGGTGTTCTGTCACTTGGTTTACTTTTTTATCTGTACACTGCGCTGACAACAGTACCGCAATCGTCAACTCAAACGCGTTACTATGAGTAAGCTCACAATGCGCATCAGGAAACATATCCGCCAGCGTCTGTAAAAATAATTTCATGGATAATCGACGCATTTCCTTTTCCCTCCTACTATACTCCGAACCAGTTTTACTTTATGCATGCGTTCTATTGTAACATATGAAAAAATTTGATGAACCCTCTTCCACTAGGGAATTCCATAGTGAAAAAAAGGAAGAGGGCACATGTATAAGCACCATAGATATTTGAATGTAATTCGGCTGAAGAAATGAAAAAACAGGTAAATCTAGGCATTTCATAGAATGATGAATGAACAAGAGGTGCAGAGGAGGAACTTTCGTGAAAGTCTTTATAACAGGCGGGTCAGGATTTGTAGGTCATGGCATTATTGCCGCCTTACTAGAAGCTTCCCATGAGGTACACTGCTTACTTAGACAAGGCTCCGAGTCAAAAATCAAACAATTGTTTTCGAAGGCCGATCACTTCCATCTTCATACGGGGGACATTTTTGAAATAGACTCTCTTCGTGCAGCGATGCGAGAGTGTGATGCGGTTATTCATTTAGTAGGTATTATAAGAGAACAGGCTGGTAAAAAAATTACTTTCTCCCGAATTCATGTTGAAGGGACACGCAATGTACTGCAAGTAGCGAAAGAGCTGTCTATTCACCGCTTTATATTCATGAGCGCACTTGGTACGCGCCCTCAAGCTGTTAGTGGCTACCATCAGACAAAGTATGAAGCGGAACAACTTATAAAAGCCTCTGGAATCCCTTATGTGATATTTCGCCCCTCCGTTATTTTTGGTCCAGGCGATGAATTCGTCACTATGCTGGCTGATTTAGTGCGTCTTCCTTTTACTCCTGTCATTGGAAGCGGTACATATCTCTTGCAGCCTGTGTCTCGGAAAACAGTAGCAGAGATGTTTACGCAAGCACTCGCTAGTGAGCTAGCTACTAATCAGATATATGAAGTAGGCGGTCCCCACAAGCTCTCCTATATGCAAATTCTACAGCACATTGGACATGCGATTGGAAAATCACATGTAAGAACGCTTCATGTACCACTATGGATGATGAAGCCTATCGTTACAATGATGCAAGGGTTTTCCTTTTTTCCTATCACCACAACTCAGTTAACGATGCTACAAGAAGGTAATTTTTGCGAAGATAGCGAGAAATTATACAAAGATTTTCAGATTAACAAAATTGAATTCTCTTCTGGTATATCCGAATATCTTTCACAGATTAGAACAAAGACCAGATAAATTGAAGGAGTTAGAATGAAAAACAGCCTTTCCTTATACACACATATAAGAAAAAGGCTGTTTTGATATTTATTCATGTAAATTAGGTTCAGTTTCTCCTAGCTGACTATTAACATACCGAGCTGCAACAAATAAAAAGTCCGATAAACGGTTCAAATATTTAATAGCAATTGGATTAATTGGTTCTGTCTCCATAAGCTCGGTTGCTCCGCGTTCAGCACGTCTTACTACCGTGCGAGCTACGTGAAGAGCAGCACCGGCAGGATGACCTCCTGGCAAAACAAAATTAGTCAGCGGGAGTAGCTTCGCATCTAAATAATCGATTTGTTTTTCTAAATAATCTACGTCCTCATCAACGATCGGCCAACCTACCTTTTTCCCTTCAGGTGTAGCTAGCTCTGCTCCAATATGAAATAACTTGGTTTGGATCAGATGAAACGTTTCTAACAGTTCAGCCAACTTATGCTCTTTAGGTAAAAAAGATACTGCTGCCCCAACATGCGAGTTAGCCTCATCGCACGTTCCGTATACTTCTACTCGTGGTGCATGCTTAGGAACACGTACGCCATAAACTAAAGATGTTTGACCTTTGTCTCCTGTTTTTGTATAAATCTTCATGTCATACCCACCTTTTCTTCATTTTTATAAGCAACGTAAATAATTACGCCGGGCTAGCCACTATAATGAATTCAGTACTAGTTGCATCAAATGGAGCTTTTGCAAAGCTACCGTAGCGCTCCAAAACCTTAAAACCAGCTAAACGAAGTAAATGATGCAATTCTGTCGGGAAGACGTAACGCAATGTAAAGCGTCCAGTTACACGCTCCTGCATTTTTCCATTTTGATCCAGACGTTCATAGCTGCGTGTCACTTCTGCTAATTGTTGAAAATAATCGTAGCGAGTAAAATCATACATCGCAACTTCCTGTCCATCTCCCAACGGATACATGCCACGAAGCGTCAATTTTTCGCTCTCTTCATAAAGATGCTTGATATGTGGTACAAAGACATTAAAGACTAGCTTACCACCAGGCTGAAGATGGTCTCGTATACAGCGCAATGCCTTCATCTGTTCCTGAATATGAAGCAAATGTAAAAAGGAGCGATAGGGTATCATGATTAAGCCAAACTTTTTTCCTAAGGAGAATTGACGCATATCCCCTTGAACAAAAGACAAATGCTCGATCACACCAGCTTCTTCTGCCTTTGTTACGGCTTTTGCCAACATTTCCTGAGAAATTTCAAGCCCAGTCATGCTGATGCCTGCCTTAGCAAGCGGAATGGTTACTCGTCCGGTCCCACACCCTAATTCTAAAACTTCCCCTTTTGCTGCTTTAGCATATTCTTCGTAAAAAGCCAAATCTCCTGCTAATCCTTGCTGTGTGAGATCATAATAGTCAGCCCAATGATACATATTCATCACTGACCCTCCTATACTACCAACTCGTCCGATAAAATATAAGCCATGATTAATTTAGCAGTATTGTCAAAAGCAGAGGAATGAGTACGCTCATGCGAGTGAGAGGCATCTACACCAGGTCCAATCAATCCATGAACAATATCATATCCAGCTCGCAGTGCGGCACTAGCATCGGAACCATAATACGGATAAATATCAACCTGATAATTAAGTCCGTTTTCATCAGCCAATGCAACTAATTTCTTGCGGAATCCATAATGATAAGGTCCAGAGGAATCCTTGGCGCAGATAGAAACACAATATTCATCAGTTGTTTGGCCCGCACCGATAGCTCCCATATCCACTGCCAAATACTCTACAGTAGCTGCCGGAATGCTTGAATTACCGCCGTACCCAATCTCCTCATTATTACTGATCAAAAAATGTGTCGTGTACGGCAGCTCTAGCTTATCTTCCTGAACTGCTTTTATTATACCTAAAAGAATGGCTACGCTTGCTTTATCATCTAAGTGGCGGGATTTCACGAATCCGCTCTCTGTAACAGTCGTGCGAGGATCAAAAGAGACAAAATCACCAACGCTAATTCCAAGAGCCTTGACCTCTTGAGCATCCGTCACCTTTTCGTCCAGTCTGACCTCCATCAAATCTTCTGTACGCTCTGCCTTGCCGCTGTCGCGATACACGTGAACAGATGCTTTAGAAGTTAAGATTGTTCCTGTATACAGGCGTCCCCCAGCTGTTTCAATCTGGCAGTGCTCACCTTCGATCGCATTCCATGCATAGCCGCCCACCATGGAAAGCTTGAGACGTCCATTGCTTTTTATTTCTTTCACCATAGCACCGAGTGTATCTACATGAGCCGTTAACAAGCGATGCTTATCATTGTTGCGTCCTGATATTGTCGCTAGCAATGCCCCTTTATTAGTACGTTCAACATGTACACCGCTTTTGCTCAATTCCTCAGTTACCCAGGAAATTACTTGATTGGTGTTACCAGATGGACTTGGAATTTGTGCCAATTTGACAAATGTATCAATCATGTAAGACAGGGACAAGTTCATCGAATTCTTCCTCTCCTCTTGCTGTTTTTAAACCAGATGTTCTTTTATGTATGTTACTACTTGCTGCACATGATCCTTTACTTTAACTTTAGGATATATCTGTGCAATCTTGCCTTCTGCATCTAAAATAAAAGTGGAACGCTCAATACCCATATACTCTCGACCATACATTTTTTTGAGTACCCACACTCCATACGCTTCTGCAACGCTATGGTCTTCATCGGCAATTAAAGGAAACGGCAATTCGTGTTTTGCAATAAATTTATCATGGGAGGTAACGCTATCCGGACTTACTCCAAGCACAACTGTGTTAAGAGTGGCAAAATCAGCATGATAATCTCGGAAATCACATGCTTCCGTCGTACATCCAGGCGTGGAGTCCTTTGGATAAAAATAAAGCACGACGTTTTTGCCGCGATAATCTTCTAGGTTTATGGTTTGCCCATTACTTGCAGGTTTTTTAAAAGTTGGTGCTATTTGACCGACTTCCAACATGAAAATCCCTTCTTTCCTTCATTTTTCTTATTGTAACAAAAGTTAGGTGTAGGAAAAAGAAAAGGGAGAAGATGCATTGCACTTTACTTAATAAAACATTACGATTACATAATAGTAAAAATTCCGACCTTTCCAAATAGAAAAAGGAGAACCTGGTGGTGGCTAACGTGATAAAAGAAGTATTTGAAATAACAGATCCTGAGGCACTTAAATCCTTCGCTGTGCCTGAAAGAGTTAAAATTTTACAGCTTTTTGAAGACCTAGAGCCTCGAACTGCAAAGCAAATTGCTACTGAACTGGGGGAAAACGCGGCACGGCTACATTACCACGTTAAAGAATTGGTAAAAGTCGGTCTGTTACAACAAGTGGATACCCGTGTAAAAGGCTCCATTGTAGAAAAATACTATCAGCCAATTGCAAAAGTCATCAGGGCTAATTTGCACCTCGTTGTGGAGGAAAATGCTCAGCAATTAAGCGAAATCATGTTCTCTCCGTTACATGCGGCTGAACAGGAGCTTCTTTATACCATGAATCATCTGGCTTCATCTGACATTGATAAACGAAAGGACTATCAAGACACCTTTGCATACAACTTTGGGAATTTACATTTGACAAAAGAAGAACGTAATCAGCTTTTTAGTGAAATGAAGGATCTCTACCAACGATATAAAGACAACAAGCCGTCAGCTGATCGTCTAAACTTTCATTACCTAAATCTGCTTTTCCCAACCTCACCGCGTCAAGATGATCCTGATAATGCTGCATTCGTAGACGATGATGAATAAGTAGCCAACCTATCCAGAAAGGAGCTGCCGTGCATGCATAAGTCCGATGCATACACCGTACTGTTTGATTTTGACGGAACAATTGCTGATACATTACCAGCCATTTTTACAGCCATGCGCCATACCTTTTATACGTTTCTGCAAGAGGAGTATTCTGATCAGCAGATTATGGAATTATTCGGACCACCGGAAGCGGGAATTATCAAAGATAAGATTCAGCCAGAGAAATATGAGGAAGCTCTTCAGTGCTTTTATGACAAATATGTAGATGAACACCGCGGGCTAGAAACCCCTGCACCTCTGCTCACTATGCTGGAAGCTTTAAAACACGCAGGTATTCAGATGGGAATTATTACGGGGAAAGGCAGAAGAAGCGCTGATCTTTCTCTTGAAGCGCTAAAACTGAACGATTATTTTCAAATTGTCATAGCAGGCGACGAAGTAACAAATCATAAGCCGCATCCTGAAGGCATTATTCATGCAATGCAACAACTCCAAGCCTGCCCGGAACATACTCTTTATGTAGGAGACAGCCAAGCTGATATCACCGCGGCTAGAGCTGCCGGCATTTATGCGGTTGGTGTGAATTGGTTTCCTGCATCGCAAAGCAATGGGATTTTTGATCCTTCTCCCGATGTATTATTTACAGAGCCTGCGATGATGATGGAATGGCTGGTAAAAAGATGGAATATTGACCGTAAATAAGCTCAAAAAAAGAGGCCTCCCTTATCTAGCTAGGAGCGGCCTCTTTTTTCTTTCTGTTTTATGCAAAATTCGTCTCAGCTTACGAAATAACTGGTTTACTTGACGAAGCAGGATTGGTGACTAGTAATCCAAGTCGTGCAGACATTTTGACAAATACAGGGTAAGCAATCAGCGACAGCAGGACACCTTTGATAATGTTAAAAGGTACAATGCCAAGTAAGATCATACTCCACAGGCTTTTCATATGGAACATTTGCAGTAATTGCTCTATCGAAATTGAGTAGAGTACCGCATAGAAAGGCAACAATAAAAAGTAGTTTGCCATAGCCATAATCACTGTCATAACAAGCGTGCCTGCCGTTAGCCCCAGAACAAAACTGACTTTATTTTTATATAAGCGCTGTGTATAAACAGCCAAAAACACAAAGCTTCCGCCTGCAAGCGTATTAGCAATTTCTCCAATAATAAAACCATCTGTGTTTTTTAGCAGAAGATGCAATCCATTCTTTAAGACTTCAATGAGCACTCCCGCTGCCGGGCCAAAGACAAGCCCGCCAATAATGGCCGGTACCGTACTAAAATCAAGCTTTAAAAAAGTCGGCATCAACGGCACATGAAACTCCAGATAGTACAAAAGAAACGCAATGGCTGAAAGCATGGGGATCGTAACCAGCTTTCTCAGACGCTGTCTTTGAATCGTGTGACTTGTTTTTCCTTGCATGTTGACCATCCTCTCTTTATCTTTCTCCTTCTTGAGAGATGGCAACAGCAATCCGCAACCACGTGTTATTTTTTCACTTACTGCCAAACAAACTTACGACGACTGTTCCGCTCCTAGAAAAGAATAAAAAAGCCCCTAAAAAAGCATCATGCTTCTTCAGGGGCATACTGACGATCTTTACCATAATCCAGAGGGTATAGGGAAACTAAGGGCTGTTTATCGAGCAGTCCTCTCCCTCAGCCGACACAACAAAATAAGCACGTGTGCATCGTACTGTCGTCATCCTTCTCCCATCCAGACTGTACTGTCGGCTCTGGATTCTCACCAGATCCTGCACACTTCTGCCTCATTTGAGCAAAAGTGGCTCGCGGGCTAACGCTCGATATGCGCATCACCGCCGGTCGGGAATCTCACCCTGCCCCGAAGGAATTGTGAAATTTTTCTCACGCAACCATTATACTCTGAAATTCCACGTATGACAATATCATTTTATGAAGCTATTCCTCACGAGCCTGCACCGCTATATTTTTTAACCCCTTGGTTCCAGATTAAAATCCCTAAGGTAAAAAAGATGATTCCCATTACAGGAGTCAGCATTGTGTACCCATATAAATCCTCTTTTTTTAAAAAATAAGCAGAAGGATAGAAGCCTACAAATGCGAATGGCAAAATCCATTTCAATAAAATTGCGATTGCATTGTTGTAAATGTCTACTGGATAACGCCCGTAGTTTTGGATATTCCAGATCATAGGAGCTATTCCCGTACGTGAGTCGCTATAAAAGCTCACGGACGCTATTGCAGTATAAACACCACCGTAGATCAAGGTACTGCTCAATACTAACAGGATAAAGATAAAGGGATCGTACCAGGAGATTGTAAGCTGAAGCTTCCATCCCGCATACAGCATAATTAACAGCCCCGTGAGGACTCCAAATATACGATCTGGTGAAATGGATTCCAGCGAAATTTGCGCTAAATGATTGACTGGCCGCGTCAAGATGCGATCCATCTCTCCTCTGATAATATAGCGCTCGTTAAAATCCCAAAAACCAAAAAACATCGTAAACAAGGCATATGGAACCAAAAAGTATCCATAAATAAAAATAATCTCATACATCGTCCAGCCCTGAATGTTTGGAACATGTGTAAATACAACTAAAATGAATACCAGATTTAACAGTTCACTTACGATATTGGACAGCAATTCAGCGATGAAGTTGGCCCGATACGACAGTTTTACTTTAAAATACTGGCTGAGATAATCTTGAAACAAACGTATAACTTGCCCCATCTGGTTATCCTCCCTGCACGACCAAATTTCGTTTTGCACGTTGCCACAACAGAATAATTGGTATAAGCAATAACCCGATCCAAATAACCTGTGTGCCAATGGCTATCCAGGCTTTCTCACCATGGAGTGCCCCTGTAAAAATCATACTAGGCGTAAAATTGATAGCCTGAAACGGCAGATATTGCAAGATCGTTTGGGTGACTCCAGGAAAGAAACTAATCGGAATAACAACGCCTGACAGCAAATCTACCACCATGCGTTTTGCCATAATCATCCCTTCATTTCTCATGAAGAAAAACGTTAGTAGCCCTGTGAGCAAATTAATTTGGGTATTTACCACAAAACCAAATAACAAGCTTACACTGTACATCCCCCATATTTCCCCACTGTTTGGAAATTCGAACGGAATGAAAAACCGAACGATGAGAAGTCCCGGAAAAGCAAAAAACACAAGGCGAAAAATCCCTTCTCCCAATGCTTGTGCTGTTTTGACTGACAGATAATTATAAGGCCGGATCAGCTCAGTAGCTACTTTTCCTTCTCTGACATCCTGACCTATTTCCTGGTCTATATTGTTAAAGTAGAATGCACGAGACATCCAAGCAATTGCTACATAAGAGGTCATTTGAACCAAAGACATGCCAACGAGATTGTCCTGCCCGGAATAGATTGCTCCCCACAAAAAGTAATAAGCTCCGATATTAATCGCATAAATGATGATCCCGCTATAGTAATTTACCCGGTAAGCAAGCATGGTCAGAAAGCGAATTCGTATCAGCTCTTGATAAAGTTTCCACATGCTAAAATCCCCCGCTTGTCGTCGAGTAAATGTTACGTACAATCTCTTCCGTGGAGGTTTCTTTGATTGTTACATCGGTTAGTTCATAGCTAGCCATTACTTGCGTCAAAATGGCCGGCAGCTTTTCATGTTGAAAAGAAACAGATAATGAGTATGCATTGATGCCCTCAATACTGCAATCAAACTCAGATAACGTAGACCGCAGATTCTCTGCTGTCATTTTTTGTTTAAATTGGAATACTACTTCGGTTTTATTCCCCCAGCGTTCCTTCAAATCAGTTAAGAGTCCGTCAAAAATCAACTTGCCGCTGTCCATCACTAAGACTCGTTTACACAGTGCCTCAATATCAGATACATCGTGTGTAGTAAGTAAAATGGTGGTATTTTCCGTTTCGTTTAAACTTTTTAGGAAGTCACGAATCTTTTGTTTTACCAGTACATCTAAGCCTACTGTTGGCTCATCAAGGAACAGCAGCTTCGGTTTATGAATAAGAGCAGCAGCGATTTCGCAACGCATTCTCTGCCCAAGACTTAACTTGCGGACAGGCTGCTGAATAAACGATCCCATGTCTAATTCTTCTATTAAACGATCCTGCCACGCCTGTCCTGCTTCCTCCTCTACCTTATAGACCCGGCGCAACAGACGAAACGACTCTAATGGAGACAAGTCCCACCACAGTTGTGAACGTTGCCCAAAAACGACCCCGATGGACTCAACATATTTTTCTCGATCCCGGTACGGATGATAGCCATTTATTAAAATCTCTCCGCTAGAAGGGGTTAAAATGCCTGTGAGCATTTTGATAGTCGTTGATTTCCCGGCTCCATTTTCACCGATTAAGGCAAACATCTCGCCTGCTTGTACCTCGAAGCTAAGCTCATGAACAGCACGAACTGTTTTATATTCTCGTTGAAAGAGATCGCGAAAAGCACCAGACAAGCCATTGCGAGCTTGGTGAATGCGAAATACTTTCTCTAATTGCGTAACATTTATCATATTTCTCGCGTTCCTTCCTCTCCTGCTTTATGAGTAACTGCCACGATAGATAGTGTATATGAGCCAAAGACAACTTGCAAAAAGAAACTTGCTCCAAATACACTTGGTATCCTATGTTATGATAAAAGGGTCGAAAAAGGAGTGAAAGAAATCATGAATCGTGAACAATCAACTAAACTGCATGAACAAGCTTACGGTGTCATTGTCGGGGGCGTAAACAGCCCTTCCCGTTCGTTTAAGGCCGTTGGTGGCGGTTCTCCTGTCGTCATGGCCAAAGCACAAGGAGCTTATTTTTGGGACGTAGATGGAAATAAATACATAGATTATCTGGCAGCGTACGGTCCCATCATTACCGGTCATGCTCATCCACACGTTACAAAGGCAATCGTGGACGCCGCACAAAATGGCACACTGTATGGTACGCCAACTCCTTGGGAGATTACCTTTGCTGAGATGATCAGGGAAGCAATTCCTTCCATGGAACGTATTCGTTTCAATAACTCGGGTACAGAATCTGTTATGACGTGCATTCGTGTAGCTCGCGCCTATACCAATCGCACAAAAATCATTAAATTCGCAGGCTGCTACCACGGTCATTCTGATTTAGTCCTAGTAGCTGCAGGTTCTGGTCCTTCCACACTAGGTATTCCAGATAGCGCTGGCATCCCGCAAAGCATTGCTAATGAGGTTATTACCGTTCCATTTAATAATGTTGACGCGTATAAAGATGCGCTAGAAAAATGGGGACATGAAATTGCTGCTGTTTTAGTCGAGCCAATTGTTGGTAACTTCGGTATCGTGACGCCTCAAAAAGGCTTCCTGGAAGAAGTTAATCGCCTGACTCACGAGGCCGGTGCCCTTGTGGTGTATGACGAGGTAATCACTGCCTTCCGCTTCTGCTATGGCGGAGCACAGAACTTATTGGGAGTAGAGCCTGATTTGACTGCCTTAGGTAAAATTATCGGCGGCGGGTTGCCAATTGGGGCATATGGCGGTCGTCGTGAAATCATGGAGCAAGTAGCACCTCTTGGACCTGCTTATCAGGCTGGTACACATGCAGGAAACCCTGCCTCCATTAAAGCGGGTATCGCATGCTTAGAAGTTCTCAAACAACCAGGCGTATACGAAGAACTCGATCGTCTCGGTATGCTCTTGGAAGCCGGGATTAGTAAAGCTGCAGAAAGCCACGGCATAACTATTCGCATTAATCGCGTAAAAGGTGCTTTAGCTGTTTATTTTACCGATGCAACCGTTACGGATTATGATGGAGCCCAAAGTGCTGATGGAGAACAGTTTGCCCAATTCTTCCGTTTGCTATTGGACGAAGGGATTTGTCTGGCTCCTTCTAAATATGAGGCTTGGTTTATCACAACAGCTCATACTGAGTCGGATATTAAACAGACAATCGAAGCAGTAGACCGTTGCTTTGCTAAAATGGCACAGAAATAAGCATAAAAAGACCTCCAAACGTGTAAGAATATGGAGGTCTTTCTTATTTTCCATTTGGAAAAAAACGCTCTGACAAACTTCCGGCTTTCGGGGAAAACTACTGGTGTCTTCACTCAAAAAGCGTAATACAGGAGGGCTAGTCAATGTCCAGAGGTAAAAATGATTTTCCACAAGCACCAGAACAAACCTTTACGGATCCCAAGATGAGTGCAAAGCCACTGGAATTTTTAAGCTTCCAGAATCCACGTAAAACAGAACATCACAAAACAAAGCAGCATAATACAGACAATCGGGACGAATAGTCATGACAGCCCCCATTACAGGGGGTTGTTTTTTTGTATAATTTATACAATTTTATACCAAAATATTGCTTAACAATTCGATAAACACACAAATACAAGAAAAAAATTTGCATAAAAACGCTTACATTTGTATAATTAACTGTTTTGATATTGTTTTGCTTGCCTCTTTCGTGTTATTCTCAATGGTAACTAACGATATGCTTCCCCTGTTTGCACAATGAACATCCACATTGAGTCCAATCTTCTATAAAAAGGACTTTTACTCAACTGTCTTAGAAGAACTAAGGAGGTGGAGGTCAGACCTACTGACCGTTACTATGCAAAAGATAAATGAAAAGCATATGCACATCAGCAACTTTCGGAATTATCACACAACAGAACATGATAGCTGCGGAATTATCTGTATCATCGAAAAAACAGGAACACCTACAAGGAAAAATGTAGATGAAACGATTCGGACCTTAGTGCAAATGGAGCATCGCTCTGGGTTTATTGATGGAGAAGGTGACGGATGTGGTGTATTAACTGATATCCCTCGCTATCTTTGGGAAAAATATTTGGAAAACTCACTCTTCGAAAGCGATTTGGCATATGATCCTTCCTTTGCAGTTGCTCATATTTTTGTTCCCCGCAAAGGACATGAGGTAGAAAAGGTTCAGGAAGGAATCGGCTTGCTTATAAAAAAACACGGCTTAACTATTTTAGCTGAGCGTGAAAATCAAGTTCATTCAAACGTTTTAGGAAAAAACGCACGGCAGGATGAACCACTCTTTTGGCAAATCGCTTTAATGCCGGACCAAGCTATCCACCCAACCACATTAACGCCTGAACAATACGCCGGATTATTATTTGAACTCCATGTTGAAATTGAAGATACCTGTCATGTACATGTTGCTTCCCTCAGCAATCACACCGTTTCTTATAAATTAATGGGCGCAGCGAACATCTTACCCCACTATTTCGCAGATTTAGCTGATCCATCCTTCACCTCTGCTGTTACAATCGGTCATAATCGCTACTCAACCAACACATTGTCTAATTTTTTCAGAGTCCAGCCCTTTTCTTTACTAGGACATAATGGAGAGATTAATACCATTAGTAAACTTGAAGAAGAGGCCCGCATGCTGCAAGTACCGTTAGTCGACGGTGGCAGTGACTCTCAAAATCTAAACCGTACCGTCGAAACCTTTATTCATCGCTATGGATTAACCCTGTTTGAATCCTTAGAGGTTATTTTTCCACCTATCCACAATGAAATAAAATTATTGTCTCATGATTTACAGGATTTATACACGTACCTCCGACAGGCTTGGGGGCACTTTGCTCAAGGTCCCGCTGGTATCGTTTCCCGCTACGCCGATCAATGCGTTTTTAGTGTGGACTCCTTGGGATTGCGTCCCGTCTGGATGGTAGAAAGCGAAGAATCCCTTTATTTCTCCTCTGAACAAGGCATTATTCCTGTGTCTGAAATGGTAAGCGAGCCAAAGTCATTAGCCCCTGGCGAAAAAATTGGTGTCCAGCTAAGCCAGCAAGGTATCAAAATCTTTCGTCATTCAAAGCTGCAAGAGCTTGTTAGAGCCAGCTTTCAGACAAAAATTTCCTACCAACGCTTCCGACAGCATTTACATTACGCCTATCAAAGCGAAATGGTCGCTCCTTCTTATGATTATGAAGCACCTACTCCTCAAGCATTTAGTGCATTTGGCTGGGATCGGGAGCAAATCCAGCTTATTGAGCAAATGGCTTCTAACGGTGCAGAGCCGATTCGTTCGCTTGGCTATGACGGACCACTCGCTGCCCTTTCCAAAGAACGTCAAAATATCAGCGATTACATTAAAGAAAGCGTGGCAGTCGTAACTAATCCGGCAATCGACAGAGATCGAGAAATTGAACATTTTTCAACGCGTGTGGTTTTAGGAAAAAGAACATCCCTGTCACAAAAGGAAACCGAACCGCATACTCGCATGGAGATCGCTTCACCGCTGCTCGTAGAAGGACAATCGTTCCAAGAGCTTGCATCTGCTCAAGGTATGATGACTTTAGAACAAATTATTTCTTGCTTCCATACAAATCCGCATAGTGTAGCCGTCTTGCCAACCGTATTTCGAGAAACAGAACGTTTATCGGAAGCCCTGGATCGTCTTGCTCGAGAAGCATGTCAAGCTGTGGAAAAAGGAGCCGCCTTATTAATTCTTGATGACTCAATGGTTCATATTGAAAATCAATATTTTATCGATCCTTTACTTATAACATCCTATATTGACAGAGCGCTCAAGCAAGCTGAATCCTCTAGTCATAATCTACGCAGACAAGTAAGCATCGTCGTTCGATCCGGTGCTATTCGTTCCTTGCATGACATCGCTCTTCTGCTGGGAAGCGGTGCAGAGGCAGTGGCTCCACACGTATTGTTTGCCACTGTATTTGCAAAGGGCGGAACAGAAGCAGTTCAAAATCTATTTGCCGCTTTAACAAAAGGGCTCGAAAAAGTCACATCAACAATCGGCATTCATGAGCTACGCGGCTACGGGCGCCTTTTTTCTGCAATAGGTCTGCATGAGGAAGTGGCTAATATTCTGCAAATCCCAACCTTCTGCGGTTCAGATAAAGCTGGTCTCTCACTTGACCAGTTAGAAGAAGAAAGTCGTCAGCGCTACGAATTATATAAAGACGAAAAAGCACGTGAGGCTCGAACCTTCCACCTATTCCCACGGTTATGGAAGGCAATCGGGCAAATTGCCAGCGCTGAAATTCCTTATGCCGATTATGCATTAAAATTAGAGGAAAATGAGCAGGAAAACCCGATCTCCATCCGTCACTTAACCGATATTGCTTATGAGAAAAGAAGCACTCAGCATGATACGGCTCGGATTGAACCCGATCAAGTGGACAACAGCGTAGGGGAGCATTCATTGCCGT
This sequence comes from Brevibacillus laterosporus, assembly GCF_030489605.1. Taxonomy (GTDB): domain Bacteria; phylum Bacillota; class Bacilli; order Brevibacillales; family Brevibacillaceae; genus Brevibacillus_B; species Brevibacillus_B laterosporus_E. The sequence goes on from NZ_JAUKFY010000019.1 coordinate 19,252, forward strand.
TTATGATTTCTTCTATGTCATTTGGCTCACAAAACGAGACAGCCTTCCGTGCCTATGCGGAAGCGGCTGATCGCCTTAATATGATTTCCATGAACGGTGAAGGCGGAGAAATTAAAGATATGCTGGGCAAATATCCGCGTACCCGCGGTCAGCAGATAGCGTCAGGACGATTTGGCGTTAATGTTGAGTTAGCTAACTCTTCAAACCTATTGGAAATCAAAATCGGTCAAGGAGCAAAACCAGGTGAGGGCGGACATTTACCCGGCTCGAAGGTTACAGAAAAGATTGCTGCTGCCCGTAATGCTACCGTAGGGTCCGATCTAATTTCACCTTCCAACAACCATGATATCTATTCGATTGAAGATTTGGCTCAGATGATTACAGAATTAAAAACAGCCAATCATCAAGCAAAAGTATGCGTTAAGGTGCCTATCGTGCCTAATATTGGAACTATTGCTGTGGGAATAGCCAAAGCTGGTGCTGATTATATTACCCTGTCAGGATTTGATGGTGGCACAGGAGCTGCCCGTGTGCATGCCCTGCAACACGTCGGGCTCCCCGCTGAGATAGGTGTAAAGGCGGCTCATAATGCCTTACTGGAGGCCGGTCTGCGCAATCAGGTAGAGATTTGGGCAGATGGTGGCGTCAAAAGCGCACTGGATGTGGCTAAATTAATGATGCTGGGGGCTAATCGCATTGGCTTTGCTACATTAGCTATGATTGCTGTAGGTTGTACTACCTGTCGCGGCTGTCACTTAGATACTTGTCATGTTGGAATAGCCACGCAAATTGATAATTTGGAAGAAGCCCACGAAAAGGGCTTACGCCGATTTGTTCCGCGTCAATTCGATTTTGCCGTCTTGGGACTTACTAATCTGTTCACCCAATTTGGGCAAGAACTACAGCGAATTACTGCTAAACTTGGATTTACCCATTCGCAAGACCTCGTAGGTCGCTCCGATTTGCTAGTGCAGGCTCGTGGCTTAGACCAAATGGATTTGGAGTCATTGCTCTATGTCCATCCCTTATTTGCTACTCCCAAGCATCGCGAAGCTAGTTATGAATCCACAGCCGCGAAAGTATTGGTTGCCGCAGGAGCAATTGAAAACGCAGAGCAAGTTCAGGAAAAATATCCCTATGTAAGTCAGGATCAGCCGATTCAGCACAATTTCTCGGCCATTTTATCAGGGGAACGAGTATTGGGAAGTCGTTGGTCAGGAGCCCGTGTGAAGCCTTATTTAGACGGAAGCTATATGTCCTTACCAGAGGTATCCTTGCATTTTGATCACGGCAGTGTTCCAGGAAACGGGCTTGCGGCCTACAATGCAGAGGGTGTGAGAATTCGCGTACAAGGCGGAGCACAAGATGGTGTTGGTAAAACGAGCTTTGGAGGTGTTGTCTCCATTCTCAAGTCTAAAGGAGCCCGCGGGCACTATATCAATGGCTCTGTCGGAAAAAGCTTTTGCTACGGAGCACAGAAGGGACTGTTTATCGTTCAAGGAAATGCTGATTCTCGTGCCTGCATTCGTCTCTCAGGTGCAGACGTTGTATTTGGCGGCGCTATTACAGAGCCACTTCAAGATCATTTAGGAGGCCTAGGGGCCCGTGCCAATCTAAAAGGCTTCGCTTTTGAATACATGACAAATGGCCGCGCCGTCGTGTTAGGTGATCCAGGCCCGTGGATTTGTGCTGGAATGACCGGTGGTACGGTATATGTTCGACTGCAACCAGAACTAGGCTTTGATGAAGATGCCCTGAAACGCCGTATTGCCAAAGGTGCCAAAGTCTTCATTTACAAGCTTGATTCCAAAGGTATCTCTGATGTATCCGAGCTGGTAACAAAATATAAAGAAGAGTTATTGGCAACAGAACAATATGAAGAAGCAGGCCTCATTCAAAAATTATTGGAGCATCCAGAAGCTCATTTTGTCCAAATCACCCCTAAAAAAGAGCAAGCTGATCCTTCTGTATCAACTGAGTAAGAAAAGAAGAGAGCCAGAAAGCAAGCCCCGTTGTGGGCTTGTTTTTTATTTGATCATTTTTTGTGGTAATATCAAAATAAATGAAACCTTTTATAAGTTAATACGTATGTAAATTAACTGGCAAGGCTGAGATAACGAGCTACTAAACGATTTATTTTCATAACAAAGATGTATTTTTGTGTCTTCTCACCATTTTTCGCGCACAATGAACATAGGATGAGAAGAGGACAAGAATAATCATCATAGATAGGAGTGATTTTACATGCTTTTTACCCCATGGACGATATTAATATTGGCGGCATTCGGTCTAACGATGTGGGCGCAATTCCGTGTAAAAGGAACATTTAGCAAATACTCGGAGGTACCTGTTTCTTCTGGAATGACCGGAGCTGAAGCAGCAAGACATTTACTGGATGCTAACGGTTTATCCCATATTCCAGTCGAACATATACCAGGCACTCTTACAGACCACTATGACCCAATGTCTAAAACGGTACGCTTGTCAGATCCCGTGTATTTTAGCGACTCCATCTCAGCAGTCTCTGTAGCCTGTCATGAGGTAGGTCACGCAATCCAGCACAAGGTTGATTATCCAATGCTAGTTGCTAGACATCGCATTTTCCCACTAGTCAACCTTACTTCGGGAGTAGCCCCTTTCTTGTTATTAGGCGGTCTGCTCTTTAAAATCAGCGGTCTCTTACTGCTTGGGATTATTGCTTTTAGCGTAGCCGTGCTATTTCAAGTCATCACATTGCCAGTCGAGTTCAACGCTAGCAGCCGCGCCAGAGATCTAATGATTAAAATGGGCTATATTCGCAACTCAGAAGAACGTGAGGTTAAGGCCGTACTTGGCGCTGCAGCTCTTACCTATGTAGCCGCAGCTCTCATGTCTGTACTACAGTTGCTTGAGTATATTTGGTTGTTTAAACGAGACAGCGACGACTAACATTTCCTTTTATAAATCTACAAAAAAAGGCGTCCCATCAGGGGCGCCTTTCATTTATTATTGATGCAATTTACTCCTTCACACCAGGAATGGTATCAAGCTTCCATGCCCCATCCTCTTGCTTCATACGAACAGAATAGCCTTTAAAATCAACTTCATTGCCTTCTCCGACAGGAACTTTAATTTCATACTCTCTGCCATTTTGATCTTCTGTAATCATTTCTGCCTGTCCGCCTTCCCATTGAAGCACACTGCTTTTATCTGCGGTTGGTAGAGCCAGCTTTCCTTCTTTTTCAATTAGTTTGAGATTGTCTATGACTTTATCTCTTGCAGCTTTTGTATAGATATTCTCCAGGTATTTCATCAGCTTTTCTTTTGTATCTATATCGCTTCCCACAAAGCGATAGTCTTTTCCGTCATGAGAAAAGCTCTTACTTTTATCTGGCTCTGTTTTCCCTCCGCGTAATACATACTCATAAGCGTTTGCTCCCTCGGCTGCCAACGCGACAGCTTCTTTTTCATCCATATTGGTATGCTTACTTCCAGCCGGTTTTGTAATCTCCGCAGCTGGTTGAGCAGTTTCTGTCGTTGGAGTTGTAGGCTTCTGTTCGGGCTGATTGCCTGTACAACCTGCCAATGCTACAACCAATGCTGATAAAATCAGAAAGCCTGTCCATTTTTTCATATTGTTTCACTCCTTTTTCAGTATGACGCCAAAACATGGTGGCACGTTACGCCTATTCACTCGACACTGCCTCAAAACCATGTCGAACCGCATACAAGAACCATAAAAAATTGAAAAACAGGAGAATGCTCGTCATTAAGAATACACCGTTTAAGCCTACAAATCCAGCTAGAAAGCCTCCCGTCATCGGTCCAAGCATATTGCCAAGACATAAAAAGCTGTTATTATAGCCAAATACTCGACTAACCATATGACTCGGGGTAGCTTTTCGTAACAAGGAATTAACAGCCGGCAGTAGTCCTCCTACACATAATCCTGCCATAAAACGCAAAATAAGTAATTGCCAGAGCGTTTGCACCATCGCCGTTGGAATATAGATAATAGCAGATGCAAGCAAGCAGCCAAGCAGTACCTTATGCGAACCAATCCTATCTCCCAATTTTCCTAATTGAGGGGAAGCAATAACATTAGCTATTCCTGTCATAGCTGTAACCAATCCTGCAAAAAAGGCCACTCTCTCGCTGCTTCCAATCAGCTCCTTAACAAAAATCGGGAGAATCGGAACAATTCCATTTAGAGCAAATTGAACAATTACCGTTACGCCAAACAGAACCGGCAGTGTTTTGCTTGCAAACACCATTTTAAAGTCCTCTCGCAAACTTGTCTGTTCTGTTTTTGGCAAAGGCGTAAAGTCTTCCTTTACGGTAAACGTAATGATCAGCGTTGCTATAAACAATAAACTGCCTGTTACCATAAACACAGCACGGTACCCAACTAAATCTGCAAGCAATCCTCCAAAGAAAGGTCCCATAATCGAACCAGATACAACACAGGATTGCAAAATGCCTAAGGCCCATCCCGAACGATCCTTAGGCACGCTAGAGGCTACTAAAGCATTGCTGGCAGGAATGATTCCACTAATCGTTCCGTTTAATAAACGCAGGAATAATAAATGCCATACATTGCCTGCCAGTCCAGTCAGCCCAATCGTAATTGACATTAAAAAACCGGAGCGGAGTATCATAATTTTACGTCCATACTTATCTGCCAAGTTCCCCCAAACAGGTGAAACTAATCCAGCCGTTAAAAAGTTGGCTCCAAATATGATCCCAGACCACAATGTTGCATCGTGAGTGTTCGTGATATGTAATTCTTCCTGAATAAAGAGCGGGAGAAATGGCATTACCATACTCATTCCTACCATAACGATAAACAAAGCACCGCAGAGAACAAATAAATTACGTTTCCAGGTCTCCATACCCTCACTCCTTATTTTAAGCCAGTGAAAAAGTCAGAGGCTGTTTTTCTAGGTTGGATGTTATCTACTCATCCCTTCGTCGAAATAGCTTCTTGATCTATGTTGCCAAAGTCCTGTACGTTCCATAAATTATGATAAACTCCTTGCTGCAAAAGAAGCTCTTCATGTTTCCCCATTTCCACAATTCGTCCATCCTTTAACACAACTATCTTATCTGCATGCGTAATGGTAGACAGCCGATGGGCTACAATAATAGTCGTTCTGCCCTTTGCCAGATGAGCTAAGGATTCTTGAATCATGTGCTCCGATTCCAAATCTAATGCGGAAGTAGCTTCATCCAAAATTAAAATGGCAGGGTCCTTCAAAAAGACGCGAGCAATAGCAATCCGTTGCTTCTGACCTCCTGAAAGCTTGACCCCTCGCTCACCTAATTCAGTATCGTAGCCCTCTGGCAGTTCACTAATGAATTCATGTGCATTCGCCGCCTTGGCTGCCGCTATTATTTCTTCTTCTGTTGCTTGAGGATTCCCCATTGAAATATTCATTCTGGCCGACTCGCTAAACAAAATGTTATCCTGCATGACAATTCCAATTTGCTCACGCAGGCTTTTTTGAGTAACGTCCCGCACATCGATGCCGTCAATGAGAATTCGTCCACCCGTCACATCCCAAAATCGTGGAATTAAACTAATAAGAGACGACTTTCCACCTCCTGACATACCGACTAATGCTACCGTTTCACCGGGTTCAATCCGTAATTGTACGTCATGTAGAACTGGTTCATCTTTCCCGTTATAAGCAAAAGTAACCTTATCAAACTCTACACGCCCGCTAATCCTTTTTGTTTCAGGATTCACGGGCAACGTACAAGCTCCCGGTCGATCCACGATATCATATTGCTCATCAATAAAATCAAACATACGATCCATAGAAGCGATCGCTTGCGTCAATGTAGTTGATGAATTAACCACCCGTCTTAGCGGCGTATATAGCCGCTCCAAATAGGCGTAAAAGGCCATGAGCGTTCCAATGGTTAACATACCTTGGATGACTTGATAGCCTGCAAAGCCAATAACTAAAAGCGGTGCAATATCAGTAATAGTATTAACCACAGAAAAGGTATAGGCATTCCAGCTAGTTTGTTCTAAAGCCTTATGTAAGAATCTTTGATTTTTCTTTTCAAATTGCTTCGCCTCATACTCTTCCAAAGCAAAACTGCGAGTAACGGAAATTCCATTAACTCGTTCGTGGAGATGACCTTGTAATTCAGCTAGCTTCTGCGACCGTTCCCTCATTAGTTGGCGCAATCTCTTATAAAAATACTTAATCGAAAATCCATATAAAGGAAACACAACAATAGCAATCAAAGTTAGCTTTACATCCATAAAAAGCATAATGGAAAGCGTGATAGTAATGGTCACTAAATCCAACCAAATATTCATAAGACCTGTTTCAATAAAGCTTTTTGTCTGCTCTACATCATTTACAACCCGTGAAATAATTTCTCCTACCTTATGATTGTTGTAAAATCGCATGGATAATTTCTGTAGGTGGCTAAATAATTGATTACGAATGTCAAATAGAACACGACTGGAAATCCATTGGGCATAATATTGGCGATAATACTCTACAGGGGCCCGCACGATTGTAAACAGGAAAAAAGCTGCACCCATTAACCATAACAATTGATATAGCTTATCTTCCTTAGGCATTGTTCCCGTAACTAAGGTGTCTATCACATATTTGAGAATTAATGGCATTAATAATGGGATCCCAAATTTTACAATACCGATACCAATGGTTAAAATAATTTTCACTTTGTAAGGTCCCACATAACGTAAGTATCTGCGTATGCTATTCATAGCACCACTCCTGCTGTTAGTATAAAAGATGAATGCGCCGCTTTAATTCCCTGAAGCCTAAGTCTCCGTGAAACCGATTTTACAACAGATAGGCGGTTATGTCTTGTTGTCAAGTATACGGTAACAGCCCATTTACCTCCAATAAATTCACTTTTCTTTTTCTTTTTAGCCGGTTTTCTCTGTTTTCTAACTATTGAATGCTTATAGGATTCAAAAATACCCCTGTTATCGTTGCCAAAATTTCGCTTGACCGATAACAGGGGTGTGTATCCGTGACATGTAATTGACTACTCTTCATCATTGTGCTTTAACAGTTGATACCGTTCATACCATCTTTGAACAAATCCGCTTTGGAAAGGCCCGCGTCTTGCTTTGATCCATTCCAAAACCTCATCCAACGCCAAGTGAACCCGTTCCTTCACATATGGAGGGTAATTCATTTGCGCGCTATGTAGAGCATATTCTTCTTCATCTAATACCGTATACGTCATGTCCGGATAAACCTTCACATCCAGATCATAGTCGATATAGCTAAGTAAATTTCCTTTTAAGCTGAAAGGAGAACCGATGTTACAGTAATAGTAAATCCCGTCATCACGGATCATGGCGAGTATATTAAACCATTGTCCTCGTCCAAATGTACAGATTGCAGGCTCTCTTGTACGCCATTCACGCCCATCAGACTCTGTGACTTTGACACGATCATTACCGGCTATCACCACTGTATCACTCGTATGAATGAGCGTAGTGCGATCCCAAGTACGGTGTAAGGACTGATTATGTTTGAAGCTTTCAATGCGTATAATGGAACCTGGCACTTGCGACGACATGACTCTCTCCTTTCTTCCATTTTCATCTTTCAAAGAAATATTCCTTAGGAGGAAATTTTTTTAGAAAGCGTAATATACTGTTGCAACTCATATCCCATGGCTTGGTAAAAAGGTAACACCCGTTCATTCGCCTGATTGACCATAATAAGAATTTGATTGACACCGCGTTGGTGAAAACGATTCTCTAGGGCTTCTACTAACTTACGGCCTATACCCCTGCCTTGGGAAGAAAGGGAGACAGCTAAACGATAAAAATAAGCACGAGTTCCATCTATCGTGCCGACAATAACTCCTACAACTTCTCCATCTTCCTCAGCAACCATAACCAAGTCGCTGTCCCAAGCTAATTGTTTAGCAAGAGAATCCATTGTTTCCGTATCAGTTCGATCCAATTCTGTTTCTTGCCAAATACGAGTAATTGCCGCATAATCGCCCAGACGAAACGTCCGAATAATCATAATAGGCGCCTCCCTTAGACGGCTTCATTTTTCTATTGTACACTACTGGGGAAAGTTTGTCCCCTTAAACACAACTTACATTGTAGCAGTTTTCTAACAGGAACTAAACTAGTAAAGAAATACCGCCATCCACAATAATCGTTTGTCCGCAAATCATTTTTGCTTTGTCAGATAACAAAAACATAACCGTATTAGCCAAATCCTCTTCTTCTACCATACGCCCTACCGGAGTTCGATTAGCTGATGCTTCCAGTAATTCTTCGCGGTTCGGGAAATGCTTCAATGCTGCTGTATCAACAACGCCTCCAGACACAGCATTTACAGAGATGTTATACGGAGCTAATTCTACAGCGAGATAACGAGTTAATGCCTCTACAGCAGCTTTAGATACTCCCACTGTTGTGTAATTTTCAATGACACGAATAGAGCCCAAACTGGACAAGCTTACGATTTTACCGCCATCATTGGTTTTTTGCATTAATTTTGCTGCTTCTTGCGCACAGAATAATAAAGCCTTGCTGTTAATTTCCATAGTCCAGTCCCAATGACTCTCTTCTAACTCCATTAAAGGGCGTAGCACACCAGAAGCTGCATTGTTCACCAGTATATCTAAACGACCGAATTCCTCATCGATCTCTTTAAACATCTCTTTAATTTTTGCAACATCTCCAACATTGGTTTTTACCAAATGAACGCGAACACCCTTCGCTTCTAATTCAGATGCTGCTTCTCTTGCTGCTGTACGATTACGCAGATAGTTAATGACTAAATCATAGCCTTGGTCAGCTAATTGGTAAGCAATCGCCTTTCCAATGCCTCTGGTTCCACCTGTAACTAAAGCTACTTTTCCATTTCTACTCATATATTTCTTCCCTTCCTTCTAGAATGTACAAAAAAACGTTCCATCTACCAGCTATTAACATCTGGTACTAATTAACTTCTATATTATACAAGCTATACCATCGCATCGCTACGTGCAAATGTAGATCAGGTGTAGTCTTTATAACCAATTATTGCCTTCTTATAAAAAAGACTTCAATCTTTTTATTTTTTTTTACAAATCATTCATTTTATACTTTACAAATTGAAAATAATACCATACTATTAAGGAATAATGCTAACACTTGGAAAGGAGGTTCGGAAAAATGATGATTATGGGAATCTTTACACAATTAGATGGCAACAATAGGGCTATGCATAATTTCATAACATCTTCTCTCCTCGCTTCCAGACAGGTGATGGTTTTTTAACTGTTCTTTCTACCTGATAAGCAGATCGTAGGAGAGGTATCTCTTGCGGTGCATATTTTCTTTTACACGCTCAGACCGTGAGATATCCATATCTTACGGTCTTTTTATGCTCATATTTCATAGAAATTGAAAGGGGGTGACACAAGTCATGGTATTTCATTTTTTAATGTTTTCTGTTCAGATCAAGCGAAACAAACCGCCTGTTGAACGGCAAACACAGCTTTATTTCCAAGAGCAATGGATTAAAGAACGCGATGAAAAACGCTACATGTTGGACGCGCAATCGCCGTATATTATGTAAGTATTCTTCATTTTGATGGGAGGAATGTTGAGATGAGAAATGTTAAACGTAAGCAACGCATGAAGTATGTAGGTGTAAAGGCGCTAGATGGGACCTGACTGAATGAACAAAAAATAAAAGGAGGATGTGCACTGTGCATATTCCAATGATCTTTTTTACCATTATTATTGAACGTAAAAAGAAATCACCGGAGAAAACATACCGAGATTATATACAGCATAAACGCATTGAAAAAATCCGTGAAGAAAACCAACAAAGATGCATGGAACATCATTATTTAATGAATCGTTTCTAAGAGTCTAACATAAAGCTGGAAAAAGCCCCCCTCTGTATGAAGGGGCTTTTTCAGCGTTACTATTTTTCTTCTTTTGCCGTTATTTCAGCAATGATTTTATTGTGTAAAACTGGAAATGCATATTGTGACATTTCCTCTGATGTGACAAACACCACATTCTCTTTTAGCGGTTCACCTGAGATGTGCTCCATTACATACACATTTACATTCCAATGCAAATGCGAGAAGGTATGCTGTACATTCATCAGGTAATCCCCCAAGTCCACTTGTAAGCCATATTCCTTTTGCAAAAGCCGGAGCAATTGTTCTTCGTCATCTTTCGTCCCCGCATCCTCTACCATCGGAAATTCCCATAAACCTGCTAATAATCCCCGTTCAGGACGCTTTTGAATCAGATATTGGTTTCCACGCTTTACTACTGCTGTCAGTAATTGAACGGGACGCGGCGGCTTTGCCTTTCCTTTGACAGGCAAGGTATCCTGCACGCCTTCCCTTCGAGCTAAACAATAATCAAAGACAGGACAGGTTAGGCATTGCGGATTTTTAGGCAGACAAACAAGGGCCCCTAATTCCATAATAGCCTGATTAAAATCCCCTGCTCGTCCAATTGGGATCGTTTGTTTAACCAATTGTTCCATTTTGATCCGTGTAGCTGGTTTAGCAATATCATCATCCATCAGTAGAAGTCTGGAAAACACACGCATCACATTACCGTCTACTGCAGGTACAGGAACTTCGTAAGCAATACTTAAAATAGCACCCGCTGTATAGGGACCTACACCCTTTAGCTTGGAAATTTCTTCAGGTGTGTCTGGAACCACGCCACCATACGATACCGTGACCTCGCGAGCTGCTGTTTGCAAGTTACGAGCCCGGGAATAATAACCTAGTCCTTCCCATGCTTTTAAAACCTCTTCCTCAGGAGCTGCCGCCAGCGCTTCCACTGTAGGGAATTTTTGCATAAAATTTTGATAGTAGGGTTTAACCGTTTCTACACGGGTCTGCTGGAGCATAATTTCTGAGACCCATACACGATAAGGATCTCGATTTATTCGCCATGGTAAATCTCGCTTTTGGGTATCATACCAATATAAGAGATCCTGAGCAAAGTCAAACGCTTGAAATTCATCGGGCAGTGTATAAATCGTTGGTTGTTTTTTTCTCGTCATGCTTTTCCTTTGTTTCCCCTTTGTTCTTTTCAGGTTTACATCAAATTTTATATACAGTTCGTGCAAAGATCATCTACTCCCATCTTGCCAAAAAAAACAGGTTTGAACAAGCTTCTCCTACATTTGCCATACTGGTTTTGTGGCTTGACTACTTGTAAAAAGAAATGTTACACAACGAAGCAATGTTTTTTGAAGAATGCATACTTTTTTTTAGAAAGGATTGAAGAATTACGTTAGTTGTGCCATAATTTTTCCACTATCCCCGTGCGAAAGGAGAAATCTTCTAGTGGATACTGCCACGCATTTTGCAATCGGTTTTGGTTTAGCTGCCCTTGCTCATCTAGATCCTGTAGTAGCAAGCGATCCGGGTTTAGCTAAAGCGGTAATGATTGGAACAGTCATCGGTCAACAAGCACCCGATTTTGATGGATTCACTCGTCTACTGGGTAATGCAACATATATCCGCAACCATCGGGGAGCTTCTCATTCGATACCCGCTATTTTTATTTGGACACTCTCCATTTGTGGACTTATCCAATATTTCATTCCGCAAGAGCACTGGGGGCATTTACTCGGTTGGACATTCTTTGCTGTCTTTTTACACGTTTTTGTCGATATATTTAACTCCTATGGAACACAAGCACTACGTCCCTTTAATCGAAAATGGGTAGCCCTTGGCACCATGTTTATCTTTGATCCGCTGATCTTTGCCTTGCACATCATCGGGCTGCTATTATGGGCGGCTGGTGCTGAGCCTGGTAAACTGTTCCTGGTTATCTACCTATTTATTGCCCTTTATTATGTAAAAAGATATCGGGTACATGCACGTGAGCTAGCCTATCTGCAATCCTCATTGGGGCTAAAAGGAGAATATACGCTAATCCCTACCTATTCGTGGAGTAACTGGACATTTGTGGTGAAAACAACACAGCAATGGTATGTAGGAGAGCTGCATCAAGGCTCCGAACCATTGGTGCTTGATATTTTCCCGATTCCAAAAGAAGAACCTGAGCTTATTACCCTCACGAGACAGGATAAAAAGGTGCAAGCGTTTCTTTCCTTTACCCACCATGTTCATGCAGAAGTTAAACAACGCTCTTTTGGCTATGAAGTCAAATGGAAGGATTTACGTTATCGAGCTAAGCATATGGGTAAATCCCACTATATGTTGGTAGCTGTCGTCTATTTAGATCAAAATAAACAAATTCGTGATTCGTTCGTAGGCTGGATTCACCACAGTGAAGACCAGTTAACCAAAAAATTAAATCCCCAAAAAGAGATACAGGTCAATTAACAAGAAAAAAGCTCCTTCTTCGTGAGGAGCTTTTTTTCTTTTGACGCATTCTATGTTCGAGATTTATTCGGTCTACGAGAAGCTGGTTCTACATGAATCAACATCCGTTCAATTCCATTAAAGCCTTTCAAATAATCTTCAATTCTATCCGTAACATCATGACTTTCTGCTACAGTTAACGATGAAGGCACTTCAATAATGCAATCAACATGAACAGCGCTTCCATGGTAACGAGCCCGTAAATCAGTCACACGGCTAACGCCATTCACTTCCATAATACGATCATGAATCGCCTGCCATTTATCTTCTTCAAAGGCATCCATCAGGCTGTCAACAGCCTGTTTTCCTACCACATATGCCGTCTTGATTATGAGTAAACCGACGATGAGTGCCACTAAAGCATCTGCCCATAGCCAGCCCAACCGAGCTGTGCCAATACCAATTAATGTTCCAATACTGATAATTGCATCACTTCGATTATCATAAGCAGCAGCCATAACTGCCAGATTATCTGTTTCTTTACCAACAGCCATATTGTAAAGAGATAAGAGATATAGAATAAGGGCACCGCCAAAAGCTACATACATAGATAAGGGATCAGGAGCCATTACTTGTGCTTCTGGTCTCCATAATTTCATAAAAGCATCCTTTAAGACATCGATCCCTACAACTGCCATCATAAAAGCCGCTAATAGGGCTGCTGTCGTTTCTGCACGAAAATGTCCATATCGATGATTGTGATCAGCTGGTTTCTGGGAAATATACATACCGATCATCAGGGCAATAGACGCCAACACATCTGATACGTTATTCCATCCATCTGCTGTCAATGCCTCAGACTGTGCAAACATACCAGCCAGAATCTTGCTTACAGACAGGATCAAATAAAGAAAGATGCTAATCTTAATGGCTCTGCTTCCCTTTTTGTATTTCAGGAGCTTGGAACTCCCTTCTACACTTTCCACAGTAAATTTCCTCCTCACACCGAACTTTCTATTCTAATGGTAACGATCCAAAACCGTGTTAGTCCAGAGAAACGTTTTTGCAAAAAGGCAGGATTGCATCTATAAGGAAAAAGATTTGCATGAAGGAAACCCTTGTAAAGCTAGATACAATTGGGCTTATAGGAAAGCGAGCCTCTGATTTTTGGGAAAGCTTCTTAAACCGTTTCTTTATTAAAGTTTTTATGTCAGTTCTTTCTCAGGATGTTACACACTACTTACATGGTATTGGATCACCTAAAAAATTCGTCATACTGGGACGAGGAAACAAAACCCAACCTCTAGATTTATTTATATCTTAAAGATAAGAAAAATGTGAGCAGAACAAATGAAATTAATGGGTTGATGTGGAAATTTTTAGTAAATGATTGACAATCCGTCACATGCTTTATAACTAACGCGTAAGCCCCTGTTCTTTATAGCATTACAACAAAAAAGGGTAAGCATACCTATTAGATGTGACTAATAGGAGCCTACCCTTTGTTTTTATTCCATATTAGCGAGCTGCTGCGAAACGTTTGTTTACTTCGTCCCAGTTAATCAAGTTCCAGAAAGCATTAATGTAGTCTGGGCGTTTGTTTTGGTAGTTCAGGTAATAAGCATGCTCCCAAACGTCCAAGCCAAGAACAGGAGTTTTCCCTTCCATAATTGGGCTATCTTGGTTTGGAGTGGAAGTGATTGCTACTTTATCACCGTCTACAATTAGCCAAGCCCAACCAGAACCGAAACGGCCTGTAGCTGCTTTTGTAAACTCAGCTTTAAAGTTATCATAGCTACCGAATGCAGCATTGATTGCATCAGCAATAGCACCTGTTGGGTTTCCACCGCCATTTGGGCTTAGGATTTCCCAGAATAAGCTATGGTTCGCATGACCGCCACCATTGTTACGTACGGCTGTGCGAATAGCTTCTGGAAGTGCATCCAGATTAGAAATTAATTCTTCTACGCTTTTACCTTGAAGATCAGCATGTCCTTCTAAAGCAGCATTTAAATTGTTAACGTAAGTAGCATGATGACGATCATGGTGGATTTCCATTGTTAATGCATCAAAATGTGGTTCCAATGCATTGTTCTCATATGGTAGTGCAGGTAGTTGATGTGCCATTACAAAAACTCCTCCTTTATGTAAGTAAAAAGTCCTTTATTCTTGCTTTACTCCTTAATTATAGCGTAAACGACAGGATTAATGCAACTAAAATGTATTGAAAGTATAGTAAGGTAATCCATCCTACATTTACTGAACGCAGAACCCTTGCAAACCCGATCACTCATGATAAACTGTACATTATCAAATATTTCGCAATTGCATAAAGGAGTCTGACTTTAAAATGGAACTGGATATATCAACCATTGTTTTACTTGCATTAATCGGATTTTTAGCTGCGTTTATTGATAGTTGCGTTGGTGGAGGCGGATTAATTTCTCTTCCTGCTTTGCTGGGGTTAGGCCTTCCTCCTCATCTTGCGCTGGGAACAAATAAGCTCGCTGGCACCCTTTCATCCCTAACCAGTTCGATCACCTTCATTAGCATGGGGAAATTCGATAAGAAGCTAATGTTGATTCTCACACCCTTTTCATTAATTGGTGCTTGGATAGGTGCCCTAACGGTTCTAGATATTCCACAAGGCTTTCTCAACACGCTAGTTATTATTATGATGGGTCTTATCTTTGTTTATACTCTGCTAAACAAAAAGTTTGGCCATGAAGCAAATTTTAAAGGGTACACAACCTTTACGGTTAGCTGGGGCATTTTATTTGCCCTTTTGATTGGTTTCTATGATGGTTTTTTCGGTCCTGGCACAGGCTCCTTCTTTATTTTCCTAATGGTGCTACTATTCGGGTATGACTTTGTAATCGCTGCTGGCAACGGTCGTATCCTCAATCTAGCCAGCAATATCTCGTCACTTGCTGTATTCATCTGGAATGGAAAGGTTCTTTTTTCTACTGGATTGGTTATGGGCTTGGCCATGATTTTAGGCGCGACTATTGGTGCCCGTGTGGCCGTTATGACTGGTGTTCGCTATGTGCGCCCGCTGTTTCTTATCGTGTCAGTCTCTCTCATTACAAAAATGGTATATGAATTAATAATCAAATAAGAGCAAGCAAAACGGCGTGCACCACTTAGTGGTTACACGCCGTCATTTTTTACTAAAACAGGTTGACTTTCTCCTGTTTAATCGCTGAAGCATTTTTAGCTGATTGGGCACCAGTTCTCCCCGTTATTTTCCGTCCCTATGCTGCTTTATACGGGCAATGATTCCGTCCGTTAATAGGCCAATACCTGCACCGTAAAAAGGCGCTGCCATTCGAAATCCTGTCGGTAAATCTTTTAGAAAAAACAGTATAACTCCAATGATAAAGCCTAACATCATAAAGCGAATACGCGTGGAGCCCAAGCTACTTCCCTCCTATTTTGATTTAGGTTTAGGGAATTTGTTCGGCATCTTCATGTTTTTCATGTTGCGGCTCATTTGTTTTAGCTGCTTTTGATTTAAATTCATACCCATAGAACGTGCCATGGTTTGAATTTGCTTTTCATCCATTTGCATGTTGGCTACTTGCTTTTTCAGATAGTGAACTCCACCATAGAACCCACCAGCTAAACCTAAGAGTAGCGTAACAATTGGAATAACCCAGTTGTACCACATGTTCCATTACCATCCTTTTTTAATATCTTATCCCGTCCATTTTACCATAAGAAGCTTTCCTGTCCATGTAGATTTGTGTCGTACGGTATGAAATGAGGATAACTTTTTATGATAGTACCTGCATATACTGTGCCGAGGTGAAGAAAAATGACTGCTTTCGTCGTGATCGATCCTGGACATGGTGGCATTGATCCAGGAGGGGGAACCAATAGCTTGTTTAAAGAAAAGGACCTCGTTTTAAATATTTCCCTTTATCAGCACCAACGCTTTTTAGAATTAAATGTTTCAGCTTTACTTACCCGCTCTACAGATATAACGCTTGAAAGCGACCAGCGTGCATCATCGGTTCGCAACAGCGGCGCCCGTTATTGTCTCTGTAATCATGTTAATTCAGGCGGCGGTCGAGGTGCAGAAGGAATCTACTCTATTCACGCCTCCTCAGCCATGTCGCGCACCCTTTTCGAGGAAATTGAGACAGCCGGCATGCCTGTAAGGCGTATCTATACGCGTACTCTCCCCAATAATCCCCAACTTGATTACTATTTTATGCATCGAGACACAGGAAATGTGGAAACGGTCATAATCGAATATGGATTCGCAGACAATCCAATAGATGCTGAGTTTTTAAATACGAAGTGGAAGGAGCTGGCAGAAGCCGTTGTTCGTGG
Organism: Brevibacillus laterosporus; assembly: GCF_030489605.1. Classification (GTDB taxonomy): domain Bacteria; phylum Bacillota; class Bacilli; order Brevibacillales; family Brevibacillaceae; genus Brevibacillus_B; species Brevibacillus_B laterosporus_E. The sequence goes on from NZ_JAUKFY010000019.1 coordinate 35,899, forward strand.
TTTTTGTGAGTTTACCAATCTTCCTTATACTCCCCCATCGACCACTTCACCCAAGCCTGAACCGCCTGATGACTGGAAACAAGAGGCTGTTAACTGGCTTTATCAGGAAGGTATTTTGACGAATGAAGAATGGCGGCAAAATATTGATAAACCTTTGCCATTATGGGCAGAAGCGATTGTACTGCGCCGTTTATACGAAAAAGTAATAAATAAATGATGATAGCTTTCGCATGATTAAATAAAAGGAGACATTCCCATGAGCTTAGACATTGGTGCAATTATAGCCATCGCTATGGCGGCAACCTCTACTCTATCCGACTGGTTACGTATTCCTGTGAAGTTAAGGGCCTGGACAACGCTAGGATTTATTTTGCTACTAAAGCTGGGCTACGATTGGTTATACGGTCCTGTACCATTTATCTGGAAGGATTCACTCATGCATGGAATTACAGCCGGACTGGCTGCCGTAGGAATTTACTCCACCACGAAAAACACCCGCCAGCATATGCAACAGCTCAAAAATGATTGGAGCAATCACGAGCAAAATGCTAAGATGCTTTCGAATAATATTGACCCCTCAACGCTTGTCCTCTCGTCAGAAGACCAGGAAGCATTTCAGCCTTCTGTACAGTCATTCACTCCATCCCAATCACAGGTTTCGTCCTTACAAGCACAAAGTCCAATAGAAAAGCCTAGCACAGAACAACAAACATCGGTAGAAATCGCATTGAGCCAGCCTCTGCACACCGCCTCAGCCCCTTCTTCTAGCCTCTCCTCTGATCCAGACAGCCTGCCCTCTACCAGCTTCAAATCGTCCAGCGAGGAACCTTTTCACGTATCTGCTCATCCATCTCATGATTCCTCTGATAAAAAATCTTCCTACGAAGACTATGTCTAAAAGCGAGCCAAAGTTGACTTTGCTCGCTTTTAGATACAGCTATTGCTTTTTCACATGCCGTGTAAGAGGAGTATCCTCCAAGCCGGAATAATTGGTTTTGGCCAAGACACTGACAAGCTCATCTTCTGGAAAACGATAAGCAGTCAGTTTCCCTCCAAATACACATCCTTGATCAATATTAATCGCATTCTGCCTCTCGCTGCGTTCTGGCTCTGGGCGAGGGTCATGCCCCCAGATGACTAACATATCCGATAAATGATCTACCGTCCAATCTTTGCGAATGGGCCTTCCATCTGGACCTAAGCCTGCGACGTCTCCATATCGGCAAAAGTTCTGGATAGCAGGTGAATCCTCCCCAATATAACTGTCCTTAATACCGGCATGCACGGCAACCAAGGCTTTTTTCCCCCGATATTTCACAATAATATGAGATGGTGCTGACATGAGCAATTGCAAGCTAGCATAGCGAAATTGAGCAGTGCGTCGGGGACCGTGCTCCACCTCGTATCGTGCAAATTGCTGTTCCACCAACTCATCACCGTGCGCCAGTGTGACCCTTCTCCCATCTAGCCAACGTGCAATTTTCCAGCCATGATTGCTGTCTACCATCTCAGCTAACCCTTCTTTAATATGCTTGATAAAAAAATCAAGCAGCTTGAGTGATTCAGGCCCTCTACTTGTAATATCTCCCAGTGACAAGATCTTTCTTCCCATAGGATGTTTATATAGCTGATCCTTTGCATCGAACGTGTAACCGAGCACCGACAACAGTTCAATAAACTCTTCATAGCAACCATGTATATCTCCGATGACATCTACTCCGCTATTTGCTGTAAAGAATTTGGATCGCTTCGGGATAAACTTTTTCACGCGACCAACCCCACTATTTTCCATATTCTTATAGTATTACCCTAAGTAGTCCTATTTGATAAGTAATATAAAGAAAAACCCGAAGACTCGCTCCGGATTTTGATGGGTTGCCTATTTTTATTGCTGCAGTTGATGCTTATGGACATATATTGCCGCTTGAGTTCGATCTTCTACACCTAGCTTTGATAAAACATTGCTTACATGTGTCTTTACCGTTTTAATACCAATAATTAATTCATCTGCGATCTCTTGATTCGATTTTCCCTGCCCAATTAACAGCAGCACCTCCAACTCACGGGGAGTCAATTGCTGATGAGCCGGCGTCTGCGCGCCTGTACGGAACCTTGCCATGATCTTACTGGCTACCCGTGACTCTAATACAGGCTCACCGTCTACTGCGGCACGAATAGCTTTTACGATTTCAGATGCACGGGAGGTTTTTAACAGATAACTAAATGCTCCTGCTTCAATAACCGGATATACCTTCTCATCGTCAATAAAGCTGGTAAGTACAATAACCTTTGTCTGCGGCAACACTTCCCGAACTTTCCTTGTTGCCTCAACGCCTCCCATGCCCTCCATGACTAAATCCATGAGTACGACATCCGGTTGCATTTCCTCCACCAGACGTACCCCTTCTTCCCCGCTTGAAGCCTCTCCTACTACTTCTATATCATCCTCTGTGGATAAATAAGAAGCGAGTCCCATACGCACCATCTCATGATCATCTACTAACAATACCCGGATCATTCTCTCCATCTACTCCTTTTGGGTGTACGTCCAGCAATAACGGGACGCGTATTTCGATCTGTGTGCCATTGCCTGGTGATGAGTAAATCTCCAGTGCACCGCCGATTTCATCAACCCTCTCCCGCATGGACACCAATCCGTATGAGGTCATTTTTTCTCCATCTGGATCAAAGCCAATACCATCATCCGCAATACGTAAACGTACATGTCCTTGCAGCGTGAATAATTTTACTGTAATGCTATGTGCCCTGGAATGACGCAAGGAGTTGGACAGCGCTTCCTGAAGAATGCGAAACAGCTGATCCTCAATACCATTCGGGATATTGGCAATGTTACTGATTTCCCAATTAATATCCAACGTATGCTTGATCTTCAACTCTTCTAGTAGCTCCTCAACCGCTTCTCCCAGTGATTTGTTTTGTAGTGTAGCCGGACGCAAATGCAACAGTAATGCTCTCATCTCCGCCTGGGCTCCTGCTGCCATTTCCTCTACCAGTTCAATCTGCTGTGCCGCTCGACTCGGATTTTTATCAATTAACCGTTTGATAGCAGCAGTGGTCATCGCGATAGCAAACAACTGCTGACTGACAGCATCATGCAATTCACGTGCAAGCCGCTGGCGCTCCTCTGTCACCGCGGCAGCTTTAACCTGATCATGCAATTCTGCATTATGCGTGGAGAGTCGCTGTAACGATGCCACTTGCCCCTCCCATTTAGCTGCAAGTCGATTTAACTGCCAGCCCAATTCACCAATCTCATCCGAGCCTAATTCCGGTACCCGATAAGATAGCATACCTCGTTCTAAATTCATCGTCGCCTCCCATAAGGAATGCAGACGCTTTTTTAACAGATTGCCAGCGATATAACCGCTGACTAGCCCAACAACTGTGGCCACTGCTAATCCTACAATCAATTGAAAAAAGAAAATACGCCAGCTAAAATCAACGCTTACCGATACGTGTAGATATTTAGCCAACCACTCATTGACCTCCGGACGATCCTTGCTAAAATAACCGATCCATAGGAAAATACCAAACATCGTCAACACCGTGCTGTTTGTCCAGAACAGCGCTTGTTGAACCGCCTGCCATTGAATGCTTTTTAATGTCGAATAGGATTGTTTCATACGTCTGTACACCCTCTCATCAGATGTACTTGACATCAATATCGCCCACCCAGAGCGAAATGATGATTTTTACTTTTTCAGTAGCTTCTGCGTAGTTATGAGTGGACAACATCACCTTACGCGTAATCCCATTTTGACGATGGCCTAGCACTTCCAATTCTCCAATAGTCACCTCTGCCATCACCTGTACTGGCATATCGACCGGGACATAGATCGTGACATCTCCAATCCAGCCATTGATGACTAGCGTGCCTTCCTTTTCAGGAATGACAGCTCGGGAAAGATCGATAACCACATCGCCAATCCCTTGCCAAATCCGCATATTTTTTAGCTCAAAACGACCAGAAATCAATTTATAATCACCAATCAATGAGCTGCGTGTATCCTGAGGATTATGAATGTGTACGTGATCGTAAAACGTCTTATCAAAGCTTTTATGAAAGGATTTACCGCTAGATTTGCGCTGTTCCCTATGCGGGCCTTCTTGATTAGAACTTGGTTCATCAGGCCCCGTATCAGAATAATAAGAACCGGAATAGCATTCGCCTTCAATTCTAGGCCCAAACTGCGAATAGGACTCCCTCTTTGCCTTTTGATCATTCTGTTCGCCTGTATAAAAGCTTTGACTCGCAGGCTGTGTCTGAATATCAGCCTGCATTTTTTCTTGTGCCTTTTTCCGCTGTCTCTCCTTTAGCAACGCATCCATTTCAAGGTCGAGATCATCTTGCTTAGCTGTTTCTGCTGATTGAGAATAAGCGGTTGTTTCTTGCTGCTTCTCTTCTGTATAAGTAAAGTCTTGGCCAAAATCATTCTGATTTCGACCTTTGCGACGTATTAATCGAATGCCATAGTAAATAAAGAACATGGAAAAAATAAAGCCGAACAAATTGTGAATGGCAATACCAAACCATTCCTGAAAAATATTAAGAATACCAATGGTTAATAAGATGCCACCGGTAATTTTTCTTCCTCTTTTCCAAAATCGATACCCCCAAAAAATAAAGAGCAGAGGCCATAAGGAAAAAATGCTGAAAAAAATCAGCCCTAAATTATTGAGGAAGAGGCCTAAACCGACAAAGATGATAATGGCACCTGCCACCATTTTTTCTACGCGAGAAAATTTCAAACGAAGCCTACTCCTCTCTCAACTGATTTTTATCTTTTCTTACATACATATACAAAAGCTGGCGGGATATTAAACGGGGTAAATTTAATATCCACCTTAGAAAATCGCGATTCCAGTTCATTCTTCAGCTGCAGGGAGTACTGAAAGGTAACAAAAACCCCATCCGGTTCAAGTGATTCTACCACACAATCTAAGATATCACTGCGCAGCTTTTCAGGGAAAACAGCAAATGGCAGTCCGGAAACAATAGCGTCTAGTGAAGGAATATTTAATTCATTCATATACTCTGATAATCTTACCGCCTCCGAGCAAATAGGCACCTGAGGAAAACGATGATGCAGCATTTGCTGGAATTGCGGGTCACGCTCCACGATAAAAAAGCGTGCATCCTTTTTCATCTGTGTAAGAATAGCACGTGTAAAAACACCGGTTCCTGGCCCTAATTCGGCAATATGTCCTACTTGCTCCCATGGAACATTTTTCATCATTAGACTACTTAAAAAACGCGAACTGGGGATCACGCTCCCTACTTGTCCCGGTCGAGAGACAAAGCGTCTCAGAAACACAAGTAAATCTGACATCTAGTAAACCCTCCTAGGGGAAAAGCAGCCCTAGACAGGGCTGCTGTGTGTAATAATATCTAGTTCTTTTTTGCTGACTCTACTTCTTCCCTATTTTCAGCGGATTTTCCTGCCAGCTTCTCCTTTAATTTTGCTAATTCATAATCTAACTCATCTTTTTTGTCCAGCTTTTTCAATGAACGGTGGTATTCAGAGTCCTCATACATACCGCTCATGCTGGCTTCCGCTTCCATCTGCATTACTTTTTCCTCCATACGATGGAACCCGCGGGCCGCATTTTCAACACCTATGCCTGTTACATAAGAGTTTACTTGTTTTTGTGTGCGTGCTACTTGAGCTCTGGACATTAGCATATATTTTTTAGCACGCATTTTATAGAACTCTTCTTTTAGTTCAGCTAATTTTTCACGCATTTGCTGAGCAGCATTACTAGACGAATCCAATAATTCTTTTAATTCAAGCGCACGTGATTCGTATGTCTTCTGATCCAATAAAGCACGTCTAGCCAATTCGTCCTCGCCTTCAGTAAGAGCAAGCATCACTTGGCGCTCGCGTTTAGCTGCTAAGGTATTCGCCTCTTCATATTGTTGACGGAATTTCTTCTCCTGAGCCACCTGACGAGCTACCGCTACTTCTACTCGACCGATCTCTGCTTCCATATCACGCATGTATTGTGTAAGCATAACGACCGGATCTTCTATGGAATCAATCGCATTATTTACGGAAGCCACCGTTACATCACGCAGTCTTTTAAAAATACTCATATTAAAATTCCTCCTTAGAGTTTATCATTTTTTGGTTTTTGTAATCAAAACAAATCCTTATGTTGGCGTTTCTTTAACTCATTTTCCCAACGATCGAGCTTATCTTCTCGCAATACACCTTGTGCCCATTCTCTCTCCCACATCGGTGGAGTTGATTCATACGGAGCCGTATGTCGCTGGCTTTTCATAAGCCTAAATCCAAAGTAGATGATCGCAATTGCCAGCAAACAACCAAATAGCAAGCTCAATTTATTTAAGAGCATTAATAGCCCGAAGAGGAAAACAAATATTCCCCATCCTTTATTTCCTGTTGAGCCAGCGCTTAACACCTTTTTGCAACCATAGACCATTAACAGTCCTGCGATAAACATGGGGATTAACCTGTCGATTCCTAGCCCTAGTTTGTCAAGCAATACCAGTACCCCTACGACAATCAGCGTAAGCCCCAGAAATAATTTTCCGGATTGCCCTTGCAAGTGTTTTCCCTCCTTTTTTCATTCGCTTGTTGTTCATGACCTTATTGTAGTCGACCCTGAAATAATCTATAACGGGCGAGCGGATGGTTTTCGCCTCAGCCCTGAGTCGGAGAGAATGTCCATCCTTAAAAGGAAAGATAGATTGCCCTATTACATGGATAAGAAATTTAGATAAAGCAACAGGAAACGGCAGAAACTTTCATCCGTTGCTACTAATAGAAAACAGAAGGAAAATGTCACTCTTACCAAAAATAGATAAGACGGGTTTTCTCTAAAAAGATTACTTAAAAATATGTCGAAACAGTGAACTTTAATAAAAAAAAAAGGGGAATCGCAACGAAAGTAGAATTTAATCTCTCTGTGTAAAAAAAAATCGAAAATTAGCCGAGTTCCAGACAATGGAAACGGGGGAACCATACTTTGGGGTGAATAGCTGTTCTTATAAAACAGCTTAGGGAAACCTTTCGACCGAACCCATCAGCTAACCTCGGAGGCTTAAAAGGAAGGGGCTCTTTCGTTGCGTAAGTTTGTGTGTTCCATACTAACGACTGCATTACTAGCAGTGGGTGGAGGTTCTGTATTCGCATCCTCCGACTCATTAGACAAGACCATCAATTCTTTGTATGGCGTACCTTACAAAGCAGCCGGTAAATCTACTTCCGGTTTTGATTGCTCCGGATTTACCGGATACGTGTTTGGGGCTTTAGGTGCAAAACTTCCAGCTTCTTCTTCTGCCCAATTTGAAATTGGAGAGTCAGTAGATCGGGAAGACCTAAAACCAGGAGATTTAGTGTTTTTTAACACGAATGGAAGAAGCATCTCGCACGTAGGCATCTATATTGGAAACAATATGTTTGCTCACTCGGAAACAGGAATTGGAGTAACGAAGACAAGCCTTGACGATCCCTACTATTGGAGCAAAAAATATGTAGGCGCTAAACGTGTAGCAATTCCAGAAATGGAAGACTAAAATCTTTTTCACTGAGGCTGAAAAAGAAGCACAACCTTTTTATACAAAAGCCAGGGACATGAGTCTCTGGCTTTTTCTGACTGTAATTAGTACCAGCTCACATGATAAGGCTATATCTTTCCTTATATTTAATTGTGCCATATACCCTTATCCATGATATGATGAAATTAACTGCATTTCGTAGAAACTAGGAGGGTCTCCCTTGAAAGATCATATTTTTGTCGTGGACGATAACCAAGAGATTGTCGATCTGCTCCAAGATATTCTTGAGAATGAAGGTTTTGACGTTTCTCATGCAAATAGTGGAGAAGAAGCACTTGCAAAGCTAGATAGCGGGCTAACCCCCAACCTCATTTTACTTGATATTATGATGCCACATATGAGCGGGTATGAACTATGCGCCCAAATTCGCCGTGAACGGGAAATGCCTATCATTTTCTTAAGTGCAAAAGGCAAACCAGTAGATAAAGTTGTAGGACTAGAAATTGGTGCTGATGACTATATCACCAAGCCTTTTGATACGGAAGAATTGTTGGCCCGCATCCGTGCTCACCTTCGCCGCTATGACCGGTTGAGAAAATTAACTGCCCAGAATGAACAACTAGACAAGGAAGCCGGAAATTCAGCTCTCACCATCTTAAAATTCAAAGGGTTGGAAATTCATAAGGAAACTTACTCTGTCTATGTAGGAGAAAATAAAATTGATTTATCTACAAAAGAATTTCAATTATTAACCTTCCTAGCAGAGAACCCGGGTATTGTTTTTACCCGAGAGCAAATCTATGATCGCGTATGGGGCTATGGTTATGGCTCACTTAATACTGTTACGGTACATATTAAGAACCTGCGCGAAAAGCTAGAAACCGAACGTACATTTATTAAAACACAATGGGGAACTGGTTACGTCTTTATTGGGGAGCGTATCTAATTCGTGAAAATCAGCAATAAAATACTGCTCGCCTTTTTAGCTGTCATCATGATTCATATTTTGGCCTATCGCTTTGTTTTTCAAAACATTATTGTGGATCAGCTTAAAACAGATCGCCACGAGCAGTTTTTGCTGGGAAAAGAAGTGGCCGAGAGAGTCAGCTTTAATGAAGTGATTCGTCGTTCCTTGTTTAAAGATCCCAATGAATTAAAAGAATTAACGAAACAGTTACCAGAAGACCTGATGTATACGATTGTGGTAGAGGACGAAAATGGAAATGCCATTACCACCAAAACCTCCGAAGCCTATAATGCAAAAGGCAAAGGATTAAAAAAGGTAATAGCAGAGTATTCCATTGATCGCAGTGCTCCTGTAGAGGGTAAGACTGTTGTTCGATTTTATACAGATGATTATGATATTCTCGCTTCTAGGGGAGTTACCATGATCATTGTGTATATTTATGTCAGCTTAATTTTCATAGGTATTATTCTATTTATTGTGGTCATTCGTTGGATACTACGTCCTGTTAATGAGCTTTCTCGTGTTACTCAGGAAATTAAGCTGGGCAAACGAGATGTTGCCTTTTCTTATCAATCTACCGATGAATTTGGGCAACTATTCCGCTATTTCGATGACATGGTGGAAGAGCTCAATTTTGTCGAGGAACGACAACAAGAATTGATGGCAGCTATTGCACATGATTTTCGCACACCTTTAACTACAATTAAGGGATATGCCTCTTATATTGCTTCAGGTCGAGTTACCGATCTAGAACGAATACAGAAGCAAATGGCAAAAATAGAAGACAAGGCTCTTGATTTGGAAAACCTATTGGATGAGCTGCAGGACCATAATCAATTGATGGGTCGCTTTCCACTCAACCTAACTCGCATTCATATCCGAACATTCGCTAGCAACATCGCTGAGGAATACGCCACCCGTCTGGAGCAAAGTCCCATCGGCTTTTCCAGTAAATTCCGCGTTTCTGATTCATTACATATGGAAGCGGATGAGCCAAAGCTACGGCGCGTTTTAGAAAACCTGCTAAATAACGCGATACATTATAATAAACCTGATGGAAGTATCCTGTTTACCTGTGATATGGGAAACAACGAAGTGAGCTTCTCTGTCATTGATAAAGGGGACGGTATCGCGGAAGAAGATTTATCGAAGATCTTCACCAAATTCTACCGTGCGGAAAAATCACGTAATCGAAATAGCGGCGGTACAGGATTAGGCTTAACAATTTGCCAGCGGCTTGTTGAACGACATTCTGGAAAAATCACTGTAAGCAGTCAGGTAGGTATAGGGAGCGCCTTTACTGTAACCATTCCGCTTAAACAGAAAAAAACAGTTCCTGATCTGCCTGTACCACAGGATTAGGAGAACCAACCATTTTTCCTACAGGATAATCAACTAATGTAAAAAATACCGCATCCAAGCTGCTGCTTTGGATGCGGTATTTTTTATAGCTGTGTTATTGTTTGTTTATTGCATGCAGACTCTATCCCCCAGATTATGCCTCTCGTTCCTCGAGTAATCGCAAGGATTCAATACAATGCGCCACAATTTCATTTATATCAGGGATATTTCCTTCATCGATCTTCCGATGAAAATCCAGTTTAATTCGGACCTGAAATTGTTCAGGCGGCCATCTAAATTCCTGATGCTCGTCGATTGTAAACATGACCTGTTGTGTAATATGCGGTCGATGTCCCCAAATTTCATTTAACAAATCTATTACTTGAACAGATTCGTAGCGTACATCCCTCATTGATACATCAAAATGAATGCAGATCCGACAGCCCATCGGTACAGCGAGCGGTTGCTCTAACTGCTCACTTGCGATATCAGCTAGTTCCGTTGAGAGCTGAATTTCGGCAGTAACCTTATGCTGGCTGGTGTCTTCCTTGGAAGACAATAAATGAAATTGAATATGAAAATAGCGTCCAAATTTAGCCAAATCAACAGCATCTACTCGATTTATTACCAAAATATCGCCGTCCAAATCATGATCATAAACGGCGCCTTCTAATACAACCTTTATATTGTCATAAATAATGGGATGAAACATCAAAAAGCTCCTCTCCATATTCTGTTCTTAGAATGCCCTGTTTTTTTGGTTGGTGCAAGTAAAACGAAAAGAAAAATGAATGACCTCAATCCTTTTTTCATTCGCAGATACACGAAAACAAAGATGTATACCCATAAAAAAAAAGCCACTCTGCTTGATTGGCAGAATGGCTTAATAAAGGGTGTGTATAGGGAGAAAAGAAAGGGTTCCATAAAAGAGTATCTTAAAACAAATTGATTAAGCTTCTACGATGATGTACTTCTTTTCAGAGCACTCCAAGCATTCGGACATATAAGATTCGGCTTGTTCTGTAATCGGTTGGCCACAGCATTCACATTGTTTTGGTCCCAATGTAGCAAAGAAATGAGTCAATTTCTCCATATAAATCGCCTCCGTATGTTTTCGTGCTTCAATTGTCAATTGCTGATTTAATTGTACTACAACAGAGTTAAAATAAAAATCTTGTTATAGCACATTTTACAGCGATTATCCGATATTTGGTTATCCTATCTCTCGAATACTCTTTGTTTCTCTGTATTAATACTATTTTTACTACATTATGCTGTTATAATACAAGAAATAATATCCAGTGCTGAAAAGGACTGGGGAAACAACAGGTTACTCCGCCAGAAGGAACGGATAAATGAATTCATGCTTACTAATTGTTTAGTATAGCTTCTAAACGAAAGCATTCTTGAACCAGCCCTCTTCTTTTGTCATGACCTAATGGATTAACATGGATGTCTTTGTTTTTTGACATCACATTAAGGTTACTTTATAATGAATGATAGTCATTCATTTTTGAAAGGGAGGTAATCACTATAGCTAACACTTCTGACGATAAATACAATAAAATTTTACAGGCTGCCATTGACGTCATTTCAGAAAAAGGACTTGATAAGACTTCCATTTCAAATATCGTACAAAAAGCAGGAGTTGCACAAGGAACCTTCTATTTGTATTTTTCATCTAAAAAGGCTTTAATTCCAGCCATTGCAGATAATCTTCTCACCACCACTTTTGAAAGAATTAAAGAAAAGGTTCAGGGGAAAGAAAACTTTTGGGAAGTCTTAGAGGTTGTGATTGACGAAACCTTTCACATAACCGATTCTTATAAAGACATTATTATCCTTTGCTATTCCGGTCTTGCCATCGATCATTCAATGGAAAAATGGGAAGCGATATACCGTCCCTACTATCATTGGTTTGAAGTTATATTAAACAAAGCCGTAAATGCTAACGAGATTATCAGTGATATTAATATTGAGCGAATGGCAAAAATGATTATCAACCTTGTTGAGAATGCGGCTGAACGATTTTATATAGGACGTGATCAGGATGATACTGTGGATATCGTTAAGGCTGAGACCTACAACTTCATCAAGCGATCACTGTTACAAAATAAATAAAGCTATCAGGTATGTGCCAATTTTTTTTAAAACCAAAATGACTGACATTCATTCATTTCTGACTGATAAAGCATAACGGTTATGCTCCTCTTGGTTCTATTGGTTCTACGTGTAATTTCAATATTACCTACAGACAATAAAAGCAAAGAAGTACATGAACAAGAAGCCGGTTACGTAACTAATACTTTGTGCCTTTACCGATCATTTTGAAATGAGTGATTTACAATTCGACAAAAAGGAATGATTGTTTATGAATAGAGCTTGGATTTATGTCATGTTAACTTGTTTATTTGAATTGCTTTGGGTTTATGCTTTTAACGTGGCAGCAGCATGGTGGCACTGGGCTATTGTGGTTGTCATTATTATTGCAGATTTTTATCTACTCTCTAAAGCTTGCGAAACATTACCAACGGGTACAGTTTATGCTATTTTCGCAGCAGCAGGCACAGTAGGTACCGCCCTCATGGATATTTTTATCTTTGAAGGTGTATTCAGCTTGGCAAAAGGTCTATTTATGGGGCTTCTGGTCATTGGCGTAATTTCATTAAAGCTTGCAGACAATAAAGGCGGAAACACACAAGAGAAAGGAGCTGCTTAATTATGGGTTGGTTATTTGTGTTTCTAGCAGCAATATTTGAATTAATTGGAGTAATAGGGTTAAAAAGATTTAGTACAAATAAATCTTTGATAAATACGGCTCTTTTCTTTGGAGGATTCGGTGCATCGTTTGCCCTCCTTTACACATCTCTTCAATATCTTCAGTTAAGTGTAGCCTATGCTGTTTGGATTGGTGTGGGAACAGCCGGTGCAGTACTAGTAAATATGATCTTTTTCAATGAATCAAAGAGCATCGGACGTATCATAAGCCTCATCATTATTGTCATCGGGGTTACTGGATTAAAAGCAGTATCTTAACCTACAGTCTTATCGAGTAAAAGCAACAATAGCCTTCCCAACATGGAAGGCTATTTGTTTATTTGAATTCACATTAGTTACCAGTAGGGGCCTGACAGCTTAAGACTGCGAGGCAGCTCTGGAAAGTTCATTTCCTGTTGCTGGTACATTTATTTTTTGCTTCAAAAAATCCTGTTCCTGCTCTTCTGTGATATAACCTAGCTTTTTCATTCGGCTTAATACCACATGTTGCCGGGTCATTGCCTTATCAGGATATTTGATTGGTGAATAATTTTCTGGTGCTTTTGGTAAAGCTGCAAGCATTGCTGCTTCACTCTCATTAATTGTTTTCAGCTTTGGATCATGTAATCGTACCGTTTTGCCAAAATAATATTGTGCTGCTGCTTCAATTCCATATTTTCCATGACCAAAATAGATATTGTTTAAATACATCTCCAGGATTTCATCTTTAGTATATTGGCGTTCTAAATTCATCGCAATGAGAGCTTCTTTTAGCTTGCGTGTATAGGTTTTCTCATTTGTTAAAAATAAATTTCTGGCTAGTTGCATGCTAATCGTGCTTCCGCCTTGCCGCTTGCTCTCTGACATCGTGTTAATCCATAAAGCTCGTCCAAACGCAATGTAATCAATTCCTTTATGGTAATAGTAACGGTGGTCTTCAATCGCAATAAAAGCGTCCTTCAGATAAGAAGGCATCTCGTCTGTAGCAACATACGTACCTTTGCCTCCTAAACTACTCCCTGCCGTCTTACTTAAGATCTGTTGGTCTATTAAATAAGAACCAGCTATAGTTACAATAGAGTATGCAATAATCTGCAAGAAAAGCGCAGCAATCAACAATATTGCTAACCACTTTGGTACACGTGTACGTCTGGCTTTAGGCTTGCTCTTTTTTAATGGTTGCGCAGTTCCTTGTAGGACATGATTCATGATTGCTGCCCCCTTTCTACTTATAGGACGTTGTTTTCTTTGACATGTTTCGACTTTTGCCTCGTTGTAAGCTAATTGTAGTCCAACCATCTTACCATTACCTATTGATAAGTCTTACAGAAACCTTAAATTTTTGTAAGGTTTCTTGGTTTATAAATGGGTACTATAACAGAAAAAAGCCTGACTCCCATAAGGAATCAGACCTTACATAACCTATTCGGGCAAAGCGCGTATACCTACACAGCTTCGTAAATTGCCTCGTAACGCTTACCGATCTCTTCGTCGTTTAAACCGAATTCTTTCATACGTTTAATCATTGCTTGAGCCCAAATATTTGTGCGTTCAGCAATTTTAGCGAATTTCTTTGCTTCTTTCCCTTTACGCTTAGAGCGCTCTTCGCTGTTTGCCTTTAAGTTATCTAGAATGAAGATCATACGCATGGTATCTTCTTCGTTCAAGTTTTTCCAATCACTATCTAAAAATACCAATACGTCTTTATAATACTTATCAAATTCAAGGAAAGAGATTTCTGTATCCATGTTTAGATATTCTTTCAATTGGTCAAACAATGCATCCATCTTTTTGTAACACTCCCTTAATTGGCTTAAGCACCATTATAACAAAAATGAAGAAGACAGGGAAAGAAAAAAGCTCGAATGTTATGAAGTAGTAATTGTTTCTAAGCAGACGTTTTTGAAAGAACCCCTTCCAAACATCCCCTGATACCCGCTCCCTTTCTCTTCTCAGCATCTCTCATCGGGAATACCTGCTCTGCTCGGTTCTGCTTGGTGGATTGTTTTTTATTTGTTAGTATAGAAGCTAACGGTTACAATTTCGTGTAGCGTGTATCGTAGTTTCTAAGAAAGAGGTTTGTCTCATGAATAATAGAAGGAACCACCCCAAAAAGCACTTTGCGAAAAACAACAGGAATTTTACCAGTAAAAATCAGGCTCCAGTCAAACAATATACGGTAAAAGAACCGTCTGAATTACTACCGTTTTTATTACAGCATATTACAAATCTCAGCCGTAACTCTATTAAGTCCCTGTTAACACGTGGTCAGGTATTAGTAAATGATAAAGTTGTGACAACCCATAATCATGTATTGCACCCTGGACAAACGGTCTGTCTACAGAATAAGAAGGTTTCGGAAACACCTCCAATGATTGGTATCAAGATTTTATATGAAGATGCCGATGTTATTGTTGTCCAAAAAGAAGCCGGCTTGCTATCAATTGCTTCACCGCAAGAAAAGGAATTAACTGTTTATCGTCAATTAATGGCTTATGTTCGTCTTGAGAATCCTCAAAATAGGATTTTCGTTGTGCACCGCCTAGATCGAGACACATCTGGCGTTATGATGTTCGCTAAAAGTGAACGGGTCCAACAGGCACTCCAAAATTCCTGGAAAGACAGTGTCAAGGAACGCTTGTATGTTGCCCTGGTTGAAGGTAACGTGAAAAAGCAAGAGGGAACTATTTCATCCTGGCTAAAAGAAAGTAGTACGTTAAAAATGTATTCCAGTCACCGTCCAAATGATGGCCAGCATGCTATTACTCACTATAAAGTGCTCCAGTCTGATCGAAATTTCTCCTTGCTGGAAGTCCAACTGGAGACAGGCCGGAAAAATCAAATCCGCGTCCACATGGAAGATATAGGACACCCTATAGTAGGTGACAAGAAATACGGTGCCAAATCTAAGCCAATCGGTCGATTAGGGCTACACGCACGAGTCTTATCCTTTGTACATCCTAGTACGGGCGAACTGCTGCGTTTTGAAACAGATATTCCTAAGACTTTTTTTCATCCATTTAAGAAGGAATCTCAACACGAAAAGTAAGCAAAACCGTTCTATTTGCTTAACATTCCAATAAACATTTACATATACTGTAAATGTTATAAAAATCTAAAATGATAATGAGGTGTAGAAAAGGATATGATGATTTTATCGACTGTTCTTCTAAGAGATTAGGCTACTACGGGAGAAGTCTGCCCATTTTTCATAAGCCAATCTGAGGACAGTAGATAAAAAATCTTATTCCTTTCTTACTAACATTATTGGGTAGTGGGTAAGGTATATTCGCCTTACCCATTTTTATGTTCAGCTAATTGAATATTGTTTTTATCATGCTGTTCTCTCGTTGGCTTTCCATATGAAAGATTAAGGAGAGAATACGTAATGAGCATATTAGCGGTTGAAAATGTTACACAGATGTATGGGGGTAACATTATCTTTCAAAATATAAGCTTTCGACTACTTCAAGGAGAGCATGCCGGTCTTGTTGGCAGCAACGGAGCAGGAAAATCGACTCTCCTTCGCATTTTAGCGGGGGAACTCCTCCCTGATTCAGGGACAGTGAAGTGGCTCTCTCATCTCAAAAAAGGTTACCTGCAGCAGCATATTGATTTACAGGCTGGCACAACCATTTTGCAGTATTTACAAGGAGCTTTTGCCCATCTGTATGAGATAGAAAAAAAGCTGCTTCGATTAACAGAGGAAATGTCTGCCCCTAAAAATAACCTGGAACAATTGTTAGCTCGCTATGGTGAGTTGCAAAGTATTCTGGATCTCTCTGACTTTTATCAGACAGAAGCCAAAATAGAAGAAATTGCTTCTGGACTAGGTATTTATGAGCTTGGTATGGATCGCGATGTGCAAACGCTCAGCGGCGGTCAACGCACAAAGCTATTGCTAGGAAAGCTTTTATTAGAAGAGCCCCATGCTTTGTTACTGGATGAGCCAACAAACTATCTTGATGACGCACATATAGCATGGCTTATCAATTATTTAAAAAGCTATAAGCATGCCTATCTTGTGGTCTCACATGATCAGAGGTTCCTCAACGAAATCACAACTGCCATCTATCATTTAGAGCATCAGACGATCAAACGATATACAGGTAACTATGATTTTTTTCTAACAAGCTATGCCCAAAATAAACAGCAATTACAAGATGCATATGAACGGCAACAAAAGGAAATATCCAGGCTAGAGAATTTTATTGAAAAAAATCGTGTTCGCAAGGCTAAACAAGCAAAGAGTCGTGAAAAGGCATTAGAAAAAATAGCTCGTCTGAAGAAACCGACCTCAACAGCGCAGCCGCGCTTTATGTTTCACATTCATTCGGAGCCAGTCAGTCAGATTTTAGAAGCGCGCAATTTACAAATCGGCTATACAGAACCTTTATTGGGACCAATTGATTTACGAGTGACCCGCGGTGAAAAAATCGCAATTGTAGGCTATAACGGTATTGGTAAATCTACCATGCTTCGCACATTACTAGGGTATCTGCAACCGTTAAGTGGCAGCGTACGAATTGGGGAACGAGTAAAACCAGCATATTTTTCACAAGAAGAATCGGCCTCGAATCAAACACCACTTGAGCAAGTATGGTCATTACGGCCTGATTTAACACAAAAGGAAATAAGACAGGAGCTAGCAAGATCCGGTCTTAGTGAACAGCATATTCGGCAAAAGGTCTGCTCATTGAGCGGTGGGGAACAAGCGAAGGTCAGATTATGCGGGCTCATGCTAACAAACAGCAACGTACTCGTCTTAGATGAACCGACGAATCATTTGGATACCGGGGCAAAAGAAGCTTTTAAAGAGGCACTCAAACAATATAAGGGTACAATACTGCTAGTTTCTCATGAGCCTGCGTTTTATGAAGATTGGGTTACGCAAATCTGGCAAGTACAGAATTGGTTCCAATCGTAAAAAAAGGTTTCAACGGGAGTGTACGCTCCGTTGAAACCTTTCATATTTTCAGGCTGAAGATTGCCAATTATTTGACTTAGATCATTACACGCAACTTTTGCTTCGCTCCATGAGGTAAACGTTCATACCACATTAACGGCTGAAGAAGATACGGCACTGAGATTAGTTGCTATGTCACATCTTCAAATGGCAAAATTTTAACTTCGTTTGGGCCTTCCCGTTAGGAATTACTCTCCGCTCCCCCTTCTTGCTCTACTAATGTCTCGCTGGTATCTGCTTGTTTTTGCAACTGCATTTTAAATAAAGGAATTACTACACAGACCGCTATTATGAATAATAATCCGGAAATTTGATAGCTTGCTTGTAAAGAAACGGTCTCTTTAACCACCCCTGCTATGCTCATTGTTACGACCATCATTCCTGAAAATAAGGGGCTGAGAACTCCGTTTACCCTTCCAACAAATTTTTGCTCAGACGAAAACAAAATCATGGTATTAATCCCAATTTGAATACAGGGGAAAAATAGCCCGTTTACAAATTGAAAGATCAACACGATCCAAAAGCTTTGCGTAAGGCTAATACCAAATACGGAAAATGCACTGCTCAAAAGCCCCAATGCCAACAGTTTTTGTGGTGAGATTTTTTTGGAAAGGCTCATTACCACTGCCCCTCCAAGGAGCATAGCTGCCCCCGTCGTTGTGAACAACCATTGCAAGTTCTCTTTCGGTAATCCTAATTGTTCTACAACTACAAAAATACCTAATGGCTGGATAAGACCTACAGCCAGACCCACTCCTATGAAACACATACTTAACCGGCGTAAGACAAATTTAGACCATACATACCGTAAGCCATCCCCCATTTCTTGGAGCAGGCTTGTTTGACCATGGTTCTGTTCTGGCCGCTGATCTTTTGGCAATTGATACAGGACTGCTGCCGATAATAAAAATGCAATCCCTGTTACGCCAATAGAAATTGTAATGCCGAAGCTTTGGTATATCATTGTTCCAATCGCTGGACCAAGAATCATAAAAATTGCTATCAGAGTTTGAAACATAGCCATTCCAGCCTGCAGTTGTTCAGCCGGTACATGCTGTTTAAACAGCTTCATGGCAGACGGCTGTGAGAATTGCGATAAAATCGCAGAAAACAATGTAACGAAAAAAATAGCCTTCCACGATCCAAACATCAGCGTTCCCAATACACAAAACACAGAAATGGCACTTAATATGTCGCACCATACCATTGTCCGCTTTGGTCTCCAGCGGTCAGCAAATGTCCCGCCAATAAATGAAAAAATAAAGATGGGGGCAAACTCTGCCACTGATATCAAAGAGACGACATACGGGTCATTATTTGTAATCTCCATGACGTAGAGAAGTACAGCAAAATTACGAACCCATGTACCAATCTGCAGAAAAATCCCTGATAAAAGAATAACGCGTATAAACGTATGTGAAAAAATATGCGGTTGTTTTATTGTTTCCACCATGTTTCCCCCTATTTTTGAAAAAAGAAAGAGATAGTCACAGGTTACTATCTCCATTCTCCCCTGTTGAAAATTTTTATTCGTAAAAAGCTGGTGGTATAACTACAGAAGACCTTCTCCGCTAAAAAAACTTCAAGCGAAGACGTACCTATTACTTGGGGGACTCAAATTAGCGAAAAACTACATTTCAGCTCCTATTGAGCTATGCTATGATAACCCGCTTCCCCATAGGGTTGTAGCTTGACTAACCACTTTTCGTACAGCTTGTTTAATTCATCAGCAGCATCAAAGTATCCCTCTGTCTTTTCCTTTAGCTCCTCTAAAACCTCAAAAATAAAAGCTTCCTCTCCATATTCATTCCATTCCTGCTGAAGCTGCTTATTTGGATGAGTACCTGTTTTTAATTGAAAGAGCCTACCGTTCATCATCTTTAAATTAGGCGTACTTCCTACAAATATTTTTTGATTGCGGATGTTTTTAATTTGATATACCCCTCCCACTGGCTTTGTTTCTTTGTATTGGCGTTTTAATTCCGCTTTTCTGCTTGTAGACATCAATAATTTTCCTTTCTGTGTAAGATATGGCTGACAGAAATGATTCAACTAAAAACAAACATGAATTTTATTTGTTTATATAATAATAGACAATAACTGTTTTTGTCTATAACTAAATGTGATTATTGATTTATGTTACCCATTATTTCTTTTCATTCGTCTCCTTTTCATCAGCTTACTGTTGTCATAGCAAGTTTAACCGTCTAATAGCGGGAAAAAACACTTTGCTTCTCCCTCTATTGGTAAATTTCGTTTTCTCCTTGCCTACAGAGGAGCTATAATGGTGTGGATGGACATATCACCTAATGGAACAGGAGGTAGCATATGAAGCCGATTGTAGAAGTTGCAAATCACGTAGGTATTACGGAGGATGATCTGGAGCTGTATGGGAAATACAAGGCTAAGCTATCATTAGATGCATGGGAAAAACGAAAGGATCAACCAGATGGAAAATTAGTGTTAGTGACTGCCATGAATCCTACACCAGCTGGAGAAGGCAAAACACTGACAACTATTGGACTCTCTCAGGCACTAAACCATATTGGCAAAAAAACAATAGCCGCCTTACGCGAGCCTTCGCTAGGTCCATGCATGGGGATGAAAGGCGGAGCTACAGGCAGCGGCAATGCTCAAATACTGCCAGCAGAAGAAATCAATCTACATTTTACAGGCGATATTCATGCCATTACAGCAGCGCACAATTTATTATCTGCCCTTATTGATAATCACCTTTTTCAACATAATTCTCTACGACTTAATCCAAGCAAAATCGTCTGGAAACGAGCACTTGATATGAACGATCGTTCACTTCGCCATATTGTAGTTGGATTAGGCGATACGAATGGCGTAGTTCGTGAAGACGGCTTCATGATCACTACAGCATCAGAGATCATGGCCATCCTTTGCTTAAGCGAAAGTTTGGAAGATTTAAAAGAACGTCTGGGTCAGATTATCATCGGTTATGACCTGGATGATAAGCCGGTAACAGCTAAGCAATTAGAAGCTATCGATGCTATGACTGTTCTGTTAAAAGAAGCAATCAAGCCTAACTTCGTGCAAACCACCGAAGGAACTCCTGTCATTGTGCACGGTGGACCTTTTGCCAATATCGCTCACGGCTGCAGCAGTGTAATTGGTACCAAACTTGCTCTAAAGCTAGCCGATTATGTAGTTACTGAAGCTGGATTTGGCGCTGATCTTGGTGCTGAAAAATTCTTTGATATCAAATGCAGGAAAGCGGGCCTCACACCTCAGGCTGCTGTACTAGTCATTACTGTAAAAGCAATTAAATATAACGGAGGTATAACAAAAGACGAGCTGCAAAAGGCCAACCTGCCTGCTTTGGAAGCCGGTTTTGCTAACGTGCAGCGTCACATCGAGAACTTACAAAAATTTGGTGTGCCTGTGGTAGCAGCAATTAATCATTTTGCGACAGATTTTCCTGAAGAGGTCGCTTTTGTCAAAAAGAAATGTCAGGCTCTCGGTATCGAAGTGGCAGTATCAAATGTGTGGGCAGATGGTGGTGCTGGCGGTGTGGAACTTGCTGAGAAGCTAGTTAGTGTACTGGAGGAAGCTCCTTCTCACTATAAGCCACTGTATGACTTAAACAAACCCATAACAGATAAAATCAAAACGATTGTGACAGAAATCTATCGCGGCTCTGATGTTTCCTTCTCACCAGCAGCCATGAAAACGTTACGTAAAATTGAAGAGTTAGGGTTGTCAGACTTGCCTGTTTGTATGGCTAAAACACCTTATTCCTTCTCAGATCAAGCCAGTTTATTAGGAGCTCCTGCAGATTTCGTAGTAAATGTAAGTGAAATTCGACTCTCGGCCGGCGCCGGATTTATCGTGGTTCTCACGGGAAATGTGTTGACCATGCCAGGACTGCCAAAAGTACCTGCTGCTCAGCATATTCGCTTAGATAAGAATGGACAAGTAACAGGATTAATGTAGGTATGCACTCCCCCCTTTAAGTACGATAAGGATAGCTTATCTAGTTATGTAAAGGGGGATTTTCCTGTAAAAAAATCAAGAGCAACCTGATCTGATATTGAGACAATCATTTTCCGAAAATATCCTTTAGCTTCGACTTTGCTTCTTCAAATTTTTGTGAATGTATCACATTGGTGTCTCCCTCCTGTTGATCTTGATGAGTCATAATAATATCCAAAACACAAGAATAAATGGTAAGCTCATCAGGAGTTAAATTATTGATACCGTATCTACCTATATAATCAAGAATAAATTGTGATTCCTCAGAGTTTGTGCCGGTATTGTAGCTGATCTTTCTATCTAGCATATTGTAAATAGCTATCGATTCATCCCAAAATAACCGACCTACACCAGCTGGCTTACTTGTAACATTTGCAGGCATGGTAAAATTAACCGCAAAAATTACAGCTCCTCCTATCACTCCCAAAATGAGAAGGAAAATAAGACACCCCATCACTGGCGGCATTTTCAGCCGTTTTCCGCAATGCGGACAAATCTCAGCCTTTACTGCAATCTGCTTTTGGCAAACCTTACAGCTAGTAAGCAGCTGTTTCTCTGCTGCCTTATGTAATTGATTTTGTCTGACAATCAAAAAAACAAGCAAGCCAATAAGTACAATAAAAACGGCTATAAATCCCATGATTACAGCAGTAGACAAGCATAGCACTCCATTCGCAATAAGATGTCAAGATTGGCAAACAGTATTTTTCTCTCTTACTCTAGCTGGCTGAAGCTATTAGCTTAGCAATAAAATATCGTTTCCTGCTCTCGCTTCATTTTTACTGGATAGGAATACGATCAAGATTTATTAAAAAAGATTATACATTTATTCTCTATATTCACAAAAATATGTATAAACAAGAAAATTATATCATGTCAGGTTAGGAGTTTCACTATTGCTTGTTATAATTCATCATACAGAACTTTAGGAAAATATCCGATTAAATCAGTTGGGCTTAGTTATGCCTCTTAATAAAGGAACATATAGTTTAAAGAAATATAAGGTTAGAAGGGTGCTAAACCTCTTTTTTACCTAGTGGATGAAAGCGACAAAGACCGGTCAATCCGTCACTCTTACTTATCTAGGAAAAAAAGAAGCAAAATAGCAACCACTCCGATACTATTCTTGTTTCACACGTCTTGATAATGTGTGTTGTCCTGTTAACACACCAATTAATAAGATAGAACTTCCGATCAATACAGATTCCATCGTATCTTCGCCAAATTGGGGTTCAATCATTGTTGTTTCACGAATACGACGCTTTAAGCTTTGAAGAAATTAAGGATAAATTAATTCTGCTGCAGCTAAAGTCCTTGAATTGACGACAGTAATTCTAGTGGAGCCCGCCAATAAAAACACGTATTTTATAAGTTAAACAATTTTTGCATAGAAAAAGCCGATTTCCTGTATGTATAAGGAAGCATCGGCTTTACTCTTTTTTGGACAAAAGGCATACCCTCTTCCTGATTCAATCGCAAAAGGTTTCCTCTGTATCCAATAACAAGCTATGTTATCATAAAGACCTAGACCAAGATAGGAGTATAGATAAAAGGAGATCACGCAGATGAAACCGATGTATGTCGCTCTATTACTTTTTACAAGCTTTCTGTGGAGTGGCAATTTTGTAGTGGGTAAGTTTTTGGTCAATCATGCATCCTCCATGACCTTAACCAATCTACGTTATATGATTGCCGTTATTGTATTAATTCCTGTAGTCTACCTGGCAGAAAAACGCCTCCTACCGCCTCGCAGGGCGATTTTACCGCTCATCCTGATGGGAGCTACTGGCGTGGTCTTATTTAATTTATTTATGTTCTGGGCCCTAGAACGTACTGCTGCAACAAATGTCGGCTTACTCTCTACACTTAACCCTATCTCAATTGCTATCTTTTCTTTTCTTTTATTAAGGGAGAAAATGAAGGCTTTGCAGATTGGCTCAATGATTCTGTGTTTTGCAGGGGTTCTACTGGTGCTATCTAAAGGAGAATGGCATGCCTTGTTGTCACTCCGCTTTAATTCTGGAGATCTTTTGATGCTAGCCGCTGTAGCTACCTGGGGGCTCTATTCCGTAGCGGGGAGATGGGCTATGCGCGATGTTTCTGCACTAATGTCCACTTTGTATTCTGGATTCTTCGGGGTCTTGATGCTGTTGCCCTTCAATATCAGCAGCTTTACAATCACTAATCTTAATGCTGAGTTTATTTGGGGCACATTGTATATCAGTGTATTTGCGACTGTTATTAGCATGGTGCTTTGGAACATGGGGGTTAAGCAGCTTGGCGGGACCGCGGCAGGGATGTTTCTGAACTTTAATCCCATTTTTACGGCGTTATTAGCCTTGTTGCTGCTAAATGAGCAGATGACCTGGACTCAGGTGTACGGGAGTTTAATTGTCATTTTAGGATGTTTTTTCTTCACACGCTTTCAAAATATTTCCTTATCTTTAAAAAAGCTTACCAAATCTGAAAGGTAATCTCATAATACTGCATAGATCGTTGTCAGTAATCATATGCTTAAAAGACCTCCCCAGTTTTACAAAAGGGAGGTCTTTTTTTACCTTGTCACTTATGATTAACGTAGAAGTAAACAATACAACCAAATATCCAGCGCATACCTAGTCTTCCCTATTTCACTGTTTAAGGATCAATCATGATCTTACATTACAATACGCTTGCTACACTTGAAACTAATACCGGTACCATTATCGCTGTTGGTAAATCTGTTCATTATCCACCAGCGATAACGCAAAATCAACTGCTTTTTCCGCGTGTATCCGTGTGGTATCAAATAATGGAACAGCCGCATCCTCTGAAGCCACTAACAAGGTAATTTCCGTACACCCAAGGATAATTCCCTCTGCTCCGGCTTTCACTAAGGAATCCATAATGTCCCGATAAGCTTGACGTGATGTGCTGGTAATGATCCCTTTGCAAAGCTCGTCAAAAATCACCTGATGAACAACATCTCGCTCTTTCTCCTCTGGTACAATAATCTCGATGCCGTGGTCTTTCATCTTTTCAATAAAAAAGTCCTGCTCCATCGTAAACTTCGTACCCAGCAATCCTATTTTTCGCAGCTTTTGTTCCCGAATCTTTTCTGCTGTGGCATCTGCGATATGTATAAAGGGGATGGTAATGTGGCCAGAAATTTGTTTGGCAATTTTATGCATGGTATTGGTGCAAACTAGCAGACATTCTGCCCCAGCCTTCTCGAGATGCTGTGCTGCTTGACCTAATATAGCCGCAGCATCGTCCCAACGTCCTTCTTTTTGACACTGAACAATCTCTTCAAAATTAACAGAGTATACAAAACACTTTGCGGATGCAAGAGCTCCGACTCGTTGATTAACCATCTGGTTGATATGCTTATAGTATTCAGTAGTAGATTCCCAGCTCATACCGCCTAACAGACCGATTGTTTTCATGCTGTATTCTCCTTCTTCCCTGTTTTTGATAGATTTTTACAAGTCTATCATGAAGCCGTGGGGATGACAAGATAATAAGACAGCACACAAGCATGATCAGCACCAAAACAAGCCCATTTACATAGAAAAAAGCAAGATCATGAAAGGCAGGGATCACCTTTTTATTGATCTTGCTTTTTTAAATTAGTGCTCTTCTTCTACTTGCTCTGCTTTTTTCGGCAATAGAATCGTTGCAAACATCCCAATAATCGCTGTTACAAACAAAGCATGGAAAACCTTGACCAAACCGGTTTCCATATGTCCTTGTAATAAATACATATTAAATACAGCACCAAACATAGTAATTCCTACAGTTTGTCCCATCGTTCTCATGAATTGTACGGAACTGGTCGCGACACCACGCTGACGCCAAACGACGCTACTTTGTACTGCAATTGTGATAGCAGTCATTGTCAGCCCAAAGCCCAGCCCCAGAATAAACATTAAGAAGCCAATATAGAACACAGATGTTGCTGGCGTAAGGAATGATAGGAGAAGTTGACCAATCAAAAAGAAAACTCCACCAATTGCCACCAGCCATTTATACCCCAAGCGACTGTAATAACGTCCCCCTACAGAAGCTGCCAATGGCCAGCCAAGAGATAATGGCAGAACGACAATCCCCGCGAGCGTTGCGGATAAGCCGACAATATTGATAAGCCAGTTGGGCATATAAACGGATACACCAATTAATAAAGCCCCATGTAAAACGGAAATAACCTGCGAAGTTGCAATTAAGCGACGCTTAAATAAGGATAATGGAAGCATCGGTTCTGGTGCGCGTCTTTCAATAGCAATAAAGATGCAAAATAGAACAAGGCTGACGATCAGTAAGGATATCGTTGTAGAATTAAAAGTAATCCCTTGTCCCTCACCCTCTGCTAAGAGTGTGTACAGGAACGAAACTAAACTGCCAGTGAAAAATAATGCTCCCCAATAATCGATATGAACCGTTTTAGGAGTAAGCTCTTCCTTGAAATGTTTTGAAATCATAAAGATGCTAACAAGTCCAATAGGAATATTAATATAAAAAATCCATTCCCAAGCCACATAATCTACGAAAAAACCGCCAATTACAGGCCCTACGATTGCTGCTACTCCCCATACCGCACTAAATAGTCCCATCAATTTAGCACGTTCTTCCTGTGTGAACAAATCACCAATAATTGTCATAGTGATCGGTTGAACAGCTCCCGCTCCCAAGCCCTGAATGCCTCGGTATAGCATGAGCTGTGTCATAGAGCTAGACAAGCCGCATAAAAATGAACCTGTTAAAAAAACAGTCGTGCCAAATAAGAAGATTTTTTTTCGTCCAAACAAATCAGCTAGCTTTCCATAAATGGGTGTTGTAACAGCCGTTGTTAACAAATAGATGGAAAATACCCAGGAAATGAGGGTTGTTTGTCCCAAATCATTTGCGATGGCAGGCATTGCCGTTGTTACTACAGTCGTATCAATGGCTGTTAAAAATGTCGTTACCATCAATGCGGTCAGGATGCTTCTTTTAGAACGTACCATATTTGTACTCCTTTTTCTTCCTAAACGTAATTGATATTTTCTATACATAATAGTTGATTATGTTTCACAAAAAGATAATTGTCAATCGTTTCTTTCCAGCTCACCCTCCTTCATTGTTTTCGTATG
The DNA here is from genome assembly GCF_030489605.1 of Brevibacillus laterosporus. GTDB lineage: Bacteria > Bacillota > Bacilli > Brevibacillales > Brevibacillaceae > Brevibacillus_B > Brevibacillus_B laterosporus_E. The sequence goes on from NZ_JAUKFY010000019.1 coordinate 62,580, forward strand.
AAAAGAAATAACCCCCCGATAGCGGAGGGTAGACAGCACACAAATATTATTCCCCTAAAAGGAAACAAATTTGTAGCAGCAACTACTTAGGGTATTAATTCTTCTTTTTGTATAGAAAGAAATAACTCCTTTAACTCATTTGGCAATTCAACCGCACGCCGTTTTGTCTGATCAATCATCACCATTGTAACAAGTCCATCTGCGACCAAACCCTTCTTCTCATGATGCAGTTCGTGCTTGATGACAAAGCTCCGTTTGCCTACGTTAACCAAGGTAGTGTGAATCGTAATCTCATCACCCATGACAAGCTCACTTCGATAATTGACATTCATATTCACAACTACCGGGAAAATATGCCGTCTCTGTAGCTCTTCTATAGTATATCCCTCAGCGATTAACCAGTCAAAGCGAGCCCATTCCATATATTCCAAATATTTGGCGTTGTTCACATGACCAATAAAATCAACTTCTGTAGAACGAACCGTAAAAACAAAGGTATGTGCCATGTCTGTAGCCTCCTTATTTTCCCTTTTTTTGATTATATACGATTCTTGTAGGGCTTGAACATTTTTCTTTTTTGCTTGCGTGAAATTTCAAAAATTATCTCATATAATAAATGACAAGGCTATGTATCCATACGTTAAGGAAGGGTGTGTCCCATGATTGTTCAAGAATTAGCACCACAATACCATGCTGCTCATCAAAAGCGTTATCTAGCTTTATTGCAAGGAATCAGTGAGGAACAGCTATCGTGGAAACTTCCTCCTGCCACTAATTCAATCGGTTTTCTTATCAGGCACATCGCTGAGGTAGAGTACGCTTTTTCTCAGATGTTTTTTAACCAAACGCCTGCTAAGGAAGAAGGCACCTTTACCTTAGGCAAGGTTACAGACACAGGAGTCTGGGTAAATCTAAACGACTTGATGGATTACACTGAACGTGCTAGCCAATTCCTCTTACAATCAATGGAATTATTACCCGAAGAAAACTGGGATCAACCAGTCGAATCTCGCATTGGTGTCATGACCCCGCGCGATGCCTTTGGTCTATTAATTTATCATAAAGGATATCACGCTGGTCAAATCGGCTGGATCAAAAAATACGGAGCGCAAGCCTAATATGAGTCTAGCTTTTTATCAGGATCAGCTGCTGATCAATTCATTAGAGCAACAGGAACTGCCTCGTGTCGTTGAAATATATAACAGCAATCCGAACTATAATGTACTTACAAACGGAGAACCTACATTAACTCTCGCTGAACTAAGCCGGGAATATGAGGAAGCGAACCAATATCCATCCGGTCATTGGCTGGCTATTCGGCATGAAGATAAAATCATTGGTGTCTCGCATATTCTGTTGGAGAATCCAAACGACCAAAAACCTTGGATTGGTTTATTACTGATAGATTCCAGCTATCAAGGCAAGGGATACGGGAGTAAAGCATATCTAATGATAGAAGAGTATTTTCGCTCATTGGATAAGAAAACCGTACATATCGGTGTCATTACCTCCAATCAACGCGCATTAGATTTTTGGGGAAAATTGGGTTTCGAACAGTATCGGCAGGTGACTGCTTCAGTAGGGAAGCTGACGCAGCCGGTCTTATGCATGGCAAAATTTCTGTAACTAAATGAAAAACCGACTTCTCCTGTTTGAGGAGAGGCCGGTTTTTCATCTATGATTCATTTTCTAACAAGGGATGAAAATAGCCTGCACATCCTATGCTGAAATAGAATAGAAAGGATACAACCTCAGCATCCTTCTTTTTATTTATTTACGAAGCTTGATTACCGTTTCACGTAATTGTTCCGTATCAATCGGTAATACTTCCACTTCATCTAAATTTTTCACTTTGTTAATTAATTCATTTACAGACTGATCCGGGATGTCACGTCCTCTAATTTGACGTAGAAAATCAAGTTGAGAAAAGGTTCTCCATAATACGAACAAGCGTTGACCGGTAAGCTCCATTTCGTTTCTCTCCCCACAACTAGAATAATTATAATTATACTACATGTATACCCCATTTTTCCTGCTTTAAAAAACTTCAATTTTCTTATAAAAAATTGGTTTATGTATCTTCTGATCATTTTACCTCAGAAGCTTATGAACCATGGTAACCAATAGTGATTCAGTCATCGTGAACAACCAATCTTATTATATCGCACTCCTCCAGGATTTGTTAATAGCTCCCGATAATCCATCAAAAGATGTGATATAAGCATATCAGAATTGATGACTAACTTCATGTGCCATCTAATGGAAGATACGATCTTTTAGCATCAACACGGAAAATAAAATAAACCAAGCTTCCAACATAGACAACGGTTAAACTGTACCCGCTTTCATCTCCATGCAAAAAACTTGGCTTTTACATCATATTACATCCCTGTAGTTATCATGTCTTGCGTAATTAACGACTAAATAGGCCCTTGATTACAAATGCTACATTGGCTGGACGCTCTGCCAAACGACGCATGAAATACCCGTACCAATCATTGCCATACGGAACGTACACACGCATTTTATAGCCCTCTTTTGCCAAATCTAGCTGGGACTGTGGACGGATACCATACAGCATTTGAAATTCAAATTGATCCCGCGAAAAACCCATCTCCTTTTCTAATTGCTTCACATAGGCAATAATGGCATCATCATGTGTTGCAATCGCTGCATAATTACCATTTTGGAGATGCTGCTTAATAATTTTCTTGTAATTCTCATCAACGTCTGCTTTTGCTGGATACGCCACCTCTGATGATTCCTTATAAGCACCCTTTACCAAACGCAGGTTAACCTTTTTATCTTTTACACTCTCCACATCATTCTCTGATTTATAGAGATATGCTTGAATAACAGTACCAACATTATCATAATCCTGTAATAATTCATGCAGGATTTCCAAGGTCACTTGATTGTGAGCATAGTCCTCCATATCAATGCGCACAAAAATATTCCCACATTGCTTGGCTGTATCTAAAATTCGGCGCATGTTGCTTACACATAGGTCACGGCTAATGTCCAAGCCCAACTGTGTCATTTTAAGCGAAAGATTACAGTCCACTTTAGATTCATAAATGGCTTCTATCGTTTTCATGCAATAATCAGCGGATTCATTGGCCTCTTCTACGCTAAACACAAACTCTCCAAGATGATCTAGGGTGCAAACCAGCCCTTTTTGATTTAATTCACGGACACCACGAATGGCTTCTGCGATTGTTTCTCCCGCCACTACTCGTCTCGCGCCAAAACGAAGCCCCCATTTCTTTGCCGCTTTATTTAATCCCTGATTTTTAGAAAGGAATAAGAAAAAGTTCTTTAAGATTTGTTCCATCATTACATCCCCCTCAAACTGCTTTACCTGTATATTTACTTTCTGCTTTATATACAAAGCAAGCATCGTGCCAATCGAGCAAATTCGGGAAAAATCTCATGAAATCGTCAATTTCTAACCTTTCTAATGTCCCGTCGTATGAAAACACATAGTATTTTGACATTTATGTACACTTTTGTTCAAAATCATGTACACTAATGATTAAAGAGTGTCCTTTTTGTGAAAGCATCAATCATAATGTCAAACAGCACAGGTGATCCCATGAAATCCTTCTTCTCTTTACAAATGAAGGTAACAGATTGTATGTTACCGCTTTCTTTCTCAGAGGATATGACAAGTCAATCTAACGTTGCTGGGGATGTAATGCATTCTTACTTGCCTGAATATTGCGCCATTCCTAGTTCACATACGCTATGGCAGGCCTTTTTATGTGCATCTAGCTTTCTTTCGCACTCAACAGCTCCAGCTTTTCATTCAAAGCTCCTTGTGTTGGATTCCGCAGACGGCAAGTCTATTGGCTACCTGCCCTTTAGACAATTATTTGAGATCATTGGCACTGTCGCTAGCAATCAAGAAGCACTCCTTCATACTTTATTGTCGACTATGAGCGAGGCAACCACCATTGTAGACTCTTTTAATCAGGTTGTTTATTGGAATCCGGCAGCAGAAAAGATGTATCAGATCAAAAAAGAAGATGTTGTGGGTACTTCGCTGGATAACCATTTTGCTAGCGAATCTATTCGATTAAAGGTTGCATTATCAGAGGGATCGGCTGTCCAAAGGCTCTACCATATCCCGCGCCCTAATCAACACGTTCTGATTAACTCGGCCCCAATTATTCAATCATCAGAGATTATTGGAGCCATCTCCATTGAGCAGGACATTACTGAATTAGTCAGGCTGCATGAGGAATTAACTAATACAACAGAGCACTTACACAATTTGCAGCAGGAAATGACTCGCTATCAAGCTACCACTGATCCTTTTTTCCCTATCAAGGGACATTCGCCTGCTTTACAAACAGCTGTGCAGACAGCCCGGAAGGTCGCCGTAACCGATGCTACCGTCCTTATATATGGAGAAAGCGGAGTGGGTAAGGAACTATTTGCTCAGGCTATTCATCAGGTAAGTAAACGCAGTAAAAAGTCCTTTGTAGCCATTAACTGCGCAGCCATTCCAGCCGCCTTATTTGAAAGCGAGCTTTTTGGCTATCAGGGGGGAGCTTTTACGGGAGCCGAGCGAAAAGGGAAACCTGGCAAGATTGAGCTGGCTCATGAAGGTACGCTTTTTTTAGACGAGATTGGGGAATTACCGCTAGAGTTGCAAGCGAAGTTATTACGTGCCCTACAGGAGCGACAATTCTATCGTGTCGGTGGAACAGAACCGATTTATGTGAATACACGAATCATTGCGGCTACAAACAAAAACCTAGAAAAAATGGTGGCGGAGGGACGTTTTCGTGAGGATTTATATTATCGATTAAATGTTTTTTCGTTAGAGCTTCCATCGTTGCGGGAACGTTCAGAGGATATTTTAGAATTGGTTCCGATTTTCCTGCATGAATATTCTCTTGCTAATAATCAGGCAGTGCCCCGCATTATGCCAGATGTGATGCAAGCACTCCTTGACTACCAGTGGCCCGGAAACATTCGTCAGCTCCGCAACATCATTGAGCGTTTATCAATTTTACAAGAAAATGGAGTCATTACTTGGGAGCATCTTCCTGCCGCATTAAAGAACGCTCATGAACGTAATTCGGATCATCCGCCCAAATCCAGTAGTTCATCACCTGCAGAGCTGTCTTCAGCATATATAGCAGCCACTGTATCTCCGTCTGCCAGCAAACAGACTCCATCTGAGATATATGGCTTGCACAGCGAATATGTACCAGCTCGGTTGGAAAGGGGGAGCGATATGGAAAAAACAAAAATATTACAGGCATTAGAACGCACTTATGGAAATAAAAAAGCGGCCGCGGAGCTATTAGGAATGTCACGCGGTACGCTTTATAACAAAATGAGAAGGTATGGGCTTGTAGAGGAATCAATCAAACAATAACATCGTCACTTACTCTAAGACACATTTATGTCTCGTTCCACACTTTGCCTGTTTTGTAGCAAAAGGTGACGTTGCAGGATCACAGCACCTATCCTTGAAAAGGGCTAGCATGCTGCCACAAAGTAAAAGCGAGGCTTGGGCCGCCAACGCTACCAAGCCTCCTCCCTAAAGCGGAAGCAATTTTCCAAACGGCGCTACTTATCGACTGTACCATCCTCATACGCCCGGGTGCTTCATTCATAGACGAATAATAGATGTTACCGACCAAAGTGACGTACCGTCTCCTTCACTCAAGCAAGATAGAGGTCATAAAGCCAAAAACTACTCCGGCTCCTCATACTCCCTAGCCAAATAAAGAGCCGCCTATTTAACCTGGCACTCAATCCGATTAGACACGTATAATAATGAGCTCTCCGGCAAATCGATTTAGATTTCAGATAACTATGTATATTTTCCCCGCTTTTTCTACGTTGAAAAATATAATCATTTACCGTTTCAATCAACAATGCCCTGCTTGAGGCCAATCATATCTAGTTATTGTTAGCGAAAAGCTTTGATTCCGGCTGTGAAATAAAAATTGCAGTATAGCACATTCTTTTGGTACAAATGAAATAGAGCCTGACAGTATCACTACTGTCAAAGCATCATCATGGAACGGCAAGCAATTTGCTCCTGATAGACAACATGTTTCAATTAAATAATTCATAAGCTGTACTTTGCCGTTCTTCTTGTAAGCGTAAAAATAACCTTGATGCAAAGCCAAATAGTGGTGCTCCCCCCATTTAGCATATGGCAACAAGGCTATCCTTTTACATGTGAGCTACATGCGAATCCGAGCATTTCGCAAAAAATACGACCCGATGGTTGCTAAAATCCCTAGAGAAATAAACCCGGCGTAATACGTGAATAAATCCTTTTCAATTACAGTCGAGGCAAAAAGACCACCAAGCAAGGCAAAGCACAGAATAGCTCCCCCGTAAAAAACAGGCTCTAATGCTGGAAACATAATAACCTTGCCGTTATTCTCCAATCGATTGCGCTGATATAAGAAAATACCGAGTCCTAATGTAACAAGCAAATGCAAAATCGGAATTAAAAAAGGTGACGATAGCTTTCCAAACATGTTTACTACTACTACTGGACTTGTTAACAAAATAAGATTGACAGGAAATAAATCAAAATTCAATTGAATGCCAAAATTCATTTGTAAAAACCCGTTAATTAAGAAGGCAATTCCAACAGGAAAGATACAAAAGATTAGGGACAGCATGGCTTGAACCATTGTTCCCCCCGCTAGGGTTCCAATCATCAGTACGAAGCTATAAAAAGCGATTAGACCTAATGATGACTGAAGCAAAGGATAAAGATGCTCCTTTAAAATGAAAAACTCATGAAATGGAGAAACCAAAATAACAATCATATCAATTAAAGTATTCAATACTAAACTAATAACAATTGCTGATACCCCTAGCATCCATTTAGTCAAATAAATATTTCTGCGTGAAAAAGGCATAGAGAAAGTAAAATCGTTTACTAGGCTTCTTCTCTCCGATCCCATCAATGTCAAAGCAATCAACAACAGTAACGGAAAGCTGGCAAAGAGATAATTTGAATTATTAGTAGCAAGGTAAAAAAACTCTGCTCCTTCTTTTTTTAATTGAGCTACATTCATAATAACCTGGTTTTCAGTTAGAAATAAGGTCTTCTGCATACGGGTGAATCCCATACATATGAAGGTGATAAATGGTAATAACCATATCATTGATTTACTCTGTTTCCATTCTTTTAGCCATAATCCTTTATGAAACATAGTCGTCACCACCTAGCTTGGTAATAAATAAATCTTCTAAATCAACTGGTAATTTTTCTAACAGAAGTGGTTGTTCCTCTTGTAATCTGGTTAATGCTGAGCCTGTCGGGTCCTCCAGTAATAAGGTATGCACTCGCCCTACCTGCTGAAGAAGATATACTTGTGGCAGGTCAAGCAATGTCTGTGGAGCTTCTCCTTTAAAGACCACCTGGAACTTCTTAAATCTTTCTTCAGAATCTGTTTGCGAAGTCGTCGCTTCAACACTTCCTTTTTTGATCATGATAATCATGTCAGCTATTCTTTCTAGCTCTTCAAGTTGATGCGAAGAAATGATAAAGCTTACTTCACGTTGGGCAACTTCTTCAACAATCATGCCTAATACCTGTTTTTTGACTATCGGATCAATTCCGTTTGTTGGTTCATCTAGTATAATCAAGGATACCTTTGAGGAGAACGCCAGGATAAGTGACGTCAAAGCTTTCATTCCTTTAGAAAATTGACGGATTTTTTTTCGTCTTGGAAGCTTAAAGCGCTCCATCAGCGTTACATAGTAAGCATAATCAAAGTTAGGGTACATAGCTTTGTACAGCTTAGCGCATTCATCAGGTGTATAAAAATGCAACGCTTCTGGGGAGTCCGGAACATAAAGCATGTCTTTTTTACACTCTGGGTGCTGGTGTATGGAGCGACCATCCAGTTCTACACTTCCCCCATCCGTATCCAAAATTCCCATGATCGTACGCAACAAGGTTGTTTTACCTGACCCATTGCGGCCAACAAGACCTACAATCACACCTCTAGGTATCTCAAAGCTAATGTTATGTAATATCTCTTCCTCATCAATTACTTTATTTACATTATATAAACTAAGCATTTGAATCACCTCGTAATTCTAACATGTACTTCTCAACCCACTCTTGTACTTGCTGTGTGCTAATCCCTAGGTAACTTGCTTCAATAACGATTTGTTTTAACGATTCCTGGAATTTATCCAAACGCTCTGTTTCCATCCGAGGAACCTGCTGCTTGGCGACGAAAGTTCCTTTTCCACGCAATGTCTCGATTATTCCTTGTCTCTCCAATTCCTGATATGCCTTACTCACTGTATTTGGATTAACAACAATCATGCCGGACAGTTCTCGTACCGATGGCAATTTTTCTCCCTCCTGTAATATTCCTTTTAGAATCAACTCTTTTATCTGCTGAATGATCTGTTCATAAATGGGCGAAGGACTTCGTTCATTAATCAGGATCATGATAATCAACCACCCTTACCGTTCGGTGTGTACTACATCATGTAGTACACTTAATACACTACTTCTTTTTGTGATTGGTGTCAATACCCTTCACAACTACAGCCCAAAAGCACAATCAAATAGCGCAGTCAAATAGTACACCTCTTATTTTATTGCATGCAAAAAAAACCTTACCAACCTAATAAGATTGGCAAAGGCTTATGAAGACAGGCTGTGTTTGGAAAATACTACTGTTAACGGCACTTCCAAATTCAGAAAATGTAAAACAAACCGAAAAAATAAGGTATAATAGGAACACCGTCAACAAAGGAGGTATTCCCTAATGAATCAATATAAATTGGTGACTTTTTGCCTTGCAGTGTTAGTTGCCTTCTGCTTGGTAGGAGTAGGTATCTTTATTGGACTGAAAAGCGCACTTGGTATCATTGGCTGCTTGGTATTGGCAACCTGTTTGATGGGCTTCGGATTTTCTTATAAAAAGAAACATCTTCGTCCATAAATTATGTTTCCTTCCGGCGAATAAATAGGCTGTTTACGTAGAATAAAAAAGAAGTAAAACTGCTTGCTTTTTTTAATAAACGCTTGGAAATCGTATAAATTTGCGGCTGTTGCCGATTCACTTTTTGATCAGCCAAATAAAAGGCAAGTAGCCCGTCAACGATCATGCGGTGAAACGCAGGATGAGGCAATTCATCAATGCTTTGTTTGGCTCGTTCAATAAAGTATTGCAGCCGCTCAAACGCTTCTTCATCAGATTGATAATAGCTGACAAAGTTTAAATCCCCACCTTCTCGATCCTCTTCTAAATCAATCAGGTAATCTAGCAAAATATGTACTCCGCCTATCCAAGGAAAATAGGCATGATGTAATGCTTTAATTTCCTTTGGATCAACCTCAGGCTCTGTTGCCAAGCAAAACAATGCAAAAATACCAACGGTCGACCCGGTTGCCGCAGCAAACTCCTGCCATTCTATCTCTGGATAACTTTCCTTATACTGATCCCACCATGTAAATAAGGCTTCTTCCCGCTTCTCTAAAGCGATATGTTTATATACCTGCAAATCGCTATACAACGTAGATAAATTCACAATATGCTGCTGAACATCTTTATAGGAAGGTAGCTTTTGGATCATCTCTTGACATCGCAAAACTAATGCATTCAAAAAGCCGCCGTCATCCTTTTCCTCACGAAATTCATAGTAATCCCTTAGCGGTGCATCAGGAGTTAGCGCATCCTGCATGGAGTAATGTAGCTGACGAAAATCAATTGGATCAAGTGACGTACTACGATCACACAAATTATCTAGATAATCACTGATAGTCTGATAAGCTACGATTAGCTTGACCAGTGTTTCTTTATAAGCCATAACCTGAGAAGCATAAACAGAACCACCCTGACAATGAAATTTCTTGGAATCCATGCTGGCTATGGCTTGTTTTTGAAGTTCCCTATCTGGGATTTCTTTCGCTCGTTCATACCAATAAGCGAACTCTTGCTCAAGCAAGGGCAAAATGTAGCGATAGACACGATAAAGTAATTGCCAAGGCTTATGAATCGGTTTCGCTTGCAAGCTAAAGTTCCTCCTTTGGTTTTTTGCTATACAACATCTTATCATATCTCTGGAGGAAAAATCTGCTTTATCCCCGTGTGTAACCAATTTGATATATCTGCAATACGAGGGTTCCTAAGATTTTACAGCCTCCATAGCTCCTTGGCTTTCCATCATTCGGATTTACTTACATATCGATGAAATTGTCTTCTTCATGTACTTGTGCATCACCTCAACCAGCAGATACTTTCCATTATGGATGCACCAATCAAAAATAATCCCCCTCGATAGCATAATTAAATATTCAAGTATTTCTTCCTCTTTTAAATCCGTCGTTAATTCTTGTCTAGCTCGCCCCTGACTGATAATTTCCTGAAGCTTTGTCCAAGTAGAAGAATTTTTCAAAGTAAACAGTCGATTATTTCCATGATAAAGCTGCTTATTAATGTGCAATCCCAATTCAGACGTATGCTTGGCTAATTGAACAAAAAAGTGTAAGAGCCGATCTTTTGTTGGCTCTTGTTTTTCGTCAGCTTGTATATCAAGAGCAAAGCGCTTATCGATTTCCTGAAATAAGCAAAGATAAATCTCTTCCTTGGAACTAAAGTAATAATAAAATGTTCCCACTGATACGCTTGCTTTCTTACTAATTTCCTCGATAGAGATACTTTCATAATCTTTTTCTTTTATCAAATCCAGAGCTACATGATAAATAGTGCGTTTTGTTTCTATGGCTTTTTCTTGTCGCTTGGTTAATTTTCTTTCCTGCATCGTATTTATTCTCCTAGTTAACATGTGCGTATTGGAAGAGGACATATACCCCGCTTCGAAAAAAGTGTGCCGCTTCCTAGAGAATATTGTATCAATTTTTTCCAGTAGACAGCATACAATCTGCCCAAAGTAAAAAATTTACATTTTATCCTCCTTGATTTATACTTGCTTTATAAACTGAATGATATTCAGTGAATTATATTCAGTTTAATTATTTTCGACATCTTTAAAGGAGGAAAGAGTATCATGAATGACATGAAACAATCTTTTATCATGATTCCTAGCAATTATTTTAGAGATGAAGAAGTTCAGCTAGATCCTTATCATCCGTTTTTATGGTACGAAAAAATGAGGCACCAATCCCCTGTTTACTATAATGAAAAAGCAGACACGTGGAACGTCTTTCTCTATCACGATGTCAAACGTGTAATGGAAGACAAACACAATTTTTCTAGCGTTTTACCTCCAAAAAGAGCATCCCCATTTAATCGAAGTGTGATTGGCATGGATCAGCCTATGCACACAGATATCCGTTCTATTGTTATGCATTCCTTTACCCCGAAAATGATGAAATCGTGGGCCCCACGTATTGAAGAAATCACGAAGCATCTTCTGGAAAACGTGGAAGGTCAACAAGAATTTGATCTAGTACGAGATTTCTCATACCCGCTGCCTGTCATTGTAATTGCAGAGATGCTGGGGGTTCCTTCATCAGAGATGTCGAAGTTTAAGGAATGGTCAGATATTGTGGTAAGTTCCCCAGATACAGATGATCCAGATCATTTGACACAATTCCTATCTGTTCGTACAAAAGCTGATCAGGAGTTAACAAGCTTTTTTACAGAAATTGTTGAACATAAACGAAAAAGCCCTTGTCTAGAAAACGATATTATCTCTATTCTTATTCAGGCTGAAAGCGAAGAAAGCAAAATTTCCATTGATGAACTTGTCGCTTTTTGTAAATTGTTATTGGTGGCGGGAAATGAGACGACTACAAATTTTATTTCTAATACAATGTATAGTCTATTGGAGAGTCCCGGGGCTTATAGACAGATTCAGCAGGATTTATCCCTGATTCCCCAAGCTTTAGAGGAATCCTTACGCTACCGTTCTCCAGCGCAACGAGTCGTCCGAAGAGTAAAGGAGGATGTACAAATTGGATCCCATATGCTTAAAAAAGATCAGATTATAATTGCTTGGATAGGGTCAGCCAACCGGGATGAGACAGTATTCGAGCAGGCTTCTGCATTTGATATCAGCCGAAGGGTAAATCCTCACCTTGCCTTTGGACAGGGCATTCATTTTTGCTTAGGTGCGCCTTTAGCCAGATTAGAAGCAAAAATTTCTTTGACAGAATTATTTAAAAATATCAAACATATTTCCTTTCACGAGAACACTCAGCCGGTGCCTATTGCAAATAGCACTACCATATACGGTTTAAAAAGTTTTCCTGTTAGCGTTAACTAGTCGCTCTATTTTTGGCTATCCGAGCCTTTCTTACATGCTAAAACCCTCCACAGGGAGGGTTTTAGTTACTTGATTATGATTCTATATTCTCTTCTAGCTCTCTTTGGTGATTCATATAAACTTCCTTTTTCAGATGCGTCCAGCCATCAACTTGCTCAACCAAACCTTCTTTCATGAGTTTGCCCATAGCACGTTTAAAGGAAGCCTTGCTCATGTTAAAGCGATCCTTAATCTCTTCTGGCGTGGATTTATCCGTGTATGGCATCGCTCCACGTTCCTTTAGCACACCTAAAAGGACCTGAGCATCAATTCCATAGCGTACTTCTTTACGTTCATGCATGGACCCATTCAAGCGGCCATCTTCACGTACATAGCTGACCCGAGCTCGTACTCTTTGTCCCATACGTAAGGATTCTGTCATTTCATCCTCATGAATAAATAAGATATGCTTATCATCAGTAAAGACGAATACACCTTCCATAAACACCCGGTAGACAATACCTTCTACCCATTTATTCTTCATTTCGCTGGTTGCATTCCGAGATAAATCCCAAATGACATTTTCAGCGGCTGGCTCTCCTAAAAGACGACCGTGTTTGTCACGTTTTAGGGTCACCAATAGTTTATCCCCAACCTGTGGCCACTCTTCCCATTGCTTAGGCAGATCATCCTTAAATACTAACAGGTCCTTTTGAATTCCATTATGTAAGAAAACACCTACGCGTGTGGAGACGTCTACAACATCTAACCATTTATATTCGCCCTCTCTGACCAGAGGCATCTGCATCGTTGCTGCGAGGCGATTTTCATGGTCGTGATATAAAAAGACTTTCACGGTATCGCCTAGCTCTAGCTGATCTGTCGCTTCATTTTGATGCAATAAAATTTCTGCGTCGCCATCTGTTAAGAAATACCCATACTCTTCCGCTCTAGAAACAGGCAAAGAAACAATCATCCCAGCCTTGTATTTCGTAGATTGTGCCGGCATCGTCTTTTCAGAAAAGCTGGCTTTCCTGCTATCTCCTCTGTATCCGGCACGCGGTGAGCTAAAGCGGCCGCCTTGCTGTCTGCCGCTGCCTCCGCCGCTTCTGACACCGCGTCCTCCTCTTCCCTGTCCGTCTCTATTACCAAACTGTCGTTTATCTCTCATTTCGTCACTTCCTACTCTATGTCACGCTCAATATATTTCGTAAGGTTATCCCTTCGTCCCCTCATTATACACAATCTGTTGGTGCGTTCCACGTGAGACTTCATCGCTTGTACGGATTTTGTTAAAAATAGATACAAAATGCAGCTTTTTCGCTCCTTGAAGCTGTAAAACAAAATACAGCCTTCCTTACATCATTTACAATAAACATCTTTCTAAACTTTTATCCATGAAAACAGCAAGTCCGACTAGTTATCTGCATACACTTGTCTTATCGAGTAATAATCTGCTAAGAGGGGAGATGGGCATGCTAGCATATATAGAATCCATTTTTCTTGGTATCATTCAAGGCTTTACTGAATTTTTGCCTATATCAAGCACAGGACATCTTGTCTTGTTTGGCAAGTTGTTCGGACTACGTGAAGCTGGGCTGCTATTTGATACATTACTGCATCTAGGTACACTGTTTGCCGTTGTCATTGTCTTTTGGGATGAACTTCTCTATGTGATTCGCAATCCATTCAGCAAATTAACTCGACTGTTGATCGTAGGTACCATTCCAACTGGCATTATTGGTCTGACTTTCAAGGATTATTTCGAGGAGATTTCACAGACAGGGCAAACTATCGGGGTAGAGTTCCTCGCTACAGGGCTAATTCTATGGGCCGTGGAATCCATGCGCAAGGGAACACGAGCTTTTGAACAAATGAATTACATAGATGCCTTATTCATTGGTACTTTGCAAGGAGCCGCTATTTTACCTGCTATTTCTCGCTCCGGCCTTACAATTGCTGGTGCATTATTAAGAGGAATCGATCGTAATGATGCCGCGCGTTTTTCCTTTTTGCTATCTCTTCCCGCTATTTTAGGAGCATGCGTTTTACAGGCAAAGGATTTGGCTGAGATGTCTGCGCTGCCAAGCGGTATTATTCCTATGCTAGTTGGAGCTATCTTTGCTGGTATAACAGGATATATCGCTATTCGTTGGATGATTAAACTGATCAGTAGTGGGTCACTGAAGATCTTTGCCTATTATGTATTTGCCGTAGGAATTTGCATAATTGTATTACAATGGTTTGGAAAATGGTAACGTTCTTTTGTTATTCAGCAGAGAAAAAGCATACAGGAGCTTACTCGTCTGTACGCTTTTTCTGCTGTAGATGCAAGCTTTTTCGTTCGTAAAGAGACTAGTCCTACCGGTTTCCTTCTCGTTGTTTCTCTTGATAACGCTGGGCAACCATTTTCATTACCATAAACACTACGGCATATACAGATGCTGCTAATAACGAGGTAGCAAACCACGTCGGAGTCCCCAGGCTAAGATACATGACAATATGAGCAATAAATAACCCCACAATCCAAACTAATAGGTTAGCTTTCAGAAAAAAGTTCATTAGTGAGCGCATATGACTCCTCCATCCTAGTGTTCCTAGAATTGGTATTGCCCAACTAATTAGCAAATATTCGTTGAAAAACCTCCATGCAGCAATAAATGTGCAGTTGCGTCAAGCTAGCTTTTCACCATACGGCAAAGATCCTCTAGGTTATCCTTTAGACTTTTTCAACACGTACAAAGCTCTTTATTTTCCCGCATCCGTCTATCCCAATCCGTATAACATCATCTACCGCAGGCGAGCTTTTGGCATTCATGCGCTGGTAGGTAATTACTCTGGTGCCCTGTAACATGTTATTTTGTTCAGCAGTAGCTTGGCTGATGGATAACTCATAAGGTAAAAGAGATGCTATCTGATACTCACTAGCTTCTCTGCCCAGCAAACTCTCAAGAAATACCTGGGCTTGTTTTGCTGCTTCCCATTCGTTGGTCAAGGGAGGGACAGGCTGATTTTTTTCACTTATAGATAGCGCTCGCAATAAGCGCCCATTCTTTCCGTTGATTGTAAGAGATAGCTTTTCATCTGTTCCTTTTGCCAATTGAACATCCCAATATTCCCAACCTTCTTCTCGGCGGAACGTTCCTTTAACAATCTTATACTGGCTCCATGGCTCATAGCTATTAATCAGATGCTCAATTCTCTCGCGCCATTCTTTGGGCCAAGCCTTCTGAGGATTTTGCTGCTTCAACGGTCTGATCTCTGTTCTCTCTCCACTTTTCCCCGTATTGTTAGGGAATGGCAAAGCTGGCTTTATCATGTCGGCTTGCGCCCAGCCTGAGGTTGGAATCAGCATGGCCATCAGACAAGTGACGTGCAGCATTCCTATCATCTTCCGTCTCGATCCCTTTCGTTTCATACATACTTTCTCCTTTGCTATGCCTAGATGAAAATGCTTTATTAGACAGCTTTTAAGATCATTTGTTAAAATAAAGTAATAAATTGGATAACCTTTCCCCCAATGCTTTTACGCCATAAATCAAGGGATACATCATGAAACAGCAAGCTATCCAGACAAATTGCTTGCTCATTTTTATCTAAATATTTACAATTGAAATACTATTTGACATCTATCAGAAAATACTCTATTGATTTTAAAATGAAGGGGGTAATCGCTATGAAATTACCAACGTGGGCTGAGTCTTATTTGCATAAAATACACCTGAAACAAGAAAAGCCTTCCTACCAATTTCTCCAAAAAATTTGTCGTAACCATCTATCAACAATACCTTTTGAAAATATTAGTAAGCTGATTTACTATCGAGAATATAGCCAAAACAACTTCTACATTCCCCCGCTGGATATTGTTACTCTGCACCTTTATACCATGCAATTTGGCGGAACATGCTACGTGCTTAATTCAACGTTGCAGCAGCTTTTATTAGAACTCGGATTCTCAGCTAAATTACTTCCTGTTGGCAAAACGCACATTGCTATTCTGGTTGATCATCCTGAGGAACCAGGCATACCTTTATATGTAGATTGTGCTTCTGCTGCTCCTTTTTTTACACCCGTTGATTTTACACGCAACCCGGACAATTGCAGTGAATACGCTGATATTGCCATTCGTTTAGTTGCAGATACAAAAAATCCGGGATGCTATGTCTATAACCGGTACATTAAAAATCAATTAATCGAACAAGACTGGACGTTTGACCCAACAGTCACGAAAAATCTGATCTACTTTAATAATACGGTGGCAAAATCATTTGATCTAGATAGAAAATTTATGTCTTTACTGTTCATTCAATTATTCCAGCTAGATCAACAACGGAAGTTAACCATTCATAATAATGAATTTAGTATCGTAGATGAAAGTGGGAATGAACAGCTTATACCTCTGTCCAATACGGAAGAGATAGAAGAGGTCTTACAAGAGGAATTCAAGCTCCCCAGATTACCTGTAAGAGAAGCTGTCGAGGTTCTTGCTGAATTAGGAATTAACATCTTTGAAAAGAAGGACAGAAAAGCAACAAAATAATCTGGTTTAAACATAATTCACCGTGTCGCCATTGTCAAATGGAGGAAAAAACAGTAGGATCCATTTTCCACACATGGCTTCTCGAAAAACATTTGAAAAGCTGTGACCAGAGGAGGATTTTATGGCTAAACCACAATTTATTGATTTAAGTGTTACCCTAAGTCCTAACATAAAAGAGCCCTTACCGGCAAAAATCGATTATTCCTCCCATGAGGAAGGTGCCATTCAGGCAGCGCATATCCTAGGTCTTACCCTCGGAGACTTTCCAGAGAAAAAAGCTTGGGCAACGGAGACAGTGACCGCAAATACTCATTCAGGAACACATGTTGACGCCCCTTGGCATTACTGGCCGACTTCAGAAGGTAAACCTTCCAAAACCATTGATGAGCTACCGCTAGAATGGTTTTTTGCAGACGGTGTTTTATTTGATTTTAGCGACAAGGAATCCGGATATGAAATTACGACGAATGACCTGATGCAAAAGCTAAAGGAAATGGATTATCAGCTAAAACCATTTGATATTGTGTTAATTCGTTCCGATGCTGATAAAAAAATTATGGATGACAACTATGCCAACTTTCATGCCGGCGTATCTGCCGAAGCAACTCGCTGGCTTATCGAGCAAGGAATCAAGGTCATGGGTACTGACGGCTGGGGCTGGGACATCCCCCTTACTATTCAAGCAGCCAATTACAAGCAAAAGCCGCGGGAGGGACTTCTCTGGGCAGCTCATTACGTTGGAAGAGATAAAGAATATTGCCAAATCGAAAAGCTTGCTAACCTAGATAAAATCCCGGCACCTTATGGCTTCAAAATCAGTTGTTTTCCCATTAAAATCGACAAAGCAAGTGGAGCTTGGACAAGACCTGTAGCGATTATTGAAACAACTTAGATACGACAAAAGACCAAAGGATATGAAGGTACTCATTTCCATAAAATTTGACTACTCAATCTCAAATAGCCTTAGTTTTCATTTGCTGGACTAATGTTTATTTCTTATACCATGAAAAATCCCCTTTACTCGCTTATCGTTGTGTTACTCACACAGATAATGCAAAGGGGATACTTTTTACTTTATTGAGATGTTCCTTTTAGTAAACATTTACTGTAATGTTTACGTTCTTGTTACCGAATTTCACCTTAACAATCGCTTTACCGGCCTTGCGCGGAATAATTTTTCCATTTTTAACTGTCACGATATCCGTATTAGTGCTTGTCCATGTTGCTTTAGAGGTAACGTCCTCGTTTGATCCTGCTTTGTAGATAGCAGTTGCTTTTATTTCAAAATCATCATCGTCTTTGAACAAGTGTAGCTGCTGTGTCGTAACCACCAATTTATTCATTTGGTCAACTTGTACGCTTACAGTTGCCTTTTTGTTACCAAAGCTTGCTGTTACAGTAGCTGAACCCGCTTCTTTTGGTTTAATTAAGCCTTTATCAACAGTAACTGCATTACCTTTTACCTGCCAAGTTACTTTATCTGTAACATTTTCCTTGGAAGAATCCGTATAAACAGCCGTTACAGAAACTTTTTTCGAATCATTTCGAAGCAAATCCACTTTTTTCGAGCTTACTTCCAATGTTTTCAGCTTTTTGGATACCGTTACAGACGTAGTAACTGATCTGCCCATATAGCTGGCTGTAATTACGGCTGTTCCCGCTCCTACAGCTTTTACTCTACCGTTAGTAACAGTTGCTACCGAGCTGTTTGACGTATTCCATGCTGCCTTGGAAGTGACAGAAGCAGTTTTTCCGTCTGTGTATTGTGCACTTAAAGTAAGTGATTTAGTGTTCCCGGCTTCAAGCGCCAAAGTATTGGCGGAAATCTTCAAAGAAGACAGAACCTTCTCGGCAGGCTTGGTTGCAGACTTAGTAGCGGCTTCCAAAACGGAAGTGGTCGGCATGCCAAAAGCCATACAAATAGCTAAACCCAATCCAAATATTTTATAAAACCTATTCTTTCTCATTCGTTCACCCGTCCTCTAGCTATTTTTAACGTAAATGAAATTGATATCTCTTATAGTTATATCGGCAAAGAAGGGGAACTTGTAAAGACCGAAAACCAATATTTTGAAATATTAACCGTGAATAAAAGCTTTACGCACACGATCCCAAAAGGTTAGACGCTTGTATCGAGCAAATTTGACCTTTTGAGGACCGACACGACAGGTGATTGAATCAATATTTTTCCAAACGCCCTGCTCTCGATCCATGCCAAGCATGATTTCAGGATTCATAATAACAAGCTCTACCTGATGGTGCTTAGGCAAAACTAATGCGCTGTTTATCGTCCGATAGGATTGATTATTGATGGAAGCAATTTCTGCTAGTTGGATTGCCTCCAGAGAAGGATGTAGCAAGGCACCATCCACCGCTTTATTATAAGCAGTGCTACCTGAAGGCGATGAAATAATAAGACCGTCTCCGCGAAAATGTTCAAATTCTCCCCCATTAATAAAAACGGAGACTACCAAGGAAGAAAGGCTGGCATTGCGAATGACTAGCTCATTTAGTGCCCACTTCTCCAATAGTTGTCCATCCTTGGTACGAATTTGGCAGGAAACAGTTGGATATTCGGCTATTAAGGGGTCCACCTGTTCCAAGGCCTCAGCAAATTCATCCAATTGATCAGGATGCCAGTCCGCATAAAATCCCAAATGGCCCGTATGAATCCCAATATAATGCGGCTCAAATCCATATTGATGAACAGCTTCCAGCATGGTTCCGTCACCTCCAATAGACAAAACCATATCCGGTTTTTCTTGACTATTGGCATCTAAAAAACGATAGGAACGCGCAGTGGAAGCAGCCAGCTTTTCACGCAACCTTAAATCCACCTGACGTGTATGATCATCATTACGTAAAACCGTTGCGATTTTCATTTCGTAAAATCCTTTCTCTTTTGCGATAACCTTGATTTCATATTCATCATACTATTGCAGGTAGCTATCAGCAAATGAGTTAGCAACTATTTTACAAAAGGTCGAGGTTTTCTCTTTGCCTCATTCTCCCGCAAAAATCGTCTGTTCTAATCTATTCAACAATTCTTCAGCCTGTATAATGTATGTCGATTCTATATCCGCATCTTTATGAATGGGATCTTGAAACTGATTAAACATGGAGGAAACGACCGAAGCGGCAGCATAATCAATATCATCATCATTGCCGGTTTGATAGATATGCTTCAGGACAAATGGTTGTTCAAAACGTAAAACAGCTTCGGGTTGATCCAGTTCGCCGCTCACTACCTGTACGGGTAAACGTAAGAACACCATGCCTTTATCATCGAGCTTACGATCCAAAAAGCCGCTTCTGTATTCCCAATTGGACAAAGTAAAGCCTTCTTTCCCCAACGTCTCCATTAGATCCCCGTATGTCGCTTGTTTCCCTTCAATTTGACTTACTATTTGTTTCATCGAAGCTGCCCCTTCCTTTCTTCTTATCCGTATAGCGTTCTCCAAATCGCTTTGATTTAATTAACATCCATAATTTACCATCAGTTGCTTTTAAAGGAATTAAATGCTCTGTGTCGAAAAGGAAGTACAGAAAGAAATCTATCAATTTACAACATGTACCTACTCGGAAAGGAATTTTATTTTTGTGAAACGAATCTTGCTAACACTATCGCTACTTTCAATTACACTCGGAGGAAGCCAGCTAGCAGCAGCCACCAGCTCAACTGTATCAGCAACTCCAAAGGTAACGGCTTCACCAAAGGTCGTTAGTTATTATGCCGAAAATTATCCAGGTGATCTAGCCGCCTACACCTCCCTGCATCATTACCAGGATAGAATCTCTGACGTCGCCTTCTTTAACTACAATGCTACCAAGGAAGGTTATTTGGTAGGAGCCCTGCCAAAAACAGCGTTACAGTTCACGAAAGATACAAAAAAAGGCAGCTTTTTAGTCATTACGAATCATGGGGAAAAATTATTTGATAAGGAAATCGTCCATTCGATTCTGACCAACAAGGACTATAAAGCACGTTTTATCCAGCAAATCCTTACCACCGTACAGCAAAATCAATTGTCAGGTGCTAATCTTGATTTTGAAAATGTTCCGGCCGAAGATCGTCAGGCCTATTCCTCGTTCGTCGGGAGCTTAGCAGACCAGCTTCATGCGATCAAAAAGCAATTAATCGTCTCTGTGCCTGCCAAAACAAATGATGACCCTGCTATCTTCTGGGTATATGGCTTTGATTTAAAAGCACTGGGTGCCAAGGCCGACTATCTTCAACTAATGACTTATGATGAGCATGGAACTTGGTCAGAGGAAGGCCCTGTTGCCTCCTACAATTGGGTGGAGGATGTTATACGCTATAGTGTCTCTCAAGTACCCGCCTATAAGCTATTAATGGGTATTCCAAGCTATGGCTACGAGTGGAGCACCGAGAAAAAAAGGGCTGTCAGCTTTCGCAATATACCTGCCATCATAAAGGAGAATCAAGCTGTTCCAGCATGGCATGATACATATAAATCACCTTATCTGCACTATATGAAAAACGGTGTTTGGCATACCCTCTGGTATGAGAATGAATATAGCATCGCTGCTAAACGCAGCTTGGCTACAAAGTATAAGCTGGCTGGCTTTGCCGTTTGGCGCCTCGGATATGAAAATGACACTTTTTGGACAGCTCTTCTTCCTAAGAAGTCATAATTTATATTCCAATAGCCGTCAGCATTTCAAGTGCTGACGGCTTTTTAGCGATTCTATACGATGCAAAAGCTGACTTTCGACACTTCCTTACTAGGCACATGCTTCATCTTATCCAATTTCCAAGTCCCTAGCTCCTTAAGAAGGAAATAGACGATCTGCCGCCCATCTGGTCGCTTATACAAGATGTAGCCGTCCCGTTTACCAAGAAAGGTCATAGGCAATAGATAAACTTGCTTTTGAATAGCTTCTTTTTGAGAAAGCAATTCCTGATTCAGCAAAAGTAAGGAATTATCAGGATCATCGCGATATCGGTGAGTAATTTGGTAATATCCTACTTGCTGATAGCCAGCTAGTTTTATTTGAAAGTAATCCTCAAAATCCTTTTGCACCTGTTGCTCCTCCACCTTGCGCTTTGCCTCCCACTCGTCCCCTTGATGAGAGTATCCAGTCAATTGTACCCCGTTTGGGTGTACCGCAAGCTTAATCGTTTCAATTGCAAAAGGCGGTGAATGATTTCCCTCATAGGTTTTCACCTGAAAAACAGCTTCGTAAGAATGAGGCTGATTGGTTAGACGCGAGACACCTACCACCTTCGCTGAGGATAGATCATAGGCTCGTGGATAACCATAGTAGTGAGTGATTGCTTTCATTACATGGGGATTCATCGTCAAAATAAAAGCTCCTTGTATCGGTTCAGAGGGTACAGAAGATGGTAGTTGAGCCCATGCGACATCTGAAGAGGAAGATACAGGAAACAGAAGCACAGTAAAAGCAACTATCGCCATATGCTGCCATCTATTTTTCCATTGCTTCATCTGCGATCATCTCCTTTTTTGTTAACCTTCCTCAAACTCCCATGCTTTATGAAAAGGATGAGCGCCTTCTCCTCATTTCCCCTCGTCTGAAACAAGACTGAACCTATTAGGCAGGAAAGGATTCATATTCTCTGTTTCATCTGAACTGACATATTCAGCGATCAGCTTCGCCGTAATCGGTGCTAACAGGATTCCATTCCGGTAATGTCCGCAGGCTAGCGTTAGCCCACTCCAGTTTGGCACAGGACCTAAAATAGGATGTCCATCAGCCGTGGCAGGCCGTAATCCTGCCCAAGCCTGTATAAATGGAGCTTGAGAAATCGCTGGGACAATTGACATTGCCCCCGTTAATACTTTCGATACACCATAAACAGTGGAAGAACGGTCAAAGCCGGCTAAATCTTCTGTAGCTCCAACAATAATTCGTCTATCCTTCTTAGGCACTAGATAGCCGTTTTTTCCAAAGACTACATGAGAAAGAGGCAAATGATTCGAATCAACTGCTGCGATTTGTCCCCTTATTGGATAGACAGGTACATCCACTCCCACTTGACGTAAGATATCAGCAGTCCACGCCCCGGTTGCTACAATCACGTGATTAGCTTCCAGTTCCCCTTTATCTGTTACCACGCCAGTCATTTTCCTTCCAGCATGCATTAATCTGATTACAGCAGTATTTTGTAATAAACGAACATTTCGTTTTTTTGCCTGTATCACTAAGGCTTCCAATAACAAACGGTTATTGATGTCAGCCTCGTGTGGAGAATAGATGGCTTGGCGCACCATTTTTGATAGATGCGGCTCTTGTTTTTGCACTTCTTTCCCAGACAACAATCGGATATCATAACCTTCAGACTTTTGCCACTGGTAGCGCTCCTGTAACCATTCCTCTTCCATGTCGTTCATCGCTACTGTCAAAATGCCTGCTGTAGATAGCTGGCAATCAATACCGGTAGCCTCCTTCAGCTCAAGCACCCAATTCTTATATAGCTGCAATGAACGTATTCCCATGTCAAGAAGCGGCCCCGGCTTCGCAAATTCCTTTAAAGGAGCAAGCATTCCCGCCGCCGCAACGGATGCCTCTCCTCCAAACACTCCTTTTTCGATGAGAGTAACAGTCATGCCTGCATGAGCAAGTTCCGAGGCAATCGACAACCCAATAATCCCTCCGCCAATCACAATGATATCTGAACAGCTTTTCATTGTTCTTCACCCTTTCTCGTATCTACTGAATGGGGAATCGATTGGCTCTTTTGCACAAAGAAATGAAAAAACCCACTTCTCCGTGCAGGAAAAGTGGGAAAATCACCAACACCAAATCTAACCACTTCCCTTCGCCAGCATGACCTGGATCAGGTAAAAAGGGTCAACAGACACGCTCTGTCCTCTCAGCCCTGCAAGTTAGGACTCCCCCAGTAGACATTGTGAAATTATTAATCTTCGTCCTTGTAATCATAGCTTTCAGGAATTGGCTCGAATTTTTCCGCCTCTTCAAAAGCCTTCAGTCTCTCTAGCTCCTCCATATGATGGGTAAACTGCTCCTTATTAATAAAGTAGTCCTCACCATTATGGACGGCACGGATACGTCCCTCCGCTATTTTTTCGCGTATAAACCATTCAGGCATATCCAGATAAGCAGCTGTTTCTTTTACACTCAAATACATGGTTTACTGTCCTTTTAAGCGGTCCTCCAGCTCAGCCTTCTGCTTTTCAAAACCTGGCTTACCAAGAAGTGCGAACATGTTCGCTTTATAAGCCTCTACGCCAGGCTGATCAAATGGATTCACACCTAGCAGATAACCGCTGATGCCGCATGCTTTTTCAAAGAAATAAAGAAGCTCACCAATATGATACGCTGATAGCTCAGGCAATTCAACTACAAGGTTAGGAACGCCGCCGTCCATGTGCGCTAACATCGTGCCTTCCATTGCTTTTTTGTTAACAAAGTCCATGCCTTTTCCACTAAGGAAGTTCAAGCCATCCAAATTAGCGGCATCCTGCATGATTTCAACGTCAGTAGCTGGTTGAGCAACGGAAAGCACCGTTTCAAACAAATTACGCGAGCCGTCTTGAATGAATTGCCCCATAGAATGCAGATCAGCAGAGAAATCTGCCGCAGCCGGGAAGATTCCGCGGCCATCCTTGCCTTCAGACTCTCCGAACAACTGCTTCCACCATTCATTGAAATAATGAAATTGAGGTTCATAGCTTACTAGCATCTCAATTTGCTTCCCTTTGCGCAATAAGCAATTGCGGATAGCAGCATATTGATAGCATTCATTTTCTCCAAGAGCTGGATTCATATAGCGCTGACGAGCCGCCTGTGCACCACTCATCAATGCATCGATATCTGCACCTGATACAGCGATAGGCAACAATCCTACTGCTGTTAAAACAGAGAAGCGTCCACCAACATTGTCTGGAATAACGAAGCTCTCATAACCTTCTTCGTTCGCTACTTGCTTCAAAGCCCCGCGTGCTTTATCTGTTGTTGCGTAAATGCGTTTACGCGCTTCTTCCTTGCCATACTTCTTCTCCATGAACTCACGGAAAATACGGAAAGCGATGGCTGGCTCTGTAGTGGTTCCGGATTTCGAAATAACATTGACCGAAACCTCCTTGCCTTCAATAACCTGCATAAGGTGGGTCAAATAGACAGGGCTAATATTATTACCCACGAAATAAATCTCAGGTGTTTTGCGCTGTTCTTTTGTTAAAGAGTTATAGAATGTATGCCCTAGTACATCAATTACTGCCTTCGCTCCAAGATAGGAGCCTCCGATACCAATAACGAGCAATACGTCTGAATCAGCTTTGATTTTTTCTGCCGCCGCTTTAATACGCGCGTACTCTTCTCTATCGTATGTATCCGGTAGGTCTACCCAGCCTAGATAGTCACTGCCAGCACCTGTACCCTCATGTAATTGTTGATGCGCTAGCCCTACAGCCGCTTCTAAATGCTTCATTTCGTGTTCGGAAACGAATGGCAATGCTTTGTCATAACTAAAACGGATCGCTTTTGTCACGGTAATACCCCCTGAATCGTAAGTTGCACAACTAATAATAAACTGATGTTTATTATTGTACGCGATATCCTCTCTATTCTATCACGCAGAATTTAACGGAATCACGTCAATTTCAAAATCAGTCTTTTCCAAAGATTATTATAATATTGTTATTCCTTACGTTTTACTGAATTAACATAAATTTTTGTAACCATTTAGCAGTTGATGCGTAAATCCATTGTAAACAAATTTTT
>NZ_JAUKFY010000002.1 GCF_030489605.1 Brevibacillus laterosporus
GCAAAGAATAAAAAATGGGATGCCGTGTCACCAATTTGAGTAGAGATTTCGGCATCCTATTTTTTATGGAGTGTTCTATTATTTCTAGCTCAATGGAACAGTCTCAACCAGTATAAGAAGCTTATTTTCCCCTTTTTTCAACAAAGACGTTAAATTCTGTTCCGTACTCTTCTTTAAAGGTTTTCGCGTATTTTTCATTTATTTTCGATGCTTTTTGTTTTGCTGCCTCCATGTTTTCTAACATTCCTACCTCAATATAAAACATATTCCCACTGTCTTTTAGAATACGAATTCCTTTTTCCTCAAACAGCGCTTCTTCCATTGAAGCCAATTGCTCCCCGAGTGGATATGCGGCAGTTCTGATGGAGTACACAGTTTTCAGCTGTGCCTGATTATCTTTTGAAAGATTCAAGACGATTTGGGCAGGGTTCGAATATTCCTTTACTTCATATTTAACTGGTGATGTAAATACAAATACGAAACGATCAGAAGAATCGTCTAATGTAATCAACCGGTATGCATCTGCTATCAAATCGCTCTTTTTCAGTTCCTCAAAGGTTTGCTGATCAAACCATCTTACGCCATTCATGGTAAAAGTCATGGTGTATGGATTTTCCTGATAGGAAACGTTGAAAAAAGGGGCGGTTTTTTGTGATGCTTCACCTGATTTATCGTTACCTTGGGCAAAGTTGATGACAATTTGCTCGGCATTTTTTTCTTTTACGAGCGTAATTGGTTTGATGCTACTTCCGTCCGTTCTTTCGCCGCCATCGGCATACCCGCCATTAAATTGCAATACCTTTACAAGGCTTCCTAGTAACGGTACGTGTGCTGCAGCAGCAACAAAACCCGGTAGTGTGTTGACGGCAACGCCAAACAATATAAACATGGCCGCGACTCCGCCAAGCCCTTTCATTACCATTCTGCTTGTTTTATTTTTCATTGGTCTTACTCCCTTATTTCGCGATAGTAATTCTGCATTAGCCTTTGCTTTAGCCGATTGGATTGCAGCATCTAGCTCCTTTGGTATTTCGATGCTTTCATAGCTCTTTTTTAATTCATTTAATTGATTGTTCAAGATGTTCAACCTCCTGCAAATCAATTTTTAATTTTTGAAGTCCCCGATAGAGACGCGTTTTAACCGTACTTACGGGCACGTCCAATATTTCTGCTACAGACTCCAGTGTCATATCTTCGAAAAATCTTAAGATAATTACTGTCTTATATTTTAGAGCGAGTTTTTCTAGTGCCTGCCTTACATCGAAGATATCATCCCGATTTTTATCCGAATGCTGCATAACATTTTCCAAAATGCTCGTGTCCATAAATACCATTCTTCGCGTTTTTCGCAAGGAATTATGAGAGCAATTTATCGCGATCCGATACAACCACGATTTGATAAATTCAGGTTTTCTCAGGGTATCAATGGAAACGATAGCTTTATATATCGTTTCCTGTACGATATCCAGTGCTTCTTCTCTGTTTTTTACAAAACTGTAGGCAAGTCGGTACAAATGCTCCTTGTTTTCTTCAATAAGTTTATAAAGATGATCGCTCTCCTTCGAGGAATGATTTGGAGTATGCGCGCGCATATCGTTCTCTCCTTTCAAACAAATGCTCCAATCGTTTGGTTCCGCTATTAGACAAACCAGTAGAACAGAAAGTTTCATTTTAAAAAAAGAGGATTTTTACATTTTTTATATTCAAAAAAATCAGAGTGCAAGGAAGTTGCCCAGTTTTTGCTGTTATGTAATCTTTTGTTGAAAACAACCGCTCATCAGACAGACGATATGAAAAAAGTTACCCCCCTTTAACCTTATTAGTCAAAGGGGGATAGTGTTTTTCAAGCTTGAAACAAATCATTTGCTTACCGATTTATGTCCGGCAGCTAATTCCTCATCGCTTGGAACCTTACCTTTAAAAGCTAGAGAAGCCTTTGATACCTGATTATTGTACGCAACCTGATTTTCCTGCTGTTGCCTGTCAATGGTTTGGTTCATAAGCTGCTGAGAATAAACCGGCATTGCCGTTGAATTTTGAGTCATTTGCTGTGAAGTTTGCATTAAAAGTATTGCCTGTTTATCATGTAAATCTGCCTGTTGACGATGAATCAGAGCTTGTTGCTCGTGAGCCTGAGCTTGAGTTAGATGGGCTTGAGCTTGTTGCTTATGCATACTGATTTGTTGGTTGTATTGTGAAGTAAGCATGTGCATGTGATAGCCTCCTTTCCACTGGTTAACTTAGCGCTATCGGGAAATAGGTTTTGCTTGCGATTCCTTGCTCATGGTATTGGAAGATCGCGTTTGTGAGGGATTATTTTTATCACTTTGCTGAGGTTTGACTCCGTTATGCTTGGACATCATGACACTTCCTTTCTTCATAGTTGGCAATGTCTTTCATAGCATCCCCATTTCCGCAAAACACATGGCGTCAATTAGTCAAAAAGGAATGAAAAACTTTTACCAATCCCATCAGTGATCATAATGCTTTATCACCCAATCTATAAAGGAGGAGAGATGCAGATCGCTTGCTTTTTCAGCAGGATAGGCGAGTAGTGTAGGCCGGGTAAACGTGCCTTGGGAAATATCAATTGTAACTAATGTTCCCTGTAGTTTTTCTTGTTGAACGAAACGTGAAGGTAGCAGAGCAATTCCTAAATTTTGTAACACCATCTGCTTGACAGCACTAAAACTATCTAGCTCCATTATGATAGTCGGAAAAACACCATTTTCCGCCAGGTAACGATCGACCCGTTGCCGATAAGGAGCGGTAGGATTGCCAAAAGCGATGAAAGATTGCTTGTCCCAATCCGTCCAGCCAGGATAATTGGTAGCCCATGGATGAGCAGGTGAGCAGACTAGCAAAATGGGATCGTCAGGCAAACATGTAGTCTTAATGTTCGGATGATACAATTCATTACCTAGAACAGCAAGATCAGCCGTACCTGCTAATAAAGAGTGAACCGATTCTTCAAATAAAGTGGAGCGCAGATAACAGGTAAAGGAAGGATCAACCTGACGATATCCCCCGAGCAAGCGAGGAAGCTGTGTGGAGACAAAAGCTTTCCCAGCTACGATACGCAGCGGGCGAATTTGATGATTTTGCTGGATAAATTGCTGATATTGCTCTATCATGGAACTGGCAACAGGTAAAAAAGCTCGTCCTTCCTCTGTTAGGGTTACCCCCGAGGTTGTACGGGTAAACAGCGTCATCTCTAGCTCTTTTTCCAATTGCTTCAGCCGATGTGTCACAGTGGACTGTGCTAAAAAGTGGGTATGTGCTGTTTTATTTATGGAACCCATACGGGCAATTGAAATAAAAATCTCCAAGTTTTGTAAGTCCATAAAAACCTCCTTGATGTTAAAAGGGTGTTTGCGGGTAAGGCTATCGGACTTATAGATAGCCTATTATCGAAATTATATAACTAGACTGACAAATAAAGAAGTAGGATATACGTCAGAGGGCTGGAAACTGCTAAATAGCTATCTAGGAGGAAAAGAAATTTACAGTCAGAATGGGATTCATCCTTACATTAGTGAGAAAGGAAGAAAACAGATATGTCCACTCATTTTCATAATCCACTCCTAAAGGAAGCGTATATGGCTAGGGAAGCGACTGATAGTTGGATAGACAAAATGCTAGAGGTTATACAACCAAAAGGATTGCAGGTATTGGATGCAGGCTGTGGAGGGGGAATATATACGCGGGCGTGGGCTGAACTAGGCGCCAATCAAGTCACCGCAATGGATTTTTCGGAGGTGATGCTATCTGCTGCACAGAAAGAGTGCAGTTCGTATCCGCAAATCGTGTATCATCTAGGGGATGTGCGAAAAACGGATTTACCTACAGGCACATATGATCTCATTTATTCCCGTGCAACGATACATCACTTCACCGAATGGGTTACATGCTTTGCAGAGTTAAACAGAATTTTAAACGAAACCGGTACATGCATTATTCAGGATCGGACGTTAATGGATTGTTTATTACCAGGGAGCCCTGCTCATTTACGGGGATATTTGTTTGAATTTTTTCCAGAGCTAAAAAGCGTGGAAGAGCAGAGAAGACCAAGCGCTGAGGCAATAAAGGAAGCATTGCTTCAAGCGGGTTTTGGATCTGTACAGATTGAAGACTTTTGGGAAGTGCGACGTACGTATTCATCTCTTCAGGAGTATCAGCAGGATTTGTTAGAACGAAAGGGGCGCTCAATTTTACATGCGATTAGCAATGAGCAACTGGAAAACTATGTAAACCAGCTGCAGTACAGATTGCCAGGCGACCAGCTATTAGAAGAGAGAGATCGCTGGACGTTATGGATTGCAAGAAAATAAAAGATAGAAAAGTGGATTAAGCAGGAAAGTTGTCAATATATAGAGTTGTAGGAAACTTGTGAATTTACTTGTCACAATTGCTGTTATGACTTGTTTCAATATTGGCTACATTATATAATTGAATTGCCATTGTTTGCTATCCTTGGACAGGTATATTATTTGCAAAGGGGTTGAATTGGGATGCAATGGGTTATGGACGTAACCATGTTTCTGATAACTCTGTTTATTTTGGCTGGGGTTTTTCGTTCAATAAAGGCGAAAAACAGGTTCGCCACAGCGTTTGGCTTGGTATCATTAGCAGTATTTGTCTACGCCGATTTCCTTATTCTTAAATTCGCAACAGGTGCGTAATTGTAAAATGTAAGTGGTTTCATCAAGAGAAGCTTTTGCTTTTGCAAAGCTTCTTTTTTTATGTTTATTTCGTGTAAGAATCGAAAGTCAATTCGAATGACGTTCTCCTATTGACGCATGATCAAGAAGGGGTTACGTCATACTAGAAATAGGAGGTGGGGTAATAATGAGATGGCGCAAAGGCAAGTCCGATTCTGTTCGCATTAAGGGAACCCTCATGACAGATTCAAAAACCAAGTGGCTGTGTCAACGATTACAGGCAGGGGATATCGCCATGATTGACCATAAAAATCTGGATGTAACAGCGGCTGAAGACCTGATTGCATCTCAAGTACAAGCAGTTATCAATCTCTCCCCCTTTTTGACAGGCGATTTTTGGACAGAAGGAGCAGCACTTCTTTTGCAAGAGAACATAGTCCTTTATGAAATCGAACATACAGCAGCTGTTACAAGAGATCTACAAGAGCTTTTAGACGGAAAGCAAATCGAAATTATCAATGATTGCTTACATGTTCTTCCTGCTGAAAAACCAATCAAGATTGCTCTGCGTCCATTTCGTATGTCAGATTACGAAATGAGAGCACAGCAAGCTATAAATCACGAGCCAAAACATTACATACAGTTTCTAACAAATACACTATCGTTTCTGGAACAAGAAAAAAAACTTTTTACAGCTAGTCTTCCAGCTGCCTGCATTCGTGCATCGTTTGCGAATCGCTTTGTGGTGCTTGTGAACCGTGGGCCCTCTGCACGAGACGATCTTCACTCATTATCCTCTTTTATAAAGAAATATCGCCCCATTCTGCTCGCGGTAGATGGGGGAGCTGATGTCATCCTGAGCTGTGGATGGGTTCCTGATGTTATTATTGGAGATTTAGATAGCGTATCGGATCGGGCGCTTTATTCTGGAGCAGACATTATCTTGCACGCTTATAAAAATGGAATCGCACCGGGTCGAAGTCGGTTAGATAGGCTGGGAGTGCCGTATCAGCTTTTACCTGCTCCTGGCACAAGTGAGGATGTAGCCATGCTAGTTGCTTATCAAGGTCAGGCTACTCGAATTATTACAATCGGAAGTCATACCAACATGCAAGATTTCTTGGAAAAAGGAAGAAAGGGAATGGCTAGTACCTTTCTTATTCGCACTCGCATTGGACATAAGCTGATTGACGCAAAGGGCATTCATTACTTGATTCAGCAAAAAGAGATGTACAAACCTTCTGTGGGTGCTGTTGTTGCAAGCTCTTTGTGCTTACTTCTTCTGCTTTTACTCATGCATCCAACCATTCGTACTGTTGGCTATATGCTATGGACGCACGTAAGTAGGGGAATGGTATGAGAGTTAGCGCGATTATCCCAGCCTTTAATGAGCAGGATTGGATTGAGGAAACAGTTTCTACATTAAGAGGGTCATCGCTCATCCATGAGTTGATTGTAGTAGACGATGGGAGTGTCGATTGTACTGCTAACATCGCTCGACCTTGGGTGGATCAGCTCATTATAATGCCTAAGAATGTTGGCAAGGGAGCTGCTTTGCAAGCAGGCTGGAAGAAAGCTACAGGTGATATTATTTTGTTTTTGGATGCTGATTTACAAAAGAGCGCCCGTGAAGTAGATAAATTACTGACTCCTGTCGTCAGAAAAGATTGTGATATGTCGATAGCTATAGTACCTAAAGCTCCTCGTAAGGCTGGCTTTGGACTAGCTAAAAAGCTGGCCCACCAAGGGATAGTACAGATGACTCAGCAGAAGCTGGAAGCCCCTTTATCCGGGCAAAGAGCTTTTAGACGCGATTTATTTTCCTGTGTTCGTTTCGCGGATTGTGGATTTGGGATTGAGGTAGCAATGACAATTGATTTTTTACGAGCGGGCTATCGAATCAAAGAAGTTCCGGTGAATTTCACACATCGTTATACAACAAACAATTTTCAAGGATTTTTGCATAGGGGCAAAGAGTTTTGGCATGTGTACCGAACCATACAACGCAAACGGCAAGAGGTGGAAAAGAGATGAATAATAGTTCCATTCTATTACTATCCTGTATTGCCATCATGCTACCGCTGATCTTGCACGATGTATTTTTTCTTCGAGGAATTAAACTATTAAAGAAACATGAGATTGTCAGATTAAATTATCAAGAGGAATTAATACCGACAGGCTGCGGGTGGTTTTTATTTTTTTATATTACCAGCACCTATTTGCTGCTCTTGCTATTATGGTGCTTCCAGCCTTCCGTAGCATTTCCTTGGAAATTGGGAGTGTTTTTTCTTAGTGGTTCTTTTGCAATCGCCGCGCTGGGCTGGCACGATGACTGCGCACACGATAAGCATATTAAGGGATTTCGAGGACATGTAGGTATCTTAGTTACTGAGCGAAGAATGACCAGTGGCTTTTTAAAAGCCTGGGCAGGGGGCAATATCTCTCTTATTATTTGTCTGGCTTTATATGACAATGCGCTGGAGGTTCTGTTTCATACCATCCTCCTTGCTTTGTCGATCAATCTGATAAACCTATTTGATCTGCGGCCTGGAAGAGCCAGTAAGGTGTTTTTAAGCTTATTTATTCTGGTGTTAGTATCGACTCCTTTTTTTAGCGTGCCAGCATCGTGGATTATGATTTATCCCATTATTAGTGCGACCCTTCTTTTATTTTATCATGATGCAAAACGTATGGTCATGCTTGGAGATACAGGCTCCAATTATCTTGGGTTTATTTTAGGGTACACGTTAATCTGTACGACTCCATTGAACATCAAAATTGTTTTTTTTCTGTTGTTTCTGTTTCTGCATATATTGGCAGAGCGTTATTCATTTACGACCTTTATCCGCAATCGTCCTCTTTTGCATAAACTAGATTTGTTGGGGGGGAAAAAAGCTCCGCCTATGCATAGCGAAGCTTCTTACTCATCATCTTCATCGGGATCTCGCTTCATAAAGCGCGGTTGAACGCGATTGCGTTTGCGGTCATGATGCAAAATAAAACCTCCAATGAATGCAATAGGCACAACAAATAAAATGGCTCCTAAAGTAAAGTACCCCCACATAAATTGATTGATATCAGGATTAAAGTATTGATATAGTGTATCGCGCATTATCTTAAAGCCCCAGCCTGCGATGACAGCGGGAATCACCATGATGAGCAACGCAACGATTCTTTGACCAAGCAACCAAGACACATCCTTTTGTAAAGGTTCGTTTATTTCCATCATAAAACATCCGGGGATGCTTGTCTAACCTGTAAAATACGATAAAATGTAAGATGGAAGATTCAGCCATAGCAGCAGTCCTCAATGAAAGGGGTGGGTTTTATATGCATAAAGTTATTGTAGTGGGGGCTGGTAAAGGCGGTACACTACTAATCCACTTATTGTTGCAGATGGAGGGTGTAGTGCTGATTGCTGTGATCGACCACAACGCTGATGCCCCAGGTATACAAGTGGCCAACACTCTTGGGATACAGGTAGGGACGGATTATGTTCCTTATTTGGCTGATGTGGACTTGATTTTGGAAGCAACTGGCGATCCCCATGCCTATGATGACATTTTAAAGAAAAAGCGTGCCGAAACGGTTTTAATACCAGGTAACTTTACGAGTATTATCATGAAATTGATTCGTGAGCGCGAAAAGCTCATTCAGACACTTCGTCAGAAGCAACGAGAGTATGATACCATGCTAAACTCCACTCATGACGCAATTATTGCTGTCAATGAAGAGGGGAAGGTAACGATCTTTAATCGAGCCAGTGAAAAGCTGATGGGGTTGTCTAAAAATGAAGTGATTGGTACGCGCGCGGAACATACGATTCCGAATACACGTTTACACTATGTACTAAAATCCGGTCAGCCTGAGATTAATCAGGAGCAGGCCTTAACAAACGACACTCGTATTATTACGAATCGGGTACCTGTACGAAATGATGCTGGGGAAGTGGTCGGGGCTGTCTCCGTCTTCCGAGATATTACCGAGATTATATCTTTACTTGAAGAGGTAACTGATTTAAAAGAATTGCAAAGCTTATTGCAAGGAATTTTGCATTCCTCTGACGAGGCGATTTCTGTTGTTGATGGCGATGGGATCGGATTGTTAATAAATCCAGCCTATACACGGATTACAGGAATGACACCCGAGGATGTTATAGGGAAGCCAGCAACTGTGGATATTTCTGAAGGAGAAAGTATGCATATGCAAGTGCTGCGTACCAAAAAACCAGTTCGCGGTGTACGTATGAAGCTAGGGCCGATGCGTAAGGATGTGGTGGTAAACGTAGCCCCCGTGCTGGTTAATGGAGAATTGCGTGGCAGTGTTGGCGTTATTCATGATATATCTGAATTTAAGACATTATCAGAAGAATTAGAGACGGCTAAACGACTGATCCGTACCCTGGAAGCAAAGTATACCTTCGACGATATTATCGGGGATAGTGAACCGATGAAGGGAGCGATCGAACAGGCTAAGCTGGCTGCCATGACTCCAGCTACTGTCATTTTGCGCGGTGAATCAGGGACGGGTAAAGAATTGTTTGCCCATGCAATTCACAACGGAAGCTCGCGAAAGTACAATCAATTCATTCGGGTTAATTGTGCATCCTTATCAGAGACCCTGTTAGAGAGTGAATTGTTTGGGTATGAGGAGGGAGCCTTCACTGGTGCTAAACGTGGAGGCAAGCGCGGCTTATTTGAAGAAGCAAGTGGCGGTACCATTTTCCTAGATGAAATTGGTGAGCTATCTATGGGCATGCAGGCTAAACTTTTGCGCGTATTGCAGGAAAAAGAGATCATCCGTGTTGGTGGCACGAAAGCAATCCCAATAGATGTTCGCATTATTGCAGCTACTCATGTTCATATGGAAACAGCAATACAAGCAGGCAAATTCCGAGAAGATTTGTATTATCGCTTACATGTCCTGCCGATTTACATACCACCCCTGCGTCAAAGGCATGAGGACTTGGAAGCGCTTGCTAATTTTTTGCTCCAAAAATTTAATCTTGAATATGGTCGCCGCGTTCAGCAAATCAACAAATCCACATTAGATGTCCTAAAAGGGTACCGTTGGCCAGGTAACGTTCGTGAGCTCGAAAATATTTTGGGACGGGCTATTATTCACATGAAATTTACAGAGATAGAGATCATGCCGCATCATTTGCCACCCTTGGAACAAGCGTATGTTTCTCAAACGGAAGCGGCCAATCAAAAACCAGCTAATAGGAAAAGTAGAACCTTAAAGCAAGCCGTCGAAGAGGCGGAGAAACAATGTATTCTACAAGAGTTACATAAGGCAAAGGGCAATCGAACAGAAGCAGCTAAGCAATTAGGTGTATCCTTACGCAATCTTTATTATAAAATGGAGAAACTAGGCATTTTGGAAACGAATCCACAAGATGGTTTGTGAAAGATCTGCAAAATTTTGCGTGCAAAGGATTGCAAAGTTGTGCAAAATATTTCATCATAGATAAAGTGAAACGTGTTGTTCACATCCTCTCCACCGATTGTTCACAAATATCTTATGGGTTGGCATGCTTATTGCTTTAGAAAAAAGGTAGGTTGTGTAAGCGAATTCATAGAAAGAAAAACAAACCCCAAAAATCGTTTTGGAATAGAAACAGCAGGAGGGCTACTCATGAAAATCTTTGATTATCTGCAAAAATACGATTACGAACAATTGGTACTTTGTCAGGATGAGACTTCTGGATTAAAAGCAATTATTGCGATTCATGATACAACGCTTGGCCCAGCTTTGGGTGGTACACGTATGTGGATGTATAATTCCGAAGAAGAGGCAATTGAAGATGCACTTCGCTTGTCTCGCGGCATGACGTATAAAGCTGCGGCAGCAGGACTTAATTTGGGCGGAGGAAAAGCGGTTATTATCGGTGATCCTCGTAAAGATAAGAGCGAAGAGTTATTCCGCGCATTCGGGCGTTTTGTTCAAGGCTTGAACGGACGTTATATTACGGCTGAAGATGTAGGAACAACTGTTGCCGATATGGATTTAATTTATCAAGAAACCAACTATGTAACAGGAGTATCACCAGCATTCGGTTCTGGTGGAAATCCTTCTCCTGTAACAGCCTATGGTGTGTATCGCGGGATGAAGGCAGCAGCAAAACGCGGCTTTGGTCATGATGATCTCTCCGGTAAAACGATTGCTGTTCAAGGGGTAGGGAATGTTGCTTACAATTTGTGCCGTTATCTGCATGAAGAAGGCGCAAATCTAATTGTAACGGACATTAATACGGATAATGTTCAACGTGCTGTTGTAGACTTCGGAGCTAAAGCGGTAGGAGTCAATGAAATTTTCGGCGTTGAGTGCGATATCTTCTCTCCATGTGCATTAGGTGCAATCATCAATGATGACACCATTCCACAATTTAAAGCCAAAGTAATTGCTGGAGCGGCTAATAATCAATTAAAAGAAGAACGTCACGGAGACATTATCCAGGAAATGGGTATCGTCTATGCGCCTGATTATGTAATTAACGCTGGTGGCGTCATCAACGTTGCAGATGAATTGCATGGCTACAACCGTGAACGAGCTATGAAGAAAGTAGAGACGATTTACGATAATATGAACCGCGTCTTTGAAATTGCAGATCGCGATAATATTCCTACGTACAAAGCGGCTGATCGCATGGCAGAGGAGCGTATTGCTCGTCTGGCTAGATCGCGTAAAACATTTTTGCGTGATCCAAAAGCAAGTTTACCAAAGTAAGAATAACTTGACTGAAAAAAGCATTGGTAGTACGGTAGTGCAAGAATGTAATTGATTCTTGCACTACCTACACGATCTACTTCATGCCAAATCCCAAGATAAAAAGGCAGAACAAATGAGAAAAGAGTAGGAGTTGGACCATTTCTTGACACATCCAACTCTTTTTTTAGTACCAGGTCATGGAATGTGGTATAATGTGTCTCGGTAAGGCAAAAGCAACACATAGCTACTACAGGGTAAAGGAGATATGAACATGTCCCAAGAATTTGATCTTGTCGTGCTTGGTGGGGGAATTGGCGGCTATGTAGCGGCGATCCGTGCCACACAATTAGGCATGTCGGTAGCCATCGTCGAAAAGGATAAAATGGGCGGAACGTGTCTGCACCGCGGATGCATACCATCCAAAGCATTATTACGTAGTGCCGAGGTTTTTGCCACGATCAAGGAAAGTGAGAAATATGGGGTACGCACAAGGAATGTAGAGCTGGATTTTGGGCTGGTACAACAGCGCAAACGCTCAATAACAGAGCAACTGCATAAAGGCGTAGAATACTTGATGAGCAAAGGAAAAATCAAAATCTATCAAGGATTTGGTCGCGTAATGGGACCAAGCATATTTTCTCCGCAAGCTGGTGCTGTGCGCATTGAGACAACGGATGGTGAACAAGAAATCATCGTTCCTCGCTTTTTATTGATTGCAACTGGCTCTAGACCACGAGTCTTATCTGGCCTAAATATAGATGGAATACATATAATGACGAGCGATGAAGCGTTGGAAATGGAACAGCTCCCAGCGTCTATGATCATCGTTGGCGGTGGAGTTATCGGTATTGAATGGGCATCCTTGTTAAGCGACTTTGGTGTGGATGTTACCGTAATCGAGTACGGGGATCGCATTTTGCCAACAGAGGATGCTGATATCAGTAAAGAATTAACCCGCGTACTTAAAAAACGGAAAGTAAAAATCGTGACAAATGCAAAAGTGATGTCCGAAAGCGCTCAGGTGGCGGAAGGTCAGGTAAGCGTACAAGCGGAAGTAAAGGGAGAAATTCAAACCTTTGTCGTAGAAAAAATGCTCTTGTCTGTTGGACGTCAAGCTAATGTAGATAATTTAGGCATAGAAGCCACTGAAATTAAGGTGGATCAGGGGCATATTGCAGTTAATTCCAACTATCAGACGGCTGAACCGCATATCTATGCAGTAGGTGACGTGATTGGTGGGATTCAATTGGCTCACGTAGCTGCTCACGAAGGAATTTTGGCCGTTGAGCATATGAATAATCGACCAGTGGAGACACTTGATCCGGCAAAGGTAGCCAAATGCACCTATAGCCGTCCCGAGGTAGCGAGTGTAGGCTTAAGTGAGGCAGAAGCGAAACAACAGGGTTATCGCGTTAAAACAGGAAAATTTAGTTTTAAATCACTAGGAAAAGCGTTGGTTTTTGGAGAAAACGACGGATTTGTAAAATTGGTTGTCGATGAACAAACCAATGATGTACTTGGTGTTCACATGATTGGGCCGCATGTGACTGAAATGATTTCAGAAGGAGCATTAGCGCGTGTATTGGATGCGACCCCATGGGAGATCGCCCATACCATCCATCCGCACCCGACATTGTCGGAAGCCTTTGCGGAAGCGGCTCTGGATGTTGACAATCTGGCTATTCATTCTTAAATGCAGGGAGGAAACCTTATGACAAAGAATCGTCATCAGGCTGTAGGTTTAACCGATGAGCAAGTGCTGGACATGTATCGCTACATGCTCTTGGCAAGAAAAGTGGATGAGCGTCTTTGGCTGTTAAACCGGGCTGGTAAAGTTCCGTTCGTTATTTCCTGCCAAGGGCAGGAAGCCGCTCAGGTTGGGGCTGCTTTTGCCTTTGATAAAGAAAAAGATTATTTATGCCCGTACTATCGTGATTTTGGAGCGGTTATGGTCTTTGGGCAAACAGCTCACGATACGTTGCTGTCGGCTTTTGCAAAAGCTGAAGATCCTAACAGTGGCGGCCGTCAAATGCCTGGTCATTTTGGCGGGAAAAAATACCGAATTTTAACGGGATCGAGTCCCGTTACGACACAGGTGCCGCATGCTGTGGGAATTGCCTTAGCAGGTCGAATGACAGGTGAGAATCATGCTGTCTTCACCTCTTTTGGAGAAGGGTCTAGCAACCAAGGTGATTTCCATGAAGCGGCTAACTTTGCAGGGGTGCATAAATTGCCGGTTATTTTCTTCTGCGAAAATAATAAATATGCCATTTCCGTACCCTTGAAAAAGCAATTGGCCTGCGAAAGCGTGGCTGACCGTGCAGTTGGTTATGGATTCCCAGGGGTTAGCGTAGATGGTAACGACCCAATTGAAGTGTATCGTGTCATGAAAGAAGCGGTTGATCGAGCAAAGGCTGGAGAAGGTCCTACCTTAGTCGAAGCCGTAACGTATCGTCTGGTACCTCATTCAAGTGATGATGATGATCGTGTATACCGTGATCGCGGAGAAGTGGACGAAGCCAAAAAACAAGACC
This sequence comes from Brevibacillus laterosporus, assembly GCF_030489605.1. GTDB lineage: Bacteria > Bacillota > Bacilli > Brevibacillales > Brevibacillaceae > Brevibacillus_B > Brevibacillus_B laterosporus_E. Next base: position 13,907 of record NZ_JAUKFY010000002.1, read on the forward strand.
CCATCATCACCTTTGCCCAATATTTAAAAGAGGTAGGCCTCTTAACAGATGAGTCAGAGTCGGCTCTATCTAACGAAGTGCAAGCAATTGTAGACGAAGCGACGGAATACGCTGAGCAGGCGCCATATCCATCGCCAGAATCTACTTTGACGCACGTATACGGATCGTAAGGGGGAGTTAAGATGGCAGTTATTTCTTTTATTGATGCAATTACCATGGCGATGAAGGAAGAAATGCGCCGTGATCCTAAAGTATTTCTGTTGGGAGAAGACGTAGGAGTACGCGGAGGGGTTTTCCGCGCATCAAATGGTATGATTGAAGAGTTTGGAGAGCAGCGTGTTATCGACACTCCGTTAGCGGAATCAGCGATTGTGGGTGTAGCAATCGGAGCGGCAGCGGTAGGCATGCGTCCTATTGCAGAGATACAATTTGCTGATTTCATTTTGCCAGCTGTGAACCAAATTGTTTCCGAGGCTGCTAAAATGCGTTACCGTTCCAATAATGATTGGAATTGCCCGCTTACTGTTCGAGCTCCGTTCGGTGGAGGGGTGCATGGGGCCTTGTACCATTCCCAATCCTTAGAAGCGATGTTTACGAACGTTCCAGGGTTAAAAGTGGTAGTTCCTTCTACCCCATATGATGCAAAAGGTCTATTAAAAGCAGCTATCCGTGACGAAGATCCGGTTCTGTTTTTTGAACATAAACGTTGCTATCGCTTAATTAAGGGCGAAGTGCCGGAGGAAGATTACACAGTACCAATTGGCAAGGCAGACGTAAAGCGAGAAGGAGAGGATATTACTGTCATCTCTTATGGACTCACCCTGCATTTTGCCTTGCAGGCGGCGGAAAAGCTTGCTCAAGAAGGAATTTCTGCCCATGTTCTAGATCTGCGGACACTTTATCCGCTCGACAAGGAAGCGATCGTGGAAGCGGCATCTAAGACGGGAAAAGTGTTAATCATCCACGAAGATAATAAAGAAGGCGGAGTTGGTGGCGAGGTAGCCGCTATTATCGCTGAGCATTGTCTTTTCGATTTAGATGCGCCAATTAAGCGTCTGTGTGGACCGGATGTACCGGCAATGCCATACAGCCCACCGATGGAAAAATTCTTTATGTTAAGTCCAGAAAAAGTATTGGAAGCGATGCGTGAATTAGCGCACTTCTAGGCAAAAGGAGGACGAACCATGGCAACGAAAGTACTCATGCCACAATTGGGCGAGAGCGTTACAGAAGGTACCATCACCAAGTGGCTTGTAAATGTGGGCGATGTGGTCAACAAGTATGATCCGTTAGCTGAAGTAAATACAGATAAGGTAACCGCCGAAGTGCCCTCTACTGTATCGGGACGCATCAAGGAGATCATAGTTCCTGAAGGAGAGACGGTTAGTGTCGGTACTCTGATCCTTTATATAGAAGAAGGAACGGACAGTGTCAGCAATTCAACAAACAATGCAGAAGTAAGCTTGCCGGAACTTGCCACATCAATTCCGTCTACAGCTTCTGCCTCGACAGGTGGAGCTGTAAAAAATGAAACGGATGGGCAATCGGGAAGTAAACAACGCTATTCCCCTGCTGTGATGCGTCTTGCTCAGGAGCATAATATTGATCTAGCGCTTGTGACAGGCACTGGCTTAGATGGACGTATTACGCGTAAGGATGTACAAAAGTTGATTGATCAAGGTGGCCTACCGCAAGCAACCGATGCGAACAAATTGGCAACTGCTCCACAGCCAGCTGCAATGCCGACTAGTGCACCGGCACCAGCTATGCCTACGACATCGCAGTCCAATAGTCTCAGTACAATGACTTCTTCAGCACCAAGTCAAGTATCTGCAGCAGCAGGAGACCAGAGCATCCCTGTGACGCCAGTTCGTAAAACGATAGCGTCACGCATGGTGCAAAGTAAGCATGAATCACCGCATGCCTGGATGATGGTTGAAGTGGATGTAACGAATCTTGTTCATTTCCGCAATAGTATAAAGAATGAATTCAAGAAAAAAGAAGGCGTTTCTTTAACCTTCCTACCATTCTTTATCAAGGCAGTGGTAGAAGCATTGAAAGAATATCCGATGCTAAATTCCTCTTGGGCAGGCGATCAAATCATCGTTCGCAAAAACATAAATATTTCTATTGCTGTAGCGAGCGAGGATGCTTTATTTGTTCCAGTTATTAAGGATGCTGATCAAAAGTCAGTGTACGGCATTGCCAAGTCAATTGAAGATTTAGCATACAGAGCCCGAGCAGGTAAGCTAACGATGGATGATATGAGCGGCGGAACCTTTACCGTAAATAATACTGGATCGTTTGGTTCTGTGCTGTCACAGCCTATCATCAATGCACCGCAGGCGGCGATTATGAGCGTGGAATCCATCGTGAAGCGTCCTGTGGTTATAAACGATATGATTGCTGTTCGTTCCATGGTTAATCTGTGTTTATCTCTTGATCATCGCGTACTGGATGGATTAGTATGTGGCCGATTCCTGCAAAGTGTAAAGGCGAAATTGGAAGCCATTGGCCCAGAAACGAAGGTTTACTAACACAAAATTAAATGGAAAAAATGAGGAGGATAGGTAATCTTCCTCATTTTTTTGGTTTTTTTATGTAACTTTTTCACGATTTGTTCGTATTAAATAATGGATACTATTTTAAAATTGCCTTAATGTTATCAACAACTTTGTCTTATTAACATACTGTTAATGGTACACTGAAAGGGAGAGTTGAATTTATCCAAAGGCAAAAAATCGAGAGTGAACAGGAGGAGAATTATGAACAAACAACTAAAGAGAGGCGCATTCCTACTGCTAGCATCGACTCTAGCAATTACACCTTTGGTCTCTGTTCCGCAGAGTACATACGCAGCTAAGAACTTATCGATTGATGCTGATGATACTGACACAGATGAGAAAACCACGTATACTCTTACATTTAAAGTAACGGACAATCTAAAAAAAGGTGATAAAATCATAGTCGAATTTGATAGTGATTTTGACCTGAAAAATGTTAAAAAGGGTTCCATTGAAATCGATGGAGAATCAATTAAAGATTTAAAAAAAAGCGGATCAAAATTAACGATCAGTATTCCTTCTAAAATTGATGACGGTGATCGGGTTGAAATCGAAATTGAGGACGTCATTAATCCAGAAGACAGTGGGGAATATGACATTTCTGTTGACGATGGAGACGATGAAGTAGAAAGAAGCATTAAGATCGGTAAAGGCAAGAAAAGCTCTTCTTCCAAAAGCAAAACAGAGAAAAGCGCCTTTTCCGCCGACTTTGGTAGCCAATATCAAGATGAAAAAACATCTCTTGAATTATCCCGAATTGATCTAAATGACAAGCTAGACGACACAAAGTATGTAGAAGTGACATTCCCTTACTCTAGCATGGTACCTAATAAAATCAGCACAAGTGACGTTGAGTTAAATGGATACTCACCAAGGGATGTTGAGGTATCCGGAAGAACAGTTAAAATTAAGCCTAGCTCGAAAGCAGACGGCGATAAGAGGCTGACGATTAAATTTAACAAAGATGCCGGGATCAGAACACCTTCTTCCAGTAGCTCTTTTAAAATAGAAGTAGATTATAGAAACACGACCTACGTTTCAAAAGAATTTGAAATGAAAAAAGGTTCCGCCTCTGTAGATAGTGACTACAGTGTCACTTTATCTGATAACAGAGCAGGAGCTCGCAGCACTGTGGCCATGGATGTAAGATTAAGGGATGAACTTAGAGGCGGCAATGATATTTATGTAGAATTTCCTACCCAAGATATGGTTCCAGGCTATATTTTTAGCTCATCTGTATCAATCAATGGAACTCCTGTGAGATCTACCGGTGTTTCGGGTCGTACCGTAACCTTGTCAACACCTTATAACTTCTCTAGTTCAGATCGTGTTCGTATCGAATTTAAAAACGACGCGTTCCTTAAAATGCCTACTTCAACAGGCAACTACGATCTGGCTGTAAAATATAGAGATACAACTTATCGTTCTAAATCATTTACTGTAGCGGCAGGAGGAGTAGCACCAACGAATCCTACAAATCCTACGTATCCGACAAACCCAACGAATCCTACAGTACCTGTGATTCCTGCTAACAACAGCACAGCGACTGTAGCACTTAGCAAGCCTAATCCAAATGCAATTACTGGTATGACGGTAGGGATTAAGGCGCTAGGCGTTGGTCTTAGCACTGCCGATTACATTGAAGTGGTTATGCCAACAACCTTCCGTGTCCCTACGACTATTCCAACAACTGCAGTGACCGTTAATGGCACATACCCAAGCTATGTTGGTACTCGCGGACAAAACTTGGTTATCTATCCATCAGTTAACCTGCCTGCAGGTCAACCAGTAAGCGTAGCTGTAAATGAAAATGCTAAAATCCAAACACCTGGAGCATCTAATATTTACAATGTAGGCGTTTATACATCTGCAGAAAAAAATCCGTTGTTCATTCGTCAAGTAACGGTCGGTGCGCAAAACGGAATCAGCTTTAAAGTAGGTGCAGCATCCTATAAAACACAAGGAAAAACCTTTCCATTGGCTGTAGCTCCTTACACAGTGAATGGTAACACCATGGTACCGGCTACTTTTGTACGTGATGGATTGAAAGTAAGCACGACATACACAAAAGCGGCTGCTACTGTAAAATATGGAAAAACAACAATGAGCTTCAAAGTAGGTTCAAAGGTTGTCAACATCAATGGTAAGAACTATACTCTGCCAACCGCTGTACAATTGAAAAACAATGTACCAATGTTACCAATTCGTACAATCACTGATAACCTGCGCTTCAACCTGGCATGGGATAACGCTTCTTCCAGCGTCATTATTTTTAAATAAGAACGTAGCCTAAAGCCAAATACCCCCAGAAAAGATGGATTACATGCAAGTCCATCTTTTGACTGGGGGTATTTTTTAATCCTTTATAGGAGAGCGATTCCTATACGTATTGAAAAATCATCGGAACAATGAGAGCCAGTACAAGAATAACGACCAGAATCTTGGCGATGGTAGATTGATGTTTCAATATGGGACAGCTCCTTTTCTTATGATCAATAATGTTGCAAAAGGCTTTACTGTAACCAGAGGAAGGTAAAGCCATCATTTCTAATAAATGAATCTGCTTGCTTAAAATGTACAAATGCTGCTGCCGTTGATTGAAAAACAGCGAGGCTATGCTAGAATAAAATAGAGGAGAATTCTTAATTTTTCCATTATGCTGGCATTGGGGGAGAACACGTGTCTGATCATAATTTTACCCAAATCTATCAGGACTGGCAACAACGGTTGAATCAACGGCTCGAGAAAAAACCGGAACGCAAGAAAAGGTTTTCCACCTCTTCCGATTTGGAAGTCGAGCGGCTTTATCTGCCTAAAGAAGTGGATCAATCATATATGGATCAAATCGGTCTTCCCGGAGAATATCCATATACTCGCGGCGTTCAACCTACGATGTATAGAGGGCGCTTTTGGACGATGCGTCAGTATGCGGGCTTTGGCTCAGCAGAAGAGACGAATAAACGGTTTCGTTACCTGTTAGAACAGGGACAGACTGGGCTAAGCGTTGCTTTTGACCTACCTACACAAATTGGATATGACTCCGATGATTCCATGTCGGTGGGAGAAGTGGGGAAGGTTGGGGTCGCAATTGATTCCTTGGAAGACATGGAGACCTTATTACAGGGGATTCCGCTTGATAAAGTAAGTACCTCGATGACCATTAATGCACCGGCTTCCGTATTATTGGCCATGTACATCGTTGTGGCAGAGAAACAAGGTACACCGTCACACGCCCTAAGCGGCACAATTCAAAATGACATTTTAAAGGAATATATTGCTAGGGGTACCTACATTTTTCCACCGCAGCCCTCGATGCGCCTGATTACAGATATTTTTGCCTACTGTGCGCAACATGTGCCTAAATGGAACACGATCAGCATTAGTGGGTACCATATTAGAGAAGCTGGTTCTAGTGCAGTACAAGAGGTAGCCTTTACCCTTGCAGATGGCAGAGCATATGTAGAAGCAGCACTGCAAGCAGGTCTTGATATAGATCTTTTTGCTCCGCAGTTATCTTTCTTTTTTAATGCACATAATCATTTCTTTGAAGAAGTCGCAAAATTTAGAGCTGCAAGAAGAATCTGGTCAAATTTAATGAGAAACGTCTATGGGGCAAAGCAGCCAAAATCTTGGCAGTTCCGTGTTCATACGCAAACAGGCGGCTCTACCTTAACGGCACAGCAGCCAGATAATAATATTGTGCGAGTTACTTTGCAGGCGTTGGCGGCTGTATTAGGCGGAACACAGAGCTTGCATACCAATTCCCGAGATGAAGCTCTTGCTCTGCCGACAGAGGACTCTGCACGCATTGCCCTACGAACTCAGCAGATTATTGCCCATGAAAGCGGGGTTACAGATACGGTCGATCCATTGGGCGGCTCGTATTATGTGGAAGCCTTAACTGACGAGATTGAAAAAGGCGTTCTGGCTTATATGGACAAAATTGAGAAAATGGGTGGTGCAGTTGCAGCAGTCGAAGCAGGATATATGCAACGTGAGATACACAAGCAAGCCTATGAAACACAACGTAATATTGAGTCTGGAGAAGAAGTAGTGGTAGGGGTAAATCGGTTCACGCTTGAGAATGAGACACAGCCTGAGCTTTTACGAGTAGATCCATCGATTGGTAAAAAACAGACGGAAAGACTGGCAGACCTGCGTAATCGCCGAGATGCGGTTTTAGTTGATCAAACGCTCGGTCAACTAAAGACAGCAGCAGAGGGCACAGAAAATGTAATGCCGTTTATTCTCGAATGTGTACGTGCTTATGCCACGATTGGAGAAATCTGTGGGGTTTTACGTCAGGTTTTTGGGGAGTACCGGGCGGTTTAATCGGGTCGAAGGAGGAAAGACAGCTATGAAACAAAAAATTCGTGTATTAGTAGCAAAGCCAGGTTTGGATGGCCATGATCGTGGTGCACTCGTTATCGCCCAGTCCTTGCGTGATGCAGGGATGGAGGTCGTCTATACCGGCTTGCGTCAAACCCCTGCACAAATTGTACACGCGGCGATTCAAGAGGACGTTGATTTTATTGGATTGTCCTGCTTATCTGGGGCGCATAATGAATTATTTCCCGAAGTCATTCGTTTGTTACGAGAGCAACAGGCAGAGGATATTATGGTTTTTGGCGGCGGAGTGATTCCGCAAGAAGATATTCCTTTCCTAAAAGAACAGGGGATTGCTGAAATTTTTACACCGGGTACTCCCACACAGGCGGCTGTAGACTTTGTTCGAAGCAAGGCGAGACCCAAAAGAGATAGCTGGGTCGAAACTCCCAAACGAATTGCTCATATTGGCATTGCTGTCCAGTCAATTGAAGCGGTGCTTCCCTTTTACACGGAACAATTAGGCCTACAGCTTAAGGGTAGGGAGAGGGTGGAATCAGAGCAGGTCGAGGTTGCTTTTTTGCAGATTGGAGAAACGAATCTGGAACTATTGGAGCCTCTCTCCCCAGAAAGCCCAATCGCTAGCTTTATTACAAAACGAGGCGAGGGTATTCATCATATTGCGTTGGATGTTGATGATATCGAGGGACGATTGCGGCAATTTAAACAGAATGGAGTGCAGCTTGTTCATGAACAGGCTAAGCTAGGGGCGCATGGAGCGCAGATAGCCTTTTTGCATCCCAAAGCAGCGAACGGCGTCTTATTCGAGCTATGTCAGTATGAACAGCAGAAGGAGGAGCTGGCAGATGAATGATGAGATGTACGCTAAGATTGACGAGCTGTACGAGCGGAAGAATAAAATAGAATTGGGCGGTGGAGATGAACGAATCGAAGCCCAGCATAAACGTGGAAAGCTCACAGCTCGTGAAAGAATTGATCTGTTAGTGGATTCAGGAACCTTCGTAGAGCTTCAGCCGTTCGTAAAGCATCGTAGCAATCTGTTTGGGCTAGATAAGCTGGAAGCCCCTGGAGAAGGCGTTGTGACAGGATACGGAAAAGTTCATGGACGGACGGTTTACGTGTTTGCCCAAGACTTTACTGTCTTTGGCGGGGCGTTAGGTGAAATGCATGCTAAGAAAATTGCTAATATTATGGATTTGGCGGCGAAAAATGGTGCCCCCGTTGTGGGATTAAATGATTCTGGAGGAGCAAGGATCCAAGAAGGGGTAGTTTCACTAGATGGTTATGGGCATATTTTTTATCGGAATTCTATCTATTCAGGCGTCATTCCGCAAATTTCGGTCATTCTTGGACCATGTGCTGGAGGAGCCGTTTATTCGCCTGCTATTACTGATTTTGTTTTTATGGTAGAAAAAAGCTCGCAGATGTTTATTACGGGACCTAAGGTCATTGAAACGGTTACAGGAGAAAGAATTTCTAGTGAAGATCTTGGAGGAGCAAAGGTTCATTCCAGCATAAGTGGAGTCGCTCATTTTACGTCGGAGTCGGAGGCGGAAGTGCTGGAAGAAGTTCGCCGTCTCCTACGGTTTCTGCCTCAAAATCATCGCGAAGAACCTCCCGTTCTTTTGTTTGATGGGGAGGAGGGAGATTGGCTTGAGGAGATGCTAGATATTGTTCCTGTCGCTGGGACGAAGGTATATGACGTGAAAAAGGTGCTGAAACTAATTGTAGATGATGGAGACTTCATGGAAATTCAATCACAATTTGCACGGAATGTCGTGGTTGGATTTGGGCGTTTAAAAGGTCAACCCGTAGGCTTTATTGCCAATCAGCCTAAAGTGATGGCGGGGGGACTTGATATTGATTCTTCTGATAAATTGGCACGTTTTATCCGCACTTGCGATTGTTTTAATATTCCGTTAGTTACCTTTGTGGACGTGACCGGCTTTTTTCCTGGAGTAAATCAGGAGCACGGGGGAATTATCCGACATGGAGCTAAAATTCTGTACGCATACTCAGAAGCAACTGTACCAAAAATCAGCGTCATTACTCGCAAAGCATATGGCGGCGCTTACGTGGCGTTAAATTCCAAAGCAATTGGTGCTGATGTTGTATATGCTTGGCCTAATGCAGAGATAGCGGTGATGGGGCCAGAGGGTGCAGCCAGTGTCATTTTTGCAAAAGAAATTGAGAAAAGTGAAGATGCTTTGGCTACTAGACAACGCAAAATTACTGAATACCGGGAAAGATTTGCCAATCCTTATGTAGCAGCAGAGCATGGCATGGTAGATGACATTATTGATCCAAGAGAAACGAGAAAATACCTTATTCATTCTCTGGACATGCTAAAGACGAAACGTGAGGAGCGCCCTGCAAAAAAACATGGCAATATTCCATTGTAGCTACGGGAAATGGGAAAGAAAAAAGTTCGTACTGAATAGTACAGACTAACTTTTTTACGGTATACTAAAAAGTGTTACATAGAGAATTGGGAACGGAGGAAGTCAATGTGATTAATCAAGAACGAATTCTTGCAGAGTTTTTGGAGCTTGTACAAATTGACAGTGAAACAAAAGAAGAAGCAGCGATTGCTGAGGTATTAAAGGATAAATTGGCAAGCTTAGGCTTTTCTGTAGAGGAAGATGATGTTGCTTCCAAAACAGAACATAGTGCGAACAATCTGTTTGCTAACCTAGAAGGCACTGCTAAGGGTCCTGCCATTTTGTTTAGCTGCCACATGGATACCGTCGTCCCAGGCAAAGGTGTAAAGCCTTCCATTAAAGATGGGTATGTTGTAACAGATGGTACTACGATTCTGGGTGCCGACGATAAAGCAGGTATCGCGGCGATTTTTGAAGCGATTCGTACATTAAAAGAGAAAAATCTGCCCCACCCATCAATCCAGGTCGTATTAACTGTTGGTGAGGAATCTGGTCTAGTTGGATCACGTCACATGGATGCGAGCAAATTAAAGGCAGAAATGGGCTTTATTTTGGATTCAACAGGGAAAGTGGGCGAAATTGTCAAAGCTGGAGCTGGCCAATACCGCATTGTTACCAAAATCCACGGAAAAGCTGCTCATGCTGGTGTGAATCCAGAGGATGGCATAAGTGCTATCACTGTAGCTAGCAAGGCTATTTCACGTATGCCGCTTGGACGTATTGATGAAGATACTACTGCAAACATTGGCCGTTTTGAAGGTGGTCGAGCTTACAATATCGTGACAGATTACGTGGAGATTTGGTCAGAGGCACGTAGTATGGTAAATGAAAAATTAGAAGCACAAGTGAAAAAAATGACGTCTGCCTTTGAAGAAGTGGCTTCTGAGCTAGGGGCGACTTGTGAAAATGATGTTAAGTTTATGTATTCCGGCTATAAATTTGATGAGAGTACGCCGGTGTTACAAAAAGCGATTGCCGCAGTTAAACGTGTAGATCGAGAACCGAAGCTAACCAGCAGTGGCGGGGGAAGCGACGGTAACGTGTTTAACGGACATGGCATCCCTTCTGTCAACTTTGGTATCGGGTATGAAGAGATACATACAAAAAATGAACGCATGCCTTTAGAGGAGCTATACAAGGCTTCTGAATTGGTACTAGCGGTTATCGCTGAATGTGTAGAATAAGCGAACAAAAAAAGAGCTTGGTCATGGCGCCAAGCTCTTTTTTATATGTCCCAGAAAGTTTGGAAGAGGAGGGGCATAAGTATGGATTGTATAAAGTTCCATCTTTTTTAAGAAATAAAATGGATGGGGATGAAAAGAATGCAACAAATAATGGCAGGTCATATTCTTACTTGTATAGGAGAACGAACAGGAGTTACAGAAATACTCGTTCAGCGAGCAGATGGTAAAAAACAACGTGCTATTTATTATGGTCAAAAAGAAGATGTAAGGGTGGGGCAATCGGTGTTGCTTAATGTTACAGCGACTCATTTGGAGTTAGGAACAGGTGGGACAGACTTTATAATGGCCCTGGAACCTTTTTGTAATAGACAATATTACCCGTCAAATTACGGGCATATTATGAAAATGCGCTACACTCCTTGGCAAATGACCGTGGATACACTAGAAGAACAGGAGAGTCCCTATCATGGGCTATTTGCTCAGGAGGAATTATCTTTAGAAGGAAGCTTTGTACTGGTAGCAGAGTTACATAGTATGTTGCCGGCATTGTGCGTTCGATTAAAAGAACGGATGCCAGAAGCCCGAATTGTTTATATGATGACGGACCATACTGCACTGCCACTCTCATTATCACAGCATGTACACTGGCTTGTAAGCAACGACTATTTACAGGCCACTGTTACTGTCGGGCAGGCTTTTGGAGGAGATGGAGAATGCGTTAATTCCGTAACGGGCCTACTAGCTGCAAAGCATGTGTATCAAGCCGATTGGATTATTTGTGCGCCTGGACCCGGCGGAGTAGGTACAGGTACGCCCTATGGCTTCACAGGCTTACAATTAGCGGATGTTTTGCATCATGTGAATATTCTGGGAGGAGTACCGTTTTTTTTACCAAGAATTAGCTTTGCGGATAAAAGAGAACGCCACTATGGCATCAGTCATCATACAACCACCCTGTTAAAGAAATTTGTGCTTCGTCCTGTACTACTACCGATACCTATGTTTAAAGATGCACGCGATCTGTATATCGAAAGCCAGATAGAACAGTCATCTTTGGCCAAAAAACATATTATCCTCAGACAAAAAGCAGGGACACTATTGGAGATTGATAGTCTGTATAAAAGACATCACCTAGAGAAGCTTTCCTCGATGGGACGGAATTGGAAGGAAGACCCGACTCCCTTTATAACCGCTGATATAATGGCCAATACTGCCTGTTGGATTAAGCGACTAGTAGAAATCAACTGAGTATCGTTTAGATCTTGGGTTGATTTATTTGCTGCAAATAGGCATGTAATGTGATGGGCTGCTCAGATAAGCCACGAAGAGCGGCCTGAATTTCATTTACTTTCCCAACCAAGCGGAGCTGTTTCAGATCTGTATATAATTTCATCCTAATGTTCCTCCTTTGTATTTAGAAGAGTGATGTACAACTGATTGAGAGTGTGTTTAGAACTGTCGGTTTCATGTAAAAAAGTTAAGGTGATTGAGTGGTCATTGAATTTAGAGGAGAGATTTTCTGAGAAGGGGTTGTACAAGCTATTCTTGATGCTAAGATATGGAGGGGGATTCGAAAATAGAACCAAAGGGTAAACTGTTTCAAAGGTAAACAGGTATTTTTATGAAAAGCATGGTATGCAAAAAAAGCAAAAAACATTGTTCTTTAGGAGGAAACATCCATGAAACAAGCTCAGCACGATTCGTTATATGAAAAAACGATTGCTACGAAAAAAATCTACGATGGCAAAATTATTTCGGTTCAGGTTGACGATGTAGAACTACCGAATGGTCATACAGCGAAACGGGAGATTGTTAAGCATCAAGGTGCTGTAGCGGTTATGCCGATTACAGAGGATGGCAAATTGATCGTTGTCCGTCAATTTCGTAAACCATTAGAGCGATCTATAGTAGAAATTCCTGCCGGCAAGCTTGAAAGAGGAGAAGATCCTTTAGAATGCGCCATGCGTGAATTAGAAGAAGAGACTGGCTTTAAAGCCAAGGAGTATAAACATATCAGCTCGTTTTATACCTCACCGGGGTTTGCAGATGAGCTTTTACATCTGTACATGGCTACGGGATTGGTCGAGGGAGAATGCAAACCTGACGAAGATGAATTTGTTGAAGTGATGTACGTGACACTTGAAGAAGCTAGAAAACTTCATGAAGCGGGAGAGATTCGAGACGCTAAAACCGTTCTTGCTTTGTTTGTAATGGAAAATGAGCGTTTGAATCAGCGTCTGTAATCATGCTGTCCTCTTTATTTGCGGATTTACATATACACATTGGCGGAACGATGTCAGGTAAGGCTGTGAAAATTACGGCTTCTAGAAAAATGACGCTTCAAAGTATTTTGGAGGAAGCCTCTGAGCGTAAGGGAATGGAGATCATTGGTGTTATAGACGCGCATGCTCCCGAAGTGCAAGCTGAATTGCAGGAATTGATTGATCGAAAAATGGCTATAGCTCATCCAGATGGAGGCATCTATTATAAACGAACACTCCTACTGCTCGGCTGTGAGGTGGAAATTAAAGAACCTAATAGGGGAGAAGCTCATTTTTTATGTTATATGCCTGATTTGCGCAGGATGCGTCTCTTCACGGAATGGTTAGCTGTTCGTTGCAAGAATGTACACCTGAGCTCACAACGCGTATATACAAGCCTTCTTGAGCTCCAGCATTTTATTGACCGGCACGAGGGGCTTATGATACCAGCACACATCTTTACACCTCATAAAGGGCTTTATGGGAGCTGTACGGATCATCTTAGCGAGGTTGCTGATCCGGGCTTGGTCTATGCGGTTGAGCTAGGTTTAAGTGCAAATACCGATATGGCAGATCGTTTGCAGGAGTTGCATGAGAAAACGTTTGTGACAAATTCGGATGCTCATTCCTTACAAAAGATTGGCAGGGAATATCAAGCGATCTTGCTAAAGCAACCAAGCTTTCAGGAGTGGGCGATGGCGATGCGGCGTGAGCAGGGCAGAAGGGTTAAGTCTAATTATGGACTATCTCCACAGTTAGGTAAGTATCACCAAACAGCGTGCCAGGGATGCGGGTCCATGGAACAAGAGAATGAGCTGGGACGGTGCCCTGCGTGTGGGTATAAACGGATGGTAAGAGGTGTTAGCCAACGGATAGATCAGTTAGCTGATGTTCCAAGCGGGGTGCATCCTGCACATCGTCCACCGTATGTGGAGCAGATTCCTTTAGAATTTTTACCGGGGATAGGTCCTAAAATGCGTCAAAAAATCTATGAACAAATTGGAACCGAAATGGATGTCCTTCACCGGGTGGATGAGGAGATTTTGTGTCAGGTATTAGGTGAAAAAATAACGGGTACGATTGCAAAGGCAAGGCGCGGCGAGCTATTGATTCAAGCAGGTCGGGCTGGGATCTATGGAAAGGTAATGGAAGAAAAAGGGGAGTAGCACCTATTCATTAGTCATAGAATAGACAAGCGGCGCATAGATTGTAAGTATCCTGACAGCCAAGGAGGGGGCCGTCTTGCGTAACCGCTTTGGACATGGCATCCAACTTTATTTAAAAGAAAACCAATCCCTTTTCCTGTTTACTATCGTCCTGTTTACAATGGGCATTATCTTTGGCGCTGTGCTTGTTAATTCGCTTGATTTGTCACAGCGGCATGAATTGCTTGGCTTTCTCAATTATTTTTTCTCTAATTTTGACAAAAGCGGCATAACGGATTCCTCCCTACATTTTCAACAAGCATTTGGATATCACTTAAAAACAATTTTGATACTGTGGGTACTAGGAATGTCCATTATTGGATTGCCTATGATTTTGCTTCTATTATTTCTGAAGGGTATCATTGTTGGTTTTACCGTTGGATTTCTCGTAGGAGAACTGCATTGGAAGGGAGTGACGTTTGCTCTGCTCGGTGTTCTTCCGCAGAATATGTTAGTTGTTCCCGCTATGCTCATTGCCGGCGTTGCAGGTATTTCATTTTCTCTTCGCTTGGTACGTACTAGATTAGTTACACGACGAGATAGCATTATGCCGCATTTCACTAATTATTCGATTCTAGTGGGCAGCATGTTTATAATCATGATAGCTGCTGCTTTATTGGAGACTTTTTTGTCGCCATTATTAATGCAGTATGCTATTAATTAATAATAATTATAAGATAAGAACTTATGTATTTGACTAAATAGATTTCTCTCCTCTATAATAAGTACAGGTTTGATGCGAACGGGGAGGGGCATACATGGAAGAAAAAATAGAAAAGATAAAGCAACAATTACATTCGCACCACTATAAATTGACTCCGCAACGCGAAGCTACAGTTCGTGTCTTACTGGAGAATGAAGCTGATCATCTCAGCGCTGAGGATGTCTACTTAAAGGTAAAAGACAAAGCTCCTGAGATTGGCTTAGCTACGGTATATCGGACCTTGGAGCTGTTGAGTGAGCTGCGGATTATCCATAAAATGAACTTTGGCGATGGAGTAGCGCGTTATGACCTCCGAGATGATAATGCTAAACATCACCATCATCACTTAATATGCTTACATTGTGGTACGGTGGATGAGATATTCGAAGATTTGTTAGTGGGAACAGAAGAGAAGGTAAAAGCGGACTACAAATTTGCTGTAACAGATCACCGACTCAGTTTTTATGGAATCTGCCATCGTTGTCTTGATAAAGTTAATTTGGAAGACTACAAGTAAAAACTTCTCCATAGTAAAGGAGAAGTTTTTTTCTTGTTCATGAAAGTCATGAACAGGGACAAAAAGGCATAAAATAGCAACAATCGAGCTCAAGGGGCTGTTGCAATGAGTTTTCCGTTTCGCCGCTTTATGGAATTAATTCGTTTCTTTTTGCTTTTTGTCACTTGTTCCTTGTTTAGTTATGGAGTAGTATCCTACTTGTCACACCATCTTTTGCCGGCAAATCCCTATAGAGAACCTTCCGGGAATGCTGTTAAGGTGGTAAAATGGCTGGACAATAAACCCGTATCTGAGTTGGACTGGTATTTAGAGCGCCTTCAGCTTTTTTTCTTGGAAGGAGAATGAAAAAGCAGGATTTTTTAACGCGTTGTTGAAATGTATAAGGTACCGCTCTGGTATAATTAATCCAGGAGGAGAAGTGGCTTCATGGATACGCTAATCGATCAGTTTACCCACTTTCTCGCAGTAGAAAAAGGACTTGCAGCAAATACGCTGGAATCTTATCAACATGACTTGGTAATGTACGCTGCTTATTTGAATGACCAGGGAATTAGCAAGATAGAAGATACTACGCGCACTCATATCGTTGGCTATCTATTTATGCTTCAAGAGAAAGGACGGGCTACGGCTACATTATCTAGGAATATGGCTTCCATACGTGCTTTTTATCAGTTCTTGGTTCGAGACCGTCATATGACTACTGATCCATCTATTCATCTGGAAACACCCAAAATCGAGAAAAGGTTGCCTAAGGTGTTGTCAGTGGAAGAGGTGGAGCGCTTATTGGATGGTCCAAAAGGAAACGTACCTATAGCATATCGTGATAAAGCCATGCTAGAATTACTATATGCGACCGGAATACGCGTTTCTGAGTTAGTATCCTTACAACTGGGGGATATTAATTTGGACATGGGCTTTGTCAAATGCATGGGGAAAGGTTCCAAGGAGCGCATGATTCCGCTTGGTAGCATTGCCATTCAAGTGATCCGAACCTATTTGGAACGGGGGCGTCCGCAGCTTGTTAAGGCAAGTTCAGACCAGGCGCTGTTTTTAAATCATTTAGGCACACAGATTACGCGCCAGGGGTTTTGGAAAATAATTAAAAAATATGCCTTACAAGAGGGAATCCAAAAGGAGATTACACCGCATACCTTGCGACACTCCTTTGCAACACATCTTTTAGAAAATGGTGCAGACTTGCGATCTGTACAAGAAATGTTGGGACATGCCGATATTTCTACCACTCAAATTTATACGCATGTAACGCGTACGCGCATCAAAGATGTCTATGCAAAAACACATCCTCGTGCCTAAAGAGATGGACGTACACTTTACAAGGCAGACTTCAAGCGCATAAGGAGGAACACACAAATGAATCGTTTTTCACGTGTATTTTTAATTGTGTTGGATAGTGTTGGAATTGGTGAATTGCCTGACGCTAAGAAATTTAATGACGAAGGTTCTCATACACTTGGTCATATTGCACAAAAGGTAGAAGGGTTCGCACTTCCGCATCTTGCAGAATTGGGTCTGGGTACTATTGCTCCTCTGCAGAATGTACCAGCTGTGGCTGCACCTCGCGCACACTATGGCAAAATGAAAGAAATATCTATGGGAAAAGATACAACAACTGGACATTGGGAAATTATGGGGTTGCATGTATCTACTCCGTTTAATACATATCCAGATGGATTTCCACAAGAATTAATTGAGGAATTCGAGCAACGCATCGGGCGTAAAGTATTAGGTAACAAGGTAGCATCCGGAACCGAAATTCTGGATGAATTAGGCGAAGAGCATATGAAAACAGGTGCAGTAATTGTGTATACGTCTGCTGATAGCGTATTCCAAGTTGCTGCTCATGAAGAAATCGTACCGTTAGAAGAGCTATACAAGATCTGTGAGATTGCCCGTGAGCTTACACTGCGTGACGAATATGCGGTTACACGTGTAATTGCTCGTCCGTTCTTAGGAAAGCCAGGGGCATTTGAACGTACTTCAAATCGTCATGACTACTCTGTGAAGCCATTTGACAAAACGGTTATGAACAACCTTGTAGATGCAGGACTAACTTCCATTGCGATTGGCAAAATCTCTGATATTTATGCGGGAGAGGGCGTAAGTAAAGAGGTTCGATCCAAGGACAACATGGATGGAGTAGATAAACTGCTTCAAAGCATGCAAGAATCCTTTACAGGGCTCAGCTTTGTAAATCTAGTTGATTTCGATGCCAAATATGGTCATCGCCGCGATCCGGAAGGGTACGGAAAAGCGTTAATGGAGTTTGATGCACGTGTTCCTGAGCTACTGGCAGCTTTAAAAGAAAATGATTTACTTATCATTACGGCTGACCATGGAAATGACCCAACTCATCATGGCACTGATCATACTCGCGAATATGTGCCTATACTGGCTTACTACAAAAACTTGGAGACAGGCAAAAATCTAGGTGTGCGTGAAACATTTGCTGACCTAGGGGCAACCATTGCCGAAAACTTCGAAGTGAAAATGCCGAAAATCGGTCAAAGTTTCTTAGCTCAATTGTAGGGGGAGAGCATACATGTCCAAAATTCTTGAAGCAAAGGCGTTTATTGAGGAAAAGCTTACTGAAAAGCCAACCATCGGCTTAGTTTTAGGCTCAGGTCTAGGTGTTTTGGCAGATGAAATTGAAGATGCTACTGTTATTCCATACAACGAGATTCCCCATTTTACAAAATCAACAGTAGTCGGACATAAAGGGCAGCTTGTTATTGGAAAATTGAAAGGCAAGCAGGTAGTAGCGATGCAAGGGCGCTTTCACTACTATGAAGGGCATGAATTGGAAGCTGTTGTGTTCCCGATTCGTGTTATGAAAGCGATTGGTGTAGAAACCATCATTGTTACGAATGCAGCAGGTGGCGTCAATGAATCCTATAAACCGGGTGATCTGATGTTAATTTCTGATCATCTCAATCTGACGTACCGCAATCCGTTAATCGGTGGAAATGATGAGTCTTTAGGCGCTCGCTTCCCTGATATGTCTGAAGCTTATTCCAAACGTTTACGTGAGCTTTCTAAAGAGATTGCAGCTACATTGGGCATCCAATTACAAGAAGGCGTGTATGCAGGACTATTAGGCCCATCCTATGAAACTCCTGCTGAGATTCGCATGTTGCGTATTCTGGGCGGGGATGCTGTTGGGATGTCTACAGTACCAGAGGTAATCGTGGCTCGCCATATGAACATAGAGGTACTCGGAATTTCTTGCATCAGCAATATGGCGGCAGGAATTCTTGATCAACCGTTATCCCACGATGAGGTAATGGAGACGACTGAGAAGGTAAAAGCAGAGTTTCTTTCCTTAGTAAAAGGTGTAATTGAAAAGATGTAATCCTTCATAATCTGTCGACGAGTGATACACAATTAATGCTTTAAAGCATTTACTAAAACCCCTTTAGCTTTTCTGCTCAAAGGGGGTTTTTTTATGCTAGTGATGATATCCTAAACCAAGTGATAATTGGGAAACGGTTCGTAACACTTTTTGCCGAAAATCCTCCATATGAGGAAGCATGCGTTCAGATGGTCCGATTAGACTGATGGAAGCGATGGCTTGTCCGGTTGCATCAAAAATAGGGGCCGCAATAGCCGTTACACTAACATTGCGCAAATTAGAACTAACCTCATAGCCGTTTCTTTTAATGGTTGTCAGACGCTGTTTCATTTCCTCAGTAGAAGTAAGGGATTGGGGTGTGTATGCTTTTAGCCCAGATGCAAGAACTTCACTGATGAAAGTCTCAGATTGATAGGCGAGTAAACACCGAGCACTACTTGTCGCATACAAAGGAAAGCGCCGATAGGCATCAACGGTAAAGCGTATAGGATATTCGGAGTCGATTTTGTCCACGTAAATGGCATCTTTACCATCCATAATACAAAGACATACCAATTCTTTGGTCTGGTCTGCCAGTTCTACGAGACGGGGTTTTGCATATTCTACGGTATCATGATCACGTAATACCTTTGAACCTAATTCAAGTAAGGCATAACCAAGCGCATATTGCTTGTTTTTTTTGTTTTGGCGTATAAAGCCCTCGCTCTCAAGTGTGGTTAGTAGTTTATGTGCGGCGCTTTTGGACATTGCCAGTTTTTTACTTATTTCTGTTACACCCAATTCTTTAGGAGAATCTAAAAAGAGTTGCATAAGATGACAGCTTTTTTTAACGGAAGATAAGAAGTTGTCCATCCGATTATTCCTTTCCTATGAAAAGTCAGGCACGTTCGACTTGTATTCCAAAAAATGGGGAAAAGTCCTGATGTAACGGTATTGTATCATGGGTACATAATTTTCACAAATAATTGATTTTTGAAAATATTCATGCTAAACTTCACATATCGTTCCCTTATAGATAACTATGTTCCTTATATGAGAACAATGAAAGAGAGTATGGAGGGCTTATGATGAAGAAAAAAGCGTGGTCAGTTTTATCGGTTATTACTCTTTCGGCCGTATTGGTGGCAGGCTGTGGAAGCTCAGCACAACGAACGGGAAGCAATGATGCAAAATCTCAATTCGAGGACAAGCTTGTTATTGCTGGAAATGGTGCTACCGTAGAAAAATTGATGAAAGACGAGATTTTTAAAAAATTTAATCAAAAATATCCGAATGTAAAGCTCTCCTATGTATCAGGTGTTTCTACTGAAATTGTAGCCAAAATAAAGGCACAGAAAAACTCTCCGCAAATAGACGTCGCCATTATAGAGGGCGGGGAGCAAGAAAAAGGCCGTACAGAAGGATTATGGCAACCGATTACAGCAACAGATATTCCCAATGCGGCTAACGTAGCTGATGACTTAAAGGTGTTAGAAAATTCAGGAGTTACGGTTAATTTTACACCCATGGGTATCTCCTATAATAGTGACCTAATTAAGGAAAAAGGTTTACCTGTGCCAGAATCCTGGAATGATCTTGCTCGTCCTGAAATGAAAGGAAATTTGATTTTAACCGATATTACTAGCAACTTCGGGCGCAGTGCGTTAATCATGCTTGCGTATGCCAATGGCGGTTCGGAAAAAGAAATGGAGGAGGGCTTCAAAAAGCTAGAGATGATTGCGGGATATATGCCTACATTTGCAAAGTCTGCTGCACAGCTCCAACAGAATTTGCAAAGTAAGACCTCTTCCTACACAGCTTGGACAATGGCGCGGAGCATTACACAGAAAAAAGCAGGATTACCACTTGAATTCGTCTTTCCCAAAGAAGGTGCTAATATAGTGCCAAATGTAGCGGTTATGGTTAAAGGGGCAAAGCATCCTGAGGCAGCTAAGGAATTTATGAATTTCTTGCTAACAGATGAGGTTCAGAGCATGTATGCTGCAAAATTATATTACAATCCTGCTACAAAAGTGGACTTGCCGGAGGATGTAGCGAAACAGCTTGATTTTGATCGGACCAAAGTTGTGAACTTTGATTATGCCGTTTTAGGAAGCAAGACGGGAGAGTGGATAAATCGCTTCAACAAGGAAATTGCTCCAAAAGTAGGAAAGTAGGTGTCCACATTGACAAGAGTGCCGGACGTAGAATTTATAAACATTCAGAAAAAATTCCAAAATCAGATTATTGTTGACAATTTCCAGCTTCAAATTGAGCAAGGCGAGTTCATTTCCTTGCTCGGTCCTTCTGGTTGTGGCAAAACAACAACGTTAAATATGATAGCTGGTTTTTTAGATCCAGATCAGGGGGATTTGCTCATTAAAGGAAAGAGGATGAATGGAGTTCCTCCCTATAAGAGAGAATTGGGCATGGTATTTCAAACCTATTCCTTATTCCCGCATATGACGGTAGGGGAGAACATTGGCTATGGATTAAAATTACGCAAAATATCTAAAGCAGAGCAGAAGGAGCGAATCCAAAAGGTCCTAGAGCTGGTGAAACTACCACATGTAGCAGATCGATACCCTAAGCAGCTTTCAGGCGGACAGCGTCAGCGTATTGCCATTGCCAGAGCATTAGTTGTAGAGCCGTCACTGTTACTTCTTGACGAGCCATTAAGCAACCTGGATGCGAAATTACGTGAAGAATTACGTGATGAATTGAAGCGGCTACATCAGGAAATTGGAGTTACGACCATTTTTGTTACGCATGATCAGGAAGAAGCATTATCCCTATCCGATCGAATAGTAGTCATGAATTATGGACGTGTCGAGCAAATCGGTCAGCCTCACGAAATATATAATCATCCAGCAACAGAATTTGTTCATACGTTTATTGGAAAGTCAAATCGAATTCTTGGTCGCATTACCGCTATAAGCGGTCAGATCATGACGATTAAAACCCATGGAGATTGGGAGATACAAGCTGTTGCGACTAACAAAAATCTACAGGTAGATCAGCGAGTGATAGCCTATGTCCGTCCTGAGAAAATCAAACTATCCTCGTTGAATGATCGATCAAGCGATAAATCTCCCGTGGATAATAAGGTATACGGACAACTGACATTTTCCTCATTCCTTGGTGCCTATACGGAATGTAGGGTGCAGATTGGAGGAATCCAGCTTGATGCACGCGTGCAAGAATCGAGTGTGCTTACAGAAATGAAGCAGGAAGCAACGATCATTTGTCAATGGGACAAGGAAGATGTTTTTGTAATGGCGGAGAGGTGGGAGTAAAGATGTCAAAACGACTTGCCTATCTGTTATTACTTCTACCAGCTATGATTATTTTACTTGGCGTCTTTCTTATACCTATGCTTTTTATTCTTCTTTTAAGTTTGGAAGGAGCAGAGGGGCAGTTTAGCTGGTCCTATTATCTCATGTTTTTTCAGGATACATATTATCTAGAGATACTGGGACGAACAATCTCTCTAAGCTTATATACCGTTGTCTGCACATTACTACTAGCCTATCCTGTAGCCATGTTTATGGCCCGTACACAGGGAAAGCTGCGTGGGCTTGTCACAATGTTAATTTTGTGTCCACATCTTATAAGTGTTGTGATACGAAATTTCGGCTGGGTAGTCATTTTGGGAGATACAGGCTGGCTGAATAGCATGCTACTAAAAGCAGGGGTTATTGATGCGCCATTACGCTTGTTATATAACGAATTAGGCATTGTTATAGGCTTAACGGATGCGTTTATTGCTTACATGGTATTGGGAATTGCGACTAGTCTTTATACCATTGATGCTTCCTTGTATAAAGCGGCTTCTATCTTAGGAGCAACACGCTTCCAATCTTTTTTTCACATAACATTGCCTTTGAGCATGCCCGGTGTGTTTGCCGGCATTACACTGGTTTTCAGTTTATCGATGAGTGCCTATGTAACACCAGCCCTAATGGGAGGAACGTCGGTTAAGGTTATTCCTGTACTAGCCTTTGAACAAATCATGTCGACTCTTAACTGGCCATTAGGAGCAGCTCTTGCTATCTTGTTGCTGTCAAGTACGGTTGTGCTGGTCACTTTGTTTAGTCGATTAGCAGAAACAAAACGGTATAAAGAGGTGTTTACATCATGAGACAAGGAAGATTTTCTTGGCTAGGTGTTATCACCGTTGCCATTTTGATTTTTGTAAATGCCCCTTTTTTGATTATTGTTCCAAGCTCATTTACTGCTGCCGGCTACCTATCATTTCCCCCTGAAGGGTTTTCCTTCGATTGGTATAAGCAAATCCTAGATCGGCCTGAGTTTATAGAGGCCTTTAGCCTCCAGTTGGCAGCGATCACAGCCGTCTTTTCGACCTTGATTGGAACAATGGCAGCCATTGCAATCTCTAAATATCAATTTAAGGGAAAAAATGTTATCAGCAGCTTGCTCCTATCACCTTTAACAGTTCCGTCACTGATTATTGGTATCGCGGCGCTGTTGTTCTTTACCCGTCTAGGGCTTGGCGGAACATTCCTGGGCTTGCTGCTAGCACACATATTAATTTCAATTCCTTATGTCGTACGACTTGTTTTGACGGGGTTAACTACCTTTGATTACACGTTAGAAAAGGCGGCGTATATGCTAGGTGCAAGACCGGTGCATGTGTTTTGGGATATTACAATACCAATGTTGCGTCCAGCGATTTTGTCAGGCTTTATTTTTTCGTTTCTGACTTCCTTTGATAATGTGACGGTATCCTTATTCCTGGTTGCTCCAGATACAACAACGTTACCGCTCGCTATTTTTACCTACATGCAGGAATCACTTGATCCAATGGTGGCTTCTATTTCATCGGTTGTTATTCTGATTAGTTTATTTTTTATTTTTTTATTAGAAAAGGTATATGGTTTAGATCGATTATTTGGACTAAACGCACAACAACACTAATGGAGATGTCATCTACCTATGGCCCTATATACTTATTTACAAGAACAAATGCCTAGCTTTTTGCAACACTTAGAGGAGAGTGTCAATATTGATTCTCCTTCTAAACATAAATCACAGAGCGAAAAAATGATTGCTTGGTATATAAAAGTAATGCATAAATTAACAGGAGGAAGGAGTCACCGTTATACGAACCCCACCTATGGCGACCAATTGCGCTGGGAAGTAGGGACAGGAAGGAAAAGAATCTTATTAGTCGGTCATTATGATACGGTATGGCCGCTGCAGGAGACTGTAAAGCGACCATTTCGTTGCAAGGAGGGAAAGGCATACGGACCCGGGGTCTATGATATGAAAGCAGGGATTCTTCAAGCCATTTTTGCCATTCAAGCTCTGAATAAATTTGATCGCTTACCAAAGGATAAAACGATTGTGCTTCTTCTTACAGGAGATGAGGAAATCGGCAGCCCGACTTCTCGATTGATTTTGGAAGAGGAAGCGAAAAAAGCAGAGGTAGCGTTCATATTAGAACCGCCGGTAGCTCCTCATGGGGCATTGAAGACGTGGCGCAAGGGCAGCTCGCAGTACACGATTCAGGTATCGGGGGTTTCGGCTCATGCTGGAGTTGATCACGATAAAGGAATTTCAGCTATTCAAGAAATAACCTATCATATCCAACGTTTGCACTCCCTGACCAATTATGCAAATGGAACAACGGTTAATGTGGGGACAATTACAGGCGGGGTAGGACGAAATGTAGTAGCCGATTATGCTGAAGCCGAGGTAGATGTGCGTGTGCAAACTCAAGAAGAGGCCGAACGAATTCACCAGATCATGATGTCTTTGCAGCCGGTTCTTCCTGGAACAGGGCTGGTTGTGAAGGGAGGTATCAATCGTCCACCGATGGAAAAAACGGAGAAAAGCTATGCACTTTTTGCGTTAGCGAAGTATATTTGTGAACAGGAGTTCTCCTGCTCCTTAACAGAAGAGGGAACAGGTGGTGTTAGCGATGGGAATTTTGTCGCAGCTTGCGGGGTTCCCACGTTAGATGGATTAGGGGCAAGCGGTGATTATGCCCATTCCCCGCGTGAGTTCATCTGGATAAAAGAGATTCCAAAACGAACGACACTATTAGCTCGTTTGTTAGAAGAATGTTAAAAAGGATAGATAGGACTCTCTTGCTCCGAACCTAGGCCAGGACTGCTTTTATAAATAAATGGGCGGGACAGGTTAGAGAGTCTTTTCTTTACATGTTACAATGCAAGTTCAAAAATGTATGCATTATGTTACATATGTAAGATAATTCTGTCAGCTGAACATAAAAAAATATAAAATAAATAAATTATAATAATGAAAGACAAAGAATGGGATATTTCAAACAAGAGACAAATTGAAAGCGTTATCACAGCTTTATTACCAAGACTATTTTGAATTAAAACGAAAAGTTTATGAAAATTGACCGACCAGTTCAGTTTGCAGCATACATTTGTAGGAAATTCATGTTGGTTCTATTCACTTTGTTTATAATATTTTATGTTTGTAGGGGCTGTAATTCGTTGACACCGTAATAAATTCGTAATATTTTTATATGTAACAGACAGTTTGTTTCGTTATTTTGCGAAATTCGTAATGAAATGGAAAAGTACGAAAGTGAATTCGTAGAGTAAAGGAGATCAAACAGAAATAAGAGTAAAATGGAGTGGTAAGATTGAGGAAAATCGACCATGTGGATAGGCAAATCCTGCAGATCCTCCAAGAAGATGGCCGAACTCCTTATACAGAGATTGCTCACCAATTAAAAGTGAGTGAAGGCACGATTCGCTCGAGGATATCTCGTCTATTACATGATGGAGTTTTTCAATTCGTCATTCGCACCGATCCGGAAAAGCTAGGGCTTAATGTACTGGCGTTTATCGGGCTAACCACGAAATTGGGCAAACAAAAACAAGTAGCTGCGGAGTTAACAGAACTTCCTCAGGTTACATTTGTGGGGGCCTTTAGCGGTAAGCACGATTTAATCATACAAGCCTGTTTTTACAGTAATGATGAGCTGATTATCTTCGTTAATGAGCAACTCTCGCGAATCGATGGCATTCTCGCTGCCGATGTCTCTTTGGAGCTAAAGCAGTATAAAGAATCTTTTTCGTATGTGCGTGAAGAGGATATTACGACACCAGAGGGGGGTTAAATAAGCCGGCTTTAAAACCGTATCTCCCGATGCTAGATTTTTCAGAAAAAACATACAATGAGAGCATTGTGCTATGAATCATGCATCTATCAGGTATAGGGCATGATTTAGTGAACTATTTGCCCTCTGTTTTGATGTATGATCAACCTTCTGAATTGTACTGATCGGAAAGACATTATACAATCTCTTGGTTTTTATCTAGAATATTCAGAATGAATAACCTATTTGGTTTACTTTACTTAAATAGTACAATAACGCATAAGATTTGTGGAAAGAAACAATTGGTTCATTTCATATGAGTAGATAACTAAGATTGGATAATAGCTTTCATCCGGACATGGACAGTGCATGCTCGGAAACTGTCGAATATTGTAAAATGCTTGCTTGTAAAATGTAAAATGATGATCGCTTGTACAGTAGCACAATCATATATTCACATATGGTCATCTAAGATGGACCAAGGTGGATTGTGTAGAGATAGTAGAAATCTTTTTAAGGGGGAATGAGGTTTGCTCCGTTACCTTGGTAAACGTGTTATTTTTATGTTTGTTTCTTTGTTTTTAATTGTTACCGCGACTTTTTTCCTGATGCATTCAATTCCGGGTGGACCATTCACCGGTGAACGTAATGTACCACCAGAAATTCAAAAAGCGTTGGAAGCAAAGTACAATCTGGACCTGCCGATTAGTCAGCAGTACCTGCTGTATTTGAAAGGAATCATTACCTGGGATTTGGGTCCATCCTTTACTGAGAAATCATCAACGGTTAATGATATGATCAATCGTGGATTTCCTGTATCAGCACATTTAGGTTTACAGGCTTTATTAGTCGCTATTTTTGGCGGAATTTCCTTAGGTGTTCTTGCCGCTCTCTATCATAATAAATGGCAGGACTACAGTGCCATGTTGATTGCGGTGCTTGGACTTTCGGTACCTAGCTTTATCCTTGCGAGTTTTTATCAATATTTCTTCTCGATTGAGCTTGGATGGTTCCCGATTGCAAAATGGGAAACTTGGAAGCACACAGTCTTACCGACATTCGCGTTGGCAGCAAGTCCGCTTGCCTTTATCGCGCGTCTAACTCGTTCTAATATGATAGAAATTATGGGACAAGATTATATTAAAACAGCTAAATCTAAAGGATTAAGTACTTTCGTTATCACAGTAAAACATGCGATCCGAAATGCACTTTTACCTGTTATTACTTACTTAGGACCTTTGTCTGCTAGCATTTTGACTGGGGCTTTCGTAGTTGAAAGAATTTTTGGTATTCCTGGTCTTGGTAGAGAATTCGTTATATCCATTACGAATCGTGATTATACGGTTATCATGGGTACAACTGTCTTCTATGCGATGATACTTGTAGTCATGGTTTTGATTGTGGATATTGCCTATACATTGATTGACCCACGCATTAAGCTTGGCGATGTTGGAAGGGAGTAGTGACAGAATGCAATTAACAGAAAAACACTTTGAGCCTGTCTCTGTAGATGCTAGTCAGGCTGAACAAATTAAGCGTCCAAGTTTATCCTTTTGGCAAGACGCATGGCGTCGTCTTAAACAAAATAAAGTAGCTATGGTCTCGCTTATCTTTTTGGTAGCCCTAATTGTCTGTGCTATTGTTATGCCAATGGTTAGTTCTAATGACTACTTCTCTACAGATTTAACTGGTAAAAACAAAAAGCCTTCCATGGAACACTTTTTTGGAACGGATGATCTAGGACGGGATATGTTCGTTCGTATTTGGTACGGTGCACGTATCTCCCTTGAAGTAGGTTTTGCCGCTGCCTTTATTGATTTGATTGTAGGAGTACTTTGGGGTGGGATCGCAGGCTTCTATGGTGGCAAAGTGGACGAGGTTATGATGCGCATTGCTGATATCCTGTTTGCTATTCCTTATCTATTAGTAGTTATCTTGCTTCTGGTTGTTTTAAAACCTGGTGTTACGACTATTATTTTAGCCCTTACCATAACGGGCTGGATAGGGATGGCCAGGATTGTAAGGGGACAGATGCTGCAGCTTAAGCAGCAGGAGTATGTACTAGCTGCGAAATCGCTTGGTGCTGATAGCAAACGCATTATCTTTAAGCATTTGATCCCAAATGCTCTGGGTCCGATCATCGTAACGTTGAGTTTGTCGATTCCAAGTGCGATTTTTGCTGAAGCATTCTTATCCTTCCTTGGTCTAGGGGTTTCTGCACCAGTTGCTTCATGGGGAACCATGGCATCAGAGGGATTGCCAGCTATGAAGTATTACCCATGGCGATTAATGTTCCCAGCTATTTTTATCAGTTTAACCATTTTGGCCTTAAACCTGTTGGGTGACGGTATTCGAGATGCAGTAGACCCACGCTTACGTAAATAGGAGGGATTAGGATGGAACGAATTTTGGAAGTAAAAGATTTGCATGTTTCCTTCCACACCTATGCTGGTGAAGTGAAAGCTGTGCGTGGCGTAAACTTTCATGTAAATAAAGGGGAAGCAGTAGCAATTGTAGGGGAGTCCGGCTGTGGAAAGTCGGTAACAGCTCAATCTTTGATGAAGCTAATTCCGACGCCTCCGGGTGAATATAAGCAAGGCCAGATTTTGTTTAATGGTCAGGATATCATTAAAAAGACAAATAAAGAGATGGAATCTATTCGCGGTAAAGAAATCGGTATGATTTTCCAAGACCCGATGACTTCTTTAAACCCAACCATGACAATCGGCAATCAGATCATGGAGGGCTTAATTAAACATCAAAACATGAGCAAAGCCGCTGCTAAAGAGCGTGCCATTGAACTATTAAGCATTGTAGGCATTCCACAACCAGATCGTCGTGTGAACCAATACCCGCATGAATTTTCCGGTGGTATGCGCCAACGCGGCATGATCGCAATCTCTCTTTCATGTTCGCCAAAGCTGTTAATTGCCGATGAGCCAACAACAGCTCTTGATGTTACCATTCAAGCGCAAATTCTTGATTTGATGAAAGATTTGCAAAAGAAAATGGGAACTTCTATTATCATGATCACGCATGATTTGGGTGTAGTTGCTGAAATGTGCGATCGTGTAGTCGTTATGTATGCTGGTAAGGTTATTGAAGAGGGGACGGTAGACGAAGTATTCTACAATCCTCAGCATCCGTATACCAAAGGCTTGCTGCGCTCTGTACCACGACTCGATTTAAATCGTGATGAGCCGCTTACTCCAATCTTCGGTACTCCGCCGGATCTGTTAAAACCTCCAGTGGGATGTGGCTTTGCTGCACGCTGTGAGTGCACAATGAAGGTATGCATGGAATACGATCCTGAATTGACTACAATTAGCGACAGTCAACGCGCCGCCTGCTGGTTACAGCATCCGTTAGCACAAGCTCGCACAGGTTCGTAAGGGAGGAGGAGCACAGATGTCAAACAAAGCTATGTCAAACGATGATACATTGGTTGAGGTGCGCAATTTAAAGAAATACTTTAAGATCGGTGAAAATACATTAAAAGCAGTCAATGACGTATCCTTTACGATCAAACGCGGTGAAACCCTAGGGATCGTAGGCGAGTCTGGCTGTGGGAAGTCTACTGCTGGTCGTACCATTCTTCGCTTATACGATCCAACTGACGGACAAGTAATTTTTGAGGGCAAAGATTTGGCGAAATTAAGCCCTGCTGAAATGAAAGCAATGCGCCGCAACATCCAGATGATTTTCCAAGATCCATACGCTTCTCTTAACCCGCGTATGACGGTTGGCGATATTATCGGTGAAGCGTTAGATATACATGGTCTGGCTACCGGTTCAAAACGTAAAGAACGCATTCAGGAATTGTTGTCTTTAGTAAGCTTGAATCCTGAGCATATGAATCGTTTTCCACATGAGTTCTCTGGTGGTCAGCGTCAACGTATTGGGATTGCACGCGCTCTAGCTGTTGAACCGAAATTTATCGTGTGTGACGAACCGATTTCTGCACTGGACGTATCCGTTCAGGCTCAGGTTGTTAATTTATTGGAGCAGTTGCAAGAAAAAATGGGCTTAACGTATATGTTTATCGCCCATGATTTGTCCATGGTAAAATACATTTCTGATAGAGTTGGCGTTATGTATTTAGGAAAAATGGTAGAGCTAGCAGATAGTGAAAAGCTGTATGAGAAGCCGCTCCATCCGTATACACAAGCTTTATTGTCTGCGATTCCTATTCCAGATCCTGAAATCGAGCGTACTCGTGAGCGTATCGTCCTGCAAGGCGATGTACCGAGTCCAATGAATCCACCAAGCGGCTGTCACTTCCGTACGCGTTGTCCGAAGGCAATGCCGGAATGTGCAGCGAAGGAGCCTGCTTGGAAAGAGATTGAATCAGGCCATTTCGTAGCTTGCCACTTGTTCAACTAAATTCGTTATTTCTATGCGAAAAACGAGTTCAAAAGAAAACGGCGCCTTGCAGTGCAGCAGGGCGCCGTTGTTCTTTTATTCGGTAAAGCAGGGCATTTCTACATTTCAAATTAAATCCAAAATATGTAGAGAATCGTATTTTGTAAAACTGTGCGGTAATCATTTGTAAAGTTATTATTTTGTGAAATTTTACAGTTTTTTAGTAATTAAGTCCCTCTGTTTATCCGATATAGATAATAAGTTTCATGTTTCGTTTATACATATAAATAATTCGTGGTACTATAGGCTCGGTATGTGCAGGGTCTTTTAACATGTAAGGAGGATGATAAACATGATCAAGGGAGTTAGGGGGGTAAAGGAGAACTGGAGGCCCTCTTTAACAAACATAAGAAAAGTAAGACTCTATATGGATAACTCCATAGCGACTAAAATGATTATCTGGGGAATCATCATGGTTCTATTGATCTTTGGAACCTTAGAGGCGATCGTATTGTCTTTCTCCAAGAATACGTTAATCAACATTACAACCAAGCAATCTAAAATGTTGACAGAGCAATACACAGCCAGTGTTGATGAATGGATCAATTCAATCGCGACAAAAGTAAAAAGCTCTGCTTCAAAGAATGTAATGCGTACCAACATTGATACATTGGTAAAAGATGAATTTAAATTATTGCGACAGAGTTTTCCGGAAATTAAAAAGATTCATCTAGTGAATGGAAATACAGGAATTGAAGAGTATTCATTGACTACTATGAATTTCACGAATTTTAATGATAAATCGTTTTTTAAAGAGGCTGTTTCTAAAAAACAAATCGTTATTTCTGGTGAAGATATTCAACCTCATGTAGAAAAAAGCTACGGCTACATCGCAACACCGATTGGCCCATCTAATAGTGATACAAGCCGTATCCTGGTAGTTGCTTTTTCAATGCAAAAACTGCTAGACAGCGTAGCAGGAGTTCAGTTCATGGAAAATGGCTACGGCTATGTAATAAATGAGAGTGGTCTGGTTGTAGCTCATAAAAATGAGGAATACACGAACAATTTAGAGATAGGGAGTAATCCGGCTTATAAAGAATTGATGCAAAAAGTCGTAGATCGCTCAAGTACAAATGTTATTTACGATGATAATGGGGTCGAATCATTCGCATCAATTGCACCATTAAAAACGTTGCCCTGGAGCTTGGTATTAAGCACAAGCCTGTCGGAAATCTACGGAGAAGTTAACAGCATGGGCTGGATTATATTTTTAGTCAGTATTCCGGTCACTGTGCTGGCAGGTGCAGCCATTTGGTGGTATGCAAATTCAATGAAACGGCAATTATTATCTGTAACAACACAAATGCAGCGAGTTGGCAGTGGAGACTTCACGACAAAAATTGAGGTGCGGGGTAAAGACGAAATTGCTCAAGTCGGACAAGCACTTAACCAGATGGTAGGTGAACTAAAGGATTTAATCACCCGTGTGCAAAGTCAAGCAGTTGTCTTGAATGTGGCATCTGGTGAGTTGCAGAAACATTCTGAAGCAAATACCGTATCCTTGCACCAGATTTCAGGTACGTTAACCGGGATTTCAGAACGTATATCCGTGCAAAATCGAGAGGTACAGAATACGGTGACTACCGTTTCGGAGATATCCGAGGGGGTGGAGCAGGTTGCGATATCTGCAGAAGCTACATCTCATGCTACATCAAAAACATTAGAACGGGCTCAGGTCGGCATGAAGCAGGTTCAAGATGTAGTGGAAGTTGTTCGTGGTGTTACGAAAGAAATCGGGCAAAATGCGAATCGGATGCATTCGCTACGCCAACGATCTAATGAAATTGCTGAAATCGTTAAAATGATTACGGGAATCGCATCTCAAACCAATCTGCTTGCTTTAAACGCAGCAATAGAAGCAGCACGGGCGGGAGAAGCAGGTAAAGGATTCTCGGTTGTAGCAAGCGAGGTCCGCAAGCTAGCAGAGGAGAGCAGCAGCTTCTCAGAAAAAATTGCAGCGATCGCGGGATCAATTAACAATGAAGCAAAAGAGATGACGCAAAATATGGATGAGGTAGTAAAACAAGCGGATGTTGGACTTAAATCTGTCGAAATGGTAGGCCAATCCTTTACCCACATTTTACAGGAGATTCAGGCGGCTGCTGAACAGGGTGAATCTATGACTGCCATTTCAGAAGAGATGGCAGCCGGTAATCAGGTTATTAGCAGCTCCATGCAAAATTTGTCACAAAGGTCTGGGGAAATTGACCAATCCTTGATTGAAGCAGTTACTACGATCGAAGCGCAGTTAAAAGCGATTGCAGAGATAAATAAAAACATCCAAAGCATGCAAGAATTATCAAATGATTTAGAAGCTCATGTGGCTAAATTCCAAGTATAAGTACAAACTTGCCGTTCTCCTTAACAGGGACGGCAAGTTTTTTGTCAGTACGGTAAGCAGCCTCTCAGAAATCTCTTTCTTTTTTTATTTCTAGCAAAGTGTGAATATTTTCCTAAGAAAAGGAGAAGCTAGAAATACGAATGGAGGTACGAGATCGAAATGAAAAGATTACTTCATGTTTTTCTCTGTTTGGTTACTTGCATAACCATGCTTACTCCAGGGCTAGCTTCTGCAGAAGAGTCAAAACCTGATATGGCTCCGCATGCAAAATCAGCGATCCTGATGGAGGCAGATTCCGGAACCATTCTGTTTGAAAAAAATGCGCATGAGAAACTACCGCCTGCAAGTATCACTAAGGTAATGACCTTGTTACTGATTTTTGAGGCGATCCAACGAGGAGAAGTAAAGCTAACCGACAAAGTTCGTACCAGCGAGCGAGCTGCTTCCATGGGTGGATCCCAGATTTTCTTGCAGCCTGGTGAAGAGATGACAGTGGAGGATATGGTGAAAGGG
The DNA here is from genome assembly GCF_030489605.1 of Brevibacillus laterosporus. Lineage (GTDB taxonomy): Bacteria > Bacillota > Bacilli > Brevibacillales > Brevibacillaceae > Brevibacillus_B > Brevibacillus_B laterosporus_E. The sequence continues at coordinate 46,859 of NZ_JAUKFY010000002.1, forward strand.
ATTGCGATTGCTTCTGGAAATGATGCTGCAGTTGCGATGGCTGAGCATATCGGAGGAACAGAAGAAGCATTTATCAACAAGATGAATGAACGAGCTGCTCAATTAGGTTTAAAAAATACTCACTTTATTAACTGCAACGGATTACCCTCCCCAGATCATTACACAACTGCCTCTGACATTGCAATCATGTCTCGTGAGCTGTTAAAACATGAAATAATTACTAAATATACCGGCATCTATCAAGATTATCTACGAAAAGACAGTGCCAGCCCATTCTGGTTGGTTAACACGAACCGACTTGTTCGTTTTTATGACGGAGTGGATGGCTTGAAGACGGGTTACACCTCGGAAGCTAAATTTTGTATTTCAGCAACAGCAAAACGTAAAAATATGCGTGTAATTGCTGTTGTATTGGGTGAACCAGATACCAAGGTAAGAAATAGTGAAATTACTGGCATGTTTGATTTTGCCTTTAATCATTATCAAGTGCATCCCATATATAAAAAAGGGGATGTTATTCAACAGCTTTCTTTGGATAAGGGAGAAGAAACAAAGGTGAACGTTGTGACAGAACAGCCTGTTAGTCTTCTTTTGAAAAAAGGAGAAAATCCTAATGCATTTGTAAAAGAGATTACACTGGCTAGTGAGGTTAAAGCTCCGATTAAAAAGTCAAATGTAGTGGGCCATATTTTTATCAAAAAAGATGGTAAAGAGGTAGCCCGAATTGATTTGTATCCAGAGAAAACCGTTGAACGTGCCAATATGTGGGACATACTCAAAAGAACAACCCAGAAGGTAATGTTTACCTATCGCTGAAATTACGAAAAATGTCGAGAATGTCCACTTTTGTAGAGGCTTCTCGACTTTTTTGTTCTTTTGTCGTCTGGGAGGATTTGGTTTATTGAGTAGAGAAAAAGAGAGACATCAACGGGAGAAGGAGTTGTTCCAAGTTATGAGCTTGCACATTGAGATGGAGACCTTACGCGAGGTTCTGTTGGTCCGCCTGCAAGGGGAACTGGATCATCACACAGCGGAAACCTTGAGGAACCGTTTAGACACCATTATCAAGGATGAGCAGATTCGTCATGTGGTCCTCGACTTGGAGGACTTGACCTTCATGGATAGCTCAGGAATCGGCGTGATTTTAGGGAGATACAAACAAATTACAGCGCGTTCTGGTGAGGTATTTGTCTGTTCCATTAATCCAACCATTTATCGCATTTTTGAAATGTCAGGTTTGTTTAAGGTATTAAAGTATAAAGAGCACGTATCAGATGCTTTAGACGTACTGGGGGTGGCATAACGATGAGAAATCACATGCAACTACAATTCTCCGCCCTCAGTCAAAACGAAGCATTTGCTCGCGTTGCAGTGGCATCTTTTATCTCGCAGCTCGATGTCACAATGGAAGAATTAGAGGAAATCAAAACTGTTGTATCAGAAGCAGTGACGAATGCGATTATCCATGCCTATGAAGAAAACCCGCTTGGAGTGGTTCATATTGAAGCTGCTTTAGAGGATGGAGTAGTTGAGCTTGTTATTGAGGATTATGGAAAAGGAATTGTTGATGTGGAAGAGGCGATGCAACCATTGTTTACTTCTAAGCCAGAGCTGGAACGCTCAGGAATGGGTTTTACGATTATGGAAAATTTCATGGATTCATTAGAAGTTGTTACGGCCATTGATCAGGGTACAAGGATTCGCTTAGTTAAACGTCTCGCTTATGCAAAAGCTTTACAAAGCTAGGGGTAATGCCATGGGAGCCGATATTAAAAACGCTAGTCAGCCGTTTCTTACTAACGAACAAGTAAAAGAGCTCATTGCTAAAAGCCAAACGGGAGATACGTCTGCACGTGACCAACTGGTAAGTAGTAATATTCGTTTAGTATGGTCTGTTGTCCAACGTTTTATGAACCGTGGCTACGAAGCAGATGATCTGTTTCAAATTGGGTGTATTGGATTATTAAAGGCAGTCGATAAATTTGATCTAAACTACGATGTCAAATTCTCAACGTATGCTGTTCCAATGATCATCGGTGAAATTCAGCGCTTTCTGCGGGATGATGGTACGGTCAAAGTAAGTCGTTCGTTGAAAGAAACTGCAAACAAAGTGCGAAGAACGAGGGACGAATTGTATAAGAAATTCGGGCGTTCACCTACCATCAGCGAAGTTGCAGAAACGCTTGGTCTGTCTAATGAGGATGTCGTATTCGCTCAGGAGGCTAGTCGAGCGCCATCATCGATTCATGAAACGGTTTTTGAAAATGATGGTGACCCAATCACCTTGATTGATCAAATAGCCGATGAAAGCTTAAGCAAATGGTTTGATCAGATTGCCTTGCGTGATGCAATAAGTAAATTAACAGAACGGGAACAATTAATCGTTCTTCTGCGTTACTATAAAGATCAAACTCAATCCGAGGTAGCTGAGAGATTAGGTATCTCACAGGTACAGGTGTCAAGATTGGAAAAGAGGATCCTTCAGACGATAAGAGACCAAATCGAGCAATAGCTCGAATGGTCTTTTTCTTTTTGCAGATACTACATAAAAACACCGCACTGCTTGCATTAGGCAGGAAGGAGGCAGTGAAGATGGAGCAGATTTTATTTTTACGCTTGCGTAAGCGACTGGTGATAAGACAGAAAGATGTTATTCTGCTCGGTGATATCTGTCAGCTTTATTTAGATGGGGAGCGCGAGGAGAAATTACGTCGTATTCCGGTCTATCAAGTAAAAAAAGAGGACGGAAATTTGATTATCATCGACATTATGCAGGTAATCCGTAAACTGCGTCAGATGTATCCGGAAATCCATCTTGAGGTACAGGGTTCATCTCAAATTATCGTTGAGGTAGCGAATCCCGTCAAACGCGCCAATTTTTTTCTTGTTTTATTTGTTTGGCTCCTTCTGTTTATAGGATCTGGCTTAGCCCTGATGAACTTTCACGCTGATGTCAGCATGTTAGAGGTACAGCGACGTTTATATCAGCTAATCACGGGACAATATGAAAAACGTCCTCTATTACTCCAAATCCCTTACTCATTAGGAATCGGTCTTGGGATGGTTTTGTTTTTTAATCATATTTTTCGCAAACGAATCAACGAAGAGCCCAGTCCACTTGACGTTGAATTATTTTTATATCAACAGAATCTGGATCAATATTATTTAGAAAATGAGAACGAGGAAAATCAACGAGATAAGACATGATGCTTCTATATTTATTTGTCATAGTAATGGGACTAGGCTGGGGTCTCGCTGTAGGAAGTGGTCTGGTTGCTTTTTTAAGTGTTCTAGATATCATTCCACGCCTTACACAGCTCTCTTCTTCTCATTCTTTTATTCGTAGCTACGAATGGGCAATCGTCTTGGGAGCGCTTTGGTTTACATGGTGTGATTACTTTGCGATTTCAGTGCAGCTCCCAGCAGTGCTAACCGCTGTGGTAGGAAGCTTCGCTGGAATATTCGTAGGTATGCTAGCGGCTGGTCTTACAGAGGTATTAAATGTGTTTCCTATCTTAACCAAGCGGCTAGGCCTCCATGATTATATGAGAAATTTTGTGATGGCGATGGTATTAGGGAAGATAGTAGGTTCTTTGCTGCAATGGACCTTCTCCTTATAAAGCTGGTAAATCGAACCATTCATAGAATAGCGCTGACATAGAAAAAATAAGCAGCAGGAATTAAACATCACAATTGCACTTCATAACGGAATAAAGGGGACAAGTTAGATGGCAACAACAAAACAAAAACAGGGCTTTAAACTGCAAATGAATAAACAGGTTTATCAGGAGCAAGCTCAAAAATATGAGCCAAAACGAAATGTTTGGCTAAACTGCTTTCGTGCTTTCTGGGTAGGTGGAGCAATTTGTTTGCTAGGGCAAATCATCCAGAATCTCTATATCACTTTTTTGCATCTGGATACAGAAAAGGCTGCCGGACCAACTTCCATTACTCTTATTTTTATCTCAGTCTTATTAACTGGATTTGGTATTTATGACAATATCGGTCAATATGCCGGGGCTGGGTCAGCAGTTCCTATTACAGGCTTTGCTAATTCTATGTCATCTGCTGCCATTGAACATCGCAGCGAGGGCTATGTGCTTGGTGTAGCTGGCAACATGTTTAAATTGGCAGGTTCTGTTATCGTGTATGGAGTTACGGCAGCTTTTATTTTTGGAATGCTGCGCGTGCTGTTAAATATGTTCTACTAAAACGAGGTGAAAACAGTGAGTACGCCAACGAAAGGTAAAAATAGAGTTAGTCAGCAAACGTGGAGATTTAACGAGGATGTTCGGGTTCAGGGAAGTGCGGTGGTTGTAGGGCCTAAGGAAGCAGAAGGACCATTAAAAGATTTATTTGATAGAAGTTATAACGATATGTACGCAGGTCAGGATTCCTGGGAAAAAGCCGAAAAAAAGCTAATGGAGGATTCCATTACTCTTGCAATTAAGAAAGCTGATTTGAAAAAAAATCAAATCGATCAGATTATCGCAGGTGATTTGCTTAATCAAAATATCACAGTTAGCTTTACGGCTGAAAAAATGCAATTTCCTACGCTTGGCATGTACGGGGCATGTTCCTCCTCCATGCTGACGCTCTCAACCGCTACCGCCCTAGTCAATGCAAGATATTCTAACTATATAGTAGCCGCGTGCAGCAGTCATAACGCAACAGCTGAACGGCAATTCCGTTATCCGACTGAATATGGTGGACAAAAGCCTCCTCATTCACAAGTTACGGTTACCGGAGCAGGTGCAGCAGTTGTAGGGATAGGGGGAAAGGGACCTCGGATAACCTATTCTACAGTCGGAAAAGTAATAGATATGGGGATTACAGACCCTTTTGCAATGGGAGCCGCGATGGCGCCTGCCGCTGTTTCTACGATCGCTACTCATTTTATTGATACGGGACGTAGCCCATCTGATTATGATCTCATTGTCACAGGAGATTTGGGGAAAGTGGGCTCTGCTATTTGCAAAGATATGCTAGCCAAAGAAGGCTTTAACGTTGAAGGTGTGTACAATGACTGCGGTCTTATGATTTATCCGCCTGATGAGGAAGTGTTTGCAGGGGCGAGTGGATGCGCCTCAAGTGCCAGCGTAACGTACAGCTATATTATGAAGCAGCTTCAATCAGGCAAATTAAAAAAGGTGCTTGTGTGCGCAACTGGTGCCCTACTTAGTCCTACCAGTACACAACAGGGAAATTCAATCCCGTGTATTGCTCACGCAGTAGCATTTGAAGGAGGAGAATAATCATGGAATACCTTATTGCCTTTATCATAGGAGGATTAATCTGTGTGGTTGGGCAGATCATGTTAGATGTAGCTAAAATAACACCTGCCCATGTCATGGTTACATTGGTAGTCTCAGGTGTGGTGCTTGATTTTATTGGAGTCTACGATGGTTTTATTAAATTTGCTGGTGCAGGTGCTACTGTGCCAATCATCAGCTTCGGACATTCACTGTACCACGGTGCCTTGCAGGAGTTAAATCAAACCGGTGCAATCGGAGTAGCGAATGGGATGTTTGAGGTACCGGCGGCTGGTATTACTGCGGCAATTGCTTTTAGTTTCCTTGCTTCCCTGGTGTTTAAACCAAAAGGGTAGGAATTTTTGGCGGAGGAGGCGGTTCGATGAATCAGGCTCGACGCCGTATTATCATCATCACAGACGGTGACCACATCGCTCAGAGGGTAATTGAAGAAGTAGCCCGACAAATTGGGGGAAGATGCATTTCATTATCGGCGGGAAATCCCACACCACTCTCAGGCGAGCAGATGGTAACCCTTATTAAGCAGACCCCTTATGATCCGGTGCTAGTTATGTTTGATGACAATGGGAATTACGGTTTTGGACGGGGAGAACGGGCTATTTGTTTTGTAGCGAAGCACCCAGACATTGAAGTGCTGGGGGCAGTTGCAGTTGCCTCCAATACGAAATGCGTAACAGGTACTAAAGTGAAATATTCGGTTACGAAACAAGGAATAGTGGTGGAGGATGCTGTCGACAAGGATGGGGTCGTCCACAAGGAACTTCAGCATCGAATTTACGGTGATACGGTCGATATTCTAAATGCATGTGATATTACCCACATAATTGGGATTGGCGATATCGGAAAAATGGACGGGAGAGACCATATTAATAAAGGCTGTCCGATTACTAAGAAAGCAATAGAGTGGATTATGGAAAGGAGTGGATATCGTGTCGGAGGATAAGCAGGACAAGCAGCCTATAGTCACTAGCCTTGAAGAAAATAGGGCGTTTCTTGATGACAAGCTAGGGGTAGGCACATCGTTTGATATTGGCGTACATGATTTAAAAGTAGGTCGTACTCGAGTTAGTCTGTATTATATTAATGGCTTTGCAGACAGCACAATCGTAACGTTAATTTTACAAGACCTCAATAATGTAAAAGAACGGGAAACGAGCGAGGATGGCTGGAAAATATTTTATCAAAAATATGTCCCCTTCTTTCAGATATCCAAGATAAAAACATGTAATGAATTCATGGATAAGGTTTTGGTTGGTCAAATCGGGCTGTTGATTGATGGTGAGGACACAGCTCTGATGGTCGATGCAAAAATTTATTTGACTCGTACACCTGAAGAGCCAGATACCGAACGAGTTGTACGAGGAGCTCATGATGGTTTTACAGAAAATCTAGTTTCAAATACCTCACTTACTCGTCGCCGTATACGAGATGAGCGTTTGCGGTTTGAAATTATGCAGGTCGGGGAACGCTCGAAAACAGATGTTGCGATCGCTTATCTGGCTGATGTAGCTAATCCGCATTTAGTGGAAAAATTAAAATCAAGAATTCAGGAGATCCAAATCGATGGAATTCCCATGTCAGAGAAAACCATTGAAGAGTTTATTATTGGAAAATCGCTTAATCCATTCCCTATGGTACGTTATACAGAACGTCCGGATGTAGCGGCCATTCATTTGCTTGAGGGGCATGTCCTCATCTATGTAGATACATCACCTAGCGTCATCATTACTCCTGCTACCTACTTTCATCATGTACAGCATGCGGAGGAATACAGGCAGACGCCAGTTGTCGGAGCGTATCTGCGCTGGGTACGTTTTCTAGGGATTATTGCCTCTTTACTGTTACCGCCCCTGTGGCTGTTATTAGTGATGCATACAGAGTATGTCCCTTCCCAATTAGAATTTCTCGGTTTGAAGAATCAAGGTTCTATTCCCATCATGGTACAGTTTTTACTAGCTGAGCTTGGACTCGATTTAATGAGGATGGCGGCAGTACATACTCCTGCACCTCTTTCTATTGCAATGGGACTTATTGCAGCTATTTTAATTGGTGAGATTGCCATCGAGGTAGGCCTGTTCTCACCGGAAGTAATTCTGTATCTAGCTGTTGCGGCAATTGGCACCTATGCAACTCCAAGCTATGAACTAAGCATGGCCAACCGTCTGGTTCGGTTACTATTGTTGCTTACCACTGGACTTTTTGGATTGCAAGGCTATATGTTTACCTGCGCCTTTATTTTACTTGCGCTTGCGATGACCAGATCGATTGATACCCCTTATTTGTGGCCGTTTATTCCGTTTAACTATGAAGGATTTAAGGAAATTGTATTACGCAAGGCTGTGCCGTATCAGGAAAAACGGCCAAGTGTTGTTCGTTCCCAAAACCCAAACAGACAATAGAAGGGTAGAAATGGTTATATATCTCTTGGATTTGGTTACTTGCTGTGGTATATTAATGCTTAAAAATTAGATATACGTATAAAAATACAGGGTATATAGCAAGCCGCGAGAATGTGGCTTTGCTATATCCTTCCTAAAAAGAGTCGAAATACATGGAAAAGACAGAATAGCTTTATACTCAGTAGAATGATAGGGAAAGTGGACGAGGAGGGCAAAGGTTATGTTTTTGCATGGCACAAGTCGCATCAATGAAAAAGGGCATCTTGAAATTGGGGGTTGTGATACTACCAAGCTGGTAGAGCAATATCAGACTCCATTGTACGTCTATGATGAAACATTAATTCGGGAAAAGTGCCGTGCTTTTGTAGAGGCCTTTCAGCAAAGCGGGTTTGCCTTCCAAGTAGCCTATGCCAGTAAAGCTTTTTGTACGATGGCAATGTGCAGGTTGATAGAAGAGGAAGGATTATCTCTGGATGTAGTTTCTGCTGGAGAATTATATACGGCATTGGCAGCAGGGTTCCCGGCAGAACGAATTCATTTCCACGGGAATAATAAAACCATGCAGGAATTAATTATGGCTTTAGAAGCCAATATTGGTTGCTTTGTGGCTGATAATTTTTACGAATTAGAGATGCTGCATGACCTTGCCAAAGAACGTGGATTGACAGCTAATGTATTGTTGCGTCTTACACCAGGCGTAGAAGCACACACACATGAATATATATCCACTGGACAGCAGGACTCCAAATTTGGATTTGATATGATAAGCAATCAAGCGATGAAAGCGATTGAAGTAGCACAGAAAAGCCAAGCATTGCATTTACTTGGTATCCATTGTCATATAGGCTCGCAAATTTTTGAAACGGATGGTTTTCTATTGGCTATTCAGCGTCTGACGGAATTTTTAGCAGAGGTAAGACAGGAGCTAGGTTTTACCTGTCAGGTATTTAATGTCGGAGGCGGTTTTGGTATCCGCTATGTGGAAGGGGATACACCGCTTGTAGCAAAAGATTATATTGAAGCAATTACAAATAGCGTTCGGACTGAATTTATCAAGCATAACCTGCCCTTCCCAGAAATTTGGATTGAACCTGGACGGAGCATTATTGGAGATGCTGGGACAACCTTGTATACCATTGGGGCAACGAAGGAAATTCCTAATGTCCGAAAATATGTAGCAATTGATGGGGGAATGACTGATAATCTGCGTCCGGCTTTGTATCAGGCTAAATATGAGGCCTGTGTGGCTAATCGTTTACATGATCCTGCTACAGAATTGGTTTCGATAGCAGGTAAATGCTGTGAATCAGGCGATATGCTGATCTGGGACATTCATCTATCCGCACATCAGCCAGGAGATATTTTAGCAGTTTCTAGTACCGGTGCTTATGGATATGCAATGGCGAATAACTACAATAGAATTACCCGTCCTGCTGTTGTATTTGTTAAGAACGGAGAGGCCGAATTGGTGGTCCAGCGCGAATCATTAATGGATCTGATTCGAAATGATCGACTGTATACGAAGGTCTCTCTGTAAAAAGAATGATAAAGTACTCAAGGAAAAGAGATATCAGCTATTGGCTCTCTTTTTTTTGTTTGGTCATATTCCTATTTATGCTCTGGCAGATGGTTTAGTTATAAATGCTAGACCAAGTTCTTCATTCTAACCTTTATTGATAATATTGTTGTGGGCGGTAATTAATAGACTCAAAGAAGTTGAAACGATTTTAGTCTATAGTAGGTGAATTGTGGGTTATATGGGTTATATATCTTGATTACTTTCCATGCTACGAAAACTTAATGTTCAACTTTTAGAACGAATAAATGAATGATTGTTGAATAACATCTCATTTCGATACTCGAAAGGTGTTTTATCATGATATTTTTTAAATAGTTGATAAAATGCTTTATCAGTTTGAAAACCACAGGTAGCAGCAATAGTTGAAATAGGCACTTTCGTATTTCTAAGTAAGTTTTCGGCATGTTGTAAACGAATAACAGCTAAATATTTTTTAGGCGACATCCCAACATACTTTTTAAAATATCTTGAAAAATAACCTTGTGAGAAATTATATTTTATCGCGACATCTTGGATTCGTTGAATATTGGCATAATGAATTTGAATGTATTGAATAACATCTAAAATTTCTTTTGGATCCTGTGAAAAAAATGGTTTTAAATGATTCTTATGTGGATAAAAATGACCGTATTTATCTAAAATTTCATGTAATAACTTATACGCTAAAGAATGTAACATTAAATAATCTAGTTCACTATTATTAAATGAATAGTGGTAGATTTCTAGAATTAACTTTTCAATGACCTGATAGTCATTATTCTTGTATTTAGAATCTGTAAGTAAATTATTGCATTCAATATGATATCGATTAAAATTAGGGACATTTTCCAAAAAGCCCTTATAAGGCAATAAAATAGTGAACATTTCTTGGCCAGGCTTTAAAAAAACCTCAAAACTATGAATTGAGTTTGAATTGATTACTACGATTCCACCAGCTTTTAAACTAAACTCCTGACCATCTACATTGATCACACCAGGACTTCCACTCATTGCATAACATATCTCAATTCATGCCAATGAGGAGATACTATTTTTTTACCTTTTAATTTGTGAGAAATTGTAATCATTGGTATCTCATTTTTAGCTATTAAGTATTCATATTCTGGGTTTATCACTTTAATCTGCCCCTTCATGATGTGAAAAAGTTAAAAAAGGTAATAAGGATGTCAAAATAAGACCTATTTATTCACTTGAATATAAAATAAACTTACAAATGAAATCGTTCTCTTTTCGTTAAAGTATACTAGAAATGAAAGTATGAAAAATGAGATGAGTAAAAAAAACTATACAAAAGTAGCTAACCAAATTATTAGTAATGTAAGGCACCTGCTATTTCTGGTCTGTTAATCAACGACAATTCCTGTTTATTTTTATAAAGATAAACAAAAATTAATATTGCATTCTAACAAGTATATAACTTATTAATTCAAATATAGTAGATTATAATAGCTCTGGTGTAACCTATAAGACTTATGTAGCGAATTTACAATTAACCATGATCTGTGGAAAGCTAAAAAAACATGTATGATCCTTTGGTAAGTTCTCAGGCCTTTTTATGTTTTGGGCTAGAAGATACAGGGGCAAATACAACCTTGAATTAAATGGAATATGGGTAACGTTCCCCTACAGTATTCTTCATCTGGAAAACTTAGAATCGCAACTAATAAATCAAACAAATCATGAAAAGTCAGCCGTGTAATTTCTAATGGCTGACTTTTCATTTTAAGCAAAAAGAGTTTCTTAGATACATTCATGGTTCTTCCTGACAAATTACTTGGAAGAGTTTTCAGGTGTTTGTTGAGTGTATTTCTATGCTTTCGTCAATAAAGATCATAATCGTGGAAATTCTCATTTTAGGTAATATTTATTTGAAATTCAGAATTGTCTATGCTATGTTTATCCTATACAACTCGAATGGAGGGTTACGTGTGATAGATTTTTCCCGATAAAGAAAGTAATGCAGACAATGCAGTTTTCTATTCAACTCTGCCTGTAAACAGAGTAATCGGGATTGACATGCCTATCTACGTATACCTTGTTACTTATGTAAGAAGTGAGAACCTTCTCCTAAAGAAATTCGGGGGCAGTTTTTTGCTTGCATATATGGTCATTGGGTATTCTATTTCCGGTTACGTTCAGCACAGGCAGCGATATGCCTGTGCTTTTTTGTTTATTTCGTAAAAAGGAACAGCATTGTTATAGCATCAATAGTAAACGGATCAGAAGAGGTTTTGCGTTGAGTTGAAAGAGGCCGGTTATGGGTTCCTCAAGCTTAAACGATCAGACAGACGAATGAGAAAGAGCGGGTAATGAGCGTAAGATGCTAAACTTAATAATGCAAATAAAGGAGAATAGATATATGACACGTAAGAGTAAAAAAGAACGCGTATGGTTCATTACAGGGGCAAGCAAGGGTCTTGGATACGCATACACCTGTGCTGCACTGGAAGCAGGGGATAAAGTTGTAGCTGTCGCAAGAACCATTGACAAATTGGAAGAGCTAAAAGATAAGTATCAAGACAGGGTATTGCCAATGAAACTCGACGTTACAGATAGGAACGCCGTTTTTTCCACGGTCACAGCAGCAATGGAACATTTCGGGCGGCTTGATATCGTGGTTAATAACGCAGGTATAATGGTTTTAGGTATGATTGAAGAACTGAGTGAAACTGAGGCCAGGAGCCTGATGGAGACCAACTTCTTTGGTGCCCTTTGGGTTTGTCAAGCAGTGATGCCCTACTTACGGTCTCAAGGCTCTGGACATATCATACAAATTACGAGTATTGGAGCCTTGATTTCGGGTCCTATGTCTGGCATGTACAGCGCAAGTAAATTTGCTTTGGAGGGGATGAGTGAAGCTTTAGCCAAAGAAGCCGCTCATTTCGGTGTGAAACTTACCATGGTGGAGCCTGGCGGATACTGGACGGACTTGTACACAACAATGGGTTACAGCACCCCATTGGACTCGTACGGATCTCTTCGGGAGGAATTGGCTAAACAGTATTCCGAAGGCTCGATCGACAGTGATCCCCGCTTGGCGGCAGAGGCACTCATGAAACTAGTAAATAGTGATAATCCTCCTCTGCGGCTTATCCTTGGTAGCGTGGTCTACGACTTGGCTATGAATACATATAATGAGCGTATGGCTACTTGGGAGCAATGGGAAGCAGTGAGCCGCGCCGCTGAAAAGGGGATTCCTGCACCTGAAGGATATGGGGTCCAGAAGGATTAAAACCTGCAACCAGCTTCAAACGAAAAGTTCTTTTCGTAATTTTTTCGATTATCGAGAATGCACTAAATATTTTTTCATCAGATGTTATGATATATGTGAAAGCCTTGATGAATGAAGCTCTTGTGTTCGTAGAAAAGGGAGTTATTCAAGAGAAAAAGGATGTTTTTATTATTAATGATTAGCACTAGGTTAACAATTGCTTCTCGCTGTAGTCTTCACGTACTCGTTTATAGAGGTCTTCAGAGACTCTTTTAGTAGGAATTAGAGTAATATACTCAGATTAGTTAATAAAATAAAGATATCAATGTGTATAGGTAAGCGATTCTGGAATGAGACGTTATCTACAAATCGTATTTAGTTGAGTCCCAGAAAAGAGATGAAACTGAAGTATTGATGAGTATTCATTTATTTGTTCAGAGGAGGTTAACATGAGCTCAGTAGGAACTCACATTAACACATTTCACGACGCATCCGGATTAATCACTGTATCGGTATTTTCACATAGAGGGAATCCTGCACAATCGCATTGGACAAATGAGGAAATACTAGTCGGTGATCCAGACATGATTGCCATCGGCGGCGGCGGTAGAGCCACGAATATTCCTGACGGTGCTTTTTTAACGGCTTCCTATCCAAATGGTGACCTATCTGGGTGGGTTGTTAGCTCCAAAGACCACGAAGTATCAAATCCACACGAGCTGATCACTTATGTCATCGGAATGAAGATAGCAGGGCTAAGTAGACAGCAGTTAATGGATTCAATATTCATCAGTCAGGCAGATAGTGGAGTTGCTCCCCATCCAGAAGCTGAAACCGGTGTTCCTTCTAATGATTTTGTCCTCATCGGCGGGGGGTTCAGGGTCGACTGGCATGGGGCTGGGAACATCGCAACAGCTTCCTTTCCTTCGACAGAGTTTTCTTGGAAAGCACGATCTAAGGAACACAGGATTCCAGACCCTTCCAATATCCGAGTGTTTGCCATTGGTATCCGACGAAATCTTCCAATTGGGTCGGTCATGATAGATATCAGAAAGGCCACTTCTGGACAGTCTCCTCATCCTGCAGCTGTCGCAACCGTGGCGCCTGGTTTCGCCTTGGTTGGCGGTGGAGCTGAAGTTCACTGGAATGGGGTTGGGAATCTTCTCTGGAAGTTAGAGCCCTCTACTTCACTAAGCCAGAGTTTCAGTGTAGCCTCTAAGGACCATGTTCATTCAGATTCGAGTACTATTACTGCTTTCGCAATGGGAATTCGAATCGGCTAATCCCGAAAATCGTTTTGATTGATTATTTCCGGACTTGTCAATAACCCTGTTGAGGATTCGAGTTGACTGAATACTTTATCAAAGAGTGAACGCAACTTTTTGACTCAGCAAGACACATAACTCAACTAAATCTCGAACCCAATGCTTACAACCTCAATTATCACATCTCAAAGGATTTGATGTTAAATGCAAAACTCCACAATAATAAATAAGCGGAAGAAAATGTTATACCCCCTGTCAATTATGGTTTTAATTGTTGGCTGCTTGTTTTTTTTGAATCTTCTTCATTCTAAAAACTACAAGCTTGCTGAAGAGCAATCCCAAGATTGTAAAGCAGCTGGAGAAATACCTGCAGTATCAAATACTTGGAGTGGGTTAGGATTTACAGTAACATGCAAAACAAAAGACACTTTTTAGATGGTGTTAATCAGATAATTTTATAAAAGGTGTGGCTTATGCTACACCTTTTTCCGTTTTGGAGTAAGCCTTCTATGAAATTTCTATGCTATCTTTGCGGAATGAAGATGGGTATTTGCTTCTAAGAAAACCGGCTATAAGTTAACCAGTTAAACAGGGGCCTCTTGTTGTTAATTTTTGAAGAATTAGAGATGTTGACACCTTCATGATGAAATTTAACAGCTAACAAAAAATAACGACTTTGTAAATAAGGTGTTAAATGGTTATTCATCGGTAGGGAATTATCTTTGGGATGATAGTGATTTTGTAAACCTTCCTATTATCTTAATGGAGTTGCATGTTAGCAGGTATAGGAATGGCAATATTCATTTTTGGTGGTACAACACGTTTGCTGCGAGTCAAGGATCAAAAAATGATGACCCATGTTTCTCTTCATCCCTGGAAATTAAACTCAATAATAAAATTGAGTAAGATCGCGAAATTAACGCGATCTTTTTTGTTTTGCAGGGAGGTTATGTCATAAGTACGATTTTAGATTTAGCTATTGCCATTTGCTTAACTGACTGTGTTTCAAGTGCTTCGCAACGGATTATTAGTCAAATTAAGCTGATGGAGCATGCCACAGATCAAGTACAAAGCAAGATGAACCGTTTAAAAAACATGGCCTTTGGCGGCGGTGCTTTTGCAGTAGGCGGAATCCTGGGATTTAATTTGATTGCTAACGCGGCAGACGAGGTTGTTACTAGAGCTGGTAACTTGCAAGTGATCATGATTGGGATTATAGCACAGAAATTTGGCTTATCGAGGAACGGTCTTTCGTTCTGAAGGTAGTAGTGAAGTATATATTAAGCATGAACGAAGAAAAAACGATTGGGTTCAAACGAGATATGCACATATAAGGGTAAAGTCTAGTGTAAAGAAAAACGAAGAGGTTTCAAAGGCAAAATTGGGCGAGAGGAGATACCGGTCAAGTAACAGCTTTTCATTTACATTTTGAAACACAGGAATCTTCGAAGGAACTTGTACAATGATAGCTTGCTATTAGGAATTGAACAAGATAAGATAAAAGGGATAAAGACCACTGCGTTCTTTGAGCGGGTGGACTACTTATTCACCCTCTTGTAAGGGAATGGAAATATTGGAGGTATATACATATGAAAAAAGGTCAAATTACCCTAGAAAACGGGAATAAGGTTGTTATTGAATTCTTTGATAAAGAAGCTCCTGGCACCGTTGCAAACTTCGAAAAGCTAGCAAATGAAGGCTTTTACAATGGTCTAAACTTCCACCGTGTTATTCCAGGATTTGTTGCACAAGGCGGTTGCCCGCACGGAACAGGAACTGGCGGTCCTGGATACACAATCAAATGTGAAACACAAGGCAACCCGCACAAACACGTACGTGGAGCATTGTCGATGGCACATGCAGGTAAAGATACAGGCGGCAGCCAATTCTTTATCGGCTATGATGCATTCCCACATCTAGACGGCGTTCATACTGTATTTGGACAAGTTATTGAAGGTATGGAGCATGTGGACAAAATCAAGCAAGGCGATAAGATGACTGAAGTGAAGGTTTGGGAAGAATAGTTGCAAGTCAATCATAATGAATCCCCTAGTAAAGGTGTTACTCTTTGCTAGGGGATTTATTTTTGCTTTCTTTTTTACAGATGGTCAGTTAAATATGAAATTCATTTCATCTTTTATAAAAAAAAGCCTATTTATCTGGATTAGTTACAAACTATCGTACCTCAATCCTTCCGACATTATATTAAATCCCTCCTTTCTACCTTTTAAAAATGAGATAAGAGATTTTAGATTTCGAATAAAAGCTGTCATTTTTTCTTATTTCAAAAAAAGCTTATTTTTTGTAAAAAAGTATTATTCAATCTAATAATTTTTATTGTTATTTACATATATACAATAAAGTTAGAATTAAGTTGAGAATAATAAAGAAATCAATGTAATTATTCACAAATTATGGAAGGGGATAAACATGAGTGTAACTTTCACAGCATTGGGGGAACTGATAAAGAGGAAAAGAATTGAAATGGGAATTAGCTTATCGGAATTAGGGAGAATGATAGGGATTAGTAAAGGAGTTTTATCAAAGATTGAATCTGGAGATACGAAACGTCCAGAGCTACGGACATTAAAACCGATTGCAGATACTTTAGAAATTCCTTATGAAGAGATCATTGAGTGCTATGTTGAAATAGAACATCGAATCGAAGTCTTAAATGATATATTGCAATTGTGTATTGAAGTCTCAAGTTCTTCTTTGACGACTAAGGTGGCAATGAAATTTCTTGAAAATTCTAGGGAAGAAACATATGTATCATTAGAGCAGGTATATAATCTTGCCAATCAAGCTGTAAACAATGAATTTAAATTGTCACTGTACAATACAATTATTAAATATGCAAGAGCACACGGCATTCCCATGTACATAGCAAAACCGTCATTACAAAAATACTTAATCGAAAGACAGGATTTAAAAAATATGGAGGAATCATTTAAAATTGGTGAAGAGGTTGTTCACTATGCAGATTTTTTGACTGAAGAGGAGCGGATCATTTTATATTGTGATCATCTTTTTTGTGGCAGTTAATATAACCATACTATTAGTTAGCAGAAGAAGCTGGAAAATTCCTGTTAAGAACAGTTATTATAATCCATTCTCTAAAAACATAGAATTGCTTATAGATAGTTTAGGGAATGTTCGATCTGCGTTATTAGTAATTAGCAGAGCAAAAGAAATTAGAATGAATATATTTTGTTGCTGATCATGTTGACACTGAATCATTCATAAAAATTACCAATAGATATTACTCTAAAATTGAAATCTTTTATTGCGGCAGTAAAAAACTATGGAAATAGAAGTTGACGGATGGGACAAAAAAGAATTAGAGTCTAATTTGTTACAATCATTAGTTGAAGACTGTGGTATCGAAGACGCTAGGGATTTATTAGAAGATTTTAAGGCGGATTTAGAAGATTATATGAGTGGTTTATCTATTCCAGAAGAGAGTCCTTAGAAGAAAAATTCAGTGTTCTTGATGATATTATTGAGCCATTAGAAGTCTATGAAGAAGCTGGAATTCATGGATATATTGATCGATTAGAAGATTGCATTCAAGAATTAAAATATACAACGAAAAGACCGTTATAAACGGTCTTTTTTAATGTTATAAAATTCAGGTTTTAATTAGTTTTGGTTACATATTATGTAGTATTATGCAAATTAAGATGATAAATCAATAATCTAAGTCTTGGATAATGGATTAGCGATCCTTCCAAACTATACATATCATCTTCACTTTTTTGCTACTTATTTGTCAAATGGAACCACTTGTATAAGAAAATTAAATATGAAAAGTTTCCATGATATATTTGGTTTATGGAGCGGAGGGTGCATATGCAAATCAAATTAAACATCGATGAGAATGTAAAGGAAACAGAAAGTCATATTCACAAATGCGTATACAAATGAAATTGAACAAATTATGAGGTATTTTGAGTCTTCTAACACAGAAGTAATTGATGGTTATTTACAACAGCAAATCTATATGTTGAAAATTACAGATATTTACTTTGTTTATTCAGAAGGGACTAAAGTTTATTTTTCAACTGATGAGTATGAATATGAATCAAAGCGTAAATTATATGAGCTGGAAGATTTATTAAAAAAGAACTTTGTCCGTGTCAATAAATCAACGATTGTAAATGTGCCTAAAATTGTCTCTATCAAGATGGATAATTAGGGATGATGCAGCTTGTGATGGACAATGGATCAACAGCTCATGTTAGTCGTATGTATTTAAAATTATTGAAGAAGCGGCTAGGAATTGGGAGGGATTCGTAATGAAAAAAATAATCCAAACTTCATTAATAGGGGCGCTTTGGTTAAGTACTTCTTATATCATTATGATAATTGTTTTATTACAAAATCCAACCAGAGTAATTAATGGGCAAGAGCTTCTGGTGGAGTCTCTTTTGGCAGTATTTCTAGGAGTGGGTTGTGGTCTTATTACACTTATTTTTTACTTAGATCGTTGGCCATTTGTAGTAAGTCTATCAATACATTATGTTGTGGTCTTACTACTTGTACTTATTTGTGGTGCAATTGGAGATTGGTATGAAAATCCAGCTGAGAATCCAGTCAGGTTTCTTATGTTTATTGTTATTCAATTCATTATTTATATCCTTGTCTGGGCGGGGGTATATTGGATGGATTTAAAAGAGATAAAAAACACTAACGATCAGTTAAAGAGGAAATAATTCCAAATCATATCCTGATCAAAAGAATGCAGCAAAAGGAATCATTCGACACCTTCAGCTGAAAACTGTAATTTTAGATTCGCAGCTAAAAAATCAAATAATGATGACAAGTCAGCCATGGAATTTCTAAGGGCTGACTTGTCTTTATAAGAAGATGGGTCCCTGGGGGGAATTTTAAACTATTCCTAGTAAATTTTTTTAAGAAGTTGTCAGATGTTTGTTAAGTGGTATTTCTATACCTTCGTCAATAAAGATCATATCGTTGAAATTGATAAAACTCATTGTATTTCTAATCCAATAGAGATTAGGTTCAATTTTAAACAAATGGGTGGCAGGTTGATCATCAAAAGTGATAATAAAATGCGGAACATGACGGCTGACAGTAAAGCTTGTTTGATATTCATCATTAAGCTGATAAGTACCTTCTATGCTATCTGTCCTGTTTATTCCCATGATAGTAGGGTGTTTTGGTGCTATAGGTCTTTCCATGTTTTGAGGAAAGCTCAAGAATGATAATATTTGTTGTTCATACATAGGGCTTATCTCTTCATTTGTTAAAAGAATGATTATTTTTTCATTTGTCAAAGAATATAAGCAATGGGCGGAGTATCCTACTTCCCCACCAGAGTGACCAAAAGAGTCGTCTTGAATTACGAATCCGTAGCCATAATTGTTAGATAAAGGGGAAGGGAGTAGAGCACGTTTTACCAATTCGGGGGATACCAGTTTTCCTTGAATAAATCCCTTTAAAAACTGAGCAATTTCCTTTGCTGTAGAGTAGATGCCACCATCACCATAGAAGCCGCATAGTTTATCAACATAATGAAAGATATCATCTGTTACAGCCATATATTTTCGATTGACATAATCGAAAAGCTTTCCGACAGCAATTTGTTCAGCGTTTGGTTTCGTAGTTGTATGTGTAAGGTGAAGAGGGGCTACAATCATCTTATGTAGATAATCCTCATAGGAGAGATTGCTTATATACTCGATAATTTTTGCTAATAATACATAGTTTGTATTGGAATAAAACGATCCGCTGCCTGCAGGGAAGTATGGCTCTTTGGTATGTAAGATTTCTTCAATGTCTGTTACTGAAGGATTGCCTATATATTCTGGGATGCCGGATGTATGTGTTAATAAGTGTTCAATAGTTACATTTTTATAGGTAATCGTGTTAAACCATTTCGTCAGTTGATCTTCAAGATTAATAGCTTTTGTGTCTATTAATTGCAATATCATTACGGCGGTATACATCTTACTTAAAGAAGCAATATCGAACAGTGTATTTTCCGTTATAGAGACGAAATTATCTATATCTTTATAACCTAATGTAAGGCTAAGGCTTTCGTTATTACTTGTCTCTACATAAAGGGCACCATTAAATTGTAATTTTTGTAACGTAGAATAAATAGTATTGTACATATTTTAGTCTCCTTATTAAATTAGTTATCTAACATATTTAGCGTGAGGAAATCACAAGAACTCTTTTATGGCGATTTCCTGTAATTTCTTTGTGATTCGTTCTAATTCATTAAGCTCTGAAAGCGTCAGTTTAGAAAATAAACGATCAGCCACAGCTCGTTCTACATACTCCTGCTTGTGGAAATATTCCCATCCTTTTTTATCTAATGTAATAAATATTTCACGACGATTATCTGGATTAATAGTACGACGGATTAACTGATTTTTCTCCATCTTAGAAATAAGCTGACTTACTGCGCTAGAGCTAACATTCATTTCTAAAGCAATTTCACCTACAGAAATTTTTTTAGCATAATAAACAATATCTAGCAGCACAGCTTGTTGTGTTGTAACAGAACTAGCTAGAAGTTTTTTGTAATATTTGTAAATCAAACGGTTGATTGCATAATCGGCTTCATTAATTTGTTTTACTTGGGTGTACAAATCCAAACAGATCATCCTTTAATATGTTAGTTAACTAATATAATAGCGAATGATTTAAAAAAAGTCAATTTTCTGTCATTATATAATATAAAAAAGAAGTTTCTTTTAATTAAGGATAGGGTATCTAGGTAGGAAGTAATTCGCGTCAGTAGCTTGTTCAATATGTCCACAATTTGAGTCAGGTGAACGTATCCGAAATGAGGTGACGAAAGAAATAATATCATGTGATGCTTTTGTTTTGCTTGATATAAAATAACCAAATCAATCTGTTAGTGCTACTGAAGCAAAGGTTATTGGTAAAGATTTACTCCTTATTGTTTCACCCACCTTAAGTTCCCTTACAATCAAACTTTAAATAAAATTTTCTGTAACCCAGGCTGCAAGTAATGGATTAAAACCCTTACATCCTAGTAGGGTAAAAAGGAGGCCTATTGATATGAAAAAATGTAATACTTCATTTGTATTATCTTTACTAGCAAATATAGGATTTTTACTATTTATAATCGCAGATTTTTGCTTTGATTTCGGACATGTTTATTGGTTACAGTGGGGATTACTTTTTAATTTTTTGAAAATGGTTTACTTTACTTCCCTTATGTTTACTTTTTATGAATATGTAAAGGGGGTAATTAATAAATCCTTTATTAGTGGTGTTACACTGAATATTTTCGGTTTTATTCTTTACTTAATTTATAGGAGTAGTTTATAGCCTAAAAAGAATGTTGACTGAGCAATCAGCAAAACTAATCCAAAAAAACGATTCGAAAATGGAAACTACCCGCCTCCTTGTATATATGGAAAACAGGTAGTCTCGATCCCGTTATCTATCTAAGTAATAATAGTGTGGTTTATCTGCGTGTTACAATTGGTTTTTATAAGCCAGCCTGTATGAAAGGCTAAACTGTTTAAGTCGAATGTTTGTTAAATACAACATAGAGGGACTACCTATCATTCTGCTATCAAAATGCGGCACTAATAATTATAAACATCAGAATCAACATCAATGGTAACAGTGTTATTGCTGTCGCGGGTTACTTTTGCGTGATCCTCCTGAGGGATAGAAAATTTATTGTTAGGGACAGGGGTGCCATCGACTTTAATGTTTGAATAGATGGCTCGATTTTTTCCCGTATTATTATCGGATACGACAGTAGAAAGTAGCTTCCAATTGGAGATTTTAGGTATATTCAATTTGTCAGCAGATTCAATGATGGTGATGGTGTTTGTATCGCCAGGTGCAGTGCATGCCCGCTCGCTGCAAATTGTGGTACCGTCCAGTTTCATGCGAACTTTTCCATTATAGTTATACCACAAATAAAGGTTTACATCGGAACCTGGCTTATATGCATTGCGATATTGTCCTTCTTTGTAGTTTGGATCGAAAACATCGCTTTTATAGGCTGTCCAAGCAGTGGCAGACGTTTTTTGCTTTACGATGATAAGAGGTTTCCAGCCTGTTTCCGTTTGCGATTTACCAACATTGGTATAGTAGCTTAATCCCATATCCGCTACCCATGAACCGATTGCTCCGCTTGTATTAGCCAGATAGAAAAAACCGCCATAATTGTATGCTGCCACTTTTTTATCAACCATCGAATCATGCGGGAGTGTAAGCTTTGTACTTAAATAGGTTCCACTTTGCGTGATTTCTTGCTTTCCACCAACGCCATCTGCTATAAAATCAGATGCTATCCCTTGTAATGGAGGCAGTTTAGAAGAGAGAGTCTCTGCTTTTCGGTTATCTGTATCAAAGATGATTAATTCAGGATTTGCAGAAGAGGCTTCTTCATATACATAAGATACTCCGTCCTCAAAGGCAATATAGCTGTATGTAGTATCTAATGCCTCAGCCCGTAAGCTGTTTTTTTTGTTCTTTTTTTCCTGAGAAATAGATTCCTTAGCTCTTTCAATCATTTCATTGACTTTAGAATCAGAAATGGTACTTGTTTCCTCATGTACGACCCCAATGTTTTTTCCATTTGTGCCTGTCCATTCTTTAGAGTCATCTGTTGCTGCAAATGCGGAAAATGACAAAAGGGGGAGACTAAGAAGACAAATCATGGTTATGGCTAGGTTAGCTTTTTTCAAAAACTTCAACTCCTAACATAATTTTGTTTACAGATACAATATATTACAAAAATTCAAAAAATAAAATAGATTTTATTGCTATGTGATGATTTTTATTATACTAAATTATTTCTTAAAAAATGATTGACAATAGCCTTTAAAGATTACTATAATACTAACAAATCAAACAAATGTAAAAGTTGTGATGAGGACAAGTAGAAGATAAGAAAGAACGATAGAGAGCCGTCCCGTAGAGCTGAAAGGATGGTCGTTATTTCCCTTTGAATATCACCTCGGAGCTTTGTTAACGAACGATCAATATATCGAGTAGGTAACAACGGAATGTCCACCGTTAAAAGGAACTAAGTCTATTTTTCAGACTTGATAAGTGTCTGCTTTTCGTGAGGAAGGCAGAAAGCTGAGTGGTACCGCGAAACTCTCGTCTCTGCAATCAAAATGTAAGTTGATTGTGGAGACGAGAGTTTTTCATTTTAATTTCATAAATAAAAAGCATTGATGAGGAGAAGTAGGGAAAGGATTAATGTGCAGAGAGCTGTCCCATGGCTGAGAGGATGGTCATTACGCCTTTTTTGAATATCACCTTTGAGCTTTGTTCCTGAAAGGACATCTGCCATTTGTCAGAGTAGGGAGCAACGGAAAATCACCGTTATCTGATGAGAGTCCATATAGACTTGCAGAGTCTGTTTTTCGCGAGAAGACAGAAAACTGAGTGGTACCGCGTATATCTTCGCCTCAGTAACTGATAGTAAAGTGTTTTAAATGAAACACTTGCTTGGTTGCTGAGGTGTTTTTTATTTTAAATAAAATAAGGAGTTGAGCTGGACAGTCTTTTCTTTACGGGGTTGATTACAAAAACACACAATTTCATAAAAGGGCTCGGTGTATTTGAAATCAAATTACAAGCCACTTTTTGGAACGTAGCACTTTTAATTCCTAGTATTCAGGGATGTAAACTTATATTTAGACAGGAGGGTGCACAATGGAAATTGAGATTCAAGCTACCGGCAAAATTGATCCAAATCATCTAGATAATGAATCATAGTGAGGAGAATTAATATGCAGAAGTTATCAAGAAAAGATTTACTGTTAGTAAGCTTTATGGTGTTTTCCTTATTTTTTGGAGCAGGAAATTTAATCTTTCCCCCTTTCTTAGGACAGTCAGCGGGAACTAACTTTTGGCAAGCAATGAGCGGTTTTATCATCTCTGCTGTTGGGTTACCTATCTTGGGAGTTGTTGCAGTAGCAAAATCTGATGGTTTGCACAATTTGGCAAAACGAGTACATCCTGTTTTTGCTTTTATCTTTACTCTTCTTATCTATTTATCAATTGGTCCTTTCCTTGGTATTCCACGTAATGGAAGCTTAGCCTTTGAAATGGGAGTGGCTCCTTTTTTACCAGTGGAATGGCAACAAACTAGCTGGGTTCTCTTTCTCTATACACTAGTGTATTTTTCCATTGCCTTTTGGCTTTGTTTAAATCCGGCTAAGCTCTCTGATCGATTTGGCAAGGTGCTAACACCATCGCTATTAATTTTACTTACAGGTATTTTCATTTATAGCTTATTTAAGCCTATGGGGTCTTTTACTAGTCCAATTGAAAGTTATACACAAACACCGTATTTCAATGGGTTTTTGGATGGGTATTTAACGATGGATACCATTGCTGCACTTAATTTTGGGATTGTCATTTCAGTAACTCTGAAGCAAAAGGGAATTAAAGAGAAGAAATCATTAATTGCAACTACTGTCTATGCGGGATTAATTGCTGGGGCGATACTAGTCTCGATCTATGTTCTACTGGGTTATCTAGGAGCGGCTAGCTCTTCGATGTTTGGAGTGACCGAAAATGGAGCCCAAACATTAACAAATGTGGTGTTGTATTTATTTGGTAAACCTGGAGTAATACTACTGGGTCTTGTATTTTCGTTGGCATGCTTAACTACATCGGTTGGACTTATCACTTCATGCAGTCAATACTTTACATCGCTTGTACCGAGAATCTCGTACAAGATGTGGGTGACTATACTTGCACTAACTAGTATGTTTTTTGCTAATATGGGCTTAAGTGGAATTTTATCAATTTCTGTGCCGATATTGTCTGCAATCTATCCGTTAGCAATTGCTTTAATTGTATTGTCGTTTACGAATGACCTGCTAAAAGGCGATTCCATTGTCTACACATGCAGCATGCTGTTTGTTGGAATTGTGAGTATTGCTGATGCTTTTGGTCAGGTAGGGATTCATTCTCTAGCTTTTGACCGTGTGCTGAGTTATTTGCCGCTGCATGAAAAAGGGCTTGGGTGGGTTATTCCGGGAATCATCGGTGCGCTGATTGGATATGTCATTTCATTTATAAAAAAGAAAAACACCAGTTTGGCTCCCCAGCCTACAGAATGAGCATTTCAAAAAAACAATTCCAGTCCGTAGCGGACGGGGTTGTTTTTTTGTTTTTGAATGAAAACATGGATAAAAATATACGGAGAGAAAAGAGGGAAGTTTTAATAAATATACAATTATCGAATTATTTTTTTAGTATAATTTAACATAATACTTGCAGGATTATCCAATTTGAAGTTAAATAATAGTAAAACAACAAATTACTAGTACGAGAAAAGGAATTTTTTGAGATAGAAGCACTCTTGTTTAGAATTTTTTAAATTTGGTTTTTATTTCGAAGTGAAAAATTATGATGCCTCAAGGTAAGTTTTTCATCTGGCGAAAACATTCATGGATGAATGTGTCACTAGGATAGTTTAGAAAGGTGTTGGGAGAGTTGAAGGAAAATCAAAATTCGTTTATTTCATTATGTCCCGTTTCATCGAGGGATAAAAATATTATTTTCAATCTTATGCCTCTATATTTACACGATTTATCAGCCTACACCAATAATCTTACCATTGACCAACAAGGCAGATTTGTATATGAGAATTTGGACCTTTACTGGGAAAGGGAGGCTCTGCTGCCTTATCTCATTAAATCTGAGGAGGATATCGTCGGCTTTCTGCTGCTTAATCGACCACCATTTGCCCCAACAGGTACAGATTTTTATGTGAATGAGCTGTTTATTCTCAATTATTACCGGAGAAAAGGGTTTGCTAGAAAGGCATTAAAGCAATGTTTTACAGACAATTCTGGGAACTATATGGTCGTGCAGATGATCAATAACAAACCAGCGATTTCATTCTGGCATCGACTGTATGAGGAGGAAGGGATTGTTTTCGAGGAAACGCAAGACGTTTTACAAGATGAACCGTGCTTACTGCAAAAATTCACAATCTAATTACGATTAAGGAAGGTGGCTCATAACTATCATGGTAGTCTTTAACAATAGAGTGAAGGAACAGGAACAATTTTGGCTGTCTAAGCTTGGCGGTGAGTTCATTCCTTCTATGGTCCCTGCGGATTATCCTTGCGTCGGTCAAACTATCTGCAAGGCTTCATTTCAAGGAATTGTTGAACAAGAAATAACAGACAGGCTCATTCAGGTTTGTAAAAACTCTGATTTGCTGTTGTATACCTTTTTGCTAGCAACAGCAAACATTTGGCTACATAAATATACCCAGCAAACAAAAATTTGCGTAGGTGCACCAAATCTTTCACCATCAACTAGGCTGATCCCGATCGTCTCGAATCCGGCCCCGCATCTAATCTCCAAGCAATTTATTATGGCTGTAAAGCAGTCTCTTGCGGAGTCATACAAAAATCAGGATTATCCGCTTCATCATATTTATGAAAAATTGGATATAAATCCACAGGGTTCAGCCTCTCCATTTATCAAGCTAGCTGTAGCTCTTGACAGGATACACGACCGAGATTTTGTTGTGGCTCAAGAGGTAGACCTTCTCTTATTTTTTACAAAATCTGATCACTCGCTTCAAGTAACTCTTCATTATGATAAGGCAGTTTATGAGTCACGGACATTGGAACGATTTTTTTCTCATTACATAAATATATTGCGCGCAATTGTCACAAACGTAAATATTGCCATCAGCGAGATCGAGCTAATGAATGAAACAGAAAAGGCTCAGCTTACTTCTTTTTCTCGAACACTTGAATCTTATTCAACAGATCATTTGGTTCATCAAGTATTTGAGAAAAAAGCTGAACGTTATCCAGACAAAGTAGCTGCAGTCTATCAGGAACAAAGGTTAACCTATCGACAGCTAAACGAAAAAGCAAATCAATTGGCGCGGCACTTACGAGAAAAAGGAATGGAACAGGACGAGGTAATTGCTCTGATGGTAGATCGTTCCTTAGAGATGATCATCGGAATATTAGGTATTCTCAAGGCAGGAGGTGCCTATCTTCCAATCGACCCTGAAAACCCTTCCGAACGTATAAGCTATATCCTTGCCGATAGTCAAGCGCGTTTCTTCTTGACTCAAAAGACAGGAGGAAGCGGTATAGCATTTGAGGGAGAAAGAATAAACCTAGATGAGGATGAGTTGTATGTAGGTGAAACGAATAATCTTACACCAAGTCAGACGCCGGCACATCTGTTATATGTCATCTATACTTCAGGTACGACTGGCAAGCCAAAGGGTGTAATGGTAGAGCATCGGAATTTAATTAATTATGTAACTTGGTTTAATAAACAGGCTAGCATTACTCAAAACGACAGTACAATGCTCTTATCTTCTTATGCATTTGATTTGGGATATACAAGTCTTTTTCCAGCATTGCTTAATGGATGCACCTTACATATTGTACCAAAAGATACATATCTGCACCCTGACAGCTTATTGAATTATCTAAAAGAGGAACAGATCAGTTTTATAAAACTTACTCCATCTCTATTTTCATTGCTGATACAAGCCATCGACGACGTACATACGCCTTATTTGCCAGCTTTGCGTCTAATAGTGACAGGAGGAGAGCCGATTCAGCCTATTGATGTTTATACATTTCATAGCTATTTTCCTCATGTAGCCGTCA
This sequence comes from Brevibacillus laterosporus, assembly GCF_030489605.1. Classification (GTDB taxonomy): domain Bacteria; phylum Bacillota; class Bacilli; order Brevibacillales; family Brevibacillaceae; genus Brevibacillus_B; species Brevibacillus_B laterosporus_E. The sequence goes on from NZ_JAUKFY010000002.1 coordinate 74,232, forward strand.
TGAATCACTACGGTCCAACAGAAGCTACAATCGGTACGTTGGCTGGGCAAATTAACTTTGATGAATGGCATAGATTTGAAAAACGTCCGACTATCGGTAAACCAATATCTCAAGCGGAGGTTTTAATCGTCAATCAGGACTTGCAGCTTGTTCCTATAGGAGTACCTGGTGAATTGTGCATTGCAGGAAAAGGACTTGCACGCGGTTATATTGGTCAGCCTGCTTTAACAAGAGAAAAATTTATTAACCATCCCTTTCATTCAGGTGAGCGTCTATATAAAACGGGAGATTTGGCACGGTGGGATGAGACAGGGAAGGTTGAGTTTTTAGGCCGAATGGATCAGCAGGTAAAAATCCGAGGCTATCGGATTGAAGTGGGAGAGATTGAAAAGCATATAATCACTCATCCGTCCATCCATGAAGCAATTGTACTGTCATTCCCTAATGATCAAAACGAAAATGAGCTATGCAGTTATTATCTTTCGGATGAAGAAGTGGGACAAAGTGAGCTTCGTCAATTTCTACAACAGAAAGTGCCTGATTATATGATCCCTATGTTTTTTATCCGAATAGAAAAGGTTCCTCTCACAGCAAATGGCAAAATCAATCGGCATGCTTTACCTAAACCAGATGAATGTAAGCTCGATCAGCATTCCTACGTCGCTCCAAGCAGTGAGATGGAAAAGCAACTGGCATTAGTATGGAAAGATATTTTAAAACGAGAGTTTATAGGGGTAACGGATAACTTCTTTCAACTGGGTGGACATTCACTAACCGCTATTAAATTAGCCCATAAAATCGGTAAAAAATATGGGATTCATGTCACATTGAATGATATTTTTCTGTATTCTACAGTTCGTGATCAGATTGTAATGATTGAGCAGTCAGAACAAAGAGTAGAAAGACAAATTGAGATTTCACAGAGAAGAGACTATTATCCACTCTCTTCTATGCAACGACGTTTATTTTTATTAAATCAATTTGAGGGCGTAAAGACAGCTTACAATATGCCTACGATCTGGCGGTTTTGCGGGAATTTAGATCTAAGAAAGCTGGAGCAGGCGTTTCAAACGCTGATCGACCGTCATGAAGCATTGCGTACATCGTTTCATGTGATTGGTCATGTACCGATGCAACGCGTTCATTCTAACATCAACTTTTCTCTATCATTTCAAGCAAAAACAAAATTAGAAGAGAAGCAGGCGATTGAGTCATTCTTCCAGCCTTTCAATTTAGAAGTGGCACCCTTATTTCGGGCAGGGGTAGTATCGCTATCTAATGATGAGTATCTTTTGATTGTTGATATGCATCACATTATTTCGGATGGAATCTCAATAAGCATACTAATGGCTGAGCTTGAAAAGGCTTATCGCGGCCAGAGTTTGCCACCATTACCGATTCAGTATAAAGATTATGCGGTATGGCAACAAAAGTGGGAACAATCAGAAGAGTATAAGCGACAAAAACAATTTTGGCTGACACAATTTTCTGATGAGCTCCCTGTTCTAAATCTGCCAACAGACTTTATACGCCCAAAAATCCAGAGCTTTAAGGGGGATATCGTAACCGCTGCGATATCAGGAAAACAATTCAATGCTATTAAACAGCTCTGTCAAAAAAACGGAGCGACCCTTTTTATGTTTTTACTCGCTGCATACAACATCGTGCTTGCAAAATATAGCAATCAGGAAGATATCGTTGTTGGAACGGCAGTGGCCGGGCGAAATGTCAGCGATCTGGAATCTGTAATCGGCATGTTCGTTAATACATTAGCAATTCGAAATAAACCAGTGACAAGTAAAACATTTACCGGTTTCTTAGAAGAAGTCAAGCAACAAACCATTCAGGCGTTTAACCATCAGGATTACTCTTTGGATGAATTGGTAGAGAATCTCGTGCTATCTAGAGATATGGGGCGAAATCCATTATTTGACACGATGCTAACGCTTCAGAACTATGAGAAACAGACCGTTGAATTAGATGGAATTACAATCAGTCCAATCATGAAAGAGCATGATGTTGCTAAATTTGATATTACGGTCGTCGCTGTAGAATATGAGGATCAATTACAGCTTTCCTGGGAATTTTCCACTGATCTCTGGAAGAAGGAATCAGCGAAGCAGATGGTAAAACATTTTATAACGGTTATGGAAAAAGTTTCTATGAAACCTGAGATAACCATTGGCGAAATAGAAATTTTATGTGAAGAAGAAAAAAACGAATTGCTAGCTATCAATCGTCAAACGGCGATTTCCTATGACAAAGAACTGACTATCATGGATTTGATTGAATGTCAGGTGAATTTGCATCCTGATCATATTGCTGTTGTATCGAATGGGAAAAAACTGTCATATCTAGAGCTGAATAAAGCAGCTAACCGACTTGCTAAGTATCTGCTCTTTAAAGGATTGAAGCGAAATCAACCTGTTGGTGTCATGATGGATCGTAGTCCCGAACTTATTATCAGCATATTAGCTATTTTAAAGGCTGGCGGTGTTTACGTACCAGTATCTACGAATTATCCCACAGAACGAATTGAATACATGTTAGAAGATAGTAAAGTTAGCTTGATAGTCACCAATCAGCATCCCCTGCCAGAGCTGCGCTTTGAGGGTGAATGGATTCGTGTAGATGAAGTAGCATCAGACGAAAATGATGACGATTTCACAAAGCTTACGAATGCAGATGATCTTGTTTATATCATTTACACGTCTGGTTCAACGGGAAAACCAAAAGGGGTCATGATTCAGCACAGAGCCCTACATCATTTCGTCATTGCCATGAATAAAGAATTCTTAGATGAAGTCAGTTATCAGGATCGTGTACTCATCTCTACAGATATATCGTTTGACGTTAGTTGCTTTGAGATTTTTCAGGCGTTGATAAACGGTGCAACACTTGTTCTTTTTAATGGACATAAATTTGATGTGACGCTTCTTGCAAAAACAATTCGGGAAGAAAAAGTAACGTTAGCTTACATACCACCAGCTCTGCTTAACCAGTTGTATGAGACGATCGCTGCTTCATCTGATCATTATGCATTACATAAAATGCTTGTTGGTGTAGAACCAATTAAGGATGAGGTGTTGGCCCGATATCTGTCTCTTCATCCTAACATGCGGATCGTCAATGGATATGGACCAAGTGAGGCTACCATTTGTTGTACCGCTTACCGCTATGAAAAAAGCGAGATAACAGGCAAATATGTATCCATTGGTAAACCGATAGGCAACATGCAGGTTTATATTCTTGATTCTGAGCTTCATCTGGTTCCAAAAGGTGTAACTGGTGAACTATGGATTTCAGGAGAGGGGTTATCTCTTGGTTATTTGAATCAGGCAGAGCTGACAGAAGAACGTTTTATAGCAAACCCCTTTGATTCTAATACCTTAATGTACCGAACAGGAGACAAAGCAAAATGGACAGAGGGGGGAAATTTGGAGTTTCTGGGTAGAATCGATCATCAGGTGAAAATTCGGGGTTACCGGGTTGAACTGGGTGAAATTGAAACTCTTCTGCTGCGTCATCCAGAGGTTAAAGCGGCACTGGTTATGACTAGAACAGATGCTTATGAAATTCCATATTTGTGTGCGTATGTTGTCTTTCAAAATAAGGATTGGATTTCAGCTTCAGATGCTACACAGATTCTGCATCAATGGCTTGCTGCTTTTTTACCTGATTATATGATCCCTAGCTTTTTTATTGCAGTAGATGAATTCAAGCTAACCCCAAATGGCAAAATCGATCGAAAAAGCTTGCCTGAACCAAATGGGAACGCGCCTCGAAATGAACAAAGCTACTTGGCGCCGCGAAACAGCTTTGAAAAGCAAATGGTACTGTTGTGGGAGGAAGTTTTAGAAGTTAAGCCGATTGGGATTATGGACAATTTCTTTATGCTGGGAGGTCATTCACTCAAAGCGTTTGTGCTGGCAAACCAGATTACGCAGCGTTTTGGGCTCAGCCTGCCTTTGTCCGATTTATTTAAGGCTCCGACTATTGCAGGCTTATGTGATCATTTACAGAAGCGAGAGGCTGTCCTGGGCAAAAATGTCATTCTGCTTAAAAAAGGAAACAGTAATGTCCCTCCATTATTCTTGATTCACGGTCAAGGAGGAGGAGTTATAACATTCACGCATTTAGCGCGTGAATTAGGGTGTGACTGTAGCGTTTATGGTATTCAAGCTGTTGGTTATGAGGGGGAAGCGGATGCTCTGACAACAGTTGAAGAAATGGCTGCTCACTATATTGCCTCTATTCGACGGATTACGTCAACAATGCCTATTCAGCTAGTTGGTTGGTCCTTTGGAGGTCTGGTTGCTTATGAAATGACTAAACAATTAGAGCAACAGGGAGAACAGGTCGAATTACTGGCTATAATTGACTGTCTGCCGCTGCTGGATACTGAGCGCATTTCGATAGACCAGAGTTATAAAGAATTGGACGCTGTCATTTTATATGCGCTTCTAAATGGGATAAATCAGGAGGAATTGGCAACAGTAGCGGAAGAAGAAAAAATGAGATTTTGCTGGGAAGAGGCATGCAAACAAAAATTGTTTCCCGACGAGGAGTATCGACCAGAGTTACTGTCTAAACTACGCATTCATGCAACGAACGGTTTGTCTATTCACAATTATCAGCTTTCTGGGCAGATTAGCACTGATCTGCACCTATTTCTTGCTTCAGAAGAATCGATACGGCATCAGGTTACCCCGAACAAAGAGGCGGCACGTTGGGAGCCATTTACTACGGGGCAGATAAGGTCAACATATTTTTCAGGGGATCATTACACGATGCTTGAAATGCCGCATGTTCAGCATATGGCTAAAATCCTTAACGAGCTGATGATCTGAGATAGAAGATGGTATTCTACTTATTAGGTGGAAGATCAATTTGGAAAGCAGCAGCGATTAAGCAGATTTATAAATACTGAAGGTGAGGGTGATTATTTTGACCGTTACGAATGAATACTATCCGCTTTCGCATCCCCAAAAACGAATCTGGTACATAGAAAAAACTTATCCTCACACCTCCATGTACAATATCGGGGGAATCGTTCAAATGAATGGCTCTGTTGATATTGCTTGTCTTACTCAGGCTATCAAGATTTTTATAAAAAAGCATGATGGGTTAAGGCTGCATATGCATGAAAATGAGAGTGATGTAAATCAATACATTGTAGAGCTGGATGATATTGAAGTACCTTTCTATGATTTTAGTCATTCGGAGCATGCCGAAGAAGAGGTGCTGAAATGGGCTGATACTGAGTTTAAACAGCCCTTTGTTCTAGTTGATCGTCCGTTATTTTCTTTTGCTACTTTTCGAGCTCATGAGAAATATACTGGATATTTTGTTAAGTTACATCATATTATTGCTGATGGCTGGTCTATCAATATTATGACAAATCAAATCAGCAGTATTTATCTAAAAATAAAAAATGGTCAAGATTTATCGGAAGAGGTTGAGTACTCATACGTAGATTTTTTGCAGCAAGAGGACAAGTATTTAACTTCCTCACGTTTTGAAAAGAATAAGAAATATTGGAATGAAAAATTCCATTCGCTCCCCGACAGCTTTTTGAATAAAAGCTCAGATCAGGTAGAAGGAAAGAGAAAGAGTATTGAGCTTGATCAAGACCTGTCAGCTCGTATAAATACGTTTGCTGCTAGTCATAATCTATCGCTAAATTCCCTGTTTATCATGCTCGTTTTACTCTATCAGTACAAAACGCAACAAAATCATGATCAAATACTCGGCATCCCCGTACTTAATCGTTCGGGAAATAAAGAAAAAAATATCTTTGGAATGTTTACGAGCACCATGCCATTTCGCATGGTGCTAGAGGATACGGAGACATTAGTAGGCTTATCTAAACGGATTCATAATGAAATGCTAAGTAATTTTTTTCATCAAAAATATCCGTATGATCTTTTGATTAGCGACTTGGAGCTGAAGAAAAAAGGCTATGACAGCCTCTTTCAACTTTGTGTGAATTATTATGGAACAAGACTAGTTAATGAGCTGGAAGGGATTCGTTTAGATAATCTGGAGTTTTATAGCGGGTATCAGGCTTATTCATTGCAGCTAGTCATAAAAGAATGGTCGAGTAAGAGCAAAATTACCTTATTTTACGATTACAAAACCAGTGATTATACAAATGAAAAAATAGAAGAAATCCACAATCGACTGATGTACATGCTTGAACAGCTCTTAGAACAACCAGAGAAGTCGATCAAGGAGGTTTCTCTTTTAAGCCTTCAAGAAAAACATGATCATTTGTATGGTCGAAATCAAACAGATGCGTTTTATCCAAAAGATAAGCTGATACATCAGCTTTTTGAGGAACAGGTAGCATTAACGCCTGATCGTGTGGCTGTATGTTTTCAAAATAACACCTTCACCTATCGTCAGTTAAATGAACAAGCCAACAGATTAGCACGCACACTTCGTGCAAAAGGTGCAACGCCAGATCAATTGGTTGGTATTTATATGAGGCATTCGTATGAGATGATTGTGGGCATCTGGGCGGTTTTAAAAGCAGGAGGGGCATACGTGCCGATCGACCCTGATATTCCGCTTGATCGTGTTTCATATATTTTGCAGGATAGTCAGGCCAAGCTTTTATTATCAAATGAAGATGTAAATATTGAAGGCTTCAAGGGAGAGGTTATCCGTCTTGATGATCCAGAAAACTATTCTTCAGAATCGCAAAACCTTGCAATCCTTAATCAAGTAAGTGACTTGGTGTATGCGATTTATACCTCTGGCTCTACAGGAAAACCAAAAGGAACATTGATTGAACACAGAGGATTGGTCAATTACATCCACTGGGCAAAACAAAAGTACATACAAACTCAAGATGAAACCTTCGCCCTCTATTCTTCCGTAGCCTTTGATTTAACGGTTACTTCTATTTTCGCTCCGCTTTTAAATGGAAATCAGGTGATTGTATATGTCGAGAATGGCTCTGAATTTGTACTAGATACAATACTTCGCGAGAATCGTGTCAATATTCTTAAACTCACACCAGCACATCTTGCTTTAATTAGCAGCAGGGATAATCACAATTCCGTCATCAAACGGCTTATCGTTGGTGGAGAAGACCTGAAGGCAACACTTGCTGCTAAAACCTACGAAAGCTTCAGCGGAGATATCTGCATTTACAATGAGTACGGTCCGACAGAAACAGTAGTGGGTTGCATGATCTATGAATATAATCCGCAGATAGATCGAATGGGTTCGGTGCCAATTGGTCGTCCAATCCATAACGTACAAATCTACCTGCTCAATGATGATTTACAGCCTGTACCTGATGGTGTTACAGGAGAGTTGTATATTTCTGGTGATGGAGTTGCTAGAGGATATTTGGCTAGAGAGGATTTAATGAAGGAGCGTTTCTTAGACAATCCCTTTAAGCAGGGATATCGTCTGTACAAGACGGGTGACCTTGCCCGAATGCTGCCTTCACAAGAAATAGAGTATGCAGGAAGAATTGATGATCAGGTAAAGCTAAAAGGATATCGGATTGAATTAGGGGAAATTGAGAACTGCTTAACTAGTTTCGCATCTGTAAAAGAGGCTGTGGTCATTGATCGATTAGAGGAGAACGGGCATAAATATCTGTGTGCATATTTGATTGCAGATAAAGATATTTCCATCGTTGAGATGCGTTTAAAGCTAGCAAGCAAGCTCCCTTCCTATATGATTCCAACGTATTTTGTTACGGTTGATAAATTTCCTTTAACCTCAAATGGAAAAATTGACCGCAATCAGCTTCCCGATCCGCTTGCTACAAATCGTGCTAATCAAGCAGGAAATAAACCGGCAAACGATACAGAAGAAATCGTAATGAAAATCATGAAAGAAGTACTGCAGACAAATGAAATTACAGTAGATTCTAATTTCTATTTTCTTGGTGGAGATTCGATAAAAGCGATTCAGGTTGTTAGTAAGTTAAACCAGATGAATCTGTGTGCAACCGTGAAAGATATCATGACTTTCCCAGTGATACATGAGCTTGCAGCAGCAATTGAACTGAACCAACAGCCTGTGGCTCCCCAAACTGTGATGAGCGGTACAATTAAACCGACACCAATCACCGCATGGTTTTTCTCACAGAATCTAATTAAACCCGAGCATTGGAATCAATCTGTTCTGCTTCAACTAAAAAAGACATTTTCAACGGAACAAATAAGTAAAGTACTCACTAAAATTGTCCATCATCATGATACTTTGCGACTGAACTATGATGGGAAGGCAGAAGTCCTCTACTATAATCAGAAGCATTTAGCTAATCCAGTGGATGTTCAAACCGTTAATTTGATGGGAATGCCTATTGATCAACAGCTCGAAAAAATGAAACAAATGGGTGAGCAGGTGAAAAGCAGTCTAGATCTAGAAGAGGGATTATTGCTAAAGGCAGTATTGTTCCAGTTAGATGAAGGGCAGACAAGGTTGTTGCTCACGGCACATCACTTAGTAGTTGATGGGGTTTCGTGGCGGATTTTATTAGAAGATATGGGAGTTCTTTTCGGCTGTATAGAAGAAGGACGTGATTTGCATTTACCAGCAAAAACTCATTCGTTTCAAAAATGGGCGGAGGAGCTGGAGGCTTATAGTAAAACAGGAGCAGTAAGCTATGAGCAATACTGGAAGAAAGCTCTCGGGGTTCCGGTATTGCAAAATAAAGCAAAAAATGAAGCAAAGGAATCCTTGCAAAATGGTGAAACACTGCATGCTGAGTTTAGCATAGAGTCAACGGAGCAATTGCTGCGCAGCGCCAACAGAGCATATCAAACACATGCACATGAGCTCATCATCATGGGAGTATGCTTGGCAATCAAATCCGCAATGAATGAAACAAACATCGTGCTTGAGCTGGAGGGGCATGGAAGAGAACAGTTGTTTTCTGATCTCGATGTATCGCGTACTATTGGATGGTTTACGTCAATGTATCCCGTCAGATTGCAGCTCCCTCAGGGGGATATTGCTCAGGTAATAAAAGACCTCAAGGAACAGATCAGAACTGTGCCTAATAAAGGCATCGATTTTGGAGTTCTTACCTATTTGACAGGTGCTCTTACCCAGCCTTCAGAAAAGCGAATTCGCTTTAACTTTTTGGGCGAGGTGGACAATCAAGTGGACAACCAGTACCTTACTTTAGCACATGAGAATACGGGAACAGATATCTCCTTAGAGAATCCAATGACATACCTCATAGAAATTAATGCCATGATCAAAGAGAAAAAATTACATGTTGCTCTTACCTACAATCGGAGCAACTATCAGCAAGTAGCCATGAAAGAATTTCTGGATAATATCATCATGAGCACAAACGATATTCTCAAGCATTGCTGTCAGTCAGAAGAGATACGAGATTTTACCCCTTCTGATTTTACTACTGTTACTCTCACACAAGATGATCTTGATGATTTATTCGGATAAGAAAGGAAACGAAACAGATGAACATGAAAAAATTGTTAAGCTTCCCCATTTTTCTGACATGGGTGCTTTCCTTTATTCTCTTAATGTATCCAGTTACTCAAACCAGTGCAGCTACTCTTTCTCTGTCATCACAAAGATTAGAGCAGATTGAGGAGTTCATTACAAAACAAATGAATACGGCTGAAATTCCTGGTCTACAGGTCATCATCGTGGAAAAAGACAAAACCATATATCAGAAGGGTTTTGGCTACGCAGATATTCTGAGCAATAAGCCTGTTACAAATGAAACGTTGTTTGAACTGGGATCGAATAGCAAGGCTTTTACCGGTCTTGCCATCTTAGAATTAGCTGATAAAGGGTTAATTGATTTGAATGACCCGGTAACAAAGTATCTTCCTTGGTTGAATCTTTCCTATAAGGGAAAGATTCAACCAATTACGATCAGACAATTCCTTTATCATACAAGTGGAGTTCCGGTCAAATCGATAGGTTTTCTTCCAGAAGGTAATGAAGAGGATGCACTTGAAAAAACGGTGCGAACATTGCTTTCACAGGAACTGAATCGTGAACCTGGTACAAAGTATGAATATGCGACTATCAATTATGATGTGTTAGGATTGGTAATAGAAAAGGTCTCTAAGCAATCATTTGAAACCTATATCAAACAAAATATCTTACATCCTCTGGAGCTTTCACATACATATGTTGGTGAGCAAAATGCTGATCAGACTCAAAAGGCCACAGGCTACAAGATAGGGTTCACGGAGCCTCAACATTACAATCCGCCCAGTTTCCGGGGAAATACGCCAGCAGGCTATCTCATAAGCAATGGAGTAGACATGGCTCGGTGGATGAAAATACAAATAGGGGCAACTGGCACAGGTAGTTTTAATCTTGATTTAATAAAAGCATCTCATGAGCCAGATCGTAAGGTAAAACCTAGCAGTAATGGGTCATCATATGCAGCGGGCTGGGAGGTTTATCAAAGTGGAGACGGTGAGATTTCCCACTCTGGAAGCAATCCAACGTTTAGCTCGTTTATAGTAATACGTCCAACTGAACAAATCGGAGTAGCTGTATTAGCCAATATGAATAGTAACTATACAGTTAATATCGGGCAGGGCATCATGAATATGCTTCTCGATAAAGAGGCACCTCCCATTCATTCCGACCTGAATAAAAAGCTCGACCAGCTGGCTTTTTCCATTATTTGTGTAGTTGCTCCGGTTTCTTTAGCAATTCTTTTTTTACTAGGCCGTATCTTTCTTGAATTAGGGAAAAAGCAACGAAAGCTTCAAGTGACAAAAAAGAATGTAATTGTAGGCCTACCGTTCCATCTGTTGTTGTTATGCATATTTTCGTTAACCATTTTTTATTTGCCGAACCTGCTATTTATGGAATTAACTTGGGAATTTATTAAAGTGTGGATTCCAGAGACGATTATGCTGGCTGTATATGGTGTTGCAATAGCATTTGTTCTCTATTTATTTTATTCATTACTTCTCTTGTTCTCTAAAAAAAAACAGGAAAACATTTATTTTTCCTTGATCGTTCTAAGCATTGTTAGCGGTTTTGGAAACGCCTTTATTATCTTCATTGTAAATGAAGCCTTCGTAAGAACGAATAATTTGGTTAACGGTTTATTGTTTTATTTTATCATCGGGATTTTTATGTATGTTGTAAGCCAAAAGATACTTCGTTCACGTCTTGTGACATTAACCAATCAGTTAGTTTATGAAAAACGGATGGAATTGGTTGAGAAAATGCTTCAAACTAGCTTTAGCAGTTTAGAACAAATAGAGCATGGACGTATTCAGGCTACACTAAACAATGATACAGAGGTTATTAGTCGAGCAATCAATATTATTATCACTTGTGTGACTAATCTAATCACTTTAGTGTGTTGCTTTATTTATCTAGGAGTCATGAATTTTTATGCATTTGTACTTTCCGCTCTGATCATCGGGCTTGTTGCAGCGATCTATTATTTGATTGGGGAGAAGGCAAATAAACTGTGGGAGAAAACACGTGATATTCAGAATGTTTTCTTCAAATTTATCAGCGATATGACTAGTGGATTTAAAGAACTGACCTTGCATAGAAGGAAACGTGAAGAATTTCATCTTGCCGTTCAGGAAAGCTGTGCGGAATATCGGGACAAGCGTGCTGAGGGCGATCTTAAATTTGCCAACGTATTTATTATTGGAGAATTACTGTTTATTATTGTCATTGGTTGTGTCGTATTCATCTTTCCTGAGATATTTAAACAAATGGATGTTGATATGCTGCGGAACTATGTTTTTGTTTTCTTGTATATGACCGGCCCTGTCAATGGTTTATTAAATGGACTCCCCCAAATTGTAATGATTCGTATTAGCTGGAAACGTATCACTAACATGATCCAAGAACTGGCGTTAGCGAAGGACAAAGAGCAAGATAAGGTGATATTGCCGGAGAACATCAAGCAACCGGTTCGGATGATCGTAACGGATGTTTCATACGATTATAAAGCTCAAGAGGAGCGAGGCTTTAGCGTTGGCCCGATTAATTTTGAATTTGCATCTGGAGAAATTATTTTTATTACAGGCGGAAATGGAAGTGGTAAGTCGACGCTCGCGAAGCTACTAACCGGTCTGTATGCTCCGGTAAAAGGGGAAATTTCTATCAATGGCAGCAAGGTCTCGCATGCTCAATTGAATCAATATTACTCTGCCATTTTTGGCGATTTTCACTTGTTTGATCGCCTTTATGGAATTGATTTTAAGAAAAGTGAAAAAGAGATTGAGCGTTATCTAGAGGTCTTAGAGCTACAGGATAAGGTGAAAGTGGAAAATGGGGTTTTCAGTACAACCAAGCTTTCAACGGGACAAAAAAAACGTCTTGCTCTTTTCATTACCTATCTGGAAGATCGGCCCATTTGCCTTTTTGATGAATGGGCTGCTGACCAAGATCCTGAATATCGGCGCTTTTTCTACCAAGTATTATTGCCAGACATGAAGCAAAAAGGGAAATGTATTATTGCCATTACACATGATGATCAATACTTCCACATCGCGGATAAGGTGATTAAGATGGATGCAGGACAAATGAAGCGCCCAGTTAGCGTGTGAGCAGATGATGCATTCGTTTCGTAATTCATAACAAAGAGACTCACTTTTTACTAGTTCAAGCAGAAAGTGAGTCTCTTCCTTTACAAAATCAGAATAATTATGTACTAGACAACAGGGTTCATCATCAGGCATCCAGGTATACCTAGGTTAAATCTATAACAGAGATTAGTAGGCTACATTTTTGGAGATAAAACCGACAACCACGTTGCCATTTGCGTCTTTACTGGAGCCGTAGTACCAAGTCTGATTTTCTCCGACAACGGACACTTCAGCATGAAGAGGGGCTGAACCACGGGCTTTACTTTTAGTTGATGGTGTTGCATAGAAATAACCTTTATCTGCTTGGATGCTTACTTTTTTTGGGCTAATCACAGTATATTGGGTTAACAGCGTTCTAGAGAGATAGCCTTGCTCAAGGGAGGCAAAATGAGTTGAACCGCCTTTATCCTTTACCTCATAGCCATACCATAGGGTTGTAGATACAGAAGCAGAGGTTGCTGGAGCACTATAGACAGGTGCTTGATCGACTGCAACGATGGTTTTTTTCTGGACGACTGGGGCTTTGACAGCAGGCTTCGCGGTTGGAGCAGTGCTTTTACCAGGTGCTTTAGCTTTGGCAGGTGCTTTAACTTTGGCAGGAGATGTACCTTTGGATGAACTGGAGCTACCACCATTATGGTAATGGTATTCTCCATAAGAAAGGCCCCATTTTTCACAGTTGGTGCGGCAGGTATGCCCACCGTTCTTGTCTGTACGACCAGGATGTGCTGAGGTTTGTTGGAAAGGAACAGCTAGCATAGCTATAAACAGAAAGAATAGTAGTGCTTTTTTCATAGAACATTCCTCCTATAATAATCTCGACTCTATCATAGCATAAATCCAAAAAATGGAAAGTTATGAATTTTTGCTGAAATATTGCTAGTAAAAATAGAAATGCATACAGCAAAAAAGAGAGGGACAGCCCTCCTCTTTTTTTGCCGAATGTATCGCAATCATCGGTATTCATTTCTTATTTGGTGCACTCGTAATTCATCTCGTGGTATTCTTTAATTAGTTTTTTTAGAAGGATGCTTTCATAAGTGTTTAGACCTTGCGAATTCTCCAACATAATGAGGGAGTGAAGGTCGTTCTCTAGCATTAATTTCCTGCGGTCTGTACTCGTTAGTGCCATGGGGGTCTTCCCAACTCCTTTATTGTTAGATTGGTAATAAGTATATCGTTATTTCACGTTATGGTAAAACATGGTAAACAGCAACCTCTCTTGATAATATAGCTTCTCATGGTCTGAGCGAAGCTGACTTAACCTATCCCTACAATTGCGCCAGTATAATGCTAAATACAGCCAAATACGGCTCTTTGGGTAGAAATATGAGAAGCAGGTATGATTTTTGTAATCATGGATTTCATCTAATTAAAGAAGGTATTTAGGAGGAGTTACACATGAATATGGCTGTAGAAGCTGTTCTATTAGCAACAAAAGCACATGCCAATCAACAAGATAAAGGGGGACAGCCGTACATACTACATCCCTTGCGCGTTATGATGTACATGCCTTCGGACGAAGCGAGAGCCGTTGCTGTCTTACATGATGTATTAGAGGATACTGATGTGACTGCAGAGGATTTGCGAGTAGCAGGGTTTCCAAAGGAAGTTGTGGAGGCTGTTGTGATTCTTACTAAAAATCCAAAAGAGGAATATGACAGCTACATTAAAAGGGTGAAACAAAATCAATTGGCGCGAGCTGTAAAGATTGCAGATATCAAGGATAATTTGGATTTAACTCGAATAGCCGAACCTACAGAGGATGATTTGGCCCGCATAGAAAAATACAAGCGTGCACTCAAAGAATTAGAGGCTGAAGATGAGAATACTCAAAAGGTAAAAAAGCAGGGGGCTAGTGCAGCAGCAACAGCACAAGCAGAGGTAGGAGAAAAAAACGAAGAAGGCACTTCTAGTGAATCTGCAAAGGAAGACGATTCTCAAACAGAAGCGGTCGCTAATGACCTACAAGATAAAGCGGAATAAAAAACACAATAATTTAATTGAAACTGCTTGGGCTTGTGTCATTCTCTTAAGGCTGTTATTCTAATGAAACAGTGTATTTTTGCACAAGCGACCTGCCATAAAGGAATGTGCAAGAGAGAATGAAGGAGGGCTCCATGGGCTTATTTCACTTTGACCTAAACACGCTCCCATTCCGGGTTATTGCGTTCGTGATAGCCTTTTCCATGCATGAATGGGCACATGCGTTTATTGCCTATCGCTTAGGTGATAACACAGCGAAAAATGAGGGGCGTTTAACACTTAATCCAATTCCGCATCTTGATCCATTCGGGCTCCTGATGATTTTGTTTGGACCATTTGGATGGGCCAGACCTGTACCGTTTAATCCATATAATTTTAGAGGGAATAAACGCTTGGGAATTGTGTATGTTGCAGCAGCAGGACCGTTCATAAACCTAGTATTAGCATTTTTCTTTTCGTTTTTATGGTTTTATATTCAGACCCCATTCTGGGTAGATTTGATGGCTTCATGGCCTGCCAAAGGGATAGAAGCTGTTTCCTTAACCTTACAGTACTGTATTTTGATTAACTGCGCTATGTTAGTGTTTAACATGCTTCCCATAGCTCCATTAGACGGTTCTAAAATCCTGCGCTACATTTTGCCTCAAAAATGCAGCGGATTTTTTGATAAATTAGATCTGTATGGACCATGGCTGCTATTGTTAATCGTATTCTTGCCACCGTTGCGAGGATTGCTAAGCGTACCGCTCAACATAGTATTGTCCTGGATTGAGAGCACGACCCGATATGTGGTTATTCAGCTTTTTTTATAACATGATTGCAATGAAGTAAGGCGGGATTAGCGTTGTCATATAGTATTAAATTGGATTCGTTTGAAGGGCCGCTCGATTTGCTTTTGCATTTGATCGACAAGGCAGAGGTGGATATTTATGATATACCCATAGCTGTGATTACCGAACAGTATTTGGATACCATTCATACGATGCGTGAGCTTCAATTGGATGTAGCTAGTGAGTTCGTAGTCATGGCTGCTACTTTGTTGGCCATCAAAAGCAAAACGCTGCTTCCGAAAAAAGAGGAGCTACATTTTGAACCATTGCACGATGATTATGGTGAAGAGGAAGATCCTCGCGATGAACTGGTACAACGCTTATTGGAATATAAAAAATTCAAACGCGTGGCCGAACAACTACGCGAAATGGAGACAGGGCGTAGTCAGGTATTTACTCGACCGGCTGAAGACTTAACGCCATATGTGCGTGAGGAAGAGCCCGGAGTCGCCGATGTAACCCTATTTGACATGCTTCACGCTTTAGAAAAATTGTTTGCTAGATTACAAACAAAAGAGCCTGTAGCCAAGGTTTCACGGGATGAAATCTCCATAAAGGATCGGATGAAAGAGATTCGTCAGCTCATTAAGGTTGGAGGAGGGCATGTTCGCTTCTCTCAATTGTTTATCACAAATGTTACTCGTACTGAGATTGTAACAACGTTCCTTGCCTTACTGGAATTGATGAAGGGAAAGGTTATCACGTGTGTTCAAAATCAATTATTTACGGACATCTTGATCAGTGAGGGAAAGGGAGAAACGGAACATGGATTATGATAAATTAAAATCGGTGATAGAGGGGCTTTTATTTATCTCCGGTGACGAGGGGATAGATGCAAAGCAGATTGCGGAAATCATTGAGGTCTCTGAGGAGGTAGTCGTTGATCTACTAGAAGATATGAAGGCGGACTTTTACCGATCGAAAAGAGGCATTCAGCTAGTTGAAGTGGCGAAAGCTTATCAATTGACTACCTTGCCCGAACACATGATATATTTTGAAAAGCTGGCTACTTCCCCTACCCACTCGTCTTTATCGCAAGCGGCACTGGAAACCTTAGCTATCATCGCGTATCGCCAGCCGATTACTCGCTCTGAGATAGAGGAGATTCGCGGAGTTAAATGCGAAAAAGCGTTACATACCCTGACATCAAAGCTATTGATTAAAGAAATGGGACGTGCAGAGGGGATCGGACGACCGATTCTATATGGCACAACTAAAGAATTTCTAGAGTATTTTGGCTTGAAAGGAATTGCAGATTTACCAGAACCGCCAGTTGATTTTTCATTTGATCAGCAGGATGAGGAAATGGCTCAATTGTTTCGCGGAAAGGAATCTGCTGGAAACGACTAGGACCCGATTAAGATTGGGGTATATCATAGGTCTTGTCTCCATATACTTGGTACAAACCCATTGTAAACCAAGCATGAGGAGGACACTATGAGATACCAACGAATAATCGGCGTACTCGTCGTTTTTCTTTTGTGCGTTAGCTATTTAGGCCCACAACCTCGTGCATGGGCATCGCTGGCACCTAAGATTTCGGCGGAAGCAGCAGCTGTGATTGATGTTAAATCAGGACGTATTCTGTACCAGAAAAATGGAAACAAGAAAATGAGAATTGCCAGCCTGACGAAGACGTTAACAGCCATTGTGGCAATAGAAGCAACCGATATAACAAAGGTGGTTACTGTGCCAGACAAGGCCGTAGGAGTGGAAGGCTCCTCCATTTATTTAAAAAGAGGGGAGAAGCTGACCCTAGAAGAATTGCTATACGGCTTGATGCTTCGTTCTGGCAACGATGCCGCTACTGCGATTGCTTTGCAGGTAGGGGGCTCCATTGAAGGGTTTGCCGCAATGATGAATGAAAAAGCTATGTACATTGGCATGGATCAAAGTAATTTTATGAACCCCCACGGATTAGACGATAGCAAGGAGCACTATTCTACTGCAGTAGACATGGCTAAATTATCCGCCTATGCCTTACAGAATCCACAGTTTCAGCAGATTGTCTCCACGAAAGTAAAAAGTATTTCCTGGGAAGGCGAGAAATGGGATCGCAGGCTGCAAAATAAAAATAAAATGCTCCACCTCTATGACGGAGCAGATGGTGTCAAAACGGGCTATACAAAGCTTGCCAAACGTTGCTTAGCATCATCAGCGACTCGAGATGGACGTCAAGTCGCTGTTGTTACGCTTAATGCACCTGATGATTGGAATGACCATGCTATCCTACTCGATTATGGCTTTCAACTGTTCAAAGAAAGCTCTTTAATTCACAAGGGCGAAAAATGGGATGCTCCTCAATCTATTAAATTGGGGGACAAAGGAAAGGTTGAGTTGGTTTCATTAGCTGACTTTACATACCCGCTTAAAGATGGAGAAGAGCAGCATGTGAGTAAAAAGGTTCAACTGTTTCAAAAGAAAATAGGACAACATGATGTAAATAAGCATGTTGGGTTTGTTGAGATCTACTTAGGCAAAAATTTCATTGGTAAAATACCACTTACCCTACGAGAAATGAAAGTAACGGATACTTTTCAAAACAACACACCAGGTGGTATCTGTAAGCATGTCTCCCAATTGCTGAAGGGAGGATTACCTGATGCTTAACATTATTTGGTTATTTTTAATTATAATCAGTGTGATCGTAGCAGCCATAAACGGACGTATGGAAATTATAAGTCAATCAATATTTGAAGGTGCCAAAACAGGCGTTACGGTCTGTTTTGGTCTTCTCAGCGTCCTCATCTTCTGGATGGGGATCATGAAAATTGCCGAAAAATCTGGACTTTTGCAGCTAATCTCAATCTGGCTATCACCCATTGTACAAAAGCTTTTCCCCGACATACCTAAAGGACATCCGGCTATTGGCTACATTCTCTCCAACATGAGCGCAAACATCCTCGGGCTTGGAAATGCTGCTACTCCTATGGGAATTAAAGCAATGGAGGAGCTACAAAAATTAAACCCCCACAAAGATATCGCAACCCCAGCTATGTGCACCTTACTTGCCATCAATACAGCCAGCATCACACTTATTCCTACTACGATGATCGCCATTCGCTTGCAATATGGTTCAACGAATGCGTTTGAAATCGTGGGAACAACGCTGCTCGCCTCCTTTATTGCAACAGCTTTTGCCCTGCTGCTTGATCGTGTTTATCGTCTGCGCTACAAGCGCAAATCCCGTTAAAGGAGGGAGATAGCTTGTACTCACTGATCAATGTCGTCTCGCTTTGGGCAATTCCAGTATTTATTTCCTTTGTTTTAACTTACGGATGGTATAAAAGGGTGCAAGTCTATGACACATTTGTAGAAGGAGCTAAGGGAGGACTTGTAACAACCATCAAAATATTACCTCATTTAGTGGCGATGATGGTGTCCATTACGTTGTTTCGAGAGTCAGGTGCATTAGATATTTTGCTCCGAGCGATGAAGCCTGTACTCCACATTCTTCATATTCCCTCTGAAATTGTTCCATTGGCTTTGCTGCGTCCTTTGTCCGGTACAGGGTCACTCGCTATCACAACGGATTTAATTGCCCAATTTGGACCAGATTCAATGATTGGTAGACTCGCTTCCACGATGCAGGGAAGCACTGATACAACCTTTTATGTGCTGACCGTCTACTTTGGGGCAGTGGGTGTCAAAAATGGCTTGTACGCATTAAAGGTAGGGTTATGGTCAGATTTGATTGGTGTAGCTGCTTCACTAGTGGTTGTTTCCTATATTTTTTCCTAAAATGTCTCGCATAAGCGTGCTTCTACATCTGTAACTGAATGTTTTAAAGCTTGTGTCAAATGATTGCTGGTAATCTGTGATACAAGCTTTTTTCGTTGGTATGTTCTGTTGCAATCTTTATAGACAATCAACAACATATTTTTTAATCCTATAAGACAAGACTAATAATCATACCAGAGTGGAGAATTCATTACGTTTTCTTTCCGAATAAAACTGCTCATGTATGAGTGATTTGCAATCTTTGTCAACCGTGCTCTTGTCCAACCTGCTGGAAATAGGTAGAATGTGTGAGGGGTGGTCTATATGGAAGAACGCTTGCAGAAGGTGCTGGCACAAGCAGGTGTCGCCTCGCGTCGCAGCTGTGAAGAACTGATTAAGCAAGGTAGAGTAAAAGTAAACGGACAAGTGGTAACCGAGCTTGGTACCAAGGTAAATGCCTCCGTCGATCAAATTCTGGTTGATAATAAGTCCATTGCACAAGAAGAACATGTCTATGTCTTACTTAACAAACCTACAGGAGTCATTACAAGCATGAGTGATCCTGAGGGACGTAAAACCGTTCGTGATCTGGTTAAACAAATTCCACAGCGGGTTTATCCAGTGGGCCGTTTAGATTTTGATACATCGGGTCTTCTTATTATGACAAACGACGGGGAATTGGCTAATCGTTTGGCTCATCCGTCATTTGAGATGGATAAGGTATATCGGGCTTGGGTCAAAGGAATGCCTACATCGGAAAGTGTCTCTCGACTAGCTAAGGGGATTAAACTAGAGGACGGAATGACCTCTCCTGGGAAAGCTAGAATTTTGGAACGAGATGTCAAGAAGAACCGCACCTTAATTGAGCTGACTATTCATGAAGGCCGCAATCGTCAAGTGCGCAGGATGTGTCAAGCAATTGGACATCCCGTAATTACCCTGCAACGAATTCAGGTTAGCTTTCTTACACTAGGCAATCTTGGTCTCGGTACATATCGGTTATTAAAAAAGGAAGAAGTAGAGCGATTGCAAAATGAATTAAAAAAAGTCCAAAAGAAACCGAACGAACGTTTGTGAGGAATAGCACATCGTTCAAAAGTTGTTCAAAATATCCAACTCGTTTAAAATAGCGGCAAGCTATAATAAAGAAGGAATGAGTAATAATTGGAATGATTCTGAACAAAGTCAGGTGAACAAATGTGAATAAACAAAAAAGAACATCAATGCGGGTTGCTATTTTGGGAGTTTTGTTAGTTGCTCTCGTTTTTGCTGTGTACACAAGCTTTGCTAAGCCAAATGAAATTAAAAAAGGGGATAAGGCGCCTAATTTCAGTTTGCAAAGCTTAGATGGTGAAACGATGACATTGGCTGATCTAAAGGGGCAGGGAGTCATCCTTAATTTCTGGGGATCTTGGTGTGAACCCTGTAGAAATGAAATGCCCGACTTAGAAAAAGCATGGCTAGCCAATAAGGATCAAAACATTGTAATCGTAGGCGTCAACGTGGGAGAGTCGGAGGTATCTGCTGAGCAATTTGTCCGTCAGGTAAATACCACGTTTCCCATTTTGATGGATAAGCAAAAAGAAGTAACAAAAGCATATAACATCGGAAAAATGCCTAGTACGTTTTATATTGATCAGGATGGCATCGTTCAAGAAATCATCATTGGAGAAATGAATGAAAAAAGAATAAATTTCGGGCTAGAAAAGATTAGACCTGTGAAGACAAACTAAACCGTAAGCGAGGACACGAACATGGATCAGAGAAAATGTGAGTGCGGACACACCAACCCGGTGGGGACGCTTTTGTGTGAATCCTGCGGTATACCTCTTTTGCAATCTGTTAAAGAGTTAGATGAAAAGAAAGCGTTTCCTGATATGCGTTATGAAGGAACAGCGCGTCGTTCCCAGACTTATTCCACCACGGTGGTGGACAAAGTCTGGAACTTCTTTTCGTCTGTAAAAATCGCAATCATCATAATAATCGTTACCTTAGTGATGGCAGGAATTGGCACCATCCTGCCGCAGTTGGAATACGTACCAGTCCCGTTGCTGGATGAACCAAGCAAAGCTTTGTTTTACGAACAAACATACGGCTTTTTTGGCAAGGTATATTATGCATTAGGTTTTCATGAGATGTATGGGTCCTGGTGGTTTGTTACCTTGCTGGTAATGATCGGGATATCATTGGTTATTTGTAGCTTAGACCGGGTCATTCCGCTGTACAAAGCTTTGAATAAACCACGTCTGAATCAGCACCTGTCGTTTTATAAAGGGCAGAAATTACATGCTGATACGGTATTGCCTGAGGGACTTTCCGTTGAAGAAAAGCTTGAACAAGTCCGGAGCTGGTATAAGAAAAAAGGTTATCGCGTTTACCGGGAAGGTAATTCTCTATTGGGAGAAAAAGCAAGGTTTAGCAGATGGGGCCCTTATGTGAATCATATTGGACTGATTATTTTTTTGTTAGGTGTTTTGCTGCGCGGCGTCCCACAATTCTTTTTAGAGGATACGATTTGGGTGCGTGAAGGGCAAACCGTAAAAGTGCCCGGAACAGAGTTCTATATTGAGAATTTGGATTATAAGACTGAATATTATACAAAGGATGAATTTGCTGAAGATCTTCCTTTGCAAGAAGGGCAAGTAATCCCGAAGAATTACCAGACTGATGCCGTTTTATACAAAAATGAAAATGAAGGGCTAGCGGGGGCCGAGCCTAAATTGGCGGAGGTCAAGAGAGGATCGATTACTGTTAATCATCCGCTGACTTACGAGGGTATCCTTTTATACCAATTGGATCGTCGAGAACAAATGCTGGGTGCCCTTAATTTTGATTTATATGATGCTAAAGAAAAAGTAAAGGAAAAAAGAATAGGTTCGTTTAAGATTGATTTGTATGAGCCGAAAAAGGAACAAAAGGTAGGCAATCATTACGTTGTTCGTGTCATGGATTATTTCCCGGATTTTGAGTTGGGCAAAGATGGATTACCAACGACCAAAACGACTTTACCAAATAATCCGATGGTTGCATTGGAAATTATTGATTCCAACACAAATGAGAGTGAACGATTAGCATACGTAGCTGGTGGTTTCATCGAAAATACAAAATCGCCTCGCTTCATTTTAGAGGTACATAAGCCTGATATCATTGATTCAAGCGGCTTATTGGTGCGTAAAGATACGATGATTCCGTTAATCTACAGCGGTGCTTTTATTACGATGATTGGCTTAGTCATGGGCTTCTATTGGCAACATCGTCGTATTTGGGTGCATGTTACAGATCATGAGCTGTATCTAGCTGGTCACACCAATAAAAACTGGTTTGGTTTACAACAAGAAGCTAAGAATCTGGTGAAACAGTTGGAGTTACCATTGGAACTCATTCTTGAACAAGATAAACAAAAATCGAAGAAGAAAGCGTAAAGAAAGGGGTTCTCACGATTGATACAGGTAAGTAGCAATCTATTATTGATGGCCTTTGTGTTGTATTTGATCGCTACGATCGTATTTGCAGTAGCAATCACGGGAAAACGTTGGTCTAACAGGGATGCAAAGGCGCACCAGGCACGATATGCAAAGATTGGCGTGGGAATCACTGTAATCGGATTTTTAGGCCATTTGGGGCAGTTTATCATAAGATGGATCGCGTCTGGACGCATTCCTACCAGTAATATGTTTGAATTTATCTCCTTTTTGTCAATATGTATTGTAGCCGCATTCTTACTGCTTTATTACATCTACAAATTAGGGGTGCTTGGTGCCTTCGCGATGCCGCTGGCAGCTATTATGCTAGCTTATGCAAGTGTATTCCCCAAGGAGATCACGCCACTTATTCCACCGTTACAAAGCTACTGGTTAAAGATTCATGTCACGACAGCAGCGCTTGGGGAAGGAATTTTGGCGGTTGGTTTTGCTGCGGGGCTCATGTACTTAATTCGCACCATTCCACAAATCCAAAAGTCAGCAAGCACCTTTTGGCTAGAATTTTCCATCAGTGTTGTTTTAATGATGGTTGGATTCATTGTTGTTTCGGCATCCTTTTCCTCACCAAGCCTCAGAACAACCTTTGAGTTTCCGGTTTATGACGAAAATAATCCGGCTATTGTTAAAAATATGCAGCAGGTCGAGTATAAATTGCCGGCAATTGTGGCACCACAAGAGTATAAAATCGTCAAAGAAGGTCCAATCAAGCCATTATTTGAAGCGCCCACCTTTATGCATGGGAAGGATGCAGCTCGTAAATTTAATACGATGATTTGGTCTGTGCTCTCAGGTATTGTGTTTTACGGATTGCTTCGATTGATTTTACGGAAACGGATTGCAGCAGCGATCCAACCAGCTTTAGAAGACATTGATCCAGAACTCATTGATGAGATCAGCTACCGTGCCATTGCCATTGGATATCCGATTTTCACTTTGGGAGCGCTTGTTTTCGCTATGATCTGGGCAAATGAAGCATGGGGACGCTTCTGGGGCTGGGACCCGAAAGAGACGTGGGCGTTGATTGTATGGCTGTTTTACAGTGTCTATTTGCACCTGCGTCTGTCGAAGGGATGGATTGGAGAAAAATCTGCTTGGATGGCAGTACTAGGGTTTGTTATTATATTAGTAACACTGGTTGTAGTAAATTTGGTGATTGTAGGCTTGCACTCTTATGCAGGTGCTTAACTCTAAAAATTTGCTAACAAGTTAAAAAAGCTGGTTGCACGCCAGCTTTTTACTTGTACTATCAAGATGTATAGGCTATTTTAGATTAAGTAGGTTGTACTCATTTTAACAATTAATTTCAATGTTGTAGCAGAGGTGATCTGGGTGGAGAAAGAAAGAATCCTCATCGTAGACGACGAAGAAAGAATCCGTCGCCTGCTAAAGATGTATTTGGAGAGAGAGAATTACTATATTGATGAGGCAGAGCATGGAGAAGAAGCCTTGGATAAGGCATTAAATCAAGATTACGATATTATCTTGCTCGATCTGATGCTGCCTGGTATGGACGGAATCGAAGTTTGTACAAAAATTCGTGAGCAAAAAGCGACGCCAATCATCATGCTGACTGCGAAAGGAGAAGAGACCAATCGTGTAAATGGTTTCGAGGCTGGCGCAGACGATTATGTAGTAAAGCCGTTTAGTCCGCGTGAGGTTGTATTCCGTGTGAAAGCGATTTTGCGTCGTTCTTCTGCCACTGCCTATTTAAAAACGGATACGGTATCCAGTCACTCCATTCTGGTTTTTCCAGAGTTGACGATTGATCATGATGCTCATAAGGTCACCGCAAATGGTGTTGAGGTAAATCTAACTCCAAAAGAGTATGAGTTGTTGCATTATTTAGCATTATCTCCAGATAAAGTATTTACGCGGGAAGAATTACTAAAAGATGTTTGGCACTATGATTTTTTCGGGGATTTGCGGACCGTGGATACGCATATCAAACGCCTGAGAGAAAAGCTAAACAAAGTATCTCCTGACGCTGCTCAAATGATTTCAACCGTTTGGGGCGTAGGTTATAAACTCGAGGTGCCAAAATAAGTGGATAATATACTGCGAAGTGTTGTCGGAAAGCTTTGGATGACAATCATAGCGTTATTCGCGGTGGTACTTACAATTTTCAGCCTCCTGCTCGTTCAGTCCTTTGGCAGTTATTATCTGAAAAAGCAGTCGGCTGATTTAGCTCTTCTTGGAACAAAAGTTGCAGCCGATCTGGAAACTGTGCGTGATCAAAAAGAAATGCTGAAGATGGCTTCCAAAATCTTGACAGTCTACCATACGGGTCTGCTTGTTGTGGATGAGCAAAAACGCGTTCTTGCTCATGAAGCGACGGATGAAAAGCAGCCTTCCCTTACGCTGGATAAGCTGCTAAACAGCGGAGGATTTCCTATAGCTGATGCTTTTGCAGGAAAGCAGGTTGGCCCAAATCGTTTGATTTTTGGAGATAAAGCTTCAGACAGTCTTGAACACACGCAGTTTCTGGCTATGGCTATTCCTTTTTCTTTTGATGGAAAACAAAAATCGGCACTTATTTTATATCAAGCCATCCAAGAAGTGAATGGTACTTATCTCGAGATCAGACAGCTTATTTTTGTTGTAGGTGTCATTGGATTTATTTTAACAACGGTATTCGCGTTCTTTCTATCTTCGCGTATTACTTCCCCATTGCGTCAGATTAAGCAATCTGCCCAACGCATCGCTGAAGGAGAATTTAATACGGAAATACCGCTTCGATCTACTGATGAAATCGGTGAGCTTGCTGCTGCCTTTAACGTCATGACACTGAAACTCCGTAATGTAGTAAACGCTCTGTCGCATGAAAAGGAGCAAATGGCAACTGTTTTACGTAGTATGATTGATGGCGTTATCATGCTGGATCAAAAAGGGCGTGTCGTATTAACAAACCCTCAGGCAGAAGATTTTACTCGGGACTGGGCGTATGAGAATCAAGGCCGTCCTTTACCGATTCAGGAATTGTATCAAAAAATGTTGCTTTCAGAGCAAGAGGTTATGGAAGATTTTGAAGCACAAGGGCGTTTCTGGTCTGTTGTGATGGTACCGCTATACGATCACAATCAAGTTCGAGGGGCTGTCGCTGTACTGCGGGACATGACTAAAGAGCGGAAACTGGACAAATTACGCCAAGACTTTGTTGCAAATATTTCGCATGAATTAAGAACGCCTCTGTCCATGCTGCAGGGTTACAGTGAAGCCATTGTAGATGGCATTGCTTCCACTCCAGAGGAACATAAGGAGCTAGCTAAGATTATTTATGATGAATCTGTGAGGATGACAAAGCTGGTAAATGAATTACTAAGCTTGGCACGTATGGAAGCAGGGCATGTGGAGCTCCATGAAGAATTAACAGAGCTTCTTCCTTATTTCGAACGTGTGTTACGAAAATTTGCCAACAGAGCGGCAGAACGTAATATCGAAATCCAGCTCGATATGCAAACAGATTATGACGCGATTTCTTTTGATCCGGACAAAATGGAGCAGGTACTGACTAATTTAATTGACAATGCTATTCGTCATATTCCTGACGGTGGACTTATTACTGTTCGTATAAAGAATGAGGATGCAGGAAAAATAACCATTGAAGTAATCGACACAGGCAGTGGAATTCCGCAAGAGGATTTGCCATTTGTCTTTGAGCGTTTTTACAAAGCAGATAAAGCTCGAACGCGTGGTCGAGCTGGAACTGGATTAGGTCTAGCAATTGCAAAAAATATTGTAGCAGCCCATAACGGAAAAATTTCTGTCCAAAGTAAGATGAGGGAAGGAACAACCTTTACCATTACAATACCGGTCATCACATAGATAGAGAGTAAGATGGATGAGAGAATGGAGTGTTTTTTGGGGATGAACAAAACGATTTTATTTGATGTGGATGGTGTATTTCTAAGCGAAGAGAGATATTTTGACGCCTCTTCTCTGACCATTTGGGAAATGCTATTTAGCGAAAAATATTTCGGAATAGAAGGGCAAGATTTTGGGCCGGCTCCTGAGGAAAAGGTGATTAGACGTGTCCGCACCGAGATTTTTGCAAATGACCAAGTGCTGACCTTTCTGAAGGCTCAAGGCATTAACTCTAACTGGGATATGGTGTACTTAGTTGTTTCGTACCATCTTATTTGCCTTGTTGCAAAATTACAGGAGATGAAGGAAGAAGAAGTTCGTGAGCTGTTAACGAATCAGATTGGGCGAGCAGAGATTAAAAACATTCAAGCTTTGCTGAAAGAAGCAAAACTTTCCTTTGTACCTGACTATGCAGCTTTTGTTTCAGATTTCGCAAAAGGAAATGTAGAGAAGAGTGAAATGCTACTCTATCTCAACCAAATCGCTTATGAAAAATGCGGAATAACAACGAACATTTTCGCGCGTACCAGCACGCTGTGGGAACTATGTCAGGAGACATTCCAAGAATGGTATCTGGGCGACGGGCTGATTGCTGATTCCATAGGCAGAGCGGCCCATCAGCCAGGGAAAAGAGGATTTTTGTCCGACGAAATTCCGATTATTGAACCAGCCGTTATGAGAGAAGTGCTACAAGGCTTACGTGATCGTGGGTATCGTTTGGGAGTAGGTACAGGACGTCCTTCAATCGAAACATATGTCCCACTAAAAGAGCTTGGTATTTTAGAGTTTTTTAACCCGGATTGTATTGTAACAGCCTCGCATGTATTGGAAGCTGAACAGCAATTCCCAGAAACCGCCCCACTCTCCAAGCCTCATCCATATTGTTACTTTCAAGGTTATTTGACGAGAGGAAAAGGTGTTTCCGCCGCGCTTTCCTGCCAGCTAACAGAAGAAGAACGCAAGAATTTGCTAGTTGTTGGAGATTCTGTTGCTGACTTAATGGCTGCTAGATCAATTGGTTGTCAGTTTGCAGCTACTTTAACTGGGCTGACAGGAGAGGAAGCACGGGAGAAATTTGAAAAAGCGAATGCAGAATTTATTTTGCGTGATGTAAGCGAGATTGCAAAAATCGAGTTTTAATCGAATTTTTGATTGAGAAAGAGCATGTGAGCAACTACGGTTGTTTTCATATGCTTTTTTCTTTTTATAATAGACAATAAAAAATGGAGACATTTACCTCTAATAATGAAACTAATAAAAGGAATAGTAAAAAAAGTATGTGCTAAGGGAGGAAAAAACCGCATGATCATCATCTCCATTGTTACTTTTGGAAAGGTTATTGGCTAATAAATATGGAAGACAAAAAAACATGGGACCTTATTTCTGTGGCATCCATTCCTTTAGTCATGACACTGGGTAATTCTATGCTTATTCCAGTTTTGACCATAATGGAAAAGAAACTCGGTATTTCCTCTTTGCAGGCCAGTATGCTTATTACTGTGTATTCTCTGGTAGCCATTCTACTTATACCGCTAGCCGGTTTTCTATCAGATCGTATGGGGAGAAAAACAATCATTATACCGAGTTTATTGATTGCTGGCTTAGGGGGACTGCTTTCAGGCTGGGTTGCTTGGAAAATGACTAATCCTTATATGATGATCCTATTCGGTCGTACGTTACAGGGAATAGGAGCAGCTGGAGCGTTTCCTATTGTTATGCCATTAATAGGGGACATGTACCGGAATGACAAGGAGGTTAGCTCCGGTCTAGGTCTCATCGAAACATCCAATACCTTTGGTAAAGTGCTATCTCCTGTATTAGGTGCTTGGTTAGCTTCGGTGATCTGGTTTTTACCTTTTTTTGCAACCCCTTTCTTTTGCCTACTTTCTCTTTTACTAGTAGCTTTTTTTGTGAAAGCGCCAAGAGAGAAAGAAAAATCTAAAAGCTTTGGCGAATATAAGAAGTCCATTCGGGCTATTTTTCATGCAGAAGGGCGTTGGCTGTATGCGGTATTCGCGATTGGATGTATCTCCATGCTTGTATTATTTGGCGTGCTTTTTCATTTATCGTCGGTGCTAGAGGATCAATATAAGTGGGAAGGCATAAAAAAGGGGCTTGTGCTAGCCATACCATTAGCTGCCCTGTGTTTCGTATCCTATGTGACAGGGAAAGTAATTGGTGAAAATAAACTGTTGATGAAATGGTTGTCCTCTTCGGGAATGTTGATCCTGTTAGGCAGTATGGTTTGGATTAGCTTTAGTCAGCCGCATAACCTATATCTGTTCCTCATTCTTTTATGTGCCGGTGGGGCAGGGATAGGGGCAACGCTGCCCAGTTTAGATGCTCTGTTGACGGAACGCTTTGATAAAGCAGAGCGAGGAACCATTACAGCATTGTACAATAGCGCGCGGTTTGTTGGAGTTGCCGTAGGACCGCCTTTATTTGCTTATTTAATTGCATTTTCGCATCGTTTATTATTTTTGACGGTAGCGGGAATCTGTTTAGTGGCAGTAATCCTTTCCTTATTTGCCATTAAACCAGAAGGGACAAAGAGCCAAAAAGAAGATAGAAGCTGCCAGTCAAGTATTAGAGGTAGGAAGCGTAAAGTAAAAACGTAACGAGCAGAGGAATAGAAGATACGTAGTGTAAAAAAACAAGTGTTCATATGGTTTAGTTGATAAATTTCAATAAAAGCCAAGGCGATGGGAATTCCTTCCTAAGCACTTGGCTTTTATACTGCGGAATACATTTTTTGGGATTCCTGTTACTCGTTCCAATGCAGCGATTCTAGACAATGAAAGCGGAAGGCTTCCGTTAAAAATTTCAAATAGTAATCATTGCGAACGATAATTTCAAAGACTCCTTGCTGATCGGTATAAAATAATGCGTCTGTATAGTCCTTATCGTTGTTTAGATAGTTACGCAATTCTTTGATACGATCTCGCATTTCCTCCGATTTTATTTCTACACGAAAGGTAACATCCTTCTCGTTAGGGGTTTCTTCAATGCGGATGGTTGTTTCATTATACGTATACGTAATCATGATTCTTCCTCCTTTTTTATATGAAATAAACTAAATACAGGTAGAGATTAGACATCAAGATGGAAAGGAGCATGAGCGGGAAAGCGATCTTCATGAAGCCGAGAAAGGTAATGCGGTAACCGTCCTTCATGGCCAATCCAATCACAATAACGTTAGCACTAGCGCCGATCACCGTTCCATTTCCACCTAGACAGGCTCCAAGTGATAAACTCCACCAAAGCGGTTCTATATTTTCTATACCCAAATGGCCTAACCCCTTAATCAAGGGTATCATCGTCGCTACAAATGGAATATTATCGACGAAAGCTGATGCTATCGCACTTAACCAGAGAATCAGAAAAGCTGAGCTCATAGCCTCTCCACCTGTTAGTGACATAACTTTCTTCGCCAGTAAATCAACTACTCCTGTTTCTACTAATCCACCAACCAAAATAAACAGCCCTACAAAGAAAAACAGGGTTGTCCATTCTATCTGTGACAAGGCATCCTCTAAATAATTTTCTCCAGTTATTAATAATAAAAAGAATGCACCTGTTAAAGCGATAGAAGCTGTTTCCAATCCCAGCAGATCATGAATAACAAAGCCTGTGATGGTAAGACCTAGTACAATCAAAGATTTTACTAGTAATCGGATATCGGTCAGCTCTTCCTTTTCATTCAGTTCCATAATTTTGTCTTGCAGGTCTGGAGTTGTCACTAACTGCTTACGAAAAATGAAATACAATAAAGCAAGTGTTGCGAGCATAATGAGGATAACGATCGGAGCCAGATTTGTTAGAAAAGCCATGAAGTCTAGGTTGGGAACAGCACTGCCGATCATAATATTGGGCGGGTCGCCAATTAATGTTGCGGTGCCTCCAATATTAGCGGTTAAAATTTCACTTATCAAATAAGGAATGGGGTTTACTCTAAGGGAATGAGCGATACTAAAAGTAATAGGAACAATCAGTAAGACAGTGGTTACGTTGTCTAAAAAAGCGGAAGCCAGCGCTGTAATCAAGCTAAGGTAGATCAGAATCACGGCGGGTCTGCCCTTCGCTAATTTAGCAGCTTTAATCGCCATATACTTAAAAAGGCCAGTTTGAGAAGTGATGGCTACTAGGATCATCATGCCAATCAACAGCCCAAGTGTATTAAAATCAATGTAATGAAGCGCATGTTCTTGGCTGACGATGCCTGTTATAATCAGCAGGACAGCGCCAACCATTGCAATAATGGTCCGGTGAATTTTCTCACTGATGATACATGCGTACGTGAAAAGAAAGAACGTAAGCGCAAGACAGGCCTGGCTGCCCATTCTGATTTCCTCCCAGCCTTTTTGTATATGCTTGAAATTTATCTTTTGGGGAAAACAGCCAAAAAGGCAGAATCTCTACCAGTTTGGCTGTTTACAGGTTTATCTATACTTTACCTGGATTCTTCTATTGTTATAACTCAATTTGGGTTACGCTAGAGATTTCAAGAGATTGACCTAGTTCATCCAAGAGCTCAGCGCTGAGTGGTTTATCAACTGTCAGCATCATAATGGCATCCCCACCTACATCCTTGCGACCGACCTGCATGGTGGCAATATTGACACCATTTTGTCCAAGCACGCTGCCAACATAGCCAATAACACCCGGACGGTCATGGTGCTGAACGTACAGGAGGTAGCCTTGAGGCTGTACATCAATGGTGGATTGATCAATTTTGACAATTCGATCACCAAAGCCATTTAAACGCGTACCAGCAATCGTTCTTGTCTCTAGATTGGAGCGAAGTGTCACGGTAATTAAATTGGTAAAACCACGAGATATTGTTGATTTTTCTTCCGTTACCGAGATATCCCGCATTTTTGCTAGGTAGGGCGCATTAATGTAGTTAACTTCGGCACCTAGTCGATAAGCTAATAAGCCTTTTAAAATCGTGCGAGTTAATGGAGAGGTGCTCATCTCAGATAATTCGCCGCTATACGTAATTTTCACTTCTTGCAACGCACCGATTGTTAGTTGAGCTAAGAATTGTCCCAATTTTTCTGATAGGGAGAAGAAAGGCTGTACTCGTTCCATTAAATGAGCGTCTACAGTAGGTAAATTAACTGCATTTTTGAAAGTTTGATTACGTAATGCTTTGAGTAACTCTTCGGATACATCAATTGCAACGTTCTCTTGGGCTTCCACAGTAGATGCCCCTAGGTGAGGAGTTGTAACAACTCGTGGATGACCGATCAATGGATTATTGACAGGTGGCTCTTCTTCATATACATCAAGTGCAGCTGCAGCAATTAGTCCGTTATCTAATGCATGCAACAAAGCCTTTTCATCAATGATTCCGCCACGCGCACAGTTAATCACCCGAGTGGTTGGTTTCATTTTAGCGAACTGCTTGGCGTTTAACAGATGCTTGGTCTCTTTCATTAATGGAGTATGCACGGTGATAAAATCTGCTTGTGTAACAATATCATCTACAGTACCGTTTGTTACACCAAGCTTTTGAGCGCGTTCGTCTGTCAAATAAGGATCGTAACCGATAACGTTCATCTGAAAAGCCTTTGCTCGCTTCGCTACTTCAGAACCAATTCGACCCATTCCAATAATTCCTAAGGTTTTATTGTGAAGCTCTACACCCTGAAAGCTTTTACGGTCCCATGCTCCATCAACCAATTTTTTATGAGCTTGAGGAATGTTGCGAGCCACAGCCATAAGCATTGCAAAGGAGTGCTCAGCCGTGGATATTGTATTACCGTCTGGTGCATTGATAACTACAATCCCTGCTGCCGTGGCTGCATTAATATCAATATTGTCGACACCAACACCTGCACGACCAATTACCTTTAGTTTCTTAGCAGCATGTATGACTTCAGCAGTCACCTGTGTTTGACTGCGAACTAATAAAGCATCATATTGCTCGATAATCTCTAGTAATTCATCTGGAGATAGAGCTGTTTTTTGTTCAACGATCACATCCTGTGCGTCCAGCAATTGCTGAATACCTTGTTCACTTAATGGATCACTTATTAATACGCGAAATTTATCCATGCTGAATCAATACCTCCTGAGCCGCTCGTACACCGGCACCTAATGTTATTTCGTAACCAATCTGTTGCAAAGAGATTTCAATGAGTGAAATGACTGTCAATACGTCCTGCGGATCACAATAGCCCATATGACCAATCCGGAAAATCTTTCCTTTTAAATGCTGCTGCCCACCAGCAATGATCACATTATATTTGGTGCGCAATATTTTACGTAGCTCCTCAGCATCAAATAAATCGCCAGGATCTACGGATGTAACAGTAGGAGAGGCGTAAGCATCCTCAGTCATTAACGGTAATCCTAAAGCTCTCATGGCAGCCCGCGTCATATTTTTCATAAGCTCATGGCGAGCGAATACCTGAGGAAGCCCTTCTTCATCGAGCATTGCTACTACTTCCTCTAATCCAAAGACAAGGGATACGGCAGGGGTATAAGGAGTTGTCTGATCTGCCATGCTTTTTCGATAAGCCTTAAGATCAAGATAGAAGGCTTGTGGAGTGATCTGTTCAATACGTTTCCAGGCCTGTTGGCTAACGGCAATAAAAGCAAGTCCAGTAGGCAGCATAAAGGCTTTTTGCGAACCTGTTACAACGATATCCAGACCCCATTCATCCATTTCGCAAGGCACAGCCCCTAAGCAACTGACCGCGTCTACAATAAATAAAGCGTTGCTATGCTTTTTGACGACCTTCGATAATTCAGGTATTGGATTTAAGACACCAGAGGATGTTTCGCAATAGGTAGCAAATACAGCTTTTGCCATCGGATGCTGTACGAGAAAATCTTGCAAGAGTTCAGGGGTAATTGCTTCTCCCCAAGCAACCTCCAGACGGTGAACTTTGATTTGATACCGTTCGCAGATTTTTGCGAATCGTTCGCCAAAAGCGCCGCTAATCGTGACGATTGCTTCATCCCCGGCTTGCAAAGTATTAACCACGCTCATTTCCAAAGCGCTTGTGCCGCTTCCGGCAACGACATACACTTGCTGAGCTGTACCGAAAACCGGTTTTATTTTCTCAGCTACGTCAGAAAGCATTTGAGAAAATTGACCACTGCGATGACCGATCATGGGACGGTTCATTGCTTGCTGCACACGAGGTGGGATTGGGGTAGGGCCAGGTATACGTAATATGATTTTCTCTTTAAACATGATTCTCATCCTCCTAAATATCTCTATGGCTTCTTTACTTGTAGAAATTTTGTCTTTTGAGCATATAAAAAAACTTCTCAGCCTCCCCACTACAAATCACATGATGTAGTGAGGGGCGAGAAGTTATATTCGCGGTACCACCCTCATTTGTTCTTCTTTTCGCAAAAAAGAACCTTACCAGGTAACAAGACCTGAGAGATAACGGATCATCCGTTCAAACCTACGACCGCAAGCGGGCTGGGTTTGCCAACTCGGAAGTGCTCATCTCTTAAAGGAATCACCGGTTCGCAGCACCCACCGGCTCTCTGAGGATTTCCTGTAAAAGCATCTCTTCGTCAAAGTTGTTTTGTATGTAGCTGTTAAAGTTAGAATTTACTTTATCACCGTACAACAGTAGCGTCAAGAAGAAAAATTGAAAAAGAAAGAACATTGCTTTTACGTACTGTCACTGTTGTTCGTAAATAAGTGGAGGAGATACATAATCTTGTTGTAAAAACAGGTGAATGTACGGTTTTTGTAATATGAAGAAAAAAGAGGCAAATGATAGAAATTAATAAAAAATGAG
This sequence comes from Brevibacillus laterosporus, assembly GCF_030489605.1. Lineage (GTDB taxonomy): Bacteria > Bacillota > Bacilli > Brevibacillales > Brevibacillaceae > Brevibacillus_B > Brevibacillus_B laterosporus_E. The sequence continues at coordinate 108,473 of NZ_JAUKFY010000002.1, forward strand.
AGATTGTTCAACCGAGGATAAGAGAGTCAAAAATGAAAATGTTATGGATAAATATTCGGATTTTAGCAAGCAAGCTTTGTTTAAAAAAAGAAAATTTTATTGAGATAAAATAAGATTTGGACAGAAGAAAAACCACCCATACTGCTAAAGCAGAGATAAGTGGTTTTGGTCTTCCTTATTTGATTGCAATCGATTATTCGTCGATTTTAATAGAGTCAGTTGGGCAACCGTCTGCTGCATCACGAACGTCATCGTGCAGAATCTCAGGGATCTCAGCAGTGTTTGTATTGTCGTCAATCGTGTTGAACGCCAAACCTTCATCGTCGTAATCAAATACATCAGGAGCTGTGGCGCCACAGGCCCCACACGCAATACAGGTATCTTTATCTACCCATGTAGTCATTATGGTTTCACCTCCTGCCCCTTGATAGTACGTCCAGCTTACACAATTATTGTATAATTACTTTATGCCGATTACAAGAATGAATCGCGTCCAAATATGTACCTAGAACACGATTTATTTATGATAAATCGGCACTTCAGGCAAGGTGAGGGCAGGGTAGATCTTCTTGTTTAATTGTACAAAATCTCCAGCATGTACCCCATTGCTTGCAATCAATACATTAACACCAAACGGGATGTTTTTCCAGCCTAATTTCACTGTCTCTTTATTTTTTATACGAGCATCGATAGAAGCCGTCAAATCCTGAGGGTAGAATTGAGGTATGCTTCTAATATTCTCCATATATCGTGCAGATATGTAATTGCGATAATGAAAAGGCAGTGTATCCCATGCTGCAAATGTCAGCGAGGTAATATCGACATCACCGATAGAGTGTTGTAGTACATAGATTTGTTCCCACATAGCAATTGCATGATAAAATTTTGTTTGAGCTTGTAAATATTCTGATTGAAAGTCTTTGGCATGACGCAGGGCAGCGATGTCTTCGGAGGAGTAGTGACTGCCTTTCGTGTCTGCCATGGCTTGCGTTAAACTATTATGTAAGGTATGCAGGCTTCCAAGAAATTGATTTTTAGACGAGACCAACAAAGGAGAACGCTCACTGATATATACTTTTTCTAGCTGTTTGATTTTAGTCTCTACGACTTGTTTGAGTTGGTTATGAACTCCTTTTTGTTCTTGCAATGTTTTTCCCTGTAAGTTGGCTACATAATAAAAATAGTCTGTTTGAAAAGTGCTGAGTGGTTCATAAAAGCTGTAGTAATAATGGGTGAAATCTTGCTCGGGGTATAGTTTCTTTTCACGAATGAGTTTTTCCTGATTATGTGTTTGTTGTGTTAATTGCTGGAGCTGGGTCAGTTGTTCATTCATTTTCGATTGAACTACATTTGCTCCCCAAAAAAATCCGACAACCAAACATGTTAATGATAAGATAATCATGTATGTAACAATGTACTCGTGCTTGGACAAACGCTTTGTCATAGGTAATCCCTCCGTCTAAAGCAAAAACATTACAATCAATTTTTGTCACTGATTTCATGATAAAATAAATAAATTAATCAAACGTGAAGGAGAAACTTTGATCCATGGAGGAACAAGATTTCCAATTTTTTGAATCCCTCGTATTGAAAGGTCTAGCTGTGTTGCAAGGGGAACGTACTCCTCAATCTCTCTACTACATGGTAAAAGGACGTAAAGCTAATCAAGTATGGCAGGATGTGAATAATTTTAACCTCCATTCCTATTATCGGCTTTTCCCTTGGATTACAAGAGGGCTGTGGGAGCAAATCATCCAAAACCTCATGGAAAAAAAGTGGGTCTCAAATACTAATACAGCGCAAAAGGATGGTATATCAAGCTTTAAGCTCACTCAATTGGGGAATCAACAACTTTGTGAACAAAATAAAACCTATCAATTGGAGCGGTGGTTATCTGGAATTAATGGGATGTCGATAACGGAGCAAGCAACGTTATTTCGCTTGCAAACCTTGCTCATGGTTCAAACGATTTCACAGCTTTTGCATGACAACTCTCATTTTTCGCCGATTGTGCAAAATAAAGAGATTCAACGTAGAGTCAAGCAACTGCTGGCAAAGCCGGATGACCGATCGGCATGGCTTAATGGATTGGCAGACGAGCTCTATCTGTTTCTGGATATGCTTGAGCCTACGTTGCAGCAGCAGTTTTTTTTGCAGTGGACGGGAGCTTCACAAGTAGGCCTCACAGCTCGGCAAATTGCCTACCAATTTCGTGAATCCTGTCTATTTACGGAGGTAAAGCTGTTGTCGATTTGGAGTAGCTTGTATTGTGAGGTAAAGGAGAACAAATCAGGTCGATTCCCATTATTACAAAGACTATGTCAGCTTCAACCAGCACAAAAGCCGCCAATTAGTATGAGCGCTTGGGAAACATATAACATGCTTCAAAAGGGTATGACGCTTGAAGAGGTTGCTTCTAGGCGCGCCATTAAGTTAAATACCGCAGAGGATCATCTGATTGAAGCTGCTTTAAAGGGTCTGCCTTGTAAGTATGGTCGTTTTGTGAGCGAGCAGCAAATTCAATTCGTTCATGAAGCAAGCGATCGATTACATACAAAGCGATTGCGACTGTTAAAGGATGAACTGGGCCATGACTACAGTTATTTGCAAATACGACTGGCTTTGGCCCTTAGAGGAGCGTCAGCATGGAAACAAATATGAAAAACATTCGTCTTATCTTGCAACAGTACTTTGGTCATGCCGCGTTTCGCACAGGACAAGAGGAGATTATTAGTCGAATCTTACATGGGGAAAATGTGCTTGGCATCATGTCTACAGGTGGTGGAAAATCGCTAACGTACCAGGTGCCTGCATATGTGCTGCCTGGTATCACACTTGTAGTATCCCCGCTCATTTCCTTAATGGTCGATCAGGTTCAGCAATTGTTAAAAAACGGACATCGGCTAGCGACATACATAAATAGCTCCTTGGATCGTGATGAAATTCGCTTGGTAATAGATGAGCTGGAAGCGGGGAAATACAAGCTTGTCTATATTTCCCCAGAAAAATTGCAACAACCTTCGATTATTCGGCTCCTCCAAAAAAGAGGTGTGTCCTTGGTAGCGATTGACGAGGCACATTGCATATCACAGTGGGGCCATGACTTTCGCACGGATTATTTGAAATTGCCGTCTTTGATTAAAGCATTGGGAGAACCTCCTGTGCTAGCTGTGACGGCCACTGCTACTCATAACGTGGCGCAAGAAATTGCTGATCTGTTTGACATTGCTTTAGATAATCAAATCCGTTTAAGTGTAAATCGTTCTAACATTGCCTATGATCTCTATCCAGCCAGCGATGAGGCGGACAAAAAAACACGATTGCTTGCTCAATTGCGTGAATGTCAAAAGCCGGGCATCGTATACTGCAGTACAAGGCAAGCAGTAGAACAACTCGTCTTACTGTGCCAGCAAGGCGGAATTCAGCGGGTAAGTGGCTTTCATGGTGGAATGAACCCGATGGAGCGTATTTTGATTCAAGAGCAATTTATTGCAAATCAATTAGATGTGATTATTGCTACGAATGCATTTGGAATGGGAATTGACAAGCCAGATATCCGCTTTGTTATTCACTATCATCTTCCTGCAAGCATAGAGGCTTATACACAAGAGGTTGGACGCATTGGACGTGACCAGCAACCTGGATATGCTTGTTTGTATGTACAGGAAGAGGATGTGCATATTCACCACCGTCTTTTCCAAAATGAATATCCAACAGACGAAGAATTAGTTGCCTTTTTAGAACTGCTACCTAACTCAGTTCATCGAGCTGATTCTCACGCTCTCACCAGAGAGGGCCATGAGCAAAAAATCACACATGAGGAACTTTTTGCCGCTATTGGCATTGGCGAAAATGTAACAAGGCTCCTATTTTACTATGCACAGGAAGCAGGAGCGGTTCATAATGTTCAACTGGGAAAAAACGGGTATACCTACTGGGTTCAACCGCATGACCCCAAGCTCGTCTATGGTACAATGAAGCAACGAATACAGCTAGTAAAGCGTTCTAAATATGCGAAATTAGGGACTATGCAGGAGTGGATTCAGACATCTGGTTGTTATCGCGAAGCGTTGCTAGCCTATTTTGGGGAGAGGCTGGTAAACAAACCAGAGTCGTGCTGTAGAACCTGCGGAATCAACAGAGATCTTTATCACGAGTCTGCAAAGCAGAAAAGGATTACTCGTGAAGCAATCTGGAATCTTCAGGAAGCCGTGGAGCGATTGTTGCCCCGTCAATCGCCAAATGAAGGAGGTTCCGCTTCGTTGTGAGTAGAAACAATAAGCTAGATCAGTTAGATGACCGTACGCTGCTACTTAATCTGTGGCTCACACAAGGGATTGCTCTTTTGATTGCCTTATTAGGGTCATGGTTTCTTTATACGAAAACAGAATTATGGCAGCTTTTATTTACGATGCACCCTTCTTATCTTGGCTATGCTGTTCTTTTGATTGTCCTTGTTGTGGCTAGTAATATTATTATTGAAAAAACAGTTCCGCCAAGCTGGGTAGATGACGGCGGGATAAATGAACGGATTTTTCATTCCCTTTCGATTCCAACTACGTTTTTACTCTGTGTAGCTGTAGGGATTAGTGAGGAATGGCTTTTTCGCGGTGTAATTCATGAATTGATCGGTAATGTGTGGACAAGCATACTCTTCACAGCTATTCATTTTCGATACTTGCAAAAACCCATTCTCATTGGAATGGTATTTCTAACTAGCTATTTACTGGGCGTACTTTTTACCTGGACCAATAGTCTGATCACAGTTATGTTTGTTCATGCTACTATCAATTTCATTCTTGCTTTATTTTTAAAATATAAGTCAAGATCAATACATTCACAGAAAGATATGTAACAAGAAGGGGAGGAAATAAGATGGAAGGTAGAGATGGTGACAAGCAAACAGCGGAGCAGCAGGACACCCTGCTTGGCTTACCTCCTAGAAAAACGAGGATCAAAAATAAAAAACAAGCCCAAAAAAAGCAAGCAAGTCGCATAAGCGCAGAAAAACAAGCAGCAAAGAGTGAGAACGAAGTGTCTAAGGAGCAAGTAAAAGCCTCGTCTACACTCGCAAGTGGAGGGGGATGGAAAATCATTGTTCCGTTAGCGGGAGCAATAGTCGTGGCAGGTGTATTATTCATCTGGAAGGAGATGAATTCGACACAACCGGCGTTAATTTTTAGCGGTCACCAGACGCGGACAGATGCGATTGCTTCGGGAACAGGAGTTTCCGTAACAGGACCTGAACCACTCGTAAATAAGGAGGGTACAGATCAAGCAAATGTGACAAAGCCTGAAATGCAGCCGCAGCTAGAGGTTAAGAAACCAGCAAATAATTCAGCACCTGGGCAGGAAGGGGATAAAGGGGGGGTAGGTACACAGGCTGCTGTTACATCTGCGGCTAAACCTACTAGTACCTCGGCCCCAACCACTAATAAAACTACTGTTGAGCAGAAAACTAGCCCAGCTTCAGTTCTAGCTCCGGCTTCAAGCAAGCCTGAAACAACGATAAGCGAGGAAAAACCTGCTAAAAAAATTAAAAGTAAATTGTACAAAGTTAAAAGAGGAGATAATTTACATAAAATTTCCCGGGCTTACTATGGAAATAATAATGGGGTAAAACGAATCGCAACTTTTAATGGTCTTGATACAGAAGCCCCATTAATAGAGGGAAAAACACTTTACATTCCTGTAGATTAGTGAAAGGTAATCATGTTAATCGCCTAAAATGGTTACTCTAGAGAGAGAAACTGTTAGGAGGGACTCATGATTTACGACACCATCGTGATTGGAGGCGGAATTGCTGGCTTACAAGCAGCAATTCAGCTCTCGCGAAGCTTACATAAGGTTTTAGTTATTGATAAAAAATCGGGGAGATCGACTTTAGCGCGCAAATACCGCAACATATTGGGTTATCCAGAGGGTGTCAGTGGATTGGAACTGAGAACGCAGGGAGAAATTATGGCCAAGCGTTTTGGAGCCACATTTATTCAAGATGAAGCAACATTTTGTGAGCAGAATCAGGAGCATATTTTCTGCGTGACCACAAGAGAACATAAGGAAACCTTTATGGCAAAGACATTACTAATTGCCACGGGAATTACTGACCCATTGCCGGATATTCCAGGATTGGCTGAGTGTTTAGGAGAGTCCATTTACATTTGCCCCGATTGTGATGGCTATGAAGTCCAACAAAAGCGTACAGTAGTAATTGGTTCTGGCAAGCAAGCTTTGCAAACGGCACAGGAATTAAAATACTACACACAAGATATCGTGATTATTAATCATTCGCTAACATCGCTGGATAAGGAGGATCAAATCAGGGCTAATGAATGGGGGGAATACTATAGAGAGGATGAGATCGTTTCTATAGAACAGCAGAATGGTCAATTATCATTAATTAAATTACGCTCTGGTGAAGCAATTACAGTAGAACGAGGTTTTTTAGCTTTTGCCGGAGCACATGTTAATTCAGACCTACTCCAAGCTTTTCAAATTAAACTATTACCCCAAGGACATGTTCAGGTAGATCCACGAACCAAGGAAACAAATCATCGCAATATCTGGGCAGCAGGAGACGTCAATGCTCACTCTCAACAAGTTACGATCTCAATGGGAGACGGCTCTCAGGCTGCTATTTGGATACACAAGCGTTTATTGGAGCTGGCACAAGAATAAAACATCGCCATAATATGGGCTTATGATATGACGTTATAATCTTCCGCACTTGATGAGAAACGATGAGGAACAGGCGTTGGGAAAAAGCTCATAAGTTTTCTGGAAGCAGTAACGTCATTTTTTTTGTCCCATGCATATTGTGGAATAAAAGATCATATTGAACATGATGCAATGAGTTGTATAAATACATATCAGTTGGGCATATTCTCTTTACATGAAACGAACTGCTAGAATATTACGTATAAGTATATAAATGAGTCTGTCCTAGATGTTTATTCTTTCCTGGGAAAGCGCAACTTTTGACAAGAATACCTCAGATTTCCGCTAGATTGACGATTTATGTCGGAAAGAGAGTAGTAGGAAAAACTCCAATATCTATGTTCTTGTCTCACAATGTGGTATTATACAAGAATGGATGAATTATAATTACAGCAGGATTATAGCTTAAGGAGAGTTTGTCTAGTAAGAATGAAATAGATATTTTTTTAAGCCAGATTATTCTATTTATAGATGTATGTACGGAACAATTACATGCTTCTTAACATACGTTGTAATAGGACTGGATGGTGAGGAGGGACAGTCATGCGAGTTGAACGCCTTGGCCAAGACAAGATAAGAATTTTTTTAACCTTTGACGATCTTACGGAGCGAGGTATTGAAAAGGAAGACATGTGGCGTGACATTCCTAAAGTTCATGAGCTGTTTAATGATATGATGGAGCAGGCTTATGATGAGCTTGGATTTGAAATATCTGGTCCAGTTGCTGTAGAAGTCTTTGCTTTACCTGCCCAAGGAATGGTAGTCATTGTCACTCGTGGCAAAACAGGAATCACTGCTGAAAAAGATGAAGAAGATGATGTATACGAAATGGAAGTTACTTTAGAAGAGAGTGACTTAATCATATATGCTTTCCGTGATTTTGAACATGTCGTAGAGGTAGCTCACAGAATTAATGCCTTTTTAACATATGGAGGCAGCTTATATTCTTATCAGGATAAATACTACCTTGTGTTAGAGGATGTAGAGCTTGAACAGGAGCGTTACCAGCACCTCATTGCGATTTTATCGGAATATGGTGAGGCAAATCCGATTACTGTATATGTGTTAGAAGAATACGGAAAGTCGATTATGCCTGATGACGCTGTTAAAGAAATCGCTCGATATTTTCGTTAATATGAAGAGAAGGACACCTATGTGCGTAAGTTATATGGTGTCCTTCTTTTTTATGCTGTCATTTTTTTATTGGATACCGGCAAACAAGTCTGATTCTTTTTCTGTAGGCTGATAGTTGGGCAAGTTGTGCCATGCCAATAGATAATAATTAGTGGTTGGTACGTTTTTATAATCATGAGAGGTTATGCCTGGAAAGACTCGCTCGACAGATAAATGCTGGGTTTTATGTGCTAGTAAAGCTTTCGCTATCTGCTCTCTATAGGGCTTTTGATCGATGATAGTTGTAATATCCTCCAGTAAATCTCCATTGGTAGGCGTACCATTTTTACTCGTAAAGGGAGCAGTTAACGGGATGGTTGCATGATATAGCTTACGTACACTTGAAGAATCGTCTAGCAGGTGATCCACAACATACTGAGTAGCCTTAGACATCGCTATATGATCAGGATGACCCGATATCCCATGCGGAGCAAACGTAATTAAAATTTGTGGTTGCTCCTCATCAATCATTGCTTTTATATGGGCAGCAAGCTCTTCGATGGGAGAATTGCCTACCAGTTTATCCTCGTAATCTAATACCGCAACCCGATCCACACCTAAGATGTCACAGGCATGGCGTAATTCGGCTTCTCTATATGCGGGCAGCTCCTCTTGTGTGCATAGTGGTGGTGACCCCGCTTTGCCTGCCTGACCTCTTGTAGCACACAGGAGAGTTTGGCGTACATTTCCTTGGTCCGTATAAAAAGCAATCGTGGCACCGGAGGCAAATGTCTCGTCGTCTGGATGTGCATAAATTAGTAGAATTCCTTTTTGTGTTGTCAACAAATTCACACTCCTAATAGCCTTTTCTATTTGTTATTATGACATAGGTTTGCCCAATCGAATACAAAAGAAAGCACATTGAAGTGCAAGTAACCCTTTTCATTTTAATAAAAGAGGAGTATGCTTTGGCTGTAGGAAAGTTTAGTGACAAGCGAGAATTTCTGTTTTTTCTAGAAAGTTCTTATAAATAAGGAAAAAGCAGAATTTTTACTTCTCTTTCAGGTATTGACCGTGTATACTGAACGATGGATTTACTGAACATAACTTTTTGAGGTGATTATACAATGGGGAATCACGAAATGGTAACCAACAACACTGAAACTGCGCAACAAAAAGAAAGTATGAATCTTTTGGCTTCGACGCAGACGGTGATTAAGGAAGCACTAGAAAAACTAGGTTACCAAGAGTCGATGTACGAACTGTTAAAGGAGCCTTTGCGAGTCCTGACTGTTCGCATCCCAGTTCGAATGGACAATGGCGAGACTAAAGTGTTCACAGGCTATCGTGCACAACACAATGACGCTGTAGGTCCAACAAAAGGCGGAATACGTTTTCATCCTGAAGTTACAGAGGATGAAGTGAAAGCGCTTTCCATCTGGATGAGCTTGAAAGCGGGAATTGTTGATTTGCCTTATGGTGGAGGAAAAGGCGGAATTATTTGTGATCCGCGTGAAATGTCCTTCCCTGAATTAGAGCGTCTTAGCCGTGGTTATGTACGCGCTATCAGTCAACTAGTTGGACCAACGAAAGACATTCCTGCTCCAGACGTATTTACCAATTCACAAATCATGGCTTGGATGATGGATGAGTATAGCTGCATTCGTGAGTTTGACTCTCCAGGATTTATTACAGGTAAACCTATTGCATTAGGTGGTTCTCATGGTCGTGAAACCGCTACAGCAAAGGGAGTAACGATCTGCATTCGTGAAGCTGCTAAGAAAGCAGGTATCAACCTGGAAGGTGCTCGAGTGGTTGTACAAGGCTTTGGTAATGCAGGAAGCTATTTATCTAAATTCATGCATGATGCAGGTGCTAAAGTGGTAGGTATCTCTGATGCTTATGGAGCTCTATACGATCCAAATGGTTTGGATATTGATTACCTTTTAGATCGTCGTGATTCCTTTGGTACCGTTACCAAACTATTTACTAATACCATTTCCAATAAAGAACTATTGGAATTGGATTGCGATATTCTTGTACCGGCTGCTATTGAAAACCAAATCACAGCCGATAATGCACATAACATCAAAGCTTCTATTGTAGTAGAAGCAGCCAATGGACCAACTACTTTGGAAGCTACAAAAATTTTGACAGAACGCGGCATTTTGTTAGTGCCTGACGTACTGGCTAGCTCTGGTGGTGTAACAGTATCGTACTTTGAATGGGTACAAAACAACCAAGGGTACTATTGGACAGAAGAGGAAGTAGAAGAGAAGCTAGAACGTGTGATGGTGCGCTCGTTTGAAAACGTCTACCAGACTTCTCAAACGCGCCGTGTAAATATGCGCTTAGCTGCTTATATGGTAGGCGCTCGTAAGATGGCGGAAGCATCACGTTTCCGCGGATGGGTGTAAGATATTATGAAGAGCCTTCTTGGTTTAATGCCAAGAAGGCTTTTTTTATCATTTTAAATGAGCAGAGATGAATGGTAGAATAAACCAAAAGAGCCGCGCAGAAAGGAAATATCTATTTCTACGTGGCTGTTATCCATATACACTAAGCTTTTAGTGATCGAAGCAATCCTGCAATTTGGTTGAATCAACGGTTTGCTGCAAGGCTACCAACAGCTTTAAACGGGCCTTTTGTCCATTTAATCCGTTTGAAAAGATCATACCCATGTCTTTTAATTGACGGCCTCCGCCTTCATATCCGTATAGGTCTTGTACCTGTCCATTGTAGCAACGAGAAACTACTACAATAGGTACATTTCGCTGTAATAGCTCCTTTAATACAGGAAGGATCATTGGAGGCAGGTTTCCTAATCCGAATGCTTCAATTACCATTCCGTCAATTTTTTGGTCTAATAAAAAGTGAAGCCAGGCAGGGTCCATACCAGTGACCGCCTTAATAAGCGGTACATTTCCATCCGCATGCGATATTTCATAAAACTCGCGTGAAAGTGGAGCATGATGGTACTGGATGGATTTCTTTGAGATAGTTCCAATCGGCCCGTAGGAGGGGGATTGGAAAGTAGCTACATTAGAGGTATGGGTCTTGGTTACGTGTCGGGCTGCATGAATTTCGTCATTAAAAACAACAAGTACACCTTTGTTGCGACTGCTTGGGTCGATAGCCGTGCGAACGGAAGAAATTAGATTGACTGGACCGTCAGCTCCTAATTCGTTGCTAGATCGCATAGCGCCTGTTACGACAATCGGCACGGTTACTGGCAGAGTAAGGTCAAGGAAGTATGCGGTTTCTTCGAGGGTATCGGTACCATGAGTAATAACGATGCCGTCGTAAGTATCCTGTAACAGCTCTTGCTCAATGATTTCCCGTAGTTTATTCATAATAGCAGGCGTCATGTGTGGGCTTGGTAGATTAACGAAATCTTTCATGACAACATCAGCATATTTACTTAAATAGGGAAGATTGTGATTTAGGACATGCTCGTCTAACGGTTTAACGCTTTCTGTACCTTCTTCAACTGACATTGCAATGGTACCGCCTGTATTTATCACTAGCACTTTTTTCATAGGGCTCTCTCTCCTGTTGCGGGTTTTCATATATTATCTTTCATGGTACGATGAATAGGGAACCTATGTAAAGGAGCAAACAAGAAATATGATTCCGTTAATTGGTGCAGCTTTGGCGCCAGGACTTGCTTTGCTGTGTTATTTTTATTTGCGCGATAACTTAGAGCCTGAGCCAATTTCAATGGTGGTGCGCTCTTTTATTTTTGGTATCTTGCTTGCTTTTCCCGTAATGGTGTTGCAATATATTTTTCAAAATGAGTGGGGCATCGATTCCGTCTGGTTTAACACGGTAATTTCACCTGCGGTTGTGGAAGAATTTTTTAAATGGTTAGTTGTATTTCATACCGCATATAAGCATGTAGAGTTTAACGAGCCGTATGATGGTATTGTCTATGCTGTAGCGGTTTCCCTTGGTTTTGCGACGCTTGAAAACTTTTTGTATCTCGTGATTAACGGAAAGCAAGTTGCCATGTGGCGTGCATTATTACCAGTTTCTAGCCATGCTTTGTTCGGTATCTATATGGGCTATTACATGGGTAGAGCCAAATTTGCAAATGCCAACGAGAACCCACTGTGGTTATTATTTGTCTCTTTAATGCTGCCAATGTGTTATCATGCGATTTACAATTTTATTTTTCTATCTGTTAATTATTGGTTGTTTATGGTCGTGCCATATATGGCAATACTTTGGTGGTTTGGAATGAAAAAAGTAGAACTGGCTCACGATATCAGTTCTAAAAATATATACAATCGTCCACAATAAAGGTTGTGAGGAGGCGACTGTAATTGTTCAAAACCCAGCGATCTAAAATCATGATACGGTGCAACCAATGCGGCGAAAGATTTATCTTGCGTGGTCGCCCAGGCATGGAAGGAAAAGTTGACACAGGATTTAAGCAATGTATCTGCGACAATCAAGAAAAATTCGATATTACCCATCTGGAAGAATGAAAGAGACTGGTATTTACTGGTCTCTTTCTTTTTGTATAAACATGATTTCCCTCACGAACAATACAGACAAGGAAAGGAAATTTACCGGTCTGAAGGAGGAAATCCAATGAGGAGTAAAGAGGTCAAAACATGGAGGCTAATGGTTGCAAGTACTGTTGTAGTGATCTGTACGGCATTCTATTTAATACTTGCTACTACCCCACCCCAAGTGGTGCATCAGCACGCAGTTCAGCCGATTGAATCCAAGGTAACACCAGTGGCAACTACCACAGCACAAAAAACGTTTTCAGCTTCACAGCTATCAGAAAATGACCTTAAGCTAATGGCAAATGCGGTCTTTGGTGAAGCGCGTGGAGAACCTTACATCGGGCAAGTAGCGATTGCGGCCGTAATCATAAACCGGACAAAGAGCTCATCGTTTCCCAATACGCCCTCCGCTGTTATTTTTGAACCTCGTGCTTTTACTGCGGTAGCAGATGGTCAGATTTACTTAACCCCGAATGAAAATGCGAAAAAAGCCGTGAAGGATGCTTTAAAGGGGTGGGACCCTACAGAAGGATGTACCTATTATTTTAATCCCGAAACAGCTACATCCAAATGGATATGGGGGCGTCCTCAGGTAAAAAAAATCGGTAAACATATATTCTGCCGCTAACCAATACAACAGAAGAAGGAGGATCTAGAAATGGTTTATGGTGCAATTTCACGAGTGCTGTTTCCAGTATGTTTAATCGGATTGGTCGGTGTTGGTGTTTGGGGCTATCAGGAACACAACGAAAAGAACAGCATACTAATCAAAGCAGAGAATCAATACCAAAGAGCCTTCCATGATTTAAACTTTCATATGAATAAACTGCATGATGAGTTAGGAAAATCTGTTGTATTAAACACACGCAAGCAATTAGCTCCGTGTCTTACGAACGTGTGGCGTTTAGCCTATACCTCGCAAAACGACGTCGGTCAACTTCCTTTGACGCTAATGCCATTCAATCACACAGAAGAATTTTTGTCCAAGGTAGCAGATTTTTCTTATGAAGTAGCCGTGAGAGATTTAAATCAGCATCCGTTGAGTGAAAAAGAGTATAAAACACTCAATAAACTGTACCAGAACTCTAAGCAAATCCAAAAAGAATTATCTGGTGTGCAAACGAAGGTTATTGATAGTAAATTGCGCTGGATGGATGTAGAAACAGCCTTGGCTAAACAGCAACAGCCTGGTGATAACACCATCATTGACGGTTTTAAAACGATTGACAAAAAAGTGCAGGAATTCCCTGAAATGGAATGGGGCATGACGGTTCAAAATATGGAAACGAAACGCCAGCAACGCATTAAGGGCATATCAGGAAAACCAGTTAGTGAACAGCAAGCGATCGATATTGCCAAAAAATTCGTTGGTAAAAATTCGTCTGGTGACAAGGTTTCTGTAGAAAAGAACGGAAAAGGCATGCAATACAATGCTTACAGTGTCCGTATAACAGGTAAAAATGCGAGTCCAATCAATATGGATGTAACCAAAAAAGGCGGAAAGGTTGTCTGGTTATTAAACGAAAGGGAAGTCAAACAAGCAAAATTGAACTTAGATCAGGCGGAAAAAAGTGCTAAGAAGTTTCTAAAAGAAAAGGGATACGGCGACATGGTAGCGACGGAACGAGATACATACGGAGGGATAGGGGTATTTACGTTTGTGCCAAAAGTGGAAGGCGTACTCATTTATCCTGATTCCGTAACGGTCAAAGTAGCGCTTGATAATGGAGATGTAAATGGGTTTCATGCTGTCGAATATTTATTTAATCATAAGCAGCGCATAATTCCAAAAGCAAAGGTTTCCGCCAAGCGCGCAAGAACTATGATCAATCCGCATGTTAAGGTTAACGATTCTAGACTTGCCATGATTCAAGGAAAAAATAACGGGAAAGAAGTATTGGCATATGAGTTCTCTGGACAATTTGAAAATGATGTCTATATGATCTATATCAATGCCCAGACAGGTGAAGAAGAGGATGTAATAAAAATGAGTGTAGGCGAGCAAAATATGCCAAATTATGGCGAAAATGCTTAAGAGGATAAGAAAGAGCACAAAGAAGTTTGTCTAAAGGCAAACTTCTTTGTTTGCTGTATGGATATCAGCGTGTGTATAATGTTGGAAGAGGGTGAGAAGGGGAGGAAATAAGAGTGAGTGTGCTACCTCAAGTAGGACAAGTGATGCGTCTATCTCTCGCGTCCTTGTCAGAAGAGCAAAGCAAGATAGTGTATAAGACTAGAGTAGCAGATTATTCTGAAAAGAACTTTGCAATTGAATTACCCATCGACGAGGAAACAGGCAGAACGAAGCCGCTTCCAATTGGAACGACCTGTTTGGTATGGTATGTTGGACAGGATGGCTCGCGTTTTGATTTTGAAACCAAAATTGTTGGTACCAAACAAGAAAATATTCCAATGCTTTTAATGGAGAAAGTGCCAAAGGAGCAGATTGTCCGCACGCAACGCAGAGGCTATTTGCGAGTACCTGCAAGCTTTGAGGTCTCTGTTAGCTACCCAAGCTTTCGAGGAAAACAGAAGTTCCTAGCCAAGACGCTGGATATTAGTGGTGGTGGTCTAGCCTTTGCATGTCCTAAGAACCATATCTTACAAGAAGAGCAGGAAGTAAATATGTGGATTAGTTTGCCAGCTAAAGCAGGGACTGTTAGTCATGCCTTTGCCAAAGCGCAGGTAGCACGCGTTCAGGAGCAGGAGCTGAGTGACTTTAATTGGATATCCCTGCAGTTTACAGCCATATCGGAAGCAGATCGAGCTAAAATTGTTCGTGTATGCTATGAACGTCAATTGGAAATAAGACAAAAAGGTATAGTTGAATAACGATTGACTATCAACAGAAGAGGAGCGTTACTCCATGAAAAAATCTACGTTTGATGCTCGCTTTATATTGCTGTCCAGTCGTTTAGAGAGATATCTTATCAAAGCTATTATCATTTTTATTACTTCTTTACTGTTGGCTCAAACTATTTTAACATGGGGTACCATTCGCCCTTATTTCGTTCGCGTTGAGAGATTGGAGGGCATTCCAGCCATCCGCTAATTTGCTTCATATGCGCTACTGTGGTACAATATACCATAGCTTGGCTTCGACGAACTGTCTTCGCTCGAGGCTTTTCTTCATTATTAACGTATTTAAACTCTAGTAGGTGAATTTACATAATGAATATTGCAATTGATGGACCTGCTGGTGCAGGGAAGAGTACCGTAGCACAACTTGTGGCTGCTGCATTACAGTACGTTTATATTGATACAGGAGCGATGTATCGAGCTTTGGCTTGGGCTGTATTAAAGAACGGCACTGCAATTGAGGATCAGGAATCCGTTGCAAGCCTCCTACAGCAAGCCAAGATTGAGCTGAAGCGCACAGAGGAAGGACAGCGTGTGTATTGGGATCATGAGGATATCACTCATCAAATTCGCACACAGGAAGTTAGCAATTATGCTTCGGTAGTGGCGAGTTACCCAGCGGTTCGTGCTACGATGCTGATTCTACAACGTGAGATGGCTCAGCAAGGAAACGTGGTTATGGATGGACGTGATATAGGTACTCACGTGTTACCTGAAGCAGAGGTGAAGATCTTTCTGACAGCTTCCATAGAAGAGCGGGCTACACGTCGTTTTGGCGATCTTCTTGCTAAAGGAGAGCAACCTGATATAAACGAATTACAAAAGGAAATTGCAGAGCGTGATAAACGTGACCGTGAGCGAGAAACAGCCCCACTCAAGCAGGCAGATGATGCTATCTTATTAGATACCACGGGCATGCCGCTAGATGAGGTTGTTAATAAAATTCTTGCGCTTTGCAAATGATTGGGTGAAATACATTGATTCTTTATAAATTTTTTCGAGTTATCTTCCGTATTGTGCTTAAAGGATTATACCGGTATGAGTCGATTGGATATGAGAATGTGCCAAATGAAGGTCCAGTCATTCTATGCTCTAATCATATCAGTAATTGGGACCCGCCCTTACTAGGATGTGGAATAGATAGACAAGTCAGTTATATGGCAAAAGAAGAATTGTTTAGGTTTCCTGTTTTGTCCCACGTATTGAAAAGCTTTAACGCTATTCCCGTTAAGCGCGGTGGTAATGACCGTGGTGCGATTCGTGCTACGCTACAGGTTCTGGAGCAGGGAAAGGTCTTTGGTATTTTTCCAGAAGGAACGCGAAGCAAAACCGGAGAATTAGGCGAGGGAAAGACGGGAGTAGCGATGTTTGCTCTCAAATCAGAGGCAGCTATCGTCCCTGTGGCAATCATTGGACCATACCGTTTGTTCCACAAAGTAAAGGTCGTGTATGGAAAGCCAATTGATATCTCGAAGTACCGAGAGGCAAAAAGCAGCAGTGAAACGATGCGCGAGGTAACGCAGGTGATTATGAGCGAGATTCAAAAATTGAAAGATACTCATCAACAGTAGCACAGTTACATTTCTGGAATTTGTATGATTTTTCCAGTATCGTCATATACTAATAGCTACTCTCCTGCTTAAAATTTGGAAGACCACACGCCATTGGCGGGGTTTAATATATTTTGTTCACAGATTGGCTTCAATAACACTTACATGTCAATGTTGGCATTCGAGGAGGTTTGTTCAATGGTCGATGGCACAGATAACAACGTAAGTCTAACAGATGTTCAAACTCTGTCCGTAGGGGACATTGTGAAGGCAAAAGTGACAAAGGTAGAAGAGAAACAAGTATTGGTCGATGTAGGCTACAAATATGATGGTCTTATCCCAATCAGTGAGCTTTCTGGTCTTCATGTGGAAAAAACTTCTGATATTGTTTCAGAAGGCGATGAGTTTACTGTAAAAGTAACAAAACTGAATGAAGAAAAAGAAGAGCTGGTTGTTTCGAAAAAAGCGGTGGACGCTCAAATAGCATGGGAAGAACTAGCTAAAAAGCAACAAAACAATGAAACGATCGAAGCAGAAGTGAAAGACGTAGTAAAAGGTGGACTTGTAGTTGATGTAGGTCTGCGTGGTTTTATCCCTGCTTCTATGGTAGAGCGTCATTTTGTAGAGGATTTTAGCGATTACAAAGGACGTACGCTCACGCTAAAAGTTATGGAATTGGATCAAGAAAAGAACAAGGTGATCCTTTCTCATAAAGCTGTATTAGAAGAAGAGGCCAAAGCGAGCAAAGGCAAAGTGCTGGATAGCATCGAAGCTGGAAATATTCTTGATGGTACTGTGCAACGCCTGACTGATTTTGGCGTATTTGTTGATATCGGCGGTGTAGACGGGCTGGTACATGTGTCCGAATTAGCTTGGGAGCATGTAGAAAAGCCTGCTGACGTAGTAAAAGAAGGCGACAAGGTCAAAGTGAAGGTTTTGAAGGTGGATAAGGAAAACGAGCGCATCAGCTTGAGCATGAAAGAAGCGCAACCAGGTCCTTACCATGATATTGCTGAGAAGTTCAAAAAAGGTGACGTGATTACTGGTACGGTGAAACGTTTAACCGGTTTTGGTGCATTTGTAGAGATTGCTCCTCATGTAGAAGGCTTAGTGCATATCTCACAAATCGCAAACCGCCGCGTCAAATCACCTAGCGAGGTATTAAAAGAAGGGCAAGAAGTAAATGTAAAGGTCCTTGAAATCAATCCTGCCGAGCAACGTGTAAGCTTAAGCATTCGCGCGGTACAAGAAGATCGCGAGGAAGAAACGGAACGTATATCTCGTAAAGAACTGCAACAATATACACAAGACAACAATCAACAGGGTATGGGTGTAACGCTGGGTGATTTGTTCGGCGACCTACGTGACAAGTTAAAATAAACACGTAAATACCGTAATATACGAGAAAGAGGCAAGTACTCGTTAATCATTAGATTAATGGAGTGGCTTGTCTCTTTTTTAGTAGATTTTTCCAAATGGGGTTACTTGGCCTGCATCTGAGTCATACTAGGATTACTTACCTATTAAGCCTAGTTAACTAATGAAGGTGTTGTCAGATGAATGATGGAACAATAGCCATGATTGTAGAGTGGACGCTGCTTTGCATGGTATGGATGGGACTTACTGACCGTTTTTTACATCAAATGGGCTGGAAGCGTTCAACAGCGTTGTTGATTCTAACGGTTTTTCTTGCAACAAGCTACAGTGAGTGGCGACTTTTTCTTCTGCCTGTAGAGGTAAATGTGAGCGGGATGCTTCTCCCATTATTGCTGGGAGGGACATTATGGTACCATCTCAAAAAGAAACGGCGAAAGTATATGATAACGAGTGCTATCCTTCTAGCCTTTGCTCTGTTTTTGTTGCGTAAATTGTTTTTTTGGGACCCGGTGCTTTTATTCATAGATGAGGTAATGATTTTACCGGTTCTTTGTGTCATTTTGTGTTTTATTGTGACTAGGTATGCCATCTACCATTGGTTTTTACTGTGTGTCGCTTTTCCGTTATCAGATGCGTTATATCAGGCTTCTTTTCTATCCCTTACAGAGCGCTGCATTATTGGAGGAGAATACCAGCAGGATTTATTTTGGACGGCATTCGCCTTGTGGTCAGGCTGTTATTTGGTGATTCAATTTCTTCAAAAAACGGGTGTGGCCTTGCGCACAAGAATTGCCCCTTTGATTCGGTTTAAATCAAAATCTCCTACGAACAGGTGAAACAACATATGATCAAAGAATTGCTTTCAAATGAGTACGTAGTCCCCCTTTTGCTTGGAATTCTCGCTGGGATTATCACACGGCTGTATTTACTGCGGACCGATTATCGGCAATATCCTACCTATCCTCATGGTAAGCTAATTCATGTCGCGTTAGGAATTATTGCTTCTGGATTAGGTGCGGTTGCGGTACCATCCTTTTTAAAGGAGGACTACACAGCGATTACGTTTTTAGCCCTTGCTGCTCAACAGTTTAGGGATGTTCGGAACATGGAACGAGCAACCTTGTCAGAAATAGATAAGCACGAACTCGTTCCACGGGGAGGGAGTTATATTGAAGGAATTGCGATGGTTTTCGAGGGACGTAATTATCTGGTCATTTTCGCTGCATTTTGTACTACGTTCGCTACAGTGTTGTTCAATTGGTACGGAGGAGTATTGGCAGGGATAGTCGTTTTATTGATTTCTCGTTCGTTTAAATCGGGAAAATCATTGAAGTACATAGCGGACGTAGTACCATCATCTATTCGTCTCGATGGCGTGAATTTATATGTAGACGACATTTATATGATGAATGTAGGGTCACCCGAAGCCCAGGCCATCATTAGGGAGCGAGGTGCAGGGTATATACTGATTCCTAAGAATGCCAATGCAAAGGTAACGATTGCACATCCAGGACAACGCCAGGCTATTCTTCACGATGCCTCAACCATTTTAGGAATTTATTCAGACGAGGGGGAGCCTTCTCTTACTCCTTTGGTAAAACGAGATTTGAAATCGGGTCGCATGGGGATTTTCCTGTTACCCTATGAGCAAGGAATTGAAAAAGGGAAGAGTGTACTTGAAAATACGCCTGTTATTGAAAGTGCCATTCGCATGCCTAGTGAAGCTAAGGTAAATCAGCCAAAGGGGAGTTCATCATGAGTGCTGGTATTGTGGCGGTCATTACAACTAGAAAAGGAGATATAGCAGGGGGAGCGCCTATCTTTTTTGCCAAGGATAATCAAGAGATGCAAGATATCGCGTTTACACTAGAAAAAATAACAGATGCAATGATTCATCAAATTACACCAGAAATCCTGGTCATTGTTAGGCACAAGTAGAATATGGTATGATTAATAGATGAAATAAGCTAGCAGAGAGAGAGTGTTGTGTAGTATGGGATTACCAGTAGTTGCAATCGTAGGCCGCCCAAATGTAGGGAAGTCAACGATCTTTAATCGATTGATCGGCGAAAGAGTTGCTATCGTAGAAGACAAGCCAGGGGTTACACGTGACCGTTTATATGGAAAAGGTGAATGGTTAAATCGTGAATTTCACGTCATTGATACAGGTGGAATTGAATTTGCTGAGACGGATCAAATTTTAACGCAAATGCGCTATCAGGCAGAATTGGCTATTGATGAGGCGGATGTTATCATTTTGATCGTTGATGTACGCTCTGGAGTCACAGATGCTGATTTAAATGTAGCTCGTATGTTAAACCGGACAGGAAAGCCAATTGTATTAGCTGTCAACAAAGTAGATAATTTTGAGATGCGTAATGATATTTATGAGTTTTATCAATTGGGCGTAGGAGAACCATTCCCAATCTCAGGATCGCATGGTCTTGGTTTAGGCGATATGCTAGACGAGGTTTTCCATCACTTGCCTCCTGTGGATGCAGAGGAGAAGCGGGATGATGTGATTCGTGTGTCTATCATTGGACGTCCTAATGTAGGGAAATCCTCTTTAACCAACGCAATTTTGGGTGAAGAGCGGGTAATTGTCAGCGAGATCGCAGGAACAACACGCGATGCGATTGATACGCCGTTTGAACGTGATGGGCAGGAGTACGTGCTAGTGGATACAGCCGGTATGCGTAAAAAAGGCAAAGTATACGAGGGCACCGAGAAATATAGCGTAATGCGCGCGCTTAAAGCGATAGAGGATTCTGACGTTGTATTGGTAGTAATCAATGGAGAAGAAGGCATCATCGAGCAAGACAAGAAGATTGCCGGATACGCACATGAGGCTGGTCGTGGAGTTATCATTGTAGTGAACAAATGGGATGCCTTGGAAAAAGATGATAAAACCATGCAACGTTTTACAGAGCTGATCCGCGAAGAGTTTAAATATTTATCGTATGCACCGATTCTTTATGTTTCTGCGAAGACAAAACAACGTGTTCATACCATTTTACCTAAAGTAAATGCTGTAGCAGATTCACATACAATGCGAGTGAACACTTCGGTCTTAAATGATTTGATTACGGATGCTACAATTATGGCACCTCCGCCAACAGACAGAGGAAAACGTCTTAAAATCAATTATACGACACAGGTTGCTGTTAAACCACCAACGTTTATCGTGTTTGTAAATGATCCTGAGTTAATGCATTTCTCCTATGAAAGATATTTAGAAAATAAAATTCGCGGTGCGTTTGAATTTGAAGGAACGCCAATCCGTATTTTAACCCGCAAGAAAACATAGGGAGTGGAGAATGCAATGATGGTATTGATTTCTCTGGTCATCAGTTATTTGCTTGGTTCTGTCAGTTTCAGCTATTTAGTCGCAAAAAAAATAGCTGGTATTGACATCCGAAGTCATGGCAGTGGGAATGCCGGAGCGACTAATACGCTTCGTGTTCTAGGTAAAGGACCGGCGATTGTGGTTTTACTTTTGGATCTGCTAAAAGGCGTGATAGCCATGTACATAACTCATTGGCTTACTGATGGAGATAGTGTGGCGTATGCTTTTTCTGGAATATTAGCGATCGTTGGGCACAATTGGCCCATTTTTTATGGATTCCGTGGCGGCAAAGGCATTGCTACAACTGTTGGGGTAGCTTTGGCCTTATCGCCACTAGCATTTTTGATTTGTACGATTCTGACTATTATTTGTATTGCTATTACCAAGTATGTCTCTGTGGGGTCGTTGCTTTTTGTTACTTTATTTCCTATCTTGATTTGGTTTTTTAAACAGGACATTTACATTTTCTTGATTACCTTAGCCATTCCTGCATTGGCTTATTATCGGCATTATTCCAATCTGGTTAATCTATGGAACGGAACAGAACGTAAACTTGGTGATAAATCGAATAGGAAACTAAGCTGAGTGGAGGGAAGAATGTTGACCAAGCGCATAGCAGTGATTGGAGCAGGCAGTTGGGGCACAGCCCTAGCTTCAGTCTGTGCAGCGAATGATTTCCAAGTGACATTATGGGTTCGAGATCCCAAAAATGCACAAGAGATCAACACAAACCATACCAACGAAAAGTACTTACCAGGCATCACCTTACCCGACACGATCGTTGCAGATACAGACCTACAACAAGTGGTTGCAGAAAAAACTGCTATTATCTTGGCATTACCTTCAAAGGCAATGCGTGAGGTAGTAAAGCAAATATCTCCGTGGCTAAACCCTGATGTGACGCTTATTCATGCAACCAAAGGCTTTGAGCTGGAGAGCCTAAAACGCATGTCAGAAGTGATCAGAGAAGAGGTGCCTAAGGAAATTGGCGATCGCGTTGTGGTGTTAACAGGACCAAGTCATGCTGAAGAAGTAATTCAAAAATCACCAACAACAGTCGTTGTAGCTTCCGAGTGTGAGGAAAGCATGCTTAAAGCCCAGGATATTTTAATGAATTCCTACTTCCGTGTATACACCAATCCTGACATGATCGGTGCTGAAATTGCAGGTGCCTTAAAAAATATTATTGCACTCGGAGCTGGTCTTAGCGACGGTTTAGGATATGGAGATAATGCCAAAGCTGCATTGTTAACCCGTGGTTTGGCCGAAATAGGACGTTTAGGTGTAAAATTGGGTGCTAATCCTTTAACGTTTGCTGGACTTGCAGGAGTAGGAGACTTGGTGGTGACGTGTACCAGTAAGCACAGCCGTAACTGGCGAGCTGGTTATATGCTAGGCCAAGGAAAAAATCTTGATGAAGTTCTTGCTCATATGGGAATGGTTGTCGAAGGAGTGCGCACCACTAAGGCTGCAAAAGCACTGGCTGAAAGAGAAGGCGTGGAGATGCCCATCACCAAGGTGTTTTATCAGGTGTTCTTTGGGGATTGCTCCCCCCGTCAGGCAGTAGAAGAGCTGATGGGAAGAGGGCGCAGACTTGAGCTGGAAGATATCGTTCGTTATAAGGATAAATAGGCATTACACCAATTTTGCTCCCGCTTCATACGCTAAAGAGAGTACCCATTGTGATAATTGGGACGTATGAGGAGGAGTTACACATGAATAAGCGACTATCTAGAAGTTTGTTGAACAAGTTAACGGGCAAGACGAACATTGATCAATCGCAGCTGTTCCAGCTTGCTAGTTCTTTTAATAAAGAGGATCTACAAGATGATCAGAAGCTGCGTCAGTTGATTCAGATGGTTTCCGTGATGAGCGGAGTTGCCATAAGTTCAGACAAAGAAGAAGAGATTATGGGAATGGTTCAAAATGGCTCCTTTAATCCGGATGATCTCTCCGGAATGCTTGATAAAATGAAATAGGCTCCTTTTGTTCATAAATGGGCCACTGAGCTAGTTCCCAGCCTTCTACAATCACATAGAGTAAAATAGGAACAATCATGGCTCTACAGGGACATGGCTGCTCTATCCAATCAAGAAAAAAAGAGGGGGAATATTACCCCTCTTTTTTTCGTTTGCCAGAATCGCTTGATGATTGAGTTAAAAGACTTTGCACCAGAGGTGATTGCAGCAATCCCAGCAATTGGCCGATGTCTAGTCCGCTAAATGGGTTTGACGTATTCTCTTGAGCGGGAGCTTTTTCTTCCATCTCCTCCTCATCGTCAAAGAGGAAGGCAGATTCATGTTGTTGCTTTTTATTCGAGCTCTCTTCACTCGCTGATTTTACGTCCTCGCTTTTATTTACCTTCCTAAACGATTCCAACATCTCCATCGCACCGAAGATCGATTCCATTGTATCTTCCATCTGGCGAATAGTTGAGCTAATCCCTTTAATGTTGCTTCTCACCTTGGTGACAGAGGTGCGCAAATCAAGGTTGCTTAGGATATCCAGCGATGGCAGCTTTGATAAAAGTCCCTTTTTTTGAACAGTTTCTGCCACTACAGGTTCTTTTACAGCGATATTAACATTTTCCTTTACTTTTTTGGCTTTATTGGCACTCGGACGAGAAGGTTTTTTATTAATGGTGACATAAGGATTTCGCCATTTTCGCTTACTCATGCAGCTCCCTCCATATGGGCGTGGATTATCTCAATATCCTATGCGACTGCTCTTAAATAGGTTCTTGACCCGGATAATTATGCTATAATCAGGCTAAAAAGAAAAAGTAAAGGACGCAGAAGAATATGTACATTGACCCCATGACTAAAATGAATATTTCGCTTCTTGCGATTTTTCTTATGTTTGTGTGCAATTTACTCTTGTTATTCTCACGTAAAAAAGCGGGGACATTCCTAGGTATTATTCTGAAAATCTTGGCATTTTTCATGCTGTTGATTGTGTTTGGAATGATCTTAATCGTATTACTAGTCTAGGAGATGGTAGAATGAAAGAATTGACATTGGTTACCAAGCTTGGAGAGTCTCATGAAGTCATAATTGAAAAAAATATGACTATTGTAAAATTGGCAAAAAAAAATAAAATCCAATGGGGTCATGCATGCGAAAGAGGTATCTGCGCACAATGCCGTACAAAGGTTTTGGAAGGAGCAGAATTTCTTAATGAAGTCACAAAAGAAGAAAAGCTGCGTCTAAAAAAAGCAGAGCGTCAGGACCATTATCGTTTGGGGTGTCAAATCCAAGTACAGGAAGAGGGCCCCATTCGATTGTGGCATGTCCCATATTAAAGTGAGGGAGCAGATATGCCAAAAGTAACATTTTATCCGAGTAAAAAAACCATAAAAGCTCGTCCTGGGCAAACAGTATTGCAGCTCTCCCGAGTAGCTCGTGTAGCGATACCTACCCGTTGTGATGGAAATGCTGCTTGTTTGTTATGCAAAGTAACGATTGAGAAGGGAGCAGTCTCACCGTTATCAGCTAGTGAAGAACGCAAATTAGCCGAGCGTGATAAAGCAAGGGGTATGCGTTTAGCTTGTCAGGCCCGCGTGCTGGAGGAAGACCTTGTAGTGCGTATTCCTGAGTCAAGATGGAAATCAGTTGTGGAGAAAGCCTTGGAGCGTCAACGCCTCGAGGAGGAAGAATGGTAGGAGGAACAGCATGATTCAGAAGAAGGTTATATTATTTACTCTTGTACTTTTGCTTTCCAGTTTCGTAAGCGGTTGCTTATACCCAGCAGATCGAAAATCGGAGAATCAGGTACCGCATCCAATTTATGTAGAACAAACGCAAAAAGCAGTAGAACAACTTCAAGAGCAATCCGGAGTGTTACCTATTGTCACGAAGGATGCATCAACGCCTTACTTTGAAAAGTATGAGGTGGATTTTACCAGACTGGTTCCAAAGTACATGCCAGATGCCCCGGCCAATGCTTTTGAAAAAGGGGGGAACTTTAAGTACGTCTTGATTGATGTGGAAGAAAAACCATTGGTAAAACTCATTAATTTACCTACAGTTAGTCTCGTGGCGGATGTTCAGCAAGCAGTTATTCGCTATCAAATTTCTCAAGATAAGCTACCTATTAAGGAGCATATAAGCAATGGTTATTTTTCCATTCGCTATGACCTTATCGGCATAAAAGAGCCCGTAATTCATAGTCCCTATACACAAAATACTCTCTCATTAATCGTGAATGCGAAAGGTGAAGTGGGCATCGATTACGCCATTGATATTGCAACGCTGCTACGTGAGAAGAAATGGAATGTGCCAAAGGGTACAGATCCACGTTATGTATTAGCACGGGAAACATTTTTCGTACCTGTGAAGTCCTTTCCTTACAAGCTGGTGAATCAAGAACCAGAATTATTGCAATTATAAGCCATAGTAGGAAAAAGACAGGAATAATGAACGGGCGTCTGCATATTGCAGGCGTCTTTTTTTAGTTCTAAAAATAGTTTCTATTCATATATTGATACTGTCCACAACACTTGTACAAAAAAGATTATTAAAAATGTTCGAAATCAGGGATAAATAAGAAAAAGAGCCATAGATTTAAATAGACAATCACAAGGAGGTTTTCGATGGTGGAACGAATCGATATCTTTAAAGACATAGCAGAACGTACGGGCGGTGATATTTATCTTGGCATTGTGGGTCCTGTCCGTACTGGGAAGTCAACATTTATCAAACGTTTTATGGAGCAAGCGGTCATTCCTAATATTCCATCCGAGGCAGATCGTATTCGTGCCACGGATGAACTACCGCAAAGTGCTTCCGGCAAAACCATCATGACGACCGAGCCTAAATTTGTTCCAAACCAAGCTGTACAAATAAACGTAGCAGAAGGGCTTAATATAAATGTACGCCTTGTGGATTGCGTAGGATATACAGTAGCTGGAGCAAAGGGGTTTGAGGATGAGAATGGTCCTCGCATGGTTAATACGCCTTGGTATGAAGAACCAGTCCCATTTGAAGAGGCGGCGGAAGTAGGAACGCGGAAAGTCATCCAAGAGCATTCCACCATCGGAATCGTCGTTACAACAGATGGTAGCATTGCTGAAATACCTCGTGAAGGCTATGTGGATGCCGAAGAGCGTGTAGTATCTGAATTGAAGGAAGTAGGCAAGCCTTTTGTGATCTTAATTAATTCCACCCGCCCCCGCTCGGAAGAAACCCAAGCATTACGTCTCGAACTTCAAGAGAAATATGATGTTCCGGTTGTGGCTCTCTCTGTTGATTCAATGACAGAGTCGGAAGTTCTCTTGATTCTAAAAGAAGTATTATTTGAATTCCCTGTACATGAGGTAAACGTAAATCTGCCAAGCTGGGTCATGGTGCTTGAAAGCGGCCATTGGTTGCGTCAGAACTATGAGGAAGCAGTAGGAGAGACCGTTAAAGATATTCGTCGTCTGCGCGATGTGGACCGTGTAGTAGGACAATTTAACGAATATGAGTTTATTGAAAAAGCCGCATTAGCCGGTATGGATATGGGACACGGTGTAGCAGAGATTGATTTGATAGCTCCTGATCATCTGTATGACCAAATCCTGATGGAAATCGTTGGCGAGGAGATTAGTGGCAAGGATCATTTATTACGAATTATGCAAGAATTTGCCCATGCAAAACGAGAATACGATCAAGTTGCAGAGGCACTGCATATGGTTCGTTCCACCGGCTATGGAATTGCGGCTCCATCCTTGCATGAAATGACATTGGATGAGCCAGAGATGATTCGGCAAGGACCGCGCTTCGGCGTTCGTCTTAAGGCTACAGCTCCATCTATTCACATGATTCGTGTTGATGTGGAATCTGAGTTTGCCCCGATTATAGGAACTGAGAAGCAGAGTGAAGAGCTGGTCCGATACCTGATGCAAGATTTTGATAAAGATCCGCTGGCGATTTGGAACTCCGATATTTTTGGCAGGTCCCTGCATTCCATTGTACGAGAAGGTATCCAAGCCAAGATTTTGATGATGCCTGATAATGCTCGCTATAAGCTGCAAGAGACTCTTGGACGTATTATTAACGAAGGCTCTGGAGGACTCATTGCCATCATCTTATAAAGGTAAAGGTGAAACCAGTATAGATAGACCCTGTTCTTTCTTTGTAGAATGAGAGAGGAGAACAGGGTTTTTTGCTATGGAAGAAAGAAAATATAAATCGACAAATGGAAGGAATCCCATATATATTATTTTTTGAGTTTGATTGAAAAAGCAACAGATTTTTTCATTTTTTAAATAATAAGTGATGAATGTTTTTTAGGTGCTATCGTGTTTTTTTAACCAGTGTTCTCCTGCTAGAGAACTGTTTTTCGCATTTTGATGTGGAAAAGTCTTGTAAAAATAAAATCTCTGTATTACTATAAGCTTGTCAGAAGGCATAATTACGCCATTCTGCGTATAAAATTAGCTGAATCTGTTAAGACATGTAATACCATCTGTGCAACTCCAAGTTTTGAGGGGAGGTGAATGTAATGAATAAAACAGAACTCATTGCAAAGGTAGCTGAAACGTCTGAACTAACGAAGAAAGATGCTACAAAAGCAGTTGACGCTGTTCTTGATGCGATTTCTGATGCGCTAAAAGAGGGTGACAAAGTTCAATTAATTGGCTTTGGAAACTTCGAAGTGCGCGAACGTGCTGCTCGCAAAGGCCGCAACCCACAAACAGGGGAAGAGATCGAGATCGCTTCCAGTAAGATTCCTGCCTTCAAACCTGGTAAACAGCTGAAGGATTCAATCAAATAGATTGAAGCTCCAAGATCTTACATATAAAGGTCCCAAAGAGAAGTAGCTGGCAATTTGCTACCTTCTTTTAGGGGCCTTTTTTGGCGATTTCAATAAGAAAAGGCCTTTTAAACTCCCACAGTGCAATCCAACTGCTTCCCTAATCTGTAAATTGTTATTATAAAGGATGAAAAAGCAGTCTAATTAGGATATAGTAATAAGTAAGTTTCTACACATTCGTGTTTTGTATTTTTATATAGGGTATGATAAAATTGGCTTGTTCTTGTTGCGAAGGGTTTGAGGAGGCTGTCATTATGAATGTAGATCACGAAAAAATAAAACAAGCTGTTCGAATGATCCTAGAAGCTGTCGGTGAAGATCCAGACCGAGAAGGCTTATTGGATACACCAAAACGCGTAGCAAAAATGTACGCAGAAGCTTTTGAAGGCATGAATGTTGACGAAGAGACATACTTCGAAACCATATTCAGCGAAGACCATGAAGAAATTGTACTCGTTAAAGATATTCCTTTTTATTCGATGTGTGAACACCATTTAGTACCGTTTTTTGGAAAGGCGCATGTCGCTTATATACCAAAGGGTGGACGAGTTGTAGGATTGAGTAAATTAGCAAGAGCTGTGGAAACGGTAGCACGTCGTCCACAATTGCAAGAACGTATTACTTCCACTGTAGCTAACGCCATTATGAAGAAACTAGAGCCACATGGTGTTATGGTGATGGTAGAAGCAGAGCATATGTGCATGACCATGCGTGGTGTGAAAAAGCCTGGCTCTTCTACTGTAACTACGGCTGTTCGTGGAATGTTTGAAAAAGATGCTAATGCACGTGCAGAGGTTTTGCAATACATCAAAGCTTAGTATCCTGTCGCGAAGAGCGAGCCGATTTTACTTCCTATAATAACAAGGAAATGAAAACCCGTCTTTTCTTTACAAGGCGGGTTTTAGTGTGTGTTTCCATGAACTATTTTTGAAATGAACCCAATGCAACCCCAAAGCCCTTCACTCCTCATACATAGGATGTGTGGGCTTTTTTACATAACACTGATTCATTTAGATACGGTCATTATCTTATTGAATCACAACTCCAAATTAGGAAAAAAGAAGGGGGATCGGGAGGAGTAGTATAGGGGGGAAACAAACTTTAAGTTAAGGTGTAAAACGGAACCTATGGGTTACAAAAGAATTTTTGTTAGCTACCCAGAATAATGGTGTCATGTCATGTAATGACTGATTATGTGATACAAACTAGTTTGATTAGCTTGAAATGAAAAACGCACCGCCTGTAATGGCAGTGCGTTTTTAAAGAAAACTAGTTTGTACCTGTGGCCCAAATAGGTTTTTGAGCTAAGTATATAACCACGTTCCCATCATTTTGTACAATCAATCTGGCTCCAGGGTTATTGTGTGTACTGGAATGCCAAATTGCATGAGGATAACCGTAAATTACTAGATTGCCATCTGCTTGCATAATTAAGTTACTAGCAGCTTGACCGTGTGTATTAGAACTCCACAATGCTCTTCCTCTTCCATATAGGACGAGATTCCCGTCATCTTGCAAGATCAATTGATATTCACCATTTGTCGACTTCAGATACTGTCCTTTGACAAGCTTTTCACCCGGATCGAGGTGGTCTTCACCCGGAGCCGCGAAAGCCGGGATGCTTAGCAATAGCATCATGGCAAAGAGAAAAAATGAAGCAGTAACCTTTTTTAGCACATGAAACACTTCCTTTCATTTATTATGTTGATATGTGGAAATAATATCATATGATTCTAAAAATTACCAATATATTTTTTATTCCTACATTCATTATTGAGTTAGTCTTTTTGCTGAGTACCTTTATTTAGACCTAGCAAGTTGAATAAGATATCGTGAAGGAAGGAATCTCCGGAAACTTTGGAGTTTCTTTGTAGTGGGGAGAAAAGGAGCGGATGATAGAATGAATGGGGAATTAAATCAAATACATAACACTAATCCTATGGTTTATTTATATATTGGATATAGAAATACCTAACGAGATAACGAGAGGTAGAGGGGAGAATAATACGGGCAAGAAATCACAGATTCCTTTTTCGCGCAGTGGAAGGGTATTGTGGCTTCCTACGTGGAGGATGGATTGGATGCCTTTTAAAGTTTGTTGAATATAAACTCATCGTGATAACTGGGGGATTGAAATGAAAAAACACCGCCTAGAAAGGCAGTGTGCAAGAACTGCTGGCTCGTGCCAGTGGGCCATTGTTTTTAAAAATCTTTGTTATAGAAAACAATTTTTGTTCATAAGGTTCGAAATATAACAAAAATATAAATATTATAAGGAAGGAGGTTAAAGCCATGAAAAAAGTTTTAGCATTCTCACTTGCTTTTGGTTTAGTTTTTGGAATAGCTGGATATACTCCTACGCCGGCACAAGCCTCACAGCCCTCCGATCTAATTTGCATCCCACTTAAAGGCGGGCTATGGTTTTGTAATTATTAGCTTTTTTAGTTAGGAATCGTATATCGAAAGTGTAGCCAAAGAGAACATCAGACGACAACTTTAGGTGTCCTTTTTGTTCGTTTAATCGTTCAATAATGTCGGTAATATTCACGACTCGTATCGAATATATCCGCAGGCTTCTCGAATACCGTTTCATTTTTACTTTGTTAATTATTACAATATGCTATTGATATTCTGGGTACTGGAAAAAATACTAATTTATGTAAAATAATTAGTTTATATTTCCAAGGAGAAAATGAAAAAAGTGATTTTATCTAGTGCTCTTGTTTTATCAGTACTATCTTCATCTAGTATTCCTGCTTTTGCTATAAATGAACCTAATCAAATGGTTGAAGCAAAAACTCTTGAAGACAGTCAAGGAAATAGATATAAGATTGGGATTTTGGAGGATAATGACAGTGTAAGAGCAGAGAGTGAAAATGGAATTATCGAGGCTACAGATGATAAGATGAATCACACTATAGAATCCGATGATAGCACCATAATACAGGTCTCTATAGCAGATTCTGCCGAACAGGTAAAGAAAGAAAAACAAATGCAAAAACAGCCTAAAATAGCGGCTTTTGCAAAGAAAGATATCGTACAAGAATCACATGAAAAATACTATGGTTTTTATTATGTAATCGATAAAAGTGGCAGCAAAAGTACTGGGATATCGGAAACGGTAAAGAAGGAACCTGTGTAAAACAAACCTCTAGTAATAAAGATGATTTGTATCATTATGAGGATAAAGTTGATGAGTTAATGAAAGCTGAGGCTCTGTTAGTGGTGAACTCAACTGTTTCAGCCGCTTCATTTATGGCAAGTACAAAAGGAATTAAATCAGGTTGGGGCGCTGATAGCATGATTGCCTTTTTTGTAGGTGCTGGTTTTGGCTTGGCAGCGGTCGTTAATGCTGCGGATGTGGTTATAGCTGAGAGAAAAGCAGCACGTGCATTTGATAGTATTATGGAAGGAGAAAAGTAGTGGGTGAAATAATAGCAAGTATTTTTTTAAAAAAGTGGATTATACTTCTTTTACCTTTGTATATATTCCTAAACCTAGCATCTTACCTTTTCTTTTAAAGGGTAAATTCGAAAAGTTACGAAAAGTGCTCTATATTATAAATATTGTAGTGACGGCATATTCATTTATCATGTTTATATATTTTTTTATTCTATAATGTCCTTTTCCTTTTTTATACTATTACATTGGTAATTGTGGTGGTAGCGTTGGGCTTCTCGATCGCCGCGTTGGTACAAGCCGTCAAAAAGCGCAATTAGTCGTCGGATAGCCGGCGTTTTTTTGTATTTGGAAGGATTTTGAAATATTCTTATCGAAAGGTGTAGGAAAGGAGGATAGGGTGAATACACATAATGGTTCGGGTTGGAGTTTCAAAAGATTTCCGGAGTGAAACATAATGTAGACCCGGATTGGCATGATGCCCACGGCTATTAATATAGGGGGGGATGTGACATGGCTAATCCAGGATGGCATTACGATCCTGGACACTAATTGGATTAGGGAACCCTATGATGTACGATATTAATTGGGTTGACGACCCGCAAGGCATTGTTGTTTGGTTCGAGGACCCTAGACACTAATAAAAGGAGTGTACACGGCATGTTAGAACCAGAATGGCTTGATGACCCCGGATACTAAAACGAGGGAGGAATCACGTTTTGATTTATGATTGGACTGATAATCCACAAGGTATCGTTGATTGGATCGACAATCCCGGTCCCTAAATTAGGAGATTACGGGGTATGACTGAATCAGACTGGGCAGTACAACGTAATTCCAAAACGGGGGATCGGGGTTAGACTGACGGTCCCTGGTATTAGTCGTAACAAAGACCAACCTCGTCTGAGGACGTGGCTAGCGCTGGTAGTCTGTCCTTTCGGGCTATAAGGGCTAGAAAATTCGGAATTGACGAGGAATCTCTATGTCGAAAGTAGTAAGATGAATGGAAAAAAACTGACGCCTAAATTCATTAGTCGTCAGTTAAGGTCATTTCGATATTCTAGAAATTACATCAAAAAATATCTTTACGCTTACTTATATCTTTTATGTGTCTGAACAACCAAGAAAAGAAGCACGATATTAATTAAATAAAATATGCTTTGGGTTTCTATGGGATGATTATTTCCCCAGAAAAGTATGAAGTGTTTATTCTTTAGTCGTAAGTCTTAATCTGTCGTCTTTATAGAAATATTTTACATTATATTTATGTTGTAAGTCAGCCGAGTTTGAACCAGTACTAAAACTAAGCCAAAATTCATCCCATACTTGGAGGTTAACAGAATTCCAATCAGGCCCTTTGTCAATATATGCTCCTTGTGAGAATTGAAAACCCTTTCTGAAGGCAGCGAAATTATAGGGGTACATTGTCCGCACAGCGTGATTTGTTGACATGGAAAACTCATGTTTTAGCGTCAACGATGTAATGAAATCGGCTCATAAAGTAATATATTTATTAATAGCTATAGACATACCACTTTCCCCATTCATACTTTGAGGCTGTGGTTTATGCATCGATCCATCATATCTGGCTATCCATTGAGTTTTAATTTTTAGAGAATTTTAGTATAATTAAATTTAATTTTACAAAAACACCCAAATGGAGATGATTAAATTTGAAGAAAATTGTCTTATTGAGTGCTTTTGTATTACGATTGCCAAGTCTAGTATTTTTTTGCTGGGGATGTAGCTGTTGCAAGACACGCGATATCGAGTGCTAGAGCTAGTTGCCCAGATGTGAAAATATTAGCCCTTTTGCAGCATTAGGTTTTGCTGGGTGGGCTGGTTCAAATTTGCTTGATATTTTCCTCCAGGAAAGAAAGGTTAAACGCGTATTCAGAGATGCGTATGATTCGGAATGATACTATTAAATATTATGTTTAATAAATGGGTTATTCTTTTTTATATAACTTTTCTCGTACTTGCACTTATTTTATTGTTTTTTTTAAACAATAAAAGGTTGCCAAGGATAAGAAAAATATTCAATTATATTGGCTCTTTTCTTCTCATTTATCTTTCTATTGGTATTATTATTTTTATTTATAACATTGTTTTAATGATATAGTGAAATAAAAAAGGAACCTCGGATTTCTTCCGGTTTTTTTATGTTCATCCCTTACTATGAAAATAAGCTCTAAAATGATTTTGGGAGCTTTTACTTGCCAAGAAAACGTGAACTGCTTGAATGTTACAACACATCAATACTGGTGCTGGGTATCTGGGACGGGGGCGAATTCCTAACGGTGAGGAGCGTTGCCAAGTTATTAGACACCGTTATGAAACAGGTAAAAATTGAGGAGGAAAACGGCGATTGGACGTGGGTTGATTTCAGGAACAACGTGTCCGTTACCGATTAAAATAGAAGAGACCCGAAGTGTCCCGGGTCTTTTTCTTCATTAATATATAGTTTTTGAACCGAGTTCCTACCCGAATTATGCTTACGTCAGTCGTAGTCTTGCTAAAAAAGTATTTTAAATCGTTGCTGTGTACGAACTGACCAGGTTAAGAGGCCGAATAATTTAATCCTAAAAAGCAATTATTATTCGTTCGAAAGTGATATAAACATCGATCCGGGGGTGTGCTATTTGGTATTGCGGGGGTGCGGGGCTGTGTGATATACTTTGAATAGTCGAACAATTAGACGCGACTGTTAATCATCAGAAAATCCCCGTAAAATCAACTCTTTACAACGTTATAACCTGACTAAAACATCGGGATGTGGCGCAGCCAGGTAGCGCGCACCCTTGGGGTGGGTGAGGTCCAGGGTTCGAATCCCTGCATTCCGACCATTTTGATTCTTACACTTCTTCAGCATTTCTATGCGAAGAGGTGTTTTTTAGTAATGTAGCCACTATGTATTTAATTACCTATAATAGGACGAATACTAAAAGTCATATATATCGAACCAGAAATCTTTTGTAATTCCTCCGTATTTAAACTCAAAATAACCCTCGCCTGATCTGTAAGGCTGTATCCATGCATAGTCATAGCCTGGTTGCTTGTTATAGTAAGCACCACCACTTTTGCCGATCGTTACGTCATTTGAAACCCATTTGGTTGAGCCATCAGAGAAAAGAGCTTTTATGTAGATATCAGTACTGTCTCCGTAATAAACCCTGCGCTCACCGAGTTCAACAACCAACCCTGTTACTTGAGCTTGAGTTGCTTGTACTTTATGATCTTGAACTGTTGGTGGGCTAACTTCTGCGGCTAATACTGAAGGGGACGCTATTACACAAAAAGCTAACATGGCAATGGTAGAGAGTAATGATTTTTTCAAAATATCCAAACCTCCTATAATATTATTTTATATACAAATTATAACATAATTTTATTCTAATTCAAATTTTGCGAATATATGTAAAGAGGAACGAGCCTGACTTTTTAAAGCAAATGCAAACTATGGTGCTTTGCATAAAACGCTACTCCTAGTCACTGACCACTAGATTATTGAAAGCACATCTATCAAATTATATGAATGATTGAGAGACCTTGATGATGTCTGTTAGTAGTACTGGAAGATGTTTTTACTTCCGATAGTATATTATGAATGTTTTACCATTTTTGTTTATTTATTAATTCAAGTAAAGAATTAAAAAACAATTTTTCTTAACAATCGGGCCTTTTTTCTCTTGGCTCTATGGAAAGCCTTCCCTTATAATAGAACATAAAAGACAGAGGAGAATGGATGATCTAATCGTGAAAATAGATAGTAATCAGCTTGTTAAATCCCTTGCATCTACTGGACAATTCACATCAAGTGATGTTACTCAGGTAGCACAATTCCAAGGGCTATTGGATAATCAGACAAATCCAAATGGACAAGATCCCTTGTTTTCTGATGTGTTTGAAAATGAACTGCAAAAATATCAGCATGTAATCTCAAAAGAACAGGTTCTAGCTGAATTAGATGGAACAAAGCAGCAAAATAGCTGGAATTCCTCTCTAATCTACTCTTCAACTCAATCTGATCTAACCTCTAATAAAGATGAATCCATGGCGTGGAGCCGTCAGCAGATTGTGGATAAAATTGAGCAGGTGAGCAAACGCTTCGGTGTCAACTCTTCCTTAGTGAGAGAGGTGGTCCGCGCCGAATCTAACTTTAACCCTACTGCTACCTCTCACGCGGGAGCAAAAGGACTTATGCAGTTAATGGACGATACTGCTCGAAGTGTAGGGGTACGTAATTCTTACGATCCCGATCAAAATTTGATGGGCGGAACCAAATATTTGGGTAAATTACTAGATCGATATGATGGCAATGTAAAGGTTGCCTTGGCTGCCTATAATGCAGGATCTGGCCGAGTCAGAAGAGCTGGAATTGAGACAGATGAAGACTTTGATCGTCTAGCAGCTAATCTTCCTCAAGAGACACAGCGCTATGTCGCTAAAATAACGTCCAAATTGCAAGCGGAAGTTTAGGTAGGGTATAGTAAAAAGGAGAAATTCTCTTAGGGGGACATGTAGATGGAACAACATCCACAACGGAGCAGTGGCAGCCAAGACTTTTTTGTCATTAAAGCAAAAGAAAACGGAGTACATGTTATTGGATTAACCCGTGGTACAGATACACGCTTTCACCATACAGAAAAGCTAGATAAGGGTGAAGTCATGCTAGCTCAATTTACTGAGCATACATCTGCTATCAAGGTACGTGGCAAAGCAATTATTCAAACCAGACATGGAGTTATTGATACAGAGGAATAATGGCAGAAAATGTAGAAGAGAAAGTGACCATGGGTCGCTTTTTTTCTTTTCCGGTATAAAAAGTGAAGAAAATGTTGTTGACGTTTATCAGCAAGGATAGTATGATTAACTATAAGGAACAAATGATAAAAGTAAGAACAAATGTAACAGAAATAATGAAAAGAGCCGCGGGCTAGATTCGTATGAATGTCATACGATCTAGCCCTTTTTTGTTTAGAAATGTTGGCTTTTTACACAAAAAGAGGGAAGAGAGACAGCTTAGATAGAAGGGAGAATCCACATGTCATTTTTGGAGATGGTGCAAACAGATCATTTGTTTATCTTTCCAGATGAAACCCGCCAAGACGTAATCCTAGAAACCATGGCGAAATCCTTATGGAGTAAGGGCTTTGTGCACGAGAGTTATGTAAACGCTGTCAAGGATCGTGAGCAGCATTATCCTACTGGATTGGAGTTGGCTGATGTACATGTGGCTATTCCGCATACGGATGCGTGTCATGTTAAACAGCAGACGATTGCATTGGGTCTAGTGAAACAGGGTACCAAATTTCAATGCATGGCAGATGCCAGCAGAACCATTTCAGTCAAGCTTATTATCATGCTAGCGATTGAAAAAAGTGAGTCTCATCTGGAGATGCTGGAAGAAATTATGACGTTCATCCAGGATGCCTCACGCTTGGAGGTACTTAGTCAGGCCAGCACACCAGTAGAATTTCTTTCCGTTATCCAGCCTGTTAACAGTTACAACCACTAATTTTAGGAGGAATTTATAATGGCAAAGAAAAAAGTTATGGTGATTTGTGGCACAGGAGTAGCAACTTCTACGGTGGTTATGCAGAAATTAAAAACGTTCTTCCAAGAAAAAGGATTAGAGGCTAATTTAGAGCAATCAAAGGTAAGTGATATTTTAAATAAAGGTGACCAGTATGATCTGATTATTTCTACTACAGCAGTACCGGCTCATTTACAGGATAAAGTGATTAATGCTGTTCCTTTGTTAACAGGAATCGGTAAAGAAAAAGTGTTTGCCGAAATTGAGAAACGGATGACCGCCGAATAGCCATTTTATTGAGTTAGGGGATGAGGAAATGGAGTATTTACAAAAAATTGTTAATTTAGGGCCAACTGTTGTTTTGCCCATCATCATCTTCATTTTTGCGATTCTCTTAAAAACAAAGCCTGGACAGGCATTCCGGGCTGGACTCACGATTGGGATTGGGTTTGTTGGGGTCAATCTGATTATCGGATTGCTAAGCAGTTCACTCGGTCCTGCCGCTCAAGATATGGTCAAAAATTTAGGAGTGGAGTTAACGATTATTGACGTAGGCTGGCCGGCTAGTTCAGCCATTGCGTTTGGGACAACGATTGGCGCTTTTGCTATCCCGATTGGCCTTGGGGTCAACCTAGCAATGCTTCTTTTCGGACTCACCAAGACATTAAATGTGGATGTTTGGAACCTGTGGCACATCGCGTTTACAGGATCATTGGTAACGGTTATGACCAACAGCGTACCAATGGGGCTATTAACAGCGATTGTTCATGCAATCGTGTTACTTGTACTAGCAGACATGTCTTCGAAGCATGTGTCAGAATTTTATGGTTATCAGGGCGTTACATTCCCGCATGGTACCTCCACTGCTTTTTATGTTATCGCCATGCCGCTCGAAAAATTATGTAACATGATCCCAGGGTTGCGCACCTTAAAAGCCGATCCAGATTCCATCCAAAAACGAATGGGAGTGCTGGGTGAATCAACTGTATTAGGTCTTATTTTAGGTATTATTATTGGTCTTTTAGCTGGATGGAGTGTAAAGGATGTTTTAACCTTAGGGGTAAATACAGCAGCCGTGATGCTACTGTTGCCTCGAATGGTAGCTGTTCTTATGGAAGGGCTGTTGCCAGTATCAGAAGCGGCTTCAGAATTTGTTCGCAGTAAGTTTCCAGATCGCGAAGTAAATATTGGGATGGACTCTGCGCTCGCCGTAGGACATCCAGCCGCTATAGCCTCATCGTTAATTATGATTCCTATTGTGCTGGCATTAGCGGTGCTTCTGCCCGGGAATAAGGTATTGCCCTTCGGAGATTTAGCGACCATTCCGTTTATTGTTTGCTTGATGGTTCCTGTGTTTAAAGGAAACGTAGTACGGACGGTTCTGGGTTCGACGATTGCTCTGGGAGTAGGTTTATTATTAGCTACCTACGTATCTCCGCTCATCACTACCGCGGCAACTATGGCAGGGTTTAAATTCCCTGAAGGTGCTGCTGCAATCTCTTCCCTGGTCGATGGTGCCGTTCCTACCACAGCATTATTTGTTTTTGGGGCTAAGCTGGGTTACTTCGGTATCATTGCTATTGGTGCTATTGCCATAGGTACAGCCATTTATCTAAGACGGCAGGACAAAAGAGAGATGCTGGAACAACGCGAGATGTGATAAAAATAAAATAATGAAAGATCACTTGTTCCTTACAAGTAAGGATAACCAGGAGAGCATAATCTCCTGGTTCGTCTACGTTTGTCTCGCACTTTTGTGCCTGTGAAGAACAATTTCTACCATTGGTATAGATGGAGTGATCGGTGTGGATCAATCTCAATAAATGAAAGGAATTGTGAGCAATTGTCAGGGATTCTGCTAAAAAGGGAAGGAATGGTGGCAAATGAAGAGACAGTTACTACAGATTGTAAAGGATGAGGATCCCAAAAATCCGCTGACTGACGAAGAGATTGCCGGAAAATTAGGAATTAGGAGAGATAAATGCACGTTATTGCGTCAGCAGCTTCAAATTCCTGATTCTCGCAAACGGCGGTTACCATTGCTAATGGCAGAAATGAACCGGCTTTTAAAGAAGCATTCACAGATATCAGATCGCAAGCTAACAGGAGAGCTACGTAAACTAGGTTTTGAAATATCAAAATTTACTGTGATGAATTTAAGGAAAGAACAGCAGGAAAATTGGCAAGAGATGCCCCTGGCTAGAAAGTCCAATGCTTCTTTAGACAAGGAACGGCCAGTACACCGAAAACTGCGGCAGTTTGCTGATTTGATCGAGAGTGACGGCTTCCTATTACCATTTGTACAACAGGTGAAGGCAGTCATTTTATATCCGTGCCAAAAGCTCCCCATTTTATTTCAGGGAGAAAAGGGAACAGGAAAGCGAGCTATGGCAGAAGCCGCCTTTTCTTTTGCGAAACAAGAGAAACAACTGAAATCAGAAGCCATTTTTACAGAAATAGATATACGAGAAATGACGCAAGGCCCATTATTTGAGCAACGGATCTACGATACATTGAGTAGCTATAACGATGTAGGTGGGGCATTGTATATTCGCGAAATCCAGCTTTTATCCCTTGAGTCTATAGAAGCGGTGCTTAAGCGTGTACGAGAGATGGACTCACCCGTATTCATTTTTGCGTCCAGCACAAATACAGCAGGCTGGGATAATCCTGACTTACTGCATCGTCTGTTTCCCATTCAGATTCACTTGCCATCCTTAGCTTCATGGCCGAGAGAGTCACAGCTTCGTTTAATTGATGATATGATTCAACAGCAGGCACAACAAGCAGGGTGTCCGATTCATAAGGATAAATGCACCGAGCGCAAAAAACTGATGAATGGGTATACGGCTAACATTACGCAGCTACGAGGAGACATTCGCGCTTTTGTTTGTAACGAATTCATAGATTGGTTAGTTGAACATTTTTCTCCTGTACAAGGTGATGAAAGAACGACACAAAGCGCTCTAACAGCATTAGCTCCTGACTCCATTTATCATTGGCTGCACATTCGATTTGCACAAATGAATCAACAGGGAGTTCGGCCTGAATTAATTCGACTCCGATTACAGCAGGAATGCCGCGAACGATTAAGAGAGGACAGTGGAAAACGAAAGTCAGATGCGGAACGTGCACGCAGTTTAAGTATTTTTGTCGGAGAAAAGGTCATGCAAATGGTAGAGCAAATGCTATGGATTGCAGAAAAGCACCTCGTGCTGGATCATGAAAAACTATTAATGGCTCTTGCTTTACATGTGAAAGGAATGCTAGAACGTTATCAGGTTACAGAGCCAAATCAGATTTATCATGGGGATCAAAAAAGTGAATCAGCTTCCTCCTATCTCTCTATGGAGTGGATTGTTGCTCAGGAGATGGCAGAGGTAATCAAAAGCACGTGGGGAATCAGCATTACGAAGTCAGAAACAGAAATGCTGGCTCGATATGTGAAGCATTGCACCCTCATTGAAAAAAATTCACCTACTGTAGGTATGGTGTTGGTTTCATACGGCAGTATTGCTGAGAGTATGGCAGAACAATTACATTCACTGTTTGGACAGCATCACATTCAAGCAGTTAGTCTCTCTGTAGATGATTCGGAGGAACGATTTTTATCCAAAGTCAGCTCTGCGATTAAGCGCGCAGATCATGGCATGGGAGTCGTTGTTCTGGCAGATGCGGGACGGATGGTAGGCAGTGAAGAGATTTGGCGAGAACATGTTCAAGTCGAAACATTGATATTTGCCCCCTTGAGTTTGCCATTTGCTATGGAGGTTATGCGTCGCTGTTTATATGCACCAAAGTCATTGTCTCATGTCGCCCAGGAAATTGTTCAATGGCGTATGCCAGTTTCCCCCTTTTTAGATGAGTGGAAAATAGTCAAACCCAAAGCGTTGATGCTGGTTTGTTTGACTGGGGAAGGGGCTGCACGTCAGCTTGGACAAATTGTGAGCGAGCATGTCGGTGATCGAGGTGGTGATCTGCATTATTTATTTGCTAATACTCATACGGTACGCTCCTCCTATACAAAGTGGAAAGAGGAATATCATATTTTAGCTGTTGCAGGCACGATTGATCCATTGGTAGAGGGACTGCCATTCATCTCCTTACAGCATTTAATTGAGGGAAGTGGATTTTCGTTTTTAGATCGCTTATTAATGGTCGGGGATTGGACTGTTGGACAAGCTTCTGTTGACCAACGAACACCCCTTCACATGCAGGATTTAATAGTGACCGACCTTATTTTTTCTGATTGCAACATTTCGAATAAAAAGGAAGCCATTTTGTTTCTTGCTCACAAGTTAGTAGAAAAGGGCTATGTAAAACCCGAATTCGTGCAAAAGGTGTGGGAACGAGAAAAGCTTGGGTCAACATCACTCGCAGGCGGTATTGCTATCCCGCATGCAGAACCTGCTCAGACTATTAATCCTGCCATTGCCATTTTGCAATTGGCTCACCCTCTGGAATGGGAACCGGGAATTCAGGTAGACTGGGTGATCATGCTGGCAGTTAATGATACATGCCAATTTGCTGTGGAAGAATTGATGGAAGCATTGGAAGCACCAGCGAATATCCAGAAGATTACAACCAGAGGTGGGGGGGAAGGGAAATGGAATCAATGAAAAGAGTGACTCCTGGTACAAAAATATATAAATTGTTTGAGCACGATAAATTTGTATGTGAGGGTACGGAAGAAGTATTTCTCATTTCCATTGAAAAATTGACCAAAGAGGAATTTAAAAAAAGATTGGAAGAAAACCCAAAGCTGTTAGAAGGATAGTCAGAGCAGAAAGTAATAGTTGACGGATATCAAAAAAGAGGTAAAATAAAGTTGTAGAACAAATGTAACTAATTGGAACAAGTGTAAAAAGGGCCTCGGGCCGAATGCTTACCTGTGTGGAGGCGTTCGGCCTTTTGTTTTTTCTAAAGAGCAAAGGAGGGTACAACATGATTGCTGCCTGGCAAATACCTAAGATGATTACGGAGCAAAAGTTAGTGGAATTATTACATCAAATGTGGGTCATACGCTTTTTTGATGAAAAGGTGGATGAATTTTTCGCAAAAGGATTAATTCATGGAACAACGCATCTATGTGTTGGACAAGAGGCAACAGCGGCAGGTGCAATCGCTGTGCTTCAACCAGAGGATAAAATTACGAGTACGCACCGAGG
Organism: Brevibacillus laterosporus; assembly: GCF_030489605.1. Lineage (GTDB taxonomy): Bacteria > Bacillota > Bacilli > Brevibacillales > Brevibacillaceae > Brevibacillus_B > Brevibacillus_B laterosporus_E. Next base: position 150,850 of record NZ_JAUKFY010000002.1, read on the forward strand.
TCATGGTCACTGCATTGCCAAAGGTGCAGATGTTAATAAAATGATGGCTGAATTATTTGGCCGTGAAACAGGATATTGCAAGGGAAAAGGCGGATCAATGCATATTGCCGATGTAGAGAAAGGAAATTTGGGCGCGAATGGTATTGTCGGTGGTGGTATCCCTATTGCAGTTGGAGCAGCGTTAACCTCACAAATGAAGAAACTAGGCTATGTTACAATCAGCTTTTTTGGCGATGGAGCGAGTAATGAAGGCAGTTTTCATGAATCACTAAATATGGCTTCCATCTGGAAATTGCCAGTTATCTTTTTCTGTGAAAATAATCAATATGGAATGTCCGGTCCTGTAACGGAAATGGTGAATATCGAAAATATTGCGGATCGGTCAAAAGCATATGGTATTCCTGGTGTAGTAGTAGATGGAAACGATCTTGTGGCAGTTATGAATGCTGTAGCTGAAGCAGCAGAACGAGCTCGGCGCGGTGAAGGGCCTACTTTAATTGAAGCAAAAACATATCGTTATAAAGGCCACTCTAAGAGTGACGCGAAAAAATATCGTACCCCCGAGGAAGAGCTGGATTGGCGGAAAAATCGCGATTGCATCAAAAGATTACAGGAGAGCTTGATAGAAAAAGGTCTGCTTACACAAGAACAGGCCAAAGAAATAGAACAGCAGGCAAAGAAGGAGATCGAGGAAGCAGTGATATTTGCAGAAAAAAGCCCGATGCCTTCTCTAGATACGTTGGAAGAAGACGTCTACGCATAACGGATAAATAAAGAAGGAAGGGAACCTCATGAGAGAGATTACGTACCTAGAAGCGGTCCGAGAAGCGATGAGTCAGGAGATGCGTGTCAATCCAGATGTTTTTTTGATGGGAGAAGATATTGGAGTATATGGAGGAGCGTTTGGTGTGTCGCGTGGGATGATTGAAGAATTTGGTCCAGAGCGAATTCGCAACACACCGATTTCCGAAGCAGCGATTGCAGGAGCCGCTGTTGGAGCCGCTATGACTGGCATGCGGCCCATCATGGAGCTACAATTCTCTGACTTCATAACCATTGCAATGGACCAGTTGGTAAATCAGGCTGCGAAAAATCGCTACATGTTTGGCGGGAAAGGGAAGGTGCCGATGGTCGTGCGTACACCATCTGGTTCGGGTACAGGTGCCGCGGCGCAGCATACACAAAGCTTGGAGGCATGGATGGCCCATATTCCCGGGCTAAAAGTGGTACAGCCCTCAACTGCTTATGATGTAAAGGGGTTATTAAAGGCAGCCATCAACGATCATAACCCAGTGATTTTTTATGAGCACAAGCTCCTCTATAAAACATCGGGGCATGTCCCAGAAGAATCATACAGTATTCCGCTTGGTGTGGCAGATGTAAAACGTGAAGGCACAGACGTAACAATCGTAGCGACTGCCATTATGGTGCACAAAGCATTAGAAGCGGCCGCCGTATTAGAAAAAGAAGGCATCTCTGTGGAAGTTATCGATCCACGGACATTGGTGCCGTTAGATACCCAGACCATTATTCGGTCAATGAAGAAAACAGGGAAGCTGATTGTAGTTCATGAAGCGGTCAAGTTCGGCGGATTCGGCGGAGAGATTGTTAGCATGATTGCCGAGAGTGAAGCCTTCGATTATATAGATGCTCCTATTAGACGATTGGGCGGTAAGTGGATACCGATGCCTTATAATCCAGTCCTAGAAAAGGCGGCAATCCCGCAGGTGCCCGATATTATACAAGCAGTAAAAGACACAGTGGCACATCGTTAGAAGGGGGAGAGGAACATGGCAACAGGAATCTTCATGCCTAAGCTTAGTATGACAATGGAGACGGGAACCATTTTGCAATGGTTTAAAAAAGAGGGAGACCTGGTAGAAGAGGGAGACCTGCTGCTAGAGGTGATGACAGACAAGATTAACATCGAAGTAGAGGCGTATGCAACAGGTACGTTGCTAAAAATTTATGATGATGTGAACGCGATTGTACCTGTACAAAAAATCATCGGGTACATTGGAGAGCAGGGAGAACAAGTTCCAGACACGCCGCCAGAGATAGAGAGAGAAGAAACACCTGCTGATGCAAGCAAAGCTAGTGAGGAGAACGAAGCTAAAAAAGAAGCTTCTACTTCTGGAGAAGAAACAAATAAAGTGCGTGCTACACCAGCGGCTCGACGTCTTTCACGAGAATACGGTGTCGCATTATATGAGATGAAAGGGCGTGGAACAAATGGGCGCATTCATGCCGAGGATGTAGAAGCTTATGTTAAATCAGTTCAAGAGAGAATGGTGACACCTCTAGCGAAAAAAATTGCCTCGAACACGGGAGTTCAGCTAAACAGCATACAGGGGTCAGGCGCTAATGGAAAAATTACGAAACAAGATGTTCTGCAGGCTCCTCCTAATTGTTTGCAAGCAGCTATGAACAGCAGTGTAGCAAACAACACAAAAGCTGTGGAGTTATCTCGTGTGAAATTGGGGGGCATGCGTAAGGTTATCTCTGAGCGAATGACCCGAAGTGTTACTACAGCACCGCATGTCACGCTTGTAACGGAAGCAGATATGAGCAATGCAATCAAGCTTCGCAAAAGCTTACTCTCAGTCATTGAGAGCCAGACAGGATATCGGTTGTCTTATACAGAGATCGTTATAAAAGCGGCTGCAATTGCGTTGCGCCAACACCCACAGATGAATGCTTCCGTTGAAGGTGACTACATTATCTATAAACAGGAAGTCAACACTGGTCTTGCGGTTTCAGTACCAAACGGTCTCATGGTGCCAGTTGTCAAACATGCTGATCAGAAAGGCTTGGCAACATTAACAGCAGAGTGTAAAGAGCTAGGGCGATTAGCAAGAGCAGGCAAATTGCTGCCTGATCAGACGCAGGGAGGCTCCTTTACCATTAGCAATCTCGGAATGTACGACATTGATGCCTTTACACCAATTATTAATCAGCCAGAGATTGCCATATTAGGGGTTGGCCGTATTACGGAAAAAGCAGTTGGGATTCACGGAGAGTTAAAACTTCGTCCGCAGATGACTTTAAGCCTTTCCTTTGACCATCGGATCGTGGATGGAGCACCAGCAGCAGAATTTTTACAAAGCATAAAACGCTCTCTTGAAGAACCATATCAGCTGCTAGTCTAGGGGGAACAACATGAAAACCTACGATATTGTGGTCATTGGAGGAGGGCCGGGCGGATACGTAGCAGCCATTCGCGCTTCAAAAGAAGGAAAGAAAGTGGCGCTTATAGAGCAGGACCATTTAGGAGGAACCTGCTTGAATCGGGGATGTATTCCATCTAAAGCATTATTAAAGCATGCTGAAATGATTCATGCCATCAGAGATGCGTCCAAATACGGGATTGAGGTAGGAGAAATAAGGCTCTCCTTGCCAAAAATGATGCTGAGAAAAAATCGGGTTATCAACCAGCTCCGTGGAGGAATTGCCCATCTATTACGAACGGGAAAAATTGATTTATATCATGGTAAGGGTGAGATTCAATCAGACCAGATCGTGGAAATTACAGGTGATAAACCAGAGAGAATTAAGGCCGGGTCAATCATTATAGCGACAGGCTCCTCTCCAGCCGTACCTCCGATTGAAGGATTGGAACAGGTAGCATATCACACAAGCGATACCATTTTTGATTTAGAGGAAATTCCTGCGTCCCTTGCAATTATTGGAGGTGGTGTTATTGGTGTAGAGTGTGCCAGCATTTTTGAAAGTTTGGGAACAAAGGTAACAATCATTGAAAAGGCAGATCGCATTCTGGCTACTGAAGATGAAATGGCTTCACAGTTATTAACAAAACATGCAAGCAAAATGGGAATTGCGATTCGAACCAAGGCGAAAATAGCTGCGGTTAAAGCACTCGGCTCGCAAAAACACCTTATGATTTACAATGAAGCTGGAACAAAACAGAATGTTGTAGCGGAAGAAATACTAGTCGCAATTGGACGTCGCCCGAATCTGTCGGCATCTGCTAACCTATCACTTGATATGGATGGTCCATTTATTAAAGTAAATGCACGTATGGAGACAAGTGTGCCAAATCTATATGCAATAGGTGACGTGGTTGGGAATTGGCAATTGGCTCATGTAGCAAGTGCAGAAGGAATTGTAGCTGCTCTGAATGCGTCAGGGCAAGCTAAAGATATGAAATACCATATCGTACCAAGATGCATCTACACCTATCCTGAGATTGCAAGTGTAGGGCTAAGCGAGCGTGAGGCAAAAGAAAAGGGTTTTCAGGTAAAAACCTCAATGCATCAGCTCGCAGTAAACGGTAAGGCCTTAGCAAGCGGACAAACAGAAGGCTTTGTAAAGCTGATTGCAGATGAGACCTACGGGGAAATAGTAGGGGCTGTGATGGTCGGGCCACATGTAACCGAGATGATTTCACAAATCTCTGCTTATATGCAACTGGAAGGAACCGTTGAAGAAATGGCAAATCTGATTTTTCCACATCCAGCTGTATCAGAAGGATTACATGAAGCGGCAAGCGATTGGCTAGGAAAAGGTATCCATTCGTAAAAGCTTTGATATCTGTAGAGCAGCTTACATGGGACACAGCATAAAAGAAGAACTGGGGACGCCCATCCTCAGTTCTTTTTTGCTCCTCTTATCTTGATGATTTATGGATTTTTTACGGTGGTACAGGAATTTGTAATCTTTTTAGCGCTACTATGAGTTTATGTTTATAATAGATGAAGGATGATAGATGTAAAAGAGGTGAGACGATGGATTGGGCTGAAAAAAGGGAACTCGTGCGCGTCGCTAAACTTTATTATTTTCAAGGACTAACCCAAGCAGAAATCTCTAAAAAGATCGGGGTTTCCCGCCCTGTAGTATCCAAACTCCTACAAAAAGCAAAAGATGCTGGAATTGTAGAGATCATTATCAAAGATGAAACTGTAAACGTAGTGGAGATTGAACAAAAGCTAGAAGAAATGTTTTCTTTAGACGAAGCTATTGTTGTGCCAGTGAACGGAATAGAGAATCAGGAATTAATCAAGCAACTAGTAGCTAAGGAAGCAGCCATGCATCTATCTAAATTGGCTAAAAATGTAAAAAGCATCGGCTTATCATGGGGGACTACCCTATATCATATGGTAAATGAATACCCGTACGAACGAAATCCAGAAATGATGGTGTACCCTCTAGTCGGAGGGACAGGACGAAAGCACGTAGAAATCCATTCTAACCAATTAGCCTATGAACTCTCAAAACGAATGGGAGCAAACTGTGAATTTTTATATGCGCCGGCATTGGTAGAAACAGTAGACCTCAAGGAACAGATTCTGCAATCAGAATCCATCCGAGTTTTACTAGATCAAATTCGCAAGGTGGAAATTGCCCTGTTAGGAATCGGTATTCTGGAAGAATCAACATTGTTTAACATGGGATATTTAAAAGAAGAGGAAATGAAAGAGCTAAAGCAAAATCAAGCAGTAGGGGATATAGGCTCCCGCTTTATCGACAAGGATGGCAAACAGATTCATATACCATTGAACAATCGTGTTATTGGGCTTGACCTGCTAGATTTGTTTCAAATTCCCACTGTAATTGCAGTGGCGACTGGGTTAGCAAAGGTTACAGCAATCAGGGCTGCTTTACATGGTGGTTATTTCCATAAATTGTTTGTAGATGAGCGCACAGCTCGAGAATTAATTGCTAAATACGATGATAAAGGCAACAGTGAGGAGTAAGGAGGGAACGGATTTGGAAGAGACAGTGATTGAAACAGAACTCTACTGCATAACTTGTCTTGGTCAAGCACCGCATACTGTCACATATGTACATGATATTTTATATATGGTTAAATGTGAGCAGTGCGGAAAAGAGAGCGTTATGGAACCAGATTTGTTGAAAGAAATTTATTCGCAGTATGTTGACCGAATTATTTCGAAGCCGCAACGGATCACTCAGGAATTCAAAGAAGATTTAAGTCATTTTATCTCAACCATGCCGTACCGTGTTATCAGCAAGCCTTTTCGTACGTATAAGGAGCTAAAGGGTATTTTCCGCTATAGAAAAAAAGGGTACAGTGATTCATCAAAGATAGATAAATAAATAAGAGAAATCGTTCCAACTCCTTAGAAGGCATTACCAGCATTTTTCTTTCTGGCAGGCATAGCCTGCTTTTTTCTTATGTAGAATGGAAAAGAAGGAGGAATGTGTAACATGCCACGGCGATTTTTATTTGCAATGATGATTTCAGTAGGTTTATCTTTGATGCTGTCAGTGTTGCCGGTTTTTACGAAAAAGGAACCTGCCGCTGATGTACCGACCTTTCGAGAAATTCCTAGACTCACAGTAAATTCACACAATCTTGTGGATTTATTTACTTTACTGGAAACTCATTATAAGATAAGTCATGTAGAGTGGAATCAGCCTTCCATCATGCTTACGCTGTCCTTACCTCAGGACCACAAGAAAGTAAATGACCTCATGTATCATGATGCCTATTCAATTGTTTATGTACTGATGAATAAGACGACGAATGTTAAGCATGTCACCCTCCAATTCACTCGATCCAATGAACAAAAAACACACAGCTCAGCTACGCTTCTGATCCAAGCAGATCGAGCGCAAATCGGACAAGAAGATAAATGGAAAAGCCCAGCTGAACTAAGCGATGCAGAGCAGTATGTAAAGCGGCATTTTTTTGTTAAAGAAGCAACCTGATTACAGCAGAAAATTATTCCTTCCTTTAAAAGTGTGATATACTGTATGGCGATGGATTACTGCGTACCATTTTTTTGTGTTCAAAAACATTACATTCTTTGTAAAAAATGGGGACAGTGATGGAGCTTCAACGCTTTAAATGGAGGAGGCATAATGGGCACAGATCGAAATGCATATTCACAGGAATTAAAAGCTATCATCGAAGAAATTCAAGGTCGAATACAACAAACATATATTCAACAATATGTGGATGTCCCAGCTATGGGTGAAAATCGACTAGCTCTCTTATTCTTCTTTTTACATGAGAACGGCTTTACAAAAGAACGAGCTCATCTACTCTCGGTAGCAACTGGTTTAGTACAATTGGGCATTGATACCCATGAAACCGTACGGAATCATTATGAAAAAACGTTGGTTTCCGAACGTAATAGACAGTTAACCGTTTTAGCGGGGGATTACTACAGCAGTCTTTACTACAATATGCTCGCCGACGCTAATGAGATTGAAGCAATTCAAGTTTTGGCTGTAGGTAACCAACTTGCTCACGAAACGAAAATGAAGCTATATATTGCTCAGAAAGAAAATAAATTGACACAGGAGACGTATCTTAGCTTGCGCAAAAAGATTGATACGGCTCTTTATGTAGCTTTTGTAGACAAATATGCAAAAAGTGACTCAGTGCGCGAATTTTGGACCAGCTTGTTTGAACAGACCTCAGCCTTTGAACAACTGATCGGGGAATGGGAGCAGTTACAATGGCAAGAGCAAGCTCCAAACGGTTTGACACAATTTTTGCTGCAGAAACCAGGCTCAACAATCGCCAATGCAGTCGAAATGATTGAAGGGAAAGTCATGGAATTATTGCATATCTGTGAGCAATTGATCGTTACCTTAAAATCGGGCGAAACACAAAGCGAATTAGCGTGGATGACTTCACGCTATACAAATCGCGTACAACGGTTAAAGCGGGCAGAGGAGATGTAGGCTTTGAACACAAATGGACAACCATCGAAAGCGGAATATGTTCATTCCGTTTTTGAGAGCATCGCGAATGAATATGACCGCATGAATAATGTCATCAGTTTTGGCAGCCATTCATCATGGCGCAAGTATACGATGAACCAAATGCAGGTGAAGCCAGGAGATGCTTGTCTGGATGTTGCCTGCGGGACTTGCGATTGGACCATTAGCTTGGCCAAAACAGTAGGTCCTAATGGGAAAGTAGTTGGGCTTGATTTTAGCCAAAATATGTTGAATGTAGGAGCGTACAAGGTCGAAAAGGAAGGGCTAAGTCAAGTGCAATTAGTAAATGCTGATGCCATGAAAATGCCCTTTGAAGACAATACGTTTGATTTTGTTACGATCGGATTTGCCCTACGCAACGTGCCTGATGTACAAACAGTGCTTAACGAAATGACACGCGTGGTAAAGCCCGGGGGCAAGGTTGTGTCTTTGGAGGTATCGAAGCCACCATTTATCCCATATCGTAAGTTATTTTATCTTTATTTCTATAAAGTGCTGCCAATTGTTGCTAAAATGGTAGTCAATAAGTATGAAGAATACGCTTGGTTACCTCAGTCTCTTACGAATTTCCCCGACAGCAAAGAGCTGGCTGAGATGTTTAGAAAAGCGGGGCTTGATCATGTACAGGTAAAATTGTTTATGGGCGGTGTCTCCGCCCTGCATATCGGTACAAAAAATCCATAGCCTATCCGCAAATAGAATGGAAGTGCAAGTCAAAATGGTCTTTAATAAAGTGAAAATCATTCTCGAAATGATTAAATTTGAACACAGTATTTTTGCATTGCCATTTGCTTTTATTGGGGCAGTACTAGGCAATATAATTATAGAAGGTACATGGCCTACCTGGGGAGAAATCTTCTGGGTTACGGTAGCGATGGTAGCGGCAAGAAGCGCAGCGATGTCACTGAATCGTTTGATAGACCGTGTCATTGATGCAAAAAACCCGCGAACAGCGAAGCGTGCCATTCCGGCAGGATTGCTGTCTGTTGCTGAAGTGCTTGTTTTTATTATTGTTTCATTCCTGGTCTTATTCGTTGCTGCATGGCAACTAAACCCATTAGCAGTTAAGCTTTTACCACTTGCAGTCTTTGTGTTAGTCTTATATTCCTATTGCAAACGATTTACGTGGCTCTGCCATTTTATCTTAGGTGTAGCGCTTGGCTTTGGGCCATTGGGCGGTTGGATTGCAACCACAGGTCAAGTAAATGGAACTGCAATGCTACTGTTCTTTACAGTCATGATCTGGACAGCCGGTTTCGATATTATCTATGCTTGTCAGGATACAGAGTTCGATGTTAAGGAAGGGCTTTACTCTGTCCCTAGTCGGTTTGGAATTAAGAATGCACTGATAATTGCTCGCTTCTGTCATTTGTTAACCATTCTAGGTCTTCTCTTGATGTATATGACGACTAATCTATCCGTATGGTTTCTTGTCGGGATTATTGCTGGGGCAGCGATTTTATTCTATGAGCACAGTCAAGTTAAACATAACGACCTGTCTAAAATTGAAATTGCTTTCTTTGCAATGAATGGCATTTTTAGCGTAGTGATATGCTGCTTTACTGTTCTGGACTTGGTGATTCTATGAAAAAAATGAAGCTGGGTGTAGGCATAACAGGAGCAAGTGGCGCCAAATATGGAATTCGACTAGTTGAAGAATTGCTAAGAGCTGGACATACGGTTCACTTGATGATAACAGAAGCTGGTTGGCAGGTTTTTCATGATGAATTGGATTTTGCACCTGCTGCGGATGAACGTGAGACGTTTTTACAGGGGTATTTTGAAAAATATTCCGCAGGCGAGCTTCATTATTGGACATTGCGAGATTTTAATTGTCCAATGGCGAGTGGCTCGTATAAGAGTGATGGGATGATTATTATCCCATGCTCGATGGGAACACTTTCGGGTATTGCTCACGGTGCTTCCGGCAATTTATTAGAACGCTGTGCTGATGTAATGATTAAAGAGGGACGCAAGCTCGTGCTGGTCCCGCGTGAAACACCCTTTAACGCGCTACATTTAGAAAATATGCTGAAACTAAGCCGTATCGGAGTTAAGATTCTCCCTGCGATGCCTGGTTTCTATCAACGCCCGCAAACACTTGATGACCTAGTGAATTTCGTGGTTGGCAAAGCGCTTGACCAACTTGATGTGGAAAATCATTTGTTTACGAGATGGGGAGAGGGCCATGAGTAAAAGACAACTACAGGTCGGACAGATCTTATATACAAACACGCTTCCTGTCTATTTTTATGTAAATTTAGACCGCTTTTTGGGGAAAGCTGATTTTATCCAGCAATATCCCGCACAATTAAATAAAGCAATGGCAGAGGGGATCATTGACATAGGTCCTATATCCTCCTTCAGCTACGCGGAGCATGAAGATCAATATGTGTTAATGCCAGATGTATGTGTTGGTGCTAAAGGTCCTGTAGGTTCTATTTTCTTATTTAGCAAATATCCAATTGATCAACTGGATCAAGCTCGTATTGCATTAACGAATACCTCTGCTACCTCCGTTAATTTGTTGCGGGTCATCTTGGAAAAATTTAAGGGCATGAGCCCTGAATACGCCACAATGCGTCCTGATATCAAGGCGATGATGGAGGAACACGATGCTTCCCTGCTAATTGGAGATGAAGCAATTCTAGCCCGTCAGCAGGATCTGGGATATTATGTGTACGATTTAGGACAGCTTTGGTATGAGCATACAGGATACCCAATGACGTTTGCTGTATGGGCCATTCGAAGAGAAGCTGTTGAAACACATGGTAAATTGTTGCATCAACTTCATGAAGAATTTGTTCGTAGCAAAAACAAGAGTCATGCCGATTGTAGTGAAATCGTTCAGTATGCTCACCAGCATTTTGGTGGCGACGCATCTTTCTGGGAAGGGTATTTTACTGGACTCATTCATGATTTTACGCAGGAACAAATTATGGGATTGGAACATTACTATGCTTGCACGGCTGATCTTGGTCTATTGCCCAAGCCGGTGAAGGTAGCATTTTGGGCAACGGACAACATTACTACTATGTCAACGAGTTAGGTGGATGAAATGAATCTGGTCGATATCTATATGCAAGTAAAAAGTGATGTTTCATATATCGAACGAGAACTGGAACGAGCCATTAATCCAGAGTCTCGTGAACTCTACCAATCTTCTACCCATCTTCTAAAGGCAGGCGGAAAGCGAATCCGCCCTGTCTTTGTGTTGCTAGCGGGTAAATTTGGAGATTATAATGTGCAAAATTTATCTCAAGTAGCTGTACCGCTTGAGCTTATTCATATGGCTACACTTGTCCATGATGATGTGGTGGATGATGCAAACAAGCGCCGAGGCAGAGACACCGTACGTACGAAATGGGACAACCGAGTGGCGATGTATTCCGGGAACTACATACTAGCAAGAGCTTTAGCTATCGTAACGCAATTGCCTAATCCAGCGATCCATCAAATTCTCTCCAAAGCCATTGTGGAGATGTGCAAAGGAGAGATTGAGCAAGTTCGTGATTTGGGAAATTGGAATCAGGGTCTGCGCAATTATCTGCGACGGATTAAACGCAAAACAGCGCTTTTAATTGCGATTAGCTGTCAACTCGGCGCAGTTGCGACTAATGCGTCGGCAGATGTTGTGCGCCGTATGTATCATTTTGGATATAATGTTGGAATGGCTTTTCAGATTACAGATGATATCCTAGATTTTACGGGAACAGAAAAACAGCTAGGTAAGCCGGCGGGAAGTGACTTGCGCCAAGGAAACGTCACTTTGCCTGCTCTTTATAGCGCTTATCAGGGGAGTACGAAGGATATCTTTCAAGAGTGGATTCGTAAGGGTGAAATCAACTCTCGTATTGAACAGGCAATTCCTCTTATCCATCAGGGAGAAGGGATTGCTTATTCACAAGCGTTGGCTGAACGCTATATCAAAAGAGCCAAAATAGCATTAGCAGATCTGCCTGCATCTTCGACCAAAAAATCATTAATACAGATTGCTGATTATATTGGTGGGCGTAAATTTTAATCCAGAGTCGATGAAGAAGCCTCTTTCTTGTGGGAAAGGGGCTTTATGTATAAGGGAGGATTGCATGATTAACAAATGCATGCCTCTTTTTATATGAAAATAACAACTTTTCCATATCGATCAAATTTATTGAAGTTTCTGCAATTGAGCGGTTGCTTGTACGACCTACTTCTGATAAAATTTTCGTTGGTACAAATATACATAGAGGTATGGAGGGCATTCGAATGGAAAAAACTTTTATCATGGTAAAGCCAGACGGCGTGCAACGTAATCTTGTAGGAGAGATCGTTGCCCGTTTTGAGAAAAAAGGCTTTACTTTGGTTGGCGCTAAACTAATGAATGTGAGCCGTGAAAAAGCGGAAGAGCATTATGCTGAACATAAAGAGCGTCCTTTCTTTGGTGAATTGGTGGACTTCATCACTTCTGGTCCCGTATTTGCAATGGTATGGGAAGGCGACAAGGTGATTAGCACTGCCCGTAACATGATGGGAAAAACGAACCCAGCAGATGCAGCACCTGGTACAATCCGTGGTGACTATGCAGTATCTGTAGGCATGAATATCATTCACGGTTCTGATTCTGCTGAAAGTGCAGAGCGTGAAATTGGTCTTTGGTTCTCAAAGGATGAAATCGTTTCCGTAGAAAAAACGATCGCTCGTTGGATCTAATATGACAAATTTCGTAAGAAGGGCCTTCTTTTGAAGGTCTTTTTTTCGTATCGTAGCAGGATTTGACGAATAGTGTAACGAATCGCTTGGAGTAAGGCAAAAGGGGGATACACACAGTGGAGGATAAAGACTTCTTGCAATTTATTGCACTGATTAAAAAGAAAACAGGGATTGATCTAGCGTTATATAAAGAAGCGCAAATGAAACGCAGATTAACCTCATTACGAATCAAGCGAGGGTATAACAGCTTTGTTTCGTATTTCGAGGCCCTGAATAAAGATCAGGATTTATTTTACGAATTTTTGGATCGGATGACAATAAATGTTTCAGAGTTTTTCCGAAATCCAGGCAGATGGGAGACGCTTGAAAATAAAATTTTGCCAAGATTATATGCAGAATCCCGTCGTTTGAAGCTGTGGAGCGCAGCGTGTTCAACCGGGGAAGAACCGTATACACTGTCACTCGTGTTAAAAAGAAAGCAATTGCTAGCGTCCTCAAGCATCCTTGCTAGCGATATTGACGAGGGAGCGCTTGCGAAAGCGAAGCAGGGTATATATTTGGAGCGGTCCTTACAGGATTGCCCTAAAGATTTATTACAGAAATATTTTCATAAGGACCAGCTCACTTATCGTTTGGATCAAGAAATTAAAAATGCCGTCAACTTTAAAAAGCATAATCTGCTTGCTGAGTCTTTTGATACAGGCTTTGATCTAATTATTTGCCGAAATGTCTTGATTTATTTTACAGAAGAAGCGAAGCATGAGCTATATCAAAAGTTTAGTCGTGCTCTGCGGCCCGGCGGCGTATTGTTTGTGGGAAGCACAGAGCAAATTTTCCAACCGCAACAATATCAGTTTGAAGTAGAAGATACGTTTTTTTACAAAAAAGCACTGTAAAATCGTAACGAAAGATGCATACCAATGATTTATTTATTGAACAATAGCTACTAGGAAGACAAACATTTCCAGATGGAGGCAACGTGTCAATGGATAAATCAAAGGTGATTGAAGCGTATCGACTTGGACTCATCAATTTGCAAGAGTGCGGACAAATTCTAGGAGCGGAAACTCGCCAACTGGAAAACCTAGTAATGCAGAAGCGACTCTACTATCGTGAGCAGGCTGATCGACTGATAACAATCGATCATCTATAGAGATGGCAGAATGCTTCTCCTTATTGTGAGAAGCATTTTGTCTATTTTTGTTTTCATCTTAGGCTATGTATGATATTATATCGCTTAAAAGTGTTAAAGGATTTGACTGGAGGAGAGAAGAGTGAGATATATAACCGCAGGAGAGTCACACGGACCACAATTAACAGCTATTATTGAAGGAATTCCCAGCAATCTCCCCTTTTCATTTGACGAAATAAACAAACAATTACACCGTCGCCAAAAGGGACATGGCCGAGGTCGCCGGATGCAGATTGAGAAAGATACTGTTCAGGTCGTATCTGGTGTTCGTCATGGTTATACAACGGGGGCTCCTGTTACGTTGATTGTTGAGAATAATGACTGGACCCACTGGCAAAAAATTATGAGTGCTGCACCTGTTCCAGAAGAGGATGAAGCACGTCGTCGTGTATCGCGTCCGCGTCCTGGTCATGCTGACTTGAATGGGGCTATTAAATATCACCAAAGGGATATGCGAAATATCCTGGAGCGCTCTAGTGCGAGGGAAACGACAATGCGGGTAGCCGTAGGTGCTGTGGCACGTCAATTGTTATCCCAATTCGGTATTCGGGTAGCTGGGCATGTTAAGCAGATTGGACAGGTAGTGGCCCAAGAACGTGAATTGCCCCTAGACGAGCTAATGCAAATAACAGAGGATTCGCCTGTACGCTGCATTGACCCTGCTGCAGAGAAAAAAATGATGGAGCTTATAGATCGTGCTAAAGAAGAAGGCGATTCTTTAGGCGGAATTGTAGAAGTAATTGTGGAAGGTGTACCGATTGGTTTAGGCAGTCACGTGCAATGGGATCGCAAGCTGGATGCAAGATTGGCGCAAGCTATTATGAGCATTCAGGCCTTTAAAGGAGTAGAGATCGGAATCGGTTTTGAAGCAGCAGGCTTGCCAGGCTCTCAGGTACACGATGAAATTGAATGGACAGAAGGAAAAGGCTACAGTCGCAAAACGAATCGGGCAGGCGGCTTGGAGGGCAGTATGACCACTGGAATGCCCATAGTTGTGCGGGGAGTAATGAAGCCTATCCCTACTTTATATAAACCGTTAATGAGTGTAGATATAGATACGAAGGAGCCGTTTGCGGCAACTATTGAACGTTCCGATAGCTGTGCGGTACCGGCAGCAAGTGTAGTCGCTGAAGCAGTCGTTGCTTGGGAAATAGCTCGTGCCATGTGTGAGAAGTTCCCGTCTGATGCTTTAGACGATATGGTGGCAAACGTAGAAGAATATCGAGCTTATACGGAGAGATTCTAATGGAAAAACGTACGTTGCTAGTTGACTTGAATGAAAGAGCTTATCCTATTCATATTGGGGCAGGTTTGTTGAGCCAAACACCTGCCCTGTTGCGGGAGGCAAACATCAAAGTCTCTCAAAAATTATTCCTCATTACAGACGTTCATGTGGCGCAGCATTATTTGAAGCCGTTGCAGCTTGACCTAGAACAAGCGGGTTACCAGGTTTTTTCCCACATTGTTGTAGCTGGTGAAAAAGCGAAGCAGTTTGCTGTTTATGAAGAGGTGATGACAGCCGCTATTGAGGCAGGACTTGATCGTAAATCTGTCGTGCTAGCGTTAGGCGGTGGAGTAGTAGGTGACCTGGCAGGCTTTGTAGCGGCTACATATATGCGTGGAATTGGTTTTGTGCAAATTCCCACAAGCTTATTGGCTCATGATAGCTCGGTAGGTGGCAAGGTAGCGATTAATCATCGTTTGGGTAAAAATTTAATCGGGGCCTTTCACCAACCCTTGATGGTTATTTATGATGTGGATACTCTGCAAACACTGCCTCGTAGAGAAATCTCCGCCGGCTTTGCGGAAGTGATCAAGCATGGACTGATTTCAGATGAGGGCTTTGTCGGATGGCTGGAGGAGCATGCGAGTGGCCTAATGGAATTGGATGCAAAACTGGTTAGTGAAGCCATCTATCGCGGCTGTGCTGTGAAAGCGGCGGTAGTAGCCAAAGACGAGACTGAGCAAGATATTCGTATGACGTTAAATTTAGGCCATACCTTTGGTCATGCCTTTGAGGCGTTAACTGGCTATGGTCAGCTTAATCATGGTGAAGCAATCTCGATTGGGATGGTTTTAGCCGCCCGTTATGCGGAATCCATTGGAATGTCTCCAGAAGGTGTAGCAAAGCGTACAAAAAAATTGCTTGCAGCCTTTGGACTCCCGACTCAATGGCCAAAAGAATTACATCCAGAAGATGTTCTAAGGGCAATGCATTTGGATAAAAAGGGCGTAGCAGGTACACTTACACTTGTTTTGCCAACATCTATGGAGCATGTAGAGATCGTGCCTAGAGTAAAAGAGGAAGATGTACTACGGTTTATGAGCGAAGAGTGGGAGGAATCACAAAAATGAGTAAGGTACGAGGGGTCCGGGGCGCAACAACGGTCACCCGAAATGATAAAACTGAAATCTTAGAGGCAACGGCAGAGCTTTTACGTGAAATGATTCATCAAAATGAAATTGAGACTGACGATATAGCAAGTGCTATCATAACGATGACAGAGGAGCTGGATGCTGTATTTCCAGCTCAAGCTGCCCGCGAGTTTTTAAAATGGGAGCATGTTCCTCTGATGTGTGGAAAAGAAATTCCTGTGGCTGGGAGTTTAAAAAATTGTATCCGTGTTATGCTTCACATCAATACTGACAAGTCTCCGCAAGAAATTACCCATATTTTTCTGGGGGAGGCAATTCGTTTACGCCCAGATTTAGTAAAAGAATAGTTGACAGTAGGGGCGAGGTTTTGTAAAGTAAGAGCAAGTTTTACTAGTTCAGAGCATGAAGGCAGTTAAGAGCAAGTTAGTAAGTTAGTCGAGAGCCGAGTAGAGTTGAGAAGAGATAGGTTGTATGAGACGAGGAGAGCTGAGACTGGTTTCGTTTTGCTATAAACCAACACCCAGACCTCTTTTCTGGGTGTTTTTGTCTTACATATGATCCCATCTTCTATACGACCATCCTCTTCTATCTAAAGAAGAGAGGTGTGTTGTCCATGATAGAGCCCACATTTCAAGAGGTGCAGCACTATGCATCTACACACAATTTTATTCCCATTCGCCTTACTTTGTTAGCTGATCAGGAAACACCGATCAGTTTGTATCAAAAATGTACGGAAGAAGCAGCTTTTTTACTAGAAAGTGTTGAAGGAGGAGGACGCTGGTCTAGGTACTCCTTTATTGGACTACGCCCCTTTATGCGAGTAGAAGCGATTGACCAGCAGGTGACGCTTCTGAAAGAATCGGGGGAACGAGAGCAGTATAACCGCAATCCCATGGAAGTGCTGCGAGAATTATGTCAGCAATACAGAGCGCCATCCATTGCTGAATTTCCACCGTTAACAGGAGGAGCAATCGGATACTTAGGATACAATACATTGCGCTATGTAGAGACGCAATTGCCTAAGCACCAGAACCATCCGCTTGATATACCGGATATGCAAGTCGTTTTTGTAGATGAAATGCTGATTTATGATCATGTAAAGCAAGAAATACAATGCATGGTACACATTAGGGTTTCAGAGGATGACACAAAAGAATCGTTGCAGATGAAGTATGCAAAGGCTGGTGCCCGATTGGTCGCTTTACGTGATCACATCCTGCATACGCCTGTACCGAAGGACACAAGGCTACAGCAAAATCAATTAAGTCAGCTAGACGAAGAGGTCAAAAAGCCAAAGACCAGTAGCTTGCAAAGCAACATGAGTCTCTCAGAGTATAAGACGATGATCTCCAAAGCAAAAGAGTATATTGCGAGCGGGGATATCTTTCAGGTTGTTCTTTCTCAGCGTATGACGATGAAGACGGATGTGGATCCATTTGCCGTTTATCGGATGCTAAGAACGACGAATCCATCTCCTTACCTGTATTATCTACCATTTGGATCAGCGACTTTGGTAGGGGCATCACCGGAAGTGCTGGTAAAGGTTCAGAACAATAAGGTTGAGGTTCGTCCGATAGCTGGAACTCGCAAACGCGGAGCAACCATCGAGGAGGATGTGGCGTTAGAGCAAGAATTGCTGGCTGATCCAAAGGAACTGGCGGAACATCATATGCTAGTTGATTTGGCCCGCAATGATGTAGGGAGAGTCTCCAAATACGGTACGGTAAAAGTGGAAAACCCTTTACATGTAGACCGTTATTCGCATGTGATGCATATTGTCTCAGACGTGTCAGGAGAGATGCGTGAAGATTTGGATTGTTTTGATGCTCTGCTTGCCGCTTTTCCTGCTGGTACTGTATCTGGCGCTCCTAAATTGCGAGCGATGGAAATCATTGCAGAATTGGAGCAAGATGCTCGGCACACGTACGCAGGCTCGATTTGTTACTTCAGCTTTACTGGAAATTTAGACAGTTGCATTACGATTCGCACCCTGTTGTTTACACAAAATCATGTGCATATACAAGCAGGAGGCGGCATCGTCGCTGATTCGACAGCGGAGCTAGAATATCAAGAAGCAATGAATAAGGCAGCAGCAATGGTCAAAGCGCTTGAAAAGGCAGAGCAGCATTTTCAACCAAAGGGGGTAGCGTTATGCTGACGACCTCCTTGGATAAGATTACCCGAAAGCAACACCTTGATCGTACGATGGCTCGATTAGCGATGGGTGAAATCATGGATGGAAAAGCAACACATGCACAGATTGGAGCATTTTTAGCGGCACTCAGGGTAAAAGGTGAACAGGTTGAAGAATTGATTGGCTTTGCAGAAGCCATGCGTGAACGCGTTAAAGCATTTCCTGTTGCTAAGCAAAATGTGATTGATACATGTGGCACTGGGGGAGATGGTGCTTCCACCTTTAATATTTCAACTGCCTCAGCCATTGTAGCCGCTAGTGGCGGTGTTAGTGTCGCCAAACATGGAAATCGTGCTGTTTCTAGCAAGTGTGGTAGCGCTGATGTGTTAGAAGCACTAGGGATTCCGATTCAACTGACACCTGAGCAAGCAGCGGAATGTCTGGAAGAAACGAACCTTTGCTTCTTATTCGCACCCCTTTACCATGAAGCAATGCGCCATGCGGCTGTACCGAGAAAAGAGTTGGCGATTCGGACGGTCTTCAATTTACTGGGGCCGTTAACCAATCCTGCTCGGGCTGATCGACAGTTATTAGGCTTGTACGATCGAGGATTGCTGGTTCCGATCGCCCAGACATTAAGTGAGTTAGGCGTATCCAGAGCCATGGTTGTGGCTGGACTAGACGGTTTAGATGAACTAACGATTACCGGAGAAAGCGAAGTAGCTGAATTAAGAGATGGTAATGTATCGGCGTATCGACTTGACCCGGAGCGGTTAGGATTGAGGCTTGGGACCTCAGCAGAGCTTGCAGGGGGAGATGCAGCAGAGAACGCCCTAATCCTAGAGCAAATTTTTAAAGGAGAACGAGGTGCGAAACGCGATATTGTGCTGCTCAATGCAGGTGCCATTTTGTATCTCACAGATAAAGTAAGTAGCTTGCAAAAGGGTGTCATCCGGGCTGCTGAGCTGATCGACAATGGAAATGCAATACGCAAGCTTGAACAACTACGTCAGGTAATGAGGAGGGTTCATCATGCTTCGTAAAATTGTGGAGCAAAAAAAAGGAGAAGTGGCGACCCTGCGTCAAGGAACAAGTCTTCAACAGATGCTAACGGAGATGAAAGCACTGCCAGCTACTCGCGGTTTTGTCAAGGCTCTTACCACAAGCTCTCGGAAGATAAGCTTAATTGCTGAGGTAAAAAAAGCTTCTCCGTCAAAAGGCATCATTCGTGCTAATTTTGACCCTGCGGCTATTGCTGCGTCTTATCAGGAAGCTGTTGTAGATGCGATCTCAGTTTTAACGGACGAAACGTTTTTTCAAGGTGAGCTAAGCTATCTACAAATCATCAGAGAATTGGTCCCTCAGCCGGTGTTGCGTAAAGATTTTATTATTGACGAATATCAGGTTGCTCAATCGAGAGCGAGTGGAGCGGATGCTATTTTATTGATTGCAGCCATTCTGGATTGTGAACAAATCAAGCACTTTTATCAAATGGCTGGAGAGATCGGACTAGATGTGCTAATAGAGGTTCATGATCAAACGGAACTAGAGCAGGTGATGTCGGCAGTAGAGCCTATGCTGCTCGGCATTAATAATCGAGATTTGCGAACCTTCACCACGAATCTACATACTTCCTTAGAGCTCTTGAAGCTGATTCCTAGCGGCATTCCTGTCGTAAGCGAGAGTGGAATAGCGACAGCGGAAGATGTTCATTTAGTCGGGATGGCAGGAGCGCGTTCCATTTTAGTAGGTGAGCAGTTCATGCGTCAGCAGGACGTTGTTCGGGCCGTTCGTGAGCTAATCCAAGATCAACATATGAAGCCTCAGGTGATTTTACGAGGTGACACAATATGACCGCCTTAAAAATTTGTGGGATTAGGGACTCGAATACACTGGGGTTATTGCAGAAGCTTAGCGTGGAATATGCAGGCTTGGTGTTTGCTGAAAGTAAGCGCCAGGTGACAGTAGAGCAGGCTAGGCTTTTGGTTGCAGAAGCTAAGAATTCAGCGAATCTAAAGGTTTCCGAAAATATGAACAGACCTTTCCCGCGTCTAGTTGGGGTTTTTGTGAATCCAGATGTATCTGAGCTTGATCGCATAGTGGACCAGGTCCCTCTGGACGTGATCCAATTGCATGGTCAAGAAACGCCGGAATTTTGTCAAATAGTCCAAAAACGCTTTGGCAAGCCTGTCTGGAAAGCGATTGGCATCGGGGCAGAGAGTGACTCCATTATAGAAAAGCTTGCCTCCTACAAAAATAGTGTGCAAGCTTACTTATTTGATACGCATGACCCAAAACAAGCGGGAGGTACGGGCAAAAAATTTGCTTGGGCCCACATTCCCGATTTGCAACGAATTGCAGCACCCCTACAAGCAATCATTGCTGGTGGTATTTCAATAGAGAATGTAGAGACTTTGCTTAACAAATATGCACCAGCCTTAATTGATCTTTCCAGTGGTGTAGAGACCAATGGTGAAAAGGATGCTTACAAAATAACAATATTAGCGGAAAGGGTGAAGCAGCATGGCACAAGCTACGAATGTACGAGATGAGTCTGTCCTACGATCAGGTAGATTTGGTGAATATGGGGGCAGATTTGTTCCCGAAACCTTAATGAAGGCTTTAATCGAATTGGAGAAAAGCTTAGTGGAAGCGTTGGAGGATGAGACCTTTCATGCAGAATTAAATCAATTTCTTCGCTTTTACTCGGGCAGGCCGACTCCCTTTTATCATGCTGAACGTCTGAGCGAGCATCTGGGAGGGGCTCACATTTACTTAAAACGAGAAGATTTAAATCACACAGGCGCTCACAAATTAAATAATGCCTTGGCGCAAGCGTTACTGGCTAAACGAATGGGTAAACAAGCTATTATTGCCGAAACAGGAGCTGGCCAGCATGGGGTAGCGAGTGCGACTGTAGCTGCACGTCTTGGACTTTCTTGCAAGGTTTTCATGGGAGCAGAGGATATTAAACGCCAGGAGTTAAATGTCTTTCGGATGAAGCTTTTAGGAGCAGAGGTTATTCCAGTATCATCAGGAACAGCCACGTTAAAGGATGCTACCAATGAAGCCATTCGTTATTGGGTGAGTAATGTGGAAGAAACCTACTATGTAATTGGTTCGGCGATGGGACCTCATCCGTATCCCTATATGGTGCGGGAGTTCCAAAAAATTATTGGAACAGAGACACGAGCCCAATCTCTGGAGCAGCTTGGGCGCTTACCTGATGAACTTATCGCATGCGTTGGAGGAGGTAGCAATGCCATTGGCTTCTTCTATCCATTTGTGGGGGATCAGGTGAGATTGACTGCAGTAGAAGCAGCAGGAGAAGGCGTGGATACAGACAAGCATGCGGCAACATTAACAACAGGACGTCCTGGTATTATTCATGGCTCTCTTACATATCTGTTGCAGGATGATGATGGGCAGGTGCAGGAAGCTCATTCCATTTCGGCTGGACTTGATTACCCAGGTGTTGGCCCCGAGCATTCCTATTTGAAAGACTGCGGCAGAGTGGAGTATGTGGCAATTACTGATCAGGAAGCTTTGGATGCTTGCCAATTGCTTACGAAATTAGAAGGGATACTGCCAGCCTTAGAAAGCTCTCATGCTATAGCGGAGGTTATAAAGCGCGCTCCGGGAATGAGCTCCGATCAAATCATCGCTGTATGCCTTTCTGGACGTGGTGATAAAGACGTTCATACCTTGCAAAACCATCTGAACAAGGAGGAGAATTAACATGCAACATACCATGACAAGAATGGAAGAGTTGTTTGCTGATCGGACAGTAAAACGATTCATTCCTTTCATTACGGTAGGAGATCCTTCTTTAGATGTAACCTATGAACTGGTTCACAAGCTTATTGAAGCAGGAGCCGATGTCATAGAGCTTGGGGTACCCTATTCTGATCCTTTGGCGGATGGGCCGATTATTCAACGAGCTTCACAGCGTGCCTTAGCTCAGGGCGTGAAATTAAAAGACGCTATTCGATTAGGAGAACGGCTACGTGCATCAGGGGTAAGCATTCCGCTGGTGATCTTTACATATTGTAATCCAGTCATGCAATATGGTGTGGAACGTTTTTTTGCTGATTTACGGACATATGGACTTGACGGGGCCATTATCCCGGATTTGCCGTTTGAAGAGAGTGGGGAGGCGCGTGAAACGGCAAAGAAAAATGCAATACATTTGATTCAATTAATTGCGCCAACATCACAGGAGAGAATCGCGATGATCGGCAAAGAAGCAGACGGGTTTTTATATTGCGTTTCGTCTTTGGGGGTTACAGGGGTTAGAGACAATCTTCCGCTTGAATTAGATGATTTAATTAGAACTGCCCGTGAAAATAGCAGTATACCTGTTGCGGTAGGATTTGGGATTTCTTCTCCTGAACAAGTTCGCGCTGTTGCGGGTTATGCTGATGCTGTGATTGTGGGAAGCGCAATTGTCAGTGAGGTGGAGAAAAATCTAGAGGCCCTCTCTAGTGAGGAGATGCGAAACAGCGGATTAGAACGTGTGAAAAAGTTTGTAAAATCCTTATCCAATGAGTTAAAATAACAGAAACAAAAAAGCATGGGGTGAGGACAAGTGCTACCAAAAGAGCGAATTTTAAATGTTCCGGTGTACAAACCTGGAAAACCTATCGACGACGTAAAGCGCGAATTAGGGCTTACAGAAGTAATTAAATTAGCTTCTAATGAAAATCCGTACGGTTATTCCCCAGTCGTAAAAGAAGCGATGCTCGCTGCTATGAATGATCTGGCTATCTATCCAGATGGTGCAGGTATGCAACTGCGATGGGAACTTGCAGAATTTTTAAACGTACAGCCTGAACAATTGATTTTCGGCAATGGTTCTGACGAAATTGTACTAATGATCTCCCGTGCTTATCTGGAGAAGGGGACCAATAGCGTAATGGCTACCCCGACATTTTCTCAATACAGATCTAATGTGACGGTAGAGGGTGCTGATTTACTCGAAATCCCACTAAAGGATGGCGTCCATGATTTAGAGGCGATGGTAGCTGCCATCAATGAACAGACTCGAGTGATTTGGGTATGCAACCCTAACAATCCATCCGGAACTATGAATACATCTGATGAACTGCTCGCTTTTTTAGAAAAGGTACCAGCTAACGTATTAGTTGCGCTGGACGAAGCTTATTACGAATATGTGGTGGATGAACATTACCCTCAAACCATACCGCTCCTTGATAAATTTAAAAATATCATTATTTTACGTACATTCTCGAAAATCTATGGATTGGCGGCCCTGCGTATCGGGTATGGTATAGCTAATCCAGATGTCGTCTCACATCTTAATCATGTGCGTGGACCGTTCAATACAGGTTCACTTTCGCAAGTCGCAGCACGTGCAGCGATTTCAGATCAGGAATTTGTGACACAATGTAGCCGGAAAAATCGTCAGCAGATGAAGCGTATCACAGACAAATGTGATGAACTAGGACTACACTATTTCCCTTCTCAAACCAACTTTGTTTTACTGGAGGTAAAGAGAGATTCTGACGAGGCCTTCCAATACTTGTTGAAAAAAGGGATTATCACTCGTTCAGGCAATGCGCTCGGTCATCCCGGTTATCTGCGTGTCACGATTGGAAATAGCGAGCAAAACGATAAGCTGTTAGCAGCTTTGGAAAGTCTAGTGACCGAAGCTGTAAAAAAATAACGAAATAAAAAAAGAGGGCAAAAATAGTAAGATAAGTAGTGGAGCAGGCCGGTCAACACCGGCTTTTTCTACTATCTATTGTACTCCTTTGTTCCCATGCAAAATAGGAGGACAGGTAAAACGAAAAAATAGAGAGATTCTTTGGAGTGGAGCGAAGAATATGAATAGAACAATTGCCATTCTGGGAGTAGGATTAATAGGAGCTTCCATTGGACTTGCGCTGCGTCAGAACCCTCTCAACAGAATTGTCGGGTTTGATTTGCACCAGGAACAATTGGACAAGGCGATAGATAAAGGAGTTATCCATTCTGGAAGCACAGACCTGCAACTTGCTGTGAAGGAAGCGGATATTATATTTATTGCAGCTCCCGTAGAGCAAATCCATCATCTCATGCGATCACTAGCTCAATTGCGTTTAAAAGAAGGAACGATTATTACGGATGTAGGGAGCACTAAATATCAGGTAGTACAAAGTGCACGCATTTTACGTCAGAAAGGTGTTACGTTTATCGGGGGTCATCCCATGGCAGGATCTCATAAATCAGGAGTAGAAGCAGGAAATGAACGTTTGTTTGAAAATGCTTTTTATGTGCTTACACCAGATGAAGAGACACCTTTTGAGCAAGTAGAGTTATTGCAGGAAGTACTTGAGCCGTTACGTGCAAAGGTCATTGTTCTGCAGCCTGACGAGCATGATGAAATCGTTGGGGCAATCAGTCATTTTCCTCATTTGATCGCTGCTCTATTAGTCAATCAAGTATCAAAATACAACACGCAAAAACCGTGGTATCATCGATTAGCAGCGGGCGGATTTCGTGATATCACTCGTATTGCATCAAGCAATCCTAAACTGTGGAGAGATGTTTTATTAAGCAATAAGACATATTTGTTACAGATCGCTCGCGATTGGCAGAAGGATTTTACTGCGATTATCCATGCGCTGGAGCAGGATGATGCAAACGAGATTGAATCGTTTTTCCAAGATGCCCGTGAATTCCGTGATTCTATACCGGAACGGCGTCAAGGGGCTATTCCAGCCCTACATGATTTATACATTGATATTCCTGACCATCCAGGTGAGATTGGCAGAATTACCACTTTACTAGGAAGTAAGGAAATTAGTATTACGAACATACAAATCAGAGAAACACGCGAAGACGAATATGGCGCGCTGCGAATCAGCTTTCGCAATGAAACAGAGCTGGCAAAAGGGATAGAACTCCTTCGGTATTTTGATTACAATGTGTATGGTAGAGACTAAAAGAGGGAAATAAAGAGAGGAGTAAAGTCATGTTAACCATTCAACCAGCTAAGAGAATACAGGGTGAAACACAAGTACCTGGAGATAAGTCGATTTCGCATCGGGCTGTCATGTTTGGGGCACTGGCAGAGGGAATCACACATATAAGTGGTTTTTTACAAGGAGCAGATTGCTTGAGCACGATTGATTGTTTTTCCCGTATGGGTGTCGTAATAGAGCGAGAAGGTGAGCGTGTAACGGTTCATGGGAAAGGCTGGTTCGGATTGCAGGAACCGGATCAAAAGCTTGATGTAGGCAACTCGGGTACCACTATCCGTTTAATGAGTGGTATTTTAGCTACGCAACCATTTCATTGTGTCGTAGAAGGGGATGAATCTATTGCGAAACGTCCGATGCGACGAGTAGTAGGGCCTTTGCGTGAAATGGGCGCCAAGATAGATGGCCGAAAAAATGGTGAGTTCACCCCGTTATCCATACGTGGAGGCGATTTGACAGGTATAACCTATACTTCGCCAGTGGCGAGCGCGCAAATTAAGTCTGCCATTCTCTTAGCTGGCTTGCAAGCTGAAGGAACCACAACTGTTGAAGAACCAAGCGTATCACGCGATCATACCGAACGAATGTTGCGGGCATTTGGTATCCAAGTAACCCAATCTGGAAAAAGTGTCAGCGTGCAAGGTGGGCAAAAACTGATTGGTAGAGAGATTAGTGTACCTGGAGACATTTCATCTGCCGCTTTCTTAATTGCGGCTGTTATGATGCTGCCAGAAAGCGAGCTTCTGATTAAAAACGTGGGAATTAACCCAACACGTACTGGAATACTTGATGTAGTCCGTGCGATGGGGGGGACTATCGAATTACGCAATGAACGAGTAGTGAACGAGGAACCGGTAGCAGATATCTATGTAGCTCATGCAAAATTGCATGGAACCGTTATTGAAGGTGATCTGATTCCGCGTTTAATAGATGAAATTCCTGTGATTGCCGTCATGGCTACACAAGCCGTAGGAGAAACGATTATCCGGGATGCTGGAGAATTAAAAGTGAAGGAGACAGATCGAATTGCAACCGTGGCAAGCCAGCTGGGGAAATTTGGTGCTAAGGTTCAACCGACTGATGATGGTATGATCATTACGGGAGAATGCGGCTTACAAGGTGCGGATATCGACAGTATGGGTGACCATCGTATCGGTATGGCAATGGCTATTGCTGGATTGGCATCACAAGGTGAAACGATTGTTCGGCAAGCTGAAGCAATCGACGTATCGTTTCCTGGCTTTGCTACCTTACTTGCTTCCATTTGTCAGCGGTAAGTTGCAGAGAACTTAATGAAATAAAGCTTTGATTTTATCAGCGCTTAGTAGGGATAGCTTCTATCATCATTGGTAGGAGCTATTTTTTGTTTATTGCTAAATTTATAGGAAACAATCGGGGGTCTTAGTCGAAGATACGTCCAAGGACTGAGCCGATATCAAATGTGTTATGCTACAATTAACCCAACGTACAAACGGATGTAGTTTAGAGAGGAGAAGTTCATGCGTCAGCCGAAAGATAAACAATCATCTTTAGATTCCCACCGATCTCGTCAAAAGCGGATAGGTCCTTGGCAGTTAGCCATAACTGTTTTAGCTATAGGGATTGGTATTTTAGTGGATCAACTTTTTTATACGAACGTTTTAGCAACAGTCTTAAAGTTTTGGCCGTTGCTCCTCATTATCATTGGAGTAGAATTAATTTTACGTCAATTATTCCAAACATCTGAGAATAGTTCAGGCTGGAAACTAGATGCTAGCAGCTTGATCCTAATAGTTGTGATTCTTATGGGGGCAAACGTTTACCAGGCTTTCTCTAATGGAAACATTATGGAGCTGGTAACGAATCGGCTTTATAAGGGACCTGTGCAATTTGTTACCGTCATGGAAAAGGATTTGGAAGTGGCTGATATGCAAACGCTTCGGCTTACAAATGATTTTGGCAAGGTTATGGTAGAGGGTGCGGCGGATGGCCGTTTTCATATTCGTGTGGATGGGAATGTGAAAGCTGATTCGAAGCAAGAAGCCCAGCAAAGAGCCCAGGATATAGAAGTAAGTATAGAACAAGGGCAAGAAACCAGTATAGAGATCAGCGATAACTACAATAAAGCTAGAGATTTAACCTTATATGTGATGGTACCTGAAAATACGGCGATTATCTCTGAGGTACAAGCAGGTGTAACAGACATTAAGAAGGTAAGAAAAGCTGATGTGACATCAGATGCAGGCAAGGTTACAGTTTCTGATATTGCCGAACAGCTAAATGTTAGTTCGAACGCAGGTGCTATTGATGCGACAAACATTTCGAATGCAACACTCCGTTCAAAAGTAGGAATGATTACGGTGAGCGGATCAGTGCAAGGAACGCTGGATGTAGGAAATGATGCCGGTAAAATTAATGTTTCAAGTGATGTAGTTCTTAATGGGCCGTGGCAACTGCACTCTGATCTAGGGGCTGTTATGATACATATCCCCAAAAAGAGTCAGGTGACATTAACAGCAAGTACCAAATTGGGAAGTATTACAGGGAATGAGTTAGAAGTTGAACGTAGCGGAGCAAGTGTCAAGACGGTCAAAACATTGGGAGATGGGACCTTTCCGATTCAGGTATCAACTGATCTAGGGAGTATCACTTTTGATGCTACACGATAAAGAAATAAACCCCAGCAATGGAAAGAATTTTGTAAGTAAAAATCTCCTTGCTGGGGTTTTTATTTCTTTATAAAATACGTACTTTTCAAAAATATACTCACGATAAAAATAGTTTGACAAGTTACTAAATCTGGGTATAATTAGAAGTACAGTATGGTTTCTCTCCACTCCTATCCAAATATTTTGCACAAGTGTGCTACCGTTGATTGAATGCGCTTTCATTCGATCGACGGTTTTTTTTTGAATCGAATTGTCTGAATCCTAAAATCTTGGGAATAATCAAGGAATTTTCACATATGCTCGTAGTAAAGATAATCTTACTTTACTAACGAAAAGATCAAGAGGAGGACGAGCATGGATGGGCTTCTCACGATAATTCGTAATGCTTCAGTTGTTACACAGCATGCGGTGAAACAAGAGGATATTTGGATTCAAAACGGTAAAATTGTGCGCACTCATCCAGATACATTGCGTAGAGAATGGAGTAGTGGACAAGCTAGATTAGAAATTGATGCTTCCGATTATTATGTTTTGCCTGGATTTTTACAGGTAATGAAAGCAAATTCACTCAATTATCGTCCTGCCCAATCGTATGTTCAACAGATCCAAATGCTAGTCGAACAAGGAATTACAACATTTATTGATACAATTAAGATAGACAAATGGATGGATGAGTCACAATGCATGTACCAGCTAACTCCCCATTACAATAGTCCGCTTGATTATGCAGTTCGAATCGAAATCATGGCTTCTGAGTGCCATTACCATCGGATTCGGCAATTCATAAAACAAGGATTTCGTCTCATCCAAATTGTAGTGTGCACAGTAGAAGAAGTGCACCGAATTAACTGGAGTAGCCTATATCCGCTCCTACTGCAGGAGCAAGTGTCATTGCATTTGCACATTTTAGGTGAAACCATTTCCCGAGAAGATCGTCAGACTATCATAGAAGCATGGTTGCAATATTGCCATTATGGAAAAATACGCACCTGCATAAATGAAAATCAAATAAAAGACGTAATAAAAGAAGCGATTTCTTTTTATCATCTCCAGCCGGTTGGGAAACTTGAAGAGAAACAGAAAGAGCATGGATGGATCTTGAAGCACTTAAGAAATTGGTATTCGCACCATTCTCTATATGCTTCAATCAAGGAGTTAACCGTTCCATCACAATTTTGGGCGCGTGGACAAGCAGAACGAATCCTGTCCTTAACAGTGCGACTAGCTTCGACGAACGTTGCAAAGCTGGCTGGCTGCTATCCGATTAAAGGAAGCTTGTTACCAGGTGCAGATGCTGATTTATTATTCCTAAAAAAAGACAAATGGTTGACAAATCATTCTATTTCCACTATGCTCATTCTTAGCGAAGTATGTAATCCTGTGAGAGTTATGTCGAAAGGCGTCTTTATTTATCAGAACGGTACGCATCATTCGACAATTGGTGCAGGAAAACATCTGAGGTCATTACGGCCATATAACTACGCGATGTAACCCCGTCATGGGGTTTTTTCATACTGTTCTTACTATGATGAAGTCCCCTGTTTTTCTTCTTAGTTACTCTACGTAGGCTACTTTTGCATATGAAATGGTGAGTTGTAGAACGTGTTCCTTCAGAAGGGCTACGCTTTTCCTGAAGGCAGATTCTTCATCGCTGAAAAAGTTTATGCCTTTTCCGCAACTTTTGGTGATCTGCGTGGTCTAATTTAGTGCATGGGTCACTGGGGAGTTTGGAATCGCTTAGGAGGTAAACCTAGTCAATGACCGATTCCCAGTTAATTCGCGAAATAAAAGAGGGCAATATTGAGAGTTATGCCGAGCTGATACGTCGGTATGAAAGGAAAATCTTGACCTTTGTTGCTCATATGCTGCGCCAAGCTCATCTGGAGCATATAGCCGAGGACATTTGTCAAGAAACCTTTTATAAAGCGTATAAAAGCCTTCATTCTTTCCGAGATGTGGAAGCTACATTTTCAACATGGCTGTATACCATTGCTCGCAACACAGTTTTGAGTGAGTTGCGTAAAAGCCGTAACGCTGACGTCTATTTGGAAGACAGTGTTCAGGTTCCGAGCATTTCCTTTGAACGGCTCCCTGAACAACAATTGTTGCAAACAGAGCGTGAGGATCTGGTGAGACAAGCGATTAATAATCTTCCTGAAAAACAACGGTCGGCGCTTATTTTACGTGAGTATGAGCAACTGGATTACAATGAAATTGCTAAAATCCTCGATCTTACGGTTAGTTCGGTTAAATCTCTTTTATTTCGGGCTCGACAAAGCATTAAATTACAATTGGAATCCTATTTTATCGATTCTCAATTGGAAGAAGCCGAAGGGATGAGTAAGCGATGAGGTGCGATGAAGCACAAGAAATGTTACATGACTATGCACAGGGTGATTTGCCAGAGTTATCGGAGCGCAGGCTTCAGAACCATCTGGCCTGTTGTGACTCCTGTCATTCAAAATATGATGTATTACTAGATAGCGACAAATTCATACAAATGCATAAAGATGACTACATAGCTGATCCACCTGCCACTTCGATTGTAGATGCTGTCATGGCACGCATTTTATCGGAAGAGAAATGGGCCATTCCTATTGGGAAAAAGGTGTTTACATTAACCGTGCGTATGCGGCGTATTGGACTTAGTGTTGCCATGATACTTTTAATGATATGTTCTTTCACTCTTTATCATAATTCAGATGACAATCTTAATTCGTTTGTACCTTACACTGCAAAAGCAGAAGCTCTGTCCTCAGATAATGTCAAATCTGAGGTTAGTACAGCCTCTGAAACAGATCAAGATGTGGCAGTGCAAACAATTGATTCCGGCGGTGAAACAGCTGCTCCGTTAATAAAACAACAAAAAGAGATGCGTGTTAATGTGATTACCTCTGATATGGAACCCTCGTCGAATAAGCCGAATTATAGTGTCATTTTAAGCTTTTTTGGGATTTTAATTACGGTTTTGACTATGAGCTGGTTTACAAGAGCTTAAAATCATATAAAATAAAGGAAGAGGACCGTCAATTTGACGGTCTTTTATCGCTTAGTTATAGAAATGGGGTGTTTCGCATGCCAAAAAAATGGCTGCGTATCATTGAGGAAGCTGTTAATAAAATCGAAAATGATGAAATGGAACTTGGATTGCAAGTTTTACATAAAATAGGTGAACACGGCAAAGAAATTCCTGAAGTAATGTTCTGTTTGGCAGATGTTTGGTGTGGACTTGGACATAATCAGGAAGCAATTAAGATCATTCAAGATTTGCTAGCAAATCCCACTATACCAAAAGAGATGAATCAGGAAGCCAAAATTATGGCTGCGGAGATTGCATTAGACGAAGCAGACTACGATGCTGCCCATGAATATCTGTACGCGCTTAAAGAAGAAGGCTATGATGAGATTCAATTGTATCTCCTATTGGCTGACTTGTATGCTATGCAGGATTTAGAAGAGGTAGCTGTAAAGTATTTAAAAATTGCTCATGAACGTGATCCAGATAATGAAGAATTACGAGCGGCTTTAAGCGAGATGTATATGAAAACAGGCGAGGTGCAGGAAGCCATAAACCTGTTAGATGAGATTTCTGAAACCACGTTCCATGCGCTTGTATTAAAAGCACGTACATTTGCTCAGCAGGGTCAATTTGAAGAAGCCTATCAACTCTATACCAAGGCAGTGCAGTACGAGCAATTACCAGAGGTTGTATACGGCTGTGCTTTGATGTCTTTCTATACCGACAAATGGGAAGAAGCAGAGCGCTATATTCAGCTCTTGATTGCGATTGATGAAGAATATGTAATCGCCTATCCGTTGTATAGCGATATTTTGTTATCCCAAGGAAAGACAGAAGCAGCGATTGATGCGCTGAAAAAGTATGTAGATCTTTCTGGTTTTGATGTAGAACATATCCGCCGTTTAACAGCTCTATTAATGCAGGCTGGCCGTTATGAGGAATCAAAAGAATATCAGAAGCTATTGGAGCAATGGGATTTACAGGAGGAGACAAACGAAGAATAAATCAGCAGGTTGAGTGTGAAGGTAATCAAGCTGTCTGATTGGATTTTCATGAGCAGTTCTCTACTTCCCATGCCATTTGCAAAGCACAGTGAAAGCTGTGCTTTTTTTATTTGTCGCATTACCAAATAGGCTCATTTGCTTTCAAATAATAATTTGATCTGTGTTTAAGGTTTTCTTTATCAAAATGTTTGGAGCAGGTTTAATCCTAGAATGAACTGGGCAACAATGGAAGTAAATCTGCAAAGTAAGAAGGGATGCGCAATGAAATTAGCTGAAGTACTCGTTTACGCTGATATTACCCAATTACATCAGATTGCGAGACATTATGGTTATCAGTGCGATCCGCATTCGAAAAACGAGTTGGTCACTACCTTAATGACCGGGCTGCGACATCAAAAGACAATACGTGCAGAGCTAGAGCAGCTTTCTTCGGCTGATCTGCACTTCCTGCTGCTGTTATTTCTGGATAAACGCGAGCGGTATACACTCGAGGATTTACTGGCAAAAGCAGCAATTGCACAAGTAGAGGAGTGTGAGGAAAAGAAGGAAGAGGCGCGTAAAAAAGTAGCGTTTGCCTTAAAACGAGGTTGGATTTTTCCGGCGAAGGGCAGGCTTCAAGGACAGTTTGAAATCCCAGTCGATATTCGTGAGCTGTATGTACAGACATGGATACAGCAACTGCCTGGAATAAAAGTCCAGAATGAGGTCCCTAGTGCTTATCGTGATGAAGGAACGGCTTTATTAGATGATATGCTGATTTTGCTCCGTTTCCTGCAAAATGAGCCTGTACCTCTTACTCAGGATGGAGGCATGTACAGACGCTTTCAAGTACAGCTATTTCATTTTTTAAGCGTAAAAGAGGAACCGCTTGCTCCACAGAAATGGCGATTTGGTTATGGATTGCATTTTGACCTATATCCAGACCGATTCTCGCTGCTTTATGATTTTTGTTATCATAAAGGTTGGATTGCTGAGGATGGGAAGCACGTTTTTATCACACCGATTGGTTTAGAGGTTCTCCAACAAGGAATTAGCCAGCAAACTCACAATGAATGCATCCGTTTTTGGTTTCGTTTATATAAACGAGCGATTCCTAATCTTCCCTTGTTAGTTCAGTTGATAGCGATGCTAACTTCTAATCAATGGTACTCCTCCCAACAGCTATCCGATTTGCTACTGCCTTGGATGAAGTCTTTTTATTATGACAAACGAGAGGAAATCCTATCCAACCGTATTTTAAAAATGATGGTTCATGTTGGATTGCTAAAGGTAGGGCAATCGAGAGCAGGCGAGTGGGTTTATGAAAGAACGGACGTTTGCGAGGTTTGGCTGCGAGATTATAACGGTTTTGTCGATACCACCATATTAATGAAATGAGGGACTAGTCATGGAACAGTCCAAGTACTTGGGCAATGGTTTTATGTCGGGATTGCTATCGGAGATCATGATTGATCAGCAGGTGCGACAATTTCGCAAGCGCACACTATATAAAGAGATTGATGAAGCATTGGCTGTAAAAAATAAGGAAAAGTTTCTGATGCTGACAAATGAATTGAAAGAATTACTAACATATGAGATAACTGAAACAGGTTAAAAAATGAGGAGCTCGCTTGTAAGCGGGCGTTTTTCCTCGTTTTAGCTTAATATAACGGGGAGAGGCGGTACGCACTATGCAATGGAATGTAGAAGAACTGCAAGGATTCGAGGCAGTTAGACCTTATTATGATTCAGCAATTTTACCGCATTACATATTTGACAAGAAGCTATCAATCGCGACAAATGCTACACGTATGGGTTACCTCTCTAGTCTGGCTATGGCTGTGGAACAACGATTGAAGGGAAGAATCGTGTTGTTTCCCCTCATGTATCAGATAAAAGAGGACGCTGCAGGAGCCAACGAGATTCAATTGCCCAATGAATTTGATTACAATTTTATTTTACGTTTTTCCGGAATAGATGTTTATATACCGCAATATCAGGATTTAGAAACTCATGCGGAGTTTTTGACGATCAGTGATGAAGATTTGGAGTCAGAGATTCGCTTTCAAATTACATGTGATGTTTTATATCAAGAGATTTTGCAAATTTGGCAAAAACATAAAAAACAGACTAATTTATAGAAATGTGAGAAAGGGAATTTACTTTTCGCCAGATAAGACTGATTCTGGATGAGTAATCCCTTTCTTTCCAATAACAGGGTGAAAAAGAGACGAAATGATAAGGGTTTTTGGATAACTCTTCCTTTTTGAGCCTAATTTGCCTGAATTGTGTTGAATTTTTGACAAAATCTTAACATTATCAGTATTTTCGCAAAGCAATGGTAACTCCAAAGAGTCATATTATTGACATTACTTGAGGGGTTAGCTATTATTGGTCTTGACCTAGTGTTTCCTATATGCATGTAGTCGAAATCTGAAAGAAATCTAACAGGATAAGGAGGGAAATAGATGAGCAAAAAAGAAATTTCCAGACGTACGTTTCTAAACTATGCGCTCATGGGAACTGGTGGTTTCTTGGCTGCAGGTATGATCACACCAATGATTCGCTTTGCCATTGATCCTGTGCTGAAAGCTTCGGCTGCTGGAGATAAAGTTGCGGTTGGAAATGTAAGCGATTTTGGGCCGGAACCAAAGAACGTGAACTTTACTCTTCATACGAAAGACGGCTGGTATGAATCAGAAACAACAATGTCTGCCTGGATTCGTAAGCTAGAAGATGGCAAGCTTTTGGCATTGTCGCCTATCTGTAAGCACTTGGGCTGTACCGTGAGCTGGAATTCAAGTGAAGATTTTAAAAACGAGTACTTTTGCCCATGTCACTTTGGTAGGTATGCAATTAATGGAGAGCACATTCTGAATACTCCGCCAACTCAATCGCTTGATGAGTACGAAGTAGAAATTAAAGATGGTAAAGTTTACTTAGGTAAAATTGTACCAAATCCACGTCCAGGGGTGAGCGGATAAAATGATACAAAAAATGTATGATTGGGTGGACGAACGCCTAAATATCACTCCTATGTGGCGTGATCTGGCTGACCATGAAGTACCTGAACACGTAAATCCCGCACATCACTTTTCAGCGTTCGTTTACTGTTTTGGGGGCCTTACTTTTTTTATTACTGTAATTCAGATTTTATCTGGAATGTTTTTGACCATGTATTATGTTCCAGACATCATTAATGCTTATGAGTCCGTAAAATACTTACAAACTGAAGTTGCTTTTGGTGTAATCGTTCGCGGTATGCATCATTGGGGCGCAAGTTTAGTAATCGTCATGATGTTCCTACATACCTTACGTGTCTTCTTCACAGGATCTTATAAAAAACCGCGCGAATTAAACTGGATTGTAGGGATGTTAATTTTCTTCGTTATGCTTGGACTAGGCTTTACTGGTTATCTTTTACCTTGGGATAACACAGCGTACTTTGCTACAAAAGTAGGGCTTCAAATCGCAGACTCAATTCCGATAATTGGACCTTATGCGAAAACTTTGTTAACCGGTGGGGAAATTGTAGGTGCGCAAACGCTTACTCGTTTCTTCGCTATCCATGTATTCTTCTTGCCAGCTGGCTTGTTGGGATTATTGGGTGCTCATTTTATTATGATTCGTGTACAAGGTATTTCTGGACCTCTATAAAACTAGTCTTCAACAATAGGAGGAATTAGCATGGCAAAACAAGATAAAAATGCTACCTTCGTTGGAGACTCTCGGATCTCAGCGAAGCGCATGCCAAATGTGTCACCTTCGTATTCTGACTATCCAGGAACCACTGAACCGTTTTGGCCAAACTTTCTATTAAAAGAGTGGATGGTTGCTGCGGTTTGTTTGCTTGGTTTCTTGGTGTTAACGGTTTCACATGAATCGCCACTAACGGCAAAGGCTGACCCAAATGATACTTCTTTTATTCCAGTACCGGACTGGTATTTCTTGTTCCTGTACCAATTATTGAAGTATCCATGGGCAGCAGGCGATCACGTACTGCTTGGCGTAATCGGTATTCCGGGCATTGCTTTTGGTGCTATGATTCTAGCGCCATTCCTGGATACAGGTAAAGATAGACGTCCAATTCGTCGTCCTATTGCAACTGGACTTATGCTACTGTCCCTGTTCTCCATCTTCTTCTTGACTTGGGCAGCTCATGACGAGCATGAAAAACAGTTAGCTAAGCTGGGTGGCGGTAGCGGCGGCGGCGGAGCTCCGGCTGCTGCAGCAAAGGCTGATCCAAGCTTTAAAGCTGACCCGTTGTGGGCAGCAAATCAGTCTTGTATTGGGTGTCATGGTGGAAATCTTGAAGGCGGTATGGGACCTAATCTGCAAAAAATTGGTTCAACCCTGAGCACTGAAGATATCCACAAAACCATTGTCGAAGGAAAAGGTGCCATGCCAGGTGGTATGTTTAAAGGATCAGATGAGGATCTGAAAAAACTGGTAGATTACCTAGCGAGTTTGAAATAGCAAAGAACGAAAGCTGGCTGATGTCCTCGGCCAGCTTTTCCTATTTTTGGATACCGTGCATAATAGACAGTTCGACACGCAACTGTAACACAATTCTTACAAACGTGTGTACATCGGTTGCAGATGTAAGTTGGTACATGTAAACTAGAGAGGTATCTTTTTACAGCTAATAGGGGTGACGTAAGGAAATGAAATTGATGTGGCTCTGGTTTCTAGGATCATTGAAAAAATCGTGGTTTCTCTGGACATTGTTCTTCATTAACTTTTTCGGGACAATCTACGGTTTTTACTGGTATAAGGACCAACTTGCAGATGTAGCTGCCTATAATGCGCCCTATTTGCTGTTATTTGTCCCAGATAGCCCTACTGGGAGCGGACTATTTACTCTAGTGATCTTTATGTATATATTGGGGCGAAATGTTCCAATATTGGAAGCGGTAGCATCAGTTACGAACTTTAAGTACGGAATGTGGGCAGTTGGAGTTATTATTGCAGGATGGTCTCTTGGCAACGAGGTTCGTTGGCAGGATTTGATGCTGTTAGCGTCCCATTTGGGCATGGCAGTAGAGTCAATGCTATATGCTCGCTACTATCAAATAACGTGGTTGGGTCTTGGAATAGCAGCGCTTTGGGTGTTAAATAACGATTTTCTCGATTATGTAATGGAAATTCACCCGTACCTACCAACACCACTGGTTCCATATACCGGTATCGTGGGCTTGTGTACGGTTGTCTTAAGCTTGCTTTCCATTGCGACTATTTATTATTTACATACACGAGCGAATAAAAATCAGGTCTAATCTTGTCCTCCATTCCATAGTCTGTACTATGGGAAAGGAGGTTTTTTTGTGCCAAAAAACATCAAAATGCTGCTGCTCTTATTGGTGATGGGATTTCTATTATCCATGCCGATTAGTTACTTTGTGACAAAAATGAACCAACCGCCAGAAGAAAAACATTTGGCTGATTTAGATAAGGTGGCAGGGGAAATGCTACGAGCTACTGAAAAAGGAGATTATGACACAGCAAAACTTAAAATAGAGAGGCTAGCTTCTCAATTTCCCAATGAAACCCTTCCTATATCTTTACGGATTGAGAGTCTTAATGCTGTAACACAGTCCATTTTATCAGCCAAAAAAGCTTATACAAATCCAAAAACGACAGAGAATCGGTTGTTGTGGCATGCGACACAGGTGAGAGTAGCTGTAGATGCACTGAGCCATCAAAGGAGCCCTATGTGGCGCACTTATTATAATTCCTACTCAAAGCAGATGCAGAACCTATTGCAAGCCGCAGTCGAGCGAGATACCGAAACCCTTCGAGCGCAATATGAAGAAAATTACCAGCTGTATTTAGCACTACGGCCTGCAATGACGATCCAATTAAAAGAACAGGCAATGGATAAGGTAACACGAAAATATGAAGAAATAGCCAAACATCTATTAAATCAAAAGCTGGATTGGCAGATAATGCGCTCTTCTATTAGAGAACTGAGTAGTACGATGCAGGAAGCGTTTGTTGGAGAGGATCAGACTGCTGTGGGATCATTTATGGATAATCCGGAATCAACATATCGTCTGATGGTTTGGATATCGACCTTGGTGACTGTTTCACTAGCCTATGTAGCTTGGATAAAGTACTCTGCTATGAAGCAACGAAGGATTTAACCCGGAATGGAATAATTCATAATGAAAAAGACCTACTCATATTCAGAGCAGGTCTTTTTTGAAGTTAATGATGATTAGATTAAGAGATTGGTAAATATACATGAGAACAACCAAAATCTTGTTAATTCAAGCTAAAGATATAACGAACAAAGCCATTTATGTTTGGCGCAAGGGCTTTTTATTTTCATCAAATGTAAAACCCTCACCTAAAACTTCATGAACCTCGCTAACGATCACAAAAGCATGAGGGTCAATTTCATTCATAAGGTTTTTAAGACGAGGGACTTCATTTCTGCTAACAACACAGTAAACGATCTCCTTCTCCATGCCTGAGAAAGCCCCTTTTCCATTTAGAATCGTGACACCTCGCCCTGTGGTCAAAATCTCCTGAGCTATTTTTTGAGGGTACTCCGATACGATCATTAAAGCTTTGCCAGCATAAGCCCCGTCCTGGAAAAAGTCTATGACACGGGCAGCAATATAGACACAGACCAAGGTATACATAGCGTTTTGAACAGATAAGTAGACCAAAGATGCGCCGATTACCAGAATGTCACCCATGAGTAAGGTGCGACCCATACTGATCCCAAACATTTTGTTTAATAAGCGGGCGATAATATCGACACCGCCTGTTGTTCCACCATAACGGAAAATAATACCAAGGCCGCTGCCGATTGCTACTCCGGCAAATAAAGTGGCAAGTAAAGTGTCGCCCAATTTTTCATAATCTAAAATCATGCCAAATACTGAAAGAGACACAGATAAAGAAACCGTTCCCACAACAGTGTAAAAAAAGCTGACCTTCCCTAACAAACGATATCCAATAAAGAATAAAGGAAGATTGAGTAATAGATACACAATCCCCTGATCAATAGCTGGAAAGGCTAGCTTGATCAGGATGCTGATCCCTGTGATACCGCCTTCTGCCAATCCGTTTGGAATGTTAAAAGCGTTAATGCCAAAACCCATGATGATAGAACCGAGGATAATTGCCAATATGTTCTTCAAGTGCAATTTCATGAAGGGAAATCTCTCCTTTTCCGGTGAATCAAAAGGTAGCAAACATGCTGACTGTACACAGGTAGGAAAAACTTGCTTGTAACCCTAATCAGAGTCATTATAAAGGAGGTTTTTTGCCTTGTCTATTTATGATACACTTTAGCCAATAGGATTTTTGATTAATTTGCTTGCTTACATAGTTTGCTCGGTTTTGGGTCTAGTATGAGGGAGGAAAAAATGGATAATAAAAAAACATTGCAAGAAATTCAAGGAGAAGTGGATCAGTACATATCTCAGTTTAAAGAAGGGTATTTTTCTCCATTAGCTATGTTGGCTCGTATGACTGAGGAAGTAGGAGAGCTAGCTCGCGAAATTAATCATTATTATGGAGAAAAGCCGAAAAAATCAACTGAAGCAGAAAAAACCGTTGAAGATGAACTTGGAGATGTTTTCTTCATTGTCTTGTGTTTTGCCAATTCTCTTGGAATAGATTTGCAGGAAGCGTTCGATCGTATTATGCACAAGTTTAATACTCGTGACAAGGATAGATGGACCAGAATAGAAGAGTAGGAGAGGGTAGGATGGAAAAGAAAATTCGCGTTGCCGTAGCTGGCGCCAAAGGAAGAATGGGGCGCGAAGTGGTTAAAATGCTTGAACAAGATCCCTCTCTGGAGTTTGTTGCAGGGATTGATTCAAAGCTGACAGGTGTAGATGTGGGGGAAGTATTAGGCGGTAAGCCACTGGGCGTACCAATGGTTAATTCCTTGGAGGAGGCCCTACTAGCTTTTAAACCAGATGTCGTTGTAGATTTTACTACACCTTCACAGGTTTACCAAAACATGCTTCTGTGTCTGAAACATGGTGTGAGACCAGTTGTAGGTACGACTGGTCTTAGTCCTGAAGAGATAGAAGAAGTAAAACAAATATGTGTAGACAATGAGCTTGGAGCTATCATCGCCCCTAATTTTGCTATCGGAGCAATCCTATTGATGAAATTCGCTAGCATGGCAGCTAAATACATGCCGCATGTCGAGATTATTGAACTTCATCACGATCAAAAACTAGATGCCCCAAGCGGAACTGCTATTAAAACGGCGGAAATGATTGCTACAGCTCGTAATGAGATACAGCAGGGTCATCCAGATGAGAAAGAGATCCTTGATGGAGCACGTGGAGCTGATTATAACGGCTTCCGTATCCATAGTGTCCGTTTGCCTGGTATGGTAGCACATCAGGAGGTATTATTTGGAGCAATTGGACAAACCTTATCCATTCGTCATGACTCCATAAATCGTGAATCATTTATGCCAGGCGTTCAAATGGCAATTAAGGCAGTTGTCTCGTTACAGACGTTAGTATATGGACTGGAGCACCTTATCGATTAATACCAAAAGAGTAGTGGTAAATAAGGACAGAATGAGTGACTGAGAGGGGATTTTACATGAACATCGCATTGATTGCACATGATCAGAAAAAAGAAGAGATGGTTCAGTTGGCTGTTGCCTATGAGGGAATTTTACAAAAGCATCATTTGTTTACGACAGGGACTACAGGGCTGCGCATTATGGAAAATACGAGATTGCAGGTAACCCGCTTTTTATCAGGACCATTAGGCGGCGATCAGCAAATTGGTGCTATGATTGCCAAGAACGAAATGGACGTCATCGTGTTTTTGCGTGACCCACTCACTTCTCAACCACATGAACCAGATGTTCTGGCTTTACTACGATTGTGCGATGTTCATCGAATACCAGTTGCGACTAATCTAGCTACAGCAGAAATCTTGCTAAAAGCTGTGGAGCAGGGTAACATGTCTTGGCGGGAAATCTAACAGGGGGAATATTAATGGAAGAGAATCATTTAGACATATTAGCCATTGGTGCTCATCCTGATGACGTGGAGATTGGGGCAGCAGGTGTCTTGCTGCGAGCCAATCAACAAGGGAAAAAAGCGGGTATCCTTGATATGACGTATGCGGAGCTTTCATCAAATGGGACAGTGGTGCGCCGTCAAGAGGAGGCAGCCATTGCTTCTGAGCATATGAAATTAACTGCTCGTTACAATTTTGGATTGCCTGATCGCGGACTCGAAGCAAACCGTGAATTGGCGATAAAAAAGGTGGTCGATCTTATTCGAAAAACGCGACCTAAAGTAGTTTTAGCCCCGTATTTTCATGATCGGCACCCTGATCATGAGAGCGTAAGCCGGATCGTAAAAGAAGCAATTTTTTCGGCAGGAATCAAAAAATTCGTAGGCGAACGCGAATTACCAGCCTATCGTCCTGAGCATTTTTATTATTACTTCATTAATAGCACCGCTATCCCTAGTTTCTTTGTAGATATCACAGATCTGTATCCGCAAAAAATACAGGTGCTAGAGTCGTATCGAAGCCAATTCGAACAAGAAGAAGGAAGTGTAAGCACTCCGTTAAATAATGGCTACATTGAATTAGTAGAGTATCGGGAACGTTTATTTGGGCAACAAGCAGGAGTGAAATATGCAGAAGGGTTTGTGAATGCCACGCCTTTGGTGCTTTCATCCTTGTAACAGTGGAGACGCCCGAGTGCCTGTCAGCCGATGACAGGCCATTTCCTGTGTAAAAAAAGGGAGGAATGAAAATGAATATAGGTATTACGTGTTATCCTTCCTTGGGCGGTTCCGGTGTGGTAGCCACAGAGTTAGGCAAATTGTTGGCTGAGCGTGGACATAATGTACATTTTATTACAGCGGGCATGCCGTTTCGTTTAGGGAAGTTTCACCCCAATATATTTTTTCATGAAGTAGAAGTAAATCAATATGATGTATTTAAATATCCGCCATATGATTTAACATTAGCAAATCGGATGGCGCAGGTTGCACAAAATGAGAATCTCGATATTTTGCATGTTCATTATGCCGTACCTCACGCATTGTGTGCTTATTTAGCCAAGCAAATGGTAGGCGATCATTTGAAAATCATCACTACCTTACATGGCACAGATATCACGGTCCTTGGTTATGATCCAAGCTTACGCGACATGATTCGCTTTGGAATTGAAAAGAGCGATATGGTAACGGCTGTTTCTGCTGATTTAATCCGCGAAACACATGATTCTCTTCAGGTAGATAAGAAAATCGAGCTTGTTTACAATTTTGTAGATAAGCGAAGATATTCGCGTAAGGATGTAGCTGAGTGGCGTGCAAAATTCGCACCTAACGGGGAAAAAATCGTCATGCACATTTCCAATTTCCGTCCGGTTAAGCGTGTCCAGGATGTAGTAGCAGCTTTCCGCTATGTTCGTGATGAAATGCCTGCTAAATTAATTCTGATTGGTGAAGGCCCTGAGCAGTGTAACATCAGGAAACTGATTCAGGAGGAAAACCTATGTGACGATGTTTTCTTTTTAGGAAAACAAGACGACGTAGCAGAGGTCATATCATTAGCCGACCTCATGCTACTTCCATCCGAAAAAGAGAGCTTTGGATTAGTAGCATTAGAAGCGATGGCATGCGGTGTGCCTGTTGTTGCTTCCTGCGCTGGAGGCTTGCCAGAAGTGGTTTCACATGGTGAATCAGGATATCTATGCGAGATTGGCGATACCAAGCAGATGGCGATGTATGCTCTTAAACTGTTACAGGACGAAAAGCTGTACGAAAGCTTTCGTGTAGAAGGACTGCGTCGCTCTCAGGATAAATTTAGCTATGATAATATTACTTCCCAGTATGAATCGCTATATGAGCAACTACTCTCTACATAATAGAGCAACCTTATTTGCATCAAAGGCAGACAATTGACGTAGACAAGGCCTAACGTGTGGTTAGGCTTTGCTACGAAATGAAGTGAAAAATTGAGAGATAAGCACAGCAACTCCTATTAAAATACGCATATCTTAACACCCCTTTGCAAAGTAGGACAAAAAAATGGATGTAGCAAGAAAGGACAGGAGGCGAGTAAATGAAAGAAGAGGCGAAAAAGGTACTTAAAAAATTGGAAGAACACGGATACGAGGCTTATTTTGTCGGTGGTTGCGTCCGTGATTGGCTTCTTCACCGTCCTGTTCATGATATAGATATATGTACAAATGCCCATCCAGGAGACATTATGAAGCTGTTCCCCGACCATATTCCTACAGGATTGCAGCATGGAACAGTTACTGTTAAGCAGGATGGCTATTTATTTGAAGTGACTACCTTTCGAACTGAGGGAGTATATGAAGATTTTCGCCGGCCAAGCGAAGTCACATATGTAAATGAAGTAGTCGAGGATTTGGCCCGTCGTGATTTTACAATTAATGCAATGGCAATGAAATATAATAAAGAACTAATTGATCCTTTTTTTGGACTAGAGGATGTAAATGATCATGTAATCAGAGCAGTGGGTGATGCTAGCCGCAGATTTCAGGAGGATGCATTACGACTGGTTCGGGGAGTTCGTTTCGCTTCTCAGCTAGGCTTCCAGATTGAGGATGAAACAAGAAGGGCCATGAGGGATAACGCTCCATTGCTGATCCATATTGCCGTTGAGAGGGTCCGCGAAGAATGCAATAAACTAATTGATAGCAGGCATCCTGATAAAGGCTTCCAATTTGCGAAACAAACAAAGATATTTCAATCCATCCCTTTGTTACAACAATTATTTGATCAATCGACAATTCATTTATGGAGATTACAAACGGTAGAGAACGTTATCCATAAATGGGTAGTGTTACTTTTTGCGGCAGACTTCAGTTGGGAGCAATCACGTGAATTATGCCGATATTTAAAGATGTCTCGGAAAGAAGAAGAAACAATTACGTTTCTTATGCAACAGCTAA
The DNA here is from genome assembly GCF_030489605.1 of Brevibacillus laterosporus. Lineage (GTDB taxonomy): Bacteria > Bacillota > Bacilli > Brevibacillales > Brevibacillaceae > Brevibacillus_B > Brevibacillus_B laterosporus_E. The sequence continues at coordinate 194,528 of NZ_JAUKFY010000002.1, forward strand.
TGCTCCTTAAGCCAATATGGGATCAATGTCAAACTGTCGACTGGATACGACTGATTATGAAGCATGGTCCAGATCGCTGCTATGACTTGGAAAAAGTGTTGGATGCCCTGTGGTGGAACGATCTCTCAAATAAGAAAATCACCCTGCAAGCTGCTTTAGATAAGATGGCAGTGAAAACCTTGAAGGAATTAGCGGTAGATGGATCAGAAATCAGAAAGCTGAGTGATCAAAAACAAGGTCCTTGGATACAGCAAACCCTGGAATATCTCTGGGAGCGTACAGTAACTGGAGAACTTGCCAACGAATCAGAGGCCTTGCTGATAGCAGCTAAAAATTTTATATGTTGTGAGAAGGAACATCCTGCGAATGAAATGAAAAAATGACGTTTGGTTCTGCATAAGCGTTTGATGGATGTACGAAAAAAGTATAGAATTGTTATTTTTTGCGGCTATGACGGAGGAGACGTATGAATATTAAGCAGGAAATATTACGCGCTTTTCATAATCATCCACATGAATTTATCTCGGGTGAATATTTAAGTCAAATTTGTAACTGCACGCGAGCGGCAGTATGGAAACATATTGAAGAGCTGCGTCAGGAGGGGTATGAGTTTGAAGCGGTACGCAAATCAGGGTATCGGCTTGTTTCCTCACCAGATTCATTATCGGCAGAAGAGATTTTGTCTGCCATGCAAACAGAACGTATTGGAAAAAATATAATTGCTTACGAAACGGTTGCAACAACACAGGCATTAGCTCATGATTTAGCTTCTAAGGGAGCACCTGAAGGAACCCTCGTGGTAGCAGATCAGCAAACGGGCGGTAAAGGTCGGTTGGGTCGGGTATGGCATTCACCAAAAGGGACAGGAATATGGATGAGCTTAGTGTTGCGTCCAGTAATCCCAATTGGGCGTGCTCCCCAAATGACGTTGCTAACAGCGGTTGCTATGGCAAAAGCGATCCAAGAGTTCCAAATCTCGGTTAAAATTAAATGGCCTAATGATATTTTTGTAAATGGCAAAAAAGTGTGTGGAATTTTAACAGAGCTGCATGCAGAGGCTGATCGTGTCAATTACTTAATTATTGGGATTGGCGTTAATGTGAATAATCAAGAGTCAGATTTTGATCCGGCTCTGCAAGAGGTTGCAACCTCATTACGCATAGTATCAGGTGAGCCAATAAAGAGATCTCAATTCATTCAGGCATTTTGCCGTAGATTTGAACAACTCTATCTGGCATATCTAAGCGAGGGATTTGGTCAAATCAAGGTTGCATGGGAAGCATTGTCAATGTCCTTACATCGTCGCGTTACAGTCCGTACTCTGCAAGCCGTATTGGAAGGGGAAGCTACAGGGTTAAATGAAGAGGGAGTGCTCTTATTGCGCGATGATGAGGGAGTCATGCATAAAGTATATTCTGCTGATATTGAGTATAGCGATACCTAGGAAATTTTGTTATACTGCTTCTGGAGGCTATATCCTATTGGAATAGCACTTCCATTTAAGAAGTATGCTAGGAAAACAACTGAAACAAAAATCTGCTCTAAGCCTAAATGGACCGAGACAGAAGGAAGAAATTCTAATGGATTACGTGCTTTATTGCGTAAACACAACCTTCGCCTGCGGTGCGGAGGTTTTTTGGTATGTAGAAAGCACAACAAACGTATGCCATTGGAATACATTCAAGACGGTATTGGGTGTAGGAGACAACGGGAGTGTCTGATGTGCAGGAAAAGAAACCAATAACGACGTCCAAGCTACGTCAAATGAAGCAAAACAAAGAGCCAATTACTATGCTTACTGCCTACGATTATCCCTCTGCAAGATTGGCAGAAGAAGCAGGAATAGACATCCTGCTAGTGGGGGATTCGTTAGGAATGGTAGTGCTAGGCTATGAATCTACAGTGTCTGTTACCATGGATGACATGATTCATCACACAAAAGCTGTTACACGTGCAGCAAAAACAGCCTTTGTTGTAGCGGACATGCCCTTTTTGACATGCCACGGCTCTGTTGAAGAAGCCATTCATCATGCAGGCCGGTTAATTCAGGAAGGAAATGCAAAAGCCGTGAAGATTGAGGGAGGAGAAGAAATTCTTCCTATTGTCAAAAGATGCACAAAGGCTGGAATTCCAGTTATGGGTCATTTAGGGCTAACACCACAGTCTGTCCATCAATTAGGTGGATATAAAGTTCAAGGCAAGGATCTGGAATCTGCAAAGCAATTAATCACGGATGCAAAGGCATTAGAAGAGGCTGGAGCGTTTGGGATTGTTTTGGAATGCGTACCAGCAGAAGTAACAGCGAAAGTTGCGGAAGCTGTGGAAATCCCTGTTATTGGTATTGGAGCTGGAGTGCAATGCGACGGACAGGTTCTAGTGTTCCATGATGTACTTTCTTATGCTTCCAATTTAACGCCTAAATTTGTGAAATCATACGCCCAGATCGGTGACATGATTCAGTCAGCGATTTCTCAATATGTAATAGAAGTAAGAAGCAGACAATTCCCTGAACAACGCCATTCCTTTGCTGCTTCCGAAGAAACGATTCAGCAATTATATGGAGAAGAGGTACGAGTATGATCACGATTAGCACCATCAAAGAACTGCGTGAAGCGCTTTCTGTGCATAAAAGAGCAGGGAAAACAATTGGATTTGTACCAACGATGGGTTACTTGCATGATGGACACCTCAGCTTAGTAGAGCGGGCAAAAAACAAAACAGATGTGGTGGTCATGAGCATTTTTGTTAATCCATTACAATTTGGTCCAAATGAAGATTATTCCGTTTACCCGCGAGATTTAGCACGCGATCAGAAATTGGCAGAGAGTGCCGGAGTACATTATTTATTTACCCCTTCTGTAGAGGAAATGTACCCCCGCCCTATGCTGACAAATATTTCTGTCCATAACATTACGGAAGCCTTGTGTGGTTTGTCGCGTCCGGGACATTTTGATGGAGTGGCGACAGTGGTCAATAAGCTTTTTAATATTGTAGGCCCCCATAAAGCATTCTTTGGCCAAAAAGATGCACAGCAGGTAGCTGTTATTGAACAAATGGTTTATGATTTGCAAGTACCTGTTGAGATTGTCCCTTGCCCTATTCATCGCGAGAAAGACGGACTGGCAATGAGCTCGCGAAATGTATTCCTTTCAGAGGAAGAGCGTTCTCAGGCATTAATTCTCTCCAGAAGCTTGACTCGTGCAGAACAGATGATTGCGAATCATCAAAGAGACGTAGACGTTATTTGTAACGAAGTACGTAATCTCATCCAAAGTCAGCCTTTAGCAGAGATAGATTATGTAGAATTGAAACGTTATCCTGAAATGACTGATATCGAATTTCTAAAAACAGGGGATAGGATTTTATTTGCACTTGCAGTAAAATTTGGTCGTGTCCGTTTAATTGATAACGTAATTCTTACGGTCGCGGATTAAAAGTGTGAACAAAAGATAGTAAACAGTAGAAGATTCACATAAAAGGGAGCGAATTTGGATGTTTCGTACAATGATGACTGCTAAAATTCACCGTGCTACCGTTACGGAAGCAAATTTAAATTATGTAGGTAGCATAACCATTGATAAAGAAATTTTAGACGCACTTGATTTACTACCAAATGAGAAGGTTCAGATCGTAAATAACAACAATGGTGCGCGTTTAGAGACCTATATTATCGAAGGTGAACCAGGCAGTGGCGTTATTTGCTTAAATGGAGCAGCAGCAAGGCTTGTCCAACCAGGGGATGTGGTTATAATCATTGCCTATGCGATGATGACAGATGAACAGGCACGCAAGCATAAGCCTAAGGTTGCCATTATGGACGAGCATAATAAAATCGCTCAATTATTAGCGGAAGAAGTCCACGCTACTATTTTATAGAACAAGAGCTGAAAGGACTACCAGCGCCATTTTTGCATAGAGCCATCCCACTTGTGAGACAATGAGACTACTCACTCTGACAAAGGGGGTGGCTTTTGTGTTTATTGAGGATTGGTTTGAGGACTTACGTCAAAAAGTAGATCGTATTGAGAAAGAATGGGCAACGGCTTCTACAGAAAAGCAGGAACACCTGATACAACAACTAAAACAACTCCGAACATGCAGTGACCAGGTGATTGATCTGTGGTTAAAATATGAAGAAAAGCTAAACGAAGCAATTCGGATGATAAAGCAAACAAGTGATATACCCGCTTCCGCTACAGAAAGCTTGAAAAAAGAATATGATAAGCTGTCGGGGGCAAAGCAACCACTTGAATTCTCTACACTTCTTGAGGATGAGCAGCCACAAATGGAACAACACAAGGAGCTATATGAAAAGGCAGAAGGATTTTATCATCTACGGCTATATGAGCAAGCTAAACAACACTTTGCTTCTTTCTTAGAACAGACGCCTGACTGGGAAAGCGGACGCCTTTATTATGCCTATAGCCTATATTACTGCTGTGATTATGAACTTGCTTTAAAAGAATTTCGATTGTTGACACGAACGGCTGTTTCCCCTAAAGTTGTTTCCATCAGTTACAATGCCTTAGGGTGCATGTATGTACAGGAGCAAAAGTGGCTAGAAGCCATACAGGCGTTTGAAATGGCAATATCTGTCCGTCCTCAGTACACGGAGAGTAGATACAACCTGGCCATCTGTTATTTGGAGCAGGGAGACACGGAAAAAACAATGAAAATATGCGAACAGCTATTAGCTGAGCAAGATCAGGATTGGGAAGTGCAAGTGCTCTATTTACGTGCTGTTCGTCAGTTATTTGCTCATTATCCACAAAAAGATATAGAGCGAATGCTGAAAATGTACGACCCGAATCGAAATCTTGATACGCCAACCTTATGGGAATTAGCTATGCTGGCAGAACAAGCTGGGTTTTATAAGCATGCGCTTAGTTGCTACCAATTCCTTTTGGAACGTCAACCATTAGATGCTGGGCTATGGCATGCGATTGCTTGGAATAAGTGGCTGTTAGATGGTCCTAAGCAAGCGATGCCTGCTTTAAAAAAAGCACTTACCCTGGCACCTGAGCATCCAGATTACTTATTTTCATATGGTTGGATGCAGCTCGCAACAGGTGAGATTACTTCAGCTCGGATCGCCTTTTCAAAAATATTAAACGCCACAGAAAATCATCATCTTGGCTTACTGGGATTAATTTATGCCCATGAGGGAGAAGGAGCTTATGATCAAGCGAAGGATATAGCCACTACTCTCATTCAAAAACAGGATCAGTACTCACAGATGCTGGGGCATTATCAACTGGGAAAATTATCTCTTCAACAGGGAAACCAGATGGAGGCAAGTCAATATTTGGAGAAAGCACGCTCTTACAGCGATGTTGTCCCAGAGGTAAATCAATGGTGGGAGAGATGTAAGAACACAAAGGACCATGTGCAGGTAACTAGTCAAACAGCAGGAATTCCGACATCAACTGCCGAATGGTAAAAAGAAAACAGTAGCAGCATGAGTTGTGAGTGTCAATAGAGGTGACGATAATGAAGCAGTTCATCGTCGTAGATTTTGAAACTACGGGTAATCAGCCACGGCAAGGAGATTCCATCATACAAATCGGAGCTGTCGTGGTCGAGAATGGACAAATAATAGAAAGTTACTCCACATTTGTAAAACCAGATAAACCAATCCCGCCATTTATTACGCAGTTGACGGGAATAACCGATGAGATGGTCAGTGACGCTCCTTCTATAGAAGATGTGCTTCCTGATTTATTGCGCCTTTTGGATGGGCGTGTTTTTGTGGCACATAATGCAGCGTTTGACTTGAATTTTTTACAAGAAGCCCTGCTAAGTCAGGGCTATTATCCATTTGATGGGCCTATTTTGGATACAGTGGAATTAGCACGGGTATTGTTGCCCATGCAAAGTGGCTATCGGCTGGTAGAGCTAGCATCTGATTTTGATATTCGGCATGAAAATCCACACCAGGCAGACAGTGACGCTATTGCTACTGCACACTTATTGTTACGATTGTTAGATATCCTGCATAAGCTTCCTCTTATCACGATTCAAGGATTACAGATGATGATCTCTTCTTTCCGTTTTGATGTAGCGACCTTACTGCGGGAAATTGAGATGGAGAAGCTCATGCACAGTTTTCCTGTAGACGAAGCAGGCTCCTTTACAACTGCATCTTCTATACCTGAGAAAACAAGCAATTATGATATCTATCGGAATCTTGGATTAAAACGACGAAAGAAATGGACGGAGAAGCAATCCGAACAGGCACCGATCCGTTTTTCTTTTGAACCATTTTTCGAACGTATGGTTGCATTAGATGGCGATGGGCTCGCACTTCATCATGAACACTATGAAAAACGTGAGTCGCAGGAAACGATGATGCATGCTGTATACCAAGCGTTTACTGACCAAAAGCATTTGTTAGTAGAAGCGGGTACAGGAACAGGAAAATCGTTGGGATATTTGTTACCAGGTATCTTATGGGCACGTATGCATAAACAGCAAGTCATCGTGAGTACGCATACAATTCATTTACAGGACCAGCTTTTCGACAAAGATATACCTCTATTACAAAAAGCATTGCCATTTTCCTTTCGGGCTGCCCAATTGAAGGGCCGAGGAAATTATCTGTGCTTGCGAAAATTTGAGCAAAGCATAGAGAGCCAGGAGGGGGCCACCCAGGACATACAGCTAGCAAAAGCGCAGATTTTAACATGGCTTACCGAAACGTCTACTGGTGATGTAGAGGAGCTTAGTTTAAGTCCGAGCGGGCAGTCATTTTGGCAATCAGTCAAGAGTGACACAGCCTCCTGTTTAAATCGAGAGTGTCCGTGGTTTAGCCGCTGTTTTTACTTCCAAGCAAAGCAGCAAGCAAAAGAAGCTGATGTGATTATTGTTAACCATGCCTTATTAATTGGTGATATTGATAAGGAGAATGGCGTATTGCCATCGTTTGAAGTTGCGATTATTGATGAAGCGCATCAGCTTGATGAAGTAGCAAGTCAACATTTTGGCACACAACTCTCCAGTATAGAATTGTTTCAATTGGTAGAGCAGCTTGGAACAGAAGGAGAAAAGCAAATGCTGCTTCTGTTAGCCAATGAGCTAAAAGTGTGGCAGCCCGCTGAAAAGGCAAGAATAGAACAACACCTCCAACAAATTAGGATTGAGCAGCAAATGCTAAAAGAGGCTGTTACGAACTGGCTACAGCTCTTTTATCATTGGGGTTCTGAACGGGGCATGGATACAGGAGAATCACAAAGAGCTACACTTCGATATAAGACAGAAGACTTTAAGAAAAAATATAAGAAGCTTGGAAAATCCAGCAATCTAATTTTACAAAAGTTAGGGAATGCAGCTAAGGAAATTGAACAATTGCTGAGTATACAGTCATCCTCTAAGGGGGAAGCTCCGTACTCCTTACAGCGGTTGCAAACGGATGCTGCTGGTTTAGTAGAAGAAATCAGTCAAGTGGCTGTAAAGCTCCATTTTTTGTTAGTAGAAGAGCAGGATGAGTATGTAAGCTGGATGGAAATAGAAACAAGAACGTCCCGGAAACAACTCTTTTTCTTTAAAACGCCACTAGATATAGCCGATACCTTGCGTACAGCTTTACTGGAGCCAAAACGCAGTATTATTATGACCTCAGCGACACTAACGGTGAAGAATAGGTTTACCTACTTTATGGAGCGAATGGGTTTTGCTAATCTACCTGAAGAACGAGTCGAAACACTCTCACTCCCATCACCTTTTGACTATGCTAAGCAAGGACTCATCCTCATTCCCTCCGATTTCCCTTCTGTAAACAAGGAAGGTGAACAGCTTTTTGTTGAAGCCGTAATCGCTGGCTGCGTTGATGCTGTTCGAGCCAGTGAGGGTCGGACGATGATCCTATTTACTTCATATAGTATGCTTAGAACCGTTTATGAAGGAATGAAGAGCTTATTAGAAGGGGAAGAGTTTGAACTATTAGGTCATGGAGTAGATTCAAGCAATAGAAGTAAGCTGGTACGTCGCTTTCAAACCGGGACAAAAACAGTGCTTCTGGGAACGAATAGCTTCTGGGAGGGTGTAGATATACCTGGAAATGTACTAAGCTGTTTGATCATTGTTCGCCTCCCTTTTCAACCGCCCAACCACCCACTATTGGAGGGACGTTCGGAGCGGCTGAAGGCCGAGAAAAAGAATCCTTTTATGACGCTTTCCTTGCCTCATGCAGTTATACGTTTTAAGCAAGGAGTGGGCCGATTAATACGTCAACAGACAGACAGCGGTGTTGTAATTGTATTTGATACACGCATAGTTGAATCTAAATATGGTCGTATGTTTTTGCAATCTTTGCCGCCTTATCAGGTAGAGACTGGTCCATGGACTACATTACGTGAGCGAATAGCTTTGTTTTTACAATAAAATCATTTCCCTAGGAAAAACAAATCTAAATGATTGTATTGAATTTCCCAAGCCATATAAGTAGGAGGGAGGCAGATCCATGACTATGAAGCGATATAACCTATTTCTAGTTAGTTGTATCGGCATGATGATCTTTGCATTATCCCCAAACGGTGAAGCAAGCCGGCCCATTGCGATAGCACAGCAGTTACAGCATATTAAGGACCCGGATGCTGTTGAACAGGAGGAAGATTTTGTTGGGCTTACCACTACTTTTTTCTCGTTACCAGAAGGAGAAAGTACGCTCATTCGCTTCCCTTCTGGTAAAACGATGCTGATTGATGCAGGTAGCGAAAAAGATACGGAAAAATTGGTTTCCTTGCTACTTGAGCGCCATGTTACAAAAGTGGATTACCTGTTATTGACAAACGATTTACCTACTCATATTGGTGGCTATGATAAGCTTGCGGAGAAAATTCAATTTGATAAGATTTACATGCCAAAATTGACAGCCTTCGCAATTCACAGTAATATCCATATATCTAGGGAAAAGCAAGTTGTGTATGTAAAGGAAAGGGATCAATTACTGGATGGCAAAGATGTGGTGATCACATTTTTACATCCCAGCGAGCAGCTGTTTTTATCACCACAGGATAATTCGCTTGTGTTTTGTCTGACCCAAGGAAAGCTCCAATTTTTGTTCACCAGTGCCATCAATGAAAAAGCAGAGGAGCGTTTGCTTGCGAAATACCCTTCTCTACTGCCGGCTGAAATCATAAAGGTTGCGGCACAAGGCAGCAATCAGGCTTCTATTCAATCCTTTTTGACTAAGGTTGATCCCCAGATTGCTGTTGTGCAAACCGGTATTCCGCGCGAGCAATGGAAAGAGTCTCTGCGAGAGGTGGTGGAGCGTTTGGAGGAATCATGGGCAGATACGTATGTGACTAGCCGGGATGGGTCAATTACCATTCTCTCTAACGGACAAGATTATAAGGTTTTAAAGGCAGTCAAGACCTCTACACGTGATAGACAATGAAGTTAGGAGTGCAATTTATGGGGAAAGTACCAAAAATTTCTGAAGCGGTCGTTCGCCGTCTGCCGATCTATTTGCGATATTTAACAAATCTACAGGAGCTACAGGTAAAAACGGTGTCTTCCCAACAGATGGGTAAAACAATGGATATTAATCCGGCCCAAATTCGAAAGGACCTGTCTGCATTTGGTGACTTTGGTAAAAAGGGCATTGGCTATGACGTAGATTACTTGATTGAAAAGATTCGTCATATCTTGAAATTGGATCAAGTGATCCATGTAGCGTTGGTGGGGGCCGGTAATCTAGGTCAAGCGATTTCCAATTACAATGTTTATTTAAAAGATAACATGAAAATTGTTTCCATTTTTGATGCCGACCCGCAGAAAATAGGCAAGGATTTAGGTGGATTGGTCATTGAACCGATTGATAAAATGGAAGATATCATTAAAGAAAAACAAATTCGGATGGCGATAATTACGACGCCAGCCTCCGCCGCACAGGAAGTGGCAAATAAACTGATTGAAGCTGGAATAGAAGCGATCCTCAATTTTGCTCCAACAACCATTCGCACCGAAAAAGAAGTAAAAATTGATCATAACGATTTGACTTCCAGCTTGCAAAGCTTAGCGTATTATTTAAACTAAGTAATAACTAACAGATAAAGGGAGAGTGTCTACGTTGATGAAAATCATTACCAACGCAACCGTAATCACTGTTAATGAACAGAATGAGGTTATTTATAATGGAGCGGTTGGCTTTGATGGGGGAAAAATTACATATGTAGGTAAAACGCCAGAGGATTTATCAGCATATGACGAGATCATTGACGGAACTAATAAATATCTAATGCCAGGATTAATTAATACACATGGTCACGTAGGCATGTCTTTACTGCGCGGATTTGCGGATGACCTGCCTTTAAAACAATGGCTGGAAGAAAAAATGTGGCCAATGGAAGGTCAGTTTACAGCAGAGCATGTGAAATGGGGTACAGCTATTTCCATTATTGAAATGATCCGTACCGGTACAACTACCTTTGTAGATATGTATGATCATATGGATACAGTAGCACAGGAAGTGGAAGCATCCGGGATGCGCGGTGTGCTATGCCGTGGGGTAATTGGTTTCTGCTCAGAAGAAGAACGTCAGCAGAAATTGCAAGAAGCCGCATCTTTCGCATCACGTTGGAACGGTGCAGCCAATGGCCGCATCCATACAATGATGTCGCCGCATGCTCCTTATACGTGCTCTCCTGAGTACATCCAGCAAATCCTGGAGAAGGCTATCGAGTTAAACGTACCATTACATATCCATATGTCTGAATCAAAAGCAGAAGTAGAGCAAAACGTTCAGGATTACGGTGTGCGTCCTGTTGCTCACTTGGAAAATCTAGGTGTATTTAATCACCCTACACTAGTTGCCCATGCTGTACATTTAACGGATGAGGAAATTGATACATTGGCTAAATATAATGTTAAAGTAGCTCATAATCCGATTAGTAACTTAAAATTGGCAAGTGGTGTAGCAAGAGTACCTGAGATGCTTGCGAAGGGTGTTTGTGTAAGTTTGGCAACTGACAGCTCAGCGAGTAACAACAACTTGAATCTATTTGAAGAGCTAAAATTAGCAGCTATCCTGCATAAGGGTGTTTCCTATGACCCAGAAGTGGTTCCAGCAGAAGAAGCGCTTCGTATGGCTACACGTTATGCTGCAGATGCTGTGTTCCAAAAAGACAGCTTAGGGTCCTTGGAAGTAGGGAAAAAAGCAGATATGATAATGCTAAATGCTGCCCAAGCACATTTCCAACCGGCAAATGATCCGATTTCCCATGTTGTTTATGCAGCAAATGGCTATGATGTAACAGATACAATTGTTGATGGGCATTTCTTAATGAAAGATAAAGAGTTAATCACAATGGATGAACAAAAAGCAATCGCTGAAGTGAACCGTGTATTTGCGTTATTAAAGCAATAAGCTCATAAAAAGCTGCCCTATCCATATGGCAAAGGCTCCTGCCAAGTGGTTGAGACGGCAGGAGACAGTGCAGTGTAGGTGCGGTGTGTAGGCAGAGAAAAAATTTAATCCGTCCGTTGCATCTCTGTTTGCCATAAATCTGTAAGTGAGGAGTGGCGAACAGAGAGCGTAGCGGTAGGTGGCAAGGTACGCAGCGGTGAGGATAGACCTGCCCAGGATTCGTACAAATCGTTTTGTTCCCAACCCTGTTTAGGTAGGGCAAGGCTCCTGTCGGTTTGATTCACACGCTCACCTCCTTGTGGTGTACTGATAGTATGGCTACTTCTCATGACTCTATAATTAGTAAGTTTTCCACGTGGTTCTAAAACCTTCTTGTATCTCATAATTGTTAGGAGATACGTAAGGGAGGGGTGCCCATGTATGTGAAACAACGGTATCTTTGGATGTTGGTGCCAATATTAGCCTGCTTATTTGGTTTGGGAGTATTACTGGGACAAGCAGCAGATAAGATATCTGTAGCACAAGATAGGACGAATGAGTCAATTGATAAAAGTAGCTGGAATGAAGATCAAAATAACACCAATCTAAAACAATTGATTGACCAACTTTTTGTAGAGAAAGCAACTCCATTTGGAGTTAAGATACAAAATCAGCCTTTTACAGGGAGCTATCGAGGCAATCACTTTCAACTTACTGGTGCTTTGCAGGGAAAAAAAGTGAAAATTGAACGTAACAATCGAGGTGCTTTGCTCGTCATAGATAATGAACAACGGGAATTGAACGTACTGCCTTATGCTTTGTTTACACCAACTGAGCATGCCTCGCTCTTGAAAGATCAAATCTCCCAGCTACAGCCTGTCCCACTCGCTTCAAGAGATGAAGCAGGTTTGCGAGGGTATAACGTTAGACTACAGCCAGAAAAAGTCAAAGACCTTTTAAGAGAATGGTTGGGATCTTCTTTTCCAGCAGAAAATGAACTTGTACAATTACAGCAATCAACTACAATTAATTATCAATTGTGGTATGATGATGAAAGAAAACAGTTGAAGCGTATGGTCGTCTTGCTTTATTTGAAGAATCAGAAGGGCGATAGATCAGATCAACTGATTTTTAATTTTTAGGGAAGTAGGAGAATCATTGTGTGGAAACGCATCTTGATCATTTCAGCATGTGCGCTTGTCGTGCTAGGCGCATCCCTGTATCAGCTACTTTCCAGCTTATTGTCTGAGCGTCACACGTTAGAAGCAGAGGCCAGAGCATTAGTAGCAGAAAAAACAAACATTGCTGAGATCGATACGATAGAAGAATATCGAGGACGGGAAGCCTATATTGTCGTTACAGGAAAAAACAAGGCAGGAACCCCGGTGGTGGCTTGGTTTAGCAAAGAACACGTCACATTTGACTTACTGGAAAAAGCTTTTCCGCGAACGAAAGTTAAACAATTAGCGGAAGCCTCTTATCCCGGAGCACAGATCGAACGTATTGTACCAGGTATAGAGGGTGATAAGAAACTGTGGGAAGTCACTTTAGTGGACAAGCAAAATCGTTACAACTACGTATATTATGATTTTTTGACTGGTCAAAAAATACGGGCATATACGTTAAATATTCCAAAATCATAAGATGACCCGTTCCTTCTGGAAAGGGTTTTCTTACTTTATCACCGTTTTTTTATTCCTGAAATGGAATTGGTCACAGTTCCAGCAAATACATAGCAAAAAGGTACCATAAAAATGCTATACTTGGTTTCGTAACTGATAATAAAGCCGCATTGAACGGAACAGATAAAAGTTTTTATGAGTAAAGAAAGGGGAGTTATTGGTGAAATTACGTAAAGTACCTATGTTACTGTCACTGCTTGCCGCACTTACGCTCCTCTTTGGTGGCTGGTTTCTATACCAGAAGATGCAGGTAGAAAGTCCATTGAGAGAAAAGGCACAACAACTAACATCGGCTACCTTAGTCGATTTTAAGATGAATAAAGAGCGTGTTGATATGAAGCTCCAAGTCACAAATCCAGATAAATTTGTAGAAGAATACCCGGACCTGTTAAAAACACTTCAAGCCTATGCACGCGGGAGGGCATTTGATATAATGCTTACCAATCAAGCTGATTCACTCAAGCCGGTCTGGAATGAAGGGCTATTTGGACTAACGGAAGCCATCGAAGGTAGGGCTTATAGTAAAATTCCTACCATTTTAGCTCAAATGAAAGATCGATATAAGCTTGATAAAGCATTTGGACGAATTGACGATGCAAATGTTTATATTTTTTTGAAGCGAGGAACTGATGAATATTACCAAATTATTCCTCGTAAACAGTCAACAAGCGAGGTGGCAAACCTTGGGTAAAGAAATATTGTTTGGTGTAGTGCCAGCGGTTATCGTTTTCTTGCTGTTTTTGGGTATTAATATTGGACCATTTTTGCTGTTTGGGGCAATTTTAGCAGGTACATACTTGTTGTTTTCCAAACAAGGAGGCATGCAGATTGGTTCTGGTAAAAGCAAAAGTGGTAGTCAGGTTGTGAGGAAATCCAATATTACATTTGCGGATATCGGAGGACAGCAACGTGCAAAAAAAGAAATCAAGGAAGCCTTAGATTTTTTGCTCCATAAGGATGCGATCGCTCAATACGGAATTCGTCCTTTAAAGGGTGTGCTGTTAACGGGACCTCCTGGAACAGGTAAAACGTTGATGGCAAAGGCTGCCGCTAATTATACGAATTCTGCATTTGTTGCAGCATCTGGCTCACAATTTGTAGAGATGTACGTAGGGGTAGGAGCTCAGCGTATTCGTGAATTGTTTAAGGAAGTTCGTGCTTTAGCTGAGAAAAACAATCAAGACAGCGGGATTATTTTTATTGACGAAATCGACGTTATTGGTGGAAAACGCGATGGTCAGCAGCAAAGAGAATATGATCAAACCTTAAACCAGCTGTTAACCGAAATGGATGGTATGACAACAAGTGAAAAACCGCGCATACTCATTATGGCGGCAACGAACCGAAAAGATATGCTTGATGCAGCATTATTGCGTCCAGGTCGTTTTGATCGTCACATCCAGGTCGATTTGCCTGATAAGCCGGCCCGTGAACAAATATTAACCATACACACGGAAAATAAACCACTTGCGCTTGACGTAAAATTGGAAAAAGTGGCGCAAGAAACATTTGGCTTCTCCGGTGCCCAATTAGAAAGTGTGTGTAATGAAGCTGCTATTTATGCAATGCGTGACAAATCTGATAAAGTGATGCAAAGTCATTTTTCACTTGCTATCGATAAGGTTATGATGGGGGAAATGACTGATCGTGAAGCGCCTCAGACTGAGAAAGAGCGGGTAGCGATTCATGAATTGGGGCATGCTATTGTAAGCGAACGAGTACGTCCTGGCTCCGTGTCACAGGTAACATTAACCCCTCGCGGACAAGCATTGGGTTACGTCCGTCAAAATCCAATGGACGATCATTATCTTTATACCCGTGAGTATATGGAAGGACAGATTATGGTTTGCCTTGCAGGTGCAGTGTCAGAAGAAATTTATTATGGCGGACGTAGCACGGGGTCTAAAAATGATTTTGAACAAGCCCTGCAAATGGCGCAAGAAATCGTTCAAAGTGGTATGTCTAGATTAGGGATTATTAATATGCAATATGCGGATAAAAATGCAGTCCATCAAGAAGTACATTCTATCATTGAAGGATTGCTTGAAAAAACGCGGTCTTTGCTGAGCGAACATGATTCAGTTTATCGCTATAGTCTGCAGGTGTTATTGGAGGCTGAAGTGTTAAGTGGTGATCAATTTCGCGAAAAGCTGGCCGAAATAGATATGGTAGTAGCGTAATGACCGATGGATTCATCTATCGGTTTTTCTTTTGTCAATTAAAAAAGAATGGTCATGTTTCTCTTTCCTACATACAATATCGTATTCATGACAATAAGGAAAGGATAAGAATATGGCTAAACAAAACTTACAAAAGCAGAATATTAAAAACAGGCAAAGGAAGTTGAAAAAGAAAAACAAAGCTCTTCAAGAGTTAGATGCACTGGAAACAGCCTTGATTAATAATTGGATTGATGATAGTTCCGATTTTTACATCCAAGAGGAGGAGACCTCCATTCCTCACTCGGCAAATGACGTGAAGACATTGCTACAGGAGTCTTCTCAAATGGAAATTTATAAGCCTAACCGCTCACAGCCCAAAAAGCGAAAGCAACGAAGTCGCCGAAAGCCAAAACGTTACTCTTCTAAGCGAAGCCCGACATATTCGGATCTTAAATTAGTTTCATCAAAAATTCCACAAAGTCAGCAGCACTTCATTACAAAATGGAATGATGATGAAAAAAGTAATGACGAGGAGTCACCTTATTCTGGAGTACCATCCTATTATGAGGAAAGTGATTGTAAGCTTGTTGATGCAAAACCAAGTATAGACGATCAAATTTTTTCCCAGCTTCCGCATCAAGTTGCGCAAATTATGTGTACAATGCCAGAGGTTTTCGGATTGACAGAGCAACATTTGCAACCTTTGGCCGTACTGACTCGACATTTGCAAGATTTTTTAAACGCTGAGAAAAAGATAGAAGGTGAGCAAGCAGTATCAAATCAATCAGATGCTTCTGTTGTAGATGCTTCTATTGTGGAAAATCAAATTGCTAGCGATCCTTCTAGTGATCCATCTCAGGTGTTGCTGGATCAACCACCGAATCAGTTGGAAATAATAGATCTGCAACAAGTCGGAAAAGAAAGTTTTACGTTACAACAAGGTCGCGTGAGAACAAGCTTGACAATCAATTTAACAGAACCATTTCAAGAGAAGGAATATGTATTTATGGCAACGACAGATATACCTTTTTGTTTTGTCGTTGTAGAGAAGAAGGAGTCAGATAAAGTAACTATTGAAATCATACGTCAAATTGCTAATCGTGAGGTATCTGGACAGGTGGAATGGATAGCAATCGGTACAAAAAGAGTAGAGAATCAGATGGTTGAAATAGTGGAGTAGCAATTTGACGAGTTAGAGATAATACGAACTAGAAACACCATGGAGGCCATGGTGTTTCGGTCTTCTCTTTTTACTAAAGGAAAGCCTCTTACTAAAGCAAGCGAATCAATGTCTGAAGATGCTCTTGCCTGTTGAGCTTCTGAAGAGATAGGCTGAAAAAAGTCGTATCAACGCTATTATGAATGACGGTAATTGGAGCCGTGTTACATAGATATTAAACCGCTGTTGGTCGGTAGGAGTAGGGTACAATATCTGAACGGATTGAGTACCATGGAAGATGGACAGAGAGGGATGGCTTCATTATTTCAGGAGTGCGGCTTATAAATCACAGGTCCGTATATTGTGCCGCTTTTAACCTGCATTGCGCCTCTGTTGTTTCAACAACAATAATCGTGTCATCGTGATTCCCTCGGCATAATCCTTATACTTGCGGTACTGTCTGCTGTAAGATATACTTGGGAAACATCCGGTGTCATGTTCATGCCGCGATAGTAGTGTAAAAACATTCAGTTTCGTTACCATTGAAAAAATATCACGATTGCGCCATTCAGTATTTACTCCCACCAACGGTTTACAGTCGCCAAAATGATTAATATTTTCATTTTCTAGCCAACTGGGTGTGTACGTATTCCAGAAAAGATTAACGCTTTGAAAATAAGACCACAACGTTTTTCTGGTGCTTTCCGGTTGGCACAAAATATATTTTCTTTAATGTATGGTTACTCTGAATCGTAAAGGTATAGTTTATTTGAGAGGGATGCTTTTTCAACGCAGGGGCTTGTTCCTTTTGTTCTAGGCAAGTTTGTTCAATAGGGACAGCATTATCTTGTTTTGTTACTATTTGTTTTTCCATTGGCATTTTTTCTGTTTCTTCCTTGCGAATGGCACTTGCCTTACTTTCGAGCATCTGTTCAAAAAGGGCGGGTTCATGAACAGGGAGCAGAGGTTGAGTTGCTTCATTTGCGATATTTTCAGGGAGGGGTAATTTCTTCTCGGAAATGACTCCGTACATATAACAAGTTAAGCTGTTCATTTCATAATATTGCTTCCATTCGTTATACAG
Organism: Brevibacillus laterosporus; assembly: GCF_030489605.1. Taxonomy (GTDB): domain Bacteria; phylum Bacillota; class Bacilli; order Brevibacillales; family Brevibacillaceae; genus Brevibacillus_B; species Brevibacillus_B laterosporus_E. The sequence continues at coordinate 211,959 of NZ_JAUKFY010000002.1, forward strand.
CTCAGATGCCATTTTTTCTACGAAAGCAAGGAAGAGAGTGGCTTGCTTAGTAGCAAGACCGATAAGTAAATTTCGGGGATAAAGATAGGTGCGATCTCGCCGAGCACTTTTGCCCCCATCTTTTACCTTGAGCTGTCCAGATGAGAGCAGGTAGAGATTCTCCTTAACCGGATCACTTTGTTCAGAACTTATTTTTTTTAAGATGGAAAGTATCTGTATTAGCTTCAACAATAATTCTTTAGGTATGATCTTTGATTGTAGATATTCACGCAAATCAATTTCGGTAATTTGTTTTAATACATTGTAATTGTTGTCGCTCTCAGAGCTGGCTGGGAGTAAGTCCGTATGTTGTCCAACTGGCAAAACGCAATCCTTACCTTCACAATCCTTTTGCTCTCCGGACATCTTGGCGAAAATACTATTCATTAATTCGAGGACATCCCCTTTTTTCTCTGTGTCTATTGATTGTACCGGGGTCGGATTTACTACTTCCACATCTTGATTTACTTTTGGGATTACCCAAATGAGAGCTAGGCATTTAAGGAAATTGTTATACTCCAAAAGATCCCCTCCTTACTGCTGCATTGCAGTATATTTGATACCTTTATTAGATGCACCAACTCCCATAGTCGTTCATAAAATAGTCGCTTGTACGTTTGATATTAGCCCTTAAGATTCTATAACGAAGAACTATACATCTATATCTATGTGTGATAGGCTAACATTAAAGTATTTGGCATTTTTTATAACACGACGTTACCAGGAGGTTCAGGTTTTCCATGAAACTTGCAAATCGAGTCACAGTTCTTTCTCCATCTTCTACTTTGGCTATTACGGCGAAAGCAAATGAAATGAAGCGGCAAGGGATTGACGTTGTTAGCTTTGGAGCGGGGGAGCCTGACTTTAATACCCCGGAGCATATCATTGAAGCAGCAGAAAAAGCGATGCGCGAAGGAAAAACCAAGTATACTGCAACAGCCGGTATTCCTGAATTGTTACAAGCCATCAGCAACAAGTATCAGCAGGAATATAATTTGACTTACAGCACCAAGCAAGTCATTGTGACCAATGGGGGAAAACATGCCTTATTCAACTTGTTCATGGCGTTGTTAAACCCTGGTGATGAAGTGATTGTTCCAATCCCTTATTGGGTGAGCTATCCAGAAATGGTTAAGGTAGCAGAGGGGGTTCCTGTTTTTGTTGAAGGAAAGGAATCCAATAATTTCAAGGTGACAGCCGAGCAAGTAAAACAGGCTATTACCCCTCGGACACGTGCTCTCATTATAAATTCTCCAAGTAATCCTACCGGTAGTATTTATACACGTAAGGAATTGGAAGAAATTGTTGATGTTTGCTTGTCACACAATGTGTTGATGGTTTCTGATGAAATTTATGAAAAGCTGATCTATGATGGTCATGAAGCCGTTACGGTAGCCTCATTTGGCAAAGAAGCCTATGAAAACACAGTGATTATTAACGGAATGTCTAAACCATACTCCATGACAGGCTGGCGGATGGGGTACGCTTTAGGGAATGAGAAATTGATTCGAGCCATGGTTGATTTGTCGAGCCATAGTACATCTAACCCGACTTCTTTTGCTCAATATGGAGCACTAGCGGCATTGACAGGACCTCAAACTTCCTTGGAAATGATGCGAGGCGAGTTTGTGAAGCGCCGTGATCGTGTAGTCGATTTATTAAATGAAATCGAGGGTGTAACATGCCTAAAACCAGAGGGAGCCTTCTATGTTTTCCCGAATGTTGCTAAAGCCATGGAAAAACAAGGCTTTACTAATATAGATGACTGGAGCAAAGCGTTATTAGAGCAACAAAATGTGGCTTTAATCCCGGGCAGTGGCTTTGGATCTCCTGAAAATATTCGAATTTCTTATGCAACATCTATGGAACAATTGGAAAAGGGCATTGCTCGTATTAAGCAATTCGTGGAAGGAAAGTCTCTCTAAGGAGGGGCTTTTTTTCCATGCCAAAAAAGTAGCAAGAACAATCGTTGAAATTAGTAGAGAGAGGATAGTATAATTGTAAGGGTTATCTGGTACAGATAAATGGAGGTCTTATTATGTCATTAATTACAATTGCTCAGGTCGGCCAACATGTCGGGGAAGAAGTCAAGATAGGTTGCTGGCTATACAACAAGAGAAGCAGTGGAAAAATTCAATTTCTCCAACTGCGTGACGGCTCCGGATTTATTCAAGGGGTTGTAGTAAAAGCAGAAGTAAGCGAAGAAGCTTGGAACAATGCGAAAGAACTAACACAGGAAAGTTCTTTGTACATAACAGGAATGGTACGCGCAGATGATCGTGCTCCAAGCGGTTATGAGCTGACGGTAACAGGAGTAGAAATTATTCAAATTGCCCAAGATTACCCGATTTCTCTTAAAGAGCATGGGGTAGATTTCTTGATGGATAACCGTCATCTATGGTTGCGTTCTCCACGCCAGCGTGCCGCGATGGCTGTTCGCTCCGAAATTATTCGTTCCGTGTACGAGTTCTTCCAAATCAATGGATTTTATAAAGTAGATCCGCCGATTTTGACACCTACATCTGCTGAAGGAACAACTAACTTGTTCCATACGAAATATTTTGATGAAGATGCTTATCTCTCCCAAAGTGGTCAGTTGTACATGGAAGCTGCTGCAATGGCTTTAGGGCGTGTATTTTCGTTTGGTCCTACATTCCGTGCTGAGAAATCCAAAACACGTCGTCACTTGATTGAGTTCTGGATGATTGAACCGGAAATGGCATTCGTTGACCATGAGGAAAGCTTGCGTATTCAAGAAAATTTTGTATCACATGTTGTTCAGTCCGTATTAAATAACTGCCAACGTGAGCTTAAAACACTTGACCGCGATACCACGAAGCTGGAAAAGGTTAAAGCACCATTCCCGCGCATTACGTATGATGATGCGATTAAGCTTCTTCAAGAAAAAGGCAGCGAGATTAAATGGGGCGATGATTTTGGCGCACCAGATGAGACCGCAATTGCTGAGCATTTTGATATGCCTGTTTTCATTACGCATTATCCTGCTGAAATCAAGGCATTTTATATGAAGCCGCATCCAGATCGTCCAGAAGTGGTTCTTTGTGCTGACTTGATTGCTCCAGAGGGCTATGGAGAGATTATTGGCGGTAGCCAGCGTATTGATGATCCAGAATTACTAGAAGCACGTTTTAAAGAGCATAACCTCTCTGAAGAAACCTACAAATGGTATATGGATCTACGTAAATATGGAACAGCACCTCATTCTGGTTTCGGCTTGGGCTTAGAGAGAACAGTGGCATGGATCTGTGGATTGGATCATGTACGTGAGACAATTCCATTCCCGCGTCTATTGTATAGACTATACCCATAATAGATTGTTTATCAATCAATAAACTTTTAATTTGTTAAATAGTAGGAAAACCCCTTGTTCAAAAAAATAACAAGGGGTTTTCCTCTTTTCTAATGTTTAAAACTACTTAATTTAACGAAAAAACGGCCAGAAATGTAGAAATGACGAAAAAACAGTTGAATGTGAGAATGAAAATCATTTATAATACTCTTTGGATGATGGTTAATGAAAATCAATCTCATTTGTAATAATTTGTAATATAAACAAATACATAATTGATCCATAACACGAAAATAGAACGATTAAATAATAGAGATCACATCAGTTGCTAATGTCATACGGGGGGAACTATGAAAAAGAGATATTTATTTTTAGCATTAATCATCCTATCCATGTGTTCCTTATTTATTGGAGTCAAAAACATTACTCCACTTGACATTCTAAATTTTAAAAATGAGCAAGTTGAAATTTTCTTAATCAGCCGTGTTCCACGACTAGTTAGCATTATTGTGGCTGGTATAAGCCTTAGTATCTGCGGCTTAATCATGCAGCAGATCACCCGTAATAAATTCGTATCTCCTACTACTGCAGGAACGATGGACTGTGCTCGATTAGGCGTGCTGGTATCACTCATGCTATTTACTACAGAGAGTCCGATCGTAAAGATGATTGTCGCATTCATATTTGCCTTAGGCGGCACCTTTATTTTTATGAAAATCCTTAAAAAAATAAAGTTTAAAGACAACATCTTTATTCCATTGGTAGGTATCATGTTTGGTAATATTATCAGTTCTATAAGCACTTTCTTTGCTTATAAATATGACCTGATACAAAATATATCCTCATGGTTACAAGGGGACTTCTCCATGATCATGAAGGGAAGATATGAGCTTTTGTATATCAGTATCCCCCTTGTCATTATCGCCTTTCTTTATGCGAATAAATTCACGGTCGCAGGGATGGGCGAAGAATTCGCGGTTAATCTAGGGCTTAACTATCAGCGTGTGATCAATATCGGATTAATCATCGTTGCTATGATTTCCTCTCTGGTATTGCTCACAGTCGGAATGATTCCATTCCTTGGTTTAATTATTCCGAACATCGTTTCCATTTATCGCGGGGATAATCTACGGAACAGTCTACCGCATACAGCCTTACTCGGAGCCGTATTTGTCCTAGCATGTGATATATTAGGGCGTATCGTAATTTTTCCTTATGAGCTCTCGATTGGACTTATGGTCGGAGTTATCGGCAGTGGAATCTTCCTGTACTTACTCATGAGGAGAAATGCATATGCAACAATGTAGAAGAATGTTGGGCATCCTTGCGATGATCGCAATCGTCTTGATTGGATTATTTATTTTCTACAAGATGAATGCGAACAATTGGGATTATGTTCTTCCCAAACGCAGTAAAAATGTACTTGCTATTTTATTGACTGGGGGAGCGATTGCGTTCTCATCTGTTGTTTTTCAAACGATAACGAATAACCGAATCTTAACTCCTAGCGTCATCGGGTTGGATTCGCTGTATATGTTTATCCAAACATTGGTTATTTTCATATTTGGTTCAATGCACATCACAATCATGAATAAAAATGTTAACTTTGTTCTTTCAGTAGGACTCATGATTGTATTCTCAAGCATTTTATTTAAAACGCTGTTTAGAGGTGAGGGAAGGAATATATTTTTCTTGCTTTTAGTGGGGATTATCTTTGGAACCTTTTTCTCCAGTCTATCCTCGTTTATGCAAATGTTAATTGATCCAAACGAATTCCAAGTCATTCAGGATAAAATGTTTGCCAGCTTTAACAGTGTAAATACAGATATCCTGATACTATCTGTGATTGGAATAGTCTTAGCTGGCGGTTATGTTTTTAAACAGTTAAAATTCCTTGATGTATTGTCTTTAGGAAGAGATCAAGCGATTAATTTAGGAATTAACTACGAGCGAGTTGTGAAAAGATTACTGATCGTAATTGCGGTGCTAGTTTCTATTTCAACCGCATTAGTTGGTCCAATTACCTTTTTGGGATTATTGGTAGCCAATTTGGCACGGGAATTCTTAAAGGTGTATCAGCACAAGTATTTGCTAATTGGTTCTATGCTGATTAGTACCATTGCTTTAGTTGGCGGACAGTTCATCGTGGAGCGGGTTTTTCAATTCTCGACACCGCTCAGTGTCATCATCAATTTCATTGGTGGTATGTACTTCTTATATCTGCTGTTAAAGGAGAATAAAGCATGGTAGAAGTTAAAAACGTCACAAAATTCTATGGGAATAAGCCTGTTGTTGAAAATATATCGGTGAAGATCAAAAAGGGAAGCATCACCTCCTTTATCGGTCCCAACGGTGCTGGGAAAAGTACATTGCTGTCCATGATCAGCCGCTTGCTCAAGAAGGATGAAGGCGAGGTTTTTATTGAAGGGCAGGAAATAAGTAAATGGAACAGCAACGATTTAGCCAAGAAGATTTCGATTTTAAAACAGTCCAACCATATTAATATTCGCTTAACTGTGAAAGAATTGATCAGTTTCGGTCGTTTTCCTTATTCACAGGGTAATTTATCGCCGGAAGATTGGAAATATGTCGAAGAAGCGATTGCTTATATGGAACTGGAGGAGATGCAGGATAAATATTTAGATCAATTAAGCGGTGGACAAAGACAGCGAGCTTATATCGCAATGGTAATCGCGCAAAACACGGATTATATCCTGCTGGATGAGCCACTTAATAATTTGGATATGAAGCACTCGGTGCAAATCATGAAAACACTGCGACGTTTGGTAGCTGAATTAGGCAAGACGATCATCATTGTCATTCACGATATTAACTTTGCTTCCTGTTACTCCGATTATATTGTTGCATTAAAAGACGGTAAAATCGTCAAAGAGGGCTCGACCCAAGAAATCATTAACCCTAAGGTCTTGCAGGACTTGTATGAGATGGATTTCAATATCCAAAACATCGAGGGTAATGACATTTGTGTCTATTTCGCTTAACAAAGAATATCAATGAAAACCATTTACAAATCGTACTGATAACGTAAACGGATGTAGTTGGATTCATGAAACAAAGACCTGAAAATGATGGCAAAACTGGCCTGCCGATGTGGGAAACCTTTTTTCCTTCCTTTCTTAACGTACGGAAAAGACCTGCGGGTTGTTTCCGAGCTGGGTAATACCTAATGACAAGCATCCTGTCGTCACTCAAGCAGGGGGATCACGGACCGCGAAGTAATGCAGGGACGTGAATTGACATAGGACACTTGGAGGAAGAGAAAGAAGGTACAAAGCAGGCACAGATAAGTTTACCCTTTGTTTCATTAGCGGAAGGAAGAGCAGGTTTTCCTAGCAAATGATCTGTTCTACATCTTGTTTCAAAAAATTTATAGAGGTGAGAATGTTGAAGAAATTAGCAATGGTATTTGCTACATTTATGCTAGCATTGGTTACTGCAGCTTGCGGGTCTAATAATGCTACAGATAAAACATCTGGTGCTCAACCAGAAGCAGCAAAACAAGCAGCTGCTCCTGCGGAAATTACTGTAAAACACGAATTGGGTGAGACAGTAGTAAAGAAAAATCCACAAAGAGTCGTTGTGTTTGACTTTGGTTCCCTTGATACTATGGATGCATTCGGCGTAGAACCAGTTGGTCTTCCACAAAAAAGCCTACCTAGCTATCTAGATAAATACAAAGATGAAAAATATATCAATGTAGGCGGTTTGAAAGAGCCTGACTTTGAAAAAATTCATGAAGCAAAACCCGATTTAATCATCATTGCTGGTCGTCAATCCGATAAGTATGAAGAATTTAAAAAGATCGCTCCAACAATCTATATGGATGTTGATTATAAGAAATACATGGAATCCTTCACTACGAATGTAAAAACATTGGCTCAAATTTTTGATAAAGAAGCAAAAGCTGATGAAATGCTAGCTAAAATTGAAAAAGAAATCAAAGACCTAAATGAAAAAACAAAAGCTGACGAGAAAAAAGCTTTAGTTATTCTTGCTAACGATGGCAAAGTAAGTGCTTATGGTGCTACTTCACGCTTTGGTATTATTCATGACTTGTTTGGTTTCAAACAAGCAGATGATAAAATCGATGCATCTACACATGGACAAAGTGTTTCTTTCGAGTACATCTTGGAGAAAAACCCTGATTACATTTTCGTAGTTGACCGTACTGCGGCTATTAAAAAAGGTGAATCCTCTGCGAAACAAGTAGTAGAAAATGAAATTGTTAAGAAAACGAATGCAGTTAAAAACAATAAAGTCATTTACCTAGATCCAGGATACTGGTACCTATCTGGTGGCGGATTAGAATCTGTATCTGAAATGGTAAAAGAAACAGCTGCTGTTTATAAATAAAAAATAAAATAGCACTGAAGAAACGTTACAGCTAGTAGAAATCCCCCTTTCTACTAGCTGTTTTCTTTTTCAGCTTTTTGTATGGCAAGAAAGATCCTCCAATGGTGTATGTGTTTTTTTACTAGGTGAATTTGCCTGTCCTTGTTATAATAGGGGAGAGGTGAAAGCACGACATGGATCGACAAATAAGACAATTGATACAAGAGGGTTCTACGTCCGTATCTAATTTATTATTAAAGAATTATAAACGTATGTCATTAGCGGACGAAGAAATGATGTTAATTATCCACCTCTTGTCATTTCAACAAGAAGGGAATCAATTTCCCACCTTATCGCAGCTTGAGGATCGGCTCTCCATGTCTGGATTGCGTTTAATACAATTGTTGCAGAAAATGATGAAGGATCAATGGATCAGCATTGATGAGAATGTTGATGAACAAACAGGCTTTCGTTCGGAAAGCTACAATCTTTCTGTTGTCTATGACCGTTTGTTTGAATGCTTGAAGCAAAGCTATCAAGTACAACGTGAAGCATTTAGTGATTCCAGACAGGAAGTGGCAGTTACTTCTCACATGGATATTCCGGGCGGACCTGCTGATACGATGCTATTTACATTGGATGAGGAACAGCAGCCAGATAGTTTGTACACACAATTTGAACAAACATTTGGTCGGCCGCTTTCTCCGATTGAGGTAGAAACATTACAAATTTGGGTGGAAGAGGATAGATATGCAGAAGAGCTAATCATAGCTGCCTTACGAGAGGCACAGTCTGTTGGTAAGCTATTTATCCGCTATATTGACCGTATCTTATTGGAGTGGCAACGCAATCAGGTCTGCTCTGTTGAGGAAGCGAGAGAGTACAGTCAGCGATTTCGTCGCCAAGTAGCTGTAAAAGAGGGACGGTAGGTAAGTAATCAGAAATTATCCAGGCTACAGGATAAAAAAATAGAGATAAAGAAAAACCCCTTTACGCAATCGATAAAAGGCTGTATGTCTTGATGCTCTTTATCGATGCGCAAAGGGGTTTTTGTATTCCTTGGCTTTATCGTAAACAGCCAATAAGATTGCCAAGTGAGAGCATTGCATGATTTGGATGGGAACAACCTAGTAGGTATGCACCCATCAACCGGTTAAGTACATAGAATATAACAAGTAAAGGAGGGATAACTAATGGATAATCGAAAGCAGCTAGAACTGAATACTGAGGGAGGGCCGTTTGTTTTCTCGGCCATGTTTGATTTGCAAGCCTCAGGGGGCCAAAATGACTGCCGGGTGATCCCTGATGCCGTGTTATTGGAGGGACTATATCCAAAAAGGGCGAAAGAAAAGCAAGAATTACTTAATCAGTGGAAAGAAATGCAGCAGCGTTTGGATCAGTTAGAGAAGGAGCGAATCGCATGGCAGGAACAAATTAAAGAATATCAGCAGGTAATGGCTACGATGGAATCCAAAATGGCAGCGATGATAAATCGATGGGAGATGTTACAGCACAATAGCGAAAAATGGAAACAGCAAGTGGAGAAAGTAGTTCTTCAATGGAACAAGGAACGAGAACAAATTTATCAGATTGTGCTTGCCATTAAAAAGGAATGGGAATCGAACAGAGCATGAGGATTGCAATCATAAGTCCTGGCCCTTTTTCTGTTCCACCTGTTCGGGGCAGTTCAGTTGAGTTGGATATTGATGAGGTAAGTAAAAGATTAGCACTGTCTCATGATATCGAAATCTACACAAGAACCTGTAAAGATTACCCACGGTCAGAACGAGATGGCAGAATCAAGTACATTCGGATATCTTATCTTGGACAAAAATCTTATATTAAGCAAGTAGCAAGTCGAATAAAAAAAAACAAGCCTGATTTAATTTTGATAGAGAATCGTCCAAGTTTTGTTTCTATAATGCGCAAGGCTTGTGAAGATATACCTATCGTGCTTAATATGCATTCTCACGTATTTGCTTCACGAAAGGTGATTTCGCCTCTCCGTATGAAAAAAGTGAAAAAGCAGGTAGATTGTTTGATTACCAACAGTAACTATCTGCGACGATATCTGATCAAGAAACATGGTATAGCAAAACAGAAGATACACGCCGTTCATCTTGGAGTAGATGTTGCCACTTATTCACTGTCTAAGGAGGGACAGAAGATCATTTCTGAAAAACGAAAATCTCTGGGTTATCAACAGCACCATCGCGTGATGATGTATGCCGGACGATTAATGCACGAAAAAGGGGTGCATCTCTTAATTCGTGCCTTCAAACAGATCGCTAAGCGAGACCAGCATGCACGTCTTCTGATAGTTGGTGGAAAAGGGTATGGAAACAATCAGGAAAACAAATACGTGCGCTATTTAAAAAAATTGGCTAAACCCCTAAAAGAGAAGGTGCGTTTTGTTAATTTTATCCCTTCAAAACAGATGCCAGAGTGGTATCATATCTGTGATATTGTAGCTACCCCATCCGTTTGGAACGAGCCGTTTTGCCGGGTTAATATAGAGGGAATGGCGGCAGGAAAGCCTATTTTAACTTCAACAAAAGGAGGAATAGGAGAGGTGGTTGAACACAATGAGACCGGCTATCTCATTCCTCCTAAGGAATGGGTGAAAACCATACCAGACCTTTGGGAACAAATGTGGAATTCTGCCTCTTTCTTTACATCCTTTGCCAATCGTTCGATATTACGAGCAAGTGAATTTACATGGGAAAAAACAGCTAATGAATATCTGGAGGTTTTCAATAAGGCAATTAAGATACGTGAACAGAAAAAACAGCGCCCACGCAAGAAAACGTAGGCGCTTTTTACATAGGCATCCGCCACTATTTGGGTAATTATAGCCAATCACCCAAACCGTTGCTATCCCTGTGCATACAGTATAGATATCTCTATGGAACAGGGGTGAATGTCATTTGAAAGGGTTAATTTTATGCGCTGGCCGTGGCACACGACTATATCCACTTTCCTATTCACAGCCCAAGACACTCCTACCTGTAGCTAATCTACCGGTGATCCAGCACTGTTTGCAAAAGTTACTCGATGTCGGTATCAGGGAAATAGGTATCGTAATTAGTCCAAACCAATTGCAAATACCCGCGTATGTTGGGGATGGACAAAAATACGGCGCAGTGATTAGGTATATTGAACAGCAGGAACCATTGGGCATTGCCCATGCTGTTTCTTTAGCTGAATCCTTTATCGCTGAAGAAAAGTTTGCTTTGTTTTTAGGGGATAACTTAATGATGGAATCCTTGCATAATTTACACGACAGCTTTATTAAGACAGATGCCTACGCTGCCGTTTTATTAAGCGAAGTAGAGAAACCTCAGGATTTTGGCATAGCTGAAGTGCAAGGAGAGCAAATCCAGTCCATTGTTGAAAAGCCGCAGTTTCCCAAAAGCAATTTAGCTGTAATCGGAGCCTATTTTTTTACCCCTGCTATCTTTCAAGTAATTGCTGGATTACAACCATCTAAGCGGGGCGAATATGAAATTACTGATGCCATTGCCGCGCTTTTACAGCAAGGTAAAAAGGTAGTACATTCTACAACCAAGCTACCTTATTCCGATGTAGGGACGATGGAGAGATGGTTGGAGGCTAATCGCTGGATGCTAGACAAATCTGTTGGAACTGAGGTGCAAGTAGGAGAGGGAAGTCGGATTGATAATTGCGAGATTATAGGCCCAGTGATGATAGGTGAAAACTGTAAATTGTCTAACTGCACAATTGGGCCTTATGTATGTATCCAAAATGGAGCGGAGGTAAGAAATTGCCAAAGAATTGAAAACAGCATTTTATTAGAAGACACCAAATTAGTAAATTTGGATTGTTACATTCATGACAGTATTTTTGGACGCTCGTCTTATTTAGTTGGGGGAGTACCAAATGTTTCACGACAGGACATGGGGATATTTATTATGAGTGATCATTCGACGATAACACTACCTGCGACAAGGAGAATTGAGGTTTCATGACTGATATAGATGATAATGCAGTTATCCCCATGTTTACTGTCGTAATACCCACCTATAATCGATCGGATATGCTACAAAAGGCGATAAAAAGTGTCTTGAAGCAGACCTGTGATGATTGGGAAATACTAATCATTGATGATGCTTCTACGGATAGTACGGAGGAAATTGTCGCTAACCTTTTTACTCATTCGAAGATTCGATACTATCGTATGGATAAGAATTCAGGAATATCGAAGGTCATGAATATGGCATTGGAACTGACACGCACCCCTTATCTTATTCAATTGGATTCCGATGATTGGTTAGCCAAACGTACTTTGGAGAGGTTTAAACAAGCAATTTTGAAAAATCAACACAGTATAAAAAAGGAAAAATGTGCTCTGTACTATGGAAATATGAATGTGTGGCGTGTTTATAAAGGTAAATATCGTAAGCGAAAAGGCATTAGACATCGGCAAATTAGAGGGAAGTATGATTTTTTACAATATGATGGATGGATGGTTGCACCGCGTTGTTATCGCGTGAATGCCTTGCAAGAGGTAGGGGGATGGGATACCTCAGACAAATATGGTGGCAGAATTATGGAAGATCGTCGAATGATTTTACGATTGATTGAAAAGTATCCCGTTCAGCATATAGATAAGACGTTATATAACAGAACAAAGCATCAAAATCAATTGACAGAGCCAGGATCGATTCGAAAACGTAATTATTTACGAAGGCAAACGTATGAATATTATTTAAAGAGATGGGGGAATAAATATCGTGCAATTTATGGCAAGAGAGGATGTTTTCTAGTCATTAAAGAACTAGAGAAGCGCAAAAAGAAAAGAGGTCATCGCAAATGAGGAAAAAAGCTGTGGTGACTGGCTGCGCGGGATTTATCGGCTCTCATTTGACCGAGCGATTGCTGGCAGACGATTATGAAGTAATTGGTGTAGATAGCATGCTTCAAAACTACCCATTATCTTATAAGGAACGAAACATCAAGTATAGTCTGCAGGATTCCCGATTTCATTTTATCAATCAATCCATCCAGGATGTTGACTGGTCTTATCTGTTAAAGGGTGTTCAGTATATTTTCCACCTGGCTGCCTTACCTGGCGTGCGAGCAAGCTGGGGGGATGCTTTTCAGGAGTATGTCAATCACAATGTGACCGCTACCCAAATCCTATTAGAAGCTAGCCTTACTCATCAATCATTGCGAAAAATTGTGCTTGCCTCCTCCTCTTCTGTTTATGGCACAATGCAAGAAGGATTAACACAAGAAACAGCTCCGCTTGAACCACTTTCCCCTTATGGTGTAACCAAAGTCTCAATGGAGTATTTGATGCAAGCTTATGTGAAAGCCTATCAATTACCAGTGGTTGCACTCCGTTATTTTACCGTATATGGCCCCAGACAGCGTCCTGACATGGCCTTTCATCGTTTTTTTCGAGCTATGATGCACAAAGAGCCCATACAAATTTACGGGGATGGTAGTCAAAGCCGTAACTTTAGCTACGTACACGATGTGGTGGAAGCCAATCTGTTGGCGAGTGAGTTCGGTCAGGCGGGGAAGATTTATAACATCGGTGGAGAACGAGAAATTAGCTTGTTAGAGGCCGTTTCGCTTATGGCAAAGATCATGCAAGTGGAGCCGGATATTACCTTCACAATAGCAGAAAAAGGTGATTCGAGGCGTACCTGTGCTGATATATCCCTAGCAGCTCAACAGATTGGCTATCGTCCACATACCTCGTTGGAACAGGGGCTCTACCAGCAATTTCAGGATATTAAGAAGCTGTACCAGGGGGGATGAAAGCATGCATCGCGTTCTTTTATATCGGCGAATTTATCTTCCAAGAAGTGAAACCTTCATTTACGAACAATTGATTGGACATACACAGGTGGAACCGTTAGTAGTAACGAGGAGTAAACCGATTAATGTGGATCAGTTTCCTCATAAGTCTATCTTCGTAAAAAAAAAGATAACGAATCTCCATCATTGGGTGAAGAAAAAACAGATTAAGATACTTCATGCTCGATTTGGAACAGGGGGACTTGATTTACTGCCGGTTGCCAAGCGTTCCAAATTACCCTTACTTGTGTCATTCCACGGAACGGATGTATCACGCAGGCCCAATGTTGATCCTAAATATAGGCGAAAATTAAAGCAATTATTTCGGAGAGGAAGCGCATTCACAGTCGTAAGTGAGCACATGAAAAAAAAGGTAATAAAACTAGGATGTCCGAAACACAAAATAACATTGCTGCGATCAGGAATTGACCTTCAAAAATTTTCCTATCAGGCTATGCAACCTGTTTGGAATCATTCCTATAAATTTTTAAGTATTGGGCGACTGGTAGAAAAAAAAGGAATGGATACGCTCATTCGCGCCTTTCGACATGTACACAAGGTTTTTCCAAATGCTACGTTAACAATAGTAGGGGAAGGGGATCAGCAAAAGAAACTAAAAAAATTGATTAAGCGCTACAAGTTACAAAATAGTGTGGTGCTTAAAGGCGGTGTCAGCCACCCTCAAGTAGCTGAGGAGTTGGCTCATTGTCATATGTTTGCACTTGCTTGCAAAACGGCGAAAGATGGCAATCAAGAGGGGATTCCTAATGTGCTAATGGAAGCCATGGCTACAGGAAGACCGGTTATTTCTACAAACCATGCTGGGATTCCGGAACTGATAGAGCATGGTGTAAGCGGGTTGCTTGCTCCCGAGGGGTCACCTCGCAAATTTGCCGAAATGATGATTCGTATGATCCAGGAAGAAGAGCGGTGGATAGAATACACCTTGAATGCACGTGTGAAAGTGGAAAAACAACATGACATTAACAAGCAACGTAAGGTTTTGGAAAACGTATATATACGACTAATAAAAGAAAACCAGTAGGCACTTAGCAACCAAGTAACATGAATATCACCAAATCATGGCGGAGGTGTCAGCATGAAAGTAGCCGTCATTGGAACTGGATATGTAGGAGTTACAACAGGGGTCGCACTAGCAATGGCAGGACATGAAGTGACGGGAGTGGATGTAGACGAAGAAAAGATACGCTTGTTGCAAACCGGCAAATCACCCATATATGAACCGGGATTAGACGAAGCTCTGATTGATGTGATAAGCAGAGGAAATCTGGAGTTTACTACTGATCATACAGTAGCTATACTTCCAGCTCAGATCATATTTATCTGTGTAGGCACCCCTTCCGATCAGGAGGGAAGGGCTGATTTACGTGTTTTTAAGGATGTAATAGATCAGGTTTACTACATGCTTCGTCACGATGATGACGAACGCGTATTAGTCATCAAGAGTACAGTACCTGTAGGTAGCAATGATCAAGTAGCAGAGCTTTTTTCCGATTGTCCACAGATACACGTTGTCTCTAACCCAGAATTTCTACGGGAGGGAAGCGCACTACAGGATTCATTAAAGCCAGCCCGCATCGTAATAGGAGCTTCGTCTACTCAAGCTTTTGAACGGTTGGAGGAATTATACAAAAACATTGAAGCACCACGGATTAAAACAAGTCGGTTAAATGCAGAAATGATAAAATATGCTTCTAATGCTTTTTTATCTATGCGAATTTCTTTTATGAATGAACTGGCACGGCTAAGTGATAAGCTGGGAACAGATATTTCGATTATCGCTACTGGAATGGGGCTTGATTCCAGAATTGGTCCGGAATTTTTACGAGCAGGCTTGGGGTATGGGGGTTCTTGTTTCCCTAAGGATACTTCAGCGTTACTCGCAATAGCTGAAGAGAAAAATGAACCACTGAATATTTTGAATCAAGTAGCTAAGGTAAATGAGCAACAGCCTGCCTGGTTTTTGCAAAAAGTCGAACAACGCTTAGGAGACTTGGCTAACAAGCGAATTGCTTTATTAGGTTTATCTTTTAAACCAAATACCGATGATATCCGAGAAGCTCCTGCACGAAAATTGCTAACGATCTTACAAGAAAAAGAAGCGCTCATCACTGCTTATGATCCTGTCGCTGTGCCTAACATGCAACGCGTTTATTCTGACGTGCAGGTAACTTATACCCGAACAGCTTATGAGGCTGTGAAAGGAGCAGATGCGGTTATTCTTTGCACGGAGTGGGGAGAGTTTCTTGAATTAGATTATGAACATGTGTACCACATTATGAGGCAACCTCTGATCTTTGATGGTCGCAATGCATTACCCCACTCTGAGTTGAGAAAAATTGGATTTGAATATGTAGGGATTGGAAATCAAGTGGGGAGCCTGGTGTAGAAGCCAGGTTTTTTCTATTGGGACCCCATTTTTTTCTTCAAGGATTCGTTTTGTTCATTTCCAGTGGTGGCAGAAGTTCGCAAAGAATTGAATCAGAGCTTCGCTTGGTGTACGATGGAGAATAGTACCAGTTTTTCTGATGGCTCTGCCTATTTTCCATAAAAAGGAGTGTGCATTACCGTGAATAAAAGCAAAACATTACCCAAACGAAACGAAGTACCGGACCAATTCAAATGGAAGCTAGAAGACATTTATGCTTCCAATAACGATTGGGAAAAAGACGCAGAGCTGGCAAAAACCTTGATTCAGAAAGCGCAAAGCTTTAAGGGGAAATTAGCTGATTCTGGGAAACAATTGTTAGAAGCGCTGACATTAATGGATGAGCTGTCTCAATTGATAGAAAAACTGTACGTGTACGCTCGCATGAGAAGAGATGAGGATAATGGAAACTCTACATACCAGGCTTTAACAGATCGGGCAACCTCTCTATCTACGCAGGTCTCCAGTGCATTGGCATATATTCAGCCAGAAATTTTAGCAATAGAAGATGAGCGTCTCGAGGCTTTACTAAACGAAGAAAGTGGTTTAGATCATTACAGAAAATTTTTAGAAGTGGAGATCATTCGTTATAAGCCGCATACGTTGTCTGCAGAAGAAGAGGTTTTGCTTGCTGAAATGCGTGAGATTGCAGGTGCTCCTTCCAACATTTTTACGATGTTAAACAATGCAGATATTAAATTTCCAATGGTTACAGATGAAAATGGCGAAGAGGTTGAACTAACAAAAGGTCGATACTCTCAATACATGGAAAGTAAAGACCGTCGAGTGCGCCACGATGCTTTCAAAGCCTTGTATGAAACCTACCGAAACCATAAAAACACAATTGCAGCAACATTGATTGCAAGCGTAAAACGTGATGTGTTTTATGCACGTACCCGGAAGCATTCGTCCGCATTACAGGCGTCTTTATTTAACGACAATGTAGATCAATCCGTATACGACAATCTCATCGCCACCATCCATAAGAATTTGCCTGAACTACAGCGTTATTTAGATTTACGCAAAAAAATGTTGGGTGTAGATGAGCTTCACATGTATGATTTATATGTTCCGATTGTAGCAGAAGCGAATATGGAAATTCCTTATGAAGAGGCTGTTAAAACAGTGGAGGACTCATTGGCTCCACTTGGTGAGGACTATGGAAAGGTGCTGCATGAAGGATTCACTTCCGGATGGGTAGACGTCTATGAAAATCAAGGCAAAACGAGCGGTGCTTATTCGTGGGGGACATATTCTGTTCATCCTTACGTGCTAATGAATTATCAGGATAACCTAAATAACATGTTTACGTTAGCACACGAAATGGGCCATGCCATGCACAGCTATTATTCGCATAAAAACCAGCCATACACCTATTCTCAATATCAGATCTTTGTAGCAGAGGTAGCGTCTACATTAAATGAAGCCCTGTTAATGCAGCATTTACTTGCTCAAACGACTGAAAAAGAAAAGCGCATGTATCTGCTCAACTACTACTTAGAGCAGTTTAGAGCGACTGTTTTCCGTCAGACCATGTTTGCTGAATTCGAAAAAATGATTCATGCTACCATTGAAGAAGGGCATGCGCTGACAGTAGACTCTCTTTCCAGCATGTATCGTGAGCTAAATGTGAAATATTTCGGAGATTCTGTGGTAATCGATGAGGAGATTGATCTTGAATGGGCAAGAATTCCTCATTTCTATAACAATTTCTACGTGTACAAATATGCTACCGGCTTCTCAGCTGCTACTTCACTGTCGAAACAGATTTTGGAGGAGGGTGAACCAGCGGTCGAGCGCTACTTGAACTTCCTATCTAGTGGGGGTTCAGATTACCCTATTGAATTATTGAAAAAAGCTGGAGTCGATATGGCAAAACCAGAGCCGATCGAGGAAGCAATGGAAGTCTTTAAAGGCTTGTTAGATGAATTGGAGCAATTAGCTTTATCGAAATAGAAGCGTTGAATCAACTTACAAAGGGGAGGGTGTGTAACCCTCTTTTTTGTTTGTAAACTATCACAGCTTGTCATATAGAAAAACTGACTAGAAGCATCAAGAAAGCTGGTACGTCAATACTTCGGTTGTGTGTCTGATTCTTGAAGAGTAAGAAGATTCTTGGGTAACAGCATTGTTTTCTGTTACAATAATAAGTGAGAAATCGCTTACGTAGACTTTTTTACAAACGCTTTCTCCATAATAATTATAGGAAATGCGTATAATCGGACGCCTAACCAAAAATAGACAGAGGCTTCCTGTAGTTCGAAAAATAGGAGGAGTAAACCATGACTGTTACTCAAGCACAAAAAATTATAAATGTGAATATTGTCACAGAAAAAGGTATTCTTGAACAGGCCATTCTCCTTATGGAAAACGGAAAAATTATCTATGTAGGCCCTGAAAATGGACAAGAAGCAGAATATGTATACGATGGAAAAGGTGCAACTCTAGCACCAGGATTCATTGATTTGCATGTACACGGTGGTGCGGGATATGATTTTATGGACAGCACACAGGAAGCAGTTGACGGCATTTGTAGCTTCCATGCTAAGCACGGTACTACTGGTCTATTAGCTACTACGATGACAGCTCCCATCGAACGTAATCTTGAAATATTAGAATTTTATTCAAATATAAAGGAGAACAAAGGTGCTAAAGTAATTGGCGTTCATATGGAGGGCCCGTTTATTAATCCTGTTTTAAAGGGAGCCCAAAATGGAGAGTGGATTGAGCCCCCAACACTTGCTAATATGCAAAAGGTATTCTCGGTCGCTCGACCTGGTCTTGTCAAGCTTATGACATTAGCTCCTGAGCTGGTTACCGAAGAAGAGGTTTTTGATCTATTGCGCGAACAAAAGGTCATTGCCTCTGTTGGACATTCCTTACAAGATTATGATGGCGCATGCCAATGCTTACGCAAAGGGGTAAATCATGCGACCCATTTAGGAAATGCGATGAAGGGCTTGCACCATCGCGATGTGGGTATTATCGGGTTAGCCATGCAGAATCCGGAAATGACATTTGATTTTATCTGTGATGGTATTCATCTGTCTCCTAACTTCATCCGTATTTTGGCAAAAGCATGCGAATTAAATCAAATGATGTTAATTACCGATGCGATGCGTGCAGCAGGCCTAGATGATGGTGAATATGATTTGGGTGGACAAAATGTGATCGTACGTGGGGATGAAGCGCGTCTTTCTGATGGTACATTAGCGGGAAGTGTTCTTACCCTAGATAAAGCATTGTCTAACTTTATGAAGTTTACAAACATCCCTTTGGAAAAAGCAATTTACTTGCTTACAATGAACCAAGCAAAAAAATTAGGCATCAGTGATACAAAAGGTAGCATCCAAGTAGGCAAAGATGCTGATCTAGTTCTGTTATCGAAGGAATATCAGGTTATGGCTACTTGGGTGGAAGGAAAAATCGTATTTGAAAAGACGGAGGAATAGATGATGCAGGTACAGGTTTTTGAGGATTATAATTCACTCAGCCGTTATGCAGCAGATATTTTTTTAGAACAGATTAAGAAAAAATCTGATTCCGTTCTGGGGTTAGCTACGGGCGGAACACCAGAAGGATTTTATCGGCACCTGATTACTAGTTATAAGGATCAAAAGCTGGACTTTTCACGATTACGCACTTTTAACCTGGACGAATATTATCCGATTAAGCGTGAGCATCCACAAAGCTATTGGACATTCATGCATGATCATCTGTTTGCTTATGTCAATATACCAACAAGCAATATCCACCTTCCCAACGGCGAAACGACCAATGTGGATGCAGAGTGCAACCGATATGAAGAAGAGATAGGAGCCAACGGAGGAGTAGATATTCAAATACTAGGAATAGGTGAAAATGGTCATATTGGCTTTAATGAACCAGGAGCTTCTTTCGATTCGCGCACTCGCATGGTCGAGCTGACTGAGAACACGATCCAAGCCAACTCTCGTTACTTTGACAGTGTGGAGGATGTACCGCGTCATGCGATCACAATGGGGATTGCTAGCATTATGCAAAGTAAAAAAATCGTTATTCTCGCAGCGGGTGTGAAAAAGGCAGAGGCAGTAGCGAGAGCGATTCAAGGTGAAATTACCGAAGCGCTGCCAGCTTCAATTTTACAAAAGCATCCTGATGTAACCTTCCTTCTAGATAAGGAAGCAGCCTCCCTGCTCAATCATAACTAGCACATAGCGCTAAAAAGACTGTCTATACCAAGTAGACGGTCTTTCTTTATGTAGAAGAGAAGAATTGTTGAATCGTTCATAGTGAAGAGGACAGGTCTGAGTTGAGTTGCTTTTTTTATATAAAAAGGTTTTTAATTTTAATTTTGTATAAAATTACATTTCACTATATTTACCACAACATATCAATCTCCGTCTTAAGTTGGATAAAAGCTCCACCTGCTGGCTGTTCTGTTATTTCAGAAAATTAGAGAGAATAGAATAAAAAAGGAAAGAGCTGGGAGGAACAGATGTGAGACGTGTTGTCGTATCGGTTTTGGGTGCCTCTATGTTGATAGTTAGTGGCTGTGGGGGGCATGTGGAGCCAGTAGCTAGTGTACAAGAGGAGAAAAATAACAAATGGGTGGAGACCTATAAGATTGAACAAGCACCAACGTCAACTTTACAAGGATATTCGGGAGTAGTTGAAGCAAATAAGCAGGTCATGCTAGGCTTCGGCAGTTCAGGAAAAATCGCACAAGTAAACACCGAAAAAGGGGCACAGGTACAGCAAGGTCAGGTCTTGGCCTCTTTAGACGCGAAAGCATATCAGGTTGCTGCTCAGGCTGCCGCAGGGCAAGTACAGTCTGCAACTGTTGCCGCTCAGGAAACAAGGAAAGGAGCCTCTCAAGAAGCACTCGCGCAGCAAAAAATCAGACTGGAGCGAGAGCAGCAAATTGCAGCAGAGGCCAAAAAAGCCGCGAAGCAGGGCGATGTTTTGTTTCAAGGCGGTGCGCTTTCAAAAAATGATTATGAGGCTCTTCTTCTCAAAGAAAAGCAAGCAGAGATGAGTGTAAAAAATGAACAGATTGCCCTTCAGGAGCTTCAAAGAGGAGCAAATCCAGATCAGCTAGCTAGAGCAAATGCTGCCATTACGCAGGCAAACAGCGAGGCTGTACGTGCACAGGAGAGTTTGCAACAAACCAAAATCATTGCCCCGTTTTCAGGAACGATCGTAGCTGTGCATGAACAGACAGGTAAGGTCGTCGCTGGGGGACAAAGCGTAATTGAGCTTGTTGATTTGAAAACCGTTAAGGTGGTTTTGGCTGTTGAAAACGACGAGGTAGGATTTTTTGCTGAAGGGAAGCAGGTAGAGGTACAGGGTGCTTCGGGTGTGAGCAGTAAGGGGACTATTCAGTTTGTCTCACCTGTGATTGACCAAGCAAACGGGAAATATCGAGTGGAAATTAATATGAATAACTCAGATAAAAAATGGCGAGGAGGTATGATTGCAAATGTAAAGGTACCTCGCCCGTTGCAGGGATTTTTATTGCCTCTAGAATGTGTAGGACTTGCAAATGAGACCCATTTCGTCATGAAGGTGGAGAATGGCATTGTTAGGAAACAACCTGTGCAAGTCGGACAGATTATTAATGGAAGTATTGAAATTGTAAAAGGTGTCTCAGCAGGGGAACAGGTGGTAAAAAGCGGAATCACCTATATCGTTGACGGTGAGAACGTAGCAGTGAAGGGAGTAAAACAATGAATAAACTCCTATCATTCTTTCTCCAACGAAAGCTTATTGTGTATCTCTTAACTCTAATGATTTTATTCGCTGGCTTTGCTTCTCTAGCTTCCTTTAAAGTATTTCTGGTTCCAAAAACGAATTTGCCTTGGATTATTGCTACTATTTCTGGCGGGTCACTTCCTCCCGAGGAAATGGAGAAAAAAGTAGCCGAGCGAGTAGAAAAAGAAGTGAAGGGAATGGAGGAGGTAAAGGACTATTTTTCATCCTCTTCTAGCGGCAAGGTTCAAATCACTTTGGTAGCTAAGGAAGGAAAAGGGGAGGCAGCAAAGCAAAAACTGGAGAGCATTATTAATCGTGAGCGTTCCAATTTTCCCAAAGAAGTCGAACATAGTAATATCTATCAGGCCAATTATGGTGATGAAACCCTGATGGTGTTGGGTTTAACAGGCAATGATCCTCAATCATTATATAATTATGCTCAGGATACGCTAAAAGAGCGAATTGAGGCAGTATCTGGAGTGAAAGGCGTAGAGATTAGCCAAGGAAGCTTTGAAAATAAAATCGCAATCATCTTATTGCCAGAGAGACTCTCGGCTTATCAGGTAACCCCTGCACAGATCTATCAGGAGCTACAAAAACAAAATTGGAAGCAGGCGCTAGGGACACTTGATAACGCCGGCTATCAGACGGTTATCGAATTGGATAAGACACTACATCATGTAGAGGAATTAAAGTCTGTAATGATCCCAACACCAAGGGGAATGACATTGCTGGACCAATTGGCAACCGTGAAAGATTTACGGGGAAGCGAGAGTGATCAAACTCTTGCCATCTATAAAGGAAAACCCTACGTAGGTATCTCGGTAAAACGTACAGAGGGCAGCGAAATTATACCGACCCAAGCAAGGGTAGAACAGCTTATTGCCCAGATCAATCAAGAAGCAAACGGAATTTATCATCTTACATCCATTTTTGAAGCGGCTTCTTTTATCGAGCATTCAATCAGTAATCTAAGCAGAGATGTTATGATCGGCGGGGCTCTCGCTATTTTGATCTTGTTTATCTTTTTACGTAACTGGCGGGTTACGATGGTCATTGCTACCACGCTGCCGCTTTCGATTTTAATGACATTTATTGCACTGAAGATATTTGGCTATAATTTCGATATGGTAACGCTTATTTCTCTTAGTCTGTCCGTTGGTTTAATTGTTGACGCTGCGATCGTGGTACTGGAGAGTATCTACCACTACCGAGAGCAGGGAAAAGCATTGCGAGAGTCGATTTTACTAGGTACGAAAGAGGTGCTTACGCCTGTATTATCGTCACAGATCACCATGGTAGTTGTATTCTTACCTTTAGTATTGGCAGGCTTTGATGAAGCGTTGACCCCTATTTTCACTACGATTGCTTTTACCGTGACAGCAGCTATTGTATCATCTACGATTGTATCAATTTTCTTTGTGCCGATTTTCTCAGATAGCTTTCTAAAAAATGATAAGCAAAAGGTGAATGGAGAAAATCACAAGGATAATATTCTAGTGCGGGGCTTTGACCGTATCTTGCATCTGTGTTTGCGTCGACGATTTGTTACACTTGGTCTAGCTTTTCTCATGTTTTGCAGTATCTTTGTACTGGCCCCCCATGTTAAAACCAATCTGGGAATTGATGTGAATGAGAACTTTATCTTTGCAGACATTACGTTGCCGCATGGAACGTCCTTGGAAGCTGCCAAACAAGTCATTTCTCAAACGGAAGAAAAATTGTCTGCGATAAAAGAAATAAAAGATGCATACATTGGTGGAAATCTAGAACGGTTGCAGTTAAAAATCGCATTATTACCGAGAGCAGAGCGCTCACTGAGCAAAGAAGAAATTAGCAAGCTGGTCATGGAAAAAACAAAAGAAGTAACAGGTGTAGAACGCTTTTCCTTTAGCACCGATAGTCCAGACGGTGGTGCAGTAACTGTTGAAGTCGAGATTACTGGCAAGGATTTAGAGAAGGCAAAAGAATTAAGTGAGCAAGTATCAGCAATGCTTGTTGGTATAGAGGGTATTTCAGGTGTTCGCAACGATTTTAGTGAGGGGAAAGAAAAGATAACTCTTATTCCTATAAAAGAAGCAATGAATCGATTACAGGTGGAGGAACTTGTTCTAGCTCAGCATTTATCCAGCATGATGGGTGAGCAAAAAGTGGCTGAACTTACAACCGACGGAACAAATGTGGATGTAATGGCTCGTTTGCCTGAGCAAGAAATGAAACATCCTGAGCAACTAAAGAAGCTATTGATTCCCACACAAAATCAAACGATGATACCATTAATAGATGTCGTCGAATGGAAATATGGTAAGACACCGCAACAAATTAATCACCGAAACGGGGAACGTGTCATTAAAGTGTCTGCCGATCTTGTAGGAATCGATCCAGGGAATGCTACCCGTTTGTTACAAACGAAGCTGGATCAATTGGTAGTGCCGGCTGGCTTGCAAGTGGAGCTAGCAGGCAGTCTTAAAAATCAAGAAAGCAATATGTCCAGTGCATTGTTTGTATTTTTAGGCGCTATTGCTTGCATCTATCTGATTATGGTTGCGCAATTCGGACGTTTGTCGCATCCATTTATCATAATGCTGACATTACCTATGGCTGGGGTAGGCGTTGTTACTGGTCTAGTTTTGACACAACGCATGATGACAGCTATGTCCATCATTGGCATCATTATGTTAATCGGTATTGTCGTCTCCAATGCGATTTTGTTAATCGATCGCATCAATTTACTTAGAAAACGCGGCGTGTCGTTACAAGCAGCAATTATTCAAGGGACTCATGAGCGAGTGCGCCCCGTTTTGATGACTAAAATTACCGCCATTTTGGGTATGGTACCCATGGCTTTGGCATTTGGAGATGGGGCTAGCTTAGAAGCTCCACTTGCAACTGTAGTAATAGCTGGACTTGTGTTTCACACGTTAGTTACACTAGTGCTGGTGCCGGTGCTGTATTCCGTATTTGAAGAAATTCGGGATTGGCGGGACCATAAAAGAGACAAGCGCATGCAAAAACGATTACAGAGATCATTAGTGGCATCTGCAGAGGGTGCAGCAGTGGAAGAAAAATAGAAATGTAGCATAGGGATAAAAGAACGAAACCAAGAAGGGCTCTCTTTACGCCATTAGGAGTGAGGAGAAGCCCTTCTATTTATTTCGACCAGTTCTAAAGATTTCTTATGACATGCTAGATTTGTTTGTAGATATCCTCTAAAATATGGAAAAGGGAGAGGGGAATTACATGACAAACGTATTTGCTCTACATATACCAGCAGAACTAGATAAGGATACATTTACCCGTTTATTAGATCATGTATCCCAAGAAAAACGTGAAAAAATTCTTCGATTTCAAAGACGTGAGGATGCTTATAGGGGATTGCTGGCTGATTTACTCGTTCGCTATATTTTGCTTACACATCATTTTATTCCTAAAGAGGAGATTGAATTTCAATACAATGAGTATGGTAAACCTTACCTGCCACATACAAATTGCAATATTAACTTGTCTCACTCCGGTGAATGGGTAGTGTGCGGTACAGGCATTGAACCTGTAGGAATTGATGTAGAACAGCAAAAGCCCATAGATATGGAAATTGCTAAGCATTACTTTTCAAAGCAAGAGTACATGGATTTAGTAGAAAAATCAGAAGGAGAAGAACAACTTTCTTATTTTTATGACCTTTGGACGTTAAAGGAGAGCTATATCAAGGCAGTTGGGAAGGGACTGTCCATTCCTCTTTCCTCTTTTTCCATTAGAAAAAATGAGAATGGTGCCATTGATTTTAGCGAAGAGACACCGTCACAGACGAATTGGTTTTTTAAACAATATCAGCTAGCTAAAGGATATCCGTTGTCTGTATGCAGTGCCAGTAATCAGTTTGCAGAAGAAATAAAAATGATTCGAGTAGACCAATTGATTCAATATTTTGTCTCCTAAATCTAATGAGAATGTCATTTGTAGCGAAAAGGAGGGAGGAAATATGTATCAAGCATTGCTACATCACGGTCAATCAGGCTTAAAAGGGGTTACATTAGGAGTACGAGCTAAACGGATATTGGCTGCTGATGAGGTGCTAGTTCGGCTGAAGGCATCCGGTTTAAACCGTCGGGATTTACTCACTATTATGTGGCGAAGCGAACAAGACGCTCCGCTCGTTCTTGGTGCTGATGGTGCTGGAGAAATTGAAGAAATAGGTAGTGAAGTAGAGGGATGGCATGTAGGTGACGAAGTAATCTTGCATGCAGGTGTAAATTGGTTAACCAAAAGCGATGCTCCTCCTGTCTCGTTCGAAATTTTAGGGACTTCCTTCGATGGTACCCATGCGCAGTATATCGCAGTTCCTGCTTCCCTGCTCGTGAAAAAGCCTGACTATCTAACATGGGAAGAAGCCGGGGTACTATCTGTAGCAGCTCTTACTGCTTATCGGGCAATACGTACAAAAGGACAGGTCAAAAAGGGAAATACGGTGTTGATTCCTGGAATTGGGAGTGGAGTAGCTACCTTTTTACTTCAAATGAGTAAGGCCTTGGAATGTCGTGTCATTGTTACTTCCCGAAGCAAAGCGAAACAAGAAAGGGCTCTGCAACTAGGTGCTGATGTTGCAATTGATACAGCAACCGATTGGAACGAGGCCTTACAGGGCGAGAAGGTTGACGTCGTGTTTGACAGTGTGGGTCCCGCTACATTTCAGCAATCATTGCATCAACTGCGCCCAGGGGGGACATGCGTTACATTTGGTGCCACTACCGGTGATATCATAGAATTTAATCTAAGAAGCTTTTTTTACAGCCAATGTAATATTCTAGGGACCACACTTGGCAGCAAGGAAGAATTTATTGAGATGCTAGGCTTTATGGAACAACATCAAATCCGCCCGATTATAGATCACGTCTATGAGCTAGAGCAAGGTGCAACTGCCCTTCAACGACTACAGGATTCGGAACAGTTTGGCAAAATCGTATTACGCAGAAGAGAAGCAAGGGATTTATCCTAAGGGCTAAGACGCTTAGATTTTCGAAGAAAAAGAAAGAATTTCTCAGATAAGATTTGATGAAAAATATAATCCACATATGCTTGTAGCAGTTTTCTGCAAGATTTACTTCTAACTCTCTTCATTCTCGCGTATGCATGTACAAATAGGGCGGAAAGGGAGAGTTACGAATGAAAGTATTTGTAATTAGTTTGCGCAAGTTGCTATATGGCTCTGCTGTAGGGGTTGGCTTAGTACTTGCCATCGTACTGGTAATATGGAAAGATCCATTACATGTCGCAACCCTGTTCCAATTTGATCGGGAAAGCATGGAGACAACAGCAAAAGTAGCAGACAACCCGTTTGCCTCCGAAAGGCCTCAGGTAGCTATGGATGTACAGGTAGAGAATAATGAAATAGCTGTTAATCTCATTACAACAGGCTTTACCTTTACGGAAGAGCAGTCCAACGCGGAACAAAAGTTGGAGTCCATGCATGGGAAGGGACATGCACATCTATATGTGGATGGAAAAATGATTCAGAAGATTTATCAACCCCAATTTACTATTAAAAATATGCCTAAAGGGGAACACGAATTGAAAATAGAATTAGCTTACCCGAATCATCTATCCTACAAGGTAGAAACAGTAAAAATACTGCAAATCAAATAGATGGGAAAGAAGTGCCTCGATGGTTGATACCTTATCGGGGACTTTTTGCTATATAAAATGACCAATAAAAGATATGATGGTATATAGCAGGAAAATTTATGGTTCGTTGAAATGTTCTGATTAATGTGCCTGGGAGGTCGAAAAATGGCTGATCTACGTTCTATTACAATGGGAGATTTATTAGATGAGACAGCAAATATGTTTCCTGACAAGGAAGCCATTATTTATCATGAGCGTGAACTTACGTATACATATCGGGAGTTTCAGTTGGTATGCAATCAATTAGCTCGGGGATTTATGGCCTTAGGCATCCGGCCAGGCGAACATATAGCAATTTGGGCTAATAATGTTCCAGAGTGGGTATTAACTCAGTTTGCCGCAGCTAAAATAGGTGGTGTACTCGTGACCGTTAATACAAACTACCGTACACATGAGCTTGAATATTTGCTGCATCAATCGGATGCTACTACATTATTATTAATTGATCAGTTTAAGGGTGTTTCGTATGTTGACATGTTGCATGAAATTTGCCCTGAACTGCAATCCGCTACACCTGGAGAGCTTCAAGCAGAACGCCTCCCTCAATTACGACGGGTTATCTATCTGGGGGAAGAGCGCCAGCCAGGCATGTATTTATTTAGGGATCTTTATGAGCTAGCTGAACAAGTGACAGAAGCGGAGCAGATTGATCGTCAAAAGACGATACATCCCGATTCGGTAGTTAATATGCAATATACTTCAGGTACGACCGGGTTTCCAAAAGGTGTCATGCTTAGTCATAACAATATTATTAATAATGCAATTCAAGTAGCTAGTTGTCAAAATTTATACTATAAAGATCGTGTATGCATTCCAGTGCCTTTTTTCCATTGCTTTGGCTGTGTCATGGGAACTTTAGCCTGCGTAGCAACGGGAGCGACGATGGTTCCTATCATTACGTTTCAGCCCAAAGTTGTTTTGGAAGTGGTTTCTAAGACCAGGTGCACTGCACTGTATGGAGTGCCGACTATGTTTATTGCTCAGCTGAATGAACCCGCCTTTGCGCAGTATGATCTAAGCTCATTACGCACCGGTATCATGGCGGGTTCTCCTTGCCCTGAAGAAGTAATGAAAAATGTGGTAGATAAAATGGGGATTCGTGATATTACTATTGCATATGGGCAGACGGAATCATCGCCAGTCGTGACTCAGACGAGAGTAGATGATAGCATCGAGCTTCGTGTGTCTACAGTAGGTCGTAAGCATGATCCGGTTGAAATTAAGCTAATGAATCCGGAAACAGGGGAAGAGGTGGCTATAGGCGAGCAGGGTGAACTTTGCACGCGAGGCTATCAGGTTATGAAAGGATACTATAAAATGCCGGAACAGACAGCTCAGGCGATTGATTCTGAGGGCTGGCTCCATACTGGAGACTTGGCCACCGTTGACGAATCGGGGTACTATCGCATAACAGGACGCCTGAAAGACATGATCATTCGCGGAGGGGAAAATATTTATCCGCGTGAGATTGAAGAGTTTCTGTATACTCATCCCAAGGTGTTGGATGTCCAGGTTATTGGTGTTCCTGATCCCCACTATGGTGAACAGGTATTGGCATGCGTTAAAGTACGGGAGGGTGAAACCCTGACATCAAATGAGCTTAAAGATTTCTGTCAGGGGAAAATTGCTCGCTTTAAGATTCCATATTATGTACAAATTGTAAGTGATTACCCAATGACAGCCTCTGGCAAAATTCAAAAATATAAGCTGAGAGAACAAGCCATTGAGATCCTTGGTTTGAATCAATCTGCCGCTACTAGTGAGTCATTCAAGAAATAAATACTATGTCAAAGCATATTTCGGCCTGAATAATGTTTGGTTGACAAAAAAAGTTTTTTATGCTATATTTTACTTTATAGGATTAAGGTATATAATAGGATTCTCCTAGCCAGGGGAATCCTATTTTTTTTATAAATTGAAGGAGAGTGTTTGCATGAAAAAAGGTGAGTCAAGTTTAACTGCGTTAATATCAGCATTTGGCAGAGCCTATCATAGTCAATTTGATACCCCTAAAATCTTTAATGACTATATAGCTAAAGACTTAATTTCACAGAAAGAATGTAATGACATCAAAGAAAATATGGTTCAAGGCATACATTTCTTCAACAAAGATATTGCGCAAAAATTTAGAGAGAATACAGAAGAAATATTAAAATGGATTACACAGGTCCAGCTTTCTCCAACACCCTTAGCACGTGCTGCGTATTGTGAAAAAGTATTACTTCATGAAGTTATGTTAGGGTTAAAACAATATGTCATACTTGGTGCCGGTTTTGACACCTTTAGTTTTCGACATCCAGAATTGGAAGACAGCTTAGAAATATTTGAAATTGATCACCCTGTTACACAGGAATTTAAAAAGAAAAGGTTGGATGAATCTAATCTTAAAATTCTGAATAATCTTCATTTTGTTTCGGTGGACTTCACTAAAAAGTTTTCCTATCAAAAACTAATAAATGAAGGATTTGATAACAAAAAAACTTTCTTTAGTCTTTTAGGTGTTACTTATTATTTAACTAAAGAGGAATTTTCTGATTTGATAGCTCATTTATTCACCAAGGTCCCATCGGGAAGTTCCATTGTTTTTGATTATGCCGACGAAAACTTATTTAAAGAAAAAGGCATCTCTAATAGAGTTGAAAACATGGTCAAATTGGCTTCAGCAAGCGGTGAACCAATGAAATCTTGTTTTTCTTATTTTGAAATGGAAAAAATATTGGAAGAATCAGGTTTACTGATTTATGAACATTTGTCTCCGGCTAAAATTAATGAACTTTATTTTGAAAATCGAGACGATTACCTGTCAGCTTTTGAAACCATTCATTATCTTCATGCTATTAAAAAATAAAACACATTTATAGATATACTTTCACTTAAAAATGGGAAGCCCCACAATCTGACTGAACAATCTCTTATTAGAGTTTGATCAGTCTTTTTTTATGAAAAAGGCTTTCTTCTTACCGTCTACTTTAAGGGAATAATATCAAATTAGACAGTTGGAGGACTTTTTTGATTGATAAACATGTAGTTTTACCCATTGCATAGTCTCTGCATTTAATAAAATTAAATCGTATTTTTGTATCTGAGGAGATATTTTGATGGCTAGCAAAATTCTTGATCCACTTGTAACGAAATTTATTTTGCCAGAGCATATAGAAATGTTACGTCAGCTTCATGAGGATAAGAAACGGATCATTCCCAGATATGAACGTTTCTATAAGGTTAACACGCATTTTAGTAGAGGAGAAATCGCTCGTATAAAGGCGGGGCACTCCCAGCGTCCGTAACACCAGAGGCAAAAGTGTGTAAAAGACTAGGAACAATTTTAGGAAATTCCACAAATGGTTAGAAAAGGAATATATCTGAACGAAAACGAAGAAATATATCGAAGTTCCTTTTACAATATTAACAATTTCAAAAGCCCTCTTGACACTCGGTATATGTTGTAACTATAATGGTTACATCGAGAGGGTGTCAGTAATGAAAATAAGTAGCAGATTTTCCATAGGGGTTCACATTCTTTCGTTGCTATCTACAGCCAAGGATGCGCACTGCACGTCGGAATGGATTGCTGGTAGCGTTGGAACGAATCCGGTTATCATTCGGAAAATACTCGGACAGCTAAAGAAAGCAGGATTGGCGGACGTTCGAGCCGGCAAAGGCGGTGCTTTTTTGCTTAAAGGGCTGGAAGAAGTTACGCTGCTGGATGTTTACCGGGCGGCGGAAGTCGTGGAGGAAGGGGAGCTCTTTCATCTTCATGAACAGCCGAATCCCGACTGTCCGGTCGGTGCGAACATTCAAGCCGTTCTGGAACTGATCGTAAGACGGGCCCAAAACGCTATGGAAGCGATCCTGGCTGACATAACGATGCATGAGTTACTTTCCGAGCTTGCCGAACATAGTAACATGAAAAAGTGAACCCATTTTTTTGGAATTGTTGTAACTGAAATGGTTACAATATCAAATCTCGAAATAAATGGAAAGGAGGTTCCCGGAATGAAAGTTGAAGTTTGGTCCGATTTTGCTTGCCCCTTCTGTTACATCGGCAAACAACGGATCGAAGCGGCGCTTGATAAATTTGAACACAAAGATGATGTTGAGCTTGTTTTCCGAAGCTTCGAGCTGGATCCGAAAGCACAGAGGGACGTGGATTACGACGTGCATGGCATGCTGGTCGCCAAGTACGGCATGAGCCGGGATCAAGCGATTGCAATGAACGAAAATCTTAGCAGTAAAGCGAAGGAAGTCGGGCTTACATTCCAATTTGACACCTTGATTCTGACGAACACATTCGATGCCCACAGGTTGGCGAAGTACGCATTCAAGCAAGGGAAAATGAACCCGATGGCGCAGGAACTGTTCCAGGCATACTTTACCGACTCCCGGCATTTGGGTGACCACGAAACGCTGGTGGAATTAGCGGTGAAGATCGGTTTGGATCGCGATGAAGCGCTCAAGGTGCTTGCCAGCGATGATTATTCCTCCGAAGTGCGTGCAGACGAGGAAGAAGCAAGCAGGCTTGGCGTCAGCGGAGTGCCGTTCTTCGTCATCGACCGCAAATACGCCGTATCGGGGGCGCAATCAACCGACGTGTTTCTGAATGCTTTGCAGACAGCTTGGAAGGAATCTCAGTCGTTGAACGTGTTGGACGATACCGGAAGTGAATCTGAGTGAACAGCTTGTGCTGACGGCGTTACGTTACGGTTTTGATAATCGTTATCAATATTAGGAAGAGGGAGATTTACCGATGTTTAGCAAGAAATCTTCAATAGGAGTTATTTTGATGTTTTGTTTCACGCTATTGCTGAGCGCATGCTCCAGCGAGCCGAGTAAGACGAAAACCGCGAGCGAAGGAACCGAGAAACCGGCGGCTGAACTTAAGATCACGCCGTTCAACCCTGGGGAAAACGGTCTCTTCTCCGTCACATCGAGCCTGATCGAAGGGCCGAGCGAGGTGCTGCTCGTTGATGCTCAGTTCGAAAAGAACAACGCCGAGCAACTGGTTAAGATGATCCGCGAAACCGGCAAGAAGCTGACTACAGTTTATGTCAGCCACAAGGATCCGGATTTCTACTTCGGCCTGTCGGCGATCCGCGAGGCGTTTCCTGACGTAAAGATCGTTGCCACTCCGGCTACTGTTGAAGGGATCAAGGCAACCATCAAGATCAAAAGCGAATTCTGGGGTCCGATCATGAAAGAAAACGCCCCGACTGCGCTGATCGTCCCTGATGTCCTTGAAGGGGATAAGCTAACGGTTGATGGACAAACCGTGCAGGTGATCGGTCTTGACGGTTCGGATCCGTCTCACACAGTTCTTTGGGTTCCGTCGAAAAAGACAATCCTGGGCGGTGTGCCGATCTATGAGAACCTGCATGTCTGGATGGCAGACAATCAGACTCCAGAGAGCCGTGACCACTGGCGCGAGATTCTGGATCGGATTCTTGCCCTGAAGCCTGAACGAGTTATCCCGGGCCATTACATGGGCAAGAGCTCTGAAGATAAATCCACCGTCTCCTTCACCCGTGACTACATTGTAGAATTTGAAGCTGCGGCAAAGCAGGCTAAGAATTCCACTGAGTTGATTGCTGCGATGAAGAAGGCACATCCGGAATTGAAGAACACAAGTGATTTGGAACTGAGCGCCCAAGTAATCAAGGGTGAGCGTTCCTGGCCGTGATATAACGCCGAAACCGCCCGTTAGGTGTGGATATGGTAACCACTGTCTACGGCTTCTAAAGGCGCCCGGGTTTAGACCCGGGCGTTTTCATAATTTTGGTCTGTTTGACGGGGACACGTCGATAATTTCTTATTGTAATCTATCATCAAACATTAATTGGATTTGAATACCGAACGGGTCCTCAATTATACCGTATGCTTTGCTAAACACATTTTTAGATAAAGGGAGAATGACTTTCACTCTATCATCTGTAAGTAAGCTATTATAAAAATGTTCAATTTCCTCCAAGTCAGCACTTTGAATACATAATGAAGTGTTATTACCAACTGTATATTCTTCACTGGTATTGATTGTATCTTCTGCTATCATTACTTTTGTTTTTCCGATTGATAAGACAGAGTGAGAAATATAATTCTTATTTTCATCAGTAAGCTGTATTGAGCTGTCACGTTTTGCCATATCTTGATAGGTAACAAGTAACAATTCCTCTGCATTAAAATGGTTTTTGTAAAAATTTATAGCTTCTTTTGCATTTCCGTTCAT
Source organism: Brevibacillus laterosporus (assembly GCF_030489605.1). Taxonomy (GTDB): domain Bacteria; phylum Bacillota; class Bacilli; order Brevibacillales; family Brevibacillaceae; genus Brevibacillus_B; species Brevibacillus_B laterosporus_E. Next base: position 245,571 of record NZ_JAUKFY010000002.1, read on the forward strand.
TGATAAGAAAATAGCTATTTCTAGTGTTGTACTCATAGTACCAATCTCCTTTTATTAAATGATTTTAGGTAGATATCTTAACTATTTGATATATTACCTTGAACTTATGATAATCTATAAAGGTATCAAAACATGACACCTTTATAAGGGGATTTATATGAAGAAATCAGAAAGATTAAATGACATGATGAGATACTTAAACAATCGAGAGTTCTTTAATTTAAATGATCTAATGGATAAATACAATATTTCAAAAAGTACAGCTCTACGTGATATTCGTTCATTAGAACAATTAGGTATGCCAATTTTTTCGGAACATGGCAGAAAGGGACGATATGGCATCCTAAAAAATAGATTGTTATCTCCCATTATTTTTACTATTGATGAAGTGTATGCTCTGTACTTTGCAATGTTGACGTTAGACTCTTATCAATCAACACCATTTCATTTGAGTGTCAATAAACTGAATGAAAAGTTTGAAAACTGTCTTTCGAAAAATCAAATACAGCAGATTCACAAGATGAAAAAAGTCCTGCAATTTGAAATATATCAGCATAACAATGTTAGCCGTTTTTTGGATAAAATTCTAAAAAGCATTCTAAATGAGAGCGCCTGTAAGATCCAATATGTAAAAAACAATCAGAACAAAAGTTATCATGTTCAATTTTTCAAAATTTCCGCTAAGTTTGGGCAATGGTATGCTACTGGAATAGAGGTAAATACAAATAAATATAGAGTTTTCAGATGCGATCGAATAACCTTTATAGAAGAAGAGGAAATCAAATCTCATTTTTCTATAGATGAACTCGTTAGTCGTTCATTAGAAATTTATCAATCTGAGATGAGGATTGACTTTGAAGTAGAGATAGCAGAACAAGCAAAGGATATTTTTTATAAAGAACATTATCCTTCTATGAAAATAGAAAATGGGAATAAAACAGTCATTAGGGGATTTTATAATCTAGGAGAAGAGGAGTTTATCGCTAACTATTTTATGAAATATGGTAAAACTGTTATATCAGTGAAGCCTGAATCATTGAAACAAATAATCCAAGAGAGAATAGAGAATCTCTTCCATCACTATCAAAAATTATAAATCATCATGCAGATCACATTACTGCAGGATATGCTGGTTCCTTTTGTTTGCGAACGATCCGAAACTGAAGGGACGGATTATAAAATAACAAGAAACCGTCATCTAATCTAAACGATAGATGACGGTGTGAATGTACATTTACTTGCTTGCAAGGATTATTGATGCAGCATAAAAAAGCAATAACAAAGATATTTCCTGTGTGCTGCTGGTAAAACCTTCACGGTCAATCATAACAGCTTGTACATAGGCGGAACGTTCGCAGTTGGCCAAAATAGATTCCTTTCTTTAGGCATAGTTTGGGGGGAGGCTTTAGCATTCGTAAACCATTTTCAAAAATTTAAACTTACCTCCATGATATTTTTATAGACTTTATAGTAAAAACGCCCTCAGTCTGGATACTGAGGGCACCTTTTTATTAGTTAACAGAGTCGAAAAGTTTTAATTGATGAAACCATGTCATTAAAATCTTCATGAATGTTGAAGAGACGAGATCGGTTTCTTGCATTTTCAAGTATCTTTGTTCTGCCTGTAAAATTTATGTGCTCATATAAAACCACAAGAGTTCTAGGTGCTACACGTACAGATGAAATTCTGTCGTTCCAAGCATCCCCCACGTATGACAATCTATCTCCTGTGTTCAGAGTGAAAGACGCGCCGTTTCCGTCTATATGTTCAAAAAAACGATTGACGCGTTGCTGAACCTCTACATAATGATACGGGTCATAGTAATGCGGATTATAATGATACGGATTATAAAACATGAACACCTCTCCTATACTTTTTTGATCCATACAATGTATGCCTAATTGTCATATATGTGCATTGACACAGGTCATTTGTGAAATACGAGGAAGGATGGGGCATAGGAGCTTTTTAAGAGGCCAGAGTTAGCCAGAGCAGCTATTTTTTCAGTTCTCTTATCTGATAAATTCTTTTTCAACAAGACCTTCGTGGATTAATAGATTTCGAGAAATTTACAAGCAGTAGGTTTTCCGTAGACGAAGAATAAGGAAGGAACTTCAAATAGCGGGATTCTAAATGAAAAAAGGCCACCTGCTGGTGACCCCTTTTTCTCTGTGTCTTAACTATTTACTATCTACCATACAGGCATCTTTTGTTCATAAGCCACAATTTTGTCTTCTTGTTGTAGAGTAATTTCAATGTCATCCAAACCATTCAACAAGCAATACCGGCGATAAGAATCTACCTCGAAAGGATAGGAGAGACCCCTGTCATCCTCTACTACCTTATTTTCTAAATCAATGGTCAATGTATAACCTTCTGTAGCTTCCGTACGTGTAAACAATTCCTCTACCTGTGCCTCTGTTAATTTGATTGGCAAAATTCCATTTTTAAAGCAGTTATTATAAAAGATATCTGCAAAGGACGGTGCAATGATTACTCTAAATCCAAAATCTAATAACGCCCAAGGTGCATGCTCGCGTGAGGAGCCACAGCCAAAGTTATTGCGTGCAAGAAGGATCGTTGCTCCCTCATAACGCGGCTGATGGAGAACAAATGAATCGATTCGCTCGCCGTCAATCGTAAAGCGCCATTCATAAAACAGGAATTGACCAAAGCCTGTACGTTCAATGCGCTTTAAAAATTGTTTGGGGATAATAGCATCTGTATCAATATTGGCCCGATCGACGGGAGCAGTCAAGCCAGTTGCTTTTCCAAATGGTTCCATAAATAGTGCCTCCTTTTGCATGCTGGGATCAGCTTTTGATTTTCTACAACAACGTCTTGATTGACTCATCCGTTTCAAGACAAGCCGTTTAATTACAAATTACGAAGTCCTAACGTATTTTCACACGACAGAAGCAGTGTTTAGCCATTGACGGACATCAACGAATCTACCTGCAACTGCGGCGGCAACCGCCATTTCAGGACTAACAAGATGTGTTCGTCCATCGCGCCCTTGACGCCCTTCAAAGTTACGGTTAGAGGTGGAAGCACAACGCTCACCTGGTGACAAAATATCTGGATTCATTGCAAGACACATGGAGCAACCAGATTCCCGCCACTCAAAGCCAGCCTCGATGAAGATATGATGTAATCCTTCCTGTTCAGCACGTTCCTTGACTGCTTGTGACCCTGGCACGACCATGGCATTAACCTTGGAGGATACCTTTCGACCTTTAGCTACTGCAGCGGCACGGCGTAAATCTTCAATCCGTCCGTTTGTACAGGAGCCAATAAACACGCGATCAATAGTGATGTCGGTCATGGGAGTCCCTGCAATTAATCCCATATAAGCAAGGGCATCTCGTGCCGCCTTTTGTTCGGTTTGGCTCATAAATTCTTCAGGATGAGGGACGTTCCCAGTAATGCCGGTACCCATCCCGGGACTAGTTCCCCAGGTTACTTGTGGCTCAATCTCGCTTGCGTGAAGCTCAATGTAAGCATCATATTCGGCACCTTCATCCGTTGCCAGTTCTCTCCATGCAGCAACAGCTTGGTCAAATGCTTCTCCTTGAGGAACATGGCGGCGACCTTTTAGGTATGCGAAAGTAGTATCATCCGGAGCGATCAGACCTGCACGTGCTCCAGCCTCAATGGACATATTACAAACTGTCATCCGTTCTTCCATTGTCAATTGACGAATAGCTTCCCCTGTATATTCAATAACATAACCTGTGGCAAAGTCAGTGCCGAATTTTGCGATAATAGCCAAAATTAAATCTTTTGCAGAGACACCTAGCGGCATTGGGCCTTTTACATGGACTTCCATTGTTTTTGGTTTTGCTTGCTGCAAGCATTGCGTTGCCAATACATGCTCAACCTCACTGGTTCCGATTCCAAAAGCAAGAGCCCCAAAAGCTCCATGTGTAGAGGTATGACTATCCCCACAAACAATTGTTTTACCTGGATGAGTTAACCCAAGTTCTGGTCCAATGACATGGACAATTCCTTGATCTGGGCTGTCTAAATCAGCAAGTGGTACTCCAAAATCTCGACAGTTTTTGGTTAAGGTCTCCATCTGTGTCAGTGAAATGGGGTCTTCTACAAGGTAGCGATTCTTCGTGGGTACGTTGTGATCCATCGTTGCAAAAGTAAGATCGGGGCGGCGTACCTTTCGATGAGCTAGACGTAAACCCTCAAAAGCCTGTGGGGATGTTACTTCATGAACGAGATGTAAATCGATATATAATAAGCTAGGTTTTCCCGGTTCTTCGTGAATGACGTGCTGATCCCAGATTTTTTCAAAAAGTGTGCGTGCTTTCATCCTATTTCCTCTCCTCTGCATTGTAATCGCGTTCCTGCTTTTTTTTAGTTGTATCATGGATAAGTAAATAGCACAAAGATATAATGATTATAGAATGGATAGGAATTACCTATATGCATGGAAGGAAGCAAAGAATAGGCGGAGATAGAGATGGAATTGAGACAAATACGATATGTGATGATGGTAGCTCAAGAAAAAAGCTTTTCTCGCGCAGCGGAGAAGCTTCATTTAGCACAACCATCGCTTAGTCAACAAATTGCAAAATTAGAACGTGAGTGGGGCGTTCTGTTGTTTCAGCGATTGCCACAACGAGTCGAGTTAACTGATGCGGGCAATCGATTTCTACAATTAGCCACTGAGCTTATTGTGAGGGCAGATTCATTAGAACGTGAAATGCTTCAATTTGCAGAAGGGAACGCGGGGAGAATCGTAGTTGGCAGTCTTCCGATCACAGGGGCTTTTGTGTTGCCCGAAGCTTTTTCAGCCTTTACGAAACGCTATCCTCGCATCGAGGTTACTTTAATAGAAGACACATCGAGCAATCTGGAACAAATGCTGGTCAATGGTAAGCTGGATATGAGCTTGCTAACAATGCCGATACAACATCCAGCAATATTAACAACGCCGGTATTACAGGAAGAAATATATTTATCTTTGCCACCTCAGCATCCATTTGCAAAGGAGCCGATTGTTGATTTAAAGGCTTTGGCAGATGAACCATTTATTTTATTAAAAGAGGGGCAAGGATTTCGCACAATCTCACTTTCATTGTGCGAGCAGGCTGGGTTTATGCCTAAAGTAGTCTTTGAAAGCTCCAACATTCAGACGGTGCAAGCCTTAGTAGCATCAGGCATGGGAGTTTCTTTTGCGCCTCATATGATTACAGGGGCAATGAATGGTAACGTCCGTCCCGCTTATGTGCATCTATCTACGCACCCTAATCGAACCTTAGTAGTCGCATCCCACAAAGATAAGCATTTATCTGCTCCAATGCTAGCATTACGAGAAGAGATAGCCTTAGCCGGAAAGCAGTACTCACTAAACCTGGTGTAGAGACAAAAAAGTGGCAGGTGTGTTACACTATCAACAAAACATGCATGGAAAGGAAGGATACACACATGAAAGAGATTAAAACAGAAGAAGCATTCCAAGAAGCCATCCGTTCTTCCAAACCGGTTGTGGTTAAATTTTATACAACTTGGTGCCCTGACTGCTTTCGGATCGATCCGTTTATGCCGGAATTAGAGGAAGCTTACAAAGAGCAATTGGATATGATAGCAGTTAACCGTGATGACCTTCCTGAATTGTCTCAGCAGTTAGAGATCATGGGTATCCCCAGCTTTGTCACGTTCAAGAATGGCAAGGAAGTCATACGTTTTGTAAGCAAATTAGCTAAAAGTCGTGAAGAGATCGAGCAATTTTTAGATCGTTCCGTGCAAATTAGCGCAGAACTTTAAAATAAAAATTCGCTCTTATATAATGTAGGGACGTTATAGCTTTGCTAACAATTTGAGCAGGTTTTGCTGGAAATGCTCATATCTATAAGCAATGAGGAAAAACAAAGAGTTCTTTCAAGGAGGGTTGAGCTTGCGAAGCAATGTATGCATCGCGCATCGGGGTTGGTCAGGAGTTGCTCCGGAAAATACTTTGGCGTCTATCCGAACGGCACTTGAACACCCAAACATAGATGGGATTGAATTTGATGTTCAGCTGACAAGGGATCAAATTCCTGTGGTTATTCACGACTATTCGTTGGAACGCACCACGAATGGAACTGGATGGGTTAAGGATCATACGTTTGCCGAGTTGCGTTCTCTCGATGCAGGCAGTTGGTTCAACAAGCAATTTGCCAGCGAGACGATCCCTTCCTTGGAAGAAGTGCTCATTGCCAATCGTGAGAAAAAATGGCTTAATATAGAGCTAAAACAGATGGTGGCAAGCAGGGAGCAGGTGCTGGAAGAAAAAGTGATCCGTTTAATCGAGCAGTATGATATGGAAGAACATGTGATCATTACATCATTTCAACATCAGAGCGTCTATCACGTAAAAAGATTGGCTCCACGCTTGCAGGTGGGACCGTTGATTTATGGAATGCCACTTTTATTGCACGAACAAGCCCAGCATATCGGGGCCGACGTGTTATCGCTCGCATATCCTTATCTGACTCAAGAGATTGCGGACCAAGCGAGGGATTGGGGATATCATATCATAGCTTGGACGGTAGATGATCCAGAACATATGCGACAGGTAGCTGAATTTGGATCGCATGTGCATATCTGCACCAATCATCCCGATAGATGGCTTTCAAGGAAAGGAAGTACGGCATGATTTCAATGAAAAGAGAGGGAGAGTGGCTTCTTGGCACGCTAGGTGAACAAGAAGCTGCTCTTTCTTTTGGAGACTTACTTCGAAAAAGATGGGGATTTCCGAAAAAAACAGCGCACCTTTTATTTCAAAACAAAGAGATTACGGTCAATGGCCAACCAGCAACCCAAGTCCAAAAAACAGAAAGCGGGCAACATATTGCGATCCGCGTTTGTCAGGAAGAGGAACTGGGATTAGAGCCAGTCAAGGGTAATTTACAGATTGCGTATGAAGACGATCATATCTTGATTGTTGATAAACCGGCGGGCTTGCTTTTACATCCTACCGAGCCTGCTCACCATAAGACATTAGACCATTGGGTAGCCGGCTATTTTCAAGAACAGAACATAAAGAACAAGGTTCGACATATTCATCGTTTGGATCAAGATACATCTGGACTCGTGATGTATGCGAAACATCCACTTGCTGGAGCTATGCTTGCTGAGAGATTGGAAAGACGAGATATTTCCCGGCAATACGTCGCTTTTGTGGAAGGAATCATGCAGGAAGAACAAGGTAAAATAGATGCGCCTATAGGAAAAGATCGTCATCATGCAACGAGAAGACGTGTTTCGCCTCAAGGTGACCGAGCTATTACGCATTTTCATGTAATGGAACGCTATCGTGATACTACGCAAGTATCTTGTCGTCTTGATACAGGACGAACGCATCAGATTCGCGTTCATTTCGCTTATTTGGGATATCCGTTGCTCGGAGATATTTTATATGGAGCTAGAAAAAATCAAACACTGCAAAATAGACAAGCATTACATGCAGCGAAACTTTATTTTATTCACCCGTTTGGGGAGCAGCAAGTGGAGGTCACAGCAAAGCTGCCGCAGGATTTACAAGAGCTTAAGAGCCGATTATAAAGCAATAAAAAGTCATTTTAGGACTAACCCAGAAAAAACTGAAAGCCAGGAAACGAATGTCCGTATAATGAATACAATGCCTAGAGATCACATGAAAGGGCGATGGTATGAAAAAAACCATCATCGGAGTGCTAACCTGGCGATCAGGACGGACGTTTGCAGAACCTGGCTATTTTAAAAAGCTATTCCAAGCGTCAAAGCGATTGGGAGTAATTTTGTACCTGTTTTCCCCTCAAGATGTAGATGAAAAAGCGAAGCTAGTGCAAGGATTTTTTTGGTCCCGTGAAAAAGGGTGGCTTTCTAAACGCTTTCCTTGGCCGGATGTAGTGATTGATCGCTATCGTTACCGATCTGATCAAGCTTTTAAGAAGTATCTAGATTTTCGTAAGCGAAATCATATGCATTATGCAAATAATCGACTCGCCAACAAATGGAAGGTACATCAGGTCTTATCCGCAGAGCCTTCTATGGTAAAGTGGCTACCAGAAACATATTTGTATACAGAAGAGAGAATAGCGAAATTGCTTGGAAGCTATTCTCTTGTGTATATAAAGCCAGTCAATGGTACCGGTGGAAGAGGAATTGTAAAGGTCGAACGTGTAGGGAATCATTATGAGCTTTTGGGAAGAAATGATCAGCGAAAGAAAATCAAAGCTTCATGTAAAACACTCATTGAAACAACCAAATGGCTGGATACATGGAAAAGGAAGGATAAATGGATTGTACAGCAAGGCTTGCATATAGAACTGCTACCTGCGAGATCAGTTGATGTCCGTTTACTCATTCAGAAGGAACAAACAGGTGTCTGGGATGTGACTGGAATGGGTGTTCGAATTGGTCCAATTCACTCGGCTACCTCTAATCTGCATGGTGGGGGACAGGCAAAAGAACTAGCTTCGTTTTTGGAGTCGTTATTTGGGGCAGAAAGAGCACAGATGATTAAAAAAGAGTGTCATCAATTAGCGAAACGGACAGCTCTCACAGTCGAACGACATTTTGGGCGAATGATGGAGCTTGCCCTTGATATTGGCATCGATGTAAATGGATTTATTTGGCTCATTGAGGTAAATCCCAAACCTGGCCGGGAAATTTTCCGGGAATTAGGACAAATGAAAACCTACCAGCAAGCGATTGAACGTCCCATTCAATATGCAAAGTATTTGGCTTCACAACAATAGCACAGCTTTGGTTCCCGCGAGTTACCTCGAATGCAATGGGAATACAAATATTCAGGCGACCGAGTTTTAAGGAACTGACCGGCTACCGCCTGCTTTTTTTCGTTTTGAGGATGGACAAGGAATACTATATGTTATAAAAGCTGATAGGAGTAGAAGGAGAAACGAATGTATGAGAGCTGAAAAATTCTTTACACATCCCGCGGGTATAGCTGTTGCTGCCACAGTCACTACCTTTTTATGGGGAAGTTCTTTTCCGTTTATTAAAAAAAGCTACGAGCATTTACAAATCGCAAAGTCAGATATCTTTGAACAGATGCTATTTGCTGGATATCGTTTTGTGCTGGCTGCCCTTGGAATTTTATTGGTGATGCTTTTGCTTCGTAAACAGTTAGCGTACCAAACCGGCTCCTTGAAGCGATTGGTAAAGGTAGGAGCTTTTCAAACATTTTTGCAATATATCTTTTTTTATATCGGCCTTAGCTATAGTTCAGGGATTCAAGGCTCCATTATTGCAGGAACCACTTCCTTTTTTCAGATTATCCTAGCTCATTTTATGTATAAAAATGATTCATTAAGTATTCGAAAATGTGTGGGATTAGCGATTGGATTTCTAGGTGTTATTCTTGTTAATTTACCGAGTGGAGGTTTAATGGCAATCACATTTGGAATAGGAGAGATTTGTTTATTGGCTGCTATGTTTTGCGGTGGATTGGGAAACATTTTATCAAAGCAGGAAGCAGCTCATCTCGATATTCTATATTTGACCTCTTATCAAATGCTACTGGGGGGATTAGGTTTACTTGCAGTTGGAGCTAGTCAGGTAGGAATTATGCCTTTTCAGTTTGATTGGGACACCAGCCTGATGTTGTTCTATTTGGCATTTATTTCAGGTGCTGGTTTTGTGTTATGGAACAATATTATGAAGTACAACAAAGTAGGGAATGTTTCCATGTATTTATTTTTGATTCCCGTGTTTGGAGTTCTTCTTTCTTCCGTTATGCTACAAGAAGCCATTCATCTGATGGTATTAATTGCTCTGGTTTGTGTAGCTGGAGGCATTATCATTGTGAATAAACAAAGGTCCGCAACATCAGCTACACATCCTGTGGGGAAAGCTGGAAAACCATTGAAATAATAGACATGTGCATTCACCCACCCTCTCCTTTAGGCATATGGTACAAAAGGGGAGGGGTGTTTGAACAGATGCAGGTTGAGTTTGGATGGCTTCATGGGATATACGTTTTTTTTATCCTGCTCATTATTTTGCTAATGGTGCTGAGGAGAGATACAAGTCTTATCAGTATAGTAGGGATTGCTGTATTGGGTTTTGTGGCAAGTGGCTCCTTGTATACAGCAGTAGAGGGAATCTTTAATAGCTTCATTTATGCTATCAACGAGCTATTACCTACCATTCTAATTATTTGCGTAATTGTTGCTATGAGCTTAGTATTATCGGCTTCTGGAGTAAATGAAACAATGATTACGCCTATGACGTTTTTTATCAAGGCACCAGGCCCAGCTTACTGGATCATAGGGGTTTGCATGATGGTAATCTCATGGTTTTTCTGGCCATCACCAGCAGTGGCTTTAATTGGTGCTGTAATACTCCCTGTTGCCGTTCGAATAGGGTTGCCAGCAATAGGCGTTGCCATAGCAATGAATTTATTTGGTCATGGGATAGCATTATCTAGCGATTTTATTATTCAAGGTGCACCCTCCCTAACTGCAGGAGCTGCTGGGATAGCAGTGAAGGATGTCATTCGTGCAAGCGTTCCTTTAATCATGGTCATGGGACTTGTTTCAACAAGTGTTGCGTTTTATTTATTACGTCGAGATATGAAAAATGGAAAATTGCAGGCCGATTCAGGCTTGTTACCGAATAAAGCTTTTGTGGAGGAAAAAGGGGAAGTAGGAAAGGGGATTAGGGAGGATGCTTCAGCAGATATTCCCTTGCTCTCCAAGCGACTGCGTATTGCTTTTTCTATTTTAGTTCCCGTCTTGTTTGCCTTAGATGTTCTAGCTATGTGTTTCTTTGATCTAAGGGGAGGGGATGCAACAGCTTTAGTTGGTGGCACAGCAATGTCTATTATGTTGTTCGTCACTATGTCTACACACAAAAAAAGGGGCTTGGAGAAGACTACAGAGTATCTCATCCAAGGATTCCAATTCGGCTTCAAAGTGTTTGGGCCTGTTATTCCAATAGCAGCCTTTTTTTACATGGGAGATAGTGGCTTTATCAAGGTATTTGGTGAACTATTACCTGTTCGATCTCAGGGAATAGTTAACGATCTTGGGGTTGCTTTGGCTCAGACCATTCCGTTAACCAAGGAAGTAGCAGCAGCGACTGTTACGGGAGTCGGAATAATAACTGGTCTAGATGGCTCAGGATTCTCAGGTATTAGTTTGGCAGGATCGGTGTCCCATCTTTTTGCTTCCTCGGTGTATGATGGTGTTGCCACTCTTACGGCTTTAGGTCAGGTTGCAGCCATTTGGGTTGGGGGCGGTACTCTAGTTCCCTGGGCTTTAATCCCAGCCGCAGCCATTTGTGGCGTCAGTCCATTTGAATTAGCGAGACGTAACTTAATTCCAGTTTTAATCGGATTAGGGGTGACAACAATCGTTGCTATTCTTCTACTTTGAAAAAAAGACCAGAGAGGCGTGAAGATACTCTGGTCTTCTTGATGTACCGATGGTTTTTCGTTAGGTGGACTTCTCTATATTGCATTTGATTAGCAAAGTGGATCTCCAAATTTGCCTTCAAAAATGGTTTCGGCTAATTCTCGTCTAGAATTAGGCGTCTCGCGTTCTTGAAAAGCTTCTGATAATGCCTCTTTTTCTCCCTGATAACCAATAGCGATAACAACTTCAATTTCGTACTCATCTGGAATCTTCAATAGCTCACGGGCTTTGTCAGGATAAAAGCCGCCCATCGCGTGAGTGACCAGTCCCTGACGAACACACTCTAGTGCTAAATAACCCCATGATGTGCCCGCATCAAAGGAATGAGAACGAAGCGGTTCATTACGTGAGGAAAGCTTACGAGATAAGAGAAGGGCAAGAACTGGAGCCTTGTCACACCAAGCGGTATTACCAGGCATAATAAAATTCAGGAAAGTAGCCCGATCTTCTGGTGAGCGTGCCAAAATATATCGCCAAGGCTGTTCATTACTGCCTGATGGAGCCCACCGTGCCGCTTCAAATATGCGATATAATTTTTCTGGTTCGACAGGTTTTTCCGCAAATGAGCGTGGAGACCAGCGATTTAAATAAATAGGATCAATAGCATGCTGACTTTTGCGATGAAGTTGTCCCCATGTAGATTTTTCACTATGTTCCATTGGATTTGTCCTCCTTTTTTATTGAAGCAATGTTTAGCTGAATTTTCTGTCATTACAATTGATTTAAGTATAACAATGCAATTCCTTTTTGGCACTTCTAAAACTGTTTAAGGGAAAAATTATTCTTTTTAGGGTAAAAATATCTTAGTGTATATATCAAGGGAGGCTAGTGAGCTTTGTTTACATAATAAAATTATAAACAACCTTTTCCTACATGATTTCCACATTTCCTCCATACTCCTGCTTTATGTACTCGCTAAGATAACGATAGAAAGGCGGGAAGAGTATGCAAGAATTAAAAGCAGCACGCTTAGAAATCTGTGCTATGTTAAATCAGTGTCAGTCTTGCAATTTGCCTCTGCTTCATCGCCGTCCTGGTCAAAAAAAGCGGAACAATCAGTTCTGTGCTACCCATTGTAGTTTTTACAGGGAAATTCAGATGAAGCGACGTAGTATGGAGCGTTTGCAAATACAACGGAGAGCACAGCTTGGAGTGCCACGCACAGGGACAATGGAACCAGATGAGGAACGTGTTTTCGTTCTTAGTTAAAATAACATAGGCAGGTTTACTTGCTTTCAGTTACACAGAGTGAAAAAAAAGTCGACAAAAGCCCCCAAAAAGCACATAAAATGTATCTTAGCTTAATTTATCTAATTGTAGGATGACTAAACAAACAGGGGATATGTTAAGAGAGAGGAAGCTTTATGTAAATGGGTGAACCGACCACTAGTAGGGGGTGTTATTTTTTACTTCACAATGTTTTGTGAGAGTAAACAATAGCAGCCCTTCTTTTATACATAAAAATAAACGCTTGTCTATTCTTGTAGAAAATGTGCAAATAAATTAACTTGTACAAGCGACTGTTTCACTCTATCCTATAGATAAGAATTCAAATCGGAACTGGAAGCAAGAGGAGGTAACCTATATGTCAAAAGATTTGCTTGAAATGCTAGAGGAGCTACATGAAGATAAACAAAGATATGTACATTACTTAGAACAAAGTAAAAAATCTCTCTCGCAACTTACAATGACAAAGGGAGACACTCATTGCGCAGAAACTCTTAAACTTCTGCAAGCCACCGAATCGGAAGTAGAAACCTTACAAAAATTAATTTCTTACATTGACTTTAAGATAAAACTTTTACGAGTAAAAGAATACGCTTCCTAGGAACCTCATCGCCCCAGATGGGGTTCCTTTTTCATAATAAATAGATATGATTTTTACATAAAAAGTTGTCAACTGTTCGTATCCTGCCTGCATCTGCTACAATAGGAGCATCAGCTATTAAACGATGACGGAGGGAAATACACATGTCACAAAACCAGGATCAACAACCACAAGATCAGCTTGCAGAACCTAGAGTAAATAAGGAAGCTAAGGTTGTCATTATTACTTTTATCGGTTTTATGGTTATTTGTGTGTTTATTATTGGCTGGTTTATGTTTCTCCGCTAGGATACAAATGAAGAAAGCAGGTGTAGTAATATGTCAGAAAGATCTCTACAACTGGGTGATATCGTTACAGTAAAACATCGAACAGGCGAATATATCAGTGAGATCATAGAGCTTATGCCAAGTAAAGCGTTAGTCAAAACATTAGCAGTGCTCACACACCCTACACAAGGTGATTTACATAATTTATACGAAACGAATGTACCTTTGTTTCATCAGCGCAAAGCAATGGCTTTTCTTGAAAAGGTATACGTTCCCACAGCCGTTTTGCGACCATATTCTGGAGAAAGTGTGCCAGCCTATCCCGATTCTTTGCACCAGGCATTGCAAAAGCTAGAAGAGCAATTGCGGGAGCGCGACGATGAATATGCTAATCTTGCGCTACATCAATTGACTCAGCTTCGCGAGGAATATTTTTCATAAAAGACAACCCTCTTTGGTCATAAAACACGGAAAAACAGGGAACCCTAATTAGGGATATAACTCTGATTTCTATCAAACCAAGGGGGTTTTCATGTATGGCAGCAGGATTAGGTGCACATGAGGTGCTAGATTTACATGAGGTCTTAGATGGCATGATTAACACTGGTAACAATATGCAGATGTATCGTTCGTATGTTAGAGATCCACAATTAATGAGTATATTGGAAAATCAACTGCAATTTCATTTGCAGTCCTACAACATGCTCATTTCTATTCTGCAACAGACAAATTATCAGAGACCCATCCAAGAGCGTCATTTGAAAATTCTAGGGTATTCACAACCTAAATATGGTTTACGTCAACCTGCTCCGGTAGCTCCTTCTGCTTCTCCACAGGAAATAGATGATCGCGATATTGCCAGTTGCATGTTGGGATTACATAAATCTGCAGCGACTATTAAAATGATGGCGACATTGGAATGTGCAGATCCAACCTTGCGACGGGCACTATCGCAAGCTGCTGTTAATTGTGCAGATATGGCATATGAAGTATGGCAGTACATGAACCAGAGAGGCTATTATCAGGTGGCTACCTTGAAAGAAGTAACCACGCAGACCATGATCAATACATATCAGCCAACTATGAACCAATCGTTTGGTCTGCATTCTCCTCTCATGAATCAACCAGTTGCAAAGCCATCTCCACAACTGGTCTCACAAGTCCAACACATGAATCAACCAAGCGCATCGATTTTACCTCAGCATACGTATGCTAATTATTCTGGGACTACAGCAAGTGCTGATGTGCAGCACAGCAATCAAAATGTAGCAAGTGGAGTAGGAAATCAAGCTTTGCATGCTCAAGCACTAGATCATACCATTTCTCATGGGGAGCAACAACCATCCGCTGCGAGTATTTTTAGCAATCATGTGGGACATGCTCCGCACACAACGGAATAACTAAGGACAGTACATCCCGATAAAAGCTACCCTACTTTTTTTACAAGGGCTTTTACTCGGGATGTTTTTGTTAACTCGGGTATCATCGAAAGTTTGGCAATGTTCATGTATCATGTTTTGTACTATAATAGGGGAGTGTTTATATAAAAGGAGAGTTTTTAATGTCTCGGGTTGTCATAGATGCAATGCTTTTTGGAATAGTTGCTCTGGTTCTCTTTGGGGCAATGGTCTATTACATTAAAAAATGGAAATGAGAAAAAACGCTAATCTTATCAAGTGAGGAGGGATTAGCGTTTTTGCATTTAATAAAGGTGTATTTCTGCGGCTTATTTCATATGTAGTAATGCCGTACTATCTCCATTCATAATGATATCAATGTGATTTGAAATTTTTTCAATGTCCCATTCCACCATGCCACATCGAGCAGGGCTGCAATGATGTCGTCTGAAAATCGTTTCTTCAGCTCCTTGGATGGATTCCCCCCTACAATCGTATAAGGTTGAACGTCTTTGGTTACTACTGATTTGGCAGCAATAATTGCACCGTCTCCAATTTTCACTCCTGGCATGATACAAGCATCCATACCTATCCAAACATCGTTTCCAACCACGGTGTCCCCTTTAAATGGAAGTTCCTCGATAGTTGGTGTAAACTTTTCCCATCCATGCCCGAAAATGTTGAAGGGATAGGTAGAAAAGCCGTCCATCTTATGATTAGCCCCATTCATGATAAAAGTTACGCCAGAAGCGATGGAGCAAAATTTTCCGATGATCAGTTGGTCTCCATATATTTCATAGTGATGCAATACTTGATTTTCAAATTCTCCATTTCGACAGTCGTAGTACGAATAGTCTCCCACAATGATGTTTGGCTTGGTGATGGAACTTTTGATAAATTGTAAGCCCTGATACCCCTCGATCGGATATTTTACGTTTGGATTCGGTCCCGTCATTTTTATTTACTCCTTTTGGATTAGAATGAAAATCCCTAAAATTTTATACAACAAAAAACTCCTATCCACTATCCGGATAGGAGAAGGTTGGCTAATCATGATACAGAAATAATCCACCTGATAAAGGCAGAATCATTTCATCTAACTATTAAAAAAGCCCGCACTAATCCTATCTAGAAAGTGTTTCGTATAATACGAAATTTTCATTAAAAATAGGATTAGTTGATCATTGGACTTTTGTTCACCCTTTCGAATTACATTTTCTCTAATATATTTGAGCAGATGTACTTTGTCAAGAAATGTTAAATGGTTTCTTGAACAAATTGAAAGGAATAGCGCAGAAGAGTAAATCAAGAAATTTAGGATTCCTGATGCAAGGTATAAATACATTAAATTTTTCGTTTTCATAAAAAAGAAAGGCGATATTCATCGCCTTTCCCATTCAGATGCTTAATTTAATTTAATAATTTTAATTGTGACTCCACTTACATTGCTGCTATTGATAGTGAAAGCATTATTCAGTAAATTTCTCAGTTGCAGAGTGGAGTTAGACGGTATTGTTACAATAGCTTCTCTTGAAATTTGGATAGCACCTGTAGAGTCAGTATTTGAAGTTACTGCGGAAGTTTTGAAATCAGAAATTTCTTTGTTATTAATTGTCAAGCCAACTTCGATATAATCCGGTTGCAATGCGCTGATTGGATTCACAGATACAAGGAAGCAAATAGAATAGTCTCCTCCTTGAGTAATGCTGATAGTGGTTGCATCAGCTTGTGAAATTCCTCCACTAGATGGACCAGTAATATCAAAAGGTATGGCTTCATTTGAAGATATTAACATAGTTTTGCTTAATTGGAAGAAACCGTAAGCAGGAGAGAACACTCCAGCTAGGCCAGTCGGGCCGGTTGGGCCAGTCGGACCAGTCGGACCGGTAGCGCCAGTAGCACCAGTAGCGCCGGTGTCTCCAGTTGGACCAGTCGGACCGGTGTCTCCGGTAGCGCCAGTAGCACCAGTAGCGCCGGTGTCTCCAGTCGGACCAGTCGGGCCGGTGTCTCCAGTTGGGCCAGTAGGACCGGTGTCTCCGGTAGCGCCAGTAGCACCAGTAGCGCCGGTGTCTCCAGTCGGACCAGTAGCGCCGGTGTCCCCAGTCGGACCAGTCGGACCGGTGTCTCCGGTAGCGCCAGTAGCACCAGTAGCGCCGGTGTCTCCAGTCGGACCAGTCGGGCCGGTGTCTCCAGTTGGGCCAGTCGGACCGGTGTCTCCGGTAGCGCCAGTAGCACCAGTAGCGCCGGTGTCTCCAGTCGGACCAGTCGGACCGGTGTCTCCAGTAGCGCCGGTGTCTCCGGTAGCGCCAGTAGCACCAGTAGCGCCGGTGTCTCCGGTAGCGCCAGTAGGGCCGGTGTCCCCAGTCGGACCAGTAGGACCGGTGTCTCCGGTAGCGCCAGTAGGGCCGGTGTCTCCAGTCGGACCAGTAGGACCGGTGTCTCCAGTCGGGCCAGTAGCGCCGGTGTCTCCGGTAGCACCAGTCGGGCCGGTGTCCCCAGTAGGACCAGTAGCACCAGTGTCCCCAGTAGCGCCAGTAGCGCCGGTGTCCCCAGTAGGACCAGTAGCACCAGTGTCCCCAGTAGCGCCAGTAGCGCCGGTGTCTCCAGTAGGACCAGTAGCACCAGTGTCCCCAGTCGGACCAGTCGGACCGGTGTCTCCGGTAGCGCCAGTAGCACCAGTAGCGCCGGTGTCTCCGGTAGCGCCAGTAGCACCAGTGTCCCCAGTCGGACCAGTCGGGCCGGTGTCTCCAGTTGGGCCAGTCGGACCGGTGTCTCCAGTTGGGCCAGTCGGACCGGTGTCCCCAGTCGGGCCGGTGTCTCCGGTAGCACCAGTCGGGCCGGTGTCTCCAGTTGGACCAGTAGCACCAGTGTCTCCGGTAGCGCCAGTAGCGCCGGTGTCCCCAGTCGGACCAGTTGGACCGGTGTCTCCGGTAGCGCCAGTGTCTCCGGTAGGACCAGTCGGGCCGGTGTCTCCAGTTGGACCAGTAGGGCCGGTGTCTCCAGTTGGGCCAGTCGGGCCGGTGTCTCCAGTTGGGCCAGTAGGGCCGGTGTCTCCAGTTGGGCCAGTAGGGCCGGTGTCTCCAGTTGGGCCAGTAGGGCCGGTGTCTCCGGTAGGGCCAGTAGGGCCGGTGTCTCCAGTCGGACCAGTCGGACCGGTGTCTCCGGTAGCACCAGTCGGGCCGGTGTCTCCGGTAGCGCCAGTAGCGCCGGTGTCTCCAGTAGGACCAGTAGCACCAGTGTCCCCAGTCGGACCAGTCGGACCGGTGTCTCCGGTAGCGCCAGTAGCGCCGGTGTCCCCAGTCGGACCAGTTGGACCGGTGTCTCCGGTAGCGCCAGTGTCTCCGGTAGGACCAGTCGGGCCGGTGTCTCCAGTTGGACCAGTAGCGCCGGTGTCCCCAGTCGGACCAGTAGGACCGGTGTCTCCGGTAGCGCCAGTAGCGCCGGTGTCACCTGTAGGACCAGTAGCACCAGTGTCCCCAGTCGGACCAGTAGGACCGGTGTCTCCAGTAGCGCCAGTAGCGCCGGTGTCTCCAGTAGCGCCAGTAGCGCCGGTGTCTCCAGTCGGGCCGGTGTCTCCGGTAGCGCCAGTAGCGCCGGTGTCTCCAGTTGGACCAGTCGGGCCGGTGTCTCCAGTCGGGCCGGTGTCTCCAGTCGGGCCAGTAGCGCCGGTGTCTCCGGTAGGACCAGTAGGGCCGGTGTCTCCAGTTGGACCAGTAGGGCCGGTGTCTCCGGTAGCGCCAGTAGCGCCGGTGTCCCCAGTCGGACCAGTAGGACCGGTGTCTCCGGTAGCGCCAGTAGCACCAGTGTCTCCGGTAGGACCAGTAGGGCCGGTGTCTCCAGTTGGACCAGTAGCGCCGGTGTCTCCAGTAGCGCCAGTAGGGCCGGTGTCCCCAGTCGGACCAGTAGCGCCAGTGTCCCCAGTCGGACCAGTCGGGCCGGTGTCTCCGGTAGCGCCAGTAGGGCCGGTGTCTCCGGTAGGACCAGTCGGGCCGGTGTCTCCAGTTGGACCAGTAGCGCCGGTGTCTCCGGTAGCACCAGTGTCTCCGGTAGCGCCAGTAGCGCCGGTGTCCCCAGTCGGACCAGTCGGACCGGTGTCTCCGGTAGCGCCAGTAGCACCAGTGTCTCCGGTAGGACCAGTCGGGCCGGTGTCTCCAGTTGGACCAGTAGCGCCGGTGTCTCCAGTCGGGCCAGTCGGACCGGTGTCTCCAGTCGGACCAGTCGGACCGGTGTCTCCAGTAGGACCAGTCGGACCGGTGTCTCCAGTAGCGCCAGTAGCGCCGGTGTCTCCAGTAGCGCCAGTAGGGCCGGTGACCCCAGTTGGACCAGTCGGGCCGGTAGCGCCAGTTGGACCAGTCGGGCCGGTAGCGCCAGTCGGACCAGTACCTCCACTAACCTGTAATAATTCGATGTCATCAACAACTATATCCGCAGTAGTTAGGGCAGGAATTTTATTAATAATAAGCAAAGCTTGAGTTGCTGTTGCTGGAACAACAGTAGTGGTGTCGTAAATTGTAGTCCAAATATTAGCTGCGTTATCTGGAAGATGACCTATAGGTATTGTAATATTAAGTCCAATACCAACAGGGGTAGCTGCTACATCTAAATAAATAAGAGCAATGTTTACTTGAGGACTCAATAAATTACCTAATTTTGCAATGGATAAAAACAATTCGAAACTATCTCCAGGTGTTACAGGTACTGATTGAAACAATAGACTATTTGCTGTATTTCCAAATAATCGTGCACTAAAAAAACCGGTGTGACTTTGTAGATTAGTAATTGCTACATTTGCAAAGCTCCACGGGATCAGGGTTCCCGTTTCAAAATCACCATTTACAATTTTGTTACTAAAGGGCAACTAGACCACCACTTTCATGAAAAAGGTTTTGGTGCTAGTACATCGTATGTTGCCCATTCTATTAAGGGAACGGTAAGTATCATTAGTTCGAATCCCAATTTTGAAAGAAAAGGATTGCCTAGAGTAATAGATCATATGAAAACCACATAAAGAAGATTAAAAGCTTAATCAAACAAAGCTTATAGATGTAAAAAAGCAGTGATAATAAAAGATCTTATATTATTAAAAATAATTTTATAATTCGTTCTTACAAAAAACGCTAGTCTTTCCTAAATATTGAGCTTCTTGGAAAAGCAGAGGAGAGATGAATAAAATCAATCTATATAATTAAGGAAGCAAAAAAAGGTGAATGGGTAGAATTAATTTAAATAGAGGCTTGAATAAAAGCAGAGGGGGAGTACATTCTTTCAAAGAATAACTTTTGACTCCTAATTTGCGACCAATAGACAAAGAGGTTTGTAAAAATAATAGAGGATTCTATCAATAATAAAGTGATTCTAATTTATAATTTTTATTTACATGAGATAATACCGGCGTAGCTGATACTACGCTGGTATCATCTACATTAATGCACTCCCGTTTTAAGGCTGTTTAGCTGCGTATGTAAGGATTTTAGCAATCTGAGTAAGGTTTCCACATCTTCAGGATCCATGCTTTGTAAAGCAGTTTCCATAACATGATGACTAGAAGAGTGATTATTGATCGTTTGAGATAACTTGTGTCCTTCAGGGGTCAACGACAAAATGATTTCGCGTTCATCTTCTTGAGAAGGTTCTCTGGTAAGATATCCAAGCGTTACTAGTCCATCTATAGAGATACTCAGAGTGCTTTTAGCTGTTAATAAGCGATCTGTTAATTGTTTTAATGTTTTTAACTCAGGATGGAAGCGAATTACATTTAAGATGGCTAATTGCTGCAAGGTAAGGCCAGCATGAGCAGCATCTAGCTGGGTCAATTTAGATGTGATCCTATTGATTGCCCAAAATGATTGCAGAAACGCAAGGGATTGTTTCATTTCTACCCTCCTAACTACTCACTTTTGATTCCTGTGATTTCTGACAAATAGTTTAAGTTTGAATTATTTGGTATCGAACGATTGCATGCATAAGTTTAGCTGATGCTTTATAAATTGTAAAGGATGCTTTCAACACATATAGTGAGCTTGCATATAGTATAGGAAACGAAAATAACCAAGAAAGTGCTCGGTAGGTTGACTGGGTGTATTCATCTGACATCTAACCGTATGTCACGCAGGGGTGTTGTTCGTATATGACAATGAAGAGGGGGGATTTCATATGCCAAACCATGTACGCCATATTTTTGCAGCAGTCTATACCTCAAAAGGGTATTACAGCTTTTACGATTCCATTTTACAAGATATAAATTACCTGTACCTACTAGATGGTCCCATCGGCACTGGGAAGTCGGCTGTTCTTGCATCGATCCAACATAGGCTGGCTGAACAAGGGGATACCATACAAGTGGTTCATTCTCCGTGGGAGCAAAAAGATATAGATGCTTTGCTATTACCAACCCAACGAATCGCCATTTTAGATGGAAATATTTATGAGAAGGCAGTTGCTGACAAATCAAGATTTAAACTTTCGGTTATTGATATAAAAGAAGCCTGTGATGTAATAAGGCTTACCCAATCAGAGAATCAAAATAAGGAATACGAAGTACAAATGGAGGCTGAATTAGAAGAAGCGTATGCTTCTTATCGTGATGCGTTGTTTATCCATGATGATTGGGAGAGAATTTATATAAGTAATCTAGATTTCGAGAAAGCCAACAAGGCAGCAGAAGAAGTCTGCCAAACAATCTTTGGTGATGTTTTTTTACAGAAGGAATCGCGTGTGCAAGAATGTTATTTTGGAGCAGCCACGCCAAATGGTAATGTGGATTATATTATGAGCCTTACGGAAGAGATCGTGCGGTATTTTATTAAAGGACGTCCTGGTTCAGGGAAGTCTACATTGCTAAAGAAAGTAGTTCAGGAAGCCAAACA
Organism: Brevibacillus laterosporus; assembly: GCF_030489605.1. Taxonomy (GTDB): domain Bacteria; phylum Bacillota; class Bacilli; order Brevibacillales; family Brevibacillaceae; genus Brevibacillus_B; species Brevibacillus_B laterosporus_E. Next base: position 267,346 of record NZ_JAUKFY010000002.1, read on the forward strand.
GCGTGGTTTTGACATGGAAATTTATCATTGTGCCTTAGACCCAAATAGCTTAGACATGGTTATTGTACCGGAGGCTAATGTAGCGATTTTTGATAGTACAGCTCCGCATGAATATCTTCCCAGCCGAAGCTCTGATCGCGTTATTGATATGTATGAACGCGCAATTACTCCGTTTACGGACCAGAAGTATGCCTTTCAATTACGTTCCATATTGAAAAAATATAAACAGACAATTCAAAGAGCGAAGGAGCATTTGGTTCAGGCTAAATGGTTCCGAGATCAGATCGTTAATGAAAATAAGCAAGCAGTTTATTTTGAAAAGCTAGATGGGATTACAGATCGGTTACTACAGCAGTTGAAGGAAGCCTAATTTGAAAATCTGCAAGTAAACACAAAACGCGTTCCCGCTTGTGCCGTCACTCAGGAACGCGTTTTGTAATGAATAGTGTAGTACGAAAAGTTAAGGAAGAACGACTAAATGAGTAGTCAAAGGTAATTCCCGCCCGCTAGAAGGATGGTTTAAAACTTTACCATTATAGTAAAAGACACTGGAACTTCCGCCGTCTAGGTTGTATGCGTCACGTACCTTAAACTCAAGCAGTTTACGTTGTGCTTCCTCTAAAGTAACCCCTTTACTGCCACCTTTATTGCGTCCGTCAATTACGATAAATAACAGATCACCATTTTCAAAATTTCCGATCAGTGTACGTGGTTCCCGCCGGTTTGCCCATGCTTTTGGAATTGCTTTTTTCTGACCATTTTCCAAAAGGATTGGCAAGAAGCTCGCTCCCTGCATGATGCCGTTCTTTTTCACTTGCTCCTGTGATGTAAGACGTCCACTGTGCAAGCGACCATTTTTATTAAAGCCTACAAAGCTTAGATTCGGATTATTGGAAAATGTCTTGACCTGTCCATCTACCACTGTAATGCCGAGTGGGGCAAGTTTACCATTGCGTTTATCAAAACCACCTGCATTCACTGCTAAGACGGCACCTTTTCGTTTTGCTGCATGACTTGTTGTTTCCCCCCTGCTATAAACGCTATCGTTGGCCAAGACCATTTTCAGCGCATTGGGGTTATACAGATGGACTTTTGCCATGTAGCCGCTATATCCAGCTTCTTTAAGCGAGTACACTTTAATTCGCGAATTTTTACCAAAGTTTTGTCCAATTGGATCTCCTAACAGGTTTGCTAGGATTTCATCTAGTAATCCAGTAGATAGCTTCGTCTGGTTTTTGCTAGCTGCTACCAGATTATCAAGCTGCTTCTGATAATGCTCTGCTTCTTTTTTATCCTGATCAGCCGTTTTACGCATGCTTGCCAAGATGTCTTTCGTTTCATTAGAGGCTTTTTCCAGCTCCGAAATTTGGGCAGCGAGTTGAGCGCTTTTTAACGATAGCTTGTCCATATTGGCTTCCAAGGGTGAGGGCTTGGCAAAAGCAAGCAGAATCCCACAAAGGGGAGCCAGCAATAAAGCAAAAAACAGATTCAGTCTAGAAAGCACGAGCTGCATCCTCCAGTTTTTTCAGTGAGCCCTTCAGTTCTGCCAATTGTTTATCTAATGTTGTAATTCGTTGTGACAGAGCTTGCTTCGTCTTGTCTGTTCCAGAGATGGTCTCACCGGTTAATGCTAATTCCTCTTTAATTCCATTCATCTCGGACTGTACATTTCCCATTTGTGTTTCAATCATCTTCATCAACTCATCATTTTTGGCTTCCACCATGCTAATGCGCTGATCCAGATAACTCTGTGAAGCAGTAATATAACTTTGCGCAAGCTGAAAGCCCCCAAAGCACAGTCCACCCCAAATTAGCACGATACCAACGACTAATATTCCCTTACGTTTGGGAGTGCTTAGTCGTTTTTGCTTTGATGGTCGAACGGCTGCTGAAGCTGATTTTGTTTGCTCCATGTAGCTTTGATTCATTTTATTCCCTCCCATTCAAGAAATCAGGACAGTCCCTTGCAGTTAGGGAGCTTTTTACTAGTTCTCTTTTTCGAAAAAGCTTGTCCAAACAAACGGCATCTAAACAAGACACCATTCGTGTAATTTAGCGTTAGTACGACATTTCTTACACGACACTCTATTATAGCATGGAATGAATTGCGTGTATTTTACCAATCAAATGGAAGAACTAAGAAAAGAGGTTATTTACAGCAGTTATCTGCTAAATCCGTGGCATTTCGCTGTTTTTCGACTTGTACAGTATGAGATAGATTGCTTGCAAGAATAAAGCTGGATTGACACATTTATGTAAAAAATGGAAACAGACAGTTTCGTTATCTAAAACTGTCCGTTGGTTACATTCCTCTTTATTGTTCTGATAATTGTTTGATTGACAGAACGGAGTGCTGTTTCGCTGCATTTGGATCTGATAAGACCGTACACTCACGAAAGCTAAAATGCTTACATCCTAAGCATTTTTGATAATCTAATTGAGTTAAAGCGTACTCAATAGCTTCACCTGTATGCCCAAAAAAGTGCTCCTCCCCAATTTTATCTGCCAGACCTGTTTTTGTTATAACTTCTTTAGGCTGAGTCTGTATTCCTGATATGAGAATTTTTCCGCCGTTTCTTGTAAAATCGTTCACTACGTTTGAGAGGTTAGACTCACCAGTAGTGTCCATAAATGGCACCTTTGCCATCTTCAGGAGGAGTATTTTAGGGCGATAATGAATGGTTTGCATAATTGATGATTCAAACATAGCAGCTGCACCAAAGAATAGTGCTCCTTTAATGGTAAAAATAGCTATTTGAGGACAATCGTGTCCTTCCCTTACCATATGAGGAGACATTTTTTCGTGTTTTACTGCAGGATCAGGCAGTACCTTTGCAACGGTTAATATGTCCCTCATTCGCTTTACAAACAATATAATTGCCAATATTAAACCTACTTCAACCGCAGTTACTAAATCGGTTAATACAGTTAAGAAGAAAGTGATTACTAAGACAAGCGAATCACTTGTTTTGGTTTTTACGATATGAACAAATGCCTTGCGTTCACTCATGTTCCAAGCCACAACCATTAAGATGGGGGCCATGCTGGCTAAAGGAATGGAAGAGGCCCATGGAGCAAACAGCATTAATACGATTAACACAACGAGACTATGGATCATCCCTGAAATGGGACTCTTGGCACCGCTTTTTATGTTGGTAGCTGTACGAGCAATGGCTCCAGTCGCAGGGATTCCACCAAACAAGGGGGTAATCATATTTGCAATTCCTTGCCCAATCAGCTCACGATTGCTTTTATGTCGAGTTCCAGTCATGCCATCAGCCACTACCGCAGATAACAGAGATTCAATTCCTCCGAGTAAGGCAATCACAAAGGCAGGCTTAAGTAACTGAACAATTCGATCCAAGGTGATATCAGGTAGCTGAAAGTGGGGAAGAGTGCTGGGAATTTCCCCATATGTCGAACCTATTGTAGCTACTTTCCCTTCAAAAAAACATGCTGCCAGTAAACTGGACACGATAAGTCCGACGAGTGACCCAGGTATTTTTGGAAACAGCTTGGGTGTAATCAAAAGAATAGCGAAACAAATAAGTGCGGTTACAATGCTGTATGGATTGATCGTGGAGAGATGGATTCCAAGCTCCCGCATATTTGAAAGAAAGTCTTGATGTCTTTGGACTCCTGTTAACCCCAAAAAGTTTGCAATTTGGCCAGTAAAAATAATGACAGCTATGCCAGACGTAAACCCTATGGTAACGGGGCGCGGAATGAAGGCAATAAGTGCACCTAGCCTAAATATTCCCATCAGAACGAGCATTACTCCAGCTAAGAAGCCTGAAATTAATAAATTCTCATACCCGTACTGCATGACAATCGCAAATAAGATGGGAATAAAAGCCCCGGTAGGTCCCCCGATTTGAAATTTAGACCCACCAAATAAAGAAATAAGAAAACCTGCAATAATCGTTGTGTAAATTCCATATTGAGGGCTAACGCCAGCAGCAATAGCAAAAGCCATTCCTAAAGGAATGGCAATAACACCTACAATTAACCCTGATATGAGGTCATGTCGAAAATAAGTACTGTTGTAGTGCTCAAATCTTCCCGACAATTTCATTTTTAACCCTTCTTTTTTTATATATTTGATTATTTGAATATAAGGGGAATATACACCCGCCGATCCGTTTTTGTCAATGTAGGAAAAGAGTTGATACATATGGAAAAATTTGGTTTACAAACAAAAAACAAGAAAATCCTGTTCCAGTGAGATTCTCTTGCTTTTTTTATGGTTATTCATCCCGCATGTTTTTAAGTAAAGAAATGGCATCTACTAAATGATTGTCAAAAATCTGCTTGGAAACCTTAAGCAGATCTTTAATGAGGGGATCTCTCAGTGAGTAGATCACAGAGGTGCCTTCTTTTGTTCCACTTACCACATTTTTATTTCTAAGGACAGCTAACTGTTGGGACACAGCAGAACCTTCCGTTCCTAAAATAGCTTGAAGTTCATTAACGTTTTTATCACCTTCGCATAATACCTCAAGGATTCGAATACGCAAGGGATGGGCCAAGGCTTTAAAAAATTCTGCTTTAAATTGTTGAATTTCTCGGTTCATATATCTAAACTCCTTACAAACAATTTTAATGATAGGAATATAAGAATAAGATAACACAGATGGATAGAAAGTTGTAAAAGAGTCTATTGCTACTATCATATTTATTGATTGATTCTAATTATCTATGCTGTAGATACCGATTTTAATTGTATCAGGAGAGCGGTTTTCTTACCATTTTATTTTATTCATATTATGATCATATATATATAATTTTGCATACTGTTCAATTTGTGTACACATTTTTTCCATTAAGGCAAATTTTGCTAGATTTTTTTCAAAATATGGGTTATGATCTTAGTAGAAAGTGATTTTCTATTTTTACCCAAGGGGGAGATATTATGAGCATCGCAATCGCTGTACTACAATTCCTTGGCGCAGTAATCCCTTTAGTAATTGATCTTCTAAAGGCGATCGCTTAGGACTATTCATTTTCAAATTGTTTTAATGTCCTTATTCTTACCATTTTTGCCAAAAGGCCAGCTTCTTATGAGCTGGCCTTTTGGCATTTTTTAACTAGGAAACCATCTTGGGAGTTGCTCAGTTATCATCCCAACTATTTTTTTAACAGTGTCAGGAAATTTCACTATTAGAGGCTAGAATGGAGAAAGAAAAGGGGGAGAATTATGTTTAAGAAATTACATTGCCTTGCCATTTATACGAAGGACTTGGAGTCAGCTATTATTTTCTATGAGAAAATGGGGTTAGTAAAAAAGTGGGAGGCTGTACAAATTCCGGGTAAACCATGGAAACTGGTAGGTATGGGGTTTGAAGAAGGCCATGCAGAGTTAGTTTTGAAAAATAACCCTGAATTAAATTTTATAGAGCCGGAGATTTTTGTAGAAGATGTCACTGCATTCTATGAACAATGGAAAGACGATCCTTCCATTCATTGGATTCGTCCGCCATTTTCCAATTCATTAGGTGGTCATGCAGCTATTATGGAGGCGCCGGATGGTAATGTGTTTGTCTTAATCGGGAAGTAGCCTGATAAATATGCTACAATAAGAGGAATGTAACTTTTATTGATCTTTATAACATGGGGGGAAATAGTGATTGAACTTTATTGGAAAACACTCGCTAAATCTATTGCTGCTGATTGTCGGGCCTACATTTTTCCTGAATCTATTTATTAAGGAAGGCACTGCAAAAGATATCATTAGTGTCGTTAGTTTCCTTCTAGTATTGCTTGTCGTTATTTGTGGAAGAAGATATCAGAGGAAGAATTCAGAATAAAAGAAAAGATGTGATAAATTCCTTCTTTCTCGGTTCTTATGTGCGACCTTTCTACATACATTGTTGTCAGAAGAAAGGAGAGGGGCACATGGAAGCTACAATTGCTCGGTATTTTGCGATCAAACAACAGCAAAAAGAGCTAGAAGAAGAACTGGCAGAGCTAAGACGCATTCTGTTGGCTGTTTATCCAGAACCGTGTGAGATTGAGATGGGAGACTACCGTCTGAAAATTAGTAAACAAGTGAAGAAGGATTTTAATGAAGAAAACCTGCTTAAAGCCATAGAAGATCCGCAAATATGGAGGCTGATGTCCAAGGTGGATGTGGCAAAAATAAACAGCCTACTTAAGCTAGGTGTCATTAAAGAAGAAACACTCGCAGATACGTACACGGTGAAACAGACCTCATATGTTCAGGTATCTAAAAAGTAGCTAGGACCGAAAAGTCAAATTATTATCTTACATATAGAAAAAGGCGTGCGGCTGGCAACAGTGAAGCACGCCTTTTTACATCCTACAAGATTATCAGCTTACACTTGTACAGCTTCCACAGCTTTTTGAATAGCCTGCTCTAAATCCTGCAAAATATCATCAATTGATTCCGTACCTACGGAAAGACGAATCATCCCAGGGGTCACGCCGGCTTTAGCTTGTTCTTCCGGGGTAAGTTGGAGATGAGTAGTACTAGCCGGATGTATGATCAACGATTTGGAGTCTCCTACATTAGCCAAATGAGAGAACAATTGAACAGATTCAATTACTTTTTTGCCAGCTTCTACTCCGCCTTTGATTCCAAAAGTCAACAAAGCCCCATGACCATCTGGTAAATAGCGCTGACTAAGTTCGTAGGTGGGTGAGCTAGCAAGTCCTGGATAACTCACCCACTCGACATCGTTGTGTTGTTCTAAGTATTGAGCGACAGCAAGTGCATTTTGACTATGCCGTTCCATACGCAAGTGGAGAGTTTCTAGGCCTTGCAAGAATAAAAAGGAGTTAAAAGGAGATAATGTCGCTCCTACATCTCGCTGTAGCTGAACACGCGCTTTTACGATATAAGCGGCATTCCCAACCGCCTCTGTATATACAATTCCATTGTAGGTAGGGTCTGGAGTGGAAAGCCCAGGGAATTTGCCGTTACTCCAGTCGAAATGACCGGAGTCTACGATAATTCCCCCGATAGATGTGCCGTGACCGCCAATAAATTTGGTAGCAGAATGGATAACGATATCTGCGCCATGCTCAATCGGTCGGCACAAAACAGGGGAGGCAAAGGTATTATCCACTAAGAGCGGTAATCCATTTTCATGAGCTATGGTAGCAATAGCGTTTAGATCGGCAACCTGCATTTGGGGATTACCAATCGTTTCGCAGAAAAACGCCTTGGTTTTGTCCGTAATCTTTGAACGGAAATTGTCTGGGCTGGATTGGTCAACAAAATGAACGGTAATTCCAAGCTTTGCAAAGGTATGGGCAAATAAATTGTAGGTTCCCCCGTATAAACTGCTCGAGGAGATGATTTCATCACCGGCTTGCGCAATATTTAACAAGGCAAACGTAATAGCGGCTTGACCAGATGCAGTAGCCAGTGCCCCAATACCGCCTTCTAGTAGGGCAACACGTTTCTCAAATACATCCTGTGTTGGATTCATGATGCGGGTATAAATGTTCCCGGTCTCCTGTAAAGCGAATAGATTAGCTGCATGGCGGGTGTCACGAAACTCATAGGAGGATGTTTGATAGATAGGGACAGCAAGGGCGCCGGTAGTTGGGTCTGCCTCTTGACCTCCGTGAAGGGCTAGTGTTTCTCTTTTCCAATTGAGACTTGACATAAAAAACCACTCCTTTTCCATGTAGAGTAAGGTGATTCTCTCGGTTACAATGGTTGGCGTATTAGAGAGGGAAGACAGGCTTCTTAAATAGCAAAAAGCCCTCCTCTGAGTAGAGGAAGGCTGCGTTACTAATTTCGCATACATTCATCTCTCAGAACCCTTCAGATTCTGCAGGATTTAGCACCAAGAACGTTATGTTCCGGTTGCCGGGCTTCGTCGGGCCAGTCCCTCCACCACTCTTGATGAAAATAAAAGTTTGTTCTATTGTAAGAAGCTTGAAGTGATAAGTCAACAAGATTTTGCGCATTCTGAAAGAACGGAATACAATTCAACTTTCGTTTGTGATAAACCTTGAGAGCATCATATTTTACCTTGATTAAACTTCTAAAAATTTAGCTACATATCGACAGCAAAACAGATTAATTTGCAGGATACATGAAATGAATAACCATGAATAAAAATACAAATAGGTATAATTATACATAATGAGATGCATAACTTGTATAGTGCTTACTTTATGGAAGGTAAAGTAGAGTTAGCTGAAAACATGAAAACCTACATACAAGCATCACTTCCTTTTTTTGTGCACATTTTTACATTTTCCTATTTACTCTTTTTCGTTCTTTTTGCTACTATAGGGAAAGGTGTCTTGCCCCAATTTTTGGGGTGAATTGGCACGGGTGGGCCGAGGGGTTGTTTTGCTTAAAGAAGGGAACAGATATTGTACTCATTTTTTCGTAAAAGATTTGACGTAAAGGGTCATCAAACAACGGTTCGCAACGAAATTTTGGCTGGTTTCACCACGTTTTTCACCGCTGTCTACATCATTGCCGTTAATTCAATGATCTTATCGGATGCAGGGATACCATTGGAAGCAGGGATTGTTGCGACCATCATTATCTCCTTCATAGGATGCTTGATCATGGGTTTTTGGGCGAATGCTCCTGTAGCACTTGTTCCTGGCATGGGCATTAATGCGTTTTTCTCCTATACGATCGTTAAATCTATGGGATTGTCATGGGAAAGCGCTTTGGCAGTTGTATTCATGTCAGGTGTTTTATTTATCGTGATTGCTTTTACGCCAGTTGCCAAAATCTTAGCGAAAAGCATTCCGCTGTCTTTAAAAGAAGGAATGACGGTTGGAATCGGGTTGTTTCTTACCTTTATTGGTTTGCAAAAAGGCGGCTTAATCGTACCTAATCCATCTACATTTATTGCTTTAGGTGATCTGGGCGATACGAAGGTAGTGCTGGGATTGGTCAGCTTAGTAATTGCCATCGTGCTTTTTTTACGCAATGTAAAAGGAAGCTTTTTAATCAGTATTATTGTTAATACGCTGATTGCGATTGCCCTTGGTACGGTAGGTGGTACGAGTCAGGGAAGTGATTTCTCGTTTTCAACGTACCTCACTGTGTTTGGAGCATTTTCGTTTGACGGCATAGTTACTACTGGATTTTGGCTGGCTGTGTTTCCGCTAACCATGGTGATTGTTTTTGAAAATATGGGGCTTTTGCACAGCATGGTTCCAGAAAGTAAATTTGCTCGTACTTTTCAAGCAAATTCCATTTCAGCTATGCTTTCTGGATTGTTTGGTACGAGTCCAACTGTGTCTTCAGCAGAAAGCTCTGCAGGAATTGCCGCTGGCGGGAAAACAGGGATTACAGCAATTACGGTAGGGATTCTGTTCTTGATCTCGATCTTTTGCATTCCTGTCATTCGATACGTGCCGGATACAGCAATTGCTCCCATCTTGATTCTGGTTGGTAGCCTAATGATGCAAAGTGTGAGTCAGATCAAGTTCACTGACATGTCAGAAGGCTTGCCAGCGTTCTTGATCATTGTGCTGATTCCCTTTACAGCGAGTATTGCAGATGGAATTGCTTTCGGATTTATGGCGTATCCAATTGTTAAACTGGCGATGGGTAGACGTAAAGAAATTCCCCTGCCGCTTTTAATCATTTCGTTTATGTTTTTCCTATATTTTGTGTTGCTAGCATTACAGCTTCATTAAGGTTAAAGGCAGTCATTTTCTCTTTTGAGAGGATGGCTGCCTTTTTTTTGCATATGGGGATGGGAAGTATGAATGAAGGATAGATGCACGGATAGTCACAGATGCTAGATGGAGCACGCATTTTTCTTTTTTACTAGTTTTAGACGCTTACGAGGCTGAATATACTGAAGAGAAATACATCTCAAACTGTAAACAGTAAAGAAGGTGAGATTTCTGTACGAGACGACGAGCAGATATCGCTATTACAGAGAAGCTTTCGCGAACCTATCTATGCCGTTTGCCTATATTGATCTTGATCTATTGGATCAAAATATCGCTGAAATTGTAGCCAGGTGCAATGGTAAACGTATACGAATTGCCAGTAAATCCATTCGTTCTATTCCTATGCTCCGTTATATTTTAGATTATGATCCTTTGATCCAAGGCATCATGTGTTTTACAGCATCAGAAGCACTGTTTTTGTGGGAGAACGGATTTCATAATCTGCTGCTTGGCTACCCTTTGGCGGACAGATCTTCGCTACTTGCGATAGGGAGAGCTGTACAGCAGGGCGCACAAATTACGTTAATGGTTGATTCATTGGAGCATATTTACTTGGCGGAGGAGGTGGCCAAACAGCTAAGTACTCCCTTGTTGCTTTGTGTGGAGATGGATGGCTCTGACTCATTTTTAGGCCTGCATATTGGTGTATATCGCTCTTCTTTACGAACAGTCGAGCAAGTGATGCAGATGGTTGAAAGAATTGTAACCAGTCCCTGGCTTGTATTGGATGGAATGATGAGCTATGAGGCTCAAATTGCTGGTGTCGGTGATAATATGCCGGGACACGGTTTCAAAAATGGTGTTATCTCTTATCTAAAAAAACGTTCTATTCGCTTGGTACGGGAAAAGCGGAAACGTGTAGATGACGAATTGCAGCGACGGCATATTCCGATTCGCTTTTTTAATGGAGGCGGTACCGGAAGCATGGGCTCTACTTGCTACGAGAATGCAGTGACAGAAGTAACGGTAGGCTCTGGTTTTTACGCTCCTGCCTTATTTGATTACTACAGAGAATTTCATTTCCAGCCAGCCGCTGGATTTGCTGTTGAGATAGTGCGACAGCCTAGATTCAATATCTATACTTGTATGGGCGGCGGGTATGTGGCCTCTGGAGCGATAGGGAAAGAAAAACTCCCCCTCCCATATTTACCACCGCAGGCTGCGTTATTGCGCTTGGAAGGAGCAGGAGAGGTTCAAACGCCTGTACGTTATGAAGGGGATCAAAAGCTTGCAATTGGAGATCCTATCTTTTTTCGGCATAGTAAGGCGGGAGAATTATGTGAACGCTTTTCAACATTACATTTGCTGCGAAAAGGGAAAAGGATAGGGGAAGCCATAACGTATCGGGGAGAGGGCAGGTGTTTTCTATGAGAACAATTGCAATGCAACCATGGAAGAATTGGGCAGGATTAGCTGCTAGCACACCACAGCAAACATTTTATCCATCCTGCTTGGAGGAAGTGGTACAAGTTGTAAAAAAAGCTAGTCAACAGGGGAAAACGATTCGTGTAGTCGGCTCAGGACATTCCTTTACTGCGCTTGTAGAAACAGATCAAATTCTTCTATCATTAGATGATTTGCAAGGTGTAATATCAATTGATGAAGGGGAACAGACAGCGACAGTGTGGGCAGGGACAAAGCTCAGGCTTTTGGGAGAATTGCTATATGAGCGAGGCTATTCCCAAGAGAATTTAGGAGATATTAATGCTCAGTCCATTGGCGGAGCGATTAGTACAGGAACGCATGGCACGGGGATTCGGTTCGGAAGTGTTTCCACGCAAGTAGTTGGTTTAACTGTAGTAACTGCTCAGGGTGATTTGTTGGAATGCTCTGAAAGCTGTCATCCTGAACTTTTTCGTGCACTGCAAATCTCTCTTGGAGCACTTGGGATCATTGTCAAAGTGAAGATACGTGTGCTTCCTGCGTACAACATTTATTATAAGAGCAGGCGGATGAATTTAAACGACTGTTTAAAAGATTTGACCAGCTTTAATGATCGTCATCGTCATTTCGAATTTTACTGGTTTGTTTATACAGATGTGGTACAAGCAAAATTCATGCAAATTACTCAAGAGCCGGCTACTAAAAACAGTGCTTGGAATCAGTTTAAAAAAATAGGTATTGAAAATGGTCTATTCTGGTTTTTATCAGAGGGATGCCGTTTATTTCCTCAGTTGTGTGCACCCGTAAGCAAACTTTCCGCAAGAGCTGTTCCAGATATGGAGGAGGTGGGGCCTAGTCATAAATTGTTTGCTACTCCACGTTGGGTTCGATTTAGTGAGATGGAGTATAGTGTGCCTGCTGATAAAATGAAAGAAGTATTTCAAGAGATCAGAGAATGCTTGCACAAGCATCGTTTTGCCGTCCACTTTCCTATTGAATGTAGGTATGTGAAAGGAGATGAAATTTGGCTTAGCCCGGCTTACAAGCGAGATTCTGCATATATTGCGGTGCATATGTACAAAGGAATGCCCAATAAGGCATATTTTCAGGAAATGGAACGTATTTTTCTCAAATACGATGGGAGGCCGCATTGGGGGAAGCTGCATGAATTAACGGCAACTGATTTACAAGAGCGACTACCCATGTGGAATCAGTTTATCGCAATTCGCAAAGAGATGGACCCGAATGGATTATTTCTGAATCTCTACTTGTCACGGCTGTTTGGAGTATAGTAGTTATCCATCGAAAAAAGCGTTCGTGATCCTGTAGAGGAGAGAACGCTTTTTTCGATGGCAGAGATAAGTTGTACTCTTGGGCTTTTAACAATTGAATTACGAGGCGATAGTAGATTCTGAATGAGAAGCCATCTTGGGATGGAATTCTTTCTCCGATTTGGAAACCACTACAGTAGCAACACCGTTACCAATTAAATTAGTGACAGCCCGCGCTTCAGACATGAACCGGTCTACACCTATTAATAATGCGATTCCTTCAACTGGAATCATTGGAAAAGCAGCTAGAGTGGCAGCAAGAGTAATTAAACCAGAGCCTGTAACACCGGCAGCGCCTTTTGAAGTGAGCATCAGCACAGCCAATAAGGTAATTTCCTGCCAAATTGTAAGGTCAATACCATAAGCCTGAGCAATGAAGATGGCTCCCATTGACAGATATATGGAGGTTCCGTCAAGGTTAAAGGAATACCCAGTTGGGATCACTAGGCCTACTACGGACTTGGAGCAACCATACGATTCAAGCTTGCGCATCATGCCGGGCAGGGCAGATTCTGAGGAAGAGGTACCAACAACCAATAAAATTTCTTCCTTAATGTATCGGATAAAGGAGAAGATATTAAATTTGTAGGCTTTTGCGATTAGACCTAATACTACGATGATAAAACAGCACATGGTTATGTAAACAGAGCTCATCAGGAGGCCTAGGTTAATCAAAGATTTGATGCCAAAATTACCGATTGTGTAGGCCATTGCTCCAAATGCTGCGATTGGGGAGAGGCGCATGATCATGTTAACAACGCCGAAGAATCCTTGTGCCAGCTTCTCAAATAACTGTAGAACCGGCTTCGCCTGCGACCCCATTGCCGTTAATGAAATTCCGAACAGAACCGCAAAGAATAAAATAGGAAGCAATTCGCCCTTTGCCATTGCACCTACTACATTGTCTGGAACGATATTAACAAGGAAGTCCAAAAAGCTGCCACTTTCAGTTGCAGATGAGGTGTATTTTGAGATATCTGTGCTAGCAGCTTTTGATGTATCAATGCCCACGCCTGGTTTTATGATGTTAACGACAAAAATTCCAATCGCAAGTGCTAGTGTTGTTACAATTTCAAAGTAGAGCAAAGCCTTTCCGCCTATTCTGCCTACCTTTTTCATGTCTCCCATACCAGCGATACCATGAACGATCGTGAAAAATACAATGGGTGGAATAACCATCTTAATCATTTTAATAAAGACGTCTGCAAGGACTTTTAGTTTAGCTCCAAATTCAGGGAAGATAAAACCAACAATAATGCCTAAAATTACACCCGTAATAACTTGGAACGTTAAATTTTTCAATATTTTCATGGATAGTTCACTTCCTTTGTTTGTAAGCGCTTTATTTATCTGAATTTATTGTAAAAGCTTTTGGGAAGTTATAAAAGAATATGGTCTTATTGTTCTTTTTGGTTTTTTTGGTCATGAACAAATCAAGATGTTCAGTTAAAAGGAACAATCGGCACAGACCCAATTGAAGAGGAAATGTGTAACTTACCGGTTTGGAAAATAAATCGAGATAAACTAACAATTGTGTCGGGCCATTGTAGTTTTTGTGCACGAATGATTTTTGATTAAAGTAACGGTATTAGTTGAAGAATAGTCACAAAAATGATCTAGCTTTTTTAGAAAAGAATTCTGATTACATGGAAAAGAGCATGCTTTGATTTAGCTTTTTCAAAACATGCTCTTTTCTTCTGTTCTTTTCTCAGGGTCATAGCAATTTATTGATTGCTTTGAACATTCCAGAAGAGATAGATTTTAAATATTATAAATTTATATATAATATGGAAGTTTATGGCTGTACAGACAGCAACTCCTCCCATTATAATCAACTGATGTATAGAGGCAATGTTTCGTAGTCAATAAAACAGCATGTAATCATCAAATGATCAAAAGTATAAAAAAGTTCGAGCTGTCGAACCAATTCTTCTTCCTTCGCAGAAAGTAACGGATTTGGAAACAAAAGCTCGGCTAGCCGTACCAAAGGGGTTTGGAGGGAGTTTTTATAGAAAAGTACGATAGGTAAGACACCAAATAAAGCTGGACAAGGTAGGATTAGGAGGATCACCATGAATCAAACAAAAAAAGTGGTTTCTAAGGTAGCAGCCATCGCGCTCGTGTCGATGGGTATAGCAGGATGTTCCTCCTCAGAGTCTCAACCACCGTTACCAGAGGATCGTAATTGTGGCACGTGGGATTATGACGGAGATGACGATGTATACAAGTGTTCAGATAGGAGCTCGTCTTATCATGGTAGCTACTATCATGCAGGCTCCTATTACAGTAATAAAAACCAGCTGTATGAGAGCAACTCATATAAAAGCTACAGGAATAGCTCCAGCTTTAAAAGCTCATCTCGAAGCGGATTTGGTAGCGGGTCTCATTCTTCCGGTGGCTGAGACTGGTCCAAAAGAGCGATCTTTAGAGCAAACAAAAGGATATAACATACAGGAGTGATGCTTTCATGTCTTTAGTCATAAATTTTTTAAGCTATGCTGGCACAGCTTTTGCCATGATGTTAATTGGATTGGTTTTATTTGTTGTCAGCACTACAAGAGTAAAAGAGTTTGAATTAATTGCGAATAATAATCAGGCAGCGGCACTGACTCTTGGTGGAAAAATGCTTGGTCTTGCGTATGTACTCGGTTCTGCTGTGGCCAATTCCGTCTCCTTGGTGGATATGGTGATTTGGAGCGGTGTTGGAATAGTAGCCCAAATCATTTTCTCTTATTTAGCTGAACTCATTACGATTCGATTTAGCATTCGGGAGGCAATAGAAAAGAACAATACGGCTGTCGGAATACTTTTAATGATGCTATCGTTATCAATTGGCTGGATAGTAGGGCAATGCTTGACCTATTAGGCTGATACGAAAAAAGATGTCGAAGCGAATCAGCTTTTGCGCTTTCCCGGGTGATGAATTTCCCAGAATAAAAAATTCATTCGGGAAAGCGTAAAAAGCTTGAAATGCTATCCCACATAAATGACGTAGACACCGCGATCATCATCAATTTCGGTAGAATCTACCTCGAAATGTCCTAGCTCTGGAATATGGATATAATCCTTCAACAAATAACGGACCACATCCATATGATGACGGACGGTTATGTGGCTTAGAAGCTCTGTATCGCCAGCGGCTAGCAGTCTCCGAAACTCAATGAGAACCCCTTTATTCCTGTTAAACAGCTCGTCGGCAAAGTATTCTGCACTTCCTTGGTATTCATAAATGAGGATTTCTCTGTTTTCCTCCATCTCATTTGAAAGAAGCTGATATTGCTTCCCATCTTTAATGAGATAGTGGCATAAGTGGCGAGCTAAAATACCATCTTCTCCGATTTCTGTAGAATGGTATTCGGCAAAGGCCGTGAATTCATCTTCCTTTTGTTTGATATAGCACGTACACGTATGGATATAAATCACCCTTTCATCTGATAGATTGATTATGACATACGATCTTACGATAGAAAAGGATGCGACTCTCCTTCATGAATCATAAAGAGAAAAGAAAGCAATTTTATCAGCAGATCCCACATTATTGGGCAGATTTATATGGTCAGGAGTATAGCTTATACGACATGTATTTGGTGACAGAGCAAGAAGCCTCTATTATTCGAAAAACGACTAATCGGGTAGGGCATTTATTCTTTAAAACAGCAGAGTTAATGCGTCAGTTAGATGATGATCTACTGCTTTCGTTAGGTTTTCCTGCCAGCTCCTTGCGTTTTTTGCGTATTCACCGCATCAATGTAGAGAGTGTTATTGCAAGGCTAGACCTTGTGCAGGTCGAGAAACGATATGTTGTCCTCGAAATCAATAGTGACACGCCCACATTTTTGAAGGAATTATTTTTTGTAAATGATCGGATTTGTAAGGAATTTGGTTATAAAAACCCCAATGAAGGGGAGGAAAAAAGGCTCAAGCGGGCTGTTCAAGCTGCGATTTTAATGAGCCTTGAGGGCATGGTGCCAAGCCATGTAGATACGCCGCATATCGTATTTACCTCGCATGCTGATAACCCGGAAGATCGGTATACAGCAGAGTATTTACGTGAATTGGCAGCGTTACCTAGCCTCTATGTACCTCTTCATGAACTGCAAATCGTCGAGGGAAAGGGGCTATATGATGCTGACGGCCAACGCATTGATCTTTTATACCGTCAAACATACCCCATTGAGCAAATGCTAGCTGACTATGATCCGATTACCAAAGAACCCGTGGGTGAGATGCTGCTTGAATTAGTAGCTCTTCGTAAGCTGGCTATACTTAATCCAATCTCAGCCTTTTTGTTGCAAAGTAAAGCGATCCAGGCTGTTATTTGGGGACTGCACGAGGAGCAGCACCCGTTTTATTCAACTGAGGAGCACGCCTGGATTGCTGAGCATTTTTTACCCACTTATTTAGAGCCCGATCTTTTCCGAGAACAGGGGGTAGCTTATGTACAAAAGCCTGCCTTTGGAAGAGAGGGGGATACCGTGCAGATTATTAAGGATGATGCCATTCTTCATGAAGATAGTAACAAATCGTATGCCGACTTTTTGTCTGTTTATCAGAAACATGTACCGCTTCCAACTACTTATGTCCAGACCGTTGAAAAAATCGTCAAGGGACACATCATGGTTGGAAGCTTTCTTATCAATGGTCAGGCCTCTGCCTTTGGATATCGGTTAGGCGGGCCTATCACAGATAATATGGCGTATTTTCTCCCTTGCGGCTATAAGTGATAGAGATAAGCTCTTATTTTTGTACCTTCAAGTCAGCTATTTTTTGCATGAGCTCCTTACCGATGAATGGTTCAAACTGCTTGTATATGGGCTGGAGTGTAGCAAACCAAGCTTCTTTTTGTGCAGGTGTCAGCGTTTGAATATGAACGTCCTTTTTTCGGCGCAATAAAGCTAATTGCTGTCTGTTCATCTCAATTGCTCGTTGCCGGTTCCACGCTGTTGTTTCTGCTAAAGCTTCTGTTAACAGATCTCGGGTATGTGGATCAAGCTCTTCCCAAAAGTCTTTATTTACAATGACCGCATAACCCAAATAACCATGGTTACTGATGGTGATATAAGGCTGTACCTGATACAAATGCTTCGTGAAAATGTTCGAAATCGTATTCTCTTGTCCATTGACGTAACCCGATTCAATATTGCGATAGACCTCCGTGAAGGGCATTGCTGCGGTATTAGCCCCTAACAGCTTAAATTGGCCTTCAAGGACTTTACTGGGCAAAATGCGAAAGGTATGCCCAGTAAAATCAGCAGGGCGAAGCAAGGGATGCTGATTGCTGCTTACCTGTTTAAAGCCATTACTCCAAAAGGCCAAGCCATGCATGTTTTTTTGTTCCAGGGTTTGAAAAAGAAGACGGCCAATCTCACCATCAAAGACTTGATGAATGGAATTCTGATCGGGGTAAGCAAACGGCAAATCTAGCGCAAGCCATTGCGGTATCACATTAGACAGATTAGAAAAGGCCGGGGCGATCATCTGAATCTCACCCTTGGCTAAAGCTTCAAATTCATCCTTGTCCGAATAGAGAATGCCATTTGGGAATACTTGTACCTCAACCAGATCGTTTGATTTCTCTTTGACTAATTGAGCAAATTTCTCAGCGGCTAAGCCTTTCGGAGTATTTTCTGCTACTACATGACTAAATTTTATGATAACTCGATGTTTTAGTCCGCTTTGTTCCTCGTCAAGAGGTTTATTTCCAGGGATTAATTCTGTACGAAAGCCAATAAACAAAGCCGTTAAAAGCCCGATCAGGATAAAGGAAAAAATACCGACAACTGATTTCAAAACATTCACCTGCTTTCCTGGTTGAAGAATCCGCCAATCTATTTCAAAATAGAAAAAATAAAGATCATAGCGGAAGGATTGTGAAGGTTCTGCTCAAAAACCTACAACTTCATTGGAAAATTACGATTCTCTCCTTTGGTATTGTACTATTTTCTCTCTTAATTGGGGGAATTATTATTATCGGAAAAATGTCAATGGAGATAGAGTCACAGTTAGGTCAGCGGTTGCTGGTTACTGCGCGTACCGTTGCTGAAATACCTGCGATAGCAGAAAATATAGTAAAACCAGATGGCTGGAAGTCGATTCAATCAACGACGAAACGCATCCAAATTGTAAATGATGTGAGCTATATTGTTGTATTATCGATGAACCGAATTCGTTTATCGGATGTTATGGAGGAGCGAATTGGCACAGCTTTTACCGGGAAAGAAGCCGGACCTGCCTTTGCGGAACACACCTTTGTGCAGAAGGTAAAAGGGGAACTTGGGGTGGCTTTACGGGCTTACGTTCCTGTTATGAATGCAGAACATCGTCAGATTGGAGTTGTCATGACAGGACATATGCTGCCAACTTTATATGAAATGCTGACGAATCAAAAAGAGAGTATCTCCATCACGTTGTTTCTATCTCTCTTGTTTGGCGTAATCGGCTCATGGCAGTTAGCCCGGCATATGAAAAAGCAACTGTTAAATCTAGAGCCCCAGGAAATTGCCCGGTTACTAATTGAACGCACTGCAACTTTTCAAGCTATGCATGAAGGTGTTATTGCGATTGATAATGCTTTAACGATTACAATTTTTAATGAGCACGCCAAGCGAATCTTTCGTGTTACGGGGGATGTGATCGGTAAAAAAATTAATGATGTAATCCCCGATTCCAGACTGCCGGAAATTCTACGTTTAGATCAACCTATCTATAATCAGGAACTGCAAATGCAGCATGCGGTAATTTGGTCCAATCGTGTTCCGATTAAGGTGAATAATAAAACGGTAGGGGCACTTGCAATCTTTCAGGATCGAACAGAGTTTGCCAAAATTGCTGAAGAATTAACGGGAGTGAAAGCGTTTGTAGAAGCACTGCGGGTACAAAATCATGAGCATCGCAATAAAATGCATACCATTGCAGGTCTGCTCCAATTAAATCAAGCAGAGAAAGCCTTGCAATACGTTTTTGATGTTTCGGAAAAGCATGAGGAGCTAAGCAGCTTCCTGACTGAAAATATTTATGACGATAATCTTTCAGGTTTATTGCTCAGTAAAGTGGGGCGAGGCAAAGAGCTGGGCATACAGGTGGAAATCGACCGAAAAAGTAGATTCTATGCATTTCCAAACAGGATGGATCACCATGACTTTGTGCTGATCATTGGTAATCTAGTTGAGAATGCTTTTGACGCTTTAACCATGTCGAAGAGGGAAGACAAGCATTTATTTATCAGCATACACCAAGACGAGGAAAGCTTATCATTAATGGTAGAAGACAATGGATCTGGAATGGATGCCGCTACTAAAGCACGCGTGTTTGAACGAGGTTTTACAACCAAATATGAGCATAATCAGGGGTTAGGACTATATTTGGTAAAAACGCTAGTTACAAAAGGGCGTGGGGAAATTACGGTTGACTCTGAACCGGGATATGGAACTACCTTTTTCATTCAGCTTCCCATGAAAGGAGAGAAATGAGAATGTTTCGTGTCGTTATTATCGAGGACGATCCGATGGTCCAGGAATTGCATCGCTTGTTTATCCAACAGGTGGAAGGATTTACGGTAATAGGAGTGGCTTCCAATGGCTTGGAAGGACTTTCTATGATCCAAGAGCTACAGCCGGATTTGGCCATCATGGATATTTTCATGCCCTCCCAAAATGGTATTGAGACATTAAAACAATTGCGCAGTGGCGATAATCCAGTAGAGATAATCGTAATCACTGCTGCTAAAGACATGGAGACTATCCAAACTATGATGCGTCACGGCGCATTTGACTATATTATGAAACCGTTTAAATTTGAACGAATAAAGCAAGCGCTTGATAATTTCAGTAAATATTTAAAGCAGACAGGCGAACAATCCACAATGTCACAATCCGAACTAGATTCTCTCTTATTTGGGCAAACCGCTAAACAAGAGCATCAGGAACAGGAATTGCCAAAAGGCTTAAATACGATCACCATGCAACAAATTAAACAATTCATGGTTGAGCAAAAGCAGTCCATGTCGGCTGAGGAGGTAGCTGAGCATGTGGGGCTTGCCCGTGTTACAGCTAGGCGTTATCTCGAATACTTGGAACGTATACAGATGGTAGATCGTGATGTTCAATACGGTGGAGTTGGCAGGCCTGTTAATCGCTATTTAATCAAGAAATAAGAGGTGCGAGTGGTAAAAGATTGCATCTTGCATGAGCTATAATGAAAATATTTATTTGTGTCTTTATCGCTTGTAAATATTTTTTTTGGTACAATATAAAAATATGTGCGAACTTATGCTATGATATACAAATTACACAAATTATTGCAAAGGAGAATTAGGTAGCAATGGATATAATTCAAGAGCTAGAAAGCAGAGGGCTGATCTACCAAACAACAGATAAAGAAGAGCTAACAAAGCGTCTTCAACAAGGTAAGCTCACACTGTATACGGGCTTTGACCCAACTGCCGATAGCTTACATATTGGGCACCTTCTTCCCATTTTAACCTTACGCCGCTTTCAGCAAGCAGGTCATCAGCCAATCGCCCTAGTAGGTGGGGGGACAGGCATGATTGGCGACCCAAGCGGTCGTTCTACAGAGCGTTCATTAAACACAGCAGAGGTTGTAAAAGGCTATTCCGACAAGCTAAAAAAACAATTAGAGCGTTTTTTAGATTTTGATCGTGAGGGTAATCCAGCGATCATGGCTAATAACTATGATTGGCTAGGGCAGCTAACCCTAATTGAATTCCTTCGTGATATTGGAAAACATTTTTCGATTAACTATATGCTCGCTAAGGATTCTGTAAGTGCTCGTTTGGAAAACGGAATCTCTTTCACTGAGTTTAGCTATATGATTATGCAGGCGTACGATTTCTGGAAGTTAAACCAAACCCATAACTGTGAATTGCAAATGGGTGGTAGTGACCAGTGGGGAAATATCACTGCTGGTACAGAATTCATTCGACGTGCGAACCAAGATAATGAAAATCAGACGGAAGCTAAAAAAGTATTTGGCTTGACGCTACCATTGGTTCTGAAGAGTGATGGCACAAAATTTGGTAAAACAGCAGGTGGAGCAGTATGGTTAGATGCTAGCAAAACCTCTCCATATAAATTCTACCAGTTCTGGTTAAACACCGATGATCGTGATGTTGTGAAGTTTTTAAAATACTTTACGTTTTTAAGCATGGAAGAGTTGAATGCGTTGGAAAATGCAGTAGCAACTGAACCGGAAAAACGTGAAGCGCAACGTACCCTGGCTCGCGAAGTAACTAGTCTGGTTCATGGGGAAGCAGCAATGAAACGTGCGGAAGAGATCTCTGTTGCTCTGTTTAATGGGGGACTAAAAGAGCTAACACCATCTGAAATTGCTGATAGCTTCAGCGATGTGCCATCTACTACTCTAGAGGATGGAGAGCTAACAATGGTAGATGTGCTAGTTCAAGTAGGGGCAGCTAAATCAAAACGTGAATCCCGCGAATATCTGAACAACAATGCTATCACGGTAAATGATGTTCGTTTCACTGATTTAGAAACCAAGCTGGCCGATATTGAGCTTTTAGGCGGTCAGTACCTGGTGATTCGCCGCGGCAAGAAAAACTACTATCTAGTTGAGTACAAAGGATAAGAACTGTTTTTAAAATATCCTTACTGGGAATAAAAAAGGGCTGTTGCTGATAATGACGACAGCTCTTTTCTTACATAAAGGAAGAATTTTTTGGCTTTAGATCAGCCTCTCTATGTCAAATAGCTTTACCTAGTAAGATGAGGAAGGGCTTGTGCTAGTTTTTACACAATAAAAAAGCTTGGTAGAGCAATTTCTCTCACCAAGCCTTTGTTTGATTTCTATAGCTTAAAAGCTCTCATTGATGACGATTTCACTAAGAGGCAAACGGCCAGTAGCATGTGCAGGGGTACTTGCTTTTCCCAATGTTAGCATCATGACCGGGTAATAACGATCTGGAATATTGCATTCCTTTACAATACCATCACGATCGATTCCACCCATTGGGCATGTATCATAGCCTTTTGCTTTTGCTGCAAGCATTAGTTGCATGGAAGCAAGAGAGGCATTCAAAATAGCTTCCTTCATGCCAATTTCAGAGTTGTTTGCATAAGCACCTTCTACTTGGTTTACCATGATATCAAACACTTGCTGGTTAATTAGTCCATCTTTTAAAGCTTTTCCGTAGATATCGCGTACAGCTAGATTTGCTTTAACATCACCTAGAACGATAATTACCGCAGATGCATCTACGACTTGCTGCTGATTGTAAGCAAGTGGGAGAAGCTTCTCCTTTTTCTCCTGATTTGTAACTACTAGGAAACGCCAATGCTGCAGGTTCCAAGAGGAAGGAGCAGATGCAGCTAGTTCTAGAATTTCATCAAGCTCGGCACGAGGAATTTCTACTCCAGTCTCGTATTTGCGCACACTATGACGTGCTTTCATTACCTCAACAAGTGTTTCGAATGTAGCAGTATTCATAGGGAAATCTCTCCAATCATTAAATGAAGTAGGATAACTGTAACATAAATCGAAGTTACTTACAATAATATAGTGTGCTGGGCATGATTTATTAATGGTTATTGAAGCTACTGGTTATATTCTAACCAAAATGTGTATAAAGTAAATGGTGCGATTATAACTGAGTCAGTGAGAGACATTCTGTTTTTACGATAACATAGGTATAAAGTCCTGTTTATCATATAGATAGATAAAAAATCAGTAAGAAAAAAGTTGTATTTTTGAAAAGTAGAATAACAAAGTCTGATTTGTAGCGTCTAGTAATTAGGAGAACAGAACATATAACTAAAATAACTAAAAAGAGGGGTTGCTTAATTCAGTAGGATGGATAACGCTTAATTTTACTCAAAAGATAAAAAACATGGTTCTAATTAAAGGGGAGATTGAGGTGAACGTTTGTTGACAAAGAAAAAATGGATACAGGCGCTTTCGGGTATGCTACTACTTACATGTCTTACTCCTTACCCTAATGTAAAAGGAGTGGACACAAACCAAGGCTTACAAGAAACCTACTCGGAACAGCGTACAACTCGATATAATTTACAGAAAAAACAAATAATGTTCTCCAATCAAGATCGTTATTGGATCGAACGAATACAATCTAGACCAGGCGTAAAGCAAAGCAAGCAAAAAATTTCCCTGTTTATTCCCGGAACGCGAGGGGAATTCCGTTACCTCACAAGCAATGGGGCCATAACAAAATGGACGAAAGCGTCTTTACAGGGAAACTTACCTGTACATACCGGGTATATCAAGACAGATCAGTATTCGATCATTTTAAGTAAACCACATATTTATATACCACGGACACATAATTCAATTGAGATTGTACCTAAAAATATTAATCAAATTAAAATAATTGCGAAAAAGACATATGGTGGATTTAACGTAAGTATTGAAATGCCTGTGGAATCTCATATGTTTGGAGAAGTGTGGGCATTAGAATCGTTTCAGCCATTAATTGACTGGGATGCGCTAAATATGGAGGTCATCTGGAAGAGTATTGATTTTGAAGATCGGTTACGCTGGAGCTGGGATGGTTTTTACGATCGGACACCTACTACATATGTTCCAACAGGTCCTAATTATTTCTGGCGCAATCCCGATAACTATTTTGCTACTTCTTTTGTGATTACCCGAGGAAGTAGGGCAGCGCATGATCTTGGCTGGATGATGCTTCATACCATTTTGCCAAATCAAAATGCACGAGGATTTTGGCCATCAGCTCCTAAATCAACATGGTTATGGAATGATTACCAAGTAGATGCTGGATTTTATGATACACGATTTAATACGGATATTGCCTATTTGTTATTGAAAGCGTATCAATCTTATCATGATGAGCGATTTTTACAAGCAAGCATGCGATATGCTGAGTTTTTCATACAGCATAGCCAGCAAAATCATTTTCTAATTGAAAGAAATGGTCAAACAGGGATATTGGTAAGTGATTATTCCCATGAAAAGCCACATAAATTAACTCATAGCTCCTTGAACCATCAATTACAGGAGATGAATTATCTGTATGAGCTATATATGCAAACAAAAGAAGAACGATTCAAAGAGCTTGCCGATAAAATGCTGTGGGGAATTAAATTAACGCGGGATGCTTGGGTGATGCCAGATTCTAACTTACATTATGCATATATGCCTGATGGTACGATGGGACTAAAAGATTATCCATTCCTAACGTACAATGATCTGCATGTCGTTCAAAGTGTTCTTATGCTTATACAAGGCTGGGAAGATCCCGACTTAGCATATTTGATGCAAATGAAAAAGCAATGGATGGATGCAAATAAGGTAACAGGTTATAGAAAATAGGGAAACATCTGCAAGTAGATTAGCAATCAAGCGTGCTGTGAGAACGAGAAGCAAAACTAAAAAAGGTGCGAGGCAAGGGCGTAGGCTCTTGCTTTTTTTTTGCATTTTTTGATCCAACAAATAAAAGACGAAATGCTTATTTGGAGATAACGCCAAATGGGGAGCACTTCGTCAGTATTTTGTCTGTTTGTTCATGTTTTTCCTCCATTTGTCATGGGCAAGCGAGATTGAGTTTCTGACGAATTGAGTTTTGTCTGTTAGGCGTATTGCCAAAGGAGGCTGGGTGAGAAAAATGGGGTTGAATGAATTTTTCTTTTTTGCATCTGCAAGATGTAGGTATCCAACGTTTGACTCAGGTGAATAACCGAGTGATCTAAAAAGCTACCCTTTTCTGATACCAATTGAACCAACTCATTTTTTAATTGATTGATTACTTTTTGTAGCTCGATTTCATCCTCAAAGGGCTCAGGGACATCCGTCCGTATTTTTAGCTGTTTTGGTTCCATCGAAAATTTCTCCTCTCAACTTTTTCTTACCCTTACTATATCTAGCGTATCAAAGGAAAAGGGCTTATTCGGTAATTAGAAACGTTTTACAGCCTTCGACAGCCATCGTCTGGTTTCTTTCAGACATAATTCTACAGATGCTCACTAGTAATATTATTATTATTTATAACATTCATAAAAGATAAAAAGGTTAAGAAATAAAAACATGATACGATATCGTCTGAAACCTGATAATACTCTATTTCATTCGATGATTACACCGTTATATAAGCTTATTGCTAATGGAAATTCCCAGTTCCTAATGTGTTTTGCGTTAATGTTTATTATGATTCTAAAAAAGTAAATAAACAAACAGACCCTTCTTTTTACAATGTGATCAGAAGACCAAACCTTCAAAATAAGAAAATGTCGAGCGGATTGGTAATTCTGCTTTTTTCTACTTCGTTTTCAACATATAAAGTGGAATGTCGGAGTAATACTCTGTTATCCTGTCAAAGTTTTGCGAATTACTACGAATGGATGGATGAAAGGAGAGGTTCAGCAGTGGCTAACTAGTGGGGAAGTCACATAAGAGACGCTTCTATGTGAGGGGCCATATACGATGGGGGAGTGAGATACAATCATCAGAATTCAGATAAATTCGTCACTTGCATATAGTGGAATATTAAGCTTTTGTAATATGATTTTATTTATATTTACTAACATGACATTTTATGGTAACGTTAGTTTGCAACTAGAAAATGAAGTAAAAATTAACATTTTATTAATCAGGATTGAACAAGGCTGAAATGAAAACATTGAGGCTGAGGGCTGTTAGCGCTCAGTTGCATTAGATGAATAGGTATTTAGATGTGAAAGCTGGTGATTTCATGATTTATCAACATTTGAAGCAACAAAACGAGCATAACCCTCATGCAATAGCCATTATCAAAGAGACAGAAGAGATACCTAATCAGGCTGTGGTAAGTGAAGTGGATCATTTGATTCAAATGTTTCAAAAATTTGGTTTGAATAAAGAGACGCCCCTAGCCATTGTTCTTCAAAAAAGTGAGGTTATCTGGGCAGCGATCATAGCCGCTAGTCATCTGAAAATTTCGGTCATGTTAGTTGATCCTCATTTAAAAGAAGAGGAAATGCAGAAGATCATGACAATGTATAAAACAGATTATGTATTACGGGAAATAAATAGTAAGACTGTAGATTCACTTGGATACCATGAATGGTACGAGCTTTCCTGTTTTAAGCATGTTTTTTCAATTGGGAACATAGGCGAGCATGCAGCGTGTTGGAACGAGTACCTAA
Source organism: Brevibacillus laterosporus (assembly GCF_030489605.1). Lineage (GTDB taxonomy): Bacteria > Bacillota > Bacilli > Brevibacillales > Brevibacillaceae > Brevibacillus_B > Brevibacillus_B laterosporus_E. The sequence goes on from NZ_JAUKFY010000002.1 coordinate 293,879, forward strand.
AGCCAGAGGTAAATCAGAGCCATCTGGTGTTTCTAACGTCGGGATCAACAAAGATGCCGTCTGCAGTGGTTAAAAAAATGGAAAGTTTTATGCTTGATGGAAAACGAATAGGTGAGGCTCTTGGAATTGTCCCTGAAGATCGTATCTTATGTGCAGCGCCCACCTATCATATTTATGGCACAATTTGCGGGTGTTTTGTTCCTTTCTTATGTGGAGCATCTGTATCTTTTACTGGCGCCTATGTTTTACCATCTAGCTTGGAAAAGAAAATATACAAGCAGGCTTGTAATATACTAATGGCTTTACCTGCTCATTATAAAATGCTGGTAGAACATGTTCACAAGCCACTAGATCAGGTTAGGATTGCGTTATCAGCAACTTCTCCATTGCAGGGTGACCTGCTTTTGACCTGTAAGGAAAAGTTGAACCTATCTATCCAAAACATATATGGGTCGTCTGAAGCAGGGGTTGTTTCCATTCAATGCAATCGACAATCTACCGGTGAAGCTACTAACGTAGGCGTTCCTGTTGATGGCGTACATATAATGCTTGATGATGCGAGCCCGTTTGAATTTGATGGAAAGACGGTTTATGAACTACTCGTCAAAAGCGAATCGCTTGCTAAGGGATACTTACGTAAGGATGAGCTGGATGATAGTGGTTATGTAGTGGAGGATGGATGGTGGAGAACCGGGGATTTGGCCTATCTAAGTAAGAAGAATGAGCTTCATTTGGTTGGCCGTCTAAATATTACGATAAATGTGAATGGTAAAAAAGTGAATCCTTACGAAATTGAGGAGGTACTTATTCAGCATCCCGCAATAGCAGATTCAGTAGCGGTTGGCGAACATGACCCTATCCGTGGGGAAATGGCGGTAGCCTATGTAGTAGCTAAAAATCACATTACGGAAGCAGAGCTGCTGGAATATTGCCGTGAAAAACTATCAGATTTCAAAGTGCCAAGACGAATTGAATTTCGAGATGATTTGCCTAAAACGGCGGCAGGCAAGGTGCGTCGAAAAGAAGTGAGATAGCATAAAAAGGGGCGAACCAACGTGGGAACTATAAATTCAGCAGATTATGGTCTAGTCATTAAAAACGATCTGGCGGAGATTATAAAATCACATTATGGTCAGGAGATTGATCCCGCTAGTATTTCAAACCATCTAGATATTATCAAACAATATAATTTAGATTCCATTGTTATTATGGAATTATTAGTAACGCTCGAAAAGCGATTTGATATTCAGATAGAAGATGATGAGCTTAGTTCAGAGTTAGTACGGACAATTAATACGGCAGTGATTTATATTCAGTCGAAAAAAAGATAAAGAGGAGTCCTTGATATGTGCGGGATAACAGGCTGGATCGATTGGGAACATAACTTAATGCATCAAAAACATATTTTACAAAAGATGTCTGATTCTATTCGTCATCGGGGACCGGATGCTGAAGGATGTTGGATCACGGAACACGCAGCTTTAGCGCATCGGCGTTTAATAGTAATTGATCCTGAGGGCGGGGTTCAACCCTTTATCTATCACGAGTCTGAACCTTTATATGCTATGACTTATAATGGGGAGATATATAATTATCTTGAACTGCGCCGTGAATTAATTGAACGAGGACATCGATTTAAAACCAATTCTGACACGGAAGTATTGCTTTATGCTTACATGGAATGGTCAGAAGATTGTGTCAAACATTTGAATGGTATTTTTGCCTTTGCTATTTGGGATCAGATGAAGCAAAGTCTGTTTTTAGCACGAGATCATGTAGGCGTCAAGCCCCTATTTTATTATCAACAAGGAAGCTCCATTTTATTTGGTTCTGAAATAAAGGCAATTCTTGCTCACCCGGAAGTGAAACGCGAAGTTGATTTCCAAGGATTGGCTGAATTGATTGCTCTTGGAGGCATACGTACGCCCGGCAATGGAATTTTTTCAAATATTTTCGAAGTAAAGCCTGCTCATTCCATAACCTTTACAAAGGAAAGGATAAGAGAGGCCCGATATTGGCAGCTCCAAAGTAAATTACATACTGAAACGGCAGAACAAACTGCTGAACATATCAGATACTTGCTAGAAGATACAGTTAAGCGCCAATTAATTGCTGATGTTCCGGTTGTATCCATGCTATCAGGTGGATTGGATTCAAGCGGCTTAGTTTCGATTGCGGGACGTCAATTTTTTGAGAAAGGTCAGCAGCTATCTACATACTCTGTTGACTTTGCAGGAAGTGATCAGGATTTTGTAGCGGATAGAGCTCGTCCTAGTTTAGATGCACCGTATGCAAAAATGCTGTCTGAGTATGTGGGAACGAAGCATCATTTTATTACGCTTACCTCTGAAGAATTGCTCGAAAATTTACTTATTCCCATGCGTATGCGTGATTTACCCGGCTATGGCGATATGGAAACATCCTTACACTTATTATGCAAAGAGATGAAGAAGGATGCTACGGTAGCTATTTCGGGTGAGTCGGCAGACGAAATATTTAGCGGGTATCCATGGTTCCACCAAGAAGAGTATTTGGATTCTCGTATGTATCCATGGCTGTTAAACACATGGGATAAATTTGCTTCTTTATTACAGCAGGATGTGATTGAGGGCATTCAACCAAATCATTATGCAGCGATGAGATATGCTGAAGCGACGAAGGAAGTACCCCTGCTTGAAAATGAAACAATAACACAGATGCATCAACGCAAAATGTCGTATTTATTCATCACTCGCTTTTTGGTCGGTTTGTTGGAGCGCAAAGATCGGGCAAGTATGTATGCGGGCTTTGAGGTCCGTGTTCCTTTTTGCGATTACCGTTTAGTGGAGTATGCATTTAATATTCCATTTGAGCTAAAGACCGTGGGTAACATCGAGAAAGGGATACTTCGTCAAGCCTTCCTAGGTTCTATACCAGAAGAAGTGCGACTTCGTAGAAAGAGTGCTTATCCATCGACCCAAGACCCAGTCTATTTCGCAGGTGTTCAGTCTATCTTTCAAGAGATGATGTCAGATCCGAATGCACCTCTTCATGATTTATTGGATAAAAAGAAAGTGATGCATGTAGTAGATGGGAACTCCTCGCTGCTGCAGGGAAAAATGCACTCTAGTCAAGGACTGTTACTCAAACTAATGGAGTACTTTATTCAGGTAAATATGTGGCTAAGCGAATATAAAATTGTGCTACAATCCGCTAACCGCAATCTGCATGGCTCAATGTAAGTATTGAGATACCAGCACAATATTGAGTATGTATGACTAATCTTTATTCCTTTCTACCTTGAGGTGTTTTCAGGTGAATCCATCGGTTGTATTTATGTATTCGGGTCAAGGCTCACAGTATTATCAAATGGGAAAAGCCTTATTTGAGCACAATAGTATTTTTAGATCGTACATGAATGAATTAGATGCGAAAGTGCGCGAGCTGATTGGCATATCGGTACAGAGTGAGTTGTATGGAATCAATAGGAAAATGACAGAGCCATTTACTCGTACGCTACATACGCATATTTGTATTTTTATGGTGGAATATGCCACTACGATGGTTTTGATAGAAAATGGAATTGTCCCAGATGCTGTTATTGGCGTTAGTATGGGGGAATTTGCAGCATCGGCAGCAGCAGGTGTATGTAGTGTGGATACAGCACTCAAATCTGTTGTGAAGCAGGCCCAATTACTAGAAAAACATTGTGATGAAGGGGCGATGTTAGCTATTCTGGATCGTCCGTCCCTTTTTTTGTCTGATTCGGTGTTATATGAGAATAGCGAAATGGTTTCTATTCATAACGAGAATCATTTTATTGTATCAGGTAGAAAAGAACATATGGCGATGATAGAACAGCATGCGAAGAAAAATGGAATCATGCATAGCAAATTACCGGTTACGCATGGGTTTCATTCTTCTAGCATTGATCCTGCATCAGATGAATACGTTGCTTTTTTACAAAAGCAACTTTTTCTTGATCCTAAAATCCCTTATATATCGAGTGTGTCCGGCAGATTGCTCAGAGAATGGGACACGGATTATTTTTGGCAGGTGATTCGAAAGCCCATTCAATTTACAGAGGGGATCACCTTCTTACAAGAAGACGATGACGATCGAATTTATATAGATGCAGGTCCTTCAGGAACGCTGTTTACTTTGTGTAAATCGATGTCCAATCTAAAAAAGAATCAAATGGTGCTACCCATTATCACACCATATAAAACGGAGCTGCAAAATTTGGATTACATCTTAACGAATTACGCTCGCAAAAGTAGGATTACAGTAAAAAAGGAGAATAAAAGTATGCTTGCTTTTGTATTTCCTGGACAAGGATCGCAAAAAAAAGGAATGGGAGGAGATTTATTTGATCAGTACCCTGAAATCACGCGTCAGGCTGATTCAATTTTAGGATACTCCATTAAAGAATTGTGCCTAGAAGACCCATTCGGAAGATTGCAACAGACCGAGTACACACAGCCTGCGCTGTATACGGTAAACGCATTGATGTATTTGAATACTGTTAACGAAACAGGGAGAAATCCAGATATCCTAGCAGGGCACAGTTTAGGTGAATATAATGCGTTGTTTGCAGCAGGGGCTTTTGATTTTGTAACCGGATTAAAACTGGTGAAAAAAAGAGGGGAAGTAATGAGTCAAGCTGTTGGAGGGGGCATGGCAGCAGTTATAGGAATAGATGAGAAGCAGATGAAGCATATCTTGCTTCAAAATCAATTAGATAGCATTGATATTGCGAATTTTAATTCCCCTCGGCAGTTGGTCATTTCCGGACTACAATCAGATATTGCTCGGGCCAAGCTGGTGTTTGAAACGATTGAAGGCACCGCGTATATTCCGTTACGAGTAAGTGGAGCATTTCATTCAAGATATATGAGGGAGGCAAGAGAGCAGTTTAAGAATTATATGGATTCATTCGCGCTTTCTGAATGTACCATCCCTGTACTGTCAAACGTCAACGCAAGATTCTATCAAAAAAACGAGATGAAAATAAATTTGGTCAGACAAATAACTGAGTCAGTCCGCTGGTGTGAGACAGTGCAAGTGTTAATGGGATTTGAAGGAATTGAAATCAAAGAAATTGGACCAGGAAACGTGTTAACAGGACTGATGCGAAAAATAACAGCAGAAGCAACCCCCATCTACTTACCTATTGAAGCGAAGCATCAGCCTATAAATTCTGCTATTTTTCAGCAATCCAATAGCGATAGCGATGAAAAGCACTTCATTCAACAACCAAACGGTAAACGAATTACAGCTATCGGATGCAAGCAATTTATGCAGGATTATCACTTGAAATACCCCTATGTAGCTGGCGGTATGTATATGGGGATCTCTTCCAAAGATGTGGTGGTGAAGCTGGGGAAGGCTGGGATGATGGGCTTTTTCGGTACTGGAGGTTTACAGCTGGCTCAAATCGAGGAATCGATTCAATACATTCAAAAGGAGCTAACTAGCGGACAAGCGTATGGAATGAACCTACTTCACACTCCAGATCAACAAGAAAGGGAAGATCAACTGGTTGAGTTGTATATTCGGCATGGCATCAACGTCATAGAAGCATCTGCTTACATGAGCATAACTCCAGCATTACTAAAATATCGTGCGCATGGAGTCAAAAGGCTCCCGGATGGAACTGTAATGAGCACGAATCGAATCATAGGCAAGGTATCAAGAGCAGAGGTGGCTGAACTATTTTTACGTCCTGCCCCAGAGTACTTAGTCGAGAAAATGGTTAGGGAAAATCAAATTACCAGAGAACAAGCTCAATTGCTCAGTAAAATCCCTATGGCGGATGACTTGTGTATCGCAGCTGACTCAGGGGGACCTACCGATGGAGCAGTAGCATACGTTTTATTGCCAGCTATGATACAGCTACGTGATGAGATGATGAGAAAATATAAGTACTCTAAGAAAATTAGAATTGGCGCAGCAGGAGGAATTGGTACTCCTGAGGCTGCTGCGGCAGCTTTTATTCTAGGAGCGGATTTTATCTTAACGGGTTCTATTAATCAATGTACCGTAGAAGCAGGAACAAGTGAGGCTGTTAAAGACTTGCTACAGCAGGTACACATTCAAGATACCGCTTATGCACCGGCAAAAGAGCGGTTTGAAATAGGAGCTAAAGCTCAGGTTGTAAAAAAGGGAGTGTTTTTTCCTGCTAGAGCAAGTAGGCTGTTTGAATTATATTCTCGATATCAATCGCTTGACGAGATGAATGAAAAAGATAAAAAACTTATTCAGGTTAAATACCTGAAACGTAGTTTTGAAGAGGTTTATGAGGAATGCAAGCAGAACGCCTCCCCAGTTGAAATAGATAAAGCAGAAAAAAATCAGAAGTATAAAATGGCTATGATTTTTAAGTGGTATCTGGCTCATTCTTTTCATGTAGCAATAGATGGCATTTTGGAACAACAAGCAGATTACCAGATTTATTGTGGGCCAGCGTTAGGAGCGTTTAATGACTGGGTAAGGGGAACAAGTTTGGAGAGCTGGAAAAATCGTCATGTAGATGAGATCGGTGTAAAAATAATGGAAGAAACTGTTAAAGTTTTGAATGGGAAATTTCAAAATCTTGTGATGTGCTAGTCTGATTGGAAAATTCATTACTGAAACGAGGTATATTTCATGTTATCCACCTTACATCATTATTCTCATGGGTATTTGGCAATTCCAGTGCTTTTATCGTGCAAAAAACGAGGTTTATTTGATCTTTTGCAAAAGAGCCAGCCTACTCCGTTTAGTCAGCTTGTACATGAGCTGCACGCTAATAGTGGCCACTTACGCAGTGCTCTTCAGTTATTAGAATCTCTACAAATCCTATATCGAGATAATAAGGATACGTATGCTTTACTGGCCGGATGGGATGTAGTAGAAACAATTCCGGAAGATGTTATGGAGCTTTTCGAGTTTCCGATGAAGGAATACTTCAAAAAATCCCAGAGAAAATATCGATTGCAAAAATGGATTGAGCTGTCCGGTCAACAATGGAATGTCGACAACGTGATGTATTCACATTTTTTAGACGGGATCATTTTGATTCCTTTGTTATGCTCGTTGAATGAACAAGGATTCATTTTCCGGGATTCTCCTCAGCAAAATGAACTGTTGCTTCAAAACCTATCTGGTATCGCTAAGCAAGAAATTACGCAGTTATTTCTGCAAAAGAATTGGCTGGATCAAACAAGAAAGAACGGGGTTTTAACGGAAAATGGCAAGTGTATGCTAGACACGATTTTGAATACGGCATCCATTCAGTCCTATCGTTCCATAATAAAAAATATAGATCAACTATTATTTGGTGATTGCCAAGCTATTGTTGCTAGTATGAACCAAGCGTATGAGACATATATGGAACGTATGCTAGAGATGCTAGAGTGCGGCACTCAGCAAGAGGAGTATTTTCATGATTTAGAGCAGATAATCATTTCTATTTTTAATAGAGAACCGATAGAGGAGCAGCCGAAATATATAGCTAATATGGGATGTGGCAATGGATTGCTTCTAAAAAAAATATACGAGACGATCAAAATGAAGTCGCGAAGAGGCAAGAGGTTCGATGAATGTCCCTTGACGTTGATTGGAATTGACAACAAGGAAGAATCTCTAGCAAAAACCGCTATCACTTTAAAGGATATCAACCATGTTTTGCTTAAAGGGACGCTTGATAATCTAAATGAGCTGATGACTGACTTGCGAAAAGAAGGAATTAGTGACACAGAACATATTTTACATGTTCACTCATTTTTTAATCACGATCGACCTTTCATCGTATCAGCAGAAACAGATGAAGCAGGTTATCAGGCTGCAAGCTTCACAAAGTCAATTTTTGTAGATCAATATGGACGTGAATGTTCTTCTGCATTAGGAATGAAAAAACTGCACGAACACCTGCAACTTTGGTCACATCTAGTTAATAAGCATGGCGTGATCCTTTTAGAAGCGCATAGTTTGGAACCGAAAACGATTAGTCCATATATAGATAAAGGTGAAGGCTTACATTTTGATGCGATTCATAGATTCTCGCACAGACTGTTAGTAGAAGCAGATACTTTTATGTTGACTGCCGCTGAAGTAGGATTGTTTCCTCATAAACAATATTTCCATAAATATCCAAAAGACGTGCCTTTTTCACGCATTACGTTACATTCGTTTGAGCAGAGAGAATATCGGATTAGGATGGCACATGAGGATGATATTTCAGAATTAAGGCAGCTTGAGCTGCAATGCTGGGGGGAGGAACTAGCGGCTCCTGCTGAAAGGATTCTACACAGAATAAGGAAATATCCACAAGGGCAGCTAGTCCTTGAAGTAGATAATCGAGTAGTCGGTGTTATTTATTCACAAAAAATTAGAGATATCAACGATATAAAGGCATTTCAAAGCAATACTGTTGAACAGATTCACCATCCTGAAGGGACAATTATACAACTGCTAGCTATCAATATCCTGCCCGAGATGCAGGATCGCAAGCTGGGAGATCAGCTTTTAGAATTTATGCTTCAGCGTTGCAGTTTGATAAGCGGAGTTAGGAGTGTCGTTGGGATAACAAGGTGCAAGGATTATCAGCGATATTCTAAGATCGCTAAGGACAAATATATCACTCTTCGAAATAAAAATAATAAATTAGTCGATAAAACATTGCGATTTCACGAAATGCATGGAGCAAGGATTAAGGAATTAATTCCCAACTATCGTCCATTAGACGATGCCAATCTTGGCTATGGGGTACTTGTTGAATACGACATGTTAAATCGGGGAAATGATGAGCCTCCTGCTATAGAACGAAATCAAGAATGTCATGAGAAGAATAGTCATTCTTTTCAAACGGAGAGCACGGATCGTTCTGAGACTATTACAGCTTTCGTGCTAGATTGTATAGGTTCTCTTTTGAATGAAGAGAGAAAGGATGTTCTAGCTTATGTAGATCGTCCTCTTATGGAGCTTGGCTTGGATTCAGGAGATTTGCTGGAATTAAACGATCAGCTAGGTACGAGGTTTCTACTCGAACTCGAAACAACATTCTTTTTTACATACAATACCGCTAGAAAAATCATTTCGTATCTCATAGAAAATGCAAATGAAATAGCGCAGGCATCTGCAGCAGAAGAATCTGTTTTAAAAAATGAGGCAGTTTCAAGGGGTCATTCTGATGAAGAAAAGGATGACATTGCAATTATAGGCGCGGCTTGTCGTCTTCCTGGAGGGGTGAGCAATCTCGATGAATTGTGGAAATTATTAATCAACAATCGTTGTGCTGTTAGACAGTTGCCCGAACAAAGATGGGCTTGGCCCGATACGATTCATCCTGCTGCGGAGCATAAGGGAATTGACCAAGGTGGATTTTTGGATGATATTGCTGAATTTGATCCGCTGTTTTTTAGAATTTCCCCTTCAGAGGCGGAGATTTTGGACCCTCAGCAACGTTTACTTATGGAATTAAGCTGGGAGTGTATAGAAGGGGCTAATTATTCTGCAAGTGCAATCTCAGGTAGTAATACAGGTGTATTTATAGGAGCAAGCGGCTCCGATTATAGCAAGCTTATAGATCGCTGCAGCGATGAGGTTCAAGCTAAGTATGGAATAGCTACATCCATGGCGATTCTGTCTAATCGAATCTCTTATTTTTATAATCTTCATGGTCCTAGTGTTCAAATCGATACAGCTTGCTCCAGTTCTTTGGTTGCCGTTCACCAAGCCGTTACATCTCTACAAACCGGAGAGTGCGAGCAGGCTTTAGTAGGCGGGGTCCATCTGATGTGTCATCCTGCTAACAGCATTGCTTATTATAAAGCTGGAATGCTGTCCACAGATGGAAAATGTAAAACGTTCGATAAATCTGCAAATGGCTATGTTCGCGGGGAAGGTGGAGTGGTACTACTGTTAAAGCCTGTGAAACAGGCAAAGCGCGATGGCGACTCTGTCCTCGGTGTCATAAAAGGAACAGCTATTAATCATGGAGGACAGGCAAACGGAATAACTGTGCCCAATCCAGCAAAGCAAGCTGCTTTAATCAAGAAGGCCTTCCGATCAGCCAATATTGCCCCAGAGTCTGTAGGCTATATTGAAGCACATGGGACAGGCACTCCATTAGGTGATCCGATTGAATTTGCAGCCTTGAAGGACGCGTTTTTAGAACTTTCACAACGAAATGACAACAGAAGTGAACCCTATTGTGGGTTAGGCTCGATTAAAACAAATATCGGACATCTGGAAGCTGCCGCCGGGTTGGCAGGCTTAGTTAAGGTTTTAGTCAGTTTACGCCATCGTATGATACCGGCATCGTTGCATTTTCAGGAGTTAAACCCGCACATTCCTATTGAGAACTCCCCATTTTATATTGTAACGAGTAATCAAGAGTGGAGGCCGCCTTATAGAGGAGGCTTGCGCAGAGCGGGAATTAGCAGTTTTGGCTCGGGTGGTTCAAATGCTCATATTGTGATTGAGGAATATCAGTCCATCCATAGGGTAGATACGAAAAGGGCTGCCAGTAATAACAATCCTGTCATGATCGTGCTGTCGGCTAGGAATGAAAATCGTTTACAGGAGCAAGTGAAGCAATTATTACACGAAATTAAAGAGCAAAACCTCACAGATGTTCATCTCAAAGATATGGCCTATACCCTTCATGTTGCAAGAGAAGCAATGGAAGAGAGATTTGCTACCGTCATATGCGATATTGATGAATTAGAAAAATCATTAATCGATTACCTTGATGGGAAAGGAACACTGAAAAACAATTATCAGGGGAATGTGAATAAGAATAATTCGATTTCCAGTTTATCGATTGGAAATGAAGAGAAGCATGAGATGGTTAATCACTTTATTGGTAACAATGATTTGCATCAATTGGCTTATTTATGGGTGTCCGGGCTAGACATTGATTGGAAGGCGCTGTACAAATCCGAGGAAGATCATCGAAAAATGTCACTACCAACATATCCGTTTGCAAGAGAGCGTTATTGGATATCAGAGATAGATTCTAGTTACGGCATTAGCCAGACAGAAAAAATATCAGCGGATACACGAAATATGCTTCATCCGCTGTTGCAGCAAAATACATCTAATTTATCAACGATTCGCTTTTGTTCCACGTTTACAGGCAAGGAATTTTTTCTAAAGGATCATGTAGTAGGTGGCTGCAAGGTTTTACCTGGCGTTGCTCATTTGGAAATGGCGCGCAAGGCTATGGAGCAAGCTCTGGAAAAAAAGCATGATCAGGTGATTGAACTTCATAACGTGATTTGGAAAAAGCCCCTCCTCCTAGAGAAACAAGCGAAGCAAGTGCAGATTCGCGTTTTTTCAGGAGTACAAGGTGAGATAAATTATGAGATTTACAGCGAGGAAATACCAAAAGGTGGAAAGTTTAATGTGTTTAGCTCAGGCTATGCAGTATGCAGGGCACAAAAGGAAGCATTAGTCTTGGATATCTCCGGCATACTCTCCGCATGTAAGCAGCATGTGCTGACAGCTAGAGAATGTTACCAAGCTTTTCAGCAGGTGGGGATTACTTACGGCAGAAGCCATCAGGGAATACAGCGTGTGCATATAGGAGAGGATCAGGTATTGGCCGAGCTAGTCTTGCCTGCTTGCATAGAACCTACCCAAGAACAATTTGTCCTGCATCCTAGTTTAATGGATGCTGCTTTACAGGCATCCCTTGTATTTCAGATGCGATTAAAGAATAGCTGCAACGCGTCCGTACAGCCATCATTACCTTTTGCTTTGGAAAAGCTCGAAATCGTTCGCCCGTGCACATCCAAAATGTGGGCTCATGTACGGCATAGCGAAGATTATATCAGTGGAAATGAGACACAGAAGTATGATATCGACCTTTGTGACGACACTGGAAACGTTTGTGTCCGAATGTTTGGGTTTTCGTCAAGGGTATTAGAGGGGAATATTGCAACCGGTGGCTCTACTGATTCTACACCGAGAGAAACTATAATGACCTCGCCATTTGAAACTGTGATGATATCCCCGATTTGGGAAGCAATCCGTCATGAAGAAGGACAAAAGCTTCCTGCTCTCAATGACAACCTCGTCATAGTTGGAGGCACTGAAACCATCTGGAACGAAATCGGAAAGCAATACCCGCATGCGCGTGTGCTATCCATTCATCATGATGATTCAGTTGAGGAAATGGTCCAGAAATTAAGCGAGCTCAACCCGATCGACCATATGCTATGGATTGCACCGGAGGAGCAGCTGCCATCCCTAACAGACGACAGCATCATCGAGGGACAGGAAAAAGGGGTGATTTATCTCTTTAAAATCATCAAAAGCTTGCTAGCCCTAGGGTACGATAGCAGGGAAATAGGCTGGACGGTAATTACCCAAAAAGCTCAGCCTCTTCATAAATACGATGAGGTAAACCCAACCCATGCCAGTATTCACGGCTTAATGGGGACGCTGGCCAAGGAATATAGCCATTGGAAAATCCGAGTGATCGACCTAGAATTCCTAGCGATCTGGCCCATGCAGGAGCTGTTTACCCTGCCAAGTGATGCAGACGGGAACCCTTACGTTTACCGGGAACAGCAATGGCATCAGCAGGAGCTGGTTCCTGTCCGTTATAACAAGCAGGAGGAAACGCTGTATAAAACCGGTGGCGTGTATGTCGTGATCGGAGGCGCCGGGGGAATTGGCGAGGTATGGAGTGAATACGTGATTCGGATGTACGAGGCCAAGGTGATTTGGATTGGCAGAAGAGAAAAGGATGCCAATATTCAAGCAAAGATAGACCGGCTAGCATCAATCGGCCCCGCACCGAGCTATTTCGTGGCAGATGCAACAGACCAGGAAGAGCTGTACCGCGCCTACGAAGAAATCAAACAGCAATACGGCTCCATTCATGGAATCGTCCATTCTGCCATCGTGTTGCTGGATAAAAGTCTGGCGAATATGGAGGAGGAAAGATTCCGGGGTGGACTTCGTGTCAAAGTGGATGTGAGTGTGAATATAGCAGCGGTATTTCAGGATGAGCCGCTTGATTTCGTGTTATTTTTCTCGTCAATGAATTCGTTTGTAAAAGCCGCTGGACAAAGCAACTATGTAGCAGGCTGTACCTTTAAGGATGCTTTTGCCAGCCAATTAGCCCTGGAATGGCCGTGTGCCGTAAAGGTGATGAACTGGGGGTATTGGGGAACGGTAGGTACGGTAGCGTCCGAGGAATATCAAAGACGGATGAAAAGCAGAGGGGTTGGTTCAATTGAGCCTCCAGAAGCAATGAGTGCATTAGAAGCCCTCTTGGTCGGACCGATGAATCAATTAGCGTTTGCAAAAATGACTACGTCTTCTACGTGGGTAGATGTTAATCGAAAAAAGTGTATAACGATTCATCAATAGAAAAATTCGTATTCGTCAAAAATCAATCAATGGAGAGATAAAACATGAAAAATGATGATCAATTCATTTATGTGACGAAGCAATTGGACGATATGGATAAGCTTCTAATCAAATTATTGTGGGAAAAATGTCGAGGGATAAAGATGTTTACATCTAACTCCTTCAATCTAGCAACTGTTATAACAAAAATAGGAATTATCGATTTATATAAAAAATGGGTAGATGAGACGTTTGCTATATTTACGAGGAGCGGGTATTTGTCATTTGACGGTGAAACGTATACGGTCACGAAAAATACATCTATTGAAGATACCAGCGCTTGGAAAGAGTGGGAACATCGAAGGGAAGCGTGGCTAAAAGATGATAACCTAAAATCCCAGGTTGTATTGGTAGAGACGATGCTAGGTGCGTTACCTGACATACTTACAGGGAAACAACCTGCCACCGATATCATGTTTCCCCAATCATCCATGTCTTTGGTGGAAGGAGTATATAAGCACAATTTACTCGCAGATTACTTTAATGATGCACTTGCTGAAAAAATAGTCGTGTTTATGCAGGAGCGTGGCATACAAAGCAGCGTTACAAGTAAACCAATTCGAATCTTAGAGATTGGAGCCGGGACGGGAGGAACCAGTGCCAGCGTTCTTCCCAGACTAAAGCCGTATCAGGAGTATATCGAGGAATATTGCTATACAGATCTTTCTTTGGCTTTTCTTAGACATGGAGAGAAGGAATATGGCCCAGAGTATCCATTTGTCACATTTAAGATTTTTAATATTGAACAACCTGTTGCCACTCAGGATATTGATCCGAACGGATATGATCTGGTCATTGCTACAAATGTTGTGCATGCCACGAAAAATATCCGTCATACGCTACGCAATGTAAAAGCGGCAATGAAAAATAATGGTTTATTGCTATTAAATGAAATAGCTGATCGTTCTGTGTTTACACATCTTACCTTTGGCTTTTTACAAGGCTGGTGGATGTATGAAGATACAGCTCTACGTATTCCGGGCTGTCCAGGCTTATATCCAGATAGCTGGAAAAAGGTACTAAAATCGGAAGGATTCCATTCTATTGACTTCCCCGTAGCTGAACAAAACGAATATAAGCAACAGATTATCTGTGCAAAAAGCGATGGAGTCAGCATACAACTTCAAGACTTTGGCCCAGTTACAGCTATGGCAGACAACAAAAAAGATGAGAGAAAGACACTGTATACTCATAAGGAGCATCAACAAAAGCAGTCTGAATGGGAAAGTCCGAAAGACAAGCTGGAGCATATGAATATAACGGATCAAATGATCGAGGAGCATCTTATCCAAATAATTCGGGAAAGCATTTCTGAAGAATTAAAGATCAATGAGGCAATGATTCATAATGATCAGAGTTTTTCGGAGTACGGTGTAGATTCAATTATAGGCATTCAACTTATTCAGCGCATTAATAATAGATGTCATACACGGCTACAAACGACTGTTGTCTTTGATTATAATAACGTGAATCAATTGGTTCACTACATGATAACGGAATATAGACCGACACTAGGAGCTCTATTGGACACACAAGAACCTTTGGATGTCTCAAGCTCAATTAAGGAGAACAAAGAAGGGGACATGCAAAACAGTCAACGAACAGTAACCGCAACTAGCGAAAAAAGGATCGAAAAAAGTGATTTTATAAAAGCTAGCATGAATCATCCGAATGAACATTCAACCCTTATGAGGGAACGGTCTAAGTTTCATAGGGTGCTTATTAAATCCCCAGGAGGAATCGATGATATTCAGATTGTAGAGTCAGATATTTTGGAATTGAAAGAAGATGAGGTGAGAATTTCGATTCGAGCTTTTTCCTTAAATTTTGGGGACCTATTATGTTTACAAGGCTTATACCCGACTATGCCCCCCTATCCGTTTACTCCTGGATTTGAAGCTAGTGGTGTAGTAGTTGAAGTGGGGAGTGCGGTGAGCACGATCCGTCTTGGAGATGAGGTAGTGTATTGCGGGGGAGAGCATTTGGCTGGACAGGCCAGTTTACTTACATGTAAGGCAGCCTATGTTTTTCCCAAGCCTGCTTCGCTGTCCTTTGAGGAAGCGTGCTCCTTACCCGTTGTATCAATGACGGTGATAGCTGCTTTTCGTAGGGCACAGGTAAAGAAAGGCGAAAAAATTCTCATCCAAACAGCAACGGGCGGAGTTGGACTTATTGCTGTCCAACTGGCTAAGCATTATGGAGCTGAAATTTATGCGACTGCAAGCTCTGAGCATAAGCTAGAGTATGTAAAGCAAATGGGTGTATCACATGCAATTAATTACATTGAGTCTGATTTTGAGCAAGAAATCTATCGACTGACGAATGGCCAAGGGGTTGATATCGTCATCAATACGTTAGCAGGAGATGCGATTCAAAAAGGCTTAGGCTGTCTAGCAATAGGTGGTAGATACATTGAAATTGCGATGACAGCACTGAAAAGCGCCCGAGCCATTGATTTGTCCATTTTAAGCAACAATCAATCTTTTATAAGCCTTGATCTGAGAAAATTGATGCTGGAGCAGCCTAACGCACTACGTGATTATCGAAACGAGATGCTTCGATTAGTGAAGGACAATGTGATTCAGCCGACTATCTATAAAGTATTTTCTTTTGACGAGATAAAAGAAGCTTATCAGTGTATGAAAAATCGAGAGAATATCGGAAAAATAGTTGTACAGCTACCGAAACAATATCAATATATACCAGCCCTAGCAATCCAGAGAGAACCAATAGCGATTATTGGGATGAGTGGACGATTCGCAAAATCAAAAACGGTTGATGAGCTATGGGAGCATCTATCAAAGGGCCGTGATCTTGTAGAAGAGGTATCGCGTTGGGATTTATCACAGTATTACGATGAAAGTGCCTCCTATTGTAATCAGGGCAGTTTTGTGGATCGTATCGACCAATTTGACCCACTCTTCTTTAATATTTCAGGTGTTGAGGCCATGTATATGGACCCGCAGCAACGAATCTTTTTGGAGGAATCCTGGAAAGCATTAGAGGACGCTGGATATGCCGGAGCGGGAGTCCAGGGCAAGAAGTGTGGAGTGTATGTGGGCTGTAGCGGGAAAGACTATCAAAATTTATTCGATACGAAGCCTCCTGCCACTTCATTTTGGGGAAATGCGGCTTCCATCATTCCGGCACGCATTGCATACTATCTCGATTTACAGGGTCCGGCGATAGCTGTAGATACTGCGTGCTCCAGTTCGTTAGTAGCGATCCATCTTGCTTGTCAAAGTCTTTGGACCAAAGAAACAGAGATGGCATTGGCCGGCGGTGTTTTCCTTCAATCGACTCCTGCTTTTTATCTGGAGTCGAATCGAGCAGGGATGCTGTCTCCTGCTGGTCGCTGTCATACCTTTGACGAACGGGCGGATGGTTTTGTTCCCGGTGAGGGAGCTGGGGTCATCATACTGAAGCGTTTGTCTGATGCCATCGCGGATCGGGATCATATTTACGGAGTGATTCGTGGCTCGGGAGTCAACCAGGATGGCAGTACAAATGGCATTACAGCACCTAGCGCCAAATCGCAAGAACGATTGGAGCAAGAGGTATATGATACCTTTAACCTTCAGCCCAGACACATTCAAATGATCGAGGCCCATGGAACAGGCACGAAGCTGGGTGATCCAATCGAATTTCAGGCCTTGACGCGGGCATTTACGAAATACACGGATGAAAAAAATTATTGTGCAATCGGATCAATAAAAAGTAACCTTGGACATTTAGCCTTTGCGGCTGGAGTCACAGGCATCATTAAAATTTTATTGTCTTTACAGCACAAACAGATTCCGCCAACACTGCATTTTCAGAAGGGAAATCCAAATATCGAGTTTGAAGATAGTCCCTTTTATGTCAATACCTCACTGACAGAGTGGACGGCAGAACCAAACAAGAAGCGCTGTGCAGCCATTAGCTCATTTGGCTTTAGTGGAACAAATGCACATATGGTTATCGAAGAAGCGCCGAGCAGACAATTAACACCTTCATCAAAACCGGGCTATTTACTAACATTATCCGCTCGTACACAAGACCAGTTAAAGCAACAAGTGGAGCAAATCGTTCAGTATTGTGAAAAAGCAGAGCAGGTTCACTACGGAAATATGAGCTACACCTTATTGCTGGGAAGAAAGCACTTTAATCACCGCCTAGCCTTTGTGGTTCACAAGCGCAATGAACTCGTAGATGTTTTGAAAAGATGGCTAGAAAAAGGAAAAGCACCAGATGTATATACCTCTATCGTAAATAAAAATGAACAACGCGAGCAAATCGCATTAAAGCGCTACGGAAATGAATGCCTGCGAAATATAAATGGGGATATGGCTGCCAATGAATATATTGAACAACTGTCTATTCTCGCGTCCTTGTATACCCAAGGGTATGAATTAGATTTTGAGCATTTGTTTGAAGAAGATCACTTTGCGAGAATCCCGCTTCCAACTTATCCGTTTGCCAAAGAGTTTTACTGGGTGCCTGAAAGAGACGAGGATTCCATTGGGCATGACAATAAAGCAAGTCAGGAACCATCCAATGAACTGCCTTCATTATTGCCGTCACATACATCTGAGGTACAAGAGGAAGTGATCCAGTCTGATAAGCTTTCCGCAATTGATGAAGAAGCTATTATGGTAGCGCCTGTTTGGGAACCTCTATGTTTTGGCAAGCAGCAAATGATTCCTGCGTTACATGAAAATCTCGTCATAGTTGGAGGCACTGAAACCATCTGGAACGAAATCGGAAAGCAATACCCGCATGCGCGTGTGCTATCCATTCATCATGATGATTCAGTTGAGGAAATGGTCCAGAAATTAAGCCAGCTCAACCCGATCGACCATATGCTATGGATTGCACCGGCGGAGCAGCTGCCATCCCTAACAGACGACAGCATCATCGAGGGACAGGAAAAAGGGGTGATTTATCTCTTTAAAATCATCAAAAGCTTGCTAGCCCTAGGGTACGATAGCAGGGAAATAGGCTGGACGGTAATTACCCAAAAAGCTCAGCCTCTTCATAAATACGATGAGGTAAACCCAACCCATGCCAGTATTCACGGCTTAATGGGGACGCTGGCCAAGGAATATAGCCATTGGAAAATCCGAGTGATCGACCTAGAATTCCTAGCGATCTGGCCCATGCAGGAGCTGTTTACCCTGCCAAGTGATGCAGACGGGAACCCTTACGT
Organism: Brevibacillus laterosporus; assembly: GCF_030489605.1. Taxonomy (GTDB): domain Bacteria; phylum Bacillota; class Bacilli; order Brevibacillales; family Brevibacillaceae; genus Brevibacillus_B; species Brevibacillus_B laterosporus_E. Next base: position 312,453 of record NZ_JAUKFY010000002.1, read on the forward strand.
TTACCGGGAACAGCAATGGCATCAGCAGGAGCTGGTTCCTGTCCGTTATAACAAGCAGGAGGAAACGCTGTATAAAACCGGTGGCGTGTATGTCGTGATCGGAGGCGCCGGGGGAATTGGCGAGGTATGGAGTGAATACGTGATTCGGATGTACGAGGCCAAGGTGATTTGGATTGGCAGAAGAGAAAAGGATGCCAATATTCAAGCAAAGATAGACCGGCTAGCATCAATCGGCCCCGCACCGAGCTATTTCGTGGCAGATGCAACAGACCAGGAAGAGCTGTACCGCGCCTACGAAGAAATCAAACAGCAATACGGCTCCATTCATGGAATCGTCCATTCTGCCATCGTGTTGCTGGATAAAAGTCTGGCGAATATGGAGGAGGAAAGATTCCGGGGTGGACTTCGTGTCAAAGTGGATGTGAGTGTGAATATAGCAGCGGTATTTCAGGATGAGCCGCTTGATTTCGTGTTATTTTTCTCGTCAATGAATTCGTTTGTAAAAGCCGCTGGACAAAGCAACTATGTAGCAGGCTGTACCTTTAAGGATGCTTTTGCCAGCCAATTAGCCCTGGAATGGCCGTGTGCCGTAAAGGTGATGAACTGGGGGTATTGGGGAACGGTAGGTACGGTAGCGTCCGAGGAGTATCAAAGACGGATGAAAAGCAGAGGGGTTGGTTCAATTGAGCCTCCAGAAGCAATGAGTGCATTAGAAGCCCTTTTGGTCGGACCGATGAATCAATTAGCGTTTGCAAAAATGACTACGTCTTCTACGTGGATCAATGTTAACAAGGGACATTCTTTTGTTTTGGTGTAATAAAATTACTCTAATGTAAAATAAAAGGATTCTGGCTTATCGAATCTTGATGTGTGGAGAGATGAACATGCAAGCATTCCAACGTAAAGAAATATATGAAGAGAAAAAACAAATGGAAGTAATGCAGGGATTATTGATGAAGCTGCTGATGACTCAATTGTCAACTGCAGGCTTGATCTCAAGTAACCCTCACTCTCGTTTTCAAGCTCAAACCAAATTACCTGGTTTTTATGACAAATGGCTGGAGGTAAGTTTAGAATTTTTGGCTGAGAAGCAGTATATTATTCAAACTGGGGAAACATTTCACATATGTAACGAAGCTCTGGTGTCTCAGGAATTACTATGGAACGAGTGGGATCGTAAGAAGCGAGAGTGGCTGGAGGATAGCAGCATAAGGGCGAAGGTACTATTAGCTGAAACGATGCTACGTGCATTGCCCGATATTTTGACTGGATCAAAAAAAGCTACCGATTTCATGTTTCCTCATTCCTCTATGGAATTGGTTGAGGGAATTTATAAACATAATCAGATGGCAGATTATTTTAATAATGTGCTAGCTCATACCGTCATTTCTTATGTACAGGATCAGATAGATCGCAAATCCGATGTAAAACTTCGGATAGTAGAGATCGGAGCTGGTACGGGGGGGACAAGTGCTAGCGTTTTACAAAAATTAACTCCCTATCACGGCTACATTCAGGAATACTGCTATACCGATATTTCCAAAGCGTTTCTCATGCATGGCGCAAAGGAGTATGAGTCTAGCCATCCTTTTTTAACCTTTCAAATGCTAGACATCAATAAATCGATCACCGAGCAGAAGGTAGATATGGGTAGTTATGATGTGGTCATCGCAGCCAATGTCCTGCATGCAACCCCCAACATTCATCAAACGCTAAGACATGCGAAAGCCTTGTTAAAGAGAAACGGAATCATTGTCATAAATGAAATCACAGAGAAGACATTGTTTCATCATCTTACATTTGGGCTGCTAGAGGGATGGTGGCTGTATGAAGATGACAAACTTCGAATCCCAGGCTGCCCGGCGCTATGTGCAGAAGGCTGGAAAAAGGCATTAACAGCAGAAGGCTTTACCTCCGTCTCATTTCCGGCAATTGATGCTCAGGAGCTGGGGCAACAAATTGTCGCTGCCAAAAGTGATGGACTTATACGATACAAACAAGACTTTTCAAAAGAAACAAGCACTGATCAAAAAAGAAAGGAGAGAAAGCCTGCGGCATCCAACCAACAAAGGATTGCTTCTACAGAGGATCAGGGAATCAAAGCCAAAATGCTTGATTATGTAAGGAACACGATTATTCAAAAGCTTTCAGAATCACTACTAATTGATGCGCAAATGATTGATCAGCATGAATCGTTTTCTGATTATGGAGTAGATTCCATTACAGGGGTAAAGCTTGTACAAGCAATTAATCAAGCATTGCATATTACATTAGATACGACTACGTTATTTGATTATAGCTCTGTCACTTTATTAGCTTCGCATATTATTGCTGAGTATAATACGGTCATTATGCAGCCGTTATCTAAAAATATGGTACAGGATGCAAAACCAATCACAACGCCGGCAAAGGAAACAAAGTATCAAGAGGATATGACTTCTCAGCCTGTTTCCATTGGCAAAGCTGAATCTGACAGTGGTATTGGAAATACAAGGAATAAAACGGATATCGCGATCATTGGTATCAGTGGGCGCTTCGCAAAATCAGAAACAGTCCAAGAGCTATGGAAGCATCTTGCTAGTGGCAACGATTTAGTCGAGGAAGTATCTCGCTGGAATTTATCAAAGTATGATAAGCAGGGTATGAGCGACTGTCATCAAGGCAGCTTCTTAGATCATATCGATCGGTTTGATCCGCTTTTTTTCAATATCTCAGGCTCTGAGGCTGAATATATGGACCCACAGCAACGAATCTTTTTAGAAGAAACATGGAAGGCCTTAGAGGATGCGGGGTATGCTGGCGCAGGTGTTCAAGGGAAAAAATGCGGCATCTACGTAGGATGCGGTGCGAATGATTACCAACAGCTGCTTGGCCATAATCCACCACCGCAGGCCTTCTGGGGTACGGCAAATTCCATCATTCCGGCACGGATTGCTTACTATTTGGACTTACAGGGTCCTGCCATCGCTGTAGATACAGCATGCTCAAGCTCTCTGGTAGCCATTCATCTAGCCTGTCAGGGTTTATGGGCAAACGAAACTGAGATGGCCATAGCGGGTGGCGTATTCATTCAATCAACACCGGGAATCTATCAATTTACAAATCGTGCTGGAATGTTATCTCCTACAGGCCGCTGCTATACATTTGACGAACGTGCGGATGGCTTTGTGCTTGGTGAAGGAGCCGGGGTGGTCGTACTTAAACGACTTTCAGATGCGATAGCTGACCGAGATCATATTTATGGGGTTATTCGCGGCTCAGCTATTAATCAGGATGGGACAACCAATGGAATTACAGCGCCAAGTTCGAAATCTCAGGAACGTTTACAGCGAGAAGTATACGATACGTTTCATATCAACCCGCAGCACATCCAAATGGTTGAAGCGCATGGCACAGGAACAAGGCTTGGTGACCCCATCGAATATAAAGCTTTGACACGAGCCTTTAGCAACTATACAAATGAGAAAAATTATTGTGCAATTGGATCAATAAAAAGTAATATTGGTCATTTAACATTTGCAGCAGGGGTAGCAGGACTTATTAAAATCTTATTGTCCTTACAGCAAAAACAAATTCCACCAACGCTGCATTTTGAAAACGGTAATTCAAATATTAATTTTGAAGACAGTCCTTTTTATGTAAATACTAAGCTTAGTAATTGGTCTGTGAAACCAAACATGAAGCGTTGCGCGGCCATCAGTTCCTTTGGATTTAGTGGAACAAATGCACACATGGTTATTGAAGAAGCGCCATATGTAAAGAAGGCTTCTGAAATCAAACCAGGCCATGTAATCACTTTATCTGCTCGTACACCGGCTCAGCTACATCAGCAGGTGAAACACCTTATCCAGTATTGTGAACGTACGGATCAGGCTGATTACGGCAATATGAGCTATACATTGCTCATGGGAAGAAAACACTGTAATCATCGTCTAGCTTGCGTTGTGCATGAGCAGAATGAGCTTGTGGATGCCCTGAAAAAATGGTTAGAAACAGGAGAAGCCACTGGGGTATATGCTTCTGTTGTCGATAAAAAGGGGCATCAGGAACAAATAACGATGAAGCAATATGGGAATGAGTGCATTCAAAAAGTAAGGATTGAAACAGATGCCAATGCTTATCGAAAACATTTGTCTATCGTAGCCTCCTTGTATACGCAAGGCTATGAACTTGAATTTGAGCAATTGTTTTTACAAAACCATTATTCGAGAATACCTCTTCCAACCTATCCGTTTGCAAAGGAACGTTATTGGATACCGGAAGAAGAGGAGAATCAGCCTAAAAATGATGGGCAGATCAACAAGATCGTTCTTGAGCCAGTCTGGCAGGAACAACAAATCATTCAAAAAAAGCACGTGCCGACTTACGATCAGCACCTTGTAATGCTTGGTGAACCATTTGCCCATTTACAGGATCAGTTGGCAGCACAATCAAATGGGATTACCTTTATTCCGTTACATTCAGATAACGTCAGACTTGAACAAAGGTTTGAGTGTTATGCCGTAGGAGCTTTTAAAACCGTACAACAGATTATCCAGTCCAAACCAAAAGGGAATGTTTTGATTCAAATAGTTGGCTCTTATCAAGGAGAACAGCAGGTTTTTTCAGGACTTGTAGGATTATTGCAAACCGCCAGACTGGAAAATCCAAAAATTCTTGGACAAATGATTGAAATAGAGCAAGGAGTCAGCCATACCGAACTGTTTGAAAACATAATCAATGAGAAGCAATATCCTGAGGACAGGCATATTCGATATGAAAAAGGAAAACGGTGGGTCGCTGGTTGGAAGGAACGAGAAGACGCAGCGAAAGCCATTACGATTCCTTGGAAGGATCAGGGTGTTTATCTTATAACAGGTGGAGCTGGCGGATTAGGACTTATTTTTGCAGAAGAAATTGTGCAAAAAAGCAAAAATGTAACGTTAATCCTTACCGGCAGATCTGAATGGAAGGAAGAGAAAACAGCGAAGTTACAGGAGCTGCAATCTCTAGGTGCCAAAGTTATTTATAAACAAGCTGATATGACGAAGAAAGATGAAGTAGAGAACTTGATTAGACAAATTAAGGAACAGATTGGAAGTCTACATGGGATCATTCATAGTGCGGGAATCATTCAAGATAATTATATATTGAAGAAAAATACGGATGAGGTACTAAACGTTCTCTCTCCCAAAGTAGCAGGAACCATTTATCTGGATGAAGCTACCCAAGACATTCCATTGGATTTCTTCCTTTTATTTTCATCCATGTCCGGGGCCATAGGCAATCCGGGACAAGCAGATTATGCAATGGGGAATGCGTTTATGGACTGCTACGCTGAGTATCGGAATCAATTAGCCCATGCAGATCAGCGTAAGGGTCTAACCTACTCCATTAACTGGCCGCTTTGGAAGGATGGCGGTATGCACGTTGACCGAGAAACGGAAAAAATGTTACAGCATAGTACCGGTATGATTGGGATTGAATCTAAAACTGGCATTGAAAATATCTATCAAATGTTTACAGCTAAAAAGAATAGATTGGTGCTTATGCAAGGTGACGTACCTAAGCTCAGGTCTTATTTTACGACAAAACAAGCGGTTAAAATGGAGCCTGCCATTGAGCAAGCTGTTCGTCAGATTGATAAGGCTGATTTAGAAGAAAGAACCCAGATGAAATTGAAAAGTCTGCTGGGGGAACAATTGAAGATAAGCGTTGATCAAATTGATGCTTTCGAGACTTTAGATCAATATGGAATTGATTCACTGGTCATCATTGAACTGAATCAAAAGCTTGAAGGGATTTTTGGAGAGTGCTCAAAAACGATTTTCTATGAATATCAAACAGTGCAGGAATTAACACAATATTTTACCCAACAGTATCTGGAGCAGTGTCTGGAATGGACAGGGCTAGCTCAGATGCGGAAGGTCGAGACACAGATATCAGCACCAGAACAAAGCGTGATAAAAGAATTACCTGGTCAGCAGATCACTGGTAAACGAGCAAAAGAATCACCTAGCTATGTGCCTTTGGAGCAAAACCCATCAGATCAGCTTGAACCGATTGCAATCATTGGCATGAGTGGTCATTATCCACAGGCAAGCACTTTGCAACAATTCTGGCATAACCTTGCTCAGGGAAAGGATTGTATAGTAGAAATCCCCGAAGAACGTTGGTCAACGGAAACGTTCTATGAACCGAATCGAAAAGACGCTTTTGCTAAGGGAAAAAGCTATTGCAAATGGGGCGGCTTTCTCCAAGATTTTGCCAGCTTTGATCCTTTGTTCTTTTCTATCTCACCTCGTGAAGCAATGAATATGGATCCGCAGGAACGTTTATTCATTCAAACTTGCTGGGAAGTCCTTGAGGATGCAGGATATACCAAGGAACTGCTAGCTTCGCGGCATAAGGGACGAATCGGAGTATTCGCTGGCATTACGAAAACAGGGTTTCAGTTATACGGTCCACCGCTATGGGAGCAGGGGGAGGAGTTATTCCCGTATACCTCGTTTAGTTCTATTGCGAATCGAGTATCGTATTTACTTAACCTAAGAGGCCCAAGCATGCCAATTGATACGATGTGTTCCTCTTCTCTGACAGCTATACACGAAGCGTGTGAGCATATCCGTCATGGAGCATGTGAGATGGCTATAGCCGGCGGGGTTAATCTATATTTGCATCCATCTACTTACATTCAATTATGTGGACAACAAATGCTTTCTGCACAAGGAAAATGCAAAAGCTTTGGACAAGCTGCCGATGGTTTTGTTCCTGGAGAGGGTGTGGGGGCGGTTTTATTAAAGCCTCTTTCAAAAGCTCTTGAAGATGGTGATCAGGTTCATGCCTTAATCCGTGCAACGAGCATTAATCATGGTGGGAAAACTAATGGGTACACGGTACCAAATCCAGTAGCCCAAGGTGAACTTGTGCGAGAAGCAATGGAGAAAGCAGGAATAGATGCACGAACCATCAGTTATATTGAAGCTCATGGCACAGGGACGGAGTTAGGAGACCCTATTGAGATCACAGGTCTTCAGCAGGCCTTTAGCAAAGATACGCAAGATACGAATTTCTGCGCAATCGGCTCTGTGAAGAGTAATATTGGTCATTTAGAAGCCGCAGCAGGCATAGCAGGGCTAACAAAAATTATTCTTCAAATGAAGCATCAGCAGCTAGTTCCAAGTTTGCATGCACAGGAATTAAACCCAAATATCAATTTTGCCAAAACTCCCTTCACAGTTCAGCAAAAGCTCGGTGAATGGAAGAGACCTGTCATAGAAATGAATGGGGTAGCCCAAGAATGCCCCAGAATAGCGGGTATATCATCCTTCGGTGCGGGAGGAGCAAATGCACATGTAATCGTGGAGGAATTTATCCCGCGCGAAGAAGTGCAATCTAGGGGTTCACACCACAACCATCCGGTTATCATTGTTCTTTCTGCCAAAAATGAAGAACGCTTGAAGGAGCAGGTTAACCAATTATTAGCTGCACTTCAGGAGCAAGCTTATGCCGATCGCGATTTGCCACATATAGCGTATACGTTACAAACAGGAAGAGAGGCAATGGAAGAACGTCTGGGAATGATTGTGGAGTCTATCGGTGAGCTTGAAGAGAAGCTTAGGGGCTTGTGTAATAATCAAGCAAATGTGGAAAATGTGTACCAAGGGCAAGTGAAGCAACATAAAGAGACAGTATCTATCTTTCTTGCAGATGAAGAATTACAAGAGGCTGTTCAAAAGTGGATAGAGCGTAAAAAATATGCAAAAATACTGCGTCTATGGGTAAAGGGCTTGCATATAGACTGGAACGAATTATATGGGGAAATTAAGCCCCGGAAAATAAGCTTGCCCACCTATCCTTTCGCCAAAGAACCATATTGGATTTCTCCATCTCGCCGGGGTTCATTAGCATCTACCTTTGTAAAAACCACAACGGAATCGAGTCATCACGGCAAGATGGAATCACGTACGGATTGCTTTGTCACAAAACATTGGAAGTTAGCCAGTGTGAATAAAACGAAGGAATTACATGGAACCATTGCCATTTTAACAACGAATGAAACAAAGGCTTTAGCGAAGCGAATCTCCGAACGTATTACCAATACACGAATCATGAATGCGCATGAAATACCACGACAGCCAGACCAAGCACAAGAGGAGTGGAAACAATATGCGGGTATTATTGATCTAGCCGGATGTGGTGCTCCAGATCAAACCGACATGAGTTGGCTATTCACTCTTCAACATATAATCGGGCTAGGAAAAAAAGAAGATATTGTGCTTTTATGTGTCACAAAAGGGCTGGAAGCTTTTAAAAATGGCTCAATAAATATAGCAGGAGCTTCACGCGTTGGGTTGTATCGTACGTTACAAAGTGAATACAGCTATGTTTGTTCAAGACACATGGATGTAGAACGACATCTTGACGATCATGTGCTTGCAGATCAAATCGTCGAGGAGTTATTTGCAGAAAGTCAGGATGTGGAGGTCTGTTACCGGGATGGACATCGATACCGAGCTTATCTCGATGTAGAGCAGGCTAAAATGGATTGGAGTAGTCAAAAGCTGAATTTCTCTCCTGCTCATGTGTTATGGATTACAGGAGGAACAAGAGGACTCGGATTATTATGTGCGAAGCATTTTGTGGAAAACTATGGTGTGAAGCAAATTGTGTTAACCGGTCGGGAACCGCTGCCACCGCGGGAAGCATGGGACTTATATAAAGAACAACAATCACCTACAGCTCATAAAATCAGAGCCATTGAACAATTGGAACGGTCAGGAGCCCAAATCCAAGTATTGTCCATAGCTTTATCAGACGAGGATGAGGTACGCAGTAGTGTAGAGAAAGTGAAGCGCTCAATGGGGCCAATAGGTGGGGTGATTCATTGTGCGGGTTCTGTAGATCTGGAAAACCCGGCATTTATACGAAAATCCTTAGAAACAATTAATCAGGTGCTGGAACCTAAGATTCAGGGTTTAAACGTACTCTACAACAGTCTCAAAGAAGAACCATTACAATTCTTTGTATTGTTTTCATCCGTTTCTGCCATTGTTCCCAGCTTAGGAGCAGGTCAAAGTGATTATGCGATGGCTAATGCCTATATGGACTATTTCAGTGAAGCTCATGCTCATTCCTGCCCAATTGTAAGCATTCAATGGCCAAGCTGGAAAGAGACCGGTATGGGAGAAGTAAAAAGCAGCGCCTATGAACAATCTGGAATGATCAGTATGACAAATAAAGAAGGGCTTTCCCTCCTAGATCAGATTTTAGCTAATAAGCTAGGACCGGTTATTCTTCCTGCTGTGATTCAATCGCCCATTTGGAAACCAGAAACGCTTATGCAAACGCAGAAAAAAGCTACTGGTGTACAGCATGTTCAGGTAAAGCAAGAAACCCTGACTAACGAGGAATTTGTTGATGACGAGCTAATGAAAAAAACGCAAGCGTGGCTACTCGCCTTATTTTCAAAGGAATTCATGCTAGATGCTTCCCAGATTGATGCTGATAGCCTATTTCAAGAATATGGAATGGATTCTATCTTATTAGCTCAAATTGTTACGAAAATGGACCGTGAATTAAAGGTTGTGGCCTTAGATCCTTCTATCCTGTTGGAATATCCGACAATAGGACGTCTGGCTTCCTATTTGATCGAATCCTACCCAGATGTATTAGCGACATTATTCTCAATCAAAAGCGAAAAAACTCATGTAAAGCCTATGATTGAACATAGGTACGTCGCAGAACCAGAACGATCCAATGTAATCGATGAGCATGAAAATAAGCTGAATCATACGGATAAAATCGCCGTCATCGGCATAGCTTGTCATTTTCCAGATGCGAGGAATGCAAGAGAATATTGGGCAAATCTAATCGCGGGAAAGGACAGTATTCGTGAAATACCAAAATCTCGTTGGGATAGTAAAAAGCTTTACACCTTAAACGATTACACCGAAGGAAAAACGAAAAGTAAATGGGGAGGCTTCTTAGATTCCATTGAAGATTTCGATCCTGATTATTTCCATATCTCAAAATCATTAGCCGCTCAAATTGATCCCTTGCAACGACAATTATTAGAGGTGAGTGCAGAAGCGCTTCTTGATGCTGGCTACAACGAAAAAGAACTGTGGAATAAGCAGGTAGGAGTTTTTGTAGGCTCGAGAGCTAGCAACTTTTCTCAAAAGCTGGATCAAAGCACGAAGGATACCATTGTGGGGACTGGGCAAAACTTCATTGCAGCGCATTTAGCCCATGTATATAACTTTAAAGGACCTAACATGGTGATTGATACGGCTTGCTCAAGCTCGTTAACAGCCATTCATCTAGCTGTAAGAAGCATTCAAAATAAAGAAAGCGAGCTTGCTTTAGCAGGGGGAGTAGACATTTTATTAGATGAATCACCTTATATTGCTATGAGTGCAGCTAATGTATTATCTCCGGATGGACGTTGCAAAACCTTTAGCGCTGAAGCGGATGGAATAGGTCTTGGAGAAGGCTGCGGAGTCATCATTTTAAAGCCTCTACAGCAGGCCATTCGAGATAACAATAAAATCTATGGCGTGATTGAGGGCTCAGCGATTAATAATGATGGCAACACAATGGGCATTACAACTCCAAATCCAGAGGCGCAGAGAGAATTGATTGAAAAAGCGATTGTAGATGCAAACATAAACCCAGAGACCATAAGCTATGTGGAAACACACGGTACTGGCACTTTGATTGGGGACCCGATTGAATTAAAAGCTTTGACCCAAGTATTTAAAAAGCACACGATGCAAAAACAGTTTTGTGGTGTAGGCAGTGTGAAAAGTAATATCGGGCATTTGATGAGTGCTGCAGGGGTAGCCAGTTTTATTAAGGTATTACTATCGCTTGTTCATGAGGAGCTTCCTGCCACATTGCATTGTGAACAACCGAATCCACGTTTTCATTTTGAAGAATCCCCATTTTTTATCGTGCAGGGGCCTATGAAATGGACAAGTAAATATGCTGTTTTGCGTGCAGGAATTAGTGCGTTTGGATTGGGCGGAAACAACGCTCATATCATTGTGAGTAATGAAGGCGTTCCCCGAACACATCGAGTACCTCCGGAAAGCATCAATCCAAACATATTATTCCAAAGAAAAAGATACTGGCCAGAAGGAAGCCAAGACGCAACTAATATAGAAGAACATGAACGAAATGACAAACGAACCGAGGAAAACCTTGCTTATTATAAGCCGATCCGAGTTAAGCATAAGGGAGAATAAATGAGATGAAGCAAACACAAGTACAAGAGACTTTTTTACAGCGGTTGTATCATAGTCACTATTTAGTACAAGATCACCGTGTTCATGGCATTTGTGCTGTTCCAGGCTTAGCTCTCATGGATATGGTTTATCGTGTAGCGGCTCTGTATGTCGATAAACAGCCTATAGAGTTGAGACAGGTTTTGTTCAAGCAGCCCATAGTGACATCAGAGTATTTTGACAAGAATATTTATGTTACGTTTACACCTATTGATTCTTACTGGAAAGTGACGATTACCAGCCAAAAAATAAAAGATGATGTGATTATCGATCAGCAAATGGAAGTAAACATGGAATGCTTTATGTATGTTATGAATAATAGGAACAACTCCCAAGCGCTCGATGTGAAAGCCTTCATGAAGCAATCCGCCAAGCAGTGGGATATGGATCAAATGTACGATTTAGTGCGAAAGACGAAAATCTTCCATGATACTTTCATGAAAACGGAAGGCACGGTGTATCAACGGGGGAATCGGGAATTAATGGAGCTTAGACTCAGTAGCCTAGCTGAAGCCTATCTCGATAAATTTTATGCCCATGCCGCTTTTTTAGACGGAGCATGTTTAGCTGGAGCGTCTTTTATGGTGACGGGGATGCAATATAATATTTTTCAGGAGAATACGCCTTATATACCGTTTATGCTTGAACGTTTTTGCATCTATAAGCCACTGCCAAATAAGGTGTATACGTACACCGAGCAGACAACACTTCAAGAAAAGATATCAACTGCCCCAGATATTGTATCTCGTGATATTACAATTTTTAATGAAGGAGGTGATGTATTAGTCGAATATAATAAATTCACTGTAAAACGAGTTAGGGAGCCACAGCTTATTAAAAAATTAACGAAAACAAGCTCCCTTCAAATAAGTGACACCGCAAAGGCTTATCCAATTGCGTATGCAGGCGGACAGGGTGAGATGATACAGCCAGCAAGGATCATAAACCAAGGAAGAGAGAGTCCTCATCTAGCCTCTATTCAAATATATTTACAGCAAGAAATAGCAGACGTGCTGAAAATAAATGCAGAGAGCGTGCAAACGAACACCGGTTTTTATGAGCTGGGACTAGATTCTACGCAATTACTAGGTCTTGTAAAGGTTTTGGAGAACAAAGTAAAGACAGCGCTGTACCCAACTCTGCTGTTCGAATATTCGACGGTAGAAAGTTTATCTCAATATTTGCTAGACAATTTTGAACCAGTTTTTGCCACAGAATATGGTACCGCTAAACCGCCGGAGTCACGTGCGGATTTAATTCGCTCATACCTGCAACAAGAAATTGCCTCCGTACTACAAACAAATCCTAAAGACATCCCGTTGCATACAGGCTTTTATGAATTAGGATTAGACTCAACCCATTTACTAAGTCTTGTCAAAATTTTAGAGAAAAAGGTAGATGCCCCCCTCTATCCAACTCTATTATTTGAATATTCAACAGTTGCTCATCTGTCTGAATATTTGCTGGAAATTTGGAGGGAAGCTTTTATAGCTGAAGCCAAAGTGGATACAGAAGAAACAGCTGTTTCGCCTTTGACGAGCCAATTACAAGCTGAGCAAGCTACTGTTCTTTATATTAATCGATACTGGAAAAAGTTAGGGTTAAAGGAAAATAGCTCTTCCAATAACAGTCGCAAGCAAGTTGTCCTCTTATTTCATGATGATATGGGCCTACAAGCTGAATTGAAGCGACATTTGCAGATTGAGAATGTGTTTGCCTTGAAATCCGATGAGGTGGACATTATTGATCAATTTGAAGTTAAGTGCAAGGAATGTCTTATCCATATTCAGGAACTGTTACAGCGTAAACCCGTAACGGACATTCTCATTCAGATTGTAGCTGGTTCAAGTGAAGTAGATAAATACGCTGATGCTTTAGAAGGAATGCTCAGGACAGCTTACCTAGAACAACCAAAAATACACAGTCAAATCATTCATTTTGAAAATTTGAATAAGACGCGCGCACATGAAATCGCAGTCTTGCTGGAAAAAGAGGCACGTTGTCACGATAAAGGGGTAGTTAGCATTCAATATCGGGACAAGGACTTAAGCCGGTATGTTTATCAGCTAAGAGAAATGACTCCTGGATCTACCCCCCGATCTCATTATGTAATGGAGCATGGTGTATATGTTATTACAGGCGGGTTAGGTGGCTTAGGGTATTTAATTGCCAGTGATCTAGCACAGCAGAGAGGTATTAAGCTTGCTTTATTAGGACGTTCCCAGTTGGATCAAAAGAAACAGCGACAAATCTATCGCTTAATGGAAATGGGAGCGGACGTGCGTTATATAGAAGTAGACTTATGCATACAGGAAGACACAGCTCAAGCTTTTCAGTCCATTAGAGAAGAGCTGGGACCCATCACAGGTATTATTCATTGTGCTGGCGTGATTCAAGATCGATTGCTCCTTCATAAGGATTCCAATGACTTGCAAGCTGTGCTCTCACCAAAATGGAAGGGAACATGGAATTTAGACCGAGCCACAGAGAATGATGAGTTGGAATTTTTCGTTCTTTTTTCATCAGTTTCAGCCATTATGGGAAATATAGGTCAAGCTGATTATGCTTGTGCCAACGCATCTATGGATTTGTTTGCTTTACAGCGACAGGAACTGGTGAAGAGCGGCAAGAGATGCGGTCAAACCTTTACAATAAACTGGCCGCTATGGGCAGATGGTGGAATGCAGCTTCAGGAAGACTTGTTACAAATGATGAGCACTTCAACAGGGTTATCTGTATTGCCAAGTAACGCAGGATTAGCAGCACTGGACCATATCTTATCACAACACAGCATTCAAACGATCGTGTTATATGGTGACGAGCGTACTATTAGGAGCCAGATTCAAAAGCTAAACGCATTGGGTGCAGAACAAGACGAGGAAACAGCCAGCGTCATAACGAGAATTTGCTGTGATCATTTTACTTTTCCAGAAGATTTGAATACTTACTGGAAAAATATGAAGGCTGGACAGCCGATCAGTAGACATGAATCAACTATCGCAGAGTTTCAGTCATTGAGAGGGCAAGGAAATGATTTCCATCATCTTCTGATTCGCACCCAAACCTCCAGACAGGTTGAAGCAGTTATCTGTGGAAACGGGAAAAAAACGGTTCTGTTATTCTGCGGTTTCGGTTTAACCGCTTCCCAGTGGTACTACCAAATAAAAGAGCTGCGAGGGGATTGTCAATTCATTATTATCCACCCGCCAGGAGTCGGTTTAAGTGAGGATAACGGCGATCTTACTTTTCAGGGTATTTCTAATACGGTTTGTGAGGTATTAGATATCTTACAAATACCTTCTCCTCTTTATGTGGTTGGAACTTCCTGGGGAGGAATGCTTGCCCAAACCTTTGCAGCGCAATTTCCTGAAAAGGTTGTTTCCTTAGCATTGGTAACAAGTTTCTGCGACATGAATCAATTATGGGATGAACAATCCTTGAAAGACGCCTTTCAGCTTGATTTCTATGTGAATTATCGAAAAGGTGCGTATGAATTGATTCAAGCCAGCAAATTTGTAAATCCAGTTGCCTTCCAATATAACGACATCGAAAGACAAGGTAAATTAAATACCTACAAAATCCTGGGAGATATTTCTGTGCCAACATTGATCGTATCAGCGAAACGAGACATCATGGGCTTCTATTATCAAACAAATCAATTAGTAACAAAAATTCCGCAAGCTAGATTAGTCGAGATAAACGGTGGTCATGGATGTAATATCACTCATTATGAGGAGTTTAATCGTATTCTACTTCAGTATTTACAAGAACATGAATAGGGGATGGTTACATTGGTTAAAAAAACGGTGATTAAAACGTATCCGTTATCGAAAATCCAGAGTGTCTTTTATCAACACTATGCCCAGCTTCCCGATTCCTATGGAAACAATGAAAAAATCCTTTATCGTATACATTCCAAGATTAATATAGATGTAATGAAGGAAGCCTTCTTACAGGTGATCAAGCGACATGAGATGTACCGTACCAATTTTCTCATGGAGGATGAGCCGGTGCATAAAGTGTACGAGGAAGCGATTCTGGATTTTGAAGTGGTGGATGCTAGCGGTTGGCCACAAGAGCTCGTAACACAGGTTTTAAGTGAGGAAACCTACCGTCCCTTTCAATTGGAAGAAAATCCTCCTTTTCGCATTCGGTTGTTCCGCTTTTCAGAGGATGATTTTATCTTGCTTCTAGTGTGGCATCATGTTGCAGTAGATGGATGGTCTGCTTCTCTTACAATCGATGATTTTGGATTATTATACAAGAATTTATTGGAAGGAAATGAATTTGAGCTTACTCCGATCAGAAAACAATTTTCAGACTTTGTTTCAGCCCAAAACGCAATGTTAGAAAGTCCAGAAGGAGAAAGACAGCGTTTATTTTGGAAAGAAAAGCTGTCAGGAGGGCTTCCTGTCCTGAAGCTTCCAGCAGATCGAGATTTTCCGGAGGTGCGTACGTATACCGGAGGGACCGTATCGTTTCGTCTTGAGAAAACAGTAAGCGATAAAGTTTTTGCTTATTGTCAACAAAAAGAGACGACCCTTGATCGAGTTCTGCTTTCCTTATATTTCGCTTTTTTACATGGTTATTCACAGCAAGAAGAAATCATAATTGGAACACCTAGGTATGGACGTGGATCGACAAGCTATTATAATACGTGTGGTGTTTTTGTCAATCTAATTCCATTGCGATTGAAAATGCCGGAAAATGCCACGTATGCTGAGCTGGTGCATTATGTTGATGAACAAATTAAACAATGTCTGGATTATCAGGATTTTCCCATGACGCTTATGATGGAAGAGCAGGATATAAAAACCGGTCTAACTCCTTTGTTTCAAACCTGCTTCTCTATTCAAAAATGGCCTAGACAAAACACAACGTTTCATTTTGGGGATTCCACACATGAGATCAATTTACACGGCTTACAAATGAGCCACTACTATACAGAAAAGAAAATCTCAAAGTTTGATCTTGCCCTGTATGTGGAAGAAGATCGTAAGAAAGGCATTTTACCTATCTTTGAATATAATGCTGATATTTTTGACAAAAAAACAATAGAGAAGCTAAGTCGTATTTTCATAACATTCATCACATCTGCCATGGAAGATGATCAGGTGAAAATTTCCGACTTGTGCTCATACCTTCAAGCGATTGAGAAATAGAAAAGGAACCCAGATACAGAGAGGATAGGTTGAAAATGACTCAAGCAGCCCTTTTCGAACAAAAGCTGATGCTGCCTGGCAAGCATACATTTATAGTAAATGGAAATGATCTGACCATAGCAGATGTGACCCATATGGCAAAAGGTACCTCTGAAGCATTTACTTTTCACATTTCAGAAGAAGCCAAGAAGAGAATTGAAGAGTGCAACGAGCTAAAACATGAGATTATGAATCAGCAGTATCCCATTTATGGGGTTACGACCGGCTTCGGAGACAGTGTGCACAGACAAATTTCTGGTGAGAAAGCATGGGATCTGCAACGAAATTTAATTAGATTTCTATCGTGTGGGGTTGGTCCAGTAGCAGATGAGATTGTGGCAAGAGCAACCATGTTCATACGTACGAATTGTTTGGTGAAAGGCAATTCAGCGGTACGATTGGAGGTCATTCAGCAATTAATAGCATATATGGAACGGGGAATTACTCCAATTATTCCTGAACGCGGATCAGTTGGAGCGAGTGGTGATTTAGTTCCGTTAAGCTATCTTGCCTCTATACTAGTTGGGGAAGGCAAAGTGCTTTATAAAGGGGGGGAGTGTGAGGTAGCAGAAGCACTTGAAGCCGAGGGACTCGAGCCTTTGACTTTGGAAGCCAAGGAAGGACTTGCTTTAGTAAATGGGACCTCTTTTATGTCTGCCTTTGCTTGCCTCGCTTACTCGGATGCAGAAGAAATCGCATTTATAGCCGATATTTGTACGGCGATGGCTTCAGAAGCATTGATTGGAAACCGGGGACACTTTTATTCAATCATTCATGAACAAAAACCGCACCCTGGACAAATGACAAGTGCGAAAAATATATATAGCTTGCTAGAAGGTTCTCAATTATCTAAAGAATATTCGCAGATTCTAGGAAATAATGAAAAATTGGATTCAAAGGCCTATCTTGAATTAACACAAAGCATTCAGGACCGCTATTCGATTCGTTGCGCTCCCCATGTTACTGGCGTGCTGTATGACACATTGGATTGGGTGAAAAAGTGGGTAGAGGTGGAAATTAATTCAACGAACGATAATCCTATTTTCGATGTTGAAACACGCGAGGTTTACAATGGGGGAAATTTTTATGGCGGTCATGTTGTACAAGCTATGGATTCGCTTAAAGTAGCGGTTGCAAATATTGCAGATTTACTAGATCGACAATTGCAACTGGTGGTCGACGAAAAATTCAATAAGAATTTGACCCCCAATTTAATACCGCGTTTTAACAGTGACAATTATGAAATCGGCTTGCATCATGGCTTTAAGGGTATGCAAATTGCAAGCTCCGCCCTAACGGCGGAGGCTTTAAAGATGAGTGGTCCGGTAAGTGTGTTTTCCCGTTCTACAGAAGCTCATAATCAGGATAAGGTGAGTATGGGCACAATTTCCTCACGAGATGCACGTACCATTGTTGAATTGACCCAACATGTAGCGGCAATTCATCTCATCGCGCTTTGTCAGGCATTAGATTTGCGAGATAGTAAAAAAATGTCTCCCAAAACCACAAGGATTTATAACATGATCCGAATGCAAGTCCCCTTTGTTGAACGTGATAGGGCATTGGATGGAGACATTGAGAAAGTGGTCCAGCTTATCCGCTCTGGAAATCTAAAGAAAGAAATTCAGGATCAAAATGTTGATCACTAGCTGAAGCAGGTAGTTTGCTGATAGATTTGTAAGACTTCCCAGCGAGTTTGGGAAGTCTTTTATTATTAGCAGGACTTGCAAAAGAAATCGAATTTCTCATATGATACAAGGGTATTATACTTTTTAACAAATAGAAATTAGGTGAATAACTATGATTAAGCATATTTCAACGGTAGGTGTATACGTAGAAGACCAACAAAAAGCATTAGCTTTCTGGACGGAGAAAGTAGGATTTATTGTATATGCGAACTTTCCTATGGGGCCGAAAGCGACATGGCTGGAAGTAGGGCCAGAAAATGCCCAGACACGTCTCGTTCTTTATCCAAAAGCAATGATGAAAAACTGGGCAGAATTAAAGCCATCCATCGTGTTTGAATGTGACGATATTTATAAATTGTATGAAGATCTGCAAGCAAAAGGCGTAGACGTTGACAAACCGAATGAAATGGAATTTGGCATCTTTACCTTTTTCAGAGACGAGGATGGCAATCAATTCGGTTTAAAACAGCCAAAATAAGTAATGCTTGAATGAAAATGAACCCAAGGAAAAAGCGGGTTCGTTTTTTCTTTATTAAAAATCCTTTGACAAGTAAACATTTTTAAATTGCAATTGTAATAAACTAGAATAAATGTAATGAGGGTCTGTAGCTGAAACCGTGAAGATAGCTGAAAAAGATTTGCTGCCTGCTGACGCATTGGATTGTATTGGTAGATTCACGGCATTTGGCCGGATCGTGACAGCAACGGATAAACAGCGTATGAATGCATTGCCGATTGGTTTAATCGGTCCGCACATCCGTCTGAAAAGAATCGTAAAACAAGGTGACTATATTGCGTATGACGATGTAGAGTTTATGGAGGAAAACGTAATCTTACATCTACGAAGAATGATGGATGCACAGATGTAAGAAAGTATAAAGAATGCCCGCTACTAAGAGGAGTTGCGGGCATTCTTATCGATAAGGTATTAGCTTTTACCAGATGAAGTCGTTTGGCCCAATTCTCTCGACTATGCTGCATAAGAAAGGCAGACGGCAATATGATTTTCGTCTGCGTGTTCCTTTGAGCTATTTTTCCATTATAGTGAAATTGTTTATAAATGCTTTAGGAGGCTCAGCTATTAGCAATGTAACTTCCTTGCTTTGGAGATCATACCGATAAACGCCACGTTTTTTTTGATAGGTACCAAGCAGCAGCAAGCCCTGATCTCCAGGTTCAAAAAACGCATCAGAAATCTGTTCAAATGGTGTAAAAGGAGTTTTGGAAGACGTAGCAAGCTCAAGGAACTGATAGCTTCTGGGAGTAAAGGTGGTAGTAGCACTGCTATAAAAGGCTTGTTTTTGATCAGAAGATAGTGCAAAGAAAGGTAACTCCTCTTTTGTCTCAAACCATTTCTTGATTTTATTTCCCTTATCATCAAACTCGAATACTGTGTAGAGAGGGGGCTTTGCTCCGTCCTTTAGCTGTTGCTGATTTGCTTTTTCAAGATTGGTGAAACTTTCCCCAAATGAGTATAGCCCAGCATATAACCGATTGGTTCCAGGGATGGGTTTTGCAAATTTAACGGTGGTGTCCTCCTTGTTAGGGTCCCACCAGAATCGGAATTGCTTATGATCCAAATCATAGGAAGCGAGTGGCATGATATGATTGTCTGTTGCCTTCTTGGAGGAAGCCGCCAAAATTACTTGTTTGTCAATAGTAAACAATTCATTGATCGCGAATAAATCAGTTGTAAGCGTCTGAGATTGCTTTGATGTCAAATCATACACCTGTAACTGATCGGCTAATCCAGATTGATCGCGTCCGGTATAATAAATCACCTGTCGTTTGACATCCACGGCAGTTAAAGGATACTGCGATGTATAAGGGACTTGTCCACGCATCAATAATTTTTTAGTAGACAGGTCATATTCATAGGCAGTGGACAGAAGCTGATCACCTTCGCCTGCTGTTATCGTGATGGAGAGATAAGGTGATTTGGTAGAGCTACAAGAAACAAGTAAGATAGTAAGTATCATGAAGAAAAAGAGGAGTTGTTTTTTCATTGATTAGAATCTCCTGAATAATGTGGTGAATTTCGATATTACTTATTTTACATAATAATAGCGACCAGGGAAACTAGTATAGTCTGAGACTTTTTCACCAAAATCCGCAAGAGTAGGCTGCCAAACATCCAGGACTGCATCTGGCAGGGCACCTATATCATTTTTATATACATAGACAATGCGATCATTATTAAAATTGCGAACACGAATAGAAGTATTGCTCTTTGGGTTATCGTATACCCCTTTGGTAGCGGCATCATATTTTTTTAATCGATTATCATGATCCCCGATCGCATCAGTGAAGTTGGTGACACGTCCTGTACCTTCAACATTGGTAGCAGTCGCAATAATCTTGTTTTTGTGGGCACCCCACGGGCCATATGTACCTGGGGATGCTGGTCCCTTGGCCCAAGCTGCCAACACATTTACTCCGTCTAGGGTTACCTTATACAGATCACCCTCCACATTATAGTAGGCAAGCATTCCCTCTTGAGGTACAATCTCGTTACATGCGATTTCTGGGTGTACAGGCAATTGGGCTAGCTCCTCATCGGTTACAATTTCTGAGTGCTGCATTTTTTCTACTATTTCAGGTGAATATTCTTCACTGGCAGAAAGGGTTTTTACCTGCGAAGATGTGCCCTCTTCCTTCACCGTAAATGTACCATTTGTGAATTCAAGAACGGTTTTACCAGGCATCTTTTCAGGCAGGGCCTCTACTGTAAGCTTGTCCTTAGAGGCAGTTGATGTAGCGGTACTATCCCATGCAAAAACGCTAGACGTGCTTAATAAGCTAACAAGACCGATTACTGCAAGTGACATTTTTTTCATAGAATAACAATCCTCCTAAAAATTGTGATATAAATCAAATTTCTTATATATTATTTTAAGATTCAGAAAAATTCAATAAATTTTACCGTTATTTATTGGCGATATCGTCTTTTCAGGACATCTGCCTTCTTTTTTGTAAGGAATACTCTAGTCATTTACGATGCAAATAAAAAAGCCTGGAGAATGAAACTCCAAGCTTTTTAACTGAGCCAGCTCGTCTTTAATCAGTTGTTTTGAGTTCTTTTATTTTACGTACAATTCTTGTTTGACTAATGGTTTCATAGTAAAATTGTCGTTTTCTTCGTAGGATGATCAGTACGAAATGAAGCACTAACACGGACTGATACAAGAGAATTACTCCAAAAATTATGATGAAGAGCAGCGGATAGTAAGATGGGGTGGTTGGCAATCCATTAAGAATAAAATATCCTATGGAGGTAATTCCAATATTCCCGATATAGAAGGAAATGTTCCGCTTGGCGATCTCTTTTATTGTTAGCCCCTGATGGGCGGTGGATACAACTCGAAGACGCAATAGCCATAGTCCGACGGTTTGCCCTTTGCATAAATAGGTCATTCCTGCAAAGTAAAGAATGAAGCAGGTAAAAGTAATGATCGGATACTGAAATGTCGTAACACCCCAGTTCGTAGAAGGCGTATTTCTAACAAACAAATCTGTAAACACAGACGTTAGCTTTTCTACAATCAGAGAATCAATCATGAAGGCTAACAAACGATGTATGTAACCAACAGGCTTCTCGTCTAAGTTAATTCCTTGATCTAATTGATCCTTAGGAGGGAACATGATCAGTAAAAATGGCGCTATGAAAAATCCAGCTACCGCCCCGGACGTATTTAGCATCAAATCATCAATATCAAATAGACGATATGGACAAGTATAAAAGCCATAAAGGGCAGTTAGCTGTGTTATTTCAAAAAAAAGTGACGTTGCAAAGCCTACACCTAATGCAAACTTCCAACCTTTCTTAAAGAAATACCGTACATAAACACCTAATGGCAACAATAATAGAAAGTTAAAGGCTGCTTGCAAAAAGGCACGTTCTCGTAAGGCCGACAGATAGGTAGCTGGTTTGGACCAGACAAGATTTGTCTCCTTGAGAAAGTCCTGTACAAAGGAAAATGGCTGTAAATTGTAGTAAACGGTTCCCGGTGATTGGATAGAACAAGTATCGATAATGTCCGGCAAAGGCAGAATCACTAGAAAATAGGCACATAGCGCGTAAAACAAAAAGGAAGACAGGAAAAGGACACGATACTTATTGATGTAGCCATAGCGTCTATAGCTGAAGATCATATAAGGAACAGTCAAGACGAAGGCTACAAGGAGAAAGATGAATAATGCAGTTTGAATTGGTACGAGATAGGCTCCCATTTTGACACTCCTTAGATGATGGAATAGAGGAAGTTTGCAGACAGGCACTCCCAGCTCTCATTTTAACAAAAAAAACAATATTTGAATCGTGTACTTTACAACTCCGGAGAAAAAAGTGTTAGACAGCCTTCCGTACATAAACTTCGAAATCAACATAAACGAAATGCTATCTTACCTAAAAAAGCCTTGAAATCTTGGAAAGACTCAAGGCTAGTACCTATCGATCACGCTATAACATTATTCATGTTTAGGATTTTGGGATGCTTTGTGTTTGTTGTTTCTTTTGTCCTAGAAAGGAGGTACCAATCACCCCGACTATGATCATCGCTGCTCCTACGTAATGGTAATATCCCAATTCCTCTTGTAGAAAAATGACCCCGGCTAGCATAGAGATCAGTGTTGAAAGGTTGTTAAATACGCTCATCTTAGTAGCCTCGATTTTAGATAGAACTAATTGGATAAAAAGGCAGTGCCTACAGAAGACAGAATACTCAGATACATCATGGCTGACACAAAGCGCATATCGCCCCAAGGTGCAAAAAAAGTTGAAATGGTGCCATTACCAAGGTGCTGGTTCAGGGAAAGGATGTTAAAGCAAACGAAACCTAATGACATCATGATAAAGGTTAACTCTAAGGGACTCCAGATTTTTGTTAAGGAACGTGCGAGTACGCTATATGCTGCAAACGAAAGACATGAAAGCACGATAAGCAAGGTTCCAACCCCCGAAAAGTGAATAGAGGAGCTTCCTTTCATGACAAAAATATAAATGACCCCTGCAACCGATAGAAAAAGGGAAGCTTTTTGCCAACCGCTAGTTCGCTCTTGAATAAATAAGGATGCGATCAATAACGTAAAAATAGGAACGGTTGCTTGGATAATTCCCGCCTCTGAGGAGGTGGTGTGCTGTAATCCGAACACCTGAAGCACAAAGAAAATCGCTGGATAAAATAAGGCGAGTGGTATCATTCTTTTTAAATCAGTCCATTTGATTCTAACAGGGATCAAACCGCATAGCACTGGAATTAACATAACGACGAACGAGATTGTAAAGCGATGAGCAACCACATCTAACGGGGTAGAAACCTGTAAGGCCAATTTTACAAAAAGAAATGAAAAACCGATAATGATGCTGTATAAAATAGTTGCTGAATAGGCATTGACTACTGACTTGTTTTGCATGACAATCATCTCCTGAAAATAATTCTCGGCCGATATCTACACTATATCGAAGGAGAAAAATCGTCACAATGTAAAGAAAACGAAACTGTACCGGTACAAATAGCTAAGGAAGGTGCCCTTTTTGCGAAAATATATAGAGATTGTTGCTGATCTGGAGGAACGTATTCTTGGGGGGAAATAAAGCCAGGTCAAAGATTGCCATCTATTCGACAACTGTCTGAGATCTATCAATGTAGCAAAAGTACAATAATCCGAAGCTTTACCGATTTACAACGAAGACACCTTATTTATTCCGTTCCGCAGAGTGGGTATTATGTGGTGGGACGAAAGGAGCCTGCTTCATTAGCAGACTCTACATCATTCGTGGATTTTTCATCTGCTGCACCTGATCCGAGCGTGTTCCCTTATCTTGATTTTCAGCATTGTATTAATAAAGCGGTAGATACTTACCAAGACGATCTTTTTAGGTATGGAACGTCACAAGGATTGCCTACCTTGTTGCGACTATTGCAAAAGCAGCTGCAGTCGTATCAGGTTTTTACAGACATACAACACCTATGCATCACCTCTGGAGTTCAACAGGCACTCGCTATTTTGGGCTTGATGAGCTTTCCCAATCAAAAGCAAATCGTATTGGTCGAACAGCCTACATACCATTTGCTGATTCAGCTTTTGGAGCTACATAAGATTCCCGCGCTTACCATTAAACGAACTGCATCAGGTATTGATTTTCAAGAGCTAGAGAGGCTTTTTCAACAGGAACCGATCAAATTTTTCTATACGATGCCGCGTTTTCATAACCCATTAGGCACATCGTATTCGCAGAAGGAAAAAAAGCAAATTGCTTACTTAGCACAAAAATATGATGTGTATATCATTGAGGACGACTACCTAGCAGATCTCGAACATAACACGAAGTCAGATCCGATTCATACTTATGCCAAATCGCATGTGATTTACCTAAAAAGCTATTCTAAAATCCTGTTCCCTGGTCTACGGGTGGGCGCAGCAGTTATTCCTGAGCCATTGCAGGAGGCCTTTTATGCTTATAAAAAACTGCTGGATATTGATAGCTCCATGCTGTCCCAGGCCGCACTCGAAATTTATGTCAAAAGTGGGATGTTTGATCGGCATCGGCAAAAAATTCGCCTTACCTATGCCAGACGAATGGAGCAGGTAAACAAGATGTTTCGCGAATGGCAAAAAAGTCATAATGTAGTGGAAGCTCCGTTAAATGGTGGTGTGCACTCGTATATTAAGACAAGAGAGCGAATATCGGAAACCAAGGTAAAAACAAATCTGCTCAAACGCGGAATTATTATAGACACTGTAGACCGTTACTACATGAAGTACTCCGAAAAAGATCTATTATGGCGAATCAATGTTTCCTATGTAGAGGAAGCTCGGATTGCGAAGGCACTAGGGGAGGTTGCGGAGGTTTTGCACTTATAAAGCAAGATTAATAGAACCACTGTTTTGAGGATACAGGTAGCTAAAGGCTGCTGGTTCGCCACAGCTATCAAATTCTCAGGAAGGATAAAAGCACCAACAACACATCAGAAAAGAAAAGGAGACCTTCTATCTTTTTGGATAAAGGTCTCTCATTTTTATCTTTTCTGATTAAACTCTCTTCGCAAAATGGCAAAAATAACAGCGTCTACAAAACAGCCCTTTTCGAAAAAATATTCCTTCAGAAAGCCTTCCTCTCGAAGTCCTATTTTGGTTAAAAGTCTTCTGGATCCCTCATTCTCCGGATTAATAAAGGCCTCAATCCGGTTCAAATTCCATTGAGAAAATCCAAAATCAATAATTGCTTGAATCGCTTCAGTCATGATTCCCTGCTGCCAAAACGCAGGAGACAGCTCGTAACCAATCTCTGCTTTGGCATGTTCCGTGAGCACATTATGATATCCGCAGGTTCCAATCACTACATCGTCCGCTTTTTGTGTAATGCCCCAACGAATCCCTTGCTTTGTTAAATAACGTTCGTTAAATAAAGAAATGAGGTTTTCTGCTTGTTCTAGTTCTGAGAACGTTTCTAAGTCATAATATTTCATTACTTCATCTTTTGAGAAATAATGGAATATGGCAGGTGCATCAGAGGGCTGCAATTG
The DNA here is from genome assembly GCF_030489605.1 of Brevibacillus laterosporus. GTDB lineage: Bacteria > Bacillota > Bacilli > Brevibacillales > Brevibacillaceae > Brevibacillus_B > Brevibacillus_B laterosporus_E. Next base: position 338,135 of record NZ_JAUKFY010000002.1, read on the forward strand.
ACGAAGAATGAGTCTCTCTGTTTCAAGCTTTGGAAAAATTTGTTCCGGATTCATTATACCTGTTCCTCTCTTGATCTTCGTTTATTGGTTTATTGCGAAATAATCAGATAGTTGGAATTATTTTAGCATAAGGGGAAAAATATACAATCCAATTGGATAAAAGATGCAAAGATTGAGGCAAGTTTGCTACAATTTATGATATAAGACCACTGGCAAAGGATAAAATCGGAGTATTTAGAAAAGAATAAGCAACTAGGAGAGTGAAACATGTACCAAACGATTCAAAACGTGCGTGTCTGGGGAACGCCGCTGGATAATGCTGTCTCCCAAGCTGTAACTTGCGCTCAGCATGGAAATGTTGTGCAGGTTCTATTGATGGCAGATCATCATAAAGGGTACTCCCAGTCGGTTGGGGGAGTTGTCGTCTACGAAGGACAAATCTCTCCATCTGGAGTAGGCTATGATATAGCTTGCGGAAACAAGGCGGTTCGTACTAATTTACTGTATCGGGATATTAAGCAAAAAATGCCTGCTATTATGAACAAAATTGCCAAGCGCATCTCTTTTGGAATGGGCCGCGTTAATAATGAAAAAGTAGATCACGAGCTGTTTGATGATGATAACTGGCACGTGTATAAGCAAATTGGCAAAAAAGAATACCAATCCCTTTATTCATTGGCGCACAGCCAATTAGGGACGGTAGGCAGCGGTAATCATTTTGTCGATATTTTTGTGGAAGAAGCTACGGACGCTGTATGGATTGCGAATCACTTCGGCAGTCGTGGGTTTGGTCATAAGACTGCAAGTGGGTTTCTTAATTTGGCTCACGGCCGTGGCTTTTCTGACAAGGCACCAGGAGAAAGCATGGATCAAGCACCGACTCTGCTAGATTTAGATACGGAAATTGGTGATATGTATCTGCGAGCGATGTGCTTAGCCGGTAAGTACGCTTATGCAGGACGGGATTATGTGATTGATCAGGTATTAAAAATTTTAGGAGCCTCTAGTACGTTTGAGGTGCACAATCATCATAATTTTGCATGGAAGGAAATACATGATCAGAAGGAGTATGTTGTCGTGCGCAAAGGGGCAACTCCTTCCGCACCGGGCCAGCTTGGATTTATTGGCGGTAGTATGGGGGATATTTCCGTCATTGTTCAAGGAAAGGATTCGAAGGAAAATAAAGAAGCTTTTTACAGTACGGTGCATGGTGCAGGTAGAATTATGAGCCGAACAGAGGCCGCCGGTCGGCTTAATTGGAAAACTCGCAAGCGGAGCGGAGGAAAAATTACCGAAGAGCAGATGAAAAAAGCGGTGCAGGATTTTGGGGTAGAGCTTCGAGGTGCAGGCCCCGATGAAAGTCCTTTTGTTTATAAAAAGCTACAGGATGTCCTGCAAGCTCACGCCGAAACTCTGGATGTTTTACATGTGTTAAAGCCTGTAGGGGTATGCATGGCGGGGGCGGATGAGTTTGACCCGTATAAGGATTAACATTACGACAAGAAAAGACTGACTTTTCTTTTTACACTTTCTTCTCCTTCAGCGTTTGCTTATCCTTTCATTTGGATATTTAATAGAGGGGGGACAGTTTTTTCGTTCCTTGTTATACAAGAGAAGGAAAAGGGAGGAGATATCTATGAATAACATCATTGAAACCATGCTGAACCATCGCTCTATTCGACAGTACGAGGATCGTCCATTATCAGAAGAACAAATTACTACCATTGTCAAATGTGCCCAAGCGGCTTCTACCTCCAGTTACATACAAGCCTATTCCATCATCGGAATTACAGATAAAGAGACAAAACGTAAGTTGGCAGAGTTATGCGGTAATCAACCGTATGTAGAAACCAATGGGCATCTATTCGTGTTTTGCGCCGATTTACACCGTCATCAGGTGATTGCCGAGATGGAAGGTAAAGACCTGTCTACAGCCATTGAAAGCACAGAAAAATTCATGGTAGCGGTGATCGATGCGACCCTTGCAGCGCAGAATGCGGCTCTTGCAGCAGAATCGATGGGACTTGGCATATGCTATATTGGTGGTTTGCGCAATCAATTGCAGGCCGTCACAGAGCTTTTAGACATCCCTACTCACGTTATGCCACTCTTTGCTATGACAGTAGGCTATCCATTACAGGAGTCGAGCCAAAAGCCGCGTTTGCCGATTGGGCATGTGTACCATCAGGAGAAATATAATCAGGATAAACAGAGCTATCAACAGCAATTACAGGAATATAACGCGACGATTTCCAGCTACTATCAGGAACGTACACAAGGCGAACGCTCAGATACATGGACAGAACAGATGGCTAATCTGCTAGCAAAACCTGCCCGTATGTATATGAAGGAATTTGTAGAGAAGCAAGGATTGAACAAAAAGTAGGATAATAGGACAGCACGTAGTCAGGAAGCGTGCTCTCAGTTAAATCGGAGGTAATCTCATGAAGGTGTTAGTTATTGCTGCTCATCCGAATATAGAGGAATCGGTTGTTAATTGCGCTTGGATAGAGGAAGCAAAGAAGCATGCAGCGATTACCGTACATGAACTGTATAAGGAATATCCTGATGAACATATAAATGTAGAAGCAGAACAAAGGCTATGTGAGCAGCATGACCGAATTGTTTTTCAGTTCCCGTTCTATTGGTACAGCTCGCCGTCGTTACTTAAAAAGTGGCAGGATACCGTTCTCACACATGGCTGGGCGTACGGTACGAATGGCAACAAATTACACAACAAAGAATTAATCCTAGCGATAACCACGGGAAGCTCGGAGGACAAATATCGTGCTGGCGGCATTAATCAGTATTCCATGAGCGAATTATTGAAGCCTTTCCAAGCCACAAGTAATTTAATCGGTACGACATTTTTGCCTGCGTATATTTTCCATGGTGTATCTCAAGCAGATGAGCATACTGTTCGAAAGAGTGCAGAAAAGTATGTCCAATATATTGCAGCAGAGCGTCAGGTGTAAAGCTTGCGAGATCCAAGACATCCTATTGCGCAGGGGTCTTGGATTTTTTCATGCCTCTTACTTGAACTGTTATGATCTATGGAAATGGAAGAAGGGAAGCTGACCCGTAGGGCCAAGCTGGAAGGAATTGATGGGAAAATCCTTTCATGTGCAAGGTGTCCGACTTAAATTTGTGCAGGTCGTAATACTTCCCTCAATCAAGATAGGATAAAAGTGGAGTAGGACGAATATGAGTTATCCTTACCAATTTCAACATAGTGAGCAGTTAGTCGTTCCCGGAATTTTCAGAAGCATGCACAAAATCTCTGTGTTCAGTGTTAAAATAAGAGCGCAATGACATCTATTACGCAAGGAAGTCGATCAATGGATCGTTGTTACTAGACTCATTCCTTAGCTAGCAGAAAAGAGGTAGAAGACATGGAACAAGTGCAAAACATCTTTTGTGTAGGTCGTAACTATCGTTTGCATGCAGCAGAACTAGGTAATCAGGTGCCGACATCTCCATTTCTTTTTATGAAGCCAACCCATGCTCAGGCGGTTGCGGATGGTCAAGATATCCTGTTGCCAAATGATCAGGGGGCCATTCACTACGAAGTGGAGCTGGTCGTACATATAAATCAAGCTTATCAAAAGGGAATGAAAGCTGACGAGTTAATCGATCGTGTTTCACTAGGCATTGATTTTACCATGCGAGATTTACAGGACCAATTAAAAGAGAAGAAGCTTCCTTGGCTGTTGGCGAAAGGCTTCCGTAACTCCGCTATTCTTACTGCAAGTACACCAATTAGCAGCATTGCTGAGCTAGAAAAGGTGGATTTTAGCCTGTTGAAAAATGGTCAGGAAGTGCAACGGGGCAATATCACAGACATGATCTTTGACATTCAGTCCTTGGTTGATTTTACAGGTGAGCATTTTGGTCTAGGAAAAGGAGATGTCCTATTTACAGGCACACCGGCAGGCGTAGGTGCAATTGCAGATGGCGACCATCTGGAGCTAGTTTTTGGAGATAAGGTGTTAGGCAGTTGCGTGATTAAACTGGGCTGATGGATAAAAGAGTCGGGTAAATCATGAATGTAGAAGGGCATGTAAAAAGAATGCCGTAATTTTGATTTTTTGTAGGTAGTTACGTTTTTTTATAAATTTTGATTGTTAATGATGAGTTCCCGTTTCACTTTTTAACAGTGAAACGGGAATTTTTTGTAGAGAGAAAGGTTAAAGACATAGGGACAATATTCCAAAATGGTGTGACTTATCACATTTATCTTAATAGTAGCCCAGCTATGCTTCTTGTTGTGGCTAAAGTTTTATAAACATGGACTGTTTACTTTCTCTCCTCCCAGCAAATGGAAATAGTAAGCATTTCTTGCAGTTAGGCGAATCCTGACTGCTAAAGTGTGATCAAAGAACTATTTCTCTGTTGCAAAATAAAGCAATGCTATGACCGGAAAAGCTATTCCAATCCATAATGCTGCACTCCATCCGCCTAAGGAGTATGCCCATCCTCCGACAGAGGACCCAATAGCACCACCTAAAAAGAATATAGCCATGAATAACCCGTTTAAGCGACTACGAATTTCTGGACCCAACGAGAAAATTGATCGTTGACTGAGCACAAGGTTTGCGGAAACTCCCATGTCCAACAGAATAGCTGCGACTACTAGAACAGCTATTCCGACGGGCGAGCTGCTTTGGATTATGAGTGGCAGTAATAAAGAAACGAAGACAACAACGAGAGCTATCCCTGTAGCAAGTCGAGTCCAGCCTCGATCAGCCAGACGACCACCTACTGGTGCAGCTATCGCACCCGCCACCCCGACAAGTGCATATATTGCTATAGCTTTCTGAGAAAACTGAAAAGCAGAGCTAGATAATAATAAGGGAACTGTCGTCCAGAATAAACTGAAAGTCCCGAAAACACATGCATGGTAGATCGCACGACGGCGTAAGGTCGGGGAAGTTCGCAGCAGTTGCCACATGGAACCGAGTAAGGCGGAATAGTTTGTGTTTTCCGTTGGCATTCTTGTAGGGAGTACTTTTGATAATATGATCGCGAGGACAACAATTACTGCGGCAGACAAGGCGAATATTGCACTCCATCCCCAGATATCAGCTACTAGGCTTGATATCGGACGTGAAAGCATGATACCAAGTAACAGACCACTCATGACATTGCCAACAACGCGGCCGCGTGTAGCTTCCGATGCAAGGTAGGATGCAAAAGGCACAAGCACTTGTGCTGCGACCGATCCCAACCCGATGAAAAATGATGCCACTAAGAAAAGGACTCCGTGTTTCACAAATACTGTGGCCGCCAGGGCTCCTGCACTTAGAAGTAACGTTGCAACCACCAGCTTTCGGTTTTCAACAATATCTCCTAAAGGGACAAGAAATAGTAAGCCGACAACATATCCAATCTGGGTTAACGTTACAATCAAGCCAGCACTACTAGTAGAAAGCCCAATTGCAGTGCTAATTAACCCAATCAAAGGCTGTGCATAGTAAAGATTAGCTACAATGACACCACATGCTGTTGCAAGAAGTATGGTTAGCCCTGCTGAAATACTCTTATCAATATTTTTCGAATTAGACATAGTATTTTACTCCTTATCAAGATTTTTTAATGAAATACTAAACGTTTAGTTTTTAAATTAAACCAATAATATACTGAACGTTCAGTTTTGTAAACGAATTATTTTATTTTTTGTGCATGTTAAGTATACTAAACGTATAGTTTATATTTTTGAAAGGGATGATTACTGTGCAGGGCAAAAGAGGGAGACCGCGTAATGTCGAAACGCATAAGTCTATCCTTTCCGCATCCTATGAGTTATTGTTGGAAAGTGGCTTTAAAGCAGTGACAGTCGATAAAATTGCAGATCGTGCAAAAGTTAGCAAAGCTACGATTTATAAATGGTGGCCTAACAAGGCTGCCGTGGTAATGGATGGTTTTCTTTCTGCTGCCGCAGCCAGATTGCCTGTGCCTGATACGGGCTCGGCATTCGGTGATATTCTAATTCACGCCACGAGTTTAGCCAGGTTCTTGACAAGTCGGGAGGGGACCATTATTACAGAGTTGATAGGAGAAGGGCAGTTTGATTCAAATTTGGCGAAGGAATATCGTACCCGATATTTCCAGCCCCGTCGACTCCAAGCTAAACACCTTCTGGAGAAGGGAATTCAGAGAGGAGAATTGAAAGAAAATCTCGATATTGAATTAAGCCTCGATCTTATTTACGGGCCGATTTTCTATCGTTTGCTCGTAACCGGCGAAAAGTTGGATGATTCCTATGTGCATCATTTGGTGACGAACGCATTTGAAGGAATCCGATCAACCAAATAACATTCGCACGCAATTTTATTTACACCAGATTGCCGATTCTCTACTTACGTATGACTTGAACATAAGAAAATCTAATAAGGCTCCTTGATCTAAAATCTCGTTTGACTCTCTCATTAGCAAATCCTTCAGGTGATTGCTTCTTAGAAGCAGTTGAATCCTATTTTACTAATCAATATCTTGATAAGTCTAGATTTTCAAATCTATATTTTGAATAGTGATTTAAATATTTGTTTTTATAAAAAAATTCCAGTCATCACCAGTAATTAGGTAGAGACTAGAACTTTTTTATAGTACTTTAAGCAGACGAAAGCAGAGGATACATTGTTTTCTTCAGCAGATGTCAACATCATGTACTATCTTCAACGTCTGGAGATTTGATTTTAAGCGATTCAGCCGAAATAGGTTAGAAGAAGAGAACCTATTACATCAGTTCATGATTCCTGAGGGGAGAAGTGGATTACAATATAAAAATAGGCATGAAATAGTTGTGAACGGTTGTTAAAAACATCATGTATGATGAACAACTAAATAACATTTTTTAAGGAGTAAATCATTAGAGTTTTATAATGTGCAGTTTTAAAAGAAAAATTTTTAGAAACTGTTAAAGATTTTACTTCTAATTCCGATAGTAATAATAGTCAAGCTTATTTTGAACTACAATCTGGGGAAAGAGTAGTTTGATTGGCTATGAACAGGTAAAAGGAGTGGACCCTTTCACTGGTAATAACATTCTATTTTGAAGTAGTATGTATGGGGGAGAAGTGCCATAAGAAGGTAGAAGCATGCATCGATCCTCTGAAAAATATGCTATCTCAAGAAGAGTGATTATTATATATTAGCTTGGGCATAGGACGGCTCAAGACTACACAACTAAAACACGGAGGTATTATCATGAGAATCAATCACAACGTATCAGCACTAAACACACACCGCCAACTAGGTGTAAACACTGGCGCATCAGGTAAAAACCTGGAGAAATTGTCCTCTGGTCTTCGCATCAACCGTGCAGGTGATGACGCAGCAGGTCTAGCGATCTCTGAAAAAATGCGTGGCCAAATCCGCGGTCTAGAAATGGCTTCTAAAAACGCGCAAGACGGTATTTCCCTGATCCAAACAGCAGAGGGTGCCTTGACTGAAACACACAGCATCCTGCAACGTATGCGTGAACTAGCCGTTCAAGCATCTTCTGACACAAACGAAGGCGTAGACCGTCAAAAGCTCCAAGCAGAGGTTGATGAATTGTCTAAAGAAATCAAACGTATTTCTACAGACACAGAGTTCAACAATCAAAAAGTATTGGATGGATCTTTTGAAGACAAAACGTTCCATATCGGTGCTAACCAAGGACAAAACATCAAATTGAGCATCAACAACATGAGCAATAAAGATCTTGGTGTAAATGGTAACAAAGGTGCAGATTTAGAATTGGCTGGTACGGACATTATTGTTAACAGCAAAGTTACAGATAATGATCTTACTGTTGAATATAAAGCTTTGGGCGATAAAGACGCAAAAGCTGTTGAAAAAACAACGGCTACATACGATGAAGCCAACAAAAAAATTGTTATTACATTAGCACAAGCTGCTGGTGATAAAACAAATCCAGGGGCAATTACTGCTACTAAGCAAGATGTGTTGAACGCATTGAAGGAATCTGGAGTGGTATTTGCATCAGCTAAAAAGGATGCAACGGGTAAAGATTTAGATCTTTCCGCAAAGCTTACTGCTCTGCCAACAGCTTCTGCTGCTAATGCTTTGAAAAAAGCTACTGCTGACGACACAATTGGTGTTGATATCTCCACTCAAAAAGCAGCAGACAAAGCAATCACAACCATCAACAACGCATTAAACAAAGTATCCGAAGAGCGCTCTAAACTAGGTGCAAACCAAAACCGTCTAGAGCACACAATCAACAACTTGGGAGCAACTGCAGAGAACCTAACTGCTGCTGAATCCCGCATCCGCGACGTTGATATGGCGAAAGAAATGATGGACTTCACGAAAAACAACATCTTGACTCAAGCAGCTCAAGCAATGCTTGCCCAAGCTAACCAACAGCCTCAAGGCGTACTTCAATTACTTCGTTAATTGATCGTTTATACAGCCAAAAAAGACCTAGCCTCGCGCTGGGTCTTTTTTATTTGAGTCCTCCATATAAATTATCATCAAAGTTTTATTGAAGTAAAATAACCAGCATCTTATTATTATAAGAGCGCTGTCATTATTTTATGTCATCGACAATAGAAAGATTTCTCTTATAAGAAGGAGGCACATAATGAGAGTAGTGCATATATTGGCAATATTCACATCTGTATCACTATTATTAGTAGGCTGTTCTACATCGAAACAAGCCGACAAGGAAATCAACATCCAAATATCAGAAGCGAAACAAGAAGTGGCGGCAGAAAGGGAAAGCATAAGCAAAACAGAAGTAGGAAACTCAACTGATTCAGGGGCAAAAAGTAAAGCAGCTACAGACAAATCTGCTGATAAATCTACAGAACCCCTCGATTTGACCAAGAGCAAACTGCTCCTCGATATAAAAGAGCAAGCGGAAAAAGGTAAGCTGAAAGGTATCACGACTTCAATAGGAACCGCTTACAATGAGATAGAAAAAGTCTATGGCAAGCCTAAAATTACGAATGTTGAATGCTGGACGTATAGTTATGACCATCCTAAGACCACTGCCAATTTCTTTTTTGACCATGATTCCTGCGGAGAAGAATTAAATCAAGTAAAGCCAACTACTAAGCTTAACCGAATAACGGTCGAACCAACCTATTACAATGTTCAGCTTACAGAACATGATATTCGACAAGGTTTAGGCGAACCAACGAATGCTTATGATAATGAAGCCTATGATGGCTATGAGATGTATTATAATGTAGGAAAATATCAGATTTTTATCCGGGTAGATACCGATTCTTCAGACCGAAAAGTAAGTTCTATTTCGGTTAGAACTCCTCTTGTTTTTGAAAAGTAAAAATTTGGGCTAAAAGCTGGGTGGTATAGTAGAATAACCCAGCTTGTTATTTTGAGTTATGAAAAATGTAGCTTTAAAAATATGGATTCGCTACAGTAGCAACTCTTTATAGATGTGAATTAAAAAATACAATTTCCTCTAGCCCACACATATGAATACAATATGTCATAGGTTCTTTTGTTCAAGCTTCCTAAAAAGTTTACTTCAAAAACAACATTCCTCTTTTAGATTAAGTAATAAGGAAAAGATAAAGACTTAGTTTTTTTTATGTTCATAGATTTTTTATGGGCAGATGCCGATCTCTTTTTTATCTGCCCTGACCAGATCATTTTTTTATGGGCCAAAAATCTGTGGATAACCTACCCATAAAAATTGTATCAGCCTTTTGTTATAGAACTCGGATGTTGCCCATAGGATTTTAATGGGCTACCCATAAAATATTGTTTATGGAAAGAAACAAAGGTTCAGAGAAGCTTTATTCGTTTTCATCTAGACAGGCCATAAAAGTTATTTGTTCAAATTCAAAAAAATGGGATGCATCGTGGAGAGCCTCCATAATTAATTCCCGATAACGACTGGATAACCAATCCCGATGAAATGCGTTTTTTGCGTAGATCATAAGTTCTTTTTCTTTTGAAATACAAAAAGTGTCGACATACCAGGTTTTAAATGAATTAAGAGTCAGCCGTTGCCGGATATAAGCCAGCACGCTAATCCACAGTTGTTCATCTGCTATGCTCCTTTGATCCATAATAGCTGTAATTCTTCTTTTAGCATATAAGATACGTTCAGCAGGTGAAAGGTCAATCGGGATCCTACCCAGCTTACCTTTCTCGCGTAATTTCTCGAAATCATTGGTGTAATCGTAACTTTCTGCAAGCTCAATATGCGTAACCTCCATGACCTGTTCAATGTATCGATCATGCATGGATTGAAAGGGCTTGGACAGATTTTCAACTAGCTCTCGGCTTAAAATAGGAATCGTACGTCTTACCTTATAGATAATTCCACAATCATTATTATTCTCCTCGGGATTTTGCAACCAAAATCGAAAGATAAAGCCATGCTGTTCAAGAATATCCATATATTTATTTAAAGTAGTGGTTGTTATCCTCATTTTAACGGCGATCGTAGGTAAATCAGGAAAGCAGAAGTCCTTGTCTCCATAGCAATATCTAGTCAGGTGAATAAAAAGAGAAGTGGCTGTTGCTCCCATAACAGCACCCCAGAAGTCCAAAAAATAATTACTAATCGTGGTAAATCCCTTGTTATCTATTGGTAGATTTACCCCCAATTTTTCTAGTCGAAGAGTCTGAAAATCTTGATAGGTGTAATAGACCCGTTGTAAAACCTCCTGATCATAGGTTTGTTCAACAGGCTTTCCTTTAACGACTCTTATCCGTGATACAGGCTTTTTAATGCCTGTTTTTTCAATTCGATAATAGGTTAATTGCTTTAGATCGAGGTGTTTCTTTTTTTTCATAGAAGAAATCCTTTCTATAGAAAAGAAGTAGCAGTCTTATGGACGGGAAACTGACTGAGTTTGTGTTCCATCAAAATGTATAGCTTCTAATGATATCTCTTATAGATAAAGAAGGCCCCTCTCTTTCAATGTAACAAGAGAGGGTTTTGTATTTCATGAGCAACTGTCTGTTGTAAATATAGCAATGGAGTGGACAGCTTATGTATGTGAACACACATTGTTAACCATGCTTGCCGCTCACTTATATTGAAATGGAAAACATCTTTGCGAATAGGGAGATGATCCTATTGTTAGACAACCTTTGTAAACAAATTACGTCCAGCTTCGGTGGTGATACCTATTTCATGGGACTGGCTTTCCGATTCAAAAAAGGTATAGTGATGACGGATCTATACGTAAACAGTCAACAAACAGCAGAATATACAATAGAGTTTGTTAGTTTTATCGAGCATGAACCGCCAGTATATGTAAAAAGTAAAGAAGAGCTTTATAGAGTGATTCAAGAGTTTGCTATGTAGCCTTTTCGATTGTAAATGTTGCACCTTGCTTTTATAGTAGTGGTTCTATCCTAAGGAAAGGTTGCGAAACGTTTCATTTTTATTTTCAAGAGCCACAAGAAATAGAAATAGGAATACTTCAGATGAGTGGACAATTGAAAGCAGAGCTATAAATGAAAGATAGAAGAATTGGTTGATTGCTAGTAGATTGGATGGATACAATGCAAAAATTAGAGAGATGTGTACAATGTGGTTTCCGCTATGTAACGGAAAAGGCAAAACAAAATTATTTTGCGCAAGGATTTACAGGAGAGCCGCAGACCTGCTTGCATTGTCTGGGAGAGAAAACAGGAAAAGTAATGAATGCTCATGGAAATCTTGTATTTCCACATGAAGTCGAGTCATCTAATAAACAACTGTATATTCCTAAAACGGTGATTGAAGGCTGTCGGCCTTGCATGAAGAGAAGAGGGCTTCTGTAAAAATGCTTCTTGGAACATATTGTCTTGGATAGGAGCTTAAATGAGCAACACTGTCATTTTATTTTAGATGGTAGAAAAGAGAAACAGAAAAAAGCTCTTTTCAATACGCAGGTTAGTTAAAGCCTATACTGCTTTTACTTATATTGTGATACGAACCATGAAAAAGATGATGGGTGCCAGTAGTATCTTGTGTTTCGAATCTATACAGGAAGCACGAATTACTATAACCATTGTTTTGAGATGACTAGAGGAGGGTTTTATACATGGGTACAACGAAGAATAAAAAAATGCTAATTAAGGGTGCAGGTAAATTTATGGCAAAACTGCCTAATTGTGATGAATTAATCACAATTGGTACGTTGAACAACATGCGCTTAGATATTCAGCTTGACATGCAGGATATTGAAGGCGGAGACTCTAGCGTTGCTCTGGATACCCTTTTACGAAAAAAGACGATTGATATCACGGCAGAAGATGCAAAATTTGACTTGAACCTTGTCCGCCTGGCCCTTGGCTCAAAATTACGAGAAGGTGTTAGTGGTGCCACCTATAAAATGGTGACGGAAGCGGTACAGGTTCCTTCTTCTGCTCCTTATCAGGGTACGCTTTCTGAAGGATCCGTATCAACTCCTGCTCATAAAGCGTATGAGAGCACGATTAACGGAACAGACGTAACCTCTAAAGTAACGCTTGCAGGTAAAACCGTTACGTTTGATGATGCTCTTGCAGGTAAAACCGTGGTTATCTTGTATCCAGTTGCTCTTAGTGGAGTATCGTACGATGAGGATGGCTTTGTTTGGGTATTAGAAGAGAAGAATACCGTAAAAGAAACAGGCGGCAAATTCGAAGTCGATCTTGTTTTCGGAGCTGCCCTGCATAAAGATCCTCAAATTTCTGTTCGTACCCTAAAAGGCAACAAGCTTTTAAAGAAAACGACAAACGCTACTCCAAAAGAAAATGAGTACACAGTAAATGGCGGAACGCTATCTTTTCATTCTTCCTTAAAAGACGTGGATATTTACGTAAACTACAAACGTAATGAAGTTGTAGACGTGTTGGATATTAGTACAAAGGATATGCCTCTTACAGTCCATGTCATTCATGATGGTCAATTTGAACAAAAAGACGGCTCTATCCAAGGCTATCAAACGGAACTGTACTTGTGCCGAGTAAAATCAAACTTTACGGTGGATGCACAACGTCAACAGGCTTCTACACATAGCGTAACCTTAACCGTTATTGATCCTGATCGTGTAGATGGAAAGCTTGGAACAATCAAACGATATGAAGCGCAAAGTGCAAATGCCAAAAATCTTTGCTAGGTAGGGACCCCTCTAGAAGGGGTTCTTTCCATAATCATGTTCGAAATTACTATGAAGTACTTAGAATGACAGCATAGGTAGCTATCTGGTTACCCCCGCCATTTAGCTTACCTATGTCTAACTGTAAATGGGGGAAAACACATGTGGGGGTGCCACGTTTGAGTAATCGAAATTTCGCAATTCCGAAGCATCAGGAAGATACATCGAAGCAAGAGGAGGCTATTCAACAAGAGCTAGCCAGTCAGGTTGAAAATCAACAAGCGGTTTCAGCTACGGAGGAAACACCAGCTAAGGTATTGAGCCAAGAAGAGGCGTCCATTCGTGAAAAAGTATTTTTTGAAGAGGATGAAAAGGTTCGGCTGCGTGATGGCAAAACGTACTCAATTCCTCCTCTAGGTATCAGGGATGCCCGAAAATTGATGAAATTGTTAAATACGATTGATTCAGGAATTATTATTGCCAACTTAATTCCAGAGTCAGAGTTAGACGATGATCGTTATGAGGAATTATTAAGTGTGCTTCTAATGGCGTTTAAACCCTACTATAAGCACGTGGATACAGATTACTTAGCTGATTATGTAGACCTAGAAACTGCCAAGAAAATTATTGATGCAATGATCGGATTAAATGGATTAAAAAAGTCAATGTAACCACTGAGGAGGAAGATGAGGAGTATAAGGCACGAGCTCCCATCAATTGGGCTGATATTTTCTTTAAACTAGCTCATTATTGTCATCTGGATAAATATCAGGTTTGGCAACTGACATTGCCTCAGTTGGGTTTTTATTTAGAGCAATGCAATGAACATATCGAATTCACTGTGAAGGTTTCAACCATGTCCTTTGGAAGCCTGTTTGGCGGAAGACTATCTTCCAAGGAGCAATCACATGGAGAGACCAAGACTAGACTAGATGGAACTTACCTGGATGGCTATAAAGTAGCAGATGAATCAGATATGGAATGGCTTGCCAACGTTTTGGGTTAATACATACTCCTGCTCTGCTCCTGAATGGAGGGGCAGGAGTTTTATTTTATAAGGCAGGTGAGACGATGAATAATGAAATGAGAGCAAGCTTTGCCACTGAGCTGCGCACTTCCATTCAAAGGTCCATTCAATACAGCAAGGAGCTGGAGCGACTAGACTCTCGATTTGGCAATTTGGCTGCTCGGATCAATACGGCACACAATTCCCTACGTTCTTTTCATCGAGAAGTAAATAGAGACATGGGAAGAAAGCTGCACCAACAAATGAATCAGGGGGATAGCTCCATGCCTGCAAGCAAGAATATGGGACAGAGGGCTGGAACACTCACTCAGCGAATGCCAGAATTACAATCCCAGATGCAAAGAGTCTCTGATGAGGTGCGAGGAAAAGTAAAACGAGGTATTCAGCTTGAAATGCAGAAGTTAGCAGACAGCATTGAAACATTAGATATTAAATCGAGTCCTAGGCTAAAAAAACACCTCATAAGTCAAATCAATTTGATCAACGAAAAGCTAATTCAAAAGATTAAGGAACAATTCGATCTCCAAGTGGACCATATATTGCAAGAATTTGGGCAAAGTGCGGGGCGCATACAGAGACATAACCGCACCTTGCCGCCGTTTCTCGCTTCTCCTGTCATGTTACGTTCATTAGATCATGGTACTGCAGACACGGGTATAACAGCATCAGGAAAGAAGGCCAGTGCTTCTCCAGCTTCAACCGAGGCGGCTCCTGCTGCTAGTGTAGTGACAGCTATCAATGCTCAAAACGCTGCTATTGCCTCTATTCGCAATAACTTAGCGGTAAGCGGAGCTAAAGACCCTTCCTCACTTCTCTACCAAGCTATTGATATTTTTAATAATATTCAGCAGGAAGAGATCAAGCTATACCGCAGTCTCTCGCTGTTAAAAGATTATCGAGTTGATCCTAATAACGCTCAAAGCTCGGTTGATCAGGGAAAAGTAGCGAGTGCAATTGAAGGGATTAAAGGCTTTGTTCGTCAACAAACTTCTTTTTATGGTCTTTCCTTTAAGCAGCTTTTTGAAGTAGCCTCTATAGGTGGTAAAACACTTGCGGAACCAGCGGAGATCAAAAAGCTAGTACAACAGGTAGCACAGATCAAAATAATTGACCCATCTACTGATATGAAAGCGGTAGCTAACGGTTTGCTGGCTACGAAAGATAAGCTGAGCCTATCCATGCAAGAAATGGATGATAAGATTATTCGTTCTATTGCTGCTGTCACTCAAATGGGAACGGCAAACAGTGAACAAATTTTGCAAATGATTAATAAATCTGGCAATACTTTTCAATCAAAAACAGACGCGGATATGCTCGTAGGGCTTTCTGCCGCCTCCATTCAAACAAATACAAATCTCGGAATCTATGAAAAAATCCTGAAACGCTTTGAAACTGACAAAGGAAGAGATAAAGCGAAAGAGCTTGGTCTCAAAACAGAAGAGATGGACCCAGCAACTGGTGGGATGAAAAACAGAAGTGCAGAGTCCATGTATAAGGATTTTGCGGATATGCTTTCTTCCTTACGTAACAGTGCTGAACGAGATAAGCTGATCGATTCCTTCTTTGGTACCAAAGAAGGAGGGAAAGGGGGCGCCAGTCAGGAAGCCTTATTAGCTAAAACACATGCAGAGCTTATTACGAAGATGAAAGGCTTTGATCAGTCTAAATTTGAGGAAATGCTTCAACAGTCCTTGCAAAATCCTTCAGTGAATATGAATCGAGTTAATACAAGCTTAGAAGTAGCCTTGGACGCATTAGTCACTGAACTGACTCCATCCATTAATAAGGTATCTTATATGCTGATGAATATGGCAGATGGAGTTTCAAGGAATATTCAGCTTTTTGCTGGTTTAGCAGATGTACTGTCTAACGCATTGCTTGGTCTTACCCTAATGAAAGGCATCAAGTGGGGCTGGCAAAAATCAGGAATTCCTGAACACTGGGAAAAGCAAAGAGAGCGCACTGCTTATGTCGACCGTATGAAAGGGATGGTGTCAGACCCTGCAGTAACGAGCATGATTGGGAATGATTTAAAAGGAAATCATAAGAAATTACGCCAGCAGGCAGCGGATTTTCAGGGAAATGAAATCTTTTTAAAACGAATGCAAGAGTTTAATTCCATGAGTAAAGCTCAGCACGAGCATTTTAAAAAATATGTAGCCAGCTCTGGACATAAGGTAAATGATTTTCCTACTTTTTTTGCAATGATGGAGGAATCAAAAAGCTGGAAGGAAAAAGGGAAGGTTTCCTATCAAGAAAGATTTAATCGGAATCGGACTTATGCTAATCGGTTGAAAACGAATCCTGATTCCAATCATCTCGTTCAGCCTGCATTTTTGAATACTCTGCTAGCAAGTACAACGGATCGGACTTCCTTTGTGCAAAAAATGGCTTCCAATACAGAATTTAAAAATGTTGCTTCACGCATGGGTGCCATGAGTCAAACTGAATTTGAGGGTTTTGAGAAGCATCTGAAGGAATTGCGAAGGAATGGTTCTCCAGCGATCAATAGCATTACGAGTCTGCAACAAGCTTTAGATAGTTATCAGAATTCGTTAAGGCAAAGTTCGGCAGTTACGCGCAACGCTTCTTCCACCTATCTAGAGCTATCTCATGCGATGCGCAGTATGAATGAGCAAGTTAATCGAAACAAAGTAGGAGACAAGTTTAAGAGCTTCCTAAGTGAAACATCGGATCTTGCTAGGGGAGCAGGGGGAGCCATCGGTGGGTTAACAGCTAACATTTTCAAGATGGGGGCACAGCTTGTAGCCATGCTAGCCTTGGCCCAAGCTGCCAAGACAGTAGCCGTGAATTTGACGACCACAGAAGATCAGCGTCAATTAATGAGTGCGGAAAAAGAAGAGAAAGACATGGTAGGTGTGGCGAACACATTAAGAGTGGCGGGAGATAATGGAGTTTTAAGTTTACCTAACATTGGGAATACTCTTTATCTCATGTACGGGACTTTTATGAATGGTGTCAGTCGTTTCTTTGGAGGAGAAGATACGCATTTTGGAGTGGGTCATGCTAAGGAAATGATGGATGGAATTCGCGAAATGTACAATAAACAGGGAGCGAATCTCAAAAATAATGAAGATCTTGCCAATTATCTAAGAGATAATAATATTTCCGAAGAGGAAGCCGTGAATGCTTGGTCTGAGGCAAGTGGCAAGAAAAAAGAAATTCAGGAAAAGAAAAAACAGGCTTTTATCAAACAATATGAACGCACTCAGCTTGAAAATAAAGAGAAAGCTTTAATCGAAAAAGAAGCTAAGAAAAGCTACGATGAGAAATATCAAAATGGACTCTTATCCAACATTACCGCAGATGAAGCTAAGATCAGGCTTAAAGAGGGCTTCACAGAGACGCAGAAAAAAAACGAGGCAGAGAGCTTACAGGCAGAATTGGATGGTGTGGCTACCGATAGCAAAGCTTTCCTTGATATGAAGGAGGGACAGATAAAACGCCTAGAAGAGGTATTACAGCGTGAATTAGCAATTTTTGACAAGTATATTGAAGAATCTAAGAAACGCCTGCAAAGCATTCAAAATAAAAATTCTGCAGAATACAAGGAAGAAGAAAAGCGCTATAAGCAATTGATCGATGATCGAAAAAGTACGGAAGAAGAAGGCCAAAAGCAGATAGGTATGGACAAAAAGCTGGAACAGCAAAGACAATTTCAAACAAAGTTTTCTTCCATACAAAAAAGGCTGAAGCAGACAGAACAAGTTGCTCAAGCCAAGGAATTGATGGTTGCAATCAACATGGACAGGCAATCTAAGGCTTATATTGGTGCATTACAAAAAATTACAAGCTCCAAAATTAGCGACTTACAGAAGAGACTTGCTGAATTAAAAGCGATGGAGGCGAAGGGGGATCAAAGGGATGAGTTAGCCTTTGCCATTCAGGATTTGCATAACAGCATTTCGAATGAACAGCTTCGATATAAGGATCTATCGTTATCAAAAATTGGCATTGAGCGGATTGAGTTAGAAGAGAAAGCGGGAGGTCGAGAAAATGCGTACCTGGCAGAAAAACTAAGACGAGGAGGAGCACCAGATGATTCCCCTGGACTGCGGTCACTACGCATTGCTTCCGCTAAACAAGAGGTTCAGGACATAAATAAGCTAATCGGGCAATACAAGAAAGATATGGTTGGAAAGAGTCCGGAAGAACAAAAGAAGTATATGCAAGAAATTCGGGATTTAACGAAACAATCGCTACAGGCTCAGCTCGGCATTCTTGAAGAAGTGAAATCGCCTGTAGGAACCTTTAATTTGCCAGATGGTATAACAGCTATGAGCCGTTATGATTATTTGACGCGAGGAAACACGCATCAGTCCTTTACAGTTGGTTCAGGCGATGTGGTAGTAAATATCGCATTGCCAAATGTAACCAACAATACCTCGGCAGCACAATTAACAGCGATTGGGAACGGAATTGGCCGTGGCTTATTCACAGGTCGAGTAGGCAGCATACGCGATCAAATGCTGATGGGGACGGCTGCTTACCGTTCAAGTTATCCGTAATATTTTGTTATGAAAATGAAGCCCTACCTTATATTGAGGTAGGGTATTTTTTTACTAAGTAACGAGCATGTTTTTCCTGAATTTTCCCCCATAAAGTCTATAGCTCTAACAAGGAGGTAGTAATATGACTCAGCAAAACAGCTTTCACTCAGAAGATTACATATATAAAAAACGTCTCTTTTATGATAACGGCATTCGTTTTACCGAGGTAAAAGCAAAGCTTATTAACGATTACAAGCCGCCTTCGCCTAATCTGAAAACACATGTAAACCAAACGCTGTCGTCTTCTGCTGGTTTAATCAGTCATGGAACCTCTCATTATACAACGACGCTTACCTTATTGTTTTACAGTAAAAAGGAATTTGCAGACTGGCTACAGTTTAGTGGCGCCAAGCATCGTTACTATGATGAAAAAGGGACGATTTATGTCGGGATTCTAACCGGGGAACCAGACATTAGAACAGCAGAAATGGAAACGAAATATATTGTGACGATTGGGCTTTCTCTTATTCGGAAACAAGAGCATGAATACAGATATAAAAATCAATTCATTGATATGGAGAAGCATTGGGCAAAAACATATGTTGATGAAATGCAACAGAGAGGATTAATTGCCAACTATGAAGATGATGGTGCGGCTCTTTCTTACTTCAGACCTGACAAAGTATGTACACGCGCAGAAGGAATCACCTTTTTGATGAGGACCTACCGTCATATTGATCGGATTCTAAGGGGGTATTAATGGTGAGGCGTTGGATTGACATTGATCCGCTCGATTGGTTTTATCGGGACTTACTGGAGGCTACTCGTCTTCATTTGGATGGTGAAGGCACACAGAGCTTGATTGATGGGATGTATTATGATGCTTTTGAAAAGGGCTATGAGCGTATCGTCAAGCGTTTTGTTACCGTGGATGGACAACAAGAATTTCTCATTCCTGATTATAAGGTACATGATGATAATCCAATTTTTGTGCTCGTACATGGAGTGGAGGTTCAGCCCGAGAAGGTAGAAAATGGGAAAATTACGCTGTCCAATCCGATGTCAGGTGGGATTGAAGTTGTCTGTATTGCTTTTGGAAAGCCCAAATATAAACAGGAAGGCTGTGTACGTACTCCCTTTAGCACCTGCGGGGAAAATGCTGTCCGCATGCCATCTGCGGATGTGATGAAAAAATCCCAATATACGTTTAGCTTGCGCTTAAAGCCCGAAACTTGTACGGTTTTAGGGGTGAAGCTGAAGCGCAAGCTAGTAGACATTCAACCAGGGGATCATCCAGAACAGAAAATAAAAGAAGCGATTGGCTTTAATCGGGATGTATTTGTTATGCACGCAGGACGAGTTTATCTACCATACATGTATAATGGCTATCCGGCAAAAGTGACGTATAACTACAAGGTGGGTGGAAAATTCAAAACAACAACAGACACAGTCATAGTAGAGTCAAGCTGTGTACGTTATAATGATCGATTTTTCCCAAAAGTCCAATTAAGAAGATTTGAATTTATGGTATTCCTGCAACGTATGAGAAAAAGCTTTTACAATCGTTTTACAGATAAAGAGTACAAGCCAAATCCATCTCCATCTCGTTACATTGCTGATCAGAATACCTTTTCTGACAAGTGGTACGAGTCGGATGTGATCGATATCTTAGAGGAAAGATTTTTGGACGGATGCTATGCGTTTCCACTGTATGAGGATGAACGCTTTGAACCCGAGGAATGTATCACGCGTGCCGAAGCGATCGTTTTTCTCAATCGATTCATTGAATGGGCAATAGAAAGGTTTAGGTAGGTGACGCAAAATGGCTTTTGTAAGTGATGTAAACTATCCTTCCTCCAGATTACTGGAGTCGATTATGAGGCGGATAAATGCGTATGGAACACAGCCGCGTGTAATTATTGAGCTAGATAAGCTGTCTTACGTGCCGGGATTTCGGCAAAAATATGATACGGTACAGTACGTGTATGACTCAGTTGTGGGAAATATGCTGTCCATCGACGGGGTCACACCATTGACGAATGAAACAGATGGAACGCCAATTACCGCCCCGACTGAATTGATTAATACAACGATGTCAATGCCGATTTTGTCCAGTAGAACGATGAATGGTAAGAAGAATGACAGTACTCATATAAATGGGATGCTGATTACGGATTGGCATGACTCTGATCCAAGGTGTTCTAGAAAAAGACATAAAGGGATCGATTTGGACTGTGAAAAAGGAGACCATATCCATGCTGTATGGGGAGGCCGTGTCAAGCAAGCAGGCTGGATAAATGGGTACGGCGCTGCTGTGTACATTGATCACGGGAACGGTTGGTCTACTCGTTATGCCCATATGAAACCAAACCACCTGCTGGTTACGAAAGGGGAAACGGTTCATGCAGGGCAACCGATTGGGATTGGCTGGAATTCGGGACTTGTGATTAAAGGAGGGGGAGGTGACGGTTCCCATCTCCATTTTGAGGTGAGGCAAAATGGTCATGACCTAAATCCAGAGCCATTTCTAAGGGGAGAAAAGGTAATTCAGGCTCCGGCACGTATCCTTTTACCAACCCGAAAATCCGAGCAATCAGCAGGTACCGCTATTGAATATTCGATGGAAGCCACTGCCTATCATGCAAAATGTACGGGGTGTACAGGAATCACAAAAGGGGGAACGGATGTTAGTGTCTGGAAAAATGATAAAATCATCGCTGTCGATCCCTCTATCATACCTCTAAAAAGTAGAGTAGAGGTAATTGTCGATGGTGTTAGCTGGGGAGAATATTTGGCTGATGACATTGGTGGAGCCATCAAGGGTAATAAGATTGATATTTTAATGGAAAATGATCAAAAGTGCAGGGCATTTGGCAGAAAACAAGTTCTTGTTCGGGTGAAAAGCTGGGGAGATGGCAGGGCGCGCAAGTCAGATGGTCAGATTGATCATGCCGTTTCCACCTATCAATTTAATCGGACGACTGAAAAGATTTCCTATCATAAGGATTTTACTGCAAAAAAGACGGCATTAGACCCTGCTAAATATACAGAGATAGTAGGCGCGGAGCAGTACATGGACTACGATTCACACAATAAATCCTATCATCTTCTAGGATTTAAGAAAACCAATGCGGCCGGACAGATTAAAAAGTTTACATTTGAGCATGACTGGTTTAAGGCTGGCAGTTTAGGCTGGGCTTACATGGCCAATCTGGAATTGGAAGATGTGGTTCAGGTCAAGGCTGATGGGGTCACAGTAGCTACGATAAAGGGTATAAATGCCAAGTATGGTATAGCATATCCACCATCTATTCCTGTCCCAAAAGGAAAACACAAAATCGAATTTTCTTTATCCAATCCTTCCAAAGCTTCTACTGGACGTTTTGGCATTCTTTTCCTAAAAGCTCGTGAATTCGATGTAGAATCAATTAACAGGAAAACGGTATGGGATTATGAAGATACAATGAGTTCTGCGAAGAATTGGATTATGTATCAGCAAGCAGATATTAAGGATAATGGTGCATATCAAACCATTACGTCTAACGGAAAAGAAGCAGGTCTAGAACGAGTGGGCAGGGTGAAAAGCTTCCCATTTACCATTCAATTTAAGGTTAAGGTTGATAAAGCTTCCCAAGGAAAGGTATATATCTCGGATGGAAAAAAAGGTTATCAAATCGAGATTACCGACGCGGGGATCAGTACCAATGGCGGAGCATACCAAGTGGACAATAAAAAGGATTTTGTAGAGTATGTTGTTGTTTGTCATAACGAAACGGATATGGATGTGTATGTGTATGTTAAGAAGCAGCTCCCTGATGATCAAGAAAAATGGGAAAATACGGGAGTGCGCGGGACAGCGGTTCCTTATGGGACAAACCGTATTTTGTTCGCCGTTACAAAGGGGGCGATACACCTTGCTGATGTAAGGTATGCGTTCAATAATTATGCTATCGAACAGTTTGCTACTCACATTGAAAATACGTACAAAGAAAAGTGGTATGAGGTGGGGAGCTTTCAATACGAGGATACGTTCGTTTTAGAAGATGACATCATCTCATGGGAGGTAAACTCACATCTAGATACCTCCTCTACAACTGCTGCTATTACGTTAAATAACGCAACGGGGAAATACTCACCTACATTTGAGAGAAATACGATTTTTCCTGACACCTATAAAAGCCTTCCGTCTCCCTATTCTTATTGGGAGGAGGGCGAAATGCGCCATGTTATTAGTGAAGGGACGCCTATTCGAATTTATGCTGGCTATGGGGAAGATGTGGTTCGCATTTTTACAGGACTGATTAAGGGTGAAATTGAAGAGGACGCCGAGGCTAAAACGATCACCTTTCATTGTGTTGATCGGTACGATGTGTTGGAAGAATTTGTCTTTTATAAACCGATGTCCTATCCGCCAGAAGAAGCGTATGCAGGTGATGGCGGAGCATATGCCTGGCTAAAATCTAGTATTGTTGAAGATATCGCAGTGACTGCTGGATTAAGCAATTGGCGGGTTCATTATGAAGATACCAAATACCCGGATTATGAAATTGAGGATACAGTCTATATTGATGTAAATAAAGGGAAGAGCACCTTTATGAAATTTAATAAAAAGACAAATGAATTAGAAGCAGTGACTCAGGAAAGTGTGAAAACAGTGGGAGGCTGGCAAAATCCATTTGTTGCGTCCGTCACCTTCCAGCCAGGGACCAGAGCGGCAGATGCTATTCAGTCATTGCTACAAGATATGCCCTACAGAGCCTATTGTGATAGATATGGAACCTTTCATGTAAAACGTCTTTCCTTCCTAGATGTCCCCCAATGGCAAATGATAGATTCAGCGAAATGGGAGTTTGTCGATAGTAACAATTTGCTAGAAATGACCTCCTCTACGGACTATTCGCGAATCCGAAATCACCTGATGATTTCGGGCTCAGCAGGCTTGGTTGAGCATTTTTTTGATAAGAGTTTATTGGTGGCCACGAAAGGGAATATTCGAACAGCAGGTATGCATATGGCTTGGATTGAGGAAAAGGATGGAGCTACCATGAGAGGGCTGAAGGAAGAGATTGCCAAAAAGGTTTTCTTTGATATGAAACGTCAAGCACGTACAAAAAATGTAGTAGTAAAAGGCAATCCATGTATTGAATTGCTGGATGGCTGTTACGTGTATGATCAAAATACGTACACAGCAGGCTACTATCTGATCAAAGGAAACAGACTTGTTGGCAATGAAAGCGGCATGGTGAACTTTTTGGAACTAACCTGGCACTCTTTGCCACAGCCTAAATAGTATAAAGACTCAGCGTACTTGAATGACATCTCCATAAAAAAAGCAAGGAAAGTTTACGTATCAAACGATAACTGTTCCTTGCTTTTTCTTATATTGAAATAGAAGCCGAGGTGTTTATGATGTTCAATCGTAACTTTACAAACGCAAATGAAGTTTTCCCCATTATAGACCTGATTAGAAGAGAGCTGAAAAAAGGGGGGCTATACGCAGGTGGGGATGATTTAACCATTGTCCAGAGCCAGAGGGAGCCTGAGGTTGTAAGTGTTGAGGTATTGCGAGAATTAACATCGCATCCGTCACTGGTTACTACCGTTATTTATACATATGACAATGGGACAATTGAAAAGCTCAGTCTTGAACGTGATGATAGCTTAATAATCACGGGCTTTTTAATTGAAGTAGAGCAATCCTCCATCGTAAATGAGGAGCTGGAGAAGGAGACAGACATTCAAGCATTTAGAGCGATTCAGGGCAGTATTATTCGTGAAAACGGTTTGTTTAAGAGTCTTAAACTTGAATATGTAAGGGCGGTGTAGGTGTTGGCGAGTGGTGCTCATTTTGCTAGTTATGTAGTTGGCGGAAGGCTCGATCCGCCTTTTATGCCAACGAAAACAACTCCTTATATTGAGGGGATCATTCTGACCTCCAAAGGTCTTGGCAAGACAGATCATGCGTTAGCTATTGCTGAGGATAGTGAGCTACTTTCTATTGCTGTTGGGTCTTCTCAATATGAAGCAAAGGATTTTTGGAATTTTTACGTAAACAATCAATTGGTTTGCAAGAACATTTATACAAAGGATTTACCTGAGGGAATGTATTTAACAGCTCTTATACCATGTAAGGCAGGGGGTACATTCTATTTTGAATTTTTTAATGAGGGTGGAAAAAATAAATATATTTGGGTGAATTACCAAATGCTGAGGTAGGAAGGGAGGAGATTATATGTCTGATGCTCACCCTTGGCTTGATGTTATGCTGACCGAAAAACATTTGCTTGAAGGCTTAGCGGATCTATGTATAGCAAATGGTTGGAGGAAGGAGGCTGAATTTCACAAAGTAGTGTATGCGCCGCGACTGACCAAACCAACGATTGTTCGTTTCTTTTTACCTTTGGCTCGCCCCTATGTCGATATTCCCAAGCTAGCATATCCAGATGATTTTTATATTTATTTGGATGGAGAATTGATGCCTAGTACCTATTATAGCGTTATGGATAAGGCAAATGGCGGTTTACGAATTGAATTCGAGCCAGGTGTACAGGGACAAGCTGCCATTTACTACAGTGAGATAGATGGCTCAGATGAGTTTGAGTTTTACGTCGCTAAACACTATATCGTACGAAACATCTCCGGAAATTTGTTTGGGATGGCGGTGCTTGGAAAGGTTAAGGAACAAATTTATAACACAGGTGAGAGAGTGCCCTTCGCTGTTTATCATCCATCTGCAGATTGGGGTACCCAGCTTATGCCACATGATACAGGCATTTTTTCATGGGCAATTAAAAAAGTGGAGGAAGAAGACCTGTATGAACGGCATACGTTGTATTTCTATCAGC
The DNA here is from genome assembly GCF_030489605.1 of Brevibacillus laterosporus. GTDB lineage: Bacteria > Bacillota > Bacilli > Brevibacillales > Brevibacillaceae > Brevibacillus_B > Brevibacillus_B laterosporus_E. The sequence continues at coordinate 363,579 of NZ_JAUKFY010000002.1, forward strand.
TTGATAAATTTATTTTAGGCGGAAATATGATAGTAGGCTGGCAAGATCCAAAAGAGTTCCAAAGGGTCGCACTGGATGTAGAGGTTCAGGCCGCGATGTGGGGATTACAGGCCAAGTCACAAGCCTTGCAATTCAAGGTTACAGAGCAATATCCGCAATTTTATCAGTCTCCCATTGTTACTACAAGAACCCGCATTCCACAGCTAGAAAGCATTGGAGATAGCCATGGATTACAAGTTAAATACACCAATTGGTGGAGCGATAGCAAAGTGTTTGTTAAAGGCTTTGTGGATGGTAAGTCCCTGATGTTTATCATTACTTCTGATACCGCACCTGTTTGGAACAGTAATGCGGTACCGGCTATTCCTCTTTATATGGGGGATTTTGATGTGGAAGGCGAGACGGAGGAAGTGTTGAAGCGAGAGCTTGTCTTTGAGCTGGACCAAGCCACTGGGAAAAAGATGACCATTGTATCCAATAATCCCATGAATTCAAAGGGATCAAAGGTCAAAGTTTGGTTATCTGGAGATGTAAATGGAGATGAAGGTGAGCTTGTAAAGGTATCTGTTGAAGGGGTAGAGGTAGGTGTTTTTCATACAACCGACTATCAAAAACCTGTTGATATAAAAGCGGATGCAGAGTACCTGGGAGAGTTTGATGTGTTTGGAATTGAGGATAAGAGCACGATTACGATAGAGGTTCAGAGTACCGCTGGAGTGAATGCTTATCCTCCTGTATCAGCCCGCATATGGCTGGATTTTATTATTTATACAGATAAAGGTGGCAAGCCCGCAGCTTTGTTCGCGGGGTCTGCTTTAAGTAAAAAGGGCGCTAGCGCAGACAATGCACTAAGGGCTTCTGCCGCATTTGACTATGATGATTACGACGATGCTAACTGGCAAGATACCCTGCTGCCTATTTTAAAGGAATATCCAGTCCATGCGAGTAACGGAATTGATTCTGTCATGGTCAAAAGAACCAAGTACGGTGCACGTTATCAGTCCTATTATTTTTCTTGGAATGTTCCACCTAATAGTATGCCACCTTTGCGTGAAACTAAGAAAAAAGAAAAACATCCACGGGCTTGGAACAATTATATGCAAGAGCTATACAAGTATCAATTCAATCCTTCCAGATACAGTGAAAAAGCACATGCATCTAAAGCTATGCTAATTCATCCTGAGGATGGAGCTCATGGAACGCTGCGACATGTTATTTTTGTATCTCCCTTAACTATAATGAATGGTGATGAATTAGCTGTAGCCGATCAATACTGCGATGTAGACGGAAATCATAAATACCTAATCTATTCCTACTATTTGGTAGAGGGAATTTCCCCCATGACGAAACGGCCTGGAACTCCTTTTCGTCCAGCAGGACTCGGGATTTTAAAAGATGGAAACATCACGCTTCCGCCAATACCTCCCGATCCACCGCCGCCACCGCCATTCGTGGTAACCATTGCCCCCTCTTTTTCGCGAATTAAGACTGGGGAGTCTGTTAACTTTACATCAAGTTATAGTAGGCATTCACCCATACTTCATTTTGAGTGGAATGGTTCAGGAGACCACCATAAGGGGAGTTATTCAGTAGACCATGCTCAATTTACATTCAAACAGAGTGGAACCTACACGGTAACCTTAACAATTGTAAATGAACAGGGGCAAAAAGGGAAAGCGACGGCAACGATTGAGGTTATAGAGCCGCCACCACCCCCACCACCTCCTCCGCCACCCCCACCTCCAAATACGCAAAAATGTGGCAAGCTGGCAGAATCAGGTGGAGGACAGCGGACGGAAAAATATCATGAGCTTGGTTCCAACGGAGGAAATGTCGTTATTGAATACGACATGTACGGAGTACCTGATCGTATGGATGTCTTTTATCAAGATACTCTAGTGGCTAGTACTCATGGCGAAGTAAGTAACAAAGGGAGCCTGTCGTTTCAATATAACCCATTTGGTGGAATAACCCAGATTAAAGTCGTCGTATCATCAAGCAGCTCGGGTACGCAATGGGAATACTTGGTGCATTGCCCTAGTCCATAAGAGTAGGGGAGTTAAATAAAACATATAAGGGGTGTATGATATGCCTTTCATTGACACGACTGCTGCTACTTTTTCACCAAAAGTAACAGAGTCTGATTTACAAGCTCGATTAGGTGATCTGCTCGCAACAGCAGGCTGGAAGGTTGTGGCGAACTTTAAGAAGGTTATTTTTGATGCAAGCTTAACAAACCCGCGATCGACGAAAACACCCAGCACAGCATATCGAATAACGGTTGCCGAGCACTTTATTTATGCCAATCAGGAAAATAAGATGTTCGGGATTGCTATCGCTGGATCTTGGAGTCCAAAACTACTTGAGTATAAGTTCAGACCTGATAAAGATGCCTTTGCTGACTTTGCTGATTGGACAACAAACGAATTTAGAAAATATCGTTCCCCTCAAACATTATTTGTTTATATGGTTGAAGACCTAAAGGGCTTGACTCAGAATTATCCTGATATTGTCTTGGCTTGGGATACAAGTCTAGAAAAGGAACAATTGCGTGCAGCAGTCGATATTGAGGTGGAATCCAGTAAATGGAGCGATTCTGGGTCATCAAATGTGGTATTCACAATTGAAAAGGCTGAGGGAAGCCGAATGCAATCACCTGTCATGCAGGCAGGTCTTCGCACCAATTTATTGGAGAAATATTTCGAACCCTCTTACAATTCTGCTGTCCAGTTTACGAACTGGTGGGCTGATTCTGAAATATCAATCAAAGGGACTCTGTCTAAAACGAATCTATTCTTTGTGATGCAATGTGATAATGTGCCCGCACCTGAAGGGAACTTAGTCCCAAGCATTCCATTTTACTTTGGAAAGCTGGACCCGATTGAAGAGGGAGACAATGCTTACGCTTTGTTTGTAGGCAGTGTACCTATTGAGAAAAATCTCAAAGATATTACGGAATATGATTACGACAATACAGCTACTCGTCAACCTAATATTATGCCGTTGTTAAAATCATATCCAAAATTCCCTGCTAACGGGCTGGATAACGTATGTGTGCATCGCGGTAAGCTGGGTGCTCGCTATCAGGCGCACTATTTGTCTTGGAATGCACCACCTAATCAGATGCCTCCAGCACGATCTTCAGTCGATGGAAAACGAGATTACCCGCGAGCTTGGAATAACGCAGAAAATCCTTTATATAAATACAATTTTAATCCATCTCGATATAGTAGCAAGGTTCACACCTCCAAGGTATACGTAATTCATCCTGAGGAGGGTGTGCGTGGAACGTTAAAAGACACCATCGCTTTGGCTGCGTTCTCCTTTCATGCAAATAAATTACGGGTTAAAAAAGCTCATTGCCCAGACGAATTTGACGTATATCGTTATTTCATGGTCGAAGGTGTTTCTCCTCTTACCAAAAAGCCAGGGACTCAGTTCCGACCAGCGGGAATTGGTTTGTATCTGAACACGGTTGATAAAGAAGGAAAAGAAATCCCTACTCCTTAGGACTAGGTAAAACACGTAGAGAGGTGAATGCGTAATGGCATGGTTTGATGGAGATTCTACCATTCAATTGTTTCCTGATAAACTGGAAAAATTATTTAATGAGCATGGCTGGCAAACTTATGTGAAATATCGTGCAGTAACAGATCAGGCAAAGAAAGTGACAACTAAATTTGCAGATGTAAGATTGTTTCGATCTGTTGGAAGTGATGGTCAGGTTCGAAATTTTGGCATGGTTTATGGTTATGGTGGCAAATTCAAGAAGCCTGGTGAAGTAGATTATATTTCACAAAACTCAGTGTTAGGTGAAGCTGCATTCCTACCAGGTTCAACGACCCAAATGCAAGTAATAGTGTACCCTATTGAAAAAGGCTCATTAATGCTTTACAAAAATGGTGTATTTGTTGATAAAACTGAGTACAAGGTAGAGGACTTTACTGGAGTGATTACTCTTACGGCTCCAGCAGACCCAAATGATAAATTCACGGTTTCCTATGCTCCAGCACCAAATGCACCTGATATGCCGAAAAGATTGTATTTCTTTACCTATGATGATGTTCGAAGTGAGAAAATTGTGCAAGGTATGGATGGCAATGTAAAAGTGGGTGATCCTGAATCCATTTTACCTGATGGAGACGGGGCTAAACGAAGCTTCCAGATTCCTACAGTGGCTACGATTAAGGAAGGAACTGTACGTCTTTATATTAATCAGGTTGAAATCTCGTCTGATGAGTACGAGGTAGATTATACGACCAATACAATCAAAATTCTTTCAACTCGTCCAGCCCCTGATTTAGGTGCGGAGCTGCATGCTTCTTATGTACGCGTGTTAGTTGGAACAGGGACAAAAACAATTAACTATGGCGATATCTTAGTGAAAAAATTTGATCCAGATGACGGAAAATCTATGATGGATGGTGTATATTCCGCTATTACGTATATTTATCCATCTATGCCAACTGCCTTGTCCTTCACACCTTTAGATCATTTTGATCGTGGTTGGCAACGTGACTCAACAATGTTTTATTGGGGAAATATGACAAAGGATCGTATCGTTTTATTCTTGCGGCCTGATCCAACAGCGGGTCCCGAGAACACCTATTATGCTCCTTTATATATTGGACGTATGACTACGCTTGGCAAATCTCCTCGTAAAAATCATGTGATTCTATCAGGATGCCGTCAAAAAGATGAGATTAAATGGAAAAAGGATATGAAGCTAGGGGCGCTATTTGTTGACTATGGCAACCATACCTCTAATGGCAATAGTAGCGTTCAGTTGCAGCAGTCTATTGGTGGTACGTACTATCAGGAGCATTATCTTGCGTTTATTACGCATGACAAAATGGTCGATGAAGGTGAGTCGCGCTTTAATCCATCTGTTTATAGCGGGAAATATCATATTTCCCCAATGTATGTCGTTCATCCTAACGATGGTTTTGTTGGTAAGCTAGATGAGTGCTATGCTATCCACCCTAAAAATATCTCCCAATTGGACGAGCTTGAGGTGATTGAAATTTCTGAAAATGAAGATCTAGGTAAAGGTGATGGAGTTAAAAAAACATTCCATCTATCCCATCAGCCTTCACTAAAAGATGATGGAACCCCGTTCAAGCTTGAGGTAAAGGTAGATTGTGCGTTGATGGTGCTCGGTAAAGACTATACGCTTGATTTTGAAACAAAGAGAATCGTGTTCTTAGACGGAAAAGAACCTGCAAAGGATGCAGAAGTATTTGCTACTTATGACTATAAGCAGTTGTATCGCTATACGTTAGCAGATACGCCTGTATGTCCGTTAACGTTAGCGACCATTAGCCCGTTTGCACCTATCGGTCTTGGTATCCTAAAAGATACACTTGTTAAAAACAGCTAATAAGGCGGGGGAGGTTGGCGGTGTGCTGAACGGTAAAAAATCTTACCTTATCAGTTTCACCGCCCTTTTTTCTAAAAAGGGCTATGAACTGGCGTTTGGTATAGACACAGTGTTTAATGGGACCAGAAATACTAAATACCATGTAACAGCCCCTGTTAACAGTACTTATAGAAGCCTAAAATTGGATACCTACACGACAGCAAATAAAGTCTCAAACTCTGCGACCGGTCTGCTTGGAAAAAATATAAAGTTGGCTTCTAACGTGACAGAAGTGGAGGGAGTAGAAGCAGAGCTAGCTTTTGGTAATGTCGTATCCTATTTTTTGGACATCTATAAATACAGTAACGGGGAGTATGCAGGGAAAGAGTGCAATCATCATGACCTGTATCAAGGAACACCATTTTTGAATGTCCAGGAACAGATCGACAGAACTACAAAAGCTGATTCTATTTTACATGCTAATCACGAACGAACGGTCTTATCAGAGACACTCGTTCCTGTTTGTCAGTCCTCATTTATCTATGGATCACCAAGCCTAGAGGTTCAAAATCAGCATGCTTTTCGAGCTGTAGGATATGACCAGCATGCTCAAACAGACGCCACTTCTTCAGCAGATAAAATCTTAAATACCTACAAAGCAACGGTGGAAAGTCAAGATTTTGCATCCACCCCCAAAAAGGTAGATGCTTCACATCCTAATCAACTGACGAATAGTAAAAGGAAGACGCCAACCTATGAAAGTGAGGAAATGCTCCTTCACCAAAATATTCTCTACGAAAAAGAAGGCGAGCTACAAAAGAAATATCTGACTAGTAAAATGGATTACGGTCTAGAGAATCAAGGGAGTAAAGCTGCTGTCCGTATTCACGGGGAGATGCTTGACGCAAAAGGGGAACAAAATGCTCTTGGATATAGGAAATCCATCTATGATGCTGATACATTGCATGACGTTCCTGATCCAGCAAGGCGCGCCTCTTATCTAGCAGATTGTACAGATAAAAAAGCAGCAAAGCCTGTTTTTGACAAGAAGGAACAAATCGTAATTGAAACCTTACTTCATCTTAGTAGAAAAGAAAACAAAGATATATATTCTATTAGTTCTTTTTCTGCAAGTGATTCGTTATCAATACAAGCAGATGCAAAGCTGCCTCAGAAAGTAATAAATGGATTAGCTTCTGAAAATGTACCTGGACATGTTTTGGATTTCATACAAAGTCATGTAAAACGAGACGGTGGGGGAACGTTAGATAAATTGTCTGTCTCAAACCTGGGAATTGATAAGGGTGTCGATCAGCAAACATTCCACGCTGTAGAAGGATTAAAAAGTATATTAGCCCAAAATCCTGAGATAAGTAAGATGAGTCGTTTATTAGAAATTATGCATGGTGTCCAAGCTTTTAAAATGATTGAAGCAGGCATGGAAAATGTGATTAGGCATACGGTAATGCAAGCTACTTCAGATGTCGATATTCATTCAGTCTCACAATCAGTAATACAGCACCTTATGAAGGGGAATAGCAGTCAATACTCAGAAGCGGGAATGCAAAAATTCACACAATGTCTGGCTGCTTATACCAAGGATGTCCAGATAGAAAGAGAAGATCTCGGACAAAACCAGATAAAAGCTAATGGCTTAGAAGACAAACAAATGGATGCGTCTGTCAGCACTAGGGGAGTAGAAGCTACTGCAAGTTGTTTTGTATCTAAAGAGCATAGCAAGGCTAACCAGCTAGCAAACACTACTAAATTCCTATTGGGTCAGTCTGCACGTACGCAATACTCAGATGAGTCAGGAAGCATAGTCCATGGTTTAATGAACAACTATTTGCCTTTGAACGTCGATGATGCTGTCTTTGTAACAAAGAGCCAAAATCGAAGGATTGATCTGGAAGAGCTGATTTCATCGAATAGAGGGTTCGTTCGTGAGCTGGATCGCCACCATCAATTCCTGTTAGCAGAGGTAGAAAAAGACCCTGCTTCCGATACGCCGCTGAATTATACAAAAGCAAATTTTATCAGTGATACAGCAGGAGAAAATGCATTGTGGTTAGTAACAGGAAATAAAAATCACGTAGAAGAAGCTCTTATGCTCGAAAAAACGTGCGGGCCTGATATTAATTCTGGCAGTGAAGCGATAACCGATGATGGTATACATGCTTATGCAGAGCTTGAGAAAAGTGCTAAAGGCTTTAGTGGATATACTGAAGATACGCAGCAAGAATTCATATTATGGGTTGACAAACGGATAGACCGGGAAAGTGAATATCAACCACAGCTTACAGCACATACAACTACAGGCGGGGATGCTGTGGTAGAAGAAGGCGAGAGAACCCGCGAAGGGACAGATTTCCCGTTTGCTATGTTGGAAAACAAGGGGCTAGGAACAAAGGCTGTTTATGCTGATGGTATTCTTGATTTCACGAAATTATCCGAACGAGAGAATACCGATAATGGAGTGTTTGTTTTCTTAACAGAGGCTGCCTCTTCTCTAGCAGAGGATTCCAGCAGAGTAGACTCGACTGAAACCGCTGATTATCTTACGAATTACAAAACATCAGCGAAACGTCCAGAAACGGCTAATCGTGTAACAAGCTACGAAGCCTCTGAGCAACACCCAGAAACGGCCGATTATGTAACCGACTATGAATCCTTAGACCAGCATCCGGAAACGGCTGCTGCCTATGTAACCAACTATGAAGCGTTAGACCAGCACCCGGAAACAGCTGCCTATGTAACCAACTATGAAGCGTTAGACCAGCACCCAGAAACGGCCGATTATGTAACCGACTATGAATCCTTAGACCAGAAACTGGAAACGGCTGCCTATGTAACCAACTATGAAGCCTTAGACCAGCATCCGGAAACGGCTGCTGCCTATGTAACCAACTATGAAGCCTTAGACCAGCAGTCAGAAACGGCTGCCTATGTAACCAACTATGAAGCCTTAGACCAGCACCCAGAAACGGCTGCCTATGTAACCAACTATGAAGCCTTAGACCAGCACCCAGAAACGGCTGCCTATGTAACCAACTATGAAGCCTTAGACCAGCACCCAGAAACAGCTGCCTATGCAACCAACTATGAAGCGTTAGACCAGCACCCAGAAACGGCTGCCTATGTAACCAACTATGAAGCGTTAGACCAGCACCCGGAAACGGCCGCCTATGCAACCAACTATGAAGCGTTAGACCAGCACCCAGAAACGGCTGCCTATGTAACCAACTATGAAGCGTTAGACCAGCACCCGGAAACGGCCGCCTATGTAAAAAATTACGAATCATCAGAGCAACAGCCAGAAACGGCCGATTATGTAATAGATTACAATAATCTATCTGTAGATAAGCTAGAATCAGGAGCATATGATCTTAATTATGATGCCGAGACGAGTAACATGGAATCAGGCGTCTATAAAGAAAAAATCCTGAATACCTATACTTCTGTAAATAATATGGCATCTGTACAAAAATCCACCGATGAATCTAGTTTTGTTGAGTGGAATAGTGGCAATAGACAACAGCTTACAATAGATGCTATTTCAAGTGGTCTGGAATCAGGAGAAAATAATAAATTAGACAACGTGAACCTCCATAATGGTGAGTTAGCTTCCTCTGATAAAGGTTTGACTACTGTTATAGAAGAAATGACGATGCAAGTAGGAGACAGCATCTATGACGCGCGTATGGAAACCGCTGAAAGCTCCGGAGCGGATACCATTTCAATCAGTGTTACCCAAAAGCTTGAAGAATCTTATATGAACGGAAGTAACAAGTTAGGGGTTTTACACCGTCAAGTACATGCAACAACTGACGGTGGATCTACTCAAACCACTGTTACTCAGGAGACTAAGGCTGATTCTATTACAATGACTCAGGACAGCCACGTTCACATTCACTCAGATAGTGTGCGGAAGAAAAAACGTGTTGTAACGCATCTGCAAATAGAAGAAGTGTCCGGAAGACGTAAACGAGTCTATCCAACCCTCTTGTTTTATGCTTTGAAGGGTAAACGCAAAAAGAATGTAATGATAACAGATCTGATTCAGCCTGAGGAAGCAAGAAGACCGAACAAAAAGATAAATACAGTTCTAGAACATGGATCGAGAGCTACCAATGAAACCATCCCGACTTCACCAAAACGAAAAATTTGGATGATTCTTGGTAAAATTGCTTCCTGGAGCATATGGAACTGGAAGAAAACAAGGTAGGGGAATTTATGGGAATTTACAAGAAATGGAGTGGTTTAATTTTTGATGATAGGTTTGATAACGGGAGTATTCACTCCCGTTACAACTTATCTCCAAGCGGTGCCTGCTCACTTGATCGCAATAAAAATCAGCTTGTTATGGCTCATTCAGATTTGGAAACCTCAGTACTATTCGATGTACCAGCAGAACATACCCTAATGTTTGAGGTAATAGCTGATTATGTCCCAGTGGAGCTTGGTGATGAAGGCGGCATTCTGATTTGGCAGGATGGTTATCATCGACTAGAGTTTCTTGAAAGCAGAGATACAACAGGAACGGAATATAGCAAATGGCGAGTCTGTAAAAAAGGAAACAAATGGACTTTTTTTGCTAATCGAGGATATGGGTGGGAAATATTTGATACAGATAGTATAGTGGCTGAAAAGATGGGGGTCGTTGTCAAGAATTCTTCATCATCAGGCTATCAGAATGTAAACATTGATCGGTTAGTTGTATGCAAAGACAGCAAAATTACGATTGGGAATCTGCCACCAGGCTTTTCTGTGTTTTTATGTGACAAAGATGGGTATACCGTCGCCTCTTCGACCTTGGAAGAAAACTGGACAGGAGTTGAGCTAGAACTCCCGATGTTGTCCTACCACGGGATAATTCGAATTTATGATTCTACAGGTACCCTCTTGTCGAGTCTAGGACCCGTTGATATGTATGGTGGGGATGTTTTTTTATACGGGACAGATTTACGTGTCATGTGGAAAGGCGTTGAACTAAGCCCTACAGGAGCAACCTATTTAGGTACGATGTATGATAAAACAATTATCGTTCAAATGGAGCTTTCCAATCCGTCATCTAATAAAGCAGCAACAAACATATCTATGAGTATTTTAAAATACTTAGAGGAATTTGGATATGAGTGGGCTGATATTTGTCATGACGACGGATCAAATATGCCGACGAACAAATATTCTCAAACCCTTGACATGGGAGATCTAGCCCCGCTTGCTAGTAAGAAGTTTTGGATGAGGGTAGAGAAAAAAAGCGAACGCTTCGGATTAAAGCCGTTGCATTTTATTCTGGATATTAACCATTTGTAAGGAGGTGTTTTGGGCATGGCAGGAACTAAAATGAATCTACGTCGATATGGAAACGAATATCTATATTGGAAGGAACAAGAGATCATTGTAGACCAAGCTTATTTGGATCTCAATCGCGGGTTATTTATTCAGTTAACACATCCTTATCAAATGGGTACGAAAATGCTGGACGTATTTTTTAATGGTCAGCACATACTTGCAGATGGTGGGTATGAAGAAATCAATGAATATATGATTCGTCTCGATTTAGGTGTTTATCCAGAAAACCATCCATTGAAGGGACAAGCTGTTCCGCTGATGCTTGGCGACGAGATATTTATACGTACCTGGAAACCTGAATATCGCCAAGGAAGCGGGAGTGGTATCGATGATTTAAGATTTAAAAGATTAGAAGAAGAAATTATTTCAGCAAGAAGATATAAAACGAATGACCTGCCTTTCTACTCTATTGACGACAGACTTGATCATATACAGGAAAGAGTCGAGGTAAAAACGATGGTATTTGTATTAAATCGGGTCTTTTTAGGAGTTGCAAAGCTTGAAATAAGGTTCCCATTTGATGGAAAGATTCAGGAAGTATACGCTTCTTGTGCTAAATCAGGCAACGGAAAAACAGTATTTGAAATCGAAAAATGTACGCAAGACAATTATGACAGCACTCCATCCTGGAAAAATATTTTCCAGGATAATCTTGTCATAGACAAAAACGAAAAGTCTTCAAAAACAGCTCAACCTACCTATACATTAGCCGAGGATACAATTTTAAAGGATGACCATTTTCGAATTCATGTTGCAGAACTCGGCGAAGGCATTGAAGGCGTAACCATTGAAATAAAGGTTATCATCTAATATTACCATTTTTAGAGAATATCCAGTCCTTTATACCTATAATGATTGTGAATATTTCAAAAGAGGTGATTATAAATGGCTGGAACAAGAGGGATTGCTAGATTACGCGGTGAGCAGTTTCACAATAAGATTATGCGAAATAATCATTTTGATACTGCTAACAAAATTAGTGAAACATACCTGGATATTCAATTTCACAATCACCGGGAAATTCTAGAAGACACCAAGATTGATGTATTTGTACAGGCAAACAACAAAGAAGTAAAAGGAGTTTCTCAGATTGATGTTACGGCTGACATTGGTGCTCGAAACATCTCGACGGGAGTGAACGTAGAAGGGGTTGTCTTAACGGAAAAGGTTCAGCTTCGATTGACGGGAAGCGATACACCTATCGGGGATGCTGATTCTGATGTAGTGTATGGTCGTCTGGAAGAAGCAGGCGGAGTATTTACTCTTAAATTCTTTAGTATGGAAAAAGGAGCAGAGCAGCCGTATACGTTTGATAAAAAAGCGGAAAATATTGATTATCGCTTTGTTATCCGTACAAATCTATCTGTTATTCCTGTAGATGCGATTGTTAAAGGTGGCGGAGGCTTTGTAGAAGGCGCCACAGATGCTAGAGCATACATGAATCTGGTACAACTTATGAAGGATATCTATGGTAAGGGCGGTACGCTTGATAACGATGGAAATGCTAATCTGGGTACATCCCTAGTCCAACAAATTGCTGACGAGGAAAGCGCGCGTAAGAATGCCGATAAGGCAATTCGCGATGATCTTGCTGCTCCCACCGGCGCTTCCCTGATTGGAGTTGTTAACGATCCAAGCTACACAGGCCTTACTGTTCAGACAGTGCTGACAGATCTGGCAAATCGTTTAAAAGCCGTAGAGCATGGTTCTGATAAAGAGGTTGTAGATGCCCACAACCGTGACGTGGAATCGAAAAATGGCTTGTTTCCGAAAGCGAGCTTTACTAGTCTGAAGGAACGTCTCGTTGATATGGAAAATAAGACAGATATTCGCACAAAAGAGCTCGATGATCGCATCTTACTGCTTGAAACGGAAGAGGAAGAAGAGTTTTACGAAGCAAAAGGCGGAGAAACAAATTATTCTCTTACAAAAGGATTGGCAAAGGACAAATCTGTTTTAGTAGCGATTAATGGTCAAATCCAAGTGCCTACGGTTAACTTTGAATTTAAACGAGATGCTTCTAACAGAATTGTCGGCATTGATTTTGCTCCAGATGCTTTAAAAGTAACAGATGGAATTCCTGATCTACTCTATATCAGGTATAAAAAATCCGTCTAGCTGAATTCGATTGCCTACTGAAAAATATAAAGTAACGAAAGGACTCTCTCAACAGAGGGTCTTTTTTGCTGTATGAAAAAAGCAGTTTAATCACTTAGGTACTTCTCATTACTAGCTCATCAATTGTGTTTTGCATAATTGCTTGAATTTCGTTTCTACGCTTTTGTTAAGGTTTCATGTGAATAACTTATATTAAAGGTATAACAAGTGTGTTTTAAACACTCTCAAGGAGGTTTTCACATGCCAGCACCAGCAGTATCGTGGTATAAGACTGATAATGTAACACAATTAACAAAATGGGAGATCGGCACCATTGATGCCGGGTCAATTTCACCGGCGCTCGGGGTGTTAATCTGGAATAACCGTGGAGGTACGGCAGATGTCTCCACCATGACGGATTGCACGATCACAACGAAAGATAGTGCAGGTGGCGACACGGGAGATTTGGTAATCGGCACATGGATTGAAGTTCGTGTTGATAGCATGAAAGACAGTAATTTCTCTAAAATTGGCGGCCCTGTAACGAAAGCTATTCAGCCAGGCGGCAATACAACCAATCCAACAGGAACCTATTCACCAAACAATCAGGAGATTCTGGGTGTCCAAAATGATGGTTCGACTGTGAATTCAAAAGGAAATTTTGTAGAGGTTACACTGCGTGCCAATGTGCCTCCACTTGCTACAGCAGGTAATGTCAATTTCTTGACTCGGGTAGCTTATCGCTATATCTAGTGAGGATGTTTATTCTTACATCCAATACAATGGAGGGGGACTTTTACCGTGTTTTCTCGTTGTAACGGCTATTCGCCTGTCGCACAGGATTTCATTTGGTTAGGTGAGTATGTTGATGGTACTCACCTAGCTGAGTTTGATTTTACTACCAAACAGGAGAATAATTTCTATCGTATTCAAAGAAACAAGCTAATACGTTTCGGGCTGGTTGGTCATGGCCAGAAGCTTTTCTTTGAAAAGGACGGGACGTTTAATCTAGCAGGGCGAATTATTGATGTTACCTATTCGACACCCGATAAAGATTATTATCTAACTGGAAACATTCAGAATACCTACACAGATATTATTTCGTATAAAGATGCAGAAGCCAGAGGGTTGGCTAACTTTAGTCCTATAGCTCTTGGTAATGGGGGCAATCTTAGCAGTACGATTACCCAATACAATTTTGGATACAAATCTACTTTTCTAGTAGATGATGTGACGATTCATTTTAAGGCAATTTGCTGCATTCCGTTTCAGTCTCCCTTTTATATGAATTTATGGTTAGTTAGTGATAAAAAATTAGATGGAAAATTACAAATTAGGGTGAATGGACTTATCGCTGACGAGTTTCATTCCCCGTTACGGCCTAATGTAGGAGGTGAGCTGAATTGGCAGGTGCTATAAATGAACAGCTAGCAAAAGAAATCCGCCAGTTTATAAAGGAGGCCATGAACGGCGGAGTAACTCCCGCTATTCAAGAAGAACTGAGGAATGCTCCTCAGAAACGGAGTGCTCCTCAGAAACGGAGTGCTCCGAATAAAAGAAGCGTTTCCAAAAGACAAGCAAGGTCAGTTGCTATTCAGCAAGTGCTTTCTGTGTCAGAAGAAAAAAGAGCAGAATCAAATCCTTTGCAGGTGAGATTTTTTTCATCACGTGTTCATGATGGTAAGGGACAAGCGACCTTGAAAGCTTCTCCTGTACCTGTTGAAGTACTAACTCCACATGGATGGGTATGTGTCAAAGACATTTATTTAGTTGATATGCTTGCAGCCAAGGAAGCAAACGAACTAACTAAAGAAGAGCAAAGCATCTATGAGGAATATCAAGCCTTTGTCAATAGGTTTGGGACTAGACATCTGGAGGCAAAGGTAATTTTAGAGACTACTGATTTGTCAGAGATCGATATAAAGGGAAAAGATAACCTCCCGTCTATTACCAAAGCGATTGAGCAGCATGAAGATATTCCGTTTTCACGTGAATTTGTTTGGGTGGATGGTGCCAAGGATACCAAGGGAATTATCGTTTTACCCTATGATGATTATGACAAGGTTTTTGTTGTAAGTGATACTGATCAAAATGGAAAAAATGAGATTACGTTTCTTCAAAGCAAGGAAGAGACAAATGGGGTGAGACCATACTTTGAGAAGAAAAATGGGAAAACCTATCTCTATGTAAACCACTTTTCTGGAGGTGGTGGAACGCAAGCCAATCCGTACATTGTTTCAAATGAAGAGGATTTGAATAATGTGAGAAAAAATCTAGGGGCTTGGTATGTGCAGGATCAAGATATTGTGATGGCCAGCTTTCAATCGGGGGAAGGGTTTGAACCGATAGGGACTACCAATGCACCCTTCACTGGAAATTATGATGGTCGAGGTCATTTCATCAAGGGTCTCTTTATGAACCAAAACAGGAATTTCGTAGGCTTGTTTGGTGCCGGTCGTTCAGCAATAATTCGAAATTTGCGTCTTATAGACCCTAATATTACGAATGGAAAACAAACAACAGGTGGTCTCGTAGGATATATCGTTGGATGTAAGATATTTAATTGTAATATTATTGGCGGAACAGTAGAAGGTCAAGAGGGCAAAGTTGGAGGACTTATTGGTGATGCCTATGCATATTCTGTTCATAGTACTTGGGCTACGGAAATAAAATATTGTTATAACTATAAATGTAACGTTAAAACAGGTGGAAATATTGCTGGCGGACTGCTGGGAAATGCATATTGGGACAATAATGGGGTTTATACAGATAATTGTTATTCCACAGGAAAGGTGGAAGACATTACAGTTGCCAAGGACAGAACCAATATTGGAGGTCTAGCAGGTTATTATAGGGATAAATCTATTGCTACCAATTGTTTTTGGGACCTAGAAACCTCAGGTGCTCCTGCAAGTGCAGCAGGTATTGGAAAAGCAACCTCAGAGATGAAGGGTAAGGATTCGTATTCTTGGGATTTCGATTTATATTGGGATGTAAAGAAAGATGTCAACGAAGGGTATCCGGAGCATCGCCAATTTATTCGATACAAAACTGGAAAAGGAACACAGGCTGAGCCCTACATCATTACTACAGAAGATGAACTCAATCAGATTCGGTGGTTTCGGCATAGCAGATTTAAAGTAGAAGATGATATTAAAATGGTTGATCATCAATTAAATAGTGGTTTTTATCCTATAGGTTTTCCTATAGTTGGTCAAGATAATCACTTTCAAGGGAATTTCGATGGTGGTGGAAGATGCATTGCGAATCTGTTTATTAATCTACCATCAAATAGCTATGCCGGATTATTTGGGCAAATAACAGGAGCAACCATCCAGAATCTAGACATTATAGATTGTAATATTACAGGGGGCGCATCTACTGGTTCATTAGTAGGATATAGTATCAATTCGTTGATCAAAAATTGTCATGTGGATACGTTTTCATCATGTAGAATAACGAGTAAAGGCCATAACGCAGGTGCTCTGATTGGTCAGGCTTCCTCAAATACAATTATTGAAGATTGCTCTGCAAATGCCAATATGATTGGAGTTAACAATATTGGCGGATTCATCGGAACTATCACAGATAGTAACATCAGCGTGAAAAGAAGCTACTCGAAAGGAAGAATCGAGGGTTCTTCTAATGTTGCAGGATTTATTGGACATATGAACTCTAGTAATTCCAGCATTGAGGACTGCTATACTTCTTGTGATGTAATCGGTAGTACCGTTGCAGGATTTGTTGGTTATATTACAACAGGAAATTTTAAACGATGTAATGCAATCGGTACGATCTATGGCACTGGTACAGGTTTTACGTATGATCACTATAGCCCTACTAATAAAACCCTGACCGGATGCTATTTCGATCGTCAAACCTATAAAACAACAAACGGCGGATACGGCGGAATTCCTAAATATACAGCAGAACTCAAACACCCATCTCTCTACACGAATTGGGATATGAACACTATCTGGATTTTAGATGCCAAATACAACGACGGCTACCCAGCATTGCGAAATCTCCTACCTATTGACCCTCCAATTTTAGGTTTCCGCAATGAATTTGGAAAATACTATACGGACAATGCGGGTGGATTATTGCGCTATCTTGATTTTGGTACCTTGATCGCTAGCCAGACCTCTTTGCCAAAGGCAGTGTGGTTACAAAATAATGCCGAGTTTCCTGTCAATCGAATGCAGGTGTGGGTCGATAAAGCAACGGTCGAAGAAGGGATGGATATCAAGCTCAGCATAAGTGAAACACCGTTTATTGGGATTTCTGAATTAGAGTTTAGCGGCACCTATGCACCAGGTGCAGCAGCTAAATTTTATGTCAGAGTAGGTTCAGATATTACGGTGAAGCATGGTGGTACCTTTGATCTCAAGGCTAAGGCAAGTCCGGCATAACGGCATTCCAATACAATGGAACAGGGCGTGATCTTACATGTTTGTTAAGGAAGGATTGGTTCTTTCCCTTCACGCTTCTCTTGCTGATCAGGGGCTGACAAGAGGCAATAATGCCACACCTACCACCAAATGGCATGATCTTAGCGGGAATGACAACCACGGTACCTTGCATGGGTTTCAATATAACTCCCAAAGCGGGTGGACAGGAAACAATACAGCTTCCCACCCGTATAGCCTTTATTTTGATGGATATGGCAGCTATGTTACTTGCGGTAGAGCTTCTCAACTGAAGCCTGCCGCAAGTATTACATTTGAAGCCTGGTTCTACTTAATTGGCGGAAGCATTGTTCTGTCTTCAGGGGGACAAGTTGAGGGTACACAAGGAATTGCTCTCTTATGTAACGATATGGGCGAATTGGAATTACATGTCACAACTCCTGACAACCAGGCCATGTTTAACCTTGGCTACCAATCTAAAAGTGAATGGTATCACGTAATTGGCTCATTTGATGAACATACAGGATACTTAAGTGCTTATCTCAATGGAGCTCCACAAGGAAGGACAAAAGCAATATCTGGAACGTATACAGATTCGCTAGCTGACTTGATTATAGGGCGACACCATAAAGAGATGACAAAATGGTTCCGAGGAACAATTCCAGTGGTTCGAATTTATAACAGGGCTTTGTCTATGGAGGAAGTAGCTCAAAACTACTTGGCTGGGTATCTGTTATATAAAAACGAGAGCCGGGTATTTTCACATATCATAGTCCCTAATGGCCAGAATATTCATTCTTCATTAAAAATAGGTACCAGTGGCTTTGTGAAAGGGAAGTACCGTAGTATCCCATCGGGCGTAGTGGACATACCATCCAGCATCAAGATTAATAGAGCAGTTAGATTCGCAGGCAGTCTGTATATTACTCCACAAACAATTTTGCAAGGGAAATACCATATTAAGCGGCAGACTTATAACGATATTTCATCCTCTATTTCTATTCATCATGCGAATCACCTAGAAGCAAAGCTTTCTGTTCGGCCTAAGGCTATTCTGTCAGGAAAATATCAGATTAAAGAGCTATTTAGACAGGATGTAGACAGTACCATCCGGATCATTCAAAGAGACACATTAGTATGTCACCTATCTCTTTTGCTAAAGGGGCAGCTAACGAGCCGATATATAGTGAAAGGTATAACAGCTAACGAATTGTCAGGCTCTCTCACAATTACAAATACCTCGAATTTACCAGGAAAAATAGGAATTACATCCAGCCAAAAACTTATAGCTCAATATAAGATCATCGAGACTACAGCAGAGGATCTTACCTCTTGGCTAAACATCACTGCTACATCTCAGCTATCCTCTAGCATGGGAATTAGTACACAGACTCGACTTTTCGGTAGGTACGATATGATACCGGTTGAAGGCAGCGATCTAGTTTCTTCACTTAATATAACAAGCAACGCTGATCTGAACAGTCGATTGAAGATAGCTACACGTGGATTCCTAAAGGCCAAATATGGAATGATAAGAGGCGATTATTCTAATCTTGCTTCTAACATGTCTATTAAAGAAACAAATGATGTACCTTCGTCACTTGGCATTGCTCCGTATACAAGATTAATAGCGAAATATGGCATAATCGCTAACTATGCTTCTGATATTGTAGCAGATATGACTATTAAGGTGAGTAGCAATCTGCCAGCACTGCTGCGAATTTCTCCCTACACTTATATCAGAAGTAAGTACGAGATTTTGCCGCCGCCTGAATTTACTGCGATTTTGTATGCGACTAAGGACGCTTTTGTTCGAGAAGCAGTTCCAAGATTGAACTATGGCATTGAACAACAAATGTATATCGGACACGATTCTTCTTTACAAGATACGTTCCGTTCCTATATAGGGTTTGATCTAGCAGCAGCTTACATCCCACCTAGCAATGTTACCATTAAAAAAGCGGTCGTAAGGCTGTATGTTGACGGTAGAAATATACCGCCTAAGCAGGTCCAAATGATTGAACCAGTTGCAGATTGGACTGAATATGGCATCACCTGGAAGAACCAGCCTTTTCCGTTTGGATTTGATTCGCCTACATCTTCGTATGATGGGATTAATGTGATAGAGAGCATCGAAGGGAATTCCAGATATATTCCTTTTGATGTAACAGACTCTATTAAAAAATGGTATGAGAAAAAGAAAGACAACTTTGGATTTATCGTGAAAGCTTTCAATGAGCTTGAGAATTCATCGCTTACTTTCTTTACCAGAGAACAAAAGTCACATAGACCTATCTTAGAAATAACGTATTATGACACGCGAATATATAGTCTAGGCAGAGATAGCTGCTGGTCGGAAATAACGGTTAAACAAAGTAAGTCATCAGATCTAGTCTCAGGTCTACAGATTAGACAATTCCAAGGTTATGGGGATTTGCCAGTTCACTTATCCCTCGTCAGTCCGCGGGATCTTTTATCGGAGCTGACCGTGAGCAGGGAGCTGTTGATAAGTCGCATATCTGTGAGACAGTCAGCACATCATGATACGGTAGCCTATATGAAGGTCTTCACAAAAGAAGCTTTCTGGATTGAGAGTAGTCTATTTGTAAGTGTGCCAGACAGGCCTTCTCACATCTATATCTTAAATAGAGAAGATGTAGACTCTAAGCTGGCAGTACGACGCGAGGGCCTGCCATATCCGAAGATTCATTCAACCTTATTCATTAATCGGGATGTAACCGTTGGAGAAGTGATTGTACGGCAATCGTCTAAAATAGATTTCTTTTCCAATTTGACTGTAAATAGAGACGATTTGCATGCTTCTTTATCGGTCTATAATGGCTTTGACACTTTAGGATTTTTATCTGTTATGGTAGAGGACCAGATTGATTTATCAGCAAGTGGATTTGTAAAATTCCATGACAGCTTATCAAGTATGCTGCTTGTCCATAAAACCCATATACATGGTAGCTTGAATGTGGTGTATGCGTCTCATCGTGCAGCTTCTCTTCACGTTCGGATTGCAGAAGATGAGCAATTAACAGCAAAACTAGCAGTAAAGTCCAGAAACAATCTTTTATCAAGTTTATCTATCTATCCTAAATTTGATGTTCCTTCTCATATATTTGTTCTCTCTGGGTATCTTACGGGACACTTAGCTATTCCCTATCAGAAAGGAAAGGATATACCTTCTTTTGTCACTATTAGGGTAAAAGCTGTGTCAGATTTGGAGAGTTTAAATCAGGTTCAATCAGGATATTTAGGATCAAGCATTCATGTTCGCACTAGTACACAATACGATGTTCCTTCTACATTGGCCGTTCAATTACAAGATAGATCCGAATGTTCTGGTCACTTGGTGGTAAACGCCTTAGGGAAAGCTGATATAGAAGGCCAAATCAGTGCTCGTAAAATGCGTTACGCCTTCCTGTGGTGTTTCTTTGCCGTTCGATTATCGGATTCTGCTTCCGTACACAGTAATCTGATCGTTCGAGTAGCTGATGGCAATGATTTACATTCAACAACTTCCATTAGAGTATTCTCAAATGCCAATCTTTTAAGCCATGTCGCTGTCAGACGAGAGGATTTCTTTGAGTTGCTTTCCTTACTGCTCCTAAAAGAGCATCGTAATCTCTTAGGAACAATGGCTATTCGGGTTCAAAATAATAGCGATATTTGGTCATCTATGGAAATATGGGAAAAATCCTTACTGAGCGGAAGTATTAGCATACGGAAGAATATTGACTCCGATCTCTCAAGCTCATGTATCATTAATGTATACAGTGAGATTGAAAGTCATATTGATGTCGTAGCTGAATTTGGATACGTCTATATTATGTAAAAGTAATAACCTCTGTCCTTCGTGGCAGGGGTTAATTTTTTACTCATTTTACTTATATTAAAAGATGTTAAAACAGATGTAATGCATGATATACAAAATCGTTTCATGTAAGTCCAGTCTTAAGCAGTGAAAACGATACAACTTTCCCTAGCCTATAGGAGGACGTCCTTGAACTTTACGTAACGTTTACAGACAAAAAGAAGGTGAAATGAGCATGGATGCGAATGTGTTAATCGCCATCATTGGGGGAGCAGTATCCCTTGGTACAGGTATTATCGGTTATATATCTGGCCGAAATAACAATCAAAAAGAAGTTAGTATCTCAGATCGTCAATTATTATCGCAAGCTGAACAGACATTTCGAGCTGAATTGCGTGAGGAATTGCGCATCTACAAGGAAGAAATCAAGGCATTAAAACAGGAGATTGAAGTATTACGGCAAGAAAACTTCAAACTTCTGACGGAAAACAGATCGCTTAATACAAAAGTGGAATCGTTAATGCTGCGTTTAGATGGGGATCACACTGATTAAAAATGTCGACTAATTCGGCATGAAAAGGAGTATGAAAAACGTACTCCCCGTTCAAATCAGGAAAAGCTATGGTCGATACACAATCAGCAGATGGAAATGAAGAGGGCTTATAAGAAAGGAGTGGCAATTTGAAATGCTTACCAAAGCCTCGATTAATCTTACTGTTAACGGTTATGTAACTGATAATACCTGGGCTGAAAAAGTAAAAACTCGAATGTTAGATCTGAGTGAGCTTAGCTTTATAATGACGTTGGTATTACAACGTACCCTAACAGGTGAAGGCAAATGACAGATTTTATATTGGAAAAAGCCCAGCTACTTATTCTATTGGCCTTTTTAACAGAATCCTTAACAGAAATAATGAAAGGACTGTTTTCGAAGTGGGTTAAAGACCAAATGACTTATTCTATGTCCATCTTAATAGGAATTATCCTCTGTTATGCTTTTGAGCTGAATCTTTTTGGTCTACAACATATATGGAAACATATCTCTATCATTTCGGCTGGATTAATTGTGAGCCGAGGAGCCAATTATGTGCATAGCTTTGTCAAGAATGTAGGCATGCTACAAAAAGGACGTTAGTAGATACTAACAGCATATTTGCAAGCAGCATAGAAATGTATCATGTTACTTTTCAAAAACGAAGTGGATAGAAAAGAAAAAGAGCTAATGGCGATTGATTCGTTATTGGCTCTTTTTATGTATGTGAAGAAATGCTTTAAAATTAAACAGAAACGTTCGTTCGTGTTTTTGAGTGATTTATAAGTGGAAATATCGTGCAACTTTTCAAAAGCTTGTATCGACTACTATAGTATTTGCTACTGAAGGACTATTACCTTAGGTGTAAAAATATAGTTGATACCTTAGGTCTTAAACGTAATATCTGCTTTTAGTCCTGCGATGCTTTAGGTGATAAGTCCTTGTGAATCAAGATATACGGAACGAAAAGTACGCCAGAGTGATTTGTAACTAAACAAAGGCAATAGCAGGGGGGATGAAAATACGAGTTGAAAAAACAAAACGAAATGTAGAGAATTGGGGGATTTTCTTACTTTATACATATACTTCCTAAGAAAAAATTACTAAGGTTAGTTAGATCATGTCAGCATTTACTTATATATAGAAGTGAAATCCTTTGGTATCAACTATCCAGCAATGACAACACGTAACATGTAACAAAATTAGAGTTCTCTATTCTTCTAATACCTATATGCACAAATATAAGTTTCTCTAGTAACCAATTATCAAAGTTGATCAGTTCTCATAATATTTGTAGTCGTTAGGAGGATTTATGATATGGAAAAAGCCAAAGGTACTGAGGAAATCTTAGATATTGGAATTTTAAACCCAATATTTGATTTTGTGTTGTCAGGGGTCCACATAGCAGATAGAGAGGATGTAAAGCATGATTCTATTGTAAGAATATTAACAGCAATGAATAAAGGAGCAATTAAAAAGGATCTCTTTACTTTTTCTCATACGGTAATTAGAAGAACTGTCATGGATTACTATCGAAAAAAAAGACGAATGATTATACAGAAAAGTACGATGGTTCATTTTTGTGATGGGGCCGACGATGAAAAAGGATCGACTGTTGATCATTTCTATGGTGTAGATTATGAAGTGGGCTATGGATTGGCTGATGTGCGCAATGATTATCTGTTTCATAAACATCTATTTACAAATCAAGAACAGAAAATTATTAGCTACATGCTATTTACCGAAGACGGAATAGATATGAAGCCTACGCAAATTTCCAATCAATTAGGATTAAATAAGTCCCACGCTTCACGAGCCATGAACAAGCTTAAGCACGTATGTTTGGTGTGATTCTGATAAAAAGAGGAGACGAAATCCATTCCATAATAAATATATCATTCTGCTCATAAATCTGCAATCTAACTAGGAAGAATTTTCGCAACTTTTTAAAGACATAAAACGACAATATTTAGCAAAAAAGCAAAAAAACATGACTTTCTAGTAAAAACATATGCCAAGTACAGCAAATATTTAGATTTATTGCATCTTTTCAATGATATAGATCGACTACTTTTACTATAGATGAAAATTACCAGACATGTAGGTATGCGATCTATGACAAGTTCGGATGACGAGCCTACCCCGATCAATATTTATAGATGAGCATTTTATTATACACGACTTCCTAAAGAAAAAGCATGAAGGAGAGTTAACCCAATGTTAGCTAGATATGTAGTAGGCGGAAGATTGGACCCTCCCTATTATCCTACCAAGACAAGGGCCCATTTTATCGGACGAGATATTTATGTAAAAGGAATGAGAAGCTCTGGTACTAGGAGAGTAATTACGGATACTTTTCATTTATCACACGATGTGGAGCTTTATGCGATATCCATAAAATCCGATATTATCACTCCCTCAGATTATTGGAATCTTCTCATTGGTAACAAGTTCATTGCTAAAAATATTTATTGTAAAAATTTTGAAGAGGGACTCTATTTTCAAGTCGCTCACCCTATTAAGGCAGGGACTATATGCAAATTAGAATTCTATACAGAGGCTGGCGACAGAAAGCAAATAGAGGTCATGTTTCATCTTCTCTGTGATCCGGAAGCTGAACCAATTTTGACTGGAACCGTTGATAATGGAAATTATCCCGATCCGCTACCCCCAGATCCCCCAGATCCGGTTCCCGTACCCATTCCGGATGACGATGACACCTGTAAAAATCCAATTGTATGGAAGCCGTATACAACAGCAGCAGAAGCTGAGAAATGGTGTAATAGCATAAATATTGATGCTAATTTTCAACGAAATGTTCACGCAGCTAATTATGTAACAGAAGGACTTGTTCATCTTTTGAATCATTGTTGCGGCTTCAAAACGATGATCACAAAACATAAGCTCACGATAAATATCAAAGATGCAAAAGGCGCAAATGGTTACTTTAATCCTCCTACTGGAGAGGTTGTCGTGAACAAAAAATACGATTTTGCCAATGCGGATAAGATTGCACTGGCAGAATATCAATCTGGCCAAAAATCGTCTCCTCATAAATTACGAACGATTATCCATGAAATAGGTCATTGGATACATTTTCATAATGTAGGGGAGGATCAATTTTACCGATTTTCAGCGCTTGATCCTGATAATTACGGTCCAAAAACCATTTTGACATACTCAGAGGCTGCTTATATTGCAAATCATCTCTGTAGCTATGCGACCAGTTGGTATCCAATCGAATTAATCCCAGAGGCATTTACAGCGAAAGTAACCGATATCCCCATTGACCCGAAGATACAAGAATGGTACCAACAATACGGTGGATATGAATGTAATAACTGGAAGGGAGGATAGCAATGGATTTTACGATACCTTGCGTTTTTTGTAAATATTTAAATCGTGATAACAGGACAAAAATGAGTTGCATGGCCTTTCCTAATGGGATTCCCAAGCAAATACAGGAATTAAGGGTGATTCACACAACTCCATTTGAGGGTGATAACGGAATCGTTTATGAGCCCTTGGATGAGACAATGGACTATTTTCTTTATTTTTCAGGAGAGGTTAGAGAGTAAAGGAATGAAAAACAAATCGGGAGTGGATTAAATGAAAAAAGAGATAGGACAAAAGATAAAAGTATGTACGGATCTGCAATTCATGGATCAAATGATTACATCCGGTACTGTAGGTATAATTGAAGGTATTCAGAGGGGAAGTAATGGCCTACGAGATTATGTAAAAGTAAAGGTAGCAGACATACAAATGGATATTCCGGCAGAAGATTTTGAGAATCAATTTTCATATGTAGCGGAACAAAAGAACAAGGATGGAAAAGGATAACGTGAGAAAAGAGACCGTTGTACGAAACGTTAGAGAACTGATGATTCTTTTTCCGGAGACACGTACCAATGATAAATTGCTACTCTCTTACTATTGGCGGCTCATTGATAAACTAGATTTTGATAATATCGAATCTTTTATGCATGATTATATTGAAAAAGCGACGATTCCAGAAACGATAACCAGAGCAAGACGGTTTGCGCAAAAAAACCTCCATTTGGGACAAAATCTAATGAGAAACTAGACAATTTATCAGCTATCATGCATAAAAAACAAGATAAAAGGAAGCAGGTTATGTTGTAATGATAGGTTATTTAAATAAATGTCCGCATTGCAAGGAAGAGGCATCCTTTGTATTAGAGGAATTGGAATGCGATAAGTCACTGGTTGCCTGGTGCCGCTTGTGCGGAAATTACATCAATCAAACCTTTACATTAGAGACCTTTCGGAGATGGTGGGAAAGACACCAGCAGGGAGAGGAAAAGATTCCACCTCCAATCAAAAAAGAAGCGTTGGGCAAATTAAAAATGTTTGAAGAGGCTATTGCACTTGATTCCTCTTGTTACTTGAATAGAGTAGAAATCCATTTGAAAGATTTTACTGATTACGTATATAAAAATGATGCCGAGTAGCTCGATAATTTATGAAAGTGATTTGGCATTATTATCCTGTACAGCAGTTGGAACATGCATAATAGTTTAAAAACACGGACCTATTCATTTTGGAGTGAGCATATGATAAAACTTGATACCATTTTCCAAGATCAAGAGATTGTTGATACGAAGGCAACGATCGACCTCCACTTACTTGTTAAAATCTTGAGGGAGTATGTAGCTTTGCGAGAAAAAACCAAGCAATTATTGAGAAAAAACCAAGCTTTATCGGTCAACAATGAACAGCTTTGTAATCAATTACAGGACCAATGCCGACAGTTAAAAATGTTACAGAGCCAGCTCGCTGCTAATCAAAAAAATCAAACCGGTAACGAAAGCAGCAAAAAAGATCAAATTGAATTGTGGATAACGCATGATCAGTTTTTTGGGGGCTTTTTTGATAGTAAAGAATAAATGACAAAGGAAAGAAGACGCCAGACGGGAGGGAAGCAGTGTACACGTTAGGTAAACTTATCGAAAAGATAGATGAGATTCTGAATGTCATTGAGCAGATAAACAGAGCGATGAGACATACTTCATCTGCTTCGGTAGAAGTGCTTCGTCGACATAAAGAACAACTAGAAGAGATCACAGAATATATTATGGAGCAAGAAATTTCATCCTCCCTCGATCTGGAAGGCATGCTGATGAAACATAAAAAATGCTTGCGAGAATGTATGGAATCATCTTATAGCAATAAAAGGCCCTATACAGAGAGGAGCAGGGACTATACGCCATGAAAATAAAATGCAAGGATCTGTATGAAGCTTTACAGCATACGCATAAGACTCTTACGGACATGGGTTTAGATATCGAAAATATTGGTTGTGGTACAGCTAATTGCTTAGTGACTTATGAGCAGCTAAGGATAAGACAGAGTTATATGGAGCTATATAATGCCGACGTATCTTTGAAGGAAGTAGACCTTGATGATATACAGAAACAAATTGCTGCTTGCATGCGAGAGTGTGTAGACTTTTGAGACGGGAATACTCCCGTCTTTTTTGATAGATGACTATATGTGTCGGATATAGGCCAACTGGGGGGAATGCATATTTGTAAGATCAGAAGTAATAACAGCTATTATTTTAATCGCAACCATCCAATAGGGTAACGCGACAACTATAGTATGACATTTTCAGCAAAGGATGGTTGCATGATAATTGGATTGAAATTCATCATCGTAATACTGCTGACGATAACAGAGCTATCATTTTCAAATCTGTTCTCCCAATTAGACAATATATCAGCAGGTCAAAGGAACACGGTTTCATTTGTCACAGCAGCTTCCATTTTTACTCAACAACAACAAATGCAGGAGACAATCATACACCATATGACCTCTAAAAATATTTCCATCACAGAGGCAACGAAATTATCCAACTATATTCTTACTTTTTCGGAAAAGTACAAGGTAGATCCTTTTCTAATCGTAGCAATAATCGAGGTCGAAAGCTATTATCATCCCAATCTGATTGGCAAGCATAAAGATACGGGCCTTATGCAAATTTTGCCTTCTACACAAAAATATATGGGTATAAAAGGAGAGCTTACAGATCCGGAAGTGAATATTCAGGTTGGTTGCAAGTATCTGGCCTATACGCAAAGCAGATTCGGACCAGAGCTGGGGATTATTGCTTATAACCAGGGAGAGGGAAATATCGTACGTGGAACATTTAAAACACACTACTTAATAAAAGTTAAAAAGGTATGGTCAGCCATTAAAAATAAAGCATTTTATTTAAAAATAGGGGGACTGTAAAATTTAATGATAGAAAGGGATGTAATGCACTCTTTACTGTAGATAGTGGAATAATCCTTGAGCGGGACATATCCAAGTGATCGGCAGGGAGTGTATTTTTTATCGTAGCCAAAAAGCAGAGATAAAGAATGGCTTGTAATAGCTACGTTATGTGTTAAATAAAGGTTTTGGCATACAGGTCCTTTATGAAAAAAGGATATCAGGAAACAATGCCGGTCATATCTGCATCTTTTCGCTAGGATAGCCCGACTATTATAGGGAGAAGGGAAAAGAAAGAGATGACTGGGAGTGAACAAAAGCTTGTTAAGTCAACGATACCTCCGTTTACGGAAAGAAAGTATAAAAGATATGCACAATATAGACCTTATTCATGCCTGTAAAGAAGATAAAGAGCTGTTAGGAGAGTTTTTGAAAGAAAACAAGGAATTTCTTTTCTCGATTATCAAACACTATAAAGGTAACGTTGAGGAATTGTGCTTTAAGTTTCGAGTAACAGAAGAAGAATTGCTTCAGCATGCTTATATTGGTGTGATTAGTGCTTTACAGGAATTTGATTTTCATCGGGGAATCAAGTTTACAACCTTTGTGGTTAGGCCGATTATCTGGGAGATCAATCAACTGCTTTATAACGATTCACGATTTGTAAGATTAAGCAGGGGAGCTGTTGAACAGATCAAGCGTATGATCGCTATTGAAGAAAAGCTAGGATATCGACCTAGTGAAGAGGAAATGGCTAAGCTGCTCGCTATCCCGGTAGAAAGGTATAAGGAGATAGCCCGATTTAGTGATGAAATTGAACATTATCACGCTTATGAGAACTTCGAGATGATAGATCATAATTGCAGCAATATTGAAGAGCATGTAGTGGATAAGGTTTATGTAGAACATTTACTCAAAAGCTCAATTTGCAATGATTTTGAAAAAACAATTATGAAGCTTATCATGGAAGGTATAAATAATACTCAGATAGCCGAACGTCTTCAGGTCTATCCTATGACAATTAACAGAGCAATCATGCGTATCAGGAATAAAATTCTGAATTTTCAATCAAATAAATCAGACCTGCAACAGCATGTCACCTCTAAATATGATCGGGAAATCAAAATGATAGAAGAGGAAAGCAGATTGCGCAACAAGCTTATGTGTGTTAGCGAAATAGCAGAGCTCTTAGAGAAATCTGGATTTGACAGGCAGGCTTATTCAAATCGAATTTTATACTACATTCGGCAAAAGGTAAGTAAAAAGTGGCAGGATCATCGGATAAAGTTAAAAAAGCCTGAGCAGAAGGCTAATTCTGTTAGAGGTGGACAGCAATTGAACCAAAACAAAACGCAAGGTAATGGTGAATGACTATGGAATTAACATTTTATTATCGGTCGTCTTGTAGTTCGTGCAGGAAATTATCAGCTACCTTAGATCAAATTATTGAGGTAAGGAAGCTTGCTATTCGTTCGATATGTGCTGAAAAGGAAGATGCACTTGGCATTATGTACGTGCCACTCGTGATTATATCCTATGGCGGATCTGAAGTAGGCCGCTTTACAAGCGCTTTGAGCAAATCTGTCATTGATCATTACTTGGATGAACTTCAGCAATATATTGATGACTACCTGTAAAGAAACAAAATGATCGAGGAGATGGTCAAATATACAAAAATTCGTTACAATAAGAATGAGAATTATTATCATAATTAGATTTTACACCGATGGAGAAGCAAATGAGGAAAAGTAACACAACCGGAGTGATGGACAAATGAGCAACATTGGCTTTCACCAGAACTTTAATCTTTTCTTTGACGGGCTTGGATTGGCTCGAAAGAATGTAGATCGTACAGAGCAGATGACGCTGCATTCTTCAATTGGAGAGGGCTCTATCCGTCGCTTTGTCCCCCGTCCGGATATGGAGGTCGTTATTTCTGATTACACCTTCCATGACAAGCATGCAATGAGTTTTGCCCCGAGAGAAGAAATGGTTGAGCTGAGTTATTGTTTTCAAGGAGCAAGAGAGGTTAGTCTTCAGGGCGTTCGTCAGGAAATTGTTTCAGGAACTTGTACATTACAATTTATGAAGCAGGAGCAAACTCGTTTTAAGTTTATGGGAAAGCAGCCCTTTTATATGCTTGGCATTGGTATTCCAGTTTCCAGCTTTCATCATTTTATGGAAGAGGCAGATGGTACTAGATCGGTTCATTTTTCGGATATATTGGGAAAACGCTCTTTCCGGGCTTTTCAACAAATGATCGATCCACTTTCCTCGATTGTCCTGCAACGATTGATAAAGCTAGTAGATTCACCAAGAACGCGAAACTTCGAGATAGAATGCACGATTATGGAAATTCTGTCTGCAGCCTTCCAAACCTTTTTACTAGATCGGAATCCAGAATCGCCCCAGCTTACCAAGGATGATATGGAAAAGATTCGCCAAGCGCGTGCGATCATGCTCGAGTGTATGGCAGAGCCGCCAACACTAATCGAATTATCTCGAATGATAGGGCTTAATGATTATAAGTTAAAAAACGGCTTTAAGGAAATGTACGGGACTACAGTATTTGGATATTTACGGAATAAACGAATGGAAACGGCCCTCTTATTGCTGCAAGGCGGTAAAATGAATGTGAACGAGGTATCGTGCGCAGTCGGGTATTCTAACCCGAGTTATTTTGCAGAAGCTTTTCGGGAAAGGTATGGTGTTAACCCTAGTGAGTTGGTTCGCCGTTCCGTTTCCTCTTGCCGCTAGTGAAAATAAGATTCACAGGCATAGCAGTGATAAAAGGTCAACTGTCATATGGGCTCATGAAAAAAACATAAGGATTTTTTCACCTAAACTGCCTGGTAAGGGCATTTTTTTATTTTTGGAATGGCGAATCGATAGACAAGTGCGGACAAATAGAATGAAAGCCTTCCCACAGCTTATGAAAAGCCAAGATTGATAAATATATCCCGCTAACCGCAATCTCATTTCCTCTACTGGTAGATATCAGGCAAACACGCATTATAAGATGTATGCATTGATAATTAATCTCATTTACTAAGTTGTTAAGTTAATGAAACAAAACCGCCTCAGAGAGCGGTAAAAAAGGAGAAGCAGAAGAAGATGCAGAGAATAAAGATACTGACTATTATCGTAGGGGTGGCTTTGCTACTGCTAGCTACAGGATGCACAGGAGCAGGCAAACCAAATACGAAAGTAACGGAAGAACAAACAACAGCTTCCGCAGCTAGCGAAAAATCATCCTCCCATTCCTTCCCAAAAACAATAAAACACATGAAGGGGCAAACCGTTATTCAGAATAAGCCAATCAAAATTGCTACGCCATACATTGCTTTTGTAGACTATTTAGCTGTTCTGGATGAATATCCATATGCCGCGTCAGGGATTTCAACCATTAAACAAAACTTTCCTAATCTTAGTAAACGTATAGAAGGGAAAGCAATCATAGACCTTGGTTTAGAGGCAAATATGGAAAAATTACTAAGCGCGAAGCCAGATTTGATCATTGCAGCGGACGACATGATTGGCCAATACGAACAATTGAGTCAGATTGCTCCAACTGTTATTTTTCCTCAAGCAGGTGATTGGCGAGAAACATTAGAGCAGATCGCTGCTGTAATTGGGAAAGAGGATGCATCGGCGAAGATATTAGCTGATTTTGACCAAAAGTCAGCAGATTACAAAAAGAAGCTGGCTTTTCGAAGCCAAGAGTCTGTGCTATTTACCATGTCGCGAAGCAAGGATCAATTTGTAACCTGGGAGGAAAAACGCTTCGAGCCTTTCTATAAGGGATTAGGGCTAAAACCGGTGCCAGGAGCTGAAAAAGGTGGCCAATTATCATTGGAGAGCTTAGCCCAACTGAATCCGGATCATCTGTTTGTGATTAATAATTGGCAAGATCCAATCCCGGGGGGAGTCAAGGAAGCGTTGAAAGATAATCAGGTATGGAATAGTTTGAAAGCAGTCAAAAACAATCAAGTGTATTTTTTAGAGGACCCTTCACTATCTGGACCGATGGCGCTAGCAAAAATTGACGGTTTGGAAGAGATTATGCAAGCAATGGGGAAAAATCTAACAAATAAATAGAAAAGGGGATTTACGATGAAATTCAAATTCGCGGTTATGTTCCTAATTGTGCTGGCTGGCATGATTTCAATAGCCGCCTTTAACCCGGTCATTGGTCCTCTTTCACGCAATTTAGGACTAAGCGAGGTTCAATCAGGTTGCTTGGTTTCGATAACTGGAATTTGTTGGTTACTGGGTGGTTATTATTGGGAACGAAGACCAGCAAAAAGTAGAAAAAAATTACTAGCTTCTATTATGTTTGTCTATTTAGTTACCCTAATCGTATTTGCTTTGCTCGCTGACAATGCCAAGAGTAATTCGCTGGGTGCTGGTTCCGCCGGTTTATTTTGGATATTTTTGATTTTGCGGGCCATTGCGGGCTTTTTCTTTGGAGGGATTCCTGCTAAAGCTCAAGCATATGTAATGGGCTGGACAACGCAGGAAACACGCACTTGGGGAATGGCGCTATTCGGAGCGGCCAATGGCCTTGGTTTTGTGTTAGGACCAGCGATGAGTGGCGGATTAGCAGTAATTAGTCTGACCGTACCGATGTATGCGGTAGCTGTGCTTATGTTGATTATTGCCGTTATTTTCCTCTTATCTATTCCAGATGAACGGGAAAGTGAGATTCAGCGAACAACAGCCACGATCTCACCGAATGATTCACGAATCCGCCTTTATCTGTGGATTGGATTCGTTCTATCTGCTGCACTTAATATCGTTCAGGTTACGATTGGATTTTATATCCAAGACACTTTGGGCTACAATGCTCAAAAAGCGACACAGCTTATCGGACTTGGGTTAGCTATTTCGGGTATTATGGTTGTTTCTTCTCAGGTTCTCATCAGTAAATATTTGAAATGGAAACCTGCAAAAGTGCTACGAGTAGGTCTTTCTTGTGTGACTTTAGGTTTAGTAGGCTTTTTGTTATTCATACGCTTCGCATTCCTTGATTTTGCTATTTTGGGAATTGGAATAGGGTTTACCTTGTTAGGATACAGTTCGGGTGCTTCCCTAGCTGTTGAGGATCACGAGCAAAGAAGTGTTGCTTCCTTTATCGCTGCACTACAAGGGGGAGGCTCGTTCTTTGGACCTGTTATCGGTACGTTGTTGTATACGAGCAATAAGGTGCTACCATTTTCATTTTGTATACTTTTGATTTGTTTGTCAGGAATTTCTTTATTTAGAAAAAGACATCGTGTAAGGGTTTCTGTATAGCAGGAAAAAATGGAAAAATAGATGAAAAATCTTCGAGAGCGTGAAGATTTACTGTCTCTCGGAGTTTTTCTTTTATCAGAAAAATAATAAAGCCTAGTATTGTTTTGTGGTATAATTCCAAATATTTAAAATGCAGATGTGCCTGACTATAGACGGTATTCGGAAAGTGAGGCATTGTTAGAGAAAAAGTTCAACAACTAGAGAAAGCTGTGTTGAGAGAATACGCTTTTAGGATACCATTACGAAATTTGACCAATGCCAATAACAAAGGGGTGGAGGTATGCTTCACATTGTAAAATTGAATAGGGAAGATTACCCTAATGGGAAAATTATTACATATCAATATCAATCAGATTATTATTACGATGTGCGGATGATATCTAGTGAAAGGGGATGGAGTGTAGATCTCCGTGTGGAAAAGTTCGAGCAAACGTTTCAAAAAAAGGAACTTGGCAATCTCTTTGATGATGATAAAGATGAGCTTGAGTGCTATGCTGCCCTGCTAGATAACAGAGAAGTGGGGATTATCACGATTGCCCATGCAAGCTGGAATCAGAGCTGTGTTATCTGGGATTTGTATGTAAATGAAGAGTGCAAGAGACAGGGGATAGGAAGAGAATTAATTCTTTTTGCGTGTAAACGAGCCAAGGAACTCAATAGCCGCATGATTACTCTTGAAACTCAGACCTCTAATTTTCCAGCTATTCAATTTTATTTAGCCTGTGGGTTTACACTCGTCGGATTGAATGTCATGAGCTATTCAAATCAGGACATTGAGAAAAAGGAGGTAAGGATTGAATTGGCTCAATCCTTAGAGTGAAGATTGGAGCAATGAAGTAAATGGGGGAATAATCCCCCGTTTTTTAGTTTAAAAGCTTGGTGAAATCTGGTTCCTTCTTCACCTCTAAGGTTTTTTTCATTTTGAAAGTAGGCAGATCAACTATATAGACAGTATATGTTTTATATAACTTGTCACTATTATGGAAGTCTACATAATGAATAGTAATGTAGGAAAGACCCAAAGATTTTTTATCTGATGAAAGTTGATAATCTGCAATAAGAGAATTTTCATTTATGGGTAGCGTTGTGATTTTTTCATTCTCTTTTTTTAATAAAAGAGAGTCACAAAGCTTAACTCCACATTGATATTTTAGGAGTAAATAGGCTGTATCCTTATTTTCTGCGAGGATCATCCCGCGGGTAGCGACACCCAGTTCCGCTTTTTTCTGGTTATCATCTTCTAATTCTGAGTAAATCTTATTAAATTCTGGTATAGATTTGATTGGGACTTTTATGTTCTTTGTCTTATCATTATAGTCTTCAAATATAATATGATTCAAATCTTGAATGGATAAATATTCAGAAGGTGCACCTGTTTCAACGATAGGTTGAGAATCTTCTGTAGATGAAGAAGCCGCATAGAATTGAAAAAGACCTAAAAGGATAAGCGTAAATAACCCAACTGATCTTACTTTCATAAAGGACCCACTCCTCCATATATACCAATTTTTACAAGTATAACATGATGAAGGAGAAATATCCTTATGTATGTGAAATATCCTTATGGTAGAGTCTCTTTCTTGGAGGATAAGTTTTTATGCATGCAAAAGCTACCTATAAGTAGAAGGACAAAATGCGTAATCAGGAGGATAACATGGTATCCACTGTTATCTAAACTCAGCTTGTCGAAGAGGAAATGGAATCTTTACTAGCATTTTATGGGGTTCCTGCTGTGGAATAGTTAACTAAACAAACTGAATCATAAAACGCCTTTTCCAATCGGAGAGGTGTTTTTTCATATGGAGCTGATAAGCTCCTTGGAGCGTCATCCAGAACGAAAAGAATAGACGGGGATGAGGATGATAGAGATCGGCGTAGTGATTGCGACAAAAGCGGGTCAACTACGTGGCTGAAAACACAAAGTTGGTCTCCAAAATTGATTACATTCCTCTAGTATGGTTGTAATGGCAATAGCTTATAATGCAATAAACGCTTTATGGTATGATGAGAGATTTACCCGAAGTTGGCAAGATGGCATATTGAGGAAACGGGTGCTATTGGAACTCATGCAAGCGTGAAAAATTTCGTTTCAGAAGGGAGAAGCGGAGTAATGAAACCACAAGACTTTATAGATAAGATTGCACCAAGTGCTGTAGCTGACATGAAGAAAACTAAGATACCTGCGTCTCTTACAATCGCTCAGGCTATCCTTGAATCAGCCTGGGGAGAAAGTGGGCTAACGAAGCGAGGAAATAATCTCTTTGGCATCAAAGGAACAGGTCCAGCAGGCGTTTGCGCCATGTCCACAAAAGAAAATCACAACGGTCAATGGACAACTATCACAGCTAATTTCAGAGCTTACAACAACTGGGGAGAGTCTATTGCAGACCATTCCAAACTAATAGTAAACGGCACAAGAGACAAGCCTACACGCTATCATGGCGTACTAGGTGCTGATTATAAGACTGCCTGTTATGCAATCCACAAAGGAGGATATGCCACTGATCCCGGATATCCAGATAAGCTAATTGGGTTGATCGAAAAGTATGATTTAGTGAAATATGACAAGGAGGAATTGACAGTGAAACCAGAGACAGCGAACGAAATTATTAGCCATTTACAAGGGCAATGGGCTTTTTACAATCAAATGGGAATGAAGGATAAGGCGGTTAGGATTGGGCAATTGGCAGATGAATTAAGGGTGGCTAGTGGGCAAGCTACACAAAATAAATAAAACCAAGTCTCCTTTTTATTTATAGGAGGCTTGGTTTAGAGTTTTTTTCTTAAATTTAAAGGAAGCAACATTTAAATTTTTCTGTTAACCGTGCATATCTCATCAATTAAGAATATATATTTATGTTCGGGAAGATATTTTAATGGCTAGCAAAATTTTGATCCACTAATAATGAAATTTATTTTGCTAGAACATGCAGAAACGTAACGATAGCTTCGTGAAGATTGAAACCTATCATTTAAGAGGGGGAACGAACCAAGTTTTGTTACAGGAGATCTAACTGACGTCAAAATGACCATGCGATAACAATTAGCTAGTGGCAAAGGCAAAAGAGGGCAGGGGAGTAATTGAATCTGGCTACGAAGAGGTAGAGACGTTTGATTCAATGTATAGCGGATTAAATTAAGAAGTCATGAGGATTTCTGATGGATACCTGTTGAGGATGTAGGGAAGGTTGATTTCTAAATGAATGCAAAAAGTCGTCTCCTTACATGTAGGAAACGACTTCTCCCTTTATTTAAAGGTAATACGATTTAAAAGCCTCGCCTTTTGATAATGAAACATCGATTGAGACAGCTCAAATATTGTACCATTTACAAGGTATACCGTATTTTCAATAAGAAGTGCTGGATCGTGTTCATGTACTTCTAGTAATTGTGCACTCTCTTTGTCTATCTTTTCACAACGAATCACCTTATCTGCAAACCCGATATTGAGCTGTAAGTCCTCAATTAAATAACTATATATGGAGCTCGATGCTATTTCTTTATTTAAATAGGGAACAATGTCTTTTTTAAAGTGGCTTATTTCAATCGAAAATGCTTTACCGTCTACAATTCGTAATCGCTTCACAAAATATAGTTTCGTCCCTGCCTGACATTGCATTCGTTCTGCTAATGTCTCGTCCGCCGCCATTACATGTAACTCTACTACCTTGGTTTCAATATTTTGGGAAGCAAGATTTTTCGTTAACCCCCGTAGACTTCCTAAGTTAATATAATCGGTAATAGGGGCTTCGCGTAAAAACATTCCACTTCCTTGCACTTGAAAAATATATCCCCGATTGACAAGCTGACTTACAACCTTACGTATGGTATTGCGGCTAACCTGGAAGATATTCATTAACTCTTCTTCAGTTGGTAGCTTTTTTGTCTCATTGAATTTCCCATCGCGGATATCTTTTTCTAAGATGTCGGCAATTTTTTTGTACTTTACACTCATATTACGTCTCCTAAAACTAACTTTTCCTCATTATAATTCTTCACCCCTCGTTTCAATGATGTGCTTATACCAGTGAAACGAAAGCTTCTTTTTACGCTTTAAATTATCATTATGGTCGACAAAAATAAAACCATATTGTTTTTTATAACCGTTTAACCAACTTAACAAGTCAATCACAGACCATGCATAGTATCCTTTTATGTGAATTCCTTCTTGGATCGCGCGCTTTACAGCTTTTAAATGTTCTTCAATATATTTAATTCGCGGAACATCTACAATTTCTCCATCAATGATTGGATCTTCATCACCAAGCCCGTTTTCCGTCACATACACTTTAATGTTACCATATCTTTCTTTTAACATATGCAATCCATCTAAAAAACCTTTCGGCGATATTTCCCATCCCCATTTTGTATAGGTTTTGTCTTTCATACGCACTGTTCGATAAAATCCATCAAAAGAAGGGTTGCCTGGAGCGAGAGTAGATGTTTCTCTAGAATGCTTTTCATTCCTGATATCCTTATCATATCGTTCTACTCGTATAGGCTGGTAATAGTTCAAACCGATAAAATCGTTTTTTTCAGCATTTTGTTTGATCAACTCTAATTCTTCATTCGTCCAGTTAGGAATCCATCCCTTTTCTTTTAATTGCTGAATAACATAAGAAGGATATTCTCCCTTCAGAACCGGATCATAAAACCAGAATGTCTCATATTCATTCGCATGGCGTTCCGCTAGTTTATTATTTGGCTGATCATCTATGCTATAGGCAGGTAAGAAAACATGGGTAATGCCAATTTCTCCATATTGCTTTAACTGTTTGTACAATTGAACTGTTTTAGCATGTGCATAAAACACATAATGAGTAGCCTGAAAATAACGTGGAACATCATTTTGAATGCCTGGTGGATGGGCTCCTTTTAAATAACCTAATCCACAAAACATAACTGTCTCATTAAATGTAATCCAATGCTTTACTCGATCACCAAATGCATGAAAACAAATTTCTGCATATTTTACAAATGCCTCGGCGGTTCGCTTATTCGTCCATCCACCATCTTTTTCTAGTGTTAATGGTAAGTCCCAATGGTACAAAGTAACAAACGGAACGATCCCATATTGTAAGCATTCATCAATGACTCGATTATAAAATTCAATGCCTTTTTGGTTTATTTCACCATCCCCAGTTGGCAAAATGCGTGCCCACGAAATGGAAAAACGATATGATTCTAATCCCATTTCAGCCATTAATCGAATATCTTCCTGATAGCGATGATAATGATCAATAGCCACATCCCCATTAGTCTGATTGTACGTTTTACCAGGAATTTTTGAAAAAACATCCCAATTTGTAGCGCCTTTGCCATCTTCATTCCAGGCACCTTCTATTTGATAGGATGCTGAAGCAGCTCCAAACAAAAAATCATGTGGAAATTTCAATGCATATACCTCCATTTTTATCATTTTTTTATCATAATGAATTTAAATTATATCCACTTATTCGATTTGTGGGTACAAATATCTAAGCGCAATTATACTCTAAGCGACAACCGATTTCTAGATAAGAACATGAATGAATAAAGGATTTTACTGGTAATTTTGTCATGGATACAATTGTTAAACTGAAGTACTCCAAAAAATCAACCCAAGTCAGATCATGCGATGTAAATGAAAAAATTATAGATTATCAGATAAATGTTATTCTCATAAAAGGAAATAATTGGAGATAACTCTTATAAGTCAATTCTTAAATACGGTATAAAGAGCGTTCTTAATTGTTTCACTTCTATCTATATGGTCTGATGAGTATCAGAATAAAATTTATCAAAAGGAGAGTAGAAATCATGAAACTAGATAACAAATTTGTAGCTTCTGTTTTAACGCTGTCCGTTTTAGGTGTTTAATGGTTGT
This sequence comes from Brevibacillus laterosporus, assembly GCF_030489605.1. Classification (GTDB taxonomy): domain Bacteria; phylum Bacillota; class Bacilli; order Brevibacillales; family Brevibacillaceae; genus Brevibacillus_B; species Brevibacillus_B laterosporus_E. The sequence continues at coordinate 402,549 of NZ_JAUKFY010000002.1, forward strand.
ACCATATCAGTAATAGCCAATCCAAGTATCCCAGAGACTATGGAACCAGGAACGATTGTTGCGTATGATGAAAATAATGAAATGATTGTCCATAAGTACCAATTTAATAATACTAATGCAAAGCGTTCAGCTCTTATTAAAGAAAATAGGCAAAATCAAAAACTCTTTGAAGAAGAAACGGGGATTTGAAAAAGTGAAAAAAGATGCAGGATCGTTACCTGTTTTTTATTTGGACGAGCCAGTATTACCGAAACCTGAACCTGAAATGACTAATTATTATGATGGAATGGGCGAAAAAGGTGCGGACGGAAAAGCATTAAAAGAAAAACATTGTGCTACAAAAATGAAATATGACAGACCTGCATACAATACGAAGATCAAATTAGTCAAATACAAGTTGAGTGAATTATTATAGAGAAGAAAAGCAACCTTTTCTAGCTAATCAGACTACAAAGGATTGTGAATCAGAACTCGTTACAATAGAGAATGTCACACCCATTCATGAATCCGCTTTTTCATATCTCTCTAATGAAATGAGAAATCTTAGTGTTAAGCTGCTAGCGACCTTTTTTATGAATCAAGTGGCAACTTTATATAATAATCCATCCAATCGAATTAATATATCTATGTGGGAAGATACTGAATACTAAACAAGATTGGCAGCCTAGCTTAAAAGAATCACTAAACAGGCGTGTGCTGACTTTCTTACAAGACAATTATTTTTTACCTCAGCCGGTATGGGTGCTGTTTAATGAGGTTTTCATCTGGACGGAACAAAAAATACAATTATATGAATCCTATCCAGAAAATTCTATCGATCACTTACTTAAGGCTTGGCATATTATCAAACAAAGAATATGGAAAAGGCCCTAGTTTATGCTGAGCAAGCATGTCTGGACGATCCAGAAAATACGACCTATCAATTATGGTATGAGCAACTTCAACATCATATGAATGGTAAGAAGGTTTTTTGGGGTCTATTCAAAATTAAATTGAAATCTGTAAAAATACCCGAAAACACCTATCTAGAGCATCAAGATGTGACTGAAATAGAAGATTTTCACTACATACTTGCTAAGAATGAATGGGGGAGAAACAAATCATGACAATGAATACTTCTCTAACAAATCCTACGAGTAAAATTTCATTATGGTGCTATGGGCTAGCTGTGATGAATGATGAATGGTCTTGATCTTGAAATTACCAATAGCAAGGAAAATATACGGAGAAATAAACATTCCTTGACGCGAGACTGGGGAATTGAAAACAAGGAAGATTTGCTTCAATCACTCGAATGGTTATTAAAAGAAGGACATCGGCACTCATTTGATGAAATGAAGTTTTTCCTTTCCACGTTATCTGAGAGTGATCAATTAAATTACATTGAGTCGATCTCTAAGACAAGTGAGAAATATAGAGAATATCAAATTGTGAAAGCGTATATGAACAGGATTCCATTAGCAGGGATTGCTGCTTGGGATTGGGGTAGATATGCTAACTTGTGTAAGAAAGGAGCTTTTGTTGGCTACCTTTCATATGATGAGGCCCTAGAACTCGTAAAACATGTTGCCAGGATTGCTCAACAACAATACTTAAGCTGGCAAGAGTTTGGAACAAGCTTTCTAATAGGAAGACAATTCTCGTGGGGACAGAAAACTAGTGAGAGTGCTGAGAAAATGGCACGCTTTGTACGGAATTTGATCCTGCATCCAAACAGCGTGTGGAATCGTTTAGATTGGAATCTACCATTGGACTGTTAGGATTATCTCCTACAGGAGCGACGGTTATATATAGAAAAAATCATAATTTGTAGGTTAATACTCCTAATCGTCTATAACAAGTAGAAGAGCAATGCAAGTGCTAGAATAATATAATTTGAATAAATAATTATTCTGAATCATAATATACCTATCTATATATTTAGGAGGGCTCTTATGATTCTTATATTTGAAGCTATCGTTTTAGTTGCAGGTCTATTCTTTTTTAAGAACAAAGTAAAACATAATGTTTGGGAAGCCATAAAGACTTTTTTAATTGTTTGCTTGTCCGATCTTGTAATAATTCAATCAGCATTGTTTGAATATTTTAGTGATGATTCAAGGATAAATATTTTCTTTGCTGCTATGATTGTATTTTTGGGTATCACTGTTTATAAATTTAAAGATAAGAGATATCCAAGCCAAGACGAGCAAGCTTAAAAATAATGACAAAGATAAACTTTTTGTTAGAATTTTGAAAATAATTTATTCCTTACTAATTAATATCCAAAGTATCCATTTCAATAGTTCTTGCTATGTTTAAACTTAAATATCGCTTCCCTAGGGTATACGGAAACCAATACATAGGGATTAATTCAGTAACGTTGGAGTAAGAGTGATATTTTCATCAAACTCATTTGTACAGTCTATGCTGGAGTCGCATTTGCTACTTTATTAGCCATGATAAATGTTAATTTGGACTATCTTGATTCAAAATCAGTTGCTTTTGTTTCATCTCTAATAGCCTGGTTTCTTCAAACTACTGTTAATAAAATAGAAGAAGCAAATGAAAGTAATGGAGTATTGATTACTTCTACAAATCTTACTTTTGGTTTTTTAGTTGAACCGCTATAATAGTATTCTGTAGATGTTAAGTTTACAGATGACAGAGGTGAGGTCAGCATAGATAAGAAAAAGACACTTAGCAAAACGGATCGCCATAAAAAATTTTGGTTTTGGATCAATTAGTTATTGTAATTTTTGTTATAATATATTTGTTTGTCCATTTAGATGACGAAGATACAGGAAAAACATACATAGCTATATTAATCTTACTGGGTCTTAATGCATTAGCTCTTTTACTTAAAAGGAAATTTTTTTCATTTGACATTTATCTGTTTTTAATATTATACAGTAATAAAAAATGGCTTAGCGCATTATTGTTTGGTTAAAGAAAAAGCACCCAAATGTGGTGCTTTTTCTTATGTACGTAATATTTACTTATTTGCATAAACAAGTTTAATCTGTAGCTTTTTCAACATTAATAAATGGTTATTAAAATAGATTGGAAAAACTGGCGGCCATTATGCTGAACAATGTTATAATCGGAAGACTACTAGAGAGGATAGCGCTGCGTGAAGATGATCTTTCCATTATGTTAAAATGGATTTCACATTGAATTAAAGGTGTTGTTCATGGATAAGAAAAATAGTTTTGCAATACAATTTCGAACAGAAACTATTAATGATTATGGTCAATTATTTGCAGATTTTATAGTTGATGGCAAATCATTTTTTGACCAGTTTAGGAAGTATGATGTTATACCTAGCTTGGGATGGGGGATTAAAGAATATCAAGATGAGATGATTAGTTATTTTCTGATGCAGAAACCTCATCCTCTGTTATGGTATCGAGTCCCTGTATTAGTCTGTTCTCATTGTGGGGATTTAGAGTGCGGCTTTATTTCAGCTAAACTTGAGCGTATTGGTAACACAATTGTTTGGAAGGATTTCTATAAAAATGATTGCGAAAAGAAAATCAATTTAATGCCATATTACTTTGATTTTCAAAACTATAAAGATGCCATTTTATCAACTTTTAAGTAATGAACAAAGGAATAATGATTATTGAGGAGCCGTGTTCTTACTCCTCCTTTTTTTGTTATTGATAATATCCCTCTTGCAATTCAGAAGGTTTTATTGGAAGAAGGCTTTTATTCGGAGGAAACCCTTGAAAGCTAAAAGACATGCATGGGTCTTTGTATGTTTTTGGGGTAAGAGAGATATAGGGCCAAAAATATCTTGTATGAGTGGAACAGTCCTTTCGAATCAACTTTTATTTTGTCAACTTTTGAATTAAGAATATCCAAATTGTAGATATAACATCGTTCATTCAGCAAATCGCAATACTAACTTTTATTTTTTAAATCAAAGTATAATAAAAAGCCAACCATTGAATTTTTTATGGTTGGCTCAGACTGTGCACAAACTCTTCTTATGCTACTGAATAGGGAGAGTTTGTTTTATTTTTTGTTGGTAAAAGTCAGTGATTGAATAAGCTCACGCTTCTCCTATTCAGAATTCCAAATTTGATTTAATCATTTCGTTCTATGAAATAGAAAGGGAGTCTCTTTTGCTTTCTCTCTTTAGTCTACAAACTAATTCTTTAGTCTACAAATTAATGTTCAGCCAATGATATGATACTCCAAGGTAAGAAAAGGGGGCGGTTATGGATACATAATCGTTAATCCTCTGGGAATGCATCTTTATTTTGATACATACCTTTTCTATACTCAGCTAAAATTTTCGGCCAAATCTCAGTAAGGGTTTTCTGATAGGCAAAGTTTTTAATCGCGTATTCACGTCCAGCCTTTGCGATTCGAATCCGTTCTTCTTCATGCGTTAGATAATACTTAATTTTCTCTACTGTCTCTTCGGGAGAACTGGAGACTACACAATTTATTTCAGGAATCAGGTTGATACGAACTGCTGGGGTATCGGAAGTAAGTAAAAAGCCTCCTGACGACAATATATCAAAAGTGCGATTACTCAATTGATCGTTACAGCTTTGTAAACTAATGGAGATTTTTGCAGAATTATAAACCTTTGGTGTTTCAATATAGGGTAAAATACCATGTAGCATTTCAGGAGGTATTTTTTTATTATGGTGAAGATGAAGATTTTCCCATCTTTTTCCCCAGATTCTAGTATGGAAAGGCTGCTCGAAAAGAGGAATTATAAGATCAGAAATACTCTTATGTCTAACTTCACTTTGACCAAAATGCCCGTTTGCAATTAAAGCGACATCACATTGATAATTTAGATTAATTGGTACAGGTTTGTGTAAATCGGGATTACAGCCTACATTAAAGTACGTAGCAGGTATCCCTAATTTAAGATAATTTCGTATGCAAGTAGTACTTCTTGTTAAAACATAATTAGGTTCAATCGTTTTAACATATAAAAGTGACCATTTTTGATGGTGTAGCCAATCTTCTTCAGCAAAATAAACATGAAAAATATTATGTTTTTGGAGAATTTCTTTAACTAAAGGCAACCTTCCTTGATTGTGGAATGGCACATGCCAGATATCCCATCCCATACTAAATGCCATATCTGGATGAAATGCATTGATTGCTTGTTCCAGTGTGTCTTCATTAAAATTTTCTAAATAAATGATTTCGTGACCTAGCCTTTCAAGCGCATTTCCAATTGAATAACGAAAAATATCAAATGATAGTATAGCTAAAATTTTCATGATGTAACTCCTTAGCATAATTTTTAAAATTATGTGGAAACAAGTCTATTCATACGAAAAAACTCCTATTACAGGACTGGTAAGATGGATTTTTAAAAAAGAAGAGATTGTTACAGGATATGTTTTTGAAGAAAAAATGATTGGGTGATTGTTTGAATGCATCATTTTAGAAATAATAAGAATTAAATATTGGCGAAAGTAGTAAAAATATCTTTTTTGAAGGGATGTAAGGGGATACTTTTACGAAAAACTGTAACTATTTTTACCATACTGTCTTCGGTCCTGTTGGGTAAGCACATGTTAGCCATGCTGGAAATGTTATTTTTAAACAGGAGAATAGGTATCAAAACGAAGCATATGATCATGGAGCTCAGAAACCTATCTCATCTAACTGGTTGGGCACTCACAATTTAATGGAACCGTACAGCCTGTTTTAAAACGGAAGTTTAGTGAGGGGACAGACGAATTAGGTAATCAGTTCAACTCTTCCTTGGTTGTAGTTTCTGATGGCACCATTTACGCGGGTGAAGATGATGAATATCTGTATGCGATAAAACCAGATGGTACGAAGAAATGGGCATTTAAAATCAAAGGAGATTTCTCAAGTGCACCTGTAATCGGTAAAGGGGGCGTGATTTATTTTCGCACATCAGAGAACAAGCTATATGCCGTCAACCCGAATGGGACAAAGAAATGGCGATATCGATTGGCAAAATCAGCTTTCATCCGAAATTTCAATCGGAGCTGACGGGACTTTGTACCTGTGTGCAAACGATGAGCCAAACATCATGTCCAGTGAAAAATCATATTTATATGCAATTAATCCAAATGGCAAGATAAAATGGCGTGTTGCTAACTTACTTTTCTCCCATGCTCCGGTGTCAGCAGCAGATGGCACGATTTATGCCGTGCGCGAAGGAAAGTTAATTGCTCTGTTACCGAATGGACGAAAAAGTGGGAGTATGATACAGCTAGCAAAGAATATAATCATACCTTTAGAGTGAGAAAAGCGGAACCGAAGCTTGCTTCAGATAGAACGATCTATCTGGAAAATTCCAATTCAGCTGAAATTATGGCGTTTGGAGAGTAACTGGCAAAAAATGGAACTGTTATCTATCAATAAGTAGGGTAACATAGGTGCCATTGATCGGGATTTTTTAGCTATTCCACTAGACGATTGTGATTTGATTGAAGTCAGTAAAGGAATGAACAACATGGAAGGCAATAATTAAGCTTTATACAGGGATAGGTATATTGGAACGAGTTTATACCTCAATCACAAGTTGCCAAAGAAAACAAGGTGGATGGCGGGCACTTAAAAATAACCTTACAAGAATGCCTTAATAAAATAAATCGCTTTGATTAAATTGGAGTCAAGAAGAGGTTGAACAACAAATTAATGGCTGGCATTATTAAGTCGTTACAAATAAAAGACTTAGACATATTATTTCTTTTATGACATAATCAGGGGAAAGTTAAGGAATTAGTCTGAATATATAGCTAAAACCCAAAGGGGAGATACAATGGACATTGTTTCATTTTTCAATATCGTTAACACAGTAGGTATCCTGTTGATTGTGCTACTATTAGGAATCATGTTCAGAAAAAAAACCGACATCAAAAAAAATATATATGTAGAGGTACTGTTTCTTGTTTTCTTGATTGGGTTTGGTGTATACATGTTTTTAAACGATCAAACAGCAATTAAACCTTTAACTGTATCTTTACTAACAATCACCGCTTGCCTTCAAGTAGGTTTTTTGTTTAAACGATTATGTGGGTCCCAGGTATATAGAATTTTTCGTAACACGATAGTATTTCGTTTAAGAAATCTTACATATCAATGTCTTCCAAAGAATCTATATACTCTATGAAAACATTTCCAAAGTAACGAATTCTTTCAACATTGTCTCTTCGAATTTCATCAGGCATTACAATCCAGCCTGGATAAGTCCGTCTGTTATATTTCAAATTATCTTATTTTAGAATAAGTTTGATGTGGCCCATTGGTACAGTGCCGTTCCTTCGCTAGATGAAAAAAGGCTGCTTAAGTTGCCTCCACGTTTGGATTTGTAGTACGATGGAAAAGGAATCCAAACAATGGAAAAATGCAACTTATATAACAGAGAATAGGAGTGCTGCTACATGCTGACGCCACTGAAGGATAAGACGGTCGTAGTAACCGGAGCCAGCAAAGGAATCGGCAAAGGAATTGCGAGAACCTTCGCCGCACAGGGGGCGAAAGTCGCGGTCGTCGCACGCAGCCTGACGAAAGCGGAGGAAACCGCGGAGGAAATCCGGAAGAAGGGAGGCATTGCTCATGCCTTCCAGGGCAATGTCGCCGATTTGGAGTCGATGAAGTGTGTTGCTAGCGAGACGGCCGGTACTTTCGGGGGGATCGACGTGCTGTGCGCCAATGCAGGTATTTTTCCGAATGCGCCGATCGAGGAGATGACCGGTGAGCATTGGGATCAGGTGATGAACACGAATGCTCGCGGCACTCTGTTTTCCCTTCAAGCCTGCCTGCCCTTTCTGAAGAAGGCGGAATACGGCCGGATCATTGTTACCTCTTCGATTACGGGACCGGTCACCGGCTATGCCGGATGGTCGCACTACGGCGCAAGCAAAGCCGCTCAGCTTGGATTCATGCGCAGTGCGGCGCTCGAGCTCGCGCGTTACAGCATTACCATTAACGCCGTCATGCCCGGCAACATAATGACGGAAGGCTTGGATGGCCTTGGAGATCATTATTTGCAGGCGATGACGGCATCCGTCCCGCTCAAGCGGCTCGGAAGCGTCGAAGATATCGCTTACGCCGCTCTTTTTTTGGCTTCGAAGGAGGCGGGTTATATTACGGGCCAAACCATCATCGTTGATGGCGGTCAGATTATTCCAGAGAGTCTGGAAGCGATGGTGCAAACCTGATTCGATTACGATAGGACACCATATCCATACCCCGAGAGAAGGCAGGCGCATGTCTTTGTCTTTTGAAAAGCGAAACATTTCATCATGAACCCTCTGCTTGCCGAGCTCATGTAATCATCATAACCTATGTATAAGTGGACATCCGTTTTTAAAGGAACGGTTATGTCCACTTTTTTGTGAAGGTGAAGGTGGAAGTAGGGGCCTGGGAGGTTGACCAATAAGTATCCTATATTACCGCAGATTCTTTCCAAAGTCTTGAAAAATTAGTTGGGGATAATAAGGGATCCCGTCACATCGCCATCAAGTTAAGGGTGCTAAAAGGGTAGATGTGAGAGAAGGGGTAGCAAAATCTGGTGATTCTCATGTACGAATGATCTTTTGACATTAATTTTTTAAGTTGAGTGTTATATTTACCATATTTCAATTTATAAATCAAATATCCAATTGTTAATAACTTAAATATTTAATGATTTTTTAAAAATACAATAAATAAAATTAAGTTTGTAATATAATTTTATTTGTATTTTAAGTTATGGGGTGATTAGTTTTGGATTCAATTGATTTAGCGATACTAGATGCTTTGAAAGAAAACAGCAGAATGACAGCTTCCGAAATAAGTAAAAGAGTAAGTCTCTCTATTCCTGCAGTATTAGAACGAATTAGAAAAATGGAGCAAGGGGAAATCATTGAAGCCTACACAATAAAAATCAATCGAATTAAGACGGATTGCAAGCTACTGTCCTTTATTTTTGTCAATATTGATCAAACCGAACATATTGAAGATTTCAGAAAGGCTATTGTTCAATGCAACTCTGTTTTAGAATGCCACCACGTTGCGGGTGAATACGATTATTTATTAAAAGTTCTTGTAGAAGATACGCAGGCTTTGGAACATTTTATATCTAAAACGTTAAAGAACATAAAGGGTGTGCTTAAAAGCAATACTATAATCTCTCTTTCTTCCTTAAAAGAAAATGTCAATATCTAAAGAGGTAATCCCCATGCTTGTAAACGGGTTTAAATTTGGAATGATGTTGCAATTTGCCATAGGTCCTATTTGTATTTTTATATTTCAAATATCGGCATTACAAGGATTTTTCACAGCTATAACAGGAGTACTCGGAGTTACTTTCATTGACGGCCTTTTTATTCTGGCTGCCATTCTGGGAATCGCAACGGTTATGGACAATGGGAAGATTAAGTCTGGTTTTAGACTATTCGGCGCCGCCGTCTTATTTATGTTGGGATTGAACCTAGTGTTAAGTTTATTTGAAACTAATTTCCTGTCCAGTTTAAGTATTGTATACTTTTGGGACATAAAAAACGTATTTGTATATTCAATTATTCTGGCAGCTTCAAACCCTCTCACTATACTTTTTTGGGCAGGTGTATTTTCAACAAAGGTGATAGAAGATAATATAAAGAAGAAAGATATTTATGTATTCGGCGTTGGAGCATTATTTGCAACAGTATTCTTTTTAACTCTGGTGGCATTCGTAGGCAGTTTAGCTGGTGTATTCGTTACAACTTTCGTAGTTCAGATGCTGAATATCACAGTGGGAATAGTATTTATCTATTTTGCTGTAAAAATGATTTTCAAACAAACGGTTGAGTAAAAAACGGACGAAACGGCTCTGATGCAGAGCCGTTTCATTCATTGTTCCACACATAAATGAACATGGACAACATAAGGGAAAATAAAAAATGAAGTTTGAAGAGATTCATGCAAACACGAGATTTATAAGCTACATATGAGTAGAAAGCGGAACTGTCAAGAAGTTTTTGGATCAAATGGGAGAGGGGCGACTAGCGATAAATTATTGCTTGCCCTCTGTGTATATTTGGAAGGTAACTCCAAACTTATCTGTTACAATACCGTAAGCAGGACTAAAATGAGTTTCCTGAAGTGGCATATTCACTTGACCACCCTCCTGCAGGGCTTCATAAATTTGTGCAGACTCTTCCTTATTGCTTGTTGTAATACAGATAGTGACTTGATTACCTATTTGATGCGGCTGACCTGGAAATGTATCTGAAAACATCAGGTCAGTTTCGCCAACTTTAACCATTGCATGTGCCACTCGATCTTTTGCATTTGCAGGAATAGGAAATTCAGGGTTCTCGGGCATCTCACCAAATGTTTGGTTAAAAAGGACTTTGGCATGTAAGGCTTTTTCATAAAATTGGATAGCCTCTTTGGCATTCCCGTCCATCACTAAATAAGGGATCAACTTCAATGTCATTTCGAACCAGCTCCTTTGGTCTTGCATGTTTTATCGTTTCTACAATGCTGTTTGCTGCTTTGATCAGGCTTATTTTCTGAGTGCTGCTAACCAGAGAAACGAACCCTATATCTCATTATTAACATTAATGTGATTATAAAACAAAGAACATATGTTTGTAAATTGGGGTGTAAAAATGATAATGCCACGGTTAGATCATTTCGGAAAAATCAGAAGTAAATCGCAGTCAACAGGAAGGAAAATAATTAGTAGGTTAACATGTGTTGCTATATTTCTTACATAGGCACCTTCGCGGTACTCCATATTTGATATGGCAAATCATTAAGCTGTACTTGTTTGTCTGATTCGCTTTGGATTTTCACAAGAGTTGGAAACACACCAGGTATTCTTTCATCTGGAAACCACAGGCGGCTCGTTTCAATAAGAATAAATAATCCTTCTACATCCCCAACGGCAGCAAATTGTTTCTCATCCCTTCGCCATATTTCCTGTTCAAATGCTTCACAGATATGTTTGGAGTTCTCAGCAACATGAGGAACAGGCAGGCCAATTTCACTGACATAAAGGATACTGTTTTCACTGAAAACAGCCTCAGAGGGGTTTTGTAAGGAGTGATGTGCAATAAACTCAACTAAATTACCGTTTGGATCATAAAAATAGGTCGCAGTTGCGTTCCAAGCAGGAAAAAAGAACTGATCCTGTTTGTCAGTAGAAAAGCAAGAGATGCCTTTGCGTTGAAGCCATTGTTTTGATTCTGCCAGCTTATTTGAAGGGATCGTGAAAGCAAAATGATAATAAGCACCTAGATCAGAAACGTTTTTTTGAAAAGTGATTTTAGATTCACCAGTTGTAATTGTAAATGCTTCAGCAGACTCTTGCTCGATAGGAAAACATAACAGCCCTCCATAAAACGACTTCATTTCTTCTAATCGATTCGTTTGTAGTACGATTTCCATGATTCGCATGCAAACACATCCTTTTTTTGAGTTTGTTTCATTGGAAGGATAATCTGATTCAAGTTTAATTGATTCGTATCATTATTCATATCTTTTTCCAATTCCCGGAATACTTCCAGATCCATGAATCATAATATTCGAAACATCTACCATAGTTTGACCATGATGCTTTATGCTTGAAAAAATGTGAAAAGGTAGTCTACTCTTACAAAAGAGCAGGTCTACCTTTTTAGTTACTGGTTTTGTACTTTTTGACCCTTGTAATTAGGTTCATATATACTGTTTTTTTAATCGTATTTCAAGACTTGCGCATTAAAAAGAGACGTTTATGATCTTCCAACATTAAAGCAAAGCCACTATTTAAAATTTTATCCGATCAATGTATCTGATGCGGCAAGACGAGACAGGTGTGTTGAAGTTTCAACTGATATTTGACAACTGTCTAAAAATTAAAAGAACCACAAATTGTAATTTTCTGTTGGTTAGTAATAATGGTAGATACGAATCTTTATTGACGATTCAAGTAGGGGCTTCAGAGCCTACTATTTATACTTGTGATAGTGTAGAAAATCGAAACAAAGCCTCAAATGAACTGGCAAAATATTTTGTACATAAACCTGAGCCTAAATGGGAGGAGCAGGTTATAAATGCACATTTCATGGGACAAGAAAACATAAATCAGTTTCTCCGTTCTAATAAGCCTTCTGAACGTCGAAGCGCCCTAATAAGGTTGCTCAACTTACGTGAGATTGAATCAATATTTGAGAAAAGCAATATCATAAAGAATTCAACTCGATTAGACAACAATATTAAAAAATTGGCTACAGAAATCACAGAACATGAGAAAAATCTTTCTCAAATCACCGAGTTATTTTCATTACTTAACTTTGGGTCCGTTGAAGAGTATCTTCAGGAACTTTCAAAACGATTTGATGCTCTTAAGGTTATTGCTTGGGAATATGGAGTAATGGACTCGGTTAGTGAAGGTATTCCATCGACTCAAATAACCCTGACTGAATGCCCAAATTATTTAAAGAAACTTACTCTAAAAAGGGCAATGATCATTCAGCGAGAACAGAGTTTCGTATCTGCACGTCAGGAATAGACCGTGTAAAAGATCAGGTGGATCAAATACATCTTCTAGAACAAAAGGTAGAACTAGAAAGAACAAAATCCCAATTAGAGTTTTTACAAACCACTGATGTTACGTTTTTGGAGGAACAACGGTTAGAAAATCAGCAAAAACTATCCACATTGGATGAACATCACAGGAATATCTTAACAAGAAAGCAAACTGTCGAGACACTGAGAGTTCCATACAAAAATACTTTAGAAACAAACCTCGAAGATTTGTCTCCAAAAATCAACCGATAATTTTTGGGCTTGGTTTTATGAGGAGAAAAAATATTTCGAAGATCATTGTTCCACAATTTTTGGAACTGAGTTATTACATCATGAGCTATTCTTAGAAATAGACAATCTTAAATCAGAGTATATGTCATTTCAAATGCAGTTATCTGAGGTTGTTAATGAGCGCGTTCAAATTGAAGAGCAATTCAGATTATCTTCTGAATTGAACTCAGATTACTCATCGGTATTAGAAAAAGTTAAAGATCACATTATTAAACACCGATCTAAAATAACACATTGTGCTGTTTGCCTAAACGATAACTTTTCATCTGATGTATATTTCTAGTTTGACCGATATTGATGATGACATACCAGATAAACTGTTAAATATAATTGACTATACTTTGTCATCTGGTAACGAAAGAGAATCAGTTTTGTTAGGAAATTTGAATGAGTTAAAACAAAAAGAAATTGATTTACAGCGAATTATCCATGATTCTGTATTATCCGTGATAAGGGAGAAAGTAGCGAAATTCGTTATAGCATTCAAAAAATCCCAGAAAGAATTAATCTCCACTATTACGTAAATTTACAGTCCCTTATAGATCAACGTTCAAACATTTCCAGACAAAATGAGGATATTAAGCTACGCCTTCATAACTATAATGAGATAGCTCAAAAACTAAAAGAATCACTTGAGTTAAACGCATCGGAAATTATTACACATTCAAAAATTACTTTAACACTAGCCCAAACAGATGAAAGGATTGATAACTGGAATCAAGAAGCCATTAATCAAGGAATGTTTTCTGTAATTCCTAATATAGACGAGGTTAATGATAGATTGAAATCATTGAAAGAGAATGAAGCAGTGTCAATATATTATGAAGATTACTCACTATTTGAAAAAGAATTCTTCATACATGATCAACGAATACAACAAATAGGTAACATTAAGGACGCGGTTGATAATATTCTACTACTCAAAGTTCCTGATGAACATGAAGATCTATTAGAGTCGTATGTTAACAATCAGAATGAATTTTTGACAAAAAAAGAACACATGATGAGCTAGTCCTTTATCAGACACAGTCTGAAACAATCTATGCTAATACCTATCGGATCCAGCAAGCATTAATTGTGGAGCGACTTTCAGACAACAATTTGATGAATTGGATATATAAGCTCATTAATCCTCATCCATTTTTCAAAGAAATAAGAATGGAGGAAAGAAACAAAGGGATCAATATTAAAGATTCCTCAGGAGGCATTTTTTTAGACCAAATATTTAGTTCTGCTCAAAATTAAATATTCTAGCACTTAGCATATTTTTAGGGATAGGGCTAACCCAGCAATTTAGTAAGTGGGACCAGCTATTCTTAGATGACCCTATTCAAAGTATGGATGATGTTAAGATATTAACATCTTTTAAAAAGAATTGTGTAGATCATATGAATGGTTCAGCATGTAAGTCAATTGATGAATTAGAGAGTTACAGAACAGAATTGAGGAAGAAATTGGGGGTTTAATAACCTTAGAATCTCTAAAAGTATGACAAGAAAATGTACTTCATACTTGGGGTAGTACCAGCGCCGCTGACACCACTCGCAAAGTAGAGTGGTTTTTCTATTGGAGTGATATAGATGCGTGTGGGTCAGCTGCGCGGGGTATAAGATTTTGTGTAGCAAACAGGTGTGTGTTCGGGAGCAAACAAAAACTTAAGTAGTTGAATAGAAATGAAACGGCCAACTCTTTTGAAACTGAGAAGTACCTCATTATTTTCGAAGACAGAACTCATTAGGGTTTCTTCTAAAAATTGAAACTTTTAGAATAGCGCAGCGTATTACTAGAAAAGGTTATTTTTAGGAGGCGTACGATGATAGAATTAAATTTAGATCCCCTGCAAATATTATCTTATGCTATAGAATTGGGACGGCCACTATTTCTGATTGTTGGAGCAATAATAGTATATAAAAAATTTCAAGGCGCTTAACTAAGCGTCTTTTTATTTTGCCCATCGTTGGGCTTCTGTAGGAAACTACCACAGCGCGACGGATTTCGGAACCCGAATGATGGGCAAAACCAACTATACGTTAAAGGGATAGCGTCAGGAAATGCGGATTTACAACGATAAGCCTATCCCTCGATATAAATATACTGTTTTAACAACGTTAAGATATTTGAGACAAGTTATATCATACAAGAGTGAAATCTTTGTGCTCAAGATTTCACTCTTGTATCAATAGGGTTACTCTATTAGGACAAACTGGGGAAACTTGATACACAAGACTTCTTATCCTTAACGATGTAAAAGAGCAAAATACTGATGATACCCCTACTTGATTATATATTTTAAAGGTGTAACATATAATTAATGGATTATTTACCTATAAATGGAAGGTGGTATACAATGTTAACCGAATTACAAAAAAATTTTTTCTCCCGATTACAGATATCTCCAAAAGAAGATGTAACCTTTGAAGATTTACATGGAATTCTTTTGCAAATGGGATATGTACTACCCTATGAAAATTTAGACGTTATGGACAAGAATATCCGAAAAATTTCTAGAGAGAATGTCCAAGAAAAATTACTATTAACCCATTGCGGAGGACTATGTTACGAGCTTAATTCCTTATTATATTATTTTTTAATTGATTGTGGATTTGATGTCTATCGAGTATCTGGTACGGTCTACGATTTAGGGAGTGGTAAGTGGAAACCTGATGATGGGCATGTGATTATTATTTTAAACTATAATAATCAGAAATACATTATAGACGGGGGGTTTGCCTCACATCTTCCTTTATATCCAGTCCCATTTAGCGGGGAAGTCATCTCATCTCAAACAGGAAAATACCGTATTCGTAAACAAAATACTGAAAAAGGAACCTACCTACTAGAAATGAAAAAAGGAGAAAATGGGGAGAGCGCTCAATTCCTTGATTCTGAACCTACAAATACATGGCGCACTGGATATGCATTTACATTAGATGAAATAGATACAAATAAAGTAAATGTCATACAAAATATTATTGTAGAGCACCCAGAATCTCCATTTAACAAAGGATGTATTATCTGTAAATTAATTGAAGGGGGACATATTTCACTTACTAAACGAAGTTTTACAGAAACCAAAAAAGGCAAAAAAAGAAAACGAACCATAAATGAAGAAGAGTATCATCAGATTCTTACAGAAGTATTTAATATTGTTCCGAATAAATACCTCGATAAAACTATAGAAAGTGGCTAGCTTAATCTTAAACCAACTCATATAAAATTTCTCTACCACTTTAAAGCCAAATTTGTTGAAATAAAATTGCATTTTAATAATTTCAATTGAAGACGTTGGTACACTTTATTTGCAATATGTTTTGAGAGTGAAAAACAGAACTTCTTATGTAGTATCACAAACCACTCGAAAGAGTGCTTTTTCCATGCTGTGGGGAAAACTTCTCCACAGCCTCTTAATTAACAGAAGCAACTACAGTAATAAAGGGAAAAGGACTATTTAAGGAAGAGTTAATGAAGCATATATCACCATTGGGCTGGGAACATATCAATTTTCTTGGAGAATACTCTTTCGATATAAGCAAGACGACAAATATAAAAGCATTGAGACCTCCTAACCATTTAATGACAAAGCCGAACTTCCTTAGAGTAGGAAAATTGGATTTTTTCATGTCGAATTTTGCTAAGCGTATGTTTTCCGCGTTTAACTTAACTAGTCAGAATGGGTGACTTTACCGTATTCAATGTAGAGTTGCCCATTCTTTTTATTTCATTAAATACTAGATATCTGATATCTATATTCAATTTTATAGTATTCATAGTACATTGAGTAAGGTGTTTAAGATCGAGGGTGTAGCCTAAGCCTTACAAAATTGTAAGTTTTTTATTGACGGTAACATCTACATGTAACTATAATGGTTACGAGGTGGGGATACCAGTAGTTCACCATCTCGTAATAAATCTAAGAGGTGAATATTTTATGAAACGTAAATTTATTGCAGCAGCGCTGGTTACAGGAACATTACTGTCATACTCATCTAATACTTTTGCAGATGTTAATTCCAAAGGTGCTATTTCTAAAATGAGTGAAGTACAAAATCAAAACTTTATAGTTGGAACAGTAATAGATGCATATAAGGGTGAGATTTCTGTTGAATACAATATGAATGAAGGAAAAAGTGAAATAGTTCTTGTAAAAACAAATAATGGCCAAACATTTGCTGAAGGTGACAAAGTTCAGGTATCTAATAAATCTGAATGGAAAATCAAAAATCCCGGACATCCAAATGAGTTCTATCTAGCTCCAGATAACTCAATTTCTAAAGTTGATGCAACGAATTAATAAAGCTTGTTTGTAAGAAAAATTTAAGAATTAATTAGTAAAATAACAATTACTTTATAAGAGC
Organism: Brevibacillus laterosporus; assembly: GCF_030489605.1. Lineage (GTDB taxonomy): Bacteria > Bacillota > Bacilli > Brevibacillales > Brevibacillaceae > Brevibacillus_B > Brevibacillus_B laterosporus_E. Next base: position 419,675 of record NZ_JAUKFY010000002.1, read on the forward strand.
CTTATAGTTTTGTTCTAAAAACTATAAGGCTCTTTCAGACTGTGGACAAACTCTTCTTATGCTACTGATATAAGAATTTATTTTTTGA
>NZ_JAUKFY010000020.1 GCF_030489605.1 Brevibacillus laterosporus
CAGGGAATAAAGATAGAAGCTAGTTACCGTAATGGTAGCTAGCTTTTTTGGTGTGTGAACAGATTATTTAAGGAGTTGTAATTGCTGTCCTACCATGTATGGGAAAATTCCCATATGATACTTGCAGAACCTATCTATTAATAATTTTTCAGCATACTGATGCGACAATACTAGATCCCCCCATAATTCGCTTTCATAGCGACAAAGCATGCTTAGACCATAGAGTAGTAAATAATGATTTGCAAATTGGGGAACAGGATGATTCTCGGTAGCATTCCAAAGATAAACATTTCTATTCTGATCCATTGAAAAGAGAGGATGGTCTAACAGAGATACTTGGTCATCACACTCAAAAAATCGTCCCTGATTAGAAATAGATGAAGTTGAAGGAAGAGCGAATCTAGCTTTATCGGTGTTTTGTCTAAGGGTACAGAATAAAGGAAAGCTTCCAGAGGTTCCTTGGTTATTAGTAGCTGGAAATAGCCGATTTAAATAATGCTGCAAGGTTTCGTCTGAATAAGAGAGTGCTCCTTGGCTAGCATAAGGCAGAGTAAACACAAAGGGTCGCTCTGTCATAATTGATACAGTTACCCAAGGACTTGGTTTTTGAAAATGGTCCATTTCCTCACGAAGCTCAGGTATTGATAAGAAAAGATCACCTACTCGATAACGATCCGATATGGGATGGATTGAAAGGAGCCGACATAGATGGGGAAAGAAGCCTTCTTTTTGGGGTTTCATTTCATCATCTAATAGATGGTAAGGATTTTTCTTAACTTTTCGTGCTGTAACACCATGCTGCAACATGCGACTGTTCTGGGGATAATCTGGATCTTTGGCAAGAATTAGTCCCTTTAGTAAATGAACGCATCCGTAAAATAATAAGAGAGGCTTGATTAATAAAGAGCTTTTCGCAGCCATTTCATAATAATGTCTAGCCTGCATCCAGGTGTATAAAAAGCGAGTACTGTTTTGAAAGGCATGCTTTTCAGGATTTTGTAAGCCCATTCTATGGTAAGAGGCTGTAAGAAAAGATCGTGAAGTAGGTTCTGTTTCCATAATAGAAAGCTGTTGCCAGACATCTTGAAGAGACATGGAAAAAATTACCCCTTTATTTTCCGAATATTCACTTTTATAAATGATATTCTTATGGAATCTAAGAAACATTTATATTTTCTCCTATAAAAGCGAACAATATAAGCATTCCTTGACATTAAATTGAGCCGTTTGCTACACTGATGAAAAGATTTTCGGCTGAAAGGGGTCCTTGAACCGTGTGGGAAAATAAGTTTGCTAAGGAAGGCTTAACTTTTGATGATGTATTATTGGTACCAGCTAAATCAGAAGTGCTTCCAAAAGACGTTAATGTATCCACAGTATTAAGCAAAAAGGTGAAACTCAACATACCATTAATCAGCGCCGGTATGGATACAGTAACCGAATCTGCACTTGCTATTGCAATGGCTCGTCAAGGCGGTCTAGGTATCATTCATAAAAATATGACCATTGAACAGCAAGCAAGTGAGGTAGATCGCGTAAAGCGCTCTGAAAGTGGTGTTATTACAAACCCATTTTCGTTAACTGAAAACCACACTGTTGCAGATGCAGATGCCCTCATGGGTAAATATCGTATTTCCGGTGTACCAATCGTTAACGATCAAAATCAATTGATTGGTATTTTAACAAATCGTGATCTACGTTTTGTACATGACTTCTCTATCATGGTCAAAGAAGTAATGACTAAAGAAAATCTAGTTACAGCACCTGTGGGCACTACATTGCCGGAAGCTGAACAAATTTTACAGAAGCATAAAATCGAAAAGCTACCTTTGGTAGATGAAAATAATGTCTTAAAAGGGCTTATTACGATTAAGGATATCGAAAAGCTTATTCAATATCCGAATGCAGCGAAGGATGAGCAAGGACGATTGCTTTGCGGGGCAGCAGTAGGGGTATCCAATGATACATTTGAGCGTACAGAAGCTTTAGTACAAGCAGGGATTGATGTACTAGTTATTGATACAGCTCACGGCCATTCTAAAGGGGTTCTAGAGACCGTTAAGAAGGTTCGCAGTCTTTACCCTGATTTAACGATTATTGCTGGTAACGTCGCTACTGGACAAGCTACGAAGGACCTGATTGAGGCAGGAGCTTCTGTAATTAAAGTGGGAATTGGTCCTGGTTCCATTTGTACGACTCGTGTTGTTGCCGGTATTGGGGTTCCACAAATCACAGCGATTTATGAATGTGCGACTGTAGCACGTCAATATAATATCCCAGTTATCGCTGATGGCGGTATTAAGTACTCTGGTGACTTGGCAAAAGCTATAGGTGCTGGTGCATCTGTTATCATGATTGGTAGCTTGTTTGCGGGTACAGATGAATCTCCAGGTGAATTTGAAATTTATCAAGGACGCCGTTTTAAAGTTTATCGCGGAATGGGCTCCATTGGCGCTATGAAAGCAGGAAGTAAGGATCGTTACTTCCAGGAGAATGCTCAGAAGCTTGTTCCTGAAGGCATTGAAGGACGCGTAGCATATAAAGGGCCTTTGGCTGATGTTGTGTATCAGCTTGTTGGTGGTCTAAGAGCTGGTATGGGCTATTGCGGGGCGGCAACCATTGCTGATTTACGCGATAATTCTACTTTCGTTCGTATTACTGGTGCAGGCTTGCGCGAAAGCCATCCGCATGATGTTCAAATTACAAAAGAATCTCCGAACTACTCTATTTCATAAGGATAGAGCAACGATCGCTTTACCAAGCTAATTAGCAAGGTAAGACAAAAGGGCTTTCCATTTGGGAGTCCTTTTGTTTTTTATACAAACCAAAGACTAGAATATATGTCGTATAGTAGCTCATTACCATATAGGATTGCAGAATTCGAAACGATGTTCTAAATAAAAAAAGAAAATCTGAATCCAAACATCCTTTTGGAACGTCAGGTTAAAAGAGAGGTTTTTCAGTTGGCTATGATTACCAGTGCTTTTTCTTGTTGAGATGCGACTGGTGCTCTTCAAACAACGGCTTTTAGTATGATAGACTAAAGACTGTGTTCAACAGGAAAAAAGAAAAAAAAGGATATTTTTAAAAGTAGGGGGAGTGATTGTAGACATGATGCACAAATGGACAGCAAGAGTAAGCAAACTTTTATTGGCTGGTGCAATTGGTATGCTATCCATTGTGGGGGGAGCAATGCAGGCTTCTGCTGCTGAGACGGCTGCCAATCTTGATCTAGTGGCGAGTTCAGCAATTTTAGTCGAGGCATCAACGGGAAAGGTTTTGTACAGTAAAAACCCAGATCAGCCATTACCACCAGCTAGTATGACGAAAATGATGACAGAGTATCTGGTATTAGAGGCTATTAAAAAAGGTAAAATTAAACAAGATGAACTTGTACCTGTTAGTGACTATGCTTTCTTTATTGCCAAAAAGAAGGATTCCTCAGGCGTGTACTTAAATGCTGGGGAAAGTCACAAGGTAAGTGAACTATATAAAGCTATGGCGATTGCCTCAGCTAACGATGCTACAGCCCTGTTAGCCGAAAAGATTGGCGGAACGGAAGCCAACTTTGTAGACATGATGAATAAAAAAGCCCAAGAGCTTGGGATGAAAAATACGTTTTTTGTTACATCCACTGGATTGCCTGCTAATGAATTAGGACCTTATAAACCGGCGGATACAAGCAAGGATAATGTGATGTCTGCACGTGATGCAGCTATCTTGGCGGATCGTTTAGTGAGTGATTATCCTGAGGCATTAGAAATTTCTAAAATCCCGCGCTGGGTGTTCCGTGAAGGTCAAAAAGACGAAATCAAGCTAGCAAACAATAACTGGATGCTTCCAGGCTTGCCGAATGAAACGCTTGGAGTAGATGGTCTTAAAACGGGTTATACGGATGCAGCCCAATTTTGTTTTACGGGAACGGCTTATCGTGATGGAATGCGCTTAATCACAGTTGTCATGGGAGCTAAAACAAAAACAAGCCGTTTTGAAGAAACCAAAAAGTTATTAAATTATGGTTATAGCACCTACAAAACTACAGAAAAACTGGGAAAAGGCGTACCTGTTCCGGGATTTGAAAATGCGCCACTTAAAAAGGGTGTATCCCTAGAGGTTCCGGCTGTTACCGCTAAATCAGTTAATGTTGTGGGTAAAATCGGAGAAGAAGCGAAAGTAACGCCGCGGGTAGAATATAAAACTTTGACCGCGCCTATTAAAAAAGGTGACGTTATTGGAACCGTCTACCTTGATACAGAAGGAAAAAGCGATTATTTGATGCCAAGCAATCAAAAGGGCGGAGTGGATTTAATAGCTGCTGAGGATGTAGAAGAGGGTAGCTGGATTCGCCTATTCTTTAGAAGTATCTTCGAATTTATCGCTAATCTGTTTAAAAGTATTGTGGGCTAATGAAGCAAAAGGTAACTCTGCGGATGGCAGAACTTTAAAAGAAGGCAAATATTCTGTCAAGATATGTTGTCTACTTTTTCTGATTGGTTTACAATAAAAACAATGTTGCAAATCTAATCCTTTTGTAGGGATGTTCACTTATAGGGGAGGCTCACTGATGGTACAGCTAGGTACAGATCGTGTTAAACGTGGAATGGCAGAAATGCAAAAAGGCGGCGTAATTATGGACGTTGTCAACGCCGAGCAAGCTAAAATTGCGGAAGCTGCGGGTGCAGTGGCCGTTATGGCACTGGAACGCGTTCCGTCTGATATTCGTGCGGCCGGCGGCGTAGCGCGCATGGCTGATCTAGGAATTGTAGAGGAAGTATTAAAAGCGGTTACGATTCCTGTAATGGCAAAAGCACGTATTGGTCATTTTGTAGAAGCACGTGTCCTTGAATCTATGGGAGTAGATTATCTTGATGAAAGCGAAGTACTTACTCCTGCCGATGACTTGTACCATATTAATAAAAAAGATTTCACAGTGCCATTTGTTTGCGGGGCGCGTGATTTGGGTGAAGCTCTTCGCCGTATCGGAGAAGGTGCATCTATGATTCGTACAAAAGGGGAGCCGGGAACAGGAAACATTGTTGAGGCTGTTCGCCATATGCGTACGATGCAATCACAAATCCGTAAAGTGCAAAGCATGTCTTATGATGAATTAATGGCCGAAGCGAAAAATCTTGGGGCTCCGTATGAATTGTTAGAGCAAATTCACAAAACAGGAAAGCTTCCTGTTGTAAACTTCGCGGCTGGTGGTGTCGCTACACCTTCTGATGCTGCATTGATGATGCAATTAGGCGCAGATGGCGTATTTGTAGGTTCAGGTATCTTTAAGTCCGAGAATCCTGAAAAATTCGCTCGTGCTATTGTAGAAGCGACTACGCATTACACAGATTACGAATTGATTGCACGCGTTTCGAAAGACCTTGGTTCTGCGATGACAGGAATCGAAATTTCTAAGTTGCCGCAGGCTGAGCGTATGCAGGAGCGCGGCTGGTAATATGAGTAAGCCAAGAATCGGTGTTCTCGCCCTACAAGGTGCGGTTGCAGAACATATGCGCATGCTTGAGTTGGCAGGGGCAGAAGCAATCGCAATTAAAAAGGTGGACGAGCTATCTGAGATAGATGGCTTAGTCATTCCAGGTGGCGAGAGTACAACCATTAGTAAACTCATGCATAAATACGGCTTTATGGATGCGATTCGTCGGTTTGCGAATGAGAAGAAGCCTGTGTTTGGAACCTGTGCAGGTGCTATCTTAATTGCAAATGAAATTGAACATGCACCGGAAGCCCATCTAGGTCTAATGGACATGAAGGTAGCGCGAAATGCTTTTGGGCGGCAAAAGGAAAGCTTTGAAATCAAAATGCCAATTGCTGGCGTAGCTTCCGACTTTCCAGCGGTCTTTATCCGTGCGCCTCTTATCCTGAAAATCGGAGATAAGGGTGAAGTGCTGGCGAAGCATGAAGATAATATCGTAGCGGCTCGCCAAGGGCAATTTTTAGCGGCATCCTTTCATCCAGAACTAACTGATGATTATCGAATGCATAAATATTTTTTAGACATGGTGAAAGAATATCAAACAACAGGGAAAGCATCCGTATAGGGTGCTTTCTTCTTTTCAAAATAAAACAGAGCGTGTAAAATGGACATAGAGCATTGTTTGCAATTGCTTACATCATGTAGTACATTTAATAACAAGAAAAACACCCATAAAAAACATGTTGATAAGAAATAGTACTCTGTTTTAATTGGTTAAGAGAGTCGATGGTTGGTGCGAATCGACCCAATGGGCAGAAGAATCCATCTTTGAGTGGTAAAGGACATAACTTTGCCCGGTCTCGCGTACCGTTATTTACGTGGAATGAAGAGGATAAGACCAGCTTGCTTACCTATGCAGAGCAATATGGCTTATCAATGAGGGTGGCAACGCGGAGTTAACATTCGTCCCTGGTATATGGGATGGGTGTTTTTTATTTTGTCTAAATTTTGGAGGGGTTGTACATGTTAGACGTAAAAATACTGCGTCAGGATCTTGAAGAAGTAAGACGTCGATTGACGCACCGTAACGAGGATATCTCCGCACTGGAACAGTTTGCAGAAGTGGATGAAAAACGTAGACAGCTTATTCAAGAAGGGGATACGCTAAAAAATAAACGTAATACAGTATCAGAGCAGGTAGCTGTATTAAAGCGTAATAAAGAGAATGCAGATCATTTGATTTCTGAGATGAAGCAAGTGAATGAACGCATTAAGGCATTGGATGAAGAGCTGCGCCAGTTAGATGAACAGCTCACTATCATTTTATTAAGCCTTCCTAATCTGCCGCATGAAAGCACGCCAATAGGTACAACTGAAGATGACAATGTGGTGCATCGCGTGTGGGGAGAGGCTTCGACCTTCAGCTTTGAACCAAAGCCGCATTGGGAGGTAGCCGATGCGTTGGGTATTCTTGATTTTGAAACAGCCTCTAAAGTAACGGGAAGCCGTTTTGTTTTCTATAAAGGAATGGGTGCTCGCTTAGAACGTGCCCTAATTAACTTCATGATGGATCTTCATGCAGACAAGCACGGATACGAAGAAGTATTGCCGCCATATATGGTTAATCGCGCTAGCATGACAGGGACAGGGCAACTGCCTAAGTTTGAAGAGGATGCTTTTAAGATTGATGGGGTAGATTATTTCTTGATCCCAACTTCTGAGGTACCTGTTACAAATATGCATCGTGACGAGATCCTTGATGCGGCTCAACTTCCGATTAAATATAATGCATTTAGTGCATGCTTCCGTTCTGAGGCAGGGTCAGCTGGACGTGATACACGTGGATTGATTCGCCAGCATCAGTTTAATAAGGTTGAACTTGTGAAGTTCGTTAAACCTGAGGATTCATATGAAGAGCTGGAAAAACTGGTAAACAATGCGGAAACCGTGTTGCAAATGCTTGGCCTGCCATATCGTGTCATGAGCATGTGCACAGGTGATCTTGGATTTACAGCTGCGAAAAAATACGATTTGGAAGTATGGCTTCCAAGCTATAGCACGTACCGTGAGATTTCTTCTTGTTCTAATTTTGAGGATTTCCAAGCTCGGCGTGCCAATATTCGCTTCCGTCGCGATGCAAAAAGCAAGCCTGAATTCGTGCATACAATGAATGGCTCCGGCTTGGCATTAGGTCGCACAGTAGCAGCTATACTGGAAAATTTCCAACAGGAAGATGGTTCTGTTGTGATTCCGGAAGTATTGCGTCCTTACATGGGTGGCGTAGATCGAATTACGGCTAAGAAATAGCTGTATAAGTACAGATTGAGTGTTGGCAATAAACTTCATAGATAAAAGCATAACTGGTAGTCGTCTATTAAAAGGCGGCTACCAGTTTTTTTGTAAGTTTGAGTGTAAAAAAGCTGTTGGATTAAGGAATTTTTATGATAAAAAACAATTTATTGGAAAATAAATTTAAAAAAGATTGTCAATTCGGAATTAACTGTTATATATTAATTTATATAAACCGAGATTGTTATAATACAGTTTTCCCGCAGGATAAGGAGGATGGAAGATGGACTGCTACAAGTGTAATGGAAATGGCGAAAACGATTGCCCGCATTGCAAGGGGAAAGGTCATACACACGAGGGGGGTTACTGTGTCTCATGCCAGGGACACGGTTTCATAAGTTGTTGTACATGTAGTGGATCAGGATTAGTTGAATAATTGAGGCGTTATACGGAGGGGAGTGTTGAAAATGGAAAGAATTTTAACTGAAATTCAACCGTATCCAACTGGCGTTCACATTACCGGAGAGATGAATGAGCGTTATCTAGAAATATTGACACCAGATGCATTAGCTTTTCTAGCTGAGCTATCAAGATTATTTGAAGCGAGACGACAGGAACTTTTGGTAAAAAGAGAAAAACGGCAACAGGAATTTGACCAAGGGAAAATGCCTCACTTTTTAGAGGAAACCAAAGACATTCGGGAAGCGGATTGGACGATTGCTCCTGTTCTCGCTGATTTACAGGATCGCCGGGTTGAAATTACTGGTCCTACCTCAGATCGGAAAATGGTCATCAATGCTTGCAATTCAGGTGCTAAAGCTTTTATGGCCGATTTTGAGGATGCCAATTCTCCTTCTTGGCGAAATACGATAGAAGGTCAAATCAACATGAGGGATGTCATTAACCGGACGATTTCTTTTACTAGTAAAGAAGGAAAAGTATATCAATTAAATGAGCAAATCACTACGTTGTTAGTGAGACCGCGCGGCTGGCATTTACAGGAGAAGCATATTTATGTAGACGGTCAACCTATGTCAGCTAGTCTTGTGGATTTTGGTCTCTATTTTTATCACAATGCTAAAAAGCTTTTGGAACTAGGATCAGGCCCGTATTTTTATCTTCCCAAAATAGAAGGGCACGAAGAAGCAAGGCTATGGAATGATGTTTTTATATTTGCTCAGCAAAGACTAGGGATTGAACAAGGAACGATTAAAGCGACAGTGCTTATAGAAACGATTCTTGCTAGCTTTGAAATGGATGAAATTTTATATGAACTGCGGGATCACAGTGCTGGACTGAACTGTGGACGATGGGATTACATTTTTAGCTTTATCAAAAAATTCTGCAAAAATCACAATATTATCTTTCCTGACCGTGCTCAGGTAACTATGTCTGTTCCTTTTATGAAAGCTTATTGCGATCTAACGATTCAGACGTGTCATAAACGTAATGCCCATGCGATGGGAGGAATGGCAGCACAAATTCCTGTTCGCAATGATGCGTTAGCTAATGAAACAGCTTTTGAGAAGGTAAGGCTCGACAAAGAAAGGGAGGCACTGGCCGGTCACGATGGCACATGGGTTGCGCATCCTGGTCTGGTCCCAGTTGCAATGAGTGTATTTGATCAAATCATGCCTTCTGCTAACCAATTGCATCAAAAGAGAACCGATGTAGAGGTATGTGCGGCAGACCTACTTGCTGTTCCAGAGGGGACGATTACAGAGCAGGGATTACGGACAAATATTAGCGTCGCTATTCAATATATAGAGGCATGGCTGAGGGGAATGGGAGCAGTACCAATTAATAATCTCATGGAGGATGCAGCTACGGCGGAAATATCTCGTGCTCAAGTCTGGCAGTGGATTCGGCATCCAAATGGAAAATTAATAGATGGCCGCAAAATTACATGGGAATTGGTAGAGGAATTGATCCATGAGGAAATGGCTGTCTTAAAGCAGAAATTTGGTCCCGAACGTTTTGAGTTGGGAGAGTTTTCGCGAGCGGTTGCTTTGTTTAAAGAAGTTGTTCAGGCAGAGGAATTTATGCCTTTCATTACGATACCAGCGTATGAATACATCTAAAAAAGGAAGAGGAGTGGGGAAAAATGACTAAAATGAAGCAGATAAAGGATTTGGAGCAGTCTTGGGAGTCTAAACGTTGGGAAGGGATTACAAGACCATACTCGGCTGAGGAAGTAGTCCGCTTACGCGGCTCAATTCAAGTCGAGCATACCTTGGCAAAGCTAGGGGCAGATCGACTTTGGAATCTGCTGCATGCGGAGGATTATGTCCATGCTTTAGGAGCTTTAACGGGAAATCAAGCGATCCAGCAAGTGAAGGCTGGGTTAAAAGCTATTTATTTAAGCGGGTGGCAAGTCGCTGCTGATGCCAACCTGTCTGGTCACATGTATCCCGATCAGAGTTTATATCCGGCTAACAGTGTCCCACAAGTGGTAAAAAGAATTAATCAAGCATTCCAGCGGGCCGATCAAATTTCTCATTCGGAAGGCAAGGATGATATCAATTGGTTCGCACCAATCATAGCCGATGCGGAAGCAGGGTTTGGTGGCCCGCTTAATGTATTTGAATTAATGAAAGCTATGATTGAAGCGGGCGCGGCAGGTGTTCATTTTGAGGATCAATTAGCTTCCGAGAAAAAATGTGGCCATATGGGGGGAAAAGTCTTAATTCCTACTCAGGCAGCCGTTAGAAATTTAATAGCTGCACGATTTGCTGCTGATGTGATGGGAGTTCCAACCATCGTGATAGCTCGTACCGATGCCAACGGGGCCTACCTGCTAACCAGCGATATTGATCCGCGAGACCAGGAGTTTTTGACAGGGGATCGTACAGCGGAGGGATTTTATCAAATACATGGAGGACTAGATGCAGCGATTGCCAGAGGATTGGCATATGCGCCTTATGCAGATCTTATTTGGTGCGAGACATCTGAACCTAATTTAGAAGAAGCCAGACGCTTTGCCGAAGCCATTCATGAGAAATATCCCAATAAGTTACTAGCCTATAATTGTTCTCCATCCTTCAATTGGGAAAAGAAACTAGATGAGGAGACCATCGCTTCCTTCCAGCAGGAAATCGGAAAGATGGGGTATAAGTTCCAATTTGTTACTCTAGCTGGTTTCCATGCGCTTAACCACAGCATGTTTGAGCTAGCTCACGGCTATCGGGATCGAGGCATGGCTGCATACTCAGAGTTGCAGCAAGCAGAGTTTGCCAGTGAACAGAAGGGATATACCGCAACAAGACATCAACGTGAGGTGGGCACAGGCTATTTCGATGAAGTCGCTCAAGTTATCTCAGGCGGTACTTCTTCCACGACAGCCCTGCATGGCTCAACAGAAGAAGAGCAATTTTCAGGCAGCAGATAGGAGAGGGAGTTTAGCTATAAATTAGCACAAATATGATACAACCAGACTATATGAATACCAAAAAAGAGCAGGTTCTTTTTAAAAGTTAACCTGCTCTTTTTCATGCAGTAGCGAAATGCTGTTATTTTTTATGAAAAGGTATGGTAAACGGGTTTTGATTGTTTCTGCGGCGAACTTTGCTCTTCTTTTTTCGAAGACGATTCTTCGCGATTTACATCAGTAATGTCGATTGACTTTTTATCTTGTTCTTTTTTCCGCCAGGCATGCATATACTTGGCCACTGCTGGTGTTACGGCTGCAACAAACGCTACAGCACCCATTGCTATCCATGTAGACCTGTTCATTGGAAATTCCTCCTTATATTGATCATCTAGGCTAACTCTCGATAATCCCCTTGAGTATAGCGACGGTGAAAAGGAGTGGATGCTTTCGTTGCGCTGTTTTTAGGGGTGAGTGCTTATTTTTTACCCAACTGATAGATTACTGAAACAAGCAAGGAAGAGCAGTTTAAATTGCCGATATTTTTTGTTTCAGATAAAAAAAGCTAGGGTAAGGAAAGAGCAAGCAAGAAACATAAACATTTGAAGGAGGAATGAACAATGGTACCACACGTTCATGTAGTAGAAAACGGAGTACAAGTAAGAGAGGTTATACAACAGTTCGACCGTTTGGGATACGCTCCTGATCATATTTATGTACTAGCCCATGATGAAAAGCGGACCCATACCCTTGCTGAAACTACAGAAATCCAGGAAGTAGGAGTACGCGAGGAAGGAGTATTGGGTAGTATCGCTAATTTATTCCGTTCTCGTGGAGATGAATTGCGCTCTAAAATGGAATCGCTAGGATTAAGCAAATCAGAAGCAGAGCGTTATGAGCGTGAATTGGACAATGGGCGCGTATTAGTAGTGGCGAAACCAAGCTAAACCAAATAAAAGCGCACGGATGAAAAAGCGCACGGGGGAATCTCATTAGGTGGGATTCTCCCAATCTTGCATACCGTCAAAGAGATGTATGAAATGCTTTTCGACTGATTCAATAACAGATAAATGTGGTTACATGATAACAGATCAGTTATTAATGCAGAGGTGATAAAGAGAATGAACCCAACGAATATTTTTGAAGTGACAACGCAGGAAACCGAGTCAGGGACAATTGTATTTCTGCAGGGTCAGCTTGATTTATCGATGGCTCCTTATTTTCGAACGGTTTTGGAGCCCCTCGTTGTACAAAAGAACAAAACATTAACCTTAAATCTACGAGATTTACGATATATCGATAGTACAGGGATAGGAATTATTATTTCCTTTCTTAAAATGCGAAATGAAATGGGAACAACTTTGAATGTAGAGGAAGTTTCTCCTAAAACCCAGCGTCTATTCGATATGATTGGGATTACGAAGTTTTTAATGCCACAAAAGGAATCACGTATGGATAAGACAGGAGGAACGGCATGATTGCTCAAAATAAATTAGTCCGTATGACCATACCTGCTCATGCTGACTTTATCGATGTAGTTCGGCTTTCTTTATATGGATTAGCAACCAGAATGGGCTTTACTTTTGAAGAAATTGAGGATATGAAAGTAGCTGTATCAGAAGCTTGTAATAATGTTATTGTTCATGCCTATGCAGGAATGGCAGAAGGTTTTATTGACGTGGCATTCGAGACGGCTCCTGATAGTCTGCGCATTGTCATTAAAGACTATGGAGAGAGCTTTGATTATAAAACGGTGTCTGAAAAGGCGGACTCTTTACATGATAAAGAAATAGCGGATATTAAGGCCGGCGGATTAGGAATTTACATGATGCAAGCGCTGATGGATGAGGTAGAGGTATCAAACGATAATGGTACAGAGGTGGTACTTACTAAATGGCTTGGCAGAAGTCTAGGAGGGAATACGCATGCAGCAGAATCCAATGTTAGCGTCATCTCCCGGGATAGTAGAGAGTGATCTGGAAAAGATACGAAGGTATCAGGATACAGGTTGCCAAGAACTGGCTACGGATTTATTAATAAGTTATGATTCTATGATTAAAATGGCGGCTAAAAAGATCTCTCGTAACTGTCGGGATTTTTATGAGGATTTATATCAGATTGGGCAGATATCATTACTCCGCTCATTAGAGCAATTTGATGCTAGTTTAGGATTTGCTTTTGAACCTTATGCGATGAAAAGTTTAATTGGGCATATGAAAAATTACTTGAGAGATAAATCTTGGTATGTTCAGGTGCCACGTCGCATTAAGGAAAAAGGCGCACGTATTCAACAAGTTATAGATGAGTTAACCATTATATTGGAGCGATCTCCAGACGTTGGGGAAATTGCTGATAAAATGGAAATGTCTGTAGAAGAAGCAATTGAGGTATTAGCTGGTCGTGAGTATTACCAACTAACTTCTCTTGATGCACCTCTAAGTACAGACGAGGGCGGGTCAACAATTGGAGATTTAGTCAGTTCACCAGTGGACGATTTTGGAGCGCTCGAAAATCAGTTGGATTTAAAAGAGGCGTTAGAGCAATTAAAAGAAGAGGAACAAAAAGTCATATATTCTGCATACATAGATGGTCTATCACAGCGAACTATTGCTAATGAATTGGGGATTTCACAGATGAGTGTATGCCGTATCCAAAAAAGAGCGGTTAAGAAGCTGCGCAATCTATTATCGACAGGTCATATTGCTTCAGAAAAATAGAGAAGACACGTTATGTAATAGCGTGTTTTTTTTATACGATCTATTTCTGATAGCGTGAGTGTTGCTTCATTTATGATAAATTAACCTGTTTCAAATAAAAGAACGCTTGGTTATATTCATGCTACAACCGAAAATAAATAAAACAGGAATGGAGGAGTTCTTATGAGATGTAGAGCTGGGGTATGGAGCCGGATGCCGCTTCGAAGCAGGTTGCAAATTCTTGTAGACGTTATCTCCGAACAGAAGCAAGCTAGAACAAATTGGTTAGAAAATTCTGATTTAATTAAGGTTTTAAGGTGATGGGATTCGAAACCTTACAATAGTCGCTACTACAGATAAATTACAAAGTAAGGAGTGATTGATATGTTGCATTTTATCATCATGATTATTATGGCAATTGTCATTGGCATTCTCGGCGATGCCTTAGTAAAAAATAGTATGCCAGGTGGCTTGATCGGTTCTATGATTGCAGGCTTTGCTGGAGCATGGCTAGGCTCACTGATTTTAGGTAATTGGGGACCTGTCATTGGTGGATTTGCTGTAATTCCAGCCATAATAGGCGCTGCATTGTTTGTTTTCATCCTAGGATTATTCTCCCGAGCAGCAGGACGAGCTTAGAGCATAACCATCCTGATAGCTATTTTCATAAACAAATAATAAAGCGTAGGAGGTAGTTACATGCAAAAGAATATAGAAGTAAAAAATACGTTGCTTGAGATTGTGATTGCTGTTCTGCCCAGCTTAACGGATGCTGTTATTAAAACATTAGAAAAAACGATTGAAAATTCCCGGCGTACACCTCAGAGCTCAAGAAGTGATGGCTTGTCTCATCCCCCTTTTTATACAGGAGATGCTAAAGAAGTGGCAGCTACTTCTGACTCAGATAAGCGCACAACGGACAAATCTAATCGCAATGAAGCCACTTCAAGCTCAAATGAACCATAGAAGCTTGCTAGACATAGGGTGGGTGAGTCAAGGCACTCACCTACCTTTTTGTCTGTCAATGGTATTATCCTGCAAGGATTACTAACAAATAAGCGGGAGATTGTAGTGGTGATCGATCCAAAAGTGAAGAGTTTGAAGTTCAACACCTCGCGAGCTATACTGAAGATTAATAGAAAATGGGTGCGGAAAGTAGTGATGATAAATGGAACCACAACACGAGAGATTTATGAGAGAAGCGATGAATGAAGCAAAAAAAGCAGCAGCATTAGGAGAGGTTCCAATCGGTGCGGTTATCGTACGAAACGGAGAGATTGTCGGCAGAGGATACAATCTGCGTGAAACGCAAAAGGACCCGACTTTACATGCCGAAATGATTGCCATCCGGGAAGCGAGTCAAAATCTAGGGGGATGGCGGTTAATCGGCTGTGACCTGTATGTGACTCTGGAGCCATGTCCGATGTGTGCAGGCGCAATTGTGCAAAGTCGGATTGAACAGGTTTATTACGGAGCAACTGATCCAAAAGCCGGCTGTGCGGGAACTTTGATGAATTTATGCGCTGAACCAAGATTTAACCATCAGGTGCCTGTATGGGCAGGGATATTGCAAGAAGAATGTCAGATGATGCTTAAGGATTTTTTCCGACAACTGCGAAAAAAGAAGAAGGAAGATGCAAAGAACATCTCCCTCACACAAACTGATTAGATTCTGATATTCGCTTACTCGGCTTCTTGTCCTTTACGCAAGGAGTTCAATTCTTCTTCCGTCAGTTCACGGAATTCACCTAGCTCAAGTGATTCGTCGAGTAAGAGAGGACCCATGCGAACGCGTTTTAAATAGATAACTTTAAGGTCGAAAGCGGCAAACATACGCTTAACCTGATGATATTTTCCTTCCATGATGGTCACATGAATTTCAGAAATGTCCCCTGAATGAAGAATTTCGAGAGTAGCTGGCATGGTTTCATAACCGTCATCCAACGTTACACCTTGCTTGAAAGCAGCGATATGCTCCTCTGTAACACGCCCCTGAATCCGGGCAAAATACTCTTTATCTACTTTCTTCTTAGGAGAAAGCAGGCTATGGGAGAGTTGTCCATCGTTGGTTAGAAGGAGAAGTCCTTCGGTGTCAATATCGAGACGACCGACAGGGTGTACTTTATGTCTCCATTCATCTGGCAATAAATCGACAACGGTTTCATGCAGAGCATCCTCAGTTGCTGAAATGACACCGGCTGGTTTATTAAGCATGACGAATACCCAACGTTTGAATTGAAGCGGTACACCGTCAATTTCTATATGCTGTTGCTCTGGAATGACGTGCATACCAGGATCGGTTGCCACGACACCATCAACGGTAACGATGCGCTGTTTGATCAGTTGTTTTACTTCCTTGCGAGTTCCTTTTCCTGTGTTAGCTAATATTTTATCTAGACGTTCACGTTTCATTCATTCAGCCTCACTTTGTTCTTCCTTTCTCCCTATATTGGCTGATCTGATAACGAAAATCAAGGAGACACTCTTTGAAATATACTTGCTTGCTTTTTCCTGTGCTGGATTTGTTTATCGCTTGCTTATCCCAATTCTATTATGGTATGCTAAGTAAGCAAAAGGTTTTCAGTACTTTGTTTATAAAGTTTGCCGTGCTAGATGGGGAGGTTGCGGTGCCCTGTAGCCTGCAATCCGCAATAGCAGGATTGAATTCCTATCAGCGGTCATTTTATGTGAGGTCTGCCTTATACCGTTGGTGTTGAGGATTGGGTCCTATGCAACGTGAACCTATGAACCTGGTCAGGTCCGGAAGGAAGCAGCCATAAGTAGGACCTTGCGTGTGCCGTAGGGTAGCCTGGTCTGAGTCAATTGTATGAGTAACGCTCGGATGGAATGTATCAATGATAGGTGCACGGCATCTATACATATAACTAAAACGTCACTTTACTAAGTGGCGTTTTTTGTTGTTACCTGGCGAAGAGTAGCGATATATTTTGGAGGAAAACTATTCCATCCAAGCAGGGGCTTACCATTTTGTTGCCGAATCTCTATTTGAAGTCTACTAAAAGTAATAAACGCTTACTGTAAGTAATGGGGAAGGGGAGAGGCAACAGTTGGAGAAAATGATAACGTCACAGAAGTGCCATGCTTTCTCAAGACTAAAGCAATACTCACAGCATATCAAACACGCCTTGCTCATAGTTGATGGACAGGGTCTTATTTTGGAAGTGAGTGAAGCATTATTGCAGGCGACAGGATTCAGCTACGAACAGATCATCGCTGCACCATTTCAAAAAGTAGTACCGTATATGAATTCTGTTAGACATCTTTATGATAGTTTATTAGAAAAAGAAAAACAGTCATCAAAGCCAACAGAAATGATTTATCAGGATGTTCAGGGGAAAAAATCAAAAACACCTGTTATGATTACGATTTCTTATAAAAATGGGGAGCCGATCTATTTTTTTCATTTCTTCCAGCTAACCAAGGATTTATCCATATCCCTATCCCAACGCATGGCTAACCAGCTCACCTCTGAAATTAATTTGGGTGTCGTCGTTCTAGATGTTCAGGCTCGATTGGTCGATATCAGTCAAGTGGCCTGTAAAATATTGGGTGTAGAACGAATGCTTGTATTAAATCAGCATATTGATCAGGTTTTTGCAGGGATTCCTGAGGAGCAGCGACTAGTACAGCGAGAGCTTTTAGAAGGGGTAAAATTCCAAAATAAAGCGATGTCCTGGACAAATCAAAAGCAACGTTACGAGCTGTTAGTAGACTCTAATACCTTGCATAATGAAACAGGTCAAATTGTTGGAGCTTATGTTATCTTCAAAGATGTGACCAATATGCGTTCCTTAGAACAAAAGATTGAACGGAGTGACCGGCTGGCGATGATCGGTCAGATAGCGGCAGGCACAGCCCATGAAATAAGAAATCCGTTAACCTCAATCAAAGGGTTTTTACAAATGTTTCAGCAATCATTTAAGGAAAATGGGATGGATAAAGAAAAGACCTTTACTGATATTATGTTAACTGAGCTGCATCGGATTAATTCATTAGTAAGTGAATTTCTGCTTCTGAGTAAACCTCGCGATGTTCAATATCAAATGATCAGTTTACATACTGTCTTTGAAGAAATCATGCCTATCGTTGAAAATGAAGCACTGTTGCATGGAATTGAGGTTCGTTATACAGGGACAGAGGCCTTACCAATGGTTGTCGGTGATGCTGAATTATTAAAGCAGGTCTTCTTAAATATCTGTAAGAATGGAATGGAAGCAATGGGGAATGAGGGAACCCTGACGGTATCATACCATTATGAAGAGGATTGCAATAAGATTAGTCTAAATATTCAAGATACGGGTCCTGGGATACCCGGATATTTAATTGATAAGATTTTCGATCCTTTTTTCACAACAAAGGATGAAGGAACTGGGCTAGGATTATCTGTTTGCCAAAAAATCATTCACGATATTGGAGGACAAATTCGTGTCTCCTCTAAAGGATTTGGAACGACCTTTCACATTTTATTATCATATATCTAAAAGAACATAGCGTTCGGGACATCTTTCAGTGTGAGAGATGGGGCCGGGCGCTATATTATTTGAGCGGAAATATGGTTTGGTGTAACCAACTTTGGAAAAAGGCTATTGCTTATAGTATAATAAATAAGATGGAAAAGGTTTGACAAAACAGGTGAGAAGGAGTGAGCAAGGATGGCTTATACAGCGCTATATCGGGTATATAGACCGCAAACCTTTGGTGATGTGATTGGACAAACTCATGTCACAACAACCTTGCAAAATGCTCTTCGCGAGGGGCGACTTTCGCATGCTTACCTGTTTAATGGACCAAGGGGTACGGGGAAGACCAGTGCAGCTAAGATTATGGCAAAAGCAGTAAACTGTCAAAATCCACAGGATGGTGAACCTTGTAACCAATGTCCAGCATGTATAGCAATAACAGAAGGCTCAGTGACCGATGTCTTGGAGATTGACGCTGCATCCAATCGCGGTGTCGAAGAAATCCGAGATATACGTGATAAGGTCAAATTTGCACCAAGCGAAGTAAAATATAAAGTGTACATCATTGACGAGGTACACATGCTGACAACAGAGGCGTTTAACGCACTGTTAAAAACATTAGAAGAACCGCCCGGGCACGTGCTATTTATATTAGCGACGACCGAGCCGCATAAGCTGCCAGCAACCATTATTTCACGTTGTCAGCGCTTTGATTTCCATCGCATTTCGCTAGCCGAAATGACCCGGCGTTTACAGCATATATGTGATGCACAACAAATTGAAGCTGAGGAACAAGCACTCAAGCTAGTTGCGAAAATGGCTGAGGGTGGAATGCGTGATGCACTTAGTTTGCTAGATCAGGCTATTAGCTTTAGCGGGAATCAAGTAAACGCATCTGACGTGTTAAAGATTACAGGGGCTGTGTCCCAAGCATATTTTTCCACACTTGGTCGTATGATTTCTGAACAAGATGTAACGGGGGTAATGGAAGAGCTGGAGAAGATTATGTCTCAGGGAAAAGACCCTGAACAGTTCTTACAAGACCTGCTGTTTTATTTTAGGGATATGTTGTTATATAAAACAGCTCCTAATCTGGAAGAAATCATGGAACGTACACTAATTGATGAAAAATTCCCAGAGGTAGCCAACCGCTTTGCTCTGCCTGTTTTATACGAAGTAATAGAACAGCTTAATCAGGCCTTGACCCAACTGAAATGGTCAACGTTTGCACGAGTTTTGGTAGAGATGACATTGGTTCGCTTATGTCACCTGTCTGCCTCGTCCTCCGCATCGGGTGCTGTATCTGCAGGGCAAGAAGCAATGGAGGCTGGTAATGGAGCAGGTGCCACAGTACCCAAAACTGCTTCTGGAGCGATTCAAGCGGTGTCTAGTCCGGATGCGGCTTCTCTTTTCGAGCGTGTAAAAATGCTGGAAGAGAAACTAACCCAAATTCTACAGGGGAATCTTGTAGCAGGAGGAAAAGCGGCTTCAGAAGAAGGAAAACAACGAGAGGTTCGACGAGCTATGCCGGCTACAGGCGGTTCGAAGACTTCTATGACGAAGGTACGTGAAGCTGTTCGCCAAGTGGATGAGGGACTTTCCCAAAAAATCCGTGGTGCGTGGGCCCAAATTTTATCCGAAGTGAAAAAGGTCCACTATAAATATCATGCATGGGTCGTAAGCGGTCAGCCAGCGGTTGCTAGCTCTGATGCCGTAATCGTTACTTTTAAAGGATCGATTCATTGTGAAAAAACAATGGAACCAGAGCTAAGAGGCATTGTTGAGCGTGCGTTTCTAACTGTAACAGGAAAAGCGCTTCAGCTTCTATCCATAACAGAAGAAGAGTGGGAAAATGTCCGGGGAGAACAAACGCATTCAGATCCCTCAGGGGCAGATCAGCCTCAAGAAGACCCATTTATAGCTGAAGCGATTCGGGTCGCTGGAGAAAGATTGACACACATTAAGGATTAAAGCACGAAACACATATATTTATAAGGAGGAATTACGAATGAAAAACATGCAGCAAATGATGAAGCAAGTAAAAAAAATGCAGGATGAGATGCAAAAAGCACAAGAACAATTGAAAGAAAGAGTAGTAGAAGGAAAAGCTGGCGGTGGCGCTGTAGTTGTAAAAGCGAATGGACATAAGCAGGTAATTGATGTAACAATCAATCCAGAAGTAGTTGACCCAGAAGACGTGGAAATGTTGCAGGATCTAGTTCTTGC
Source organism: Brevibacillus laterosporus (assembly GCF_030489605.1). Lineage (GTDB taxonomy): Bacteria > Bacillota > Bacilli > Brevibacillales > Brevibacillaceae > Brevibacillus_B > Brevibacillus_B laterosporus_E. Next base: position 20,488 of record NZ_JAUKFY010000020.1, read on the forward strand.
TGCAATTAACGACGCTATGAAAAATGTTGATGAAGTAGTTGGAAAAGAAATGGGACGCTTTACTGGCGGCATGAACATTCCTGGATTGTTCTAATTTGCCAGCATAAGCTCCTGTAAAGGAGTAGGTCATTTTGTTTTATCCAGAGCCCGTCTCGAAATTAATAGAAGGATTTATGAAATTGCCGGGCATTGGACCAAAAACAGCAAGTCGGTTAGCTTTTCATGTGTTAAGCATGAAGGAAGATGACGTACTTGATTTAGCAAAAGCATTGGTTAACGCCAAACGGCAACTGCACTATTGCTCGGTTTGTAATAATATCACCGATTCGGACCCTTGTCAGATTTGCCGCGATAAAAGCCGTGATGGTTCTATCATCTGTGTCGTTCAAGAACCAAAAGACTTGGTTGCCATGGAACGAACCAGAGAATTTATGGGGTATTATCACGTTCTGCATGGTGCCATTTCACCTATGGATGGGATTGGTCCTGAAGATATTCATATTCCCGATCTGCTCAAACGCTTAGGTGATGAACAAGTACAAGAGCTTATTTTAGCTACAAACCCTAATATTGAAGGGGAAGCTACAGCTATGTATATTTCTCGTTTAGTAAAACCCTTTGGCATTCGTGTTACCCGCATCGCTCATGGTCTACCTGTAGGTGGAGATTTAGAGTATGCCGATGAAGTAACATTGACTAAAGCCTTAGAAGGTCGCCGGGAATTATAATAATAGGGATAAGAGGTGCATGAGAAATCATGCGCCTTTTTGTTATATAAGGCAATAAAAGATATTTTATGGTTCAATGGGGTTATAGCTTGGACAGACCCACATTTTGCAAGTTCTTAGTACTGAAACTTACATTTGGTCAGGAAGTATTTTTTATAAGGAAAGAAAGTGCTTTTTTACTAGGACGAGGCATAACCTAAAGAGTAGGAGAGTGAATGAATGCAACCTTACATGCCATTGCTGCCAACGGTAAGAAGGCGCTCTGTAAAATGGGCTTGGGTATTAACCTTTCAATATGTTCTGTATATAGGCGTTCAACTATCAGCAACGTCAATCTTGCGAAAGGCAGACGGTACCTGGGAAATCCATATGTTAGCCAATATGGGAACGATACAAGCTTTATTGTTATGGGGGAATATATTCCTTACATTGTTTACTAGCATATTGTTTTTTGTTGCTTTGATTCGAGATCGGCGCATCTCTGCATGGACTGGTCATAAAGAGGTAAACGGCACGGATTTTATACATGCAGTCGCATTTATGCAAATCTTTTATAATGCCTCCATTTTCTTATATGGGACGGGGCTCGTGAGCTATCCGATGTTTACAACAGGAAGTATAGGAGGATTATTTGAATCTGCTTCCTTGCAAATTTTCTTATGCATGTTTTGTTTCATATGGTTTCGGGGCCGGTTAGAATCAATAGGCTTTCAAAGTCCAACTGATGTCGGGAAAATGTTTTTCTTTATCATCGGCTGTTATTTGGCGATTACATTCCTGCTGAGCTATGTGGTGGCCCCATTAGCTGACCTTTTTCACATGTCGTTAAGCTCTGCACGTGAGGAAGGAATCAGCCGTGAAATAAGGGATGCCAAACAAAACAGCTTGCTAACGATTCTTTTATCCTTTTTTATGACAGGCTTATTTGTCCCGATCGCAGAGGAAATGATGTTTCGCGGGGTTCTTCAGACATGTCTTGTGAAAAAGTGGGGAGCTTTCTGGGGAATCCTGATCGCGAGCTTTTGGTTTGCTATTATTCATATTGATTTAGCCCTATTTCTACCTTTATTTATAATTGGTTTGTTTCTTGGAATTGTCCGTCATCGCTTTCACTCATTGTGGGCCTCGATTATTTTGCATTCAATCAACAATGTAGTAAGTGTCATTCTTTCTTATCAATCATAAATCTGATGAATAGACGGAAGGGGGACTTGTATGAAATGGTTGAAGTGGAACACGGGTATGCAAGAGCAGCAGGTGCAGCCTTATCATTTACAGGAAGCGATTCATAGTGCACTACGGTATTGGCAAAATGCTCAGCGGCATGTGGATGTCTCGGAAGGCTTTCAACAGATTGACCATTTTATTTATCAATATCGTCTTGCTGAAAAGCGATACATGTACCTGCTCAAACAAATACGCCGTCAAAATGAGAAACAAAGAGAAGCGTAGAGGGAGAGGATGGCGAAATGAACACAGAGATTATGATAGCTGGAATGATCATTGGGTTCCTTGTTTTGGTGGCGCTCAGTAGATCAGTTTCCCGTCCATTGCGTTGGACGGGAACGATTGCTCTGAATGTCATTATTGGTGCGATCCTTTTGTATTTCTCTAATTTCTTTGGTGAGATGGCGGGATTCTATATACCGATTAATCCCGTAACAGCTATTATAGCCGGCTTTCTAAGGATTCCGGGCTTACTTGCACTGATTACCATTCGGTTCTTTCTGCTAGGTTAATCATTAACTCTTTCCATCAGTCATCAGAAATGCAAGGCTTGCTTTTTCGTATTTCACATAGGCTTCCTGCGGATGGCGGAATGAAACAAGCAACGGAATCAAACGCGGGAGCAAACTAAATATGGTGATGATTACTAAAAAATGACCGGAAGGAAAAGAAGACCATGGAAAAATAGCTAAACATGTGAAAAATACGCCTAGGCAAGTCACTGTCTCCAGCCTTCTGTAGCTTGAAAGAGATACCATAAGCGAATGAGTAGTGCCCCACCATGGAGACAACCAAGACAATTTGGATAGTTGAAATGGCTGAGCTAGAATAGAGGTATACACCCAAACAGCAGCCATATGTAATAGCGGGATGAAAATAAGGCAACAAAGGAAAAGAATGAAAGAATACCAAGTTAGAGCTTGCCAGAGGCCCAAAATAAAAGCAGCCGTAATGATTCCGATTAGTTGTAACAGATAACCGCCCATTCCCCAACGAAAACGATATAGTAAGCGGTAGCTGTAAATGGTCTGTTCTTTCATCAACAGGCCTCCTTTTTGTTCGTTCTATAGTATTATCGGTAGGTTATATAGATATTTGTATCCTTCAATTGACAGGTAAATATAGGATTATTATGATAGGGATTAATTGGTAGAATGAAAGGGAGGAGATGCCATGAGTACAGCTTTCAACAAGGAAAGAATTGCCGTGGGCTGCTGGAGTATTTTCCGACAGGGAAACATATTTACTCTCCTATTCGTAGTGGTTGCTTTTTTGTTGTTTCATTTTTCAGAATGGTTAGATATAGTGTTTTGGCAAAGCTTTTTCATATCTCTACTATTATGCTTCCCTATTTTCCTCTTATTGTTTTTCTATGATTATCCCTTGCATATTCGCTGGTTTTTATTAGGACCACTCTGCTTTGCAGGCATACTGTGGTATAAATGCCTGTTCCTTGGTATGACTGTATATACGATCTGTCTCTATCTCCTTGTGATTACCGCGTTATGGGGCGTTTACCATTTCTCCGGGGCTGGACATATCAGCTTCCCCTTCCAATTGATGCACTTTATGAAAAGGCTGACCAGAGCTTGTGATTCAAGCAGCGCCAATATCTTTGAGCAATTGCCCAAGGCATTGATTTTACTGATCGCGATGCAGGAAGCTTCTGTGTCATGGCAGGATTGGACGGTGAGTGAGAGTATTTTATCTCACTTTGTATTTGCATTTGTATTATTTTTTTACAGCTATGCCATCCATCAATTGTTTTTTACATGGAAGCCTGATGAGAATATAGATAATGCAAAAAAGATTACTACACAGTATGTTTTTCCCGTTGAACGAGTTTACTTGGTGGTGTTGAATGGCTGCAATAAGGAACAGTTGGTCAAAGCGCACACCCCTTTTCTTGATTGGTTACAACGAACAGGAACCAGCTGGGAAAAGGCAGAAAGTGTTTATCCGGCAGATACAAAGTCCTGTTTTTGCTCTCTTTTGACAGGAACCTATCCGTCTGAACACCAGATTAATAGCCATCTTGGCAATCGAAAAACAATACAGAACGAGACAATCCTTGATGTCCTGCACCAAGCAAGGAAGATAGGGATGATATTGGCTGAAGAGGAGACAAGCTGTCTATTTGATGGGGAAGCTCGCCGGGCATATGTACGGGAAAATCAACAGACTGATAACTGCCGAATGAATCAAGCTATTCAAATTGCAGAGCAAGACAATCCAGAATTTTTGCTGGTACAAATAACCGATATTTATCGAACAGGAATTACATGTGGAGTCTATTGTGATGAATATCTTGCAAAAATAAATCAGGCTGATCAAATGATCGCGCAGTTTTATCACCAATTAGACAAGCTCGGGAAGCTCAATCAAGCCGTATTTATGGTTTGTTCTGATCATGGAGAAGCGACAGGCATGGGTGGGCGTGTACATCTGAGTCATAAAGAACGCTACATTTCACTGATCATGCAAGGAACGTCTATCCATCAAGGGAAGGTTGTGGCTACACGGCGTGCCATCGTGTCAGTAGCTGCTACAATCGCTTATCTGTTAGCAGTTCCGTATCCGAAGCAAGCAAAGGGGCCTGTTTTGTTAGAAGGGATGATCACGTGTCAAAACGAGGATCATCAATTCCCCGTTTCTGGGAATGATAAGCTTGAGCAGATTATATGATAGGCAAGCGGAAGGAGCAGATCATAGGTGAGCCAGGCAACGCTTGTGTACTTGCACTCGGTAGCCTCCCTATCGTTACCGCGGGAATGCCTTGATGCATTTGCCGCATGTGAGATAGATATCATTTCTGCAAAGGAATGGGAGCAGACAAAAGTGGAAATATCCGGCTGGCTTTTTACTGAAGGCCTGTCTCCTGTAGTATGGCAACAGTTTATGCGTGATATAACAAAATGTGTTAGGAATAACCGGTCAAGCAATCGGCGCTATCTTGTGCTTTTAGCAGGAGATCATGCTTCTGATACGGTAGCGTATGATTTTATAAAACGGCTACTGCCTCTACAGGATTCTGTTGAAATCATCCGCTTACTCTGCTGGGCGGAGCAAAAAAAGGCGATAATCGGCAGCCGGACTTGCGAATGCTTTTCTGAAGATGCTTTTGCAGTACGAAATTGGCATGACCGTTTACGAAGAGGGCTTGCCGTGCACGGTTATATTTCGTTTTTATGCAGATATGAGGAAGCAGTTGAAATTGCTTGGGCACGTCAGATATTTTTGAATCAGAAAACAAGATTTTATCATAGGCTGGCCGCTCGATGTGACGAGCTGGGAGCTAGAGCATATATTGTAGGGCAAGGTCTGGGCATGGACAGACGAATTGGACAAGAATGGCTGTTTCCAAATGCTTATGACGAGGGGATTCTACGGTTGGAACAAGAATGGCTTGAACGTGAGTGGAATGATCTGTTGCAGCAAGTAAGCATCAAGCGTGTCGCTGTTTGGGGATTTGCCCCTAGCTTTCTTCTTGATATGCTTGCACAACGTGTCGACTTGGAAGTCTCGTGTTACTTACGAGCGTGTCAGCAAAAAACGAACAATCTACCTCGGGACTGGCACTATTGCAATACTCCGCTGGAAGCAGCAAAATTGGCTGATGTTCTGCTCATTGTGAGATATGATCAGGATATTCTCAGTATACGTTTAGACAGCTTATACGAAAGTATGGCTAAGCCTTATATTTTAGACGTAGTGGATTGCTTTCCGTCAAATGAGGCAAAGCTTGAGAAAATATACTATCGGACACTTGGTCAAAAGCCGAACATTTGGAATGGAACGGATTATAATGGGATATAATGGTTGATAAGCTTAGCGAAAAGGTAGGTGTCCCATATGGAAGACCACTCTCATCGCTGCATTATCTGCAACAGGGAACAAGCCGTTGGTATATCCATTTGTAACCAATTTATTTGTTATACATGCGAGCAAGAAATGGTCAAGACCGACGTACGTGATGAACGTTATCCCTTTTATATTAAACAGATGCGGCAAATCTGGTTTAAAAAGAATGCATAATAACATGAAAAAGAGGCATGTCCATGGGCGATGCCTCTTTTCTTATGGGCTTTTATACTTTTGAACATGGTACAATAGGGGGTACCGAAACAAAAGGACGTGAGAAAGATGATGCAAAATCAGGAAGATTTTTGGGAGAGACAGCGCAAAGCTCCGTTGTTTGATGCACTACAAAGGCATGTACGACAAACCCCTCATCCTTTTCATGTACCTGGGCATAAGATGGGGAGAAGCTTCGATAAGGAAGCAAGGTCTTTTTTTGAAAAATACCTGTCAATTGATTTAACAGAGATTACAGGCTTGGATGACTTGCATCAGCCGGAAGATATTATTGCTTTGGCTCAACAGTTGGCCGCAGAGGCATACGGAGCTGAAGAAACTAAATTTTTAGTAGGCGGAACAACAGTCGGGAATTTGGCTGCGATCATGTCGATTTGCCGACCTGGAGATAAAATTATTGTTCAGCGTAATTGTCATAAATCCGTTTACCATGGATTGATGCTTGCGAAAGCGGAGCCGATTTTTGTCGTTCCTGCTGTAGATGCAGAGACTGGTATTGCCGCAGGTGTACGGCGTGAGGATGTAGAGCGACTGTTGATGGAGAACCCTGATTGCAAGGCTGTCTTTCTTACCAACCCGACTTACTATGGGATGGGTATTGATTTAGAAAAGATGGCTACGGTTGTTCATCGTTATCACATTCCATTAATCATTGACGAGGCGCATGGCGCCCATTATGGTTTCCACCCGGACCTGCCTGCTTCAGCTATGCAGAGTGGAGCTGATATTTCGATTCAGTCTACGCATAAGATGGGAACTGCTTTTACAATGGGTTCAATGCTACATGTTCAAGGAAAGCGCATTGATCGTAGCCGATTGTATCGTTATCTGGCGATGCTACAGTCCTCGAGCCCTTCTTATCCGTTAATGGCGTCTCTTGATTTGGCCCGTCGACATATGGTGCTAGAGGGGCAACAAGAGTTACAGAAGGCGATTGCGCTTATAGAAAAAACGAAAGAACGCCTTAGCCATTTCGATTGGTTTTCAGTTGCCGGCTGGAAGAAGCAAACAGGGTATCAAACACTAGATCCGCTGCGAATTGTAATCAATTTACATTCCTCTCAGCTATCAGGCTTTGAATTGCAAACAAAGCTGGAAGAAGCTTATATTTATACAGAGTTAGCCGGATTGCATCATCTTTTGCTGCTAGGGTCTACAGGTACGACAGAGCTGGATTGTAAAAGGTTACTTACAGTTATGGAGGAGCTGTCAAAGCAAGTGCGTGGTGAAGGCCTGCGTGCTTTTGAAACAGGGTTAGTCTCCTCCTGCTTTTTACGTAAAGCAGCCATGAGCATGCATGTAGCGGCAGAAGAGGAAGCGGAGTCTATATTATTAGAAGAAGCACAGGGACGTATCTGTGCTGAGATGGTGATTCCATATCCGCCAGGGATACCGATGATTGTTCCAGGTGAAGTCCTAGACGAGCAGGTAATTGCTCTATTGCAGGAATTGCAAAGAAAAGAGGCACGTTTTCATGGTGTGAAGGATGCTGGGGTAAAAACCATTCAAGTCATAAAAGGTAAACATTGTTAAACGAGAGGGTATGGTGAACACAGGGATGTTTATTTCATTAGAAGGTGGAGACGGTGCGGGAAAATCCACTGCCATTGCACTTTTAGAAAAGAGAATAACAGAACAGGGGATGCCGGTCTTAGTCACCCGTGAACCAGGTGGGGTTGATATCGCTGAACAAATTCGTGAGGTAATATTGAATCGAGAAAATACAAAAATGGATGGGCGAACAGAGGCGTTATTATATGCGGCGGCAAGGCGCCAGCATCTAGTGGAAAAAGTAATACCTGCGTTGGAACAGGGGAAAATTGTACTTTGTGATCGATTCATTGATAGCAGTCTAGCTTATCAGGGTGTAGCGCGGGGGCTGCCTACCGACGAAATTTTTGCCATTAATCAATTTGCTATTGAGGATCGTATGCCTGATCTTACCTTTTATCTTGATGTATCCCCAGAAGTGGGACTAGCTAGGATTGAAGCTAATTCTAATCGAGAAAAAAATCGCCTTGATTTGGAAAAAGTATCATTTCACAATCGGGTGCGTGAAGGGTATGAGCTATTGATTCGTAAATTCCCGGAACGGATTGTTCGTATTAATGCTGACCAGCCAATAGAGCAGGTAGTCGATGAAATGCTTGCTATCGTCCAAGAAAAAATAAAAAAAGCATAGATGGACAGCCTTAAAAAAGAGCAGACGCATCATTAGTGTTTTCCCCGTCGATACGGTGAAGGCAGCAATGATGAGATGCTCTTTTTTTCAGTAAAACTCTTTAGCAAGAAAAATATGTTTGAATGAAAAATAGGTCGTACATGCTGTATAATAGGAAAAAGCACTGAGGAAGATTTCCTTGTGTGAAAGCTGGAAAAATTACACCAAGTAGCTATTTTGACATAACAATAAGGTAAGCCCCTTAAAAATAATGATAGTACCAAATTTTATTTGATTTTTCCGATTAAGCAATGCCCTTTTCTACAGGAAAGTGGTACCCTTCAATCGAATTATAGCCAGAGTAATTTATGTGTTACTGGTAAGAGAGCTAAGCACTACAATTGCGAAGCAGAAAGGATGAAATCACTATGAAAATGGTCATCGCTGTTGTGCAGGATAAAGACAGTGGGCGTTTATCACAAGCTCTTGTGAAAAAAGGATTCCGTGCTACAAAATTGGCCAGTACAGGAAGCTTTCTCCGCGCTGGGAATACGACGTTTCTTGTAGGGACCGATGATGGTCGTGTTACAGAGCTTATCACCATCATTGAGCAAAACTGCCAATCCCGCAAACAGATGGTGACTCCTGTGTCGCCGCTTGGAAGTGGAGTTGATTCATTTTTGTCATATCCTCTTGAAGTACAGGTGGGGGGCGCAGCCGTTTTTGTGATGGACGTAGAGCATTTCCATTCTTTTTAGTTTCGGGTAAAGGTGAGCGGGAGTGAGGACCAAGTGAAAATTGATAATGGCATCAGACCTACATTCGAGGTAAAAGGGATAGGTCAACGCAGGGATGTATCTGTGGAAAAGATGAACTTTCGAGATATGGTTAAAGGTGAAGGGCAGAGATTGAACGAGGAAAGACTTCAGCTACTGCTTACAGAAATAGATAAACACGGAGATATTTTGGCTCGCTCCCGCAATGTACGAGATTACTATACGTATCGTAATCTTATCAAGCGATTTATGGAGGAAGCCGTTCGGTTTGGGATTGCTCTTGACGAGCGTAAAGGAACCAATCGCCGAGGAAGAGGTCGCATTCATAAAATTATCAAAGAGATCGATGCCGAATTATTGTCATTGGCAGACGATCTATTGAGCGAGCAGGCTCCTTTGATAGATATGCTTGCTCGAATTGGTGAAATCAGAGGCATGCTAATCAATTTATATTTTTAGGTGACAATAAATGAGCTGGAGTAATGTAGCAAAAGAACAAGAGCGTGTGGCAGAAGTCTTAGCTAATAGTATGAAGCACGATCGTTTGGCTCATGCCTACCTGTTTACGGGGCCAAAAGGGGTAGGCAAAATGGAAGTGGCTGAGCATTTGACTAAATCCATTTTTTGTTTAGATCAGCCCGGTGACGCTTGTGGGACATGCCTGAACTGCAAACGTATTCAATCAGGGAACCATCCTGATGTATATCAGATCTCTCCAGATGGTGCATCTGTCAAAATAGAGCAAATTAGAGCCTTACAAAAAGAAATGAAGATGCGTGCTGTTGAATCGAAGAATAAGGTTTATATTCTAGAGCATGTAGATAAAATGACAACCCAAGCGGCAAATAGCTTGCTGAAATTTTTGGAAGAACCGCCAGCAGGTGTGCTTGCTTTGTTGCTATCTGAAAACAGTCATGCCATTTTACCCACAATTTTATCCAGATGTCAGACAATAGTATTCAACCCTCTACCGGTTGAAATGATTGTGAAATCGCTTGTAAACGAAGGAATTACACGGGGCATTGCCCAAGTTGCTTCCCAAATTACAACAAATCTGGACGATGCACGGCTATTAAGCCAATCAGAATGGTTTGCACAGCTTAAAGCTATGGTGATACAATTGGGAAGGGATTTGAAACAACGTGATTCCCAAGCGCTGTTTACGATTCAAGATCAATTTCAACGTAACGATAGATTAAAAGAAGAACTTCCTCTCTTTCTGGATTTGCTCATCCTTTGGCTGCGAGATATCCTCTATATTCAAGTAGGGCGTAGGGCCAACATCATCAACATAGACCAACAGGATGCATTAGAAGAGCAGGCCTTGCAGTGGGCTCAAACCGAGATATTGCGAGGAATTGATGTAGCCATGGAGACAAGAAATCGGATAGAGCGTAATGCTAACCCACAATTAGCGTTAGAGCGACTTGTTCTTCATATCCAGGAGGGATAAATTTTGTACGAGGTGGTCGGAATCCGCTTTAAAAAAGCGGGTAAGATATATTACTTTGATCCTGACGAATTGCAGATAGAAAAAGACAGTCACGTGATTGTTGAAACAGCACGTGGTGTTGAGTATGGCAAGGTCGTGATCGGACAAAAGACTGTGGAAGATTCCGATGTAGTTCTTCCTTTAAAGAAAGTGATTCGAATTGCTGATGAATCGGACGCTAGGCAAGTCGACGAGAATCGGGCTGCTGCAAAAAATGCTTTTCAGGTGTGTCAAACCAAGATTAGAGAACATCAACTGGAAATGAAGCTGGTAGATGTTGAATATACATTCGACCGGAATAAAATTATTTTTTATTTTACAGCGGACGGCCGCGTTGATTTTCGTGAATTAGTAAAGGATTTAGCAGCGGTGTTTCGTACGCGCATTGAATTACGGCAGATTGGTGTTCGAGATGAAGCCAAGATGCTTGGCGGTATAGGACCTTGTGGTCGGATGCTATGCTGTTCCACCTTTTTGGGTGATTTTGAACCGGTATCCATCAAAATGGCGAAAGACCAAAATCTCTCGCTTAATCCAGCTAAAATCTCCGGTTTGTGTGGACGTCTCATGTGCTGTTTGAAGTATGAAAATGATAACTACGAAACAACGAAGGAAGAAATACCTGAACTAAGCTCATGGGTGAAAACACCAATGGGGGATGGCAGAGTTGTAAGCTTGAATATTTTAGGCAGAGTGGCTCAGGTTGATCTCCTTGAAGTAGGAAGAGTCATGGAGTTTACCTTTGATGAAATTGTAACGAGTCGACCAGAGATCGGGTAGAGGACGGGTAGCGAGAGGTGATGAAGTTGGAGAAACAGGAAATCTTCGCTAAAATCGCGAGCATGGAAGAGAGAGTGGGCGAACTCTATCAGGAGATTGGCAGCCTAAAAGACGTGATCGTCAAACTTTTGGAAGAGAATGCTCAGCTTCTCATTGAAAATGAACACTTGCGTAACCGATTCCAGAAAAGAGCCGATCAGTCTACTTCCAAAAAACAAAGTGCTGGCCAACAAAAAAGGGCAGCAGCCAGTCAAAAGGTAGTAGGCAATCAAAAAATAGTGGGCGAAGGATACGATAACCTTGCGCGACTATATGCGGAAGGATTTCATATTTGCAACGTACACTATGGTAGTATAAGAAAAGAAGGCGATTGCCTGTTCTGCTTATCTTTTTTAAGCGGTGGACACAAGTGATACGAAAAACAAAAGCGACCTGATGTCTTTTACACAGACGGGTCGCTTTTTACTGATAAAATGATAGGATAACTACCTTCTTATTGGTAAGAGAGGATACAATATGACAGAAAAACAGCAAGTCCCCTTGTATGATACAGAACGGATTGACGACTTGTTAACCTACGAATTAAAAATCATTCAAAGCCATGAAGTGTTTTGTTTTTCAATGGATGCAGTATTACTTGCTCGTTTTGCACAGGTGCCTAAAAGGGGAAAAGTGTTAGATTTTTGCACTGGCAATGGCGTCATTCCGTTATTAATGAGCACAAGAACGCCATTTGCTGAATTTGAAGGTATTGAACTGCAAGAACGATTGTTTCATATGGCAGAACGTAACGTGATCATGAATGGATTGCAAGAACGTATTACTATTCATCATGGCGACGTACGCAAGGCAGTAGAGAGATTTGGAGATAATAAATATGATCTCATCACTTGTAATCCGCCTTATATGCCTTCGATCGCAGGAGAAGCAAGCAAAAATGACCATCGTGCCATAGCTCGCCACGAGATTCATCTTACGTTAGATGATGTACTACGGGTTGGAAGCAGACTGCTGAAGCATGGGGGGAAGCTGGCATTGGTGCATCGTGCAACTCGTCTGATAGATATTGTTACAGGCATGAGGCTGTATGGTATCGAGCCTAAACGTATGCGGTTCGTGCATTCCCGCCAAGACAGTGAACCTAATATGGTACTTGTGGAAGGTATACGCGGAGGGAAACCTGAGCTTCGGATACAACCACCGCTGATTGTGTATAAGCAAGGGGAAGAGTACTGCGATGAATTATATGAAATCTATTATGGAAAACGAGATTCCCTCGCATAAAAGTCACTATGTATATATATTACAATGTGCAGACGGTTCGTTGTATACAGGATACACAACTGAGATACAGCGTAGACTTAAGCAGCATAGAATAGGGAAAGGTGCCAAATATACAAGAGGGCGTTGTCCGATTGAGCTGGTGTATTGGGAAGAAGGCGCTGATCGTTCGTGGGGACTTAAAAGAGAAGAACAGATTAAACGTCTTCAACGTTCGGCCAAGGAAAGCTTGATTTTATTCGGGAATACATCGGTTCAATCTACTTTGATGAAATAACCATTTAGGAGTTACGATAGATGAATATACAAAAGAGTTTTGCTCAAAAGACAAGCACAGGTATCCTATACCTAGTGGCAACACCTATCGGAAATTTGGATGATATTACAGTCCGTTCCTTGCAGACATTGCGTGAGGTGGACGTGATTGCTTGTGAGGATACACGCCAAACCAGAAAGCTTCTTACTCATTTTCAGATAGAGAAACGCACACTTAGCTATCATGAACACAATAAAGCATCAAGTGGACCGGAATTAGTTAGCTGGTTGTTGGATGGAAAAAACATTGCTCTAGTCAGTGATGCAGGCTTGCCTGCCATTTCTGATCCTGGAGCCGATCTTGTACGAGAAGCAATTGACGCTGGCTGTACGGTCGTTCCCATACCTGGTGCAAACGCGGCATTAACAGGTTTGATTGCCTCTGGATTACCGACAGAAAAATTTGTGTTCTGCGGGTTTTTACCGCGTGATAAAAAGCAACGCAAGGGAGAACTGGATCGTTTAGCGCATTACCCAGAAACGTTATTATTTTATGAAGCGCCTCATCGCATTACCAAAACATTAGCAGCTATGCAAGAGGTATTAGGCGATCGTGAGACCGTGCTGGCGAGAGAGCTGACCAAAAGATACGAGGAATTCGCCAGAGGCACGATGTCTGAGCTGATAGGCTGGCTAGAGCAAACAGAGATTAGAGGAGAGTTTTGCATAATTGTTTCTGGTTATAATGGGCAGCTTTTAGCGGAAGAAGATACAGAGGTTTGGTGGAGCGGCTTTAGTCTAAAAGAACATGTAGATCATTATATCAAACAGGGAATGTCTGTTAAGGAAGCGTGTAAAAGAACGGCTGAGGATCGGAAGCTGACACGCAGAGAAGTGTATAATGAATACCACCAAGACTAATTGAGAAGAATGACAGCAAATATTCAAAAAAAGGCTACTGCTCATTATCAAGAGCAATAGCCTTTTATTATTATTTCGGTTGGGAACTCTCGTCAAGCAAAGATGCCATCTCTTGAATACAAGTTTTGCTGATCATTTTTCCTTTGTAATATACCAAATCTTCCGCGTTTCCTGTGAAAATACAAGCTGGTTCATATTTTTTCAGGATGATGCGTTCTCCGTCAACGAAGATCTCTAGTGCATCCTTTTCTGCAATTCCAAGTGTACGGCGAAGTTCAATTGGAATAACAACACGTCCTAATTCATCTACTTTTCTTACAATACCAGTTGATTTCATACCCTTCAAGCTCCTCTCAAACTCTTAAAAAAGTGGGTGGATCCTGTATCGATGAATACCGAATATTTATCTATTAATCGTCAATATTCGACAATTTATTATAGCTTATGATACCAGTGATTACCAAAGGTGTCAATGGCGTTTTTACAATTATTACAATTTGCACGAATAAAACGTGATAATAACGAAGCATCAGTAATAATTATATGAAATTAGAGGCTAAAAACCCCTTTGTATATGAATCTGTCAGAAATCTTTTTTCATAAAAGATGGAAAATGTCATACGACAAATTAACCTAATAATGGATATTAGTATAAAAAAATGTCGAATTATATGTCGAGATTCGACATTTTTTTGGCGAAAAAGAAACCTATCTTAAATCCCTTGACATTACGTTTATGAACAGATAATTTAGTATACAATAGAAGTATCATTTTAATAGCAAACGTTGACGGGAAGAGTACACTTTCAAAAGCTTATTTAGAGAGCTGGGGTAGGTGAAAGCCAGTTAAGTGAAGGAAGTGGAAGATGGTCCTTGAGTTTCGTTCATGAACGGTCATTGTAGTGATGGCGGATAAGGAGCGACGTATTCCTGCGTTATAGGAGAGTAGCTGTTGACTACTTACCGAGTCCGTTTCTGTGAGGGAACGGAGCATTTGGGTGGTACCGCGAGTACAAGACTCGTCCCAATTAGGGGAGGAGTCTTTTTTTATGTGTAAAAATATATTAGGAGGGTGTATGACATGACGAAAAAGCCAACATTTTATATTACAACGCCTATCTACTATCCAAGTAATAAGCTACATATCGGGAATGCTTATACAACCATTGCTGCAGATGCGATGGCCCGTTACAAAAGATTGCGCGGATACGATGTATACTATCTGACAGGTACAGACGAGCACGGTCAAAAATTACAGGAAAGAGCTGCCGCAGAAGGCCTGGCTCCTTTGCAGTTTATTGATCCTGTAGTTTATTGGATTAAGGACCTGTGGCAGAAGCTAGACATTTCTTATGATGATTTTATCCGTACGACAGAGGAACGGCATGAAATTATCGTTCAAAAGATTTTTAAACGTTTAGTCGATCAAGGTGACATTTATCTAGGTGAATATGAAGGCTACTACTGTGTGCCAGATGAAGCGTTTTGGACTGAAACTCAGGCGAAAACCGATAAAGGCTACTTCTGCCCAGATTGCGGACGTCCTGTAGAAAAGGTAAAGGAAAAGAACTATTTCTTCCGTATGTCCAAGTATCAAGACAAACTCCTTGCTCATATTGAGGCGAATCCTGATTTTATCCAGCCTGAATCTCGTCGCAATGAGATGGTAAACAACTTTTTAAAACCTGGCTTACAGGATTTGAGTGTATCTCGCAGCACATTTGATTGGGGCGTAAAGGTGCCAACAGATCCAGAGCATGTGATTTATGTATGGATTGATGCGCTTGCAAACTATATTACAGCGCTTGGTTACTTATCCGATAACGATGAAAAGTATCAGCGCTACTGGCCTGCTAATGTTCACTTAGTAGGAAAGGATATTCTCCGTTTCCATACGATTTATTGGCCAATCATCCTGATGGCGTTGGACCTTCCGTTGCCGAAACAAATTTTTGGTCATGGCTGGTTATTGATGCCAGATGGCAAAATGTCCAAATCAAAAGGAAATGTTATCGATCCTAAATTCTTAATTGAGCGCTATAGCTCTGATGGTGTTCGTTACTTCCTGCTCCGCGAGATCGCTTTTGGTCAGGATGGAGTGTTTACACCAGAAAGCTTTATCCAACGCTTGAATTACGACCTGGCAAACGATCTAGGTAACTTGGTCAGTCGTACGATTGCCATGATTGAAAAATATTTCGACGGCATTATTCCAAGTCCAAGTCAAGCAGGGGAATTTGATGATCAATTAATTAAACAAGCGCTTGAAACGAAAAAGCTTGTAGAAGAGCATGTAGACGAGATGCGCTTTAGTAATGCACTGGGCCATCTGTGGGATCAAGTTGGCCGCACGAATAAATACATTGATGAAACACAACCGTGGGCTTTGGCTAAATCAGAAGAAAATAAAGAGCGTCTAGCTACTGTTATGTATAATTTAGCGGAAAGTATTCGCATTACTTCTATTATGTTGCAACCATTTATGACCAAGACTCCAGCCAAAATTTGGGCGCAGCTAGGCATTGCAGAACAAACGGATATATTGACTTGGGAACAGGCTGGTGAATGGGGAAGATTGCCGGTTGGAATCAAGGTAAATCGCGGCGGAGAATTGTTATTCCCACGCCTTGACGTTGAACAGGAGCTAGCGTTTATTGATGCAAGCACAGCAGAAGCTCGCAAGCAAGCAGAAGAGAATAAAAAGAAACAGGATGCATTGAAAGGGGAAGGCAAAGTGAACGAAGAGAAAAAAGAAACAGTTGAAGCAAAAGAAAAGGCTTCTGAATCAAAAGAATTGATCGGAATTGATGATTTTGCAAAAGTTGAATTACGTGTAGCAGAAGTAAAAGAATGTGCTGCGCATCCAAATGCAGATAAGCTGTTAGTTTTGCAAGTTGATTTAGGTGATGAACAACGCCAAATCGTCTCAGGCATTGCGAAATATTACAAGCCAGAGGAACTGGTTGGTAAAAAGGTTATCGTTGTAACAAACTTGAAGCCTGTAAAATTACGCGGAGAAATGTCTCAGGGCATGATTTTAGCAGCTTCTCATGGTGACCAATTGACTGTTTCTACGGTTGATGCCAGCATGCCAAATGGTTCTGTTGTAAAATAACAGTAACACAAGCTGATAAATAAGAGGAATTGTTGCTTAAAAGCAGTGCGGAAGCCTTGTGTGGCGTTCGCACTGCTTGCCTTTTTTTGATTATGATCTTCACGGTAGATGATCTCAACACAGGATATGAAATAAAGGAGGGAAATCTATGCTGTTTGATACACATGCACACTTGAATGCAGAACAATTTGACGAGGATCGCGACGAGGTAATTGCTCGTGCGAAGGAAAACGGAGTAAGTACGATTGTAAACGTTGGTTTTAACCGGGAGACAATCCCTACAACAATGGAGCTGGCTGAGAAATACGACTTTATTTACGCGGTTGTTGGCTGGCATCCACAAGATGCCATTACTATGAAAGAACAAGACCTGGAATGGTTAGAAGAATTGAGTAAACATCCTAAGGTTGTCGGGCTAGGAGAAATGGGGCTGGACTATTATTGGGATACGTCGCCGCGTGATGTACAAGCAGAGGTATTCCGTAAACAGATTCGTCTGGCTCGAAAATTACAAATGCCGATTATTATTCATGACCGTGATGCACATCAGGATATTATTGATATTCTGCGAGAAGAAAAAGCAGGGGAAGTAGGCGGTATTATGCATTGCTTCTCTGGCAGCTATGAGTTGGCTAAAATGGCTTTGGATATGAATTTTTATATCTCGTTTGGCGGTCCTCTTACTTTTAAAAATGCGAAAAGACCAAAAGAAGTGGCAGCAAAAATCCCGCTTGATCGTATTTTGATCGAAACAGACTGTCCATATTTAACACCTCATCCATTTAGAGGTAAGCGCAATGAATCAGCGTATGTCAAATTTGTTGCTGAAGAGATGGCTCAAATCCATGAACTGCCTTATGAGGAATTGGCAAAAATTACAGCTAATAATGCACACCGTTTGTTTAACATTAGAGAAACTGTATTATAATGAAGAAACGCGTAAGCCTGATCGATTTCATCTGGAAATTGATCAGGCTTTTTTATGGGAAGTTGTTGTTTGGACGTTAAAAAGTAGCCTTCTAGTAAGTACTTTATATAGAATGTTTGGAAAAAGCTCTCAAGAAAATTCTTGTATTTTTGTAAAAAAAGCGATGAAAATTCACTAGATTAGTGGAAGTGAATTTTTAATATATTTAAAACTAATGAAAGGGTTTTTACTTGTTTATTTTCCATTATTGGTAAACAAAATGTAGTGAAACCAAATATAAGCAGATACATAAAATGCATATTTTATTAAAATTTTAAAAAGTATCACTATATATAAACTTTTAATGGGTTTTTATTTTTTTGTTACAAGATTGTCACATGATCTCTGGGCGATGAGTAAAAATTATATATGCGTTCTATCAAACTGCATATTGACATAACATGTTTTCGTAGGTTCCCTTTCTTTCGTTTTTTTAAAGCGAAATCAGTGTCCTGTCGAACGAAAAAGAGGAATCGACAGAATTGCTCGACAGAAAACTGCTTTCATTCTCCGTTGCTTCTTTGGTAAGGTAAAAGACATCTTGAGAAACACAGAAATAGCTGGATTTTCCGTAAAAAAATCAGCCGCACAATCTGGAGAGGAAAAGGGGGAGAATTTGACAAAAGAAAAAAAGTGATATAATATCCTTCTCAGGCTTAAAAAAGGAGTGTGGGGAATGGAATTAGGTAAAATCTGGGTACCGCACAATCGATTGTTCCTCTCGATTTTAGGAGCTGCAACCTTTGTGTTGTTATCAGTGGGTATCTACTTCTTTAACCTATCTACCCAGCCAAAGCAAGTAACGCTAGTCATTGATGGGGTATCCCAGGACATCACGACTACGGCAAAAACGGTTGAACAATTATTACAAGAAAAACAAATTCAAATTACTGATAAAGATAACATTAAACCAGGCTTGGACACATCTGTTGAAAAAGCCATGACCGTTGATTTGCAAACGAGCTGGGCAATACCTGTCCAAATTGCCGGACAGAAGACAGTGGTTCATACAACAAAACGTACAGTAGCCGGTGCATTGGCGGATGCAGGTGTCAAAGTAAGCCAGAAGGATAAAATAAATCCATCTGTAGATTCAAAGCTGACAAAAGATACGGAAATTTCTGTTATTAGGGTAGAAGAAAAAGCAGTTCAGGTTAATAAAGATATCGCTTTTCGAGAAATACGCCAAAAAGACACTTCCCTCAACAAAGGCGAAGTGCGTGAATTAAAAAAGGGTCAAGCTGGGAAAGCTATTTTACACTATAGTGTGGTCCTTGAAAATGGCAAAGAGGTATCCCGCAAACTGGTAAAAACCGACGTGGTAACAGAAAAACAAGACCGCGTTTTGGCAGTGGGTACGAAGAAACAAGAAGTTATGGCGGCTTCCCTACCTTCGCGTGGCGGAAAAGATATTCGCGCAAAACGCGTCTTGAATAATGTAACTCTTACAGCCTACGCTCCGAACGCTGGCGGCGGATACGGAAGAACAGCAATGGGTGTAAAAGCTACAGTCGGAAAAACAGTGGCAGTCGATCCCAAATTGGTTCCATTAGGCTGGTGGGTCTACATTGAGGGCATCGGTTATCGTCGTGCAGAGGATACCGGCGGAGCCATCAAAGGGCACAAAATGGATGTTTATTTGGGCAGCGAATCTGAAGCAATGAGATTCGGCCGTAAAAAAGGATACAAGGTACATGTAATCGGCCCGAAGTTGCCGTAACATCTACTTTAGAAAAAGGCAGGAGTTTCTCCTGTCTTTTGTTTTGTGCATAAATGTGGTAAGCTGTTTGAATCTCTATACTTCTTATACGCAAGTAAGCTTGCTTTCGTTTCCTATTTTAGGACAAATAAAAAAAATTTTTTTGCAAGCAAGTACACAAGAACGAAGGATGGATTAACGGATGAAGATCAAAGAGGTTATCGTGGTGGAAGGACGAGACGATACAGCCGCAATTAAGCGGGCAGTCGATGCTGATACCATCGAGACAGGTGGTTCCGCAATCAACGAGGTAACCCTTCGAAAAATAAAGATGGCACAACAGAAACGCGGCGTGATTGTGTTTACCGATCCAGATTATCCGGGTGAGCGCATTAGAAAAATTGTCAGCCAATCTGTACCTGGATGCAAGCATGCTTTTATTAAAAAAGAGGATGCTAGAAAAAAGGGAAGTAACCTTGGCGTGGAGCATGCAACACCGGAAGCCATTAGACAGGCTCTTTCTGATGTAAAAACCGAGTTCCTGGAGGGGCAAGGGGAAATTACCTTGGAGCACCTCGTGCAAGCCGGAATGGTAGCCGGAATGGATACCAAGCATCGCCGCACCCGATTAGGAGAGATATTGGGTATCGGTTACTCTAACGCTAAACAATTAGGCAAAAGGTTAAACATGTTTCAAATCAGCAAGGCGGAGTTTGATGCTGCTGTGGACCAGATTGATTCAGAACAAGGGGGAAGCTAAGAGATGACGGCTGGATATAAAGATATCGCAACTCCAACCAGAACGCGGGAGATCATTGAGAAGTACGGCTTTTCCCTTAAAAAAAGCTTGGGACAAAACTTTTTAACCGATATTAACATTTTGCATAACATCATAGATGCTGCAGAGCTTTCTAAGGATAAAGCTGTTATTGAAATAGGGCCGGGTATTGGAGCCTTGACTGAGCAGCTTTGTCGGGCAGCAGGAAAAGTAATGGCGATTGAGATCGACCAACGCCTCCTGCCAATTTTGGAGGATACACTTTCTCCTTATGACAATATCACAGTGGTACATGGAGATGTATTAAAGCTGGACGTAGCTGCTCTTATAGCAGAACACCTATCTGGGTGCAGCGGAGTCAGTGTGGTAGCTAACCTGCCTTATTACGTAACGACACCAATTCTCATGGGATTGTTAGAATCTGGTATCCAGCTTGATCACATTGTTGTCATGATCCAAAAGGAAGTGGCAGAGCGCATTGCTGCTAAACCCGGTACGAAGGATTATGGCTCGCTGAGTGTAGCAGCTCAATTCTATGCGGAGACGAGCATAGAGATGATTGTGCCAGCCAGCGTATTTATTCCAAGGCCTAATGTTGATTCAGCGGTCATTAAGCTGTCTATTCGCAAGCAACCAATCGTAGAGGTAGCAGATGAAAAGCTCTTCTTCCGGGTTGTAAAAGCTTCCTTCGCTCAAAGACGCAAAACTTTACTGAATAACTTAGTTACTAACTACTTCGGTAAAGAAAAGAAGGAGCAGGCCCTGCAAGCGCTAGAAGAAGCCGATATTCTGCCGAGCAGACGTGGAGAGACGCTCTCTATTCAGGAATTTGCGACATTAGCCAATACCATTCACCGCCTACAGATAAAATAAGTGTATGCCCTATCCCTCACGAAAAGGATAGGGCATTTTTATGTAAGGAGAGATATTTTTCGATGAGAATTGACATAAATGTCCTAAAAAATTCATTGACAAAAAGCTCCTTTGGTTGATATAATTTTTCGTTTGTTTGACAAACTAAGTATAGGCTGTTATACTTGTACATAAGCGAGGTGGATAATTGAATGGCTAGGAACGCGTTAGTTGATATTAAACGCAGTTTGGACGGACACATTGGAGAACGTATCATGCTCAAGGCCAATGGCGGTCGTCGTAAGACCGTCGAAAGGACTGGCATCCTAGAAGAGACATACCCCTCAGTATTTGTAGTTAAGCTTGATGACGACCAGTTATTTGAACGTGTTTCTTACAGCTATGCTGATATTTTGACGGAAACCGTAGAACTAATGGTATGTCGAGACGATACACATATAAAGATTACCTTTATTCAACAGTAGAGCCTTTGTTCTACTGTTTTGTTTTACCCTTTACTGATCATACTAACCTTGTCAGTAAGTAAGGGAGGCTGAAGCACGATGAGTCGAAGAAGAGGCATCATGTCCGAGGAGTTCAAAAATGAATTGGCCAAGGAACTGGGCTTTTACGACACCGTCAAAAGCGAAGGCTGGGGTGGTATCACAACCCGCGATGCTGGTAACATGGTGAAACGAGCAATTCAAATTGCCGAAGAAGCATTAGCTAGACAATCGATAAAATAACTTACTGACACCAAAAGCCGCGGGGAATCCCCTCGGCTTTTTTGTTTCTTATTGACTTTCCCTCTCGCAAGTGGCAAGCTTATTTCTGCCTGTGATAAAATCAGAAGAAGAGATTAGGATAAGCTGAGGTGAACACGGTGCGAGTTTCAATCAAAGCTCCCGCAAAAATAAATCTTACACTGGACGTACTCTCCAAGCGACCAGATGGTTATCATGAAGTTGAAATGGTTATGACTACGGTTGACTTGGCTGATCGCGTTGACCTGACATTGTTGGAGTCAAGAGATATCCTAATCGATTGTTCCGCAAGCTTTGTTCCAAATGATATGCGAAATCATGCATACAAGGCTGCCAAGCTATTACAAGAGCGTTATTCGGTCAATAAAGGAGTTCATATCTATATAGATAAACAAATTCCTGTTGCCGCAGGTTTAGCAGGAGGAAGCAGTGATGCAGCTGCAACGCTAAGAGGCTTGAATCGTTTGTGGAATTTGAAGCTAAGTCTGGATGAATTGGCTTTGATTGGGGAGGAGATCGGTTCTGATGTGCCTTTCTGTGTGTACGGAGGTACAGCTCTGGCTAAGGGCAGAGGAGAAAAACTCAGACACATGATCAGTCCCACCCCCTGCTGGGTGATATTGGCCAAACCGCCGATCGGAGTTTCCACAGCAGATGTATATGGAAATTTGCGGGTCGATCAAATTAAGAAGCATCCAAAGACAGAAGAGATGCTACAAGCTATAAGCGAGCAGGATTTTTCTTTAATGGCAAGATCTTTAGGTAATGTCTTGGAAGAGGTTACCCTTAATCGTTATCCTCAAGTCCGTCAAATTAAAGAGCTTATGCTAGAATCAGGAGCAGATGGTGTACTGATGTCAGGAAGTGGTCCCACTGTATTTGCTTTGGTACAAAAAGAAGCTAAAGTGCATCGGATCTATAATGCATTGCGAGGTTTTGTCAAAGATGTGTATGCAGTCCGAATGTTGGGCGAATCAGAGATGGAAATACTTGATTAAACACGTACATTAATGTTACATTATGGTAATAATATACGGCTTTTTGTTTGGAGGAAGAATTGATGAGAAAATTGCGCAGAAGCGCGAGGTTAGTGGATATGACGCAACATTTGTTAGCTCATCCACATACATTGATTCCCCTGACATATTTCTCAGAAGAATATGGTTCTGCCAAGTCCTCTATCAGTGAAGACTTGTCCATTATCAAAGAAGCATTTGAGTCTCAGGGAATCGGTGACCTGCGCACGGTAGCAGGTGCGGCTGGAGGAGTTAAATACATCCCGCGAACCACTCATGAACATGCCGCAGCGTTTATGGAAACATTGATTATGGAATTGGCTAAACCTGAGCGTTTACTGCCAGGCGGATATTTGTATATGTCTGATATTCTTGGCGATCCCAAAACCTTAAATCATATTGGGAAGCTACTTGCCTCAGCTTTTCGTCAAAGCGATGTAGACGTGGTAATGACGGTAGAGGCAAAGGGGATTCCACTTGCTTATGCGACCGCAAGCTTTTTGAACGTCCCTGTGGTGGTTGTAAGAAGAAACAATATGGTAACAGAAGGCTCAGTAGTAAGTATCAATTATGTATCTGGCTCCAGTAAACGTATTCAGACGATGTCTCTTGCCAGACGAGCACTTCCAGAGGAGTCTCGTGTCCTCATAGTGGATGATTTCATGAAAGCAGGTGGAACCATTCAGGGTATGATGGACTTATTGCAGGAGTTTAAAGCTACAGTTGTAGGCTGTGGCGTGTTTGTAGAAACAGCAGATGATGCAGATCGTTTAATTGAAGATTATATTTCACTTGCAAAGCTTCAAGAAGTAGATGTCAAAGAAAAACAAATAATGATTGAACTAGGTAGTTATTTTTCCAATAAAGAAGAATAATACACTAGATAAATGGGTCCTGATAGCGTAGCTATGCACGGGACCCTTTTCTATATCAAAATAAAGAAAAGACAGATAAAAATATTTTTTACAATTTTTCGGAAAACAAAGCAGGAATATTTAACCATCACGTTGAAAATATAGGCTATCCGACATAGATAAAGGGAGTGAACATGATGGAAGTAACTGATGTAAGACTTCGCCGTGTTAATACGGACGGCAGAATGAAAGCGATTGCCTCAATTACCATTGACCACGAGTTTGTGGTTCATGATATCCGCGTAATTGATGGGAACAACGGAATGTTTGTGGCTATGCCTAGCAAACGCACTCCTGATGGTGAATTCCGAGATATTGCCCACCCAATTTCTTCAACAACTCGCGAAAAAATTCAGGCAGCAGTTCTATCTGAATATGAGCGTGTCGGAGTTGAAGAAGAAGCGCAGATTGAAGCGGGAGCATGATGAAGAAGAGCTGGCATTCGCCCTGTATTCGGTGAATGCCTAGGCATTTTACAAACGTCCTAATTCTGAAATTAATGAAAAATGAAATAAAAGGGCACCTGTTTTTTTAGGTGCTTTTTTATTTTTTTCGGCATAAATGGTTGATTATGAAGTGCGGTAGCATTTTTCGAGAGCTTCTATAATATTGTCTTTGTCAAATCCCTCTCCAATGAAGACTGCCACCATTTTTGGCCCGAAATTGGTAAAGGGAAATAAATGGACCTGTGTTTGCGTTTGCTGGAAAGAAATCAGATCGTCTTGTCCAATAAATTGCACGTATCCTTTTGCTCGGTAGATAGTTTTGGGAAGATCATATAGAAAATCTTCAAAGGCTTCAGCATCAACGGGCCCCTTGAAATGATATGAAAAAGTATCAATTGAGTGAAAAAGGGAAGGCTGGTTCGTTTTAAGCCCTAATGTGTGCTTTAATTTATCTAAGGGAGAAAATCGGCCGATCGTTTTTTGGACAGGGATAGAGGTTGTGTTTGCCATCTCTCTGCTTTGAGCCAGTCGTTTAACCTGTAGCAGCTTCTCCAGATCCATTTCTGTCCGTATCGTTACATGCATAGGAGCATGAGAGTTTGTTTCCTGAAGCTTTGCTGTTACTTTTGTTAAGATGTCTTCCTCCACTAAATCAACTTTGTTTATGATTAAAAGGTCAGCGTATCTTACCTGGTTCCGAATAGTCTTAATCAACGCCCCGCCAGCTTGAAAGAAAGAAGTCAGCTCTAAATACCTCGAAGCATCTATGACGCTGATAATTCCTTTTAAATTCATTCTGTCATAAAGCTCGGGATGGGTCATGGCATCGACTACTTCAATGGGGTCAGCTACACCAGTTGTTTCAATAATGAGGTGCTCTGGTTTTATATGTTGCATAATTTCCCTTAGATTTTCTGTCAACTCTCCACGAATCGAGCAACAAATGCAACCATTGAGCATTTTTTTTACGGGAAAACCAAATTCCTCGACTTGCTCCCCATCTACATCCTCTTCTCCCATTTCGTTCATCATGACAACGACATTACTGCTTTTATCACGCAGGTAAGCTAGGAGCTGTTGTAGCAGAGTCGTCTTTCCACTTCCTAGATAACCTGTCAATATATATACATCTGTACTCATTTCATCCTCCTTGTATTTTGAATAAAATAGAGTATGTTATTTAAATAGTAGTTGTTTTATTAAGTGTTATCAAACAGGAAAAGTTTCATCATGTCTTGAAATGAACACCTATTTTAAGATATAGTCATGATGGAACTTCAGTATGTTGGAGGGTTAACATGTCTATTATACATGCGGTAATTCTTGCTGCTGGTCAGGGAACACGTATGAAATCCAAATTGTATAAAGTACTGCATCCTGTATGCGGCAAGCCAATGGTTCAGCATGTTGTGGATACTTTGGCTTCCATGCAAGTAAACGATGTAGTTGTAGTAGTAGGGCACGGAGCTGATAAAGTTCGTGAAACGCTACAAGACCGTGTTCAATACGCCATGCAAGCAGAACAATTGGGAACAGCTCATGCAGCTTTGCAAGCCATAGACTTCTTACAGGATCAAGAGGGAACGACTCTGCTTTTATACGGGGACGTGCCATTGCTCTCAAAGGAAACGCTTACCAAGCTATTGGCTTATCATGAAGAGCAGAACGCTGCTGCTACCGTTTTAACCGCTTTAATGGCCGATCCAACTGGATATGGTCGCATTGTTCGAAATGAAAGAAATGAAGTGTTACGCATCGTTGAGCACAAGGATGCAACAGACGAGGAACGTAACATTGCAGAAATTAACACAGGTATTTATTGCTTTGATAATCAAAAGCTTTGGGAAACATTATCTCAAGTGAAGAATGATAATGCTCAGAATGAATACTATATCACTGATTGTGTGGGTATTCTACGAGAAGCGGGCGAGAAAGTAGCGGCTTATGCTGCCGAAGACCCAGATGAAACAATGGGAGTTAACGATCGCGTTCAGCTTTCTGAGGCAGAAGCTTATATGCGTAAACGCATTGCTGTTGAACACATGAAGAACGGTGTTACTATCATTGATCCAGCTTCTACCTATATTGAAGCAGATGTAGTGATTGGAGCCGACACAATAATTGAACCGAATTCCTATTTGCGAGGAAAAACGGTTATTGGCACAGACTGCAAAATTGGCCCACAAACTGAATTAACCAATATGGAAGTGGCGGATGGCGTAAGCATTTCTTATTCCGTACTAATGGACAGCCAAGTGGATGAACAGGCTACAGTTGGCCCGTTTGCTTATGTACGACCGCAAACACATATTGGACCAAATGTAAAAATTGGAGATTTTGTGGAGCTGAAAAATGCTAAAATTGGTGCAGGAAGTAAAGTTCCTCATCTCAGCTACTTAGGAGATGCTGAGATTGGTCAGGGTGTTAATGTTGGATGCGGAACAATCTCCGTAAATTATGATGGAGCGAAAAAGCATAAGACGATAGTAGGCGATCGATCCTTCATCGGATGCAACTCTAACCTAGTTGCTCCTGTGACGGTAGGTCATGATGCTTACGTTGCTGCTGGCTCGACCATTAATCAAGATGTACCAGATGGAGCGTTTGCCATTGCGCGTGAACGCCAAACCAATAAACTGGACTACGCGGTAAAACTACCACGTAAACAAAGCGAATAAGAATAACGGGAGGCTTTTAACAAGATGGCTAATTATCGTGACCCGAAGCTGAAGGTTTTCACTTGCAGTGCCAATCCTGAATTGGCTCAGGAGATTGCTGAACATATCGGCTTAAACGTAGGCAACATGGAGACAGCAAGATTCAGTGACGGTGAGTGCCAAATCAAGCTAAATGAGAGTGTGCGTGGATCAGACGTATTCATTATCCAACCTACTTGCGCACCAGTTAACGAACACCTGATGGAGTTACTGGTTGTGGTCGACGCTCTAAAACGTGCTTCTGCCAAAAGCATTAATGTTGTGATTCCGTATTATGGATATGCAAGACAAGATCGCAAAGCGCGTTCTCGTGACCCTATCACAGCGAAATTAGTTGCAAATCTTATCGAAACAGCAGGGGCACAGCGTGTGATTACAATGGACTTACACGCGACACAAATCCAAGGTTTCTTTGATATCCCTGTAGATCATCTGTTGGGAGTTCCAATCTTGGCTAAATATTTCCAAGAGAAAAATCTCTCAGACGTTGTCGTTGTATCACCAGACCACGGAGGAGTTACACGTGCTCGTAAGCTGGCTGAACGATTAGAAGCACCAATTGCCATCATTGATAAACGCCGTCCTGAACCAAACGTAGCTGAGGTTATGAATATTGTTGGTAACATTGAAGGTAAAACAGCTATCATCATTGACGATATCATTGACACAGCCGGAACGATTACTTTAGCTGCGAATGCATTGGTAGATGCAGGGGCTCGTGAAGTGTATGCTTGTTGCACACATCCTGTTCTCTCTGGTCCTGCCATAGAACGCATCCAGAATTCCAAGATTAAGGAATTGATTGTAACAAATACGATTCCTTTAGATTCGGACAAATTAATTGATAAGGTGAAGGTATTATCTGTGGCTCCATTAATTGGAGAAGCGATTGTCCGTGTTCACGAAGAATTGTCAATTAGTAAATTGTTCGATTAAAATTACAGTATAGTTGATAATCATTACCTCCTCTGGACAAGCTAGAACTGTCTTAGATCTACTTGGTCAGAGGAGGTTTTTATATTGGTAGCAATTAAAGCAGAGATACGTGCAGCTCAAGATAAAACAACGGCTAAAGCGATGCGCCGTGAAGGCTGGGTTCCTGCGGTGTTATACGGAACGGATGTAGGAAATAAGGAAGTCAAGATACTTGCTCTTGAGCTGGATCAAGCTTTACGTACGCAAACCACCAACGTTCCCTTTACGCTACAGATAGATGGAAATGAATATAACGTGATGGTGTATGAGCTTCAGAGACATCCAGTTCAAGGCAGGATTTTGCATGCTGACTTTAAACAGATAGACATGAAGGAAAAAATTCATACGTCTGTGCCTGTTACGATGACGGGAGACCCTGAATTAGGAGTAGCTACATTGGTCCGTCACAGTGTAGAAATCTCCTGCTTACCTACAGATATCCCAGCAACGCTAACTGTAGATACAGATGGGCTACATATAGGGGATGTTGTGCTTGTTAAAGATTTACAAATACCTCCAAACGTAGACGTGCATCTTGACGAGCTGGAAGTAGTCATGAACGTACTTCCGCCGAAAGCAAAATCGCATGAATCCATTGAAGCTCAGCAAAGCGCTGAGGAAGTTGCTGAACAAGCAAAATCTCCTGTAGCCGAAGCGGAAAAAGTATAACCAGTGACCTCCCAATTCCTTTGGGAGGCTCTTTTATGTATGGACATGCCGTTTTTTGACGGAAGAAGTCGACTTCCCTTGCTTTTTAAAAGGCTTACATTCATGTACAATGGAATGAGTAGGTTATTTTTGCTTGGAGGTAATTTCAGTGAAGGTCATCATTGGGTTAGGGAACCCTGGTAAGCAATATGAGGATACCAGACATAATGTAGGGTTTCTTACAATAGATACATTAAGTAAAGAATTACAAATTCCGTTAAGCACGATGAAATTTCGTGGAATTATAGGAGAGGGAAATGTACAGGGAGAGAAGGTTTTATTAGTAAAACCACAAACCTACATGAACCTATCTGGAGAAACGGTAGGGCAAATCGTTTCTTTTTATAAACTGACAGCAAAGGATATCGTTGTCATCTATGATGATCTTGACTTACCGGTAGGCAAGCTGAGATTGCGGGAAAAGGGCAGTGCAGGAGGCCATAACGGGATTAAATCCATTATTGCACATTTAGGCACACAAGATTTTAGCCGCATCAAAATTGGTATTGATCGTCCAGAACCGGGTAAAAGTGTGAGTGACTATGTACTCCACTCATTTTCAAAAAGCGAGTGGCCGCATATCCAAGATGCAATTCAATCAGCAGCAAAAGCCGGTGAAGATTGGGTCAAAGGTGATAGCTTCCTGACAGTTATGAATCGCTATAATCCAACACGTGGATAGGTACAGTATCGAATAGCTATAATATGCCCATACTAAGTGGAAGAAAGTACTATATTTTCACTTAGGGGGTAATCATATGAGTTACCGCTATGTATGTCGTTGTTGTGGCATGAAGGTGGGGGAAATTCAGCAATCGAATGTCTCCGAATGGCAGCTAGGCTTTCAATTCTTGACCCAACAGGAGCGCCAACATATAATATCCAAGGATGAGACAGGGAATACAGTTGTTCGCGTTGTTTGTGACTATTGTAAAGAAGCCCTTGATCAAAATCCTGATTTGTCGGTTGTAGGTAATCCGCTGCAATAGCAAGCCATTTTTACCTTTCAAAATGACAAGGCATGAAATAAGGTAGCTCTAGCTCTTGGAGAAGCTAAGGCTACCTGTGGATTTTTATCGATTGAATAAATAAATAACTTTTTCGTACAAACTGCGATGTGGGAAGGTTGATCTGCACCGCAGTTTTAGTGCTGTAACCTATGTAGTAATAGGAGAGTAAGGTTGGAGAGGAGATTAGGGATGCAAGTCATCATTAATCGTATAAAAGAAGATTCCAATTTCGGAACCATTCTTGCTGGTTTGTCACAGGGTTTGCATGAACAGTTGATGGCCGGACTATCTGGTTCCGCTCGTCATATTTTCATGGCAGCCGTTTATCAAGAGAGTAAACGCCCCCTGTGTATCGTGACGCATAATATGTTTCAAGCGCAAAAAGTGTATGAGGACGTAGCAGAGCTGCTTTCCCCAGAGGAAGTCATGCTTTATCCGGGTAATGAGCTGATTGGGTCAGAAATGGCCATTGCGAGTCCAGAGACATTGGCACAACGCATTCAAGTATTTAACCGTTTAGCGAATGGCTTCACGGGTATTTTGGTTGTTCCTTTTGCGGGTATTCGCCGCTTAACTGTGCCTCACAATGTATGGAAAGAGGCCCAAATGACCGTAAGTCGTGGAGGAACTTTAGATTTACAAGACTTTTTAGAGAGAATGGTCGAATTAGGCTACGAACGAGTTGAGATGGTTGAACGTAAAGGGGAATTAAGCATTCGTGGCGGAATCGTTGACTTATTTCCTGTTGATTCGGACTGGCCGATTCGAATTGAGCTCTTTGATGATGAAATTGATTCCATTCGAACATTTGATATGGGTACACAGCGTTCTCAAGAACATTTAGAACAATATGTGATTGGCCCGGTAAAAGAGACCGTTGTTTCTGCTTCGAAGCTAGTAGAGAGTGCTGCTTATTTAGAGAAAAAACTAGGTGAAACATTAGGCAACACCAAGGATGAGGCTGTAAAAGAAAGATTGATGGAGCAGATAGGGCGCGATATTGAATTAATGCGTCAGGGTAGCCGGCCAGCTAATCTATACAGCTATTTATCCGTTCTGTATCCTGAGATGGAAACCATCCTAGACTACCTGCCTTCTGATACGTTAATGATTATTGATGAACCGTCCCGTGTCATTGATACTGCGGTGCAATTGCAAAAGGACGAATCAGAGTGGATTACTGGCCGCATCGAACAAGGCGATTTTATGTCTAATCTTATTCTGTCACAGTCGTATGATGAGCTCATTCATGGGCAGAA
The DNA here is from genome assembly GCF_030489605.1 of Brevibacillus laterosporus. Classification (GTDB taxonomy): domain Bacteria; phylum Bacillota; class Bacilli; order Brevibacillales; family Brevibacillaceae; genus Brevibacillus_B; species Brevibacillus_B laterosporus_E. The sequence continues at coordinate 51,424 of NZ_JAUKFY010000020.1, forward strand.
GAGACAGATTATTTATTTATCGCTATTTTTACGTCAAACCCCAAAAACGCATCCACAAAATATCGTCAACATGAACTGTCGTACGATGCAAAATTTTCATGGGCAAATGAACGTATTAAAAAGCGAGCTGCAACGATGGATAAAGGGTCAACATCAAATTATCTTCGCTGCTGCTGATGCGGAGCGCGCCAAGCGTTTGGAGCGGGTTCTAGATGATTATGAGATGGAAGCTGATTTGCTGTTAGAAGAGGTAAGAACCATTCCTCCAGGCCGACCTACTATTATTATTGGAAATATTCAAAGCGGTTTTGAAATGCCATTAAGCAAAATGGTTGTTGTTACAGAGGGAGAAGTCTTTACAGCAAAGCAGCGCAAGGCTCGCAAAGTAAATCAAAACATGAGCAATGCTGAGCGGATCAAGAACTACATGGAATTAAAGCCTGGTGACTTTGTTGTACACATTAATCATGGGATTGGTAAATATCTAGGAATTGAAACAAAGGAAATCCTAGGTATTCATAAGGATTATTTACATGTACAATACGCAGGCGGAGATAGCTTGTTTGTCCCTATTGATCAAATCGATCATGTACAAAAGTATGTTGGCAGTGAAGAAGCTCAGCCTAAAATTTATAATTTAGGCGGAAATGAGTGGAAACGTGTAAAGAGCAAGGTAGAAACATCGGTAAAAGATATCGCCGAGGATCTAATCAAGCTGTATGCACAACGAGAGCAAGCTGTAGGCTATAGCTTTAACAAGGACAGCTTGGAGCAAAGAGAATTTGAGGCTATGTTCCCGTATCAGGAGACCGTGGATCAATTGCGTGCCATCACAGAAGTGAAAGCTGACATGGAAAGCAAGCGACCTATGGATCGTTTGGTTTGCGGAGATGTAGGGTATGGAAAAACAGAAGTAGCGATACGTGCTGCTTTTAAAGCGGTCATGGACGGAAAGCAGGTAGCTGTACTTGTACCGACCACGATTCTAGCTCAACAGCATTTTGAAACGTTTAAGGAGCGTTTTTCTGATTTTCCGATCAGAGTAGAGGTTTTGAGCCGTTTTCGTTCTCGGAAGGAACAAAATGCAACAATGAAGGGTCTAAAGGAAGGAACGGTAGATGTGGTGATCGGTACGCACCGATTGCTGTCTAAGGATATTGTATTCCGAGACCTAGGGCTACTGATTGTCGACGAGGAGCAACGCTTTGGTGTAAGCCACAAAGAAAAACTGAAGCAATTAAAAACCAATGTAGATGTACTAACGCTTACAGCTACTCCTATTCCGCGCACGCTTCATATGTCTATGCTGGGAGTACGCGATTTATCTGTTATTGAGACACCGCCGGAAAATCGCTTCCCTGTACAAACTTATGTATTAGACTATAGCCCGGCTCTGGTTCGAGAAGCGATTGAGCGAGAATTGGCCCGTGAAGGACAGGTTTTCTTCCTTTACAATCAGGTGCAGGGTATAGAACAAATGGCGGAGCATATTTCAGCCTTAGTTCCTGATGCGAGGGTAGCGGTTGCTCATGGACAAATGAATGAAAGTGAGCTAGAACGAATTATTCTCGATTTCTTAGACGGAAATTATGATGTGCTGGTAAGTACCACAATCATTGAGACTGGTGTCGATATTCCAAATGTAAATACGTTAATCATCTATAATGCCGACCGGATGGGCTTGTCCCAGCTTTATCAGCTACGCGGGCGCGTAGGCCGTTCTAATCGCATTGCCTATGCATACTTCACATACCAACGCGACAAGGTGCTGACAGAGGTAGCGGAGAAACGGTTACAGGCTATTAAGGAATTCACAGAGCTTGGGTCCGGCTTTAAAATTGCGATGCGAGACTTATCAATTCGTGGAGCAGGTAATTTATTGGGAGCAGAGCAACACGGCTTCATTAATACTGTCGGATTTGATTTGTATACACAAATGCTTAAGGAAGCAATAGATGATTTACGTGGTGAAGTAAGGACAGAAGAGATTGCTCCTGTTCCACCAGTTGAAATTAATCTTCAAATTGATGCGTATTTACCTTCTGATTACATTACTGATAGTCGTCAGAAGATCGAGATGTACAAAAAATTTGTAGCAACCTCTACGATCGAGGAGCTGGACGATCTTGCAGATGAGCTGATCGACCGTTTTGGTAATATCCCGTCTCCAGTAGATAATTTACTGATGATTTCACGTTTGCGTATTCAAGCGATGGAGCATCATATTGTTGAGATTAGTCAGAAAGATCCTGATGTTATTAAAATCATTTTGGCAGAACATCAAACCTCTAACATTGATGGTGGGGCTTTATTTGGCTTGTCTAGCAAATATGACCGCCGGCTTGGGCTTTCGACAACCCCAGGTGGACAACAGATCATTGTAACTGTTAAAGTTAAGGGGTTAAAGATTGAGGATGGGGTCAAGATGGTAATAAACTTAATTAATGATTTCCATCTGATTGAAAAGAGTAAGAACCCTGACCCCTCATTACACTAAATCCACCAGGTGCTAAAGGTGCCGAGAAGGGAGCTTTTGTTTCATGAAAAAGACAACATTTACGAAGGGTAAACGTATGTTGGCCCTACTTTCCACCACGGCATTAACGCTAGCGATTTTGAGTGGCTGCGGAGCGACTAATAAAGCGGAAACAGCACAACCGGCTAAACCAGGAGCAGAACAGCCGGCTGATAAAGAAGATATGCTTGCGCAATTCCCACCGGTTAAATTGCCTTTTACGGTTGATCCAAATGCGTCTATTTTTGAATATCAGGGCGGGAAGCTGACAGGTCAAGAGTTTGAAGACTTCTTACGTGCACTTGGCTTCATGAATCCTCCGCAAGCCTATGCTATTGGAGTTTCTACACAAGAGATGGTCGATAACTATGCACGTCAATACCTAGCTACCAAGCTAAAAGCGGAAAAGGCTGACGAAGCAATTAAGAAAGCAGCAGCCACAGAAGCGGATAAATCTTTTGAATCGCTAAAAGGTCAGTATATCCAAGTTCTCGGCAGCGAGGATAAATTTAACCAATTGATGAAAAATCATAACATCACAAAAGAAGCGATTGTGAAACAACTAGCAACCATTAATGCTTCTGTGAAGGTTATGGAAGGTGAAGTGAAAGATGCTGATTTGAAGAAAGCCTATGATACAGCAGATAAATCTGCGTATACAACAGCTTCTGTACGCCATATTTTGGTTAAATTTGAGAACCGTAAACCAGAGGAAGCAGACAAATTGGCAAAAGGTTATCTTGCTCGCTTGAAAAAAGGGGAGGACTTTGCCGCTCTTGCCAAACAAGTGTCTGAGGATGAAGGAAGCAAAGCAAACGGTGGATTATATGCAAATGCTGATGTGAACAACTGGGTGCCAGAATTTAAGAAGGCAGCTCTAACCCAAAAAATTGGAGTCCTCAGTGAACCGCCAGTTAAGACTGAATATGGATATCACATTGTGAAAGTAGAAGACCGTAAAGTAAAAACCTTTGATGAAGTAAAAGCTCAGTTGAAGCAGCAGGTGTTGGAGAAGAATTTTGAACAATACACTACCAAAGATTTGGACGCGATTATTACGAAGAAATCCCTTCCAGAGGTAAAAGCGCCAGCTCCAGCAGCTACTCCTGAAACAAAATAGCATAAAATAAAAGTAGCTCCTTTTGTAAACAAACAGACTGTGCTTACAGTTTGTAGTTGATTACAAGAGGAGCTTTTTTATTGGGAAAATGTAAGTGCGGGACAAACCCATCAAAAGGTTATCTTGGAATAAAAAAAGCTGGTTTAATTTTGTTTTGATCGCATATTCTTCTTGCCAAGGCAAATACTATTATCACTCGCTACCGCCCGGGGGAGAGTACAAAGCAAGGTTAGTTGGTAACAAATACAAATACAAGATATTAGTAAAAAGCGAGAAGATAGGAAATCATAGGAGTAAATCCTCAAAAAACTACAAAATCAATCTTCTCAAGAAAGCGAGGCAACAAGATTATGAAGGCAACTGGAATTGTTCGTCGTATAGACGACCTCGGACGGGTCGTGATCCCGAAGGAAATCCGTCGCACACTTCGTATTCGTGAGGGGGATCCACTTGAGATTTTTGTCGATCGTGATGGGGAAGTAATCCTTAAAAAATATTCTCCAATTGGGGAATTGGCTGATTTTGCCAAGGAATATGCTGACTCTTTATACGAAAGCTTAAATCATATTGTCATTATTTCCGATCGAGATACGGTCATTGCAGTAGCTGGCGCTTCCAAGAAGGAATACCTGGAAAAACCAATTGGTGGTCTAGTAGAAAAATCATTGGAAGAACGCAAGAGCAGAGTAGAAAAAAATTCCGGTCAATATGAATTATGCCGTGATATGCCGGAGCAGTACTCATCTTATGTAGTAGCTCCTATTGTAGCAGGCGGAGATCCGATTGGCGCAGTAATCCTTGTCAGCAAAACAGAAGCTAAAATGGGCGACTTAGAGCTGAAAATGGCAGAAACAGCCGCTGGATTCCTAGCTAAACAAATGGAACAATAATAGTGATTAAATAACGAAAGTCAAAAAACAAGCCTTACACAAGGGGCTTGTTTTTTTGACTTTCCCTACTATATGCAAGCAAACCACGAATGACCCACGTCTCATCCCCCTTGATTACACACTTCCTCTGTGTGGTATAATGGACAAAGTTTCTGAACGTAGACTTTTTGTAAGAGGAGAAATAGATACTGTATGGCAGGAGAGAGAAGTGCGAATCATTTTGTCAAAGGTGCTGCTATTCTAGGTATTGCCGGCTTGCTCTCCAAGGTTCTCGGAGCGATCTATCGCATACCTTATCAAAATATTACAGGTGATGTTGGGTTATATGTGTACATGCAGGTATACCCGTTGTACACAGCCTTGTTGATTTTGGCAACAGCAGGTTTTCCAATTGCCATTTCCAAAATCGTCTCAGAACGTTTAGCAGTCGAGGACCATCTAGGTGCACGTAAGGCTTTCCGTGTAGCCAGCGTTTCACTAGGAATACTAGGAGTATTCTTTTTTCTCCTTTTGTATCTAGGGGCTCCTGCATTAGCCCGATTTATGGGCGATGAACAGCTTACATTGCCGCTGCGAGCCGTAGCATGGTCTTTACCATTAGTTCCGTTGGTATCCATATTGCGTGGTTATTTTCAAGGACAGCAAGACATGGTGCCTACGGGTGTATCACAGGTAGTCGAACAGATAATTCGTGTAATCGTTATTTTAGTCTCAGCTTACTGGATGATGAGTGCCTATCAGGATGCTTATCTTGCCGGTACAGGAGCAGTATTTGCCGCTTTTCCGGGGGCGTTGGCAGCCTTTTTGGTTTTGTATTATTATTATCGGAAATCCAGACGATATTATCGACGCAGAGGATATCGTAAAAAATTGCGTGCTCAACAGCTTACCGATACAGTAACAAACAAGCAAGTGCTGATCAGCATCTTACATTACGCAATTCCGATTTGTATCGGTGCTCTGGTGTTGCCGATGATCCCATTAATTGATTCGGTGACAGTTTCTAATTTGCTGCAATGGAACGGATATGAACTTGATACAGCAAAAGAATTAAAAGGAATTTATGACCGTGGACAACCACTCATTCAATTTGGGACGTTTTTTGCCACATCACTTTCCTTGGCATTAGTTCCTGCTATTAGTGAGGCTGTAGCACAAAAACAGGATAAGATGATCATCAATCGTACCGAGATGGCTCTACGTCTGACCTTGATGCTAGGGTTACCAGCCTCAATCGGACTGGCCTTGTTAGCTGAACCGGTCAATATTATGGTATATGGAAATGATAAGGGTACCTGGTCACTTGCTATTCAGGCCTTTGTCATTGTGTTTGCGACATTAAGTATTGCTACCTCTGGAATCTTGCAAGGCTTGGGACATGTTAAATTACCAGCTAGACATTTGCTGATTGGTGTACTGGTAAAATTGTTGGCTAATCTTGCATTAACGCCTTTGTGGGGCATACAGGGGGCGGCAGTGGCCACAGTCCTTGCCTATGTGACATCCATGGGCTTAAACATGAGGTCGATTCGCCACTATCTGGGGCTTTCCTTTAACATAAAGGAAATGCTGACCAAGCCTCTGATAAGTGTGGCTCTTATGTCAATCATGGTCTTACTCGTTCAAGGCCTAATGAATCTAATTGTGGGTTCTCTGCTTGATAGCGAGCGTTTGGTTCAAACGATCGTCGGAGTTTTTGCAGTTTCTGTGGGGTTAGTAGTATATATGCTTTCCCTTTTATATACAGGGGGCATCAAACGCGAGGAAATTTTGTATTTGCCAAAAGGAAAGCGACTAGTCTCTCTTTTGGAGCGGTATAAGCTTTTACAGATTCGAAAATAGTCAGGGATTACAGAACGGAGGATTCCTACATGGTGAATACCATTTATGTCGTAGGACTTGGGGCAGGCAATCTAGATCAAATGCCTCTGGGTATGTATAAACGGTTAAAACAGACCAAGCATTTGTATGTCCGAACAGCTGATCATCCAGTATTAAATCAATTGGCTGAAGAGGGCCTTACTTACACGTCCTTTGATTCTATTTACGAAAAGCATGACTCATTTGAACAGGTATATCAAGAGATTGCTCGCGAGCTGTTATCTGAGGTGAAAACAGAAGGTGAAGTAACCTATGCAGTTCCGGGACATCCTTTAGTAGCAGAACGGACGGTGCAACTGCTGCTAGGTCATGCGGTAGAGGAGCAGATAGAGGTAAAGGTATTGGGTGGACAAAGCTTCTTAGATCCACTGTTCGCCCGTCTGGCTATTGATCCGATCGAAGGATTTACTTTGTTAGATGCCACAAGTATGACAGCAGATCAAGTAAATCCGGGTCTACATACAGTTATAGCTCAGGTCTACGATCAAATGTCTGCTTCAGACGCGAAACTCACCTTAATGGAAGTCCTTCCAGACGAATATGAGGTTATCGTCGCTACAGCGGTTGGGATAGAGGGTCAAGAGATCGTGGAGCGTCTGCCATTATACGATCTAGATCGAGTGGAGCATCTGGGAAATCTAAGTCTCATCTATGTACCGCCTACCGTAGAAGAGTCAGTAAAGCAACGTCAATTCTCTTATTTAAAAGAAGTGATCGCAACCTTGCGCGGACCAGAAGGCTGCCCATGGGATCGGAAGCAGACGCATCAAAGCCTGCGTCGTTATTTGTTAGAAGAAGCCTATGAAACAGTGGAAGCGATCGATCAGGATGATGTGGATGCGCTGTGTGAGGAATTAGGGGATGTGCTCTTGCAGATTATGCTTCATGCACAGATTGCTTCAGAGGAAGGCTACTTCACCATTGAAGACATCATTTCCACTCTGACAGCCAAAATGATTCGACGCCATCCGCATGTATTTGGCGAGTCGAAGGTAGCTGATGCAGATGCAGTGGTGGTGAATTGGGAGCAGATAAAAGCTCAAGAGAAAGCAGAGAAAGGAATTGTACCAGAAACAGCCTCCTTGCTTGATTCTCTGCCAAAGGATTTACCAGCAATTTTAGCAGCCGTCAAAATTCAAAAGAAGGCCGCAGAAGTTGGGTTTGATTGGGACGAAGTGAAAGATGTCTACGCTAAAATTGAAGAAGAGTACAAGGAGGTTCAGCAAGCAACTCCAGAAGAACGAACAGGCGAATTAGGGGATTTGCTTTTCGCTGTAATCAATCTGGCTCGCTTCATGAAGGTTGATCCTGAACAAGCTTTAGCGCTTACCAATCTGAAATTTAAGCGTAGATTTCAATACATTGAACAAAAGCTGCAAGAAAATAATAAGCAGTTTGCCGATATGACTTTAGAAGAGCTTGATCATTTTTGGAATGAGGCCAAAGCTCAAGAGTAGCCATAGCTACATAGAGGAGGAATACTATGCGTCTTGATAAATTTCTAAAGGTGTCTCGTTTAATTAAACGGCGAACGTTAGCTAAGGATGTTTGTGATCAAGGACGTGTCGAAATTAATGAACGTGCTGCAAAAGCTTCCAGCAATGTAAAAGTCGGAGATTCTATCTCCATTCGTTTTGGACAAAAAATCGTTACAGTAAAAGTTGAAGAGATCAAAGAAAATGCGCGTAAGGATGAGGCTGCTTCCCTTTACACAGTAATTGGTGAGGTGCCAGTGCCGCGCGATGAAAAAGAAGAAGATGAATACCTAAGAGCATAAGCAATAGTTCTAAAAGGACATCCCCCTCCATATCTTGGTACAAAGAGGAACATTTTGTTCCCGGCGTTTTGGATCGTACTCCAGACCACCAAGATAGGGAGGGTTTTTATATGATCGAACCAAATAAACGACCTCGCCATGAAATTGTCATGATCAATCGGCGCAGTTTGGCTATATCCGGGGTAAAAAAGGTGGAAAGCTTTGATAGTGAAGAATTTCTGTTAGAAACAGAAGGCGGTTTTCTTACTATACGCGGCCAGAATCTTCATATGAAAAACCTGAGTCTTGAAACCGGAGAAGTGGCCATTGAGGGTTTCGTTCATGACATGGGGTATATAGAACAGGGGCAGGCCGGAGATCGATCGAAAGGATTTTTCGGCAAATTATTTAAGTGAGTATCAGTATTCAGTTTCAGACCATGGCTTTCATGTCCCTGTGCGGAATTTTTATGGGGATGGGGTTTGATACGTACCATGTCATAAAAGGCAAGGGCCGCTTCCCACTTTGGGCCGTTTTCATATTAGATTTGTTATTTTGGTTAAGTAGCGTGGGAATTGTTTTTTATGTGCTGGTATGGGTTAACGAAGGAATAGTGAGATTTCCGATCTATCTAGGGATTATTATAGGAGCATGGCTCTATTTCCTTATAGGTAGTAAGGTTTATATCAGATTTTTGTTAACTGTGCTAGAATGGAGCATATGGGTATTTCAGATCAGTGTTAAAATTATTGACTTTTTATTGATTAAACCGATAGAGATAATTTTTCATTTTATCTGGATTATTCTCGGGTTCCTTTTTACTGTGCTGGCAAAGATAGGATTGTTCATTTGGCGAATCATTTCTTGGCCATTGTCACCATTTGTTCCATGGGGTCGTAACTTGTGGAAAAGTATTAGGGGCAAAACGGCAGGAGCAAAGGAAATACTGAAGAAATGGTTTACCAAGGAAAACAAAGAGTAAAAAGGTAGCAAAGGTGGAGAGCAGACATGGCCAAAGAACGTCCCTCTCAATCGAATAATCTAGGTCGCAAGCGCAGACTTCGTTTTATTATGTTCTTCGTGTTCTGCTTCCTTGTCTGGACGTGCTATACGGCATATCTTCAAAGCTCTGTCATTGCAGAGACAGAAGAACAAGTAAAAGCACTGCAGAAAGAGGCAGAGGAAGTAAAAGAGCAACAGGAAGAGCTAACCAATAAGATGAAACGATTAGATGATCCAGAATACATCGCAGAGCTTGCACGCAAAAATAATTTTATGTCCAAGCCGGGTGAGATCATCTTTTTGATCCCTGATAATTAAGCTAATTGGGTCTAGCTAAAATAAATTTACGAAAACGTACAATAGATTTTAAAAAGAGGAAGGTCATTTTAAACAAATGGCGAATATAATATAACAAGCCCGTTTCGCCGAGCGCGAATCACCTGATGGCCGACGTTGAACGCAAGACGTCGGTTTTTTTTATTCCTTTACTTTATTATTTTAAAGCAATAAAGCGATATCTTCTATTCAATCCTCGACAGGTACCTCAATCAAATCGTATTGCCTTGGGCATAAATCCATGAACCATCAAATAAATAAACGAGATACGTTTGAATTTGTCGGACGATTTTAGGAATATGCCTCTACCGTTTGACAAAATTTACAACTGTCCATTCGTATAATTGGGTACACAAAACTCAAAATGGGTGGTGCTAGTCCATGTTCAATAAAAGCCAGGTAGTTTCTCCGAATGCTAATCTTTTTACTCAACAACTATCTAATCAAGTATCACAAACGATGGGGAGCTTCGGTGATAAAGTTGCTGCTTTTCTAAAAAAATGGCATATTCTTTCACTTACTATGGGTTTTTTATTAGGAAGAGCTCTTATTCTTGATGAATTATCTCCTTTTGTTGTTCCTTACTTTATCGTGATGTACTTTCTGCGGCGGGATACGCTGCTCGTAAGCGCATTAGGCATGCTGGCAGGCTCATTAGCTCACTCAATACCTCTGGGCGTGCAGACGTTGCTTAGTATCATACTTGCTGCTGTTGTTTGCCGTATCGCGGAGAAATGGAAACGAAAAGATTTTTCCTATACCCCATTTATGGTTGTAGGGACCGTATTTGCTAGCCATCTATTAGGCAAGGTCATTCAGAGTCAGGTCAACACATACAGTGTGACTATGATTGCAGTTGAAGCCATTCTCAGCTTTGTCTTAACACTTATTTTTATTCAGTCTTTATCCATTATTCACATAAATAAACCATTTGAGCCGTTAAAAACAGAAGAAATTATATGTCTGGTTATTTTATTAGCTTCTTTAATGACGGGAACTGTCGGATGGGTCATACAAGGAATTTCCATGGAGCATATCCTGTCACGCTATTTTCTACTGCTATTTGCTTTTGTTGGAGGAGGGACGGTCGGGGCCGCAGTGGGGGTGGTTACCGGGCTCATTCTCAGTTTAGCTGACGTGAGTGCCTTACAACAAATTAGTTTACTCGCTTTTGCCGGATTATTAGCCGGACTATTAAAAGAGGGAGGGAAAATTGGTGTAGTAGCCGGACTCTTAATTGGAACTTCGATTCTTGGCATCTATGGCGGTGCTCACAATGGGTTGTATCTCTCTTTAGTGGAGACCTCGATCGCCTCTTTCCTCTTTTTATTAACGCCGGCTTCTATTTGGAAAAGAGTAGCCAGCTTCATCCCAGGGACCGCGGAGCACACACAATCTCATCAGGAATACATGCGGCGCATACGTGACATGACAGCAGGTAAAATTCAGCAGTTTTCCGATTTATTTACCGAGTTATCCCATTCATTTGCTCAAACAGCCGAGATCAAAAATGGAGTAGAAGAGGAGGAGGTAGACCTTTATTTGAGCAAAGTGGCGGAGAGGACATGCCAGCTTTGCTGGAAAAAGGAGCAGTGCTGGGAACGAGATACTCAAATGACCTATGATGCAATGAGTAGCATGCTGATTACGGTATTTGAGCATGGGACGGTGGAAGGGGCAACTATATCAAAGGAGTGGGAAAAGAAATGCGTGAAAACAGAAAAAGTAATTCAAAATATGGAGCAAGAGTACCACCAGATGATTGAACATAATCAATTAAAAAAACAAATTCAAGATAGTCGTAAGCTGGTAGCTGATCAACTATCGGGGGTATCGCGAGTCATGAGTGATTTTGCACGGGAAATCCAACAGGAAGGAGTTGCGCTAAGCCTGCAAGAGAAGCAGGTTTCAAAAGCGCTGGAGGGTTTGGGACTATCCGTAAGACGCGTAGATATTCATAGCTTAGAAGAAGGGAAGGTGGATATAGAAATCAGTCAGCCTAGTTGTTATGGGAGGGATGAGTGCGCCAAGATTGTGGCTCCGATGCTTACCGAGATTTTAGGAGAGAACATAATTGTGAAGGAACGGCACTGTGAAGCCTTTAAGGATCAGCATTGCAAAATGTGTCTGGCTTCAGCCAAAACCTATGAAATTGAGATTGGAGTGGCTGGAGCTGCTAAAGGCGGCAAATTACTGTCGGGAGATAGCTTTAAAACAATGGATTTAGGAAATGGAAAGGTGGCTGTGGCAATCAGTGATGGAATGGGAAACGGGGAACGCGCTTATCTGGAAAGTCAATCAGCATTGGACATGCTGCAACAGCTCTTAAAATCAGGATTGGATGAAAAATTGTCTATTAAAACAGTAAATTCGGTTTTGGCATTACGCTCGTCTGATGAAATGTTTGCCACAGTGGATTTGGCTGTCATAGATTTACAAACTGCCATGACACGGTTTATAAAAATTGGTTCCACTCCTTCGTTTATTAAGCGAGGAAATGATGTGTTCATGGTATCGGCCAATAATTTGCCGGTTGGTATTTTAGAGGATATTGAGGTAGATATTGTGACAAGAAATCTAAAGGCGGGTGATCTATTAATCATGATGTCAGATGGGATTTTTGAGGCTCCCCGCCATATTGAAAATAGACCGATGTGGATGAAGCGACTAATCTCACAGCTTGAAACAGAAGACCCTCAAGAAATCTCTGATTTGCTGTTAGAAAAAGTGATTAGAGAGCATTGTGGTGAAATTGTGGATGACATGACGGTTTTAGTCGCTCGGATAGATCGATTTGTACCACAATGGTCAGCGATACAGGTCTCAGGAATGGAGAAGATGGAGAGGCCGCGTGTAGTAAGTTAAAGGTATGTTTTTTTCCTCCCGCGCCCATAATGGTAAAAAATGCTACCCAAGAAAGGGGAGGTATCTGTATGGCAAAGCCAGCGACGCTTCGTCAGATTTTGGTTGTGACAGATGGTTGCTCCAATGTAGGAATAAGCCCGATTGCTGCTGCAACCTTAGCCAGAGAACAAGGTATCACAGTAAATGTGATTGGAGTGGTAGATAAGCATGAAATGGGTGAGCAGGGGGAACAGGAAATCCGTGAAATGGCTCAAGCGGGGGGAGGACTAAGCGATATTGTTTATCCTGCCCAGCTAGCCCAAACTGTCCAAATGTTAACGCGAAAAGCGATGACTAGAACCATTCAACATGTGGTGAACAAAGAATTAAAGCATATTCTTGGCGATGCTGAATTGGAAGGTCTTGCTCCTGAAAAGAGAATGCAGGTGGCAGGCATGGTAGATGAATTGGGCGAACAGAGTGCTTTAGAAGTGGTTATGATCGTTGATACATCTGCATCCATGAAAAATAAAATGTCAGCTGTGCAGCAAGCTATCTATGATTTCAGCATTAGCTTACGTTCCCGCAGCGGGAGTAGCAGAATGGCCGTTTGCTCATTTCCTGGGAAAGAAAAGCACCTTGAAGTACGTATTCCCTGGACGGATCAAATCGAAAAGGCATACCAATTAACGGCTGGTTTAACGATGAGCGGAATTACTCCGACGGGTCCTGCCATTACGGAAGCAATTGCCTTGTTTGAACACGTGGAGCTACCTAAGCCTTTAGCGGATCGCTACCGTACGAAGAAAAAAGCGAATGAAGAAGATGACGGTTATTTGCAAGACCATGTATTCTAATTCCTTGTTACCCGATGCTCCCCATTATTTCACGGGAAAATGGCACCATCAAACATATTCAGTGGTAAAAGAACTAGGTAGAGGAGCCAACGGTGTCGTCTACCTAGTTCTTCATGAAGATAAAAAGGTAGCGATTAAAGTGGGTGCCGATTCTATTGACTTATTAATGGAAGCAAACGTGCTCAAAAGTTTACAATCTCATAACCAAAAAATTGGGCCAAACATATATGATGTAGATGATATGATTGTAAAAGGCAAGGTGTATGCCTATTATGCTATGGAATATATTGAAGGGGAACGATTGGATCATAGCTTGAAGAGAGTAGGCAAAGAGTGGCTTATTTTGTTGTGCACGCAAGTCCTGTCCCATTTACAAATCATTCATGAGCTGGGATATGTTTTTGGTGATCTAAAGCCAGAAAATATCATTGTTGTACAGGCTGGCAAGCAGGTATGTTTGATTGATTTTGGCGGGGTAACCAAATCGGGTCATGCCGTACGTCAATTTACAGAAGAGTATGATCGGGCCACTTGGCAAGCGGGAGATCGAAAGGCTGATGCTGCATATGATCTGTTTTCATTAGCCATCATGGTAATTAAGCTTACTATTGAAAAAGAGAAATGGGCAACACTTCCGGTATCAGGGCGACATGTTCAAAAGCTTTATGATATAATACGGGACAACGAATTGTTAGCTCCTTACCGCCCCGTGTTAGTAAAGGCATTGGATGGGAAATATTCAACAGCTACTCACATGAAAGCTGAACTCTTGCAAGCGTTTCGACAAAAGTCAGAGACGAGGGGAGATGTATCACAAACCAAGAAGCCTGGGGAAGGAATAGGAAGCAAAATTATTGGAGGAATCTTTGTAGCCTCTATGCTTTTGCTTGCTGGCTCGTTGTATTATGTATGGATGTGAGGGATCATTCTGCATGACGTCCAATAATTATGTAATGGAGACGTGCCTTTTAGCTGGGGAGATTATGATTCGTAATGGAGCGGAAACGTATCGTGTAGAAGAGACGATGACTCATATTGCACATGCTGCAGGCATGAAAAGCGTCCATAGTTCCGTGACGACAACCAGTATTACTTTTTCCTTTAAAGATAATAATGGTGTGGATCGTACCCGAATGATTCGAATGCGTGACCGAACGATCAATTTGAACAAAGTAACGTTGGTCAATCAGGTATCTCGTCACTTTGTGTCGGGAGAGATTACCTTGGATGAAGCGCATATACAATTAGAAGAGATTCAGAGAATGCGCTTCCAATTTTCAGACCGAGTGTTAAATCTAGCGGCTGGTATAGGCAGCGGCTCTTTTGCTGTTTTGATTGGTGGGACTTTTCTTGATTTTTTCCCCAGTTCTATTGCTGGGGCAATCGTCTTTGCCAGCGCTAATTATTTGTATCGCTTTCTGAAAATCCCTTTTTTTGCCGAATTATCAGCCTCTTTTTTAGGAGGAATGTTTACGTTAATTGCTTCATGGCTTTTTCCCGATCATCTGCATCTTGGTGTTATGATTATAGGGGCGATGATTCCTTTGTTTCCAGGTGTAGCTTTGACGAACTCTGTGCGTGATTTAATGGCAGGAGACTTGGTTGCCGGAATGGCGAGAGGAGTTGAGGCAGGCTTAACCGCCTTAGCCGTAGCTGTTGCGGCCGCAGCTGTCTTGTCATTATAGGAGGGGATTAGGCATATGTTGCTGGGAATGCTGTTAAGTTTTATTATTACCATTGCCTACGCTATGTTGTTTAATGCACCAAAACGCACCATTCTTTTTGCAGGTTTAATTGGACTGATGGGTTGGATTATCTATAAAATACTGCCGATGTTTGGAGCTGAGCTTACGCTTTCTTCTTTTGCAGCGGGAACGTTTATCTCGCTGAGCAGCCGAATCCTTTCTGTGAGGATGCGTGTTCCTTCTACTAACTTTAGTATTGCGGGAATTATTCCATTAGTTCCAGGTTCGACTGCTTATAAATCGATGTTGGCGTTCATTAATGCTGACTACTTGGAAGGGATTACGCTTGGGGTCAAGACGATGATGCTGGCTGGGGCTATTGCTTCAGGTTTAATTCTTGGTCTCTCCATCTTCTCTCTATGGAAAGGAATCGAGGCACGTTATGTACGAAAAAGTACAAAAGCGAATGGAGCAGGATAGGTTGCTTTTGCCACATGAATCCATTGTGGTAGGAGTTTCTGGCGGAGTAGATTCTACTGCGCTGTTGCATATCTTAAGCAAAATGAATGAACAATATCAGTACGGTTGGAAGTTGTACGCTGTTCACTTGAATCATGGGTTTCGCGGAGAAGAGTCTGACCAAGATGCCGCATACGTGGGGGACTTGTGTCATACATTAGGAGTTAAGTGCTACTCCTTCTATGAAAGCGTGCCTGAAATAATGAAGGAAACCGGTCAAGGACCGCAAGTTGCAAGTCGTGAATTACGTTATCAATACTATCGGCAAGTAGCTAAAGAGGTAGGGGCTACTAAAGTAGCGCTTGCCCATCATGCTGATGATCAGGTAGAGACTATTCTGTTTCGCATGATAAGGGGTACTAGTCTGCATGGATTTACTGGCATGCCGCAACGCAGATGGCTTCATGCAGAGCAAATCGAGTTGGTTCGTCCGCTTCTGCACGTTTTTCGCGAGGAGCTAGAAGCATACTGCGAAGCGAATAACCTGCAACCACGGCACGATAGCAGCAATGATTCGCGCAAATATAAACGTAACTTATTACGGCACGAGGTGACACCTCATTTACAACAAGTAAACCTAAGATACAGAGAACACGTGCTTCAGCTAGCAGAGATGGCCAGAGTGGATGACGACTACCTGCAAAAGCTGAGTCAAGAGGCGCTAAATAGGATAATTGTAAGGCGGGAATCTGACAAAATTATCCTAGACAGGAAGTGCTTAAAAACTTTTGACCTTGCTTTACAAAGGAGAATGATTCCTCTAATATTAAGTTATCTCGCAACTGAAACGGAGTGGTCTCTGCAGCATGTGGAGGCCGTTTTGCGTATCATTTTCGAGGAAAATCCTTCTGCTGTACTACATCTACCCTCCCATATTTTTGTAGAGAGGGTGTATGAGCAGGTATGTTTTCGTAGGCAAAAAGCCACTGCTCAAGATTTATTCCAGCCTTATTCATACCCTATTACCATACCTGGTACGATATGGATAGAAGAGGCGGGAATGTTCATACATACAAAACGGTATGATTCATTAACTGATTTACCAGATCTGTTATCTTTATCTCCTTATAGTGCTGTATGTGACGCCGATGCCTTAGTAGGCGACTGCATCATTCGCAGCAGAATGCCGGGTGACCGTATTCAACTCGGTACGCCTCAGCATGGCTACAGTAAAAAATTGAAGGAGCTATTTATTGATGAAAAAGTACCAAAAAGCAGGCGTGATCGAATTCCTATCTTAGTAGCCGGGGGCCGAATTATTTGGATACCTGGAATAAAGCGATCAACGCATGCCATGATACATGAGAAATCCCGTGCATTTGTTATCATACAGGCGGATTTCAGAGAAGAGTAGCAGGAGGTTACATATGAATAATGATATAAAAGAAATTATGCTTACGAAGGAAGAAATTGATCAGAAAGTCAAAGAACTGGGTAAAATCTTAGCAGATGAGTACCGCGATAAAAATCCGTTGGTTATTTGCATCTTAAAAGGTGCCGTTGTTTTCATGGCCGACCTTCTGCGTGAGATGGATATTAAGTGCGAGATGGATTTTATGGCAGTATCTAGCTATGGCAACAGTACGGAGTCCTCTGGTGTTGTGCGTATTCTGAAAGACTTAGATACAACTGTTCAGAATCGTCATGTTCTAATTGTGGAAGACATCATGGACAGTGGTTTGACGTTAAGCCATTTGGTAGAGCTATTAAAGCAACGTCATGCTGCGTCCGTAAAAGTCGTAACGCTACTAAACAAACCGGAGCGTCGTAAGGTAAATATTTCTCCTGATTACAGTGGTTTTACTATTCCTGATGAGTTTGTGGTCGGTTACGGTCTGGATTACGCTGAGACCTATCGCAATCTTCCATATATCGGTGTTCTAAAACCTGAAGTTTATTCGAAATAGACAAGAGCTAGCTAGGTTGTGAATGGGTTTTACTCTATGCTAAAATAATGGAAGTGTCTTTTTTCGTGAGAGGAGGTAAGCAATGAATCGTTTTTTTCGGAATACAGGTTTCTATTTACTGATTTTCCTTGTCACGGTAGGGATTGTGAATTTTGTCCTCTCCGGAACCGATAAAATGGCTCCAATTTCTTATCAGGAGCTGCGTAATCACCTCAATCAAGACAACATTGCAGAGGCATCTCTTCGTGTTGAGGGAGGTACATATCGGGTAGAGGGTAAGCTCAAACAAACTCCAGCCGGTCAGGAATCATTCTATACCAATGCACCGATTTATGATGAACAACTAGTTAAACTGATCAATGATAAGATTGATGCCAAGAAGATTAATAAGGTGGAGTATAAACCAGCAGAGGGTAACAGCATCTGGCTAACATTCCTAACTTCTATCATTCCATTCGTGATCATCTTTATCTTGTTCTTCTTCCTGTTAAATCAGGCACAGGGCGGCGGAAGCCGAGTTATGAACTTCGGTAAGAGCAAGGCGAAGTTATATAACGACGAAAAGAAAAAAGTTACATTTGAAGATGTAGCTGGTGCTGATGAGGAAAAAGCAGAGCTTGTAGAGGTCGTAGAATTCTTAAAGGACCCACGCAAATTTGCTGCTGTAGGTGCCCGCATACCTAAAGGGGTACTTTTAGTAGGGCCTCCAGGTACAGGTAAAACATTGCTTGCACGTGCCGTTGCTGGTGAAGCAGGCGTGCCATTCTTTAGCATTTCAGGTTCTGACTTCGTAGAGATGTTTGTCGGGGTTGGGGCATCACGTGTACGTGATTTATTTGAAAATGCAAAGAAAAATGCTCCGTGTATCATTTTCATTGATGAAATTGATGCCGTTGGTCGCCAACGTGGTGCTGGTCTTGGCGGAGGTCATGATGAACGTGAACAAACGCTAAACCAATTGCTCGTAGAGATGGACGGTTTCGGAGCAAATGAAGGAATTATCATGATTGCAGCAACCAACAGACCTGACATTCTTGACCCAGCTTTATTGCGTCCGGGACGTTTTGACCGTCAAGTTACGGTGGATCGACCTGATGTACGTGGTCGTGAGGCTGTTCTGAAGGTGCATGCACGTAATAAGCCATTAGGCGAGGACTTGAATCTGGATATCATTGCTCGCCGTACGCCGGGCTTCACAGGTGCTGATCTTGAGAACCTGTTAAATGAAGCTGCATTGCTTACAGCGCGTAAAAATAAGAAGCAAATCAACATGCAAGAAGTAGATGAAGCGATTGACCGCGTCATCGCTGGTCCTGCTAAGAAATCTCGTGTCGTAAGCGAAGACGAGCGTCGTTTAGTAGCTTATCACGAAGCAGGTCATACAATTGTTGGATACCATTTAAAACGTGCTGATATGGTACACAAAGTTACTATTATCCCACGCGGGCAAGCAGGCGGGTACACCGTTATGCTGCCAAAAGAGGATCGCTTCTTTGCTACCAAAACAGATCTGGAAGATAAAATTGTGGGTCTGCTTGGTGGACGTGTTGCGGAAGAATTGGTTCTGGGCGATATCTCTACTGGAGCGCATAATGACTTCCAACGCGCTACAGCAATTGCGCGTAGCATGATTACCGAATATGGTATGAGTAATTTAGGACCAATGCAATTCGGTCAATCTCAAGGCCAAGTATTCTTGGGACGCGACTTTGGGCACGAGCGTAACTACTCTGAACAAATCGCTTACGAAATTGACCAAGAAATGCAACGGATCATTAATGAACAATATCAACGTTGTAAGGACTTGTTGATTCAATATGGAGATCAGTTAGAAGCGGTTGCACAAACCTTGCTTCGCGTGGAAACACTTGATGCTGAACAGATCAGACAGATCATTGAAAACGGCAAGCTGGATAAAGAACCTGGGGAGGATGTTGTAGTAAACATTCAATCCAAGCCTGAAGAGCCAGTTAATCAAGTAACCATTGATAAACTGAACCAAGAACCAAAAGCAGAAGCTACAAAAACGGATGAAACAGTAGACCATCCTGATAACCAAGAACCGAAATAAGAGCGCCGGATGGTGCTCTTATTTTTTTCTCGATGACATTTTGTCAATGACAACAGTGGGGGGATCAGCATGAGTGTAGCAGATTGTAAAATCGTAGCGTTTGATATGGATGGAACCTTGTTAAACGGTGAAGCAAAAATTTCCCGAGAAACATGGAAGGCATGCGAAGAGTTACAACAGCGAGGGGTTAAGCTTTTGCTATCTACAGGCAGACCGTTTGTTTCAGCGCGTATTGCATCAGACTACTACCCTTTTGATGGTTATGTGTGCAGTAATGGAGCCGCTTTGTTTGCTGAGGATGGAACATTATTAAAATATGCTGAATTACCGAAAGAAGTTATTATTTCTCTTGTAGAAATCGGCAGACAAAAAGATCTTTATTATGAGGTTCATGACCAGAACAGCAATCGCTGGATGGTTGAGGAAGACAAAGAACGGATTGGACAGATGCTTTTTTCAGAACCGTTCATTACAGAGGGGATTACTTTAGAGCACACAAAGCGTGAATATGCCAATCGTCAATTTTCCTATAATGAATTAGCGAAGTTTATGCCCAAAGATGAGCTTTTAAATAACATTGCTTCAGGAGAGTTTGTGATTAGCAAAATGTTCTTTTGGCATAAGGATACGAGTGTCCTGGAATGGCTGCGTGAACAGACGGCAGAGTTTATTGGAAAAGTAAGTTTAACTAGCTCTGGTCCGTTTAATATGGAAGTGATTCCACTTGGGTTAAGCAAATGGATCGGCTTACAAACCTTTATGCAGAAATGGAATGTACCTGCAACGGAAATTGCAGCATTCGGGGATGCAATGAATGACTTTGAAATCCTGTCTCATGTGGGGCACCCAGTTGTAATGGAAAATGCCGAGGATGAGGTTAAAAAGCTGGCGAGGTATATGGCTAAACATCACTGTGAAGATGGGGTGGCATGTTTCATTCGAGAATATATGCTGCCGAATCAGTAATCATTTTACAGTTGGCCCACCCCTTGCTAATTGACAAATAGCCGACAAAGACAGTACAATAGCGCCGAAATCGTCTACATCACCTGGCAGGGGGTAAGGGTATGGAAGCTTTAGCTCTACAGAAGAAGGAGCAACGCAATGCCGAATTAAGAGAACGATTGTTTCAGCTAAAAAAAGAACGCAATGCCATTGTTTTAGCTCATTTTTACCAACGTCCAGAGATTCAGGAAGTAGCTGATTTTATCGGAGATTCCTTTGGATTAGCACAAAAGGCAAAAGAAACAGAAGCAGACGTTATTTTATTTTGTGGTGTGCATTTTATGGGTGAAAGTGCAAAAATTCTCAATCCAAACAAAACGGTTATCATTCCTGATGAACGAGCTGGTTGTCCGATGGCTGATATGGTTAACGTGGAAGGGTTGCGTAAAGTCAAAGCTCAACACCCCAATGCAAAAGTGGTCGCTTACATCAACACCTCAGCTGATGTGAAGGCAGAAACACACATCTGCTGTACATCCTCCAATGCACAAAGGGTTATCGAGTCGGTAGACAGTGACGAGATTATATGGGTTCCTGATAAAAATTTGGGTCACTATGTGTCACAATTCACAAATAAAAAAATGATTATTTGGGAAGGATACTGTAACACACATGACCAGTTATCTGTCCAGGATATCATGCTGATGAAGGCAGAGCACCCAGAGGCGCTTGTGGTAGTGCATCCTGAATGCCGTCCAGAGATTGTTGCATTGGCAGACTATGTAGGCTCCACTACTGGAATACTGAAGTTCTGTAAGGAATCGAACCGAAAAGAATTTATCATTGGAACAGAAGACGGAACAAGATATATGCTGGAAAAAGAGAGTCCAATGAAACAGTTTTATTTTGCTTCTAAATATTTGGTCTGTCCAAATATGAAGGTAAATACATTGAAAAAGTGTGTAGAAGCGTTAGAGACCTTAAAACCGCAAATTTATGTTCCCGAGCATGTGGCAAATGCAGCGCGGGCTTCATTGGAACGTATGCTGGAGGTAGCACCTGGCTGATCCTAAAGATAAGATAAATCATAGATGCTGATAAAAAAGAAAAGTCTGCGCTAAATAAGCGTAGACTTTTTTTGTATTATTGGGAAATATTGTTCGATTTACCTTTGATAGTGAGAATAATCTTGTAGAGGGCATTCATTTAGGATCGTGAAGTTTTGATTGTTTATGCATTGGGCATAGGAGTAGGCGTCGGATCTGCATAGCCTTTGCTAAAGTTTTCGTCAATATATGTACGGATGTCCAGCTTAGTTTTACCTTCCTGCATCATTTTTGCAGAAGTAATAGCTATATCCATACACGCTTTGCAACGAGTACCGTGATCGTCCCATGTGACAGAGCCGTCTTCCTTCACTTCTTTTATAAAACAGTTTCCATTGTGTTGATGACCTGCAGACTCTCCACATCCGCAGTAACAGGGAATAGATTGAAGCAGGTCATTATGATCTGCTGCGATACGATAAACAGCTTTAATATTTGGGTCAACCGTATCCAAAAAAGTTGGGAGAGTGGAGATAGAATTGGTTATTTCCTGTAGATCGCCATTAGGTGCGTGTGACGTATGGGGTGCGTCAGAGGACTGTTCTTGGCTTATAGCCTGAGAAGATGAAGAGGTTTCTACCGAATTGCCATTCACGCATCCTGTGAGCAATACGATACCAAGGAGTGAGACAGACAATCGTTTTGCTATTTTCACGTAAATTCCTCCTTATTTTCCCTTGATTATACCATAGTCCATTCTTCAAGCTGTAGATGCTTCTATTAAATCGTAATGGTTCTTGTTTACAAACTACTCGCATATAAGTATAATGAGAGATGCAAATAGGAATGATTACGAATTATATTAATATCGTAAGACATAAGCTACAAATACAGACAGAGAAGAGAGCATGGAGGAGGACTATATGTTACGGTTCGTTAAAAAATGGGGAGTTATGTTAGGTGTTGCAAGTATGGCCTTGTTTGCAAGTGGGTGTGGAAATACGAATATAGCAGGTTCAGTACAAGAAAGTGGCAAACTTTCTGTGTATACAACTATATATCCATTGTACTATGTAGCAGATCGAATTGGTGGGGAGTATGTTTCCATTAAGAATGTTGTGCCGGCTGGAGTCGAACCACATGATTATGAACCTACTGCGCAGGATATGGTGGCGATTTCTAAGGCTAATGTTCTCATTTATAATGGTGGCGGTTTAGAAGCATGGGTGGAGAAAGCTGTAAAGAGTCTAAATCAAGCTAATTTACTAGCTGTAAATACGACGGATGGGCTTACTCTTCTAGCTTCAGAGGAACATAATCATCATCATGAAGGTGATAAAGGGCACGAAGGTGAAACGGCAGGACACGATCACGAGCATGAGCATGATCACGGGGAATTTGATCCGCATGTATGGCTTGATCCTACAATGCTAGAGAAGCAAGCTGCCCAGGTGAAGGATGCATTTGTTAAGGCCGATCAGTCACATAAGGAGCAGTTTGAACAAAATTATAAAGCGTTAGTAGATGACTTAAACAAGCTAGACCAGGATTTTAAAGCAATGGTAGAACAATCACCCAAAAAGGAGATTTTAGTTTCACATAAGGCTTTTACCTATCTAGCTGCTCGTTATGGACTGGAACAGATTGCGATTTCTGGTATTTCTCCTGATGACGAGCCATCGCCTTCTGAGCTAAAGAACCTGGTGGAGAAGGTAAAACAAAAAGATATTAAATATGTGATGTTCGAAACATTGGCCTCTCCAAAAGTAGCGGAAGTAATCGCACGTGAAACAAAAGCACAAACAGCGATACTAAATCCACTAGAGGGCTTGACGGCAGAAGAACAGACAGCGGGCAAAGACTATATTTCCATTATGCGTGAAAACTTGGAAGTGTTGCGTCAGGCCCTGCGATAAGCTTAAATAAAGATCGCCGCTCCTGGATTGGGGCGGCGGTTTCTTTCAGAAAAACAATTATTTGTGTTCATTCGCATGTTCAACTCCTGCATGTATCAGCATGCGAACATGATCATCATCCAAAGAATAGTACACCATTTTCCCTACCTTGCGATATTTAGCCAAGCCCATATTCCGTAGCAGTCGAAGATGATGCGAAGCGGTCGCCATGCTAATCCCTATTACGGCTGCAACATCGCATACACATAGTTCATCTTCGAGGGAGAGGGCATAAATAATTTTGGAGCGTGTATCATCAGCTAAGGCCTTAAACAAAGGGGCTACTCCGTCTGCCTCTGTTATTCTTGGTTTTAATTGATTTACTTTCTCGACTTCGACGCATTCTATCTCACATACGTCTTTTTCCGTTTGATCTTCATAAGCCAAAGTGATCACCTCTTCCTTTCATTATTATAGAAAACGAAAAGCTACTTCACAAGGATAGCAGAAAAGAGGCAAAGAGACTTGTGAAAGCCTTGAGTCCCTGCCCATTTCATAGTACCATGATAATATTAAATAAGAATAATTACGATTATGCCACAAAAGTTAGGAAGTTGATTATATGCACAATGCAAAAAAGCATGCGAGTGTAGTTTCTCTGAAATCCGTGTCTTTTCGTTACGAGGATGGAAAAACGGTTCTGGAAGATATAGATTTTTCGATGGAAAAGGGCGATTTTGTAGGTATTGTTGGGCCAAATGGTTCAGGAAAATCCACATTAATGAAATTAATTTTAGGTTTGATTTTACCTACCAAAGGCGAGATTAAGCTCTTTGGAGAGCCCATCCAAAAATTTAAGGATTGGACGAAGATTGGCTATGTTGCTCAGCAGGCAGCTCATGGAGCCAGTGGATTTCCGGCTACTGTACGTGAAGTAGTGGCTTCCGGGCTGGTTGGTAAAGTAGGCTTATTTCGCCGCTTGTCTTCTGAACATTATCAGCAGGTGTCCGATGTAATTAAGCGTGTTGGTTTGTCTGCGAAGGAAAATGAGCGCATTAGCAATTTATCTGGTGGTCAGCTACAGCGGGTGTTTATCGCTCGTGCATTGGTAGCAGAGCCAGAACTCCTGATACTAGATGAGCCAACAGTAGGGGTAGATCAGGAATCTATCGAGCAGTTTTATCAGCTCTTACGTTCGCTTAAAGAGGATGCGGGAATGACGATGATGATCGTAAGCCATGATGTTGGCGTTATGATTGAGTGGGTAAATAAAGTAGCATGTTTACAACGTCGTTTACACTTTCATGGCACCGCAGAAGAGTTCGAGCATAAACAGGAGCAAATTTTTCAATCGATGTACGGTGAGAGCGTAAGGCTTTTAACCCATCATCATTAATCTGCCGCTGGGCGGAAGAAGGAAGGACAGAAAGAATGCTAGCCGATTGGTGGAATTATGAGTTTTTACGATATACCTTGTTTTCAGGACTGCTGATCGGATTGGTTTGCCCGATCCTGGGGACATTTTTAATTGTTCGCCGTTTATCTATGATGGCGGATGGACTTTCCCATGTGACGCTTTCGGGAGTAGCAGCAGGAATGCTTTTATCGAAAAAGGTAGCTTTCTTTAGCGTAGTGAATCCTTTATTTTTTGGGATGCTATTTTCTGTGATTGGGTCACTGTTTATCGAGCGATTGCGTAAGGTATATCGTGCGTATCAGGATTTGGCGATACCGATCATTTTATCTACAGGCCTAGGCTTGTTTACAGTTTTAGTGAGTATTGCTGACGGGTTTAATCAGGATTTATACTCCTACTTGTTTGGGAAGATTGTAACAGTAACCATTGAGGATTTACTGGCCTTAATTGGGGTAGCTGTTGTAGTGCTAGGAACAGTTATCCTTTTATACAAAGAATTATTTGCTGTGTCGTTTGATGAAGAATTCGCACGGGTATCAGGTGTGGCTAGACGCAGTATTAATTTATGGTTCATGGTTCTAGTAGCTCTGACAATTGCCGCATCCATGCGAATTGTTGGTGTACTATTGATCTCCGCGTTGATTACTATTCCAGTAGCGGCCAGCTTGCAAATTGCTAAGAGCTTTCGACAAGCTATTTTCTACTCTATTTTGTTTGCTGAAATCTCTGTGTTAACAGGC
Organism: Brevibacillus laterosporus; assembly: GCF_030489605.1. Lineage (GTDB taxonomy): Bacteria > Bacillota > Bacilli > Brevibacillales > Brevibacillaceae > Brevibacillus_B > Brevibacillus_B laterosporus_E. The sequence goes on from NZ_JAUKFY010000020.1 coordinate 76,850, forward strand.
TTATACTTTGCTTACATGCTTGACTGGGCTTCCGGCGGTACGATTGTATTGGTAGCTGTCTTTATTTTAATGATTGTGTTGGGCTTCAAACGTTTACGAGCAATCTTACGTTGAAGTAAAGGAGGAGATTGCAGTTGAATTTGGAACAAGCGCTCCAGTTGTTAAAAGATAAAGGATACAAATACACAGGTAAGCGTGAAGAGATGCTGCGTATTTGTGCCGAGGAAAAGCGATATTTGTCCGCGCGAGATATCATGGGGCGGATGAAGGATAATTATCCAAGCTTGAGCTTTGATACGGTATACCGGAATATTTCTACCTTCGTTAAATTAGGAATTTTAGAAGAGACCGAACTAGATGGCGAAGGAAAGTTCAGGCTCTCATGCTCTACACATGGACATCACCATCATGTCATTTGTACAGTATGCGGTAAGACAAAATCATTGCCGAACTGTCCGATGAACGTAATTCCTGAGATTTCCGGGGAATTTGTCGTAACAGGCCATAAGTTCGAAGTATATGGAACCTGCAAAGATTGTAATGAACATATAGCTATGTAAAAAGATATGAGATAAAAGGC
>NZ_JAUKFY010000021.1 GCF_030489605.1 Brevibacillus laterosporus
CGGGTGAGGATTTTTTTGGTATGCACGATTATTTAGCTTTAAACGAGAAATATAATAAGCTCCTCTCATATCCATATGTTCGAAATCCTGTAAATCGAAGTAGCCTAAGTCACGAATACATAAGTCATTTTTCTGAACAGTCTCTAGACAAATAGAACCGTAGGTTCGGTCGTTTTGTTTTCCTAGTCCCGCCTCAACGTGTAGGAACTGTCCACTAAGAAGGTCATATTCTAACTGAATTTTAACACCGGTTGTATGGCTACTTCCCCCAAATCCTTTATAAGCAGAAGCAAAGATATCCGGAAGCTGAAAAGTAGTGGAATCTAGTATGCGGATTCTATGAAACAAAGTTGCGTAAACCATGAGGTAATGTATCGGCAGCGTATAGCTTTTGAATAAGAAGGTGTGAAAATAGTCGTTGAAGAAATTGTACGGCTTGCCTATTAAATCGCTTATTTAGTCCTTCCCAACTTATTAATATCCCAGTGTATACCTCTAAACGACTACATAATTTCATTAAAGATGTGCTCACAACCTTTTGACTTAACCATACACAAAGTGCGACTAACTCCTGAGACTGATACTTACTTTTTCTTTTGGTAAAACCAGCTTCTCTGGCAAGCTCTTCAAGAGCTTCAGGCATTAAGCAACGCTGGAGCTCTTGAGAAAAAAGCTGGAGCTCGTCTAAGAATTCCATAAAAAACGCCATCCTCTCCTAGGAATCTACGGGAAAGAATAGCGTATTTTTCGTTTTAGGGGTACTAAATTATTTTAAGTTGATGGCGATGTGGTGGTACTCCAACAACAACAATTTATTTTATATACTCAATTAACTTTGCAGGGACTGTTTCAAAAATTAAAATTTCTGGTTCCTTATATGGCTTAAAATTTAAGTATTCTTCGATGGTCAACATACTTTCCCAATATTGACTTACTAAATCTTCTTTTGAAGGTAGTCCCTCCGTAAAGTATCCTCCGCCAGTCTCCTCTTCCATATATTCATCTTCTATATAGGCGAACAAATCACTTGATATATCTTGATTGAAAACTAATATCTTGTCGCTAAAAGTAGGAAATCTAAGATAGGGCTTGGTTGGTGGAACCAACTCTGCACCAAATGCAATTTTAAAATCAATCCATTTTGGTGAATTTATCGATCTGAAACAGTCTGTAATTTCAGGATATAAATCACCACCATTCGTGTACAGCCTCGTTACTGTTCTAATATTTAACCCTTCATTTAAAGCGTTTTGTGGATTTATATGTATATCGCTATCTTGTTTTATTACTGTATGGTATAAATACAAAATTATCGCTCCTAGACTTATATTTCCAGCATTTTCTTCTTCAACATTACTGCCCTTAAATTGAGAAACGTATAAAGAAAGAGGACTGCTCTGATAGCTCTCATCAACTCCATTATCGCTCTCGTAATAATTGAATAATAAAACCTTAATCGGTTAACTCTAATTGTTGTTTAATAAATTGTCAGCTTCTTTTTCGCCTTTTTCTTGACCTTGATACCATGCAACAACTGGGCATTCGCTATTGTCCAGTTGGGTTGTATCCAAACAATAAATCCAATCAGCTCCAGGCTCAAAAAATACAACATAGCCGTCTGGTATATTGTACTCTTTCCAATCCATTGTATTGTATTGTCTAATCTTATGAACATCGTTTAAACCAATTCCATCAATATCTAAACCTTCAAAACTAACTTAGCTATACTCCTTTAATAGCCACTTATAACTATCAGGTAAAGTCACATGTAATGTATTTTCAATTTCTTTTATTTTCTCTTCAGAAGTTCCAGCTAACTTATGAACACTTCTATTTTCGATAAGGTTTTTAAGTTCTTTTTCGTACATATAATAATCACCACGAATTCATAACATCGGAATGCATCTCTTCATAATTTTAGCATAATCCCTAACATTGTTGTTCCACAATTTGGCCCGATTGCTGAATAACCTATCTCCATGTTAATACATGCTATTACCAAAAACCAGTGTTTTTGTAATGTCCCCCCATCGCCCTGCTGTCCTTTGATTTTATTAAGATTAGTGGTTACCAAAAATATTACCAAATACCTTTACAATAAGTGTGCCTCTAGTAAAATGCTTAATGAATATGGTTGTGAAAAAATAGTTAAGGAGAAATTTTACTGGTACGGTTAAAGATCGAAAAGGTCTTCATCAACTTTTTGATGTCATCCGGAAAGGCGACACAGTTGTAGTGGAAAGCATCTCCCGTTTAGGACGTAAAACATTGGATATCCTCAACATTATTCAACAGTTAGAAGAGATGGGGGTGCAATTCATTTCTTTAAAAGAAAATATGGATACAAGAACCTCTACGGGCAAATCCATGTTCCAAATGATGTGCGTTATTGCTGAATTAGAAAGAAACCTTATTGCTGAGAGAGTAAAGGAAGGACTCGAAGCAAGTAAAAAACGTGGAAAAACATTAAGTAGACCCAAGTTGGATAAAGAAAAGCTTGTTGTTGCGCTACGGATGTATGATAGTAAAGAATATTCTATAAAAGAGATAGTCTCAGTAACTGGAATATCTCAAGGTTCCTTATATAGAGCCATCAACAGAAGAAGGCTTGAAGAAATAGAAATATAGGACGCGTTCTATTTTTTCTCCAATTTTACTTTGAGGTCTACAGCAGGAACCCTGTCACTTAGCCTTAGTAGCTACCTCCATTAAATCTCCCATCAATAGAATGCGAGTACGATTTCGGTTCTTAACAACAAACTGCAATGCTTTGTCAAGATATTTGGGATTGTGGTACCTGTTTCCGAAGTGGATGTCTTCAATCGGTAAAACGTACATCGACCGGTGAGAGCCGCTGTATCCCGATAAGAACTGCTTCATTCACTTTCTCCTCCCCTTATTTAGTCTTTACATAGACTAGACCGAAACAAGTAGGCGGCAACGCAAGTCCTGACGGCGGGAGGGGGCGGGGAGGGTGTTAAAAAGAGCGTACAGATGAGACTACACTCTCTCTGTACGCTCTTTTCCATTAATTCGTTACGAACTCACCTTTTATCGCATCAAAACAGGAGGCATTATCTCTCTTCTCCATTTGGTAAACAAGCCGAGGAGTCTTTAATTCTTTCTCCTCTTCGTCATACCAGAAGTAAGAAAGAATAATCTCGTATTCTTTTTGGAAGGCTTCCTTAACCTTTTCGATAGAGACAGCTTTCTTACCATCTGGTAGGTCACTAGTAGCAAAGCTTGGAATATTGAATCCCAAAACTTCTCCTGTTTCCGCATTCAGTTGTACAAGATATATCTGGTCTGCTACTTTAATATCCTGATGTACAATGTGGAACTCAATCCAATAAATATTTTTCGCCTTTTCTTCCATTTCTTTGATTTCCTCAGGGGTAGCGCCTTTTAGTTGAATCTCATTAAGCCCTGGTTTAGAGATTTCGCCTAGAATAAGCTCTTTCGTTCCAGTAACATATTTATCTAGGAAGGATAGGGCTAATTTTTGTGCCTCTTCTTCTGTTATTTTTATTTTCTCTTTGTTATAAACCGGGAAATTGGTTTCATACCTCTGTTGAAGCTGTACTTCAAGCCGGTCATATCCCTGCTGGAGTCGAGCAATTTTTCAAGGAAAGCCCAATGAAAATTAGGAAGAGATGCATCGACGAGTCCGATGTATATATCCTGATTCTCGGAGGATTCTATGGTTTAACGCTTCCTAATGAATCCAAGCGCTATGCGCATTGGGAATATGAGTATTCCGGAGAAGCGAGCAAGCCTAGATTAGCTTATGTTGTCACAGATGAAGCATCAAGACAAAAGCCATACTACTTCGCAGCAATTGAATACTATCAGAAGTTTAAGAGTTTAAGCAATCGGTCATGGAACAAGTCCCTATCTATTATGTTGAAGATGTACGGCACATTAAAATGGTACTTCGTGATCAATTGCCGAAGTATGTAGCAAGAGACAATTTGTATGGCTGGGTTTCCGGCAAGGATGTCCCCGGACGTTCAAAAGCTGTTGGAAGAGAATGCAAGATTAAAGGCGGAGTTGGAGAAAAAGAAATGAAAGAGGGGCTGGCACAACCAGCCCTGACTTGGTTGAAGTCAGGGCCGATGGCTATCATATATTCTCTTGCTTTAATGCATCAATAATATTTTCCTTTTTTACTTTCGCGCCGGAATAAACAATCGCGGAACTGACAATGACAAATACGGCGACAATGACAAACAGAATGCTCATCCAAGGGAGGATGAACCCGTAGCTGAATTTGTTCGAAAATGCTCTATAGGTCAGATACATCACGACGAAACTAATGGGAAGCCCAAACAACAGCGATTTGACCCCATAAAAAATACTTTCATAGTTCATCATTTTCGCAAAGCCTTTTGGCGTCAGGCCTACGGATTTCAGCATCGCAAATTCTCGTTTGCGAAGAGACACCCCCGTCGAGATCGTATTAAAAATGTTCGCAATGGAAATCGCAGAGATTAATACTATAAAACCGTAAGAAAAGAAGGACATCAATAGAATCTGTTGTTCTTCGCTTTTTCTGGATTGATATACATTGTAGACATTCAGATTGGTCTCATGCATCTCTTCAATTTCCTGCTGCGTTCTCATGGGTTCCGTACTTTTCAAGTGGAGGTACGTCGAAACGTTAACTAGATCCTCGTCGTCTGCCAGTCGATTCATGACGCGTTCCGACACGATCATATTTAACCCGCCTATCCCTGTCGGGTTCATCCCCATAGGGGCTTGATCCGTCAATGCGGCAACGATCATTTTGTTTGCCTTCGTTTCTTCTCCATTCTCTTTATAGAAGTTCGTTAGCTCGATACTTTGACCGACATTCGTATACATGGCCTTCGTCTGAACATATTTCCCCGTGCCCATATCTTTGTAATGAATCGTATCCATCACGATCGCGGCGGGATGATCCGGCTCCGTAAGCTGTTCGTAATCTGCGCCAACCTCTTTGGCATAGGCTTGCAGACTCGAATCGTTCAATGCATGAATTTTAATATCGTAAGGGTATTTCCCGTCTTGCAGCATACTCTTATCCTTCTTAACCTTCCCTTGCAATTCATCGGCGATAATCGCTGCATCGACCCAAGCGTTCCCATATAACTCGTGAATTACGTTGTATTCAGTGACGCCATCCAGGGATACAATCAATCGCATCAACCCTTCATCTATTCTTTTTCCATTGCTGTACGACACTTCAATATCGTAATTGACGCCTTCCCGTGACAGTTCCAGGGATTGTGTCATGCCGGCCGTAAAAAACGATACCGTCAAAAACAAAACGATGCTGATGACAAGCGAAAATACGATGGCATGATATCTCCGTTTGTTCCTTTTTAAGTTTTTCAGCCCGATTTCCGCTTCGATCCCGAAGAGCTTGCGAATGAACTTCGACGTTTTCACTGCTTTGGCCGTAAGCTTTACGTCGGTAGTTTGGCGTATCGCGTCCATAGCAGATACCTTGGATGCTTCGATCGCCGGGATATACGTCGAAACGAAAATAGTCAGCATCGAAACAAGACAAGCAATCAAGAGCGATAACGGCGTGACGATGAGCCTCAGCTTTTCACTGGTCCATAATGCCCCTTCAATCATCGCGTTCATGAACCAAAAGGTGATCCCGATCCCGGCAATACCGCATAGGATGCCAATGGGAATGCTGATCAAGCCAATGACGATACCTTCAAAAAGCACTGAATTTCGCTTCTGCCTTTTCGTAGCCCCCACGCTCGCGAGCATCCCTAAATGGCGGGAACGTTCCGAGACGGATATCGCAAAAGCGTTATAGATGAGCGAAACCGAGCCAATCATAATAACCCCCATAATGATGGCAGATAAGGATAACATCATGCTGTACGAGGCTTCGCTTTTGGACAAGCCGTAATAACGTAGCAATCCGTTATTATATTGGACCGTTTCAATTTGTTTTTGCTTAGCCAAATCCTCTGCATGAGCGAACAAGGACGGATTGACTTTCTGCAAGACCACCGCCGCATCGACTCGATCGTTTGCCCCGATGATATTGTCATCGACATAGCTAATGATCGTATAGCCCGGGGCCCAAGCCGTTTCCCATACGGGACGCTTGATGAAGCCAACCACCGTATAATCACTTATCTTGATATGCTGCAACGTCTCGGTCAATGTGCCGTCTTCCCTGCGCAGCGGTTCGGTCTGATCCAAGGGATGATTGCCCCCTTGTTCGAATCGTTCGCCGACGCGAAGGGTTAGACGATCGCCGATTTCGTACTTCACTTTGGCGTTCGTTGCAATGGGCTCGGAGATAACGACTTCCTTGTCCGTGTGCGGAAGACGCCCCTTGCTTAGTTCAACCGGAAATTGCGCGAAACCCTGCGCATCATATTCCTTGATGAACAAATACGGTTTATTGGGATTTTGCCCCCCTTCTAATGGGGCATAGCCAAGGTCTCTTGAGATCGCAACGGTTTTGGTTGCGTCATCGCCCTGTATCGCCGCAAGCTGTTCCTTGGTTACATCTTGATATTGGACATGCCACTCCCCTGTATCCGCGATGGCTTGCCTGATCATTAAATCCGAAAAAGAAAAAACAAGCGTAGCGACAGCGGTCACCATGGCAACCGAAATGATGACGCCGATGATGGTTACGAGCGTTCGTCTCTTGTTCTGCTTCAGATGCCGGATGGTTAATGTATTGACAATATTCATCGTCGGATCACCTCGTCATTAGCAATCCTCCCGTCTTCAATCGAAATGATCCTGTCGGCTTGCAAGGCGATCCGTTCGTCGTGCGTGATAACGATCAGCGTCTGATGATAGGTCTTATTCAGCATTTTTAATAAGTCGATGATCTCGCTGCTATTCTTGCTGTCCAGATTCCCGGTCGGTTCGTCAGCCAGCATAATGGCAGGATTGCCGATGAGCGCTCTGCCGATCGAGACCCGTTGCTGCTGTCCGCCGGATAGCTGATTCGGCAGGTGGTTTAATCGATGCTGTAAATTCAGCGTATTCACAAGACCATCCAACTGCTTTTGATCTACCTTTTGTTTATCTAGCAAGAGCGGCAACGTAATATTCTCTTCTACCGTCAGGACGGGAATCAGATTGAAAAACTGGTAGATCAGGCCGATTTGCCTGCGCCTGAAGATGGCCAGCTGCGTCTCGTTCAAGGCATGCATGTCCGTATCCTGAACATAAACTTTACCGCCAGTCGGCCGATCTACACCGCCCAGAATATGAAGTAACGTCGATTTCCCCGAGCCGGACGGGCCGATAATCGCCACGAATTCGCCCTTTTGGACCGAAAAAGAAACATCGTCAAGCGCCTTCACCGACGATTCGCCTGTACCGTATTCTTTAGACAGATGCTCGATTTTTAAAATTTCCATGGCCATACCTCCTTCCCTAAATGCTCAATTCCAGGTATTTACCATCTCTTTAAATCCAACATCCCATAGGGTTTCATTCCCCTCAATGGTTATCGTAAGCTCATTTGCTTGTGGGAGAAAAATTAAGCTCGTATCCGGTTCATGGCGTTGATCTTCTGCAGATACGGACAGGAACTCATGTCCATCAACGGTAAGCTTGATGCTTCCCTTGGAATCCTTTTGATCGGGAATTCCATAATTCAAGAAAAGATACAACTCCTTCTTATTGCCTAACGTATACGTGTACGTTTCCTTGTTTTTACCTTCGATGCTATACACATTATATTTGGGTTCCACGTCTTGACCGCCAATCTTAAGGCTGGACTGTTTGGTTCCCGTTGATGGATTCCCGGTACTATTCTTCAATTCGTTTATCGCCACAAAGGGGCCCATTTCTTTGGTGAACACTTGGTCAAGCATCCCGAAGACCCCCCACACTCCAAGCATCAATACAACACTGGAAATACCCGTAGTGGCAATATTTCTCCAGTTGTTTTTTGTACGAAAGCCAAGCTTGTACGCCCCGAATCCGACTGCCGCACCCAATGAGTTCGGTATGATGTCGTTAATGTCAAAGCTGCCGAGGAATGTTAGTGCCTGAATAGTCTCCAGCACGAGAATGGACAGGATGAACAAAGTCATCAAGCGTACAAAGTTGGTTCGATATAACAACGGAATCAATATGCCAAAAGGGATGAAGGCTGCGATGTTCCCAAAATCCATTAAATCCATCAAATTAGGATGTAGAAGATCGGATAGACCTGGCAGCCTAAAAAAACTGTCCGGTAAAAAAATAAAGGTGTACTTGGTGATTTGATCTACCTTACCTACTCTGCCGAAAGCGAAAAACAAAAAATAAAGAATCAAAAGGGTATAGAATATAGTGATTGCAAAAATAATCTTACGCTGTTGCTTGAAATGCATTGTCTTACCTCCATTGTTCATCTGATGAATATCATTTTATCTGTCTAAAATGACTTTCCAGTGACAATGGAGGTGACAATTCAGTCACTTACGGAGTGCCGTTAAATCACGTGCTTATAAAATTTAATCCGAAACTGCGTACCATTCTCGCTGTCGCTCGTCACATCGATCACGCCGTTCTGGCTGGCAATGATGCTGTGAGCCATCGCAAGCCCTATACCAATGCTCCCTTCGCTAGCGTTCTTTCCTTTGTAAAAACGTTTGAAAATATAAGGCAAATCTTCTTTCGGAATGCCTTTTCCGTTATCAGCAATGACGATTTCCGTAAATAGCGCGTTTTCGGAAAATGCGATGTCGATCGCTCCGCCTTCAGGAGTATGCTCCACGCCGTTCTTCAAAATATTGATGACCGCCTCAGCAGTCCAATTGAAATCTCCGACAAAAGAGACGTTGTCATCGCCCGCGATGGAAAACGTCTGTCCCTTAATATCCATCGGAATCATAACCGGCTCTAATGCCTTTTGGATCAGGTTTTTCACGGGGATTCGATCTTTTTTGAATTGGATGGTCTTCGCGTCCATTTTCGATAGCTTTAATAAAGAAGAAACAAGCCAGTCGATGCGTTCAAGCTGGATGCGCATATGATGGGTGAATTCCGTTCTTTTAGCCGGAGGCAGGTCAGGGGCACTTAACAAATCCGCCATCACCGTCAAGGAGGTGAGCGGTGTTTTGAGCTGATGCGAAATATCAGATATGGCATCCGTCAGTTGAATTTTGTCGCGCTGCAATAGCGACCGGTGTTCCGATAGCATGAGCGTCACTTTGTAAATATCATTCTTTAAAATACTTAGCTCGCCTTCTTGGTTATCGCGAACGTCGAGAGAATCATTACCATTGCTTATTTCCCTCAAATAGTCGGACAGCTTCGCTAGCTCCCGATATCTCCATCTCGTGAATAACAAACTCAAACCAATAAGCAGCATGGATACAATGAAAACGAATATCGCTGCGACGGACGAAAAGAAAGCAGCAACGGCGGTCGCCGTTATGCTGATCGAGCCCATGACGAGCAATAACATTTGAAATTCCCGATTCCGCAGCATCTAATCACCAACCTTATAGCCTAAACCGCGTACCGTTTTGATCAAAGTCGGATGTCCTGGATCATCCTCCAACTTTTCCCTCAGCCTTTTGATATACACCGTTAATGTATTGTCGTTCACGAATTCGCCGGCCACGTCCCAGATTTGCTCTAAGAGCTGATTCCTTGTGAGGACCTGTCCAACGTGGTTGCCGAAGATCAGCAATAAGCGATATTCTAAGGCGGTCAGCGGAATTTCGGCGCCGTTTTTATGCACTTTACCTTCCAGCGTATTGATTCGAACATTGTCGATGTCGATGATCGCTCTGGCATGGGACGGCTTCTGGTATCTCCGCAAGACGGACTTGATCCGGGAGAGAAGCTCACGAACTCGAAAAGGTTTGGTAATGTAATCGTCGGCTCCCATGTCGAGCCCCATCACGACGTTAACCTCATCGTCGATCACCGTTAAGAAGATGACCGGAATGTCTCGTCGCTCTTTCACCATCTTGCACAATTCATAACCGCTTCCGTCCGGAAGTTGTAAATCGAACAGGCATAAAGCGAATTGATCGATGTCTTCGGCGAGCACCTTTTTGGCTGAAGCGACATCATGGCAGAGAACGGTTGAATAACCATCCTGCTGCAGCGAATATTCCAGTCCCGACGCGATCGTCTTATCATCTTCGACTAATAAAATTTTCAATGCAGATCATCCTTACGTTAGAGTAAATTCACTCCTCATTTAGTTTCGATATTATAACAGATTTTCTCAACAGGTTTCACCGTTTTATTCTGCGGCTCCTGCCCACTTGCAACCCTTACCCGATCGGTAAACTCCCCAAGGTATTTCGCTTGCTCCTTCATCCCCATTGCGTCACTAACCTTCCATTGTGTTTTCAATTCCAAAATAAGTTCATTTGCAAGGGTGTGTACAACATCAGGCTGTGAATGAACCATATATCAGGGGTGGAATTGTAGCCGTTTCTTCTTTCCCTGCTAATTCCTAAGTCCTTATTCTGACCAGTAATCCGGGTGGTCGATTGTGAACGACGCGGAATTTCCGTGTAAACTCAGCTGATTTACCGCCTTGGTCGTCTTCTGCCCATATTGTTAGCGTATGGTCGATGTTTTCTGCTAAATCCAAACCCACGATATCCGCAGCCCCATCATAAAGACGTTTGCTCTTAAATGTTAGGGTCTTGGCAAAAGAAATAGGCGTGCTACCGTTGGAAACTCTCGATTGCAACGCCCTTATTGTCGCTTTATTGATTTGGTATTTTACTGTAACCACGTTATCTTTGTCGATATCAGACGCATTTCCTTGAATACTTAATATGTCTTTTTCAGCAAGCTTTTGATTGTCGATTGGAGAAGATAGGTTCAGTGTTGGATTAGAGTTATCGGAATACTCAATAGTTACTGCATACCGATTATAATAGGTATAGCTTCTTGTATCATATCCAGGTATCGTGACAATGCCACTATATCTACGGGTACCGTCGATTACCCTTCATTTGGGTAGAGAGTCCGAACAACAGATTAACCATAAGTGCACACAACGCCTTATGAAGCTAAAGGAAACCAAGCGCTCATCCGTAGAAAGAGAAAGAATTATGCACGCTCCGACTCCACAGCTTGTCTCTGAGAATTTGTTAAACCGTCAGTTTCATGTAAAGGCACCGAATGAGAAATGAGTAACGGATGTAACAGAATTCAAATACGGCAGAGGTCAGAAGGCATATTTAAGCGTTATTCTAGATCTATATGATAACACCATAGTCTCGTATGTTTTAGGGCATGCCAACAATAATAATCTTGTATCGTCGAATTAGCCATAAAAGCGGCGCCAGGAAGCAAGCCTATGCTTCATAGTGATATGTAAAACTTAGGGGTACCACTGACCTGTATTACTACTTTCCAATAATATAATCCATTTTTTAGGGACTAAATTTCTCTCTACTTTCAGTGAGGTGGGATTATCCTTTTGAAAAACGCCTGAATTTTTTAGATTCAAGCGTTAAATTTATACATAATTATTAGGATCCAGTTTTATTATTTTCTATATCTATCCTATCCAAACCTATATGACTAAATAAGGTATGTGAACCCTTTTACAAGTTTACTTACAGGTACCTACCACTCTAAAAGATACTAATAGGTAAACCCATCGGGCCAATATGTTTACTACATTCAAGTCCGCTCCATCATTCGAGGTTTATTGATCTCCTCTAAACATGTGGATTCTCTGGAGAGGGGATCATAATAGAAAGTGCTTTCGGATTGGATAATTACAATTCAACCTGAAAGCACTTTGAAGTATGAGACCTATTAGAAGCACTCAGTAGTACCAACTATATCGAAGCAACCACCAAAAGTACCGACTGTACCAGCTGTTCCTACACAATTTAGAGTAGCATAGGTTTGATTAAAAAGTTCCTCTGCATATAGATCTAATTCTAATGTTATCTCCATGCTTCTTTCTCCTACATGGTTTTGAGGGAATTCGTTACAGTTCATGTATAGCAGGTGGCATTTTTCGTTCTTTCATGTAAGGACATCGTTACATGCTTCACCGGTTAACCAATTGTCTTTCGGGATTCGTAAAAATATCAGGTAAACTTTTTTGTAAGATTCTTTTATTACAACTCTTCTCCATTCGACTGAACAACCCTCTGATACCAATAAAAGCTCTCTTTTTTCTTTCTTTCGAGTGTTCCATTGCCATAATCATCTTTATCGACGTAGATGAAACCGTAGCGTTTAGACATTTCGGATGATGAGCAACTGACAATGTCGATTGGTCCCCACGGATAGTAGCCGATTACTTCCACACCGTCTTTAATTGCTTCTTTTATTTGTTCAATGTGGCGTTTAAGGAATTCAATGCGATACGGGTCATGAATTTCGCCGTTCTCATCGACCTTGTCATATGCACCAATACCGTTTTCAGTAATCATGATCGGTTTTTGGTAGCGATCATAGTACAGATTTAAAGCAGTTCTTAAACCGATCGGATCAATGGACCAGCCCCAATCGCTTGCTTTCAGCTCCGGATTTAAGTATGCAGAGTTAAGCTTCTTTGCACTTTCTGCATCAGAAATTCGCGTGTAGTAGTATGAGAAGCTAAAGAAATCTGCTGTATTTTTAAAATCTTCTTCATCATGTTCTCCGAATTGAATCGTAATATTATTCTCCTCAAAGAAGCGGAACGCATAATTTGGGTATTTACCACGCATGAGAATATCAGAGAAATAATACTCCATTTGGTTGCGTTTTACCGTTGCCAGTACATCTTCCGGCTTACATGTTGCGGGATGAGAAATTGCATCAAAGAGCATCATTCCGATTTGCATCTTAGGATTGATTTCTTTTGCTATTTTTGTTGCTCTCGCACAAGCAACAAGCTCATTGTGTGCACCTTGGTATTTGGCTTCCAACAAGTTTTCCACGCGATCTGCCGGAATACCGAGGTGATTGAATGATTCAAACGTAATTAAGTTAATTTGGTTTACAAGAATCCAGTATCTCACTTTATCTTTATATCTGTTAAATAATACTTCACAGTAGTGGACAAAAAAATCGATCATTTTTCGGTTATACCATCCATTATATTCGGTTGTTAAATGCAATGGCATTTCATAATGAGAAACGGTAATGAGAGGCTCCATTCCATTTTTAATAATCTCATCAATAAGATCATCGTAAAATCTCAATCCTTCTTCATTCGGTTCTGTCTCATCGCCTTTCGGAAAAATGCGTGCCCAGTTGATAGATGTACGAAACGAATTCATTCCCGTTTCTGCTAGCATTTTTAAATCTTCTTTATAACGGTGATAGAAATCAATCGATGTCCGTTTTGGATAATGACCTTCTTTATCTTCTAGAGCAAACTGAATGTCTTTTGTTGTCAATTCATAATTGCCTTTTTCCTTAATACTCACGTCATCAGTAAACTTATTGATATCTGCTACACAAAGTCCTTTTCCGCCTTCTAAATAAGCACCCTCTGCCTGATTTGCCGCAATGGCGCCTCCCCATAAAAATTTTTTAGGAAATGTAGCCGGATTTTTTCTCAAGTTGCTTGCCTCCCTTTATTGTCTTGTCAAACATTTTGCTGGATGCAGCATTTTTTATTTGTATACAAACTCTTCCAACTTTGACTGGTATGCACAGGTGATCAGATTGAACATTCCGTTAAATAAACTCTCCGTTCGTTTCAATCACTTTTTTATACCAGTAAAAGCTGTCTTTTTTAATACGTTTTCGCGAGCCATTCCCTTCATTGTCTATATCAACATAAATGAAGCCATAGCGTTTTTCCATTTCAGCCGAAGAACAGCTGACAATATCAATCGGTCCCCAAGCACAATACGCGAAAATTTCCACACCATCTTTAACAGCTTCCTTAACTTGGGTGATATGCTCAGATAGATACGAAATACGGTAATCATCATGAACCATCCCATCTTCCAGCTTGTCATACATGCCAAAACCGTTTTCAGCGATCATGATTGGCACTTGATAGCGATCATAATATTGGCATAATGCGTTATATAAGCCTTTAGGATCGACAGCCCAGCCCCATGGATTTGCTTTAAGATGCGGGTTTTTACTTAAATCAATGGGGTTCATACCATTCTTTTTTGCTGAAACCATGGAAGAATAGTAGTATGAGATGGCCAGAAAGTCCATAGTGTTTTGTTTTAAAATAGTTGCATCCTCTGGCTGTTCGTTAATTGAAATATCGTTTTCATGAAAGAAACGTCTCATATAGCCAGGGTATTCGCCTCTAAATTGAACATCGGTAAAGTAATATTGTAGTCGATTTCTTTTCAGCGCCAGTACAATATCATCCGGATGGCAGCTCTCTGGATAGGCTGTACAATCGGCAAGCATAGTACCCAAATGAAGTGAAGAACTCAATTCTCGCGCCTTTTTAACAATACGAGCCGATGCAACCATCTGATTGTGAATAGCCTGGTACTTAGCCTCGTCTAAATGATCCACCTGGTCTTTGCAAATCGCAACCGAGTTAAATGATTCATGATACATTAAATTGATTTGATTGATCACAATCCAATATTTCACTTTGTCTTTGTAACGATCAAGCAATACTTCTCCATACCGGACGAAAAAATCAATTACTTTGCGATTGTTCCATCCTCCATATTGAAGTGTAATGTTTAACGGTGTTTCGTAGTGAAGCATTGTAATAATTGGCTCCATACCAAGACTTCTGATTTCATCAATTAACTTATCATAGAAAGCAAGCCCTTCTTCGTTCGGCTCTTGGTCATCACCATTCGGATAAATACGGGACCAATCAATAGATGTTCGAAAAGTTTTAAAGCCCATTTCGGCCAGAAGCTTTAAGTCTTCTTTATAAGTGTGATAAAAGTCGATTCCATGTCTTTTCGGATAGTAACCGACTTTGTCTTCAATCGCTTCTTTCACTTGCCCAAGAGTCATATCAGAATCATGACTTGTAATATCTTGATCACTACGATACCGGTGAACATCAGCAAGGCTAATTCCTTTTCCGCCAATCCCAAAAGCACCTTCGCATTGGTTAGCCGCAACCGCACCGCCCCATAAAAAATCTTTTGGAAAAGTACCTTCATACGTTCTCATGGTTATGCCTTCTTCCCATCAATTTTTTCATCAATTCTTCTAAAAACGCGAACTAACCGTTTGGCAATTTCATATTCGCTCTTTACAGTCATTAACGTATCTTGGGCATGGGCAAACAGCAGTGAGAAAATGGCTTCCTCTCCCTGTGCTTCTTTTTGTACAGTTTCTGTTTGCAGCTTATGAGATGCAACGATATCTTTATTTGCCTTTTCTAATATTTTCTCAGCACGGTCGTATTCCTCCTCTTCGCAGCATTTTAACGCTTCCATGACATCATTGCGGGCATCACCTGCATGCAGGATCATTTGCATTGATATTAAATACAGCGCTTCTAGTTCTTGTTCTCTATCAATCATGGTACAATCTCCTTTAATGTTGTTTTGAAATGCTATAACGAATTACTGTTCAGATTCGCTTACTTCTAATTCTTTCTTCCTCTCTTGAATATCGTAAGCTTTAAAGAACGGGAAGAAGATAATAAATGCTACGAGAAATAATATCATTGCTAAAACAATAGCTCTCCAATCTTGAGTTGCCAAATATGATGAAATCGGCATTGGCAAATACCAAAGCATGAAAGTCTTCGTCGGGATACTTACCCAGCCTGCATGCAGCACCCAGTACGTAATACTCGGAATAACAATTGCAGTGATCCACATCGGAATCATTAAAAATGGGTTAAAGACAATTGGCGCCCCAAACATTAATGGTTCATTGATATTAAAGATAGAGGGAACGATCGTTGCCTGTCCAATAGCTTTCATACGCATCGACTTTCCCAGGAAGAACATCATGATAACGAGAGGCAAAGTCGTGCCGATTCCACCCATGCTTGTAAAAGCATAAAGCGTTTCCATAACTGCGATATTGGATGGAGTTCCTCCAGATGCTACTACTTGTGCATTTTCGGCAAGACCTGATAAATAAACGGGATAAATAACTGGCATCATTACCCAGCCGCTAATACCAAAAGTGTACAAAAACGCTGGAATGAAGACAGATAAAACAAATCCAGGATAGCTTTGAACAATATTTGATAATGGTTTAAAGATCGCTAGGATTACTTCAAAGAAATCAATTTTTGCTTGAACACCAATCAGCCATCCAGTCAGCATAATCAGCGTAATCGGAATAAGTGTGTCAAACCAAACAACGATAAAGTCCGGAATTGATGAATCCGCTGAGAAAAACGAGAATTTGGAGAATTGAACAAGTACAAATCCAACAAACAAGCCGACTATCAATGACAGAAACATACCAGTTGCTCCAAATCGATCTAGCATGAACTGAATTTGTCCGTTCTCCAATATGACTGGCGACAATAAGAACAGATAAAGAGCCAAACCTGTTGAGCCTGCTATTAGCTTTTTATTATCAAGTTTCTTTTTCTCCATAATGAAATATGGGATTAAGAAGGAAACGAATAAGCCCAGCAGACCGAATGTAAATGTATTAATTAAAGAAAAATCAGGGAGCCACGAAAATACACTATTTAATAGACTGACAATCGTAATTAGCGAACCGACAAGGATTAGAGGCAGAATAGTCATAACCGCATCCTGGATCGATGATACCCACGGGTTTTTCGTGATTTTATTAACCCTTGGACTAAACGATTCGTTCATAAAAGTCATTATTTTCTCCATCATGTTATTCACCCGATTCAAGTAGGTTAGTAATAAGGTCGCACGCTTTATTGCCATCTAAAGTGCCATAAATGATTTGCGGGATTACAGATACTTTAATCTGATAATCTCTTACTTTTTCTTTCAATTCATCTTCCATATATTTCAAATGTGGGCCAATTAACAAAATATCGATTTCGTTTAGATACTCTGATAATTGTGATTCGCTTCGAGCTTGTACAGACATTTCCATCCCTCTTTTTTTGCCTGCTTTACGAATAGCATTTGCCATAAAACCACTAGAAGCACCTGCTCCACAGATTAACAATACTCTTGTCATTTGAAATTCCCCCTACATCATTTTTTGGTTTCGCTTACATGCTTAGTATTGCATTGGTCGAATTTTAAAACCAACAATAAAAGTTCCTACCCATAGGAACGATAATTGACCTCATATTTCTATTCTCTACCTTTCAAAAAAGCAAATATACTATTCTTTCTAGATAGATCGCTTTCCAACTTTTTTTGATAACGATGTGAAAACCTTTAATGAAAGTTCAATAACAGGTCCAACTAAAAAGATACAAAGAATGGTTCCGATACCGTATAAACCACCTAATAAAATCCCCGTAACGACTAAAATTCCATCAATGGTCATTCTTGTTACCTTTATGGTCACGTTTAATCGCGTGGAGAAAAAGAACATAAGGCCTTCTAACGGTCCCATTCCTGTTTTTGTAGATAAAAAGAGACCTGTTCCACACCCGTAAATCAAGATGCCAATGAGTGCAATACATATTTTTGGTATCGATTGCAGGAAGAATGAAGTCATTCCATCCATTGCAAGAAATAAGTTAATGAAATAACCGCATCCAATACTGAAAATAAGACTTCCCACCCCGAAAAACTTTCGGTTCAGAAAATAATTGATGACTAAAATGGTCAGACTAAAGATCTGACTTGCTGTTCCAAACCGAATCGGAATAAAATGTAGTCCGCCCAATAAAAACGTACTAATCGGGTCTACCCCTAATTCCGCAAGCAAAACCAGTGAAATCCCAAAGGCTGTCACAACTGTGCTAATGACAACAAGTGTATAATTCATCATTTTTTGACTCATTTTCATAGTTCCCTCATTTAGCGTTCATTTGTATGAAAGTATTTCATCTTTCCTCTGAAGGAACCAACTAAAAAAAGTTCCTATCTGTAGGAACTTTTTTTATTCGAATGCATATTATTCTTTTTTTATAATAAAATGAGGAACCCTATATCTTTCATATAAGGAGCTCTGTTATGAAAAATGATCGTAAAGAGGCTTTCATTCAATACCTAGCATCTAAAAATGATTGGTGTACAGCGACAAGCTTGGCGAATTATTTTAAAGTGTCCACAAGGACCATCAGAAAATATGCTAACGAAATTAACCAGGATCAAATCATTATCGCTTCCTCTCCCCAAGGATATCAGCTTATAAGTAGGACCCAAGTAAAAACAGACGATAATCCTACTTCTCCCATGGATCGTATGAAAGTCATATTGAAGGAATTAATTCTACACTCGGAAGGGGTAAATATCTTTGATCTTGGTGATAGACTTTTTTTAAGTGTTTCTTCAATTGAAAATGACATCGTTCATGCAAATAAAATTATTAAGACTTATCAATTAAAAATCCGCCATAGAAAAGACATGCTCATTTTAACAGGCGAAGAGAGAGATAAGCGGAAATTAATGAGCTTTATTATTTCACAAGAAACCTCCAACGAATTTTTAAGCTTAAAAGCTGTTCAAGATTCCTTTCCGGATTATGATGTTTCTTTACTAAAAAATGAAATCGTTTCCATCCTGAGCGAACATAATTTGTATGTGAACGATTATATTATGAATAATATCCTCCTCCACCTTGTAATTACCGTGGACCGAATAAAAAATAACAACTCGGTTATTCAAACAACTGATCTCCATAAATTAAAAAGCAATCTTGAAACAAAAGCAGCCAATAAAATCGCTGATTTTCTGGAAGCACAGTACAGCATCCGTTTTAACGAATCGGAGCGCTATAATTTTATTTTGCTTTTATCAAGTAAAACAACATTGCTTAATTATCAGTCATTGACGCCTAGCTCTTTAAATCATTATGTCGATGAGCATTATGTGAACCTCTCTAAAAAATTGCTAGAGAAGGTACATGAACGTTATTTTATTGAAATCCTTGATGATGAATTTTTTGTCAATTTCACGCTCCATATACGCAATTTAATTTTTCGGGCAAAGAATGAGCAAATGGCTAAAAATCCTTTAACGCATAAATTAAAGCATTCCTATCCTCTCATTTATGAATTGGCTGTCTTTATATCCAATCAAATTCAGCTGATGGAAAACATCCATATTAAGGAGGATGAGATTTCTTATATTGCTTTTCATATCGGGTCTTACTTTGAACGAAAGGTAAGCCTAGAAAAGAAGATTTTATGTGCAGTTATTTGTCCTAACTACTATGATATGCAAGTACAACTGATTCAAAAGCTAGAAAAGAAATTTCATGATTCTTTAGAGATTATTAAAGTTTCATCTGACTCCAGTGAGGTTGCTTTACTCGAGGAAATAGACTTAATCATCAGCACACTGCCTTTACAGAAGGAACAAGTCCCATCTGTATTTGTTCATCCTTACCTGACGGAAGAAGATTATGAATATATTCAAAGTCAAATAAACAAACTAAATAAGCAAAAAAAGATACGCAACCTAAAGCAATATCTTGACTTATATTTTGATGAAGATTTATTTATGAAGAATGTATATCTCGACAGTGATGAAGCCTACATTGCATTCATGTCGAATCTGCTTTATGAGAAAGGCTATGTGTCCCAAGACTACGGAAAGTCAGTATTAGAGAGAGAGCGAATGTCCTCCACTTCCTTTAACAACAATGTAGCTGTTCCACATTCTATGCATATGGATGCTGAAAAGACAGGTATTTGCATTATGATTCTGGACCGCCCGGTAAATTGGGGAAAAGAGAAGGTGCAAGCCATTGTGATGATTTCAATCAACAAACATCAGCGCGAATTATTCAGCCCCTTTTTCGAAGGCGTGATCAATATTCTATCGGAATGGAAAAATGTCAATGAGCTAATTAAAGCCAAGGACTATGAGGATTTTATGGACAAGATGACGAGGCTTTTACATGAGAGCTAATTATTTAAAAGCTGCTATTTTCTTTTGTAAGACTATCACGGTATATCTGCAAAAACCTTTATAATGGAAGCAACTGACTTTATGAGCAGTTGCTTTTTTTTACATTCACACTATGATTGCCAGGATTCAGTTTCAGAATACCCGAATAGGATACGGATCAAGATTGCTTCAAATTTTAAAGGAATATGGAAATGAGAATGGGTTTACATCAGAAATTCCTGTTAACTGGGAAGTAAGAATATCGTCCTTCTGACAACTGAAAAATAGCAAGGGTGGCAAAATGACCAATCTTGCTATTTTATGTAATTTGAAGTCTCTTAATCACGATACCAAGGAGGTCTCAAGAGTACATTATCCGTAAGAGAAATGTTTGTTAGTTTTATTGTTCAGAGGATATTTAAGATTTATTTGTTACAACAATAAATAATTCTTTTTTATCTAATATAAATGTTTGAAACGTCAATTTTCTGAGATATTAGTGAGAATGCTCCTTCCTCATATGCTTTTGAATTCCTGGTTCTCATCCAAGGCATTATTTTTAGATTAGGAGGATGGGCTTTGGCAATAATTTTTACTTCAACTTTCTCATTAAATCCTTTCGGTTCACCAACTAAAAATAGACTATTCTCTTCGAAAAACGCAGAAGAAAGTAAAGTGAAAATACCACCAGAGTAAAGTAAACATGAATGAATATATGAAAATTTTCCACGGCACTTGCAAATGTATAGCACAGACATAGCAAAGCTATGGTATCTATCAATTTCCTTGGCGTTTTCTGTCATTTTTTCAAGGGAAATATTGTGTAAGATACCACGAAAATAGGCTGATATTGCACCGGGTGTGTTTAATTCTAGTTCTAGAGAGTTTAAACTGCTCGCCAAACAACGCACTGCTTCGTCATAAATGGAGAGGATCAGATAACGAACAGTACGCTTTTGTTTAAGTATTTCTTCTTCTGCTTTCGAATAAGAAGTCGCATGAATAGAATATTTATTAACAGTAGAAATTCGGACTCCTTTACTAAACTGTGAATAAAACCTTTAGCGGTCGCTAGTATTCCTTGGTAGGTTTCTGGAGAAAGATTTTTTACTACACCGTAGCATGTAAAAATGTCTTTAAGAAGGCTTCTTTCACGTTCGATCGTATAAAATTGGGTAAGGATTTCTGGAACAAAGTTAAAAACTACAAATTCTTTTTTTGTCTCAACAGATTTATGTACTTGTACTTCTACAATTCCAAATAGGTTAGCATTTATCTCACGAATTGATAACGAAAAGCGTTCATTATCAAGAGATAATTTACGCAAATGGTATTGTTTGCGTGAGAAAAACGCTTCTTTTTCCATTACAACAGTCGCATTCTGAGAAGAACTTTGAATAGATAATTGGAGAGCAACTTTTAAAATGATGCGTTTAGCGTTAACTTTTAGTCTTTTAAATTCAGGGCTATCGAAAAAGAAAAACGGTTTACAATAACGGTCCCCGCGTTCCCATTCAAGGTTATCGCTTGCCAGCTCGAATCGGATTAGATCTGGATTATTAGGATGGTAAGACAAAACACCATCCCGTTTAAGTTCATTCATCATTTCTTTTACATATTTTACAGTGGTCTCAATTTCAGATGCCAAACGTTCAATAGTCGAAAAACGGACATGACAATCCCAATCAATATATTTAAAGAGTGAGAGACAAAGATCAATTTTTTTAGAAGACAATGTATTAATGTCTTGATTAATAAAGCTTTCAATTATCTTCATTTTTGTCTCCCTCCTCGCATAAATAGTTTAAAAGAATCTTACACGTAACTAAAATGCTCATCAACTCGTACTTGTGAGTACCCATCCCTCGTGCTTAACGGCTGCATCCGCCGAAGCGGGCGGGTCAGTTGTTCGTCAATCCTGACGTTTATGCCCTAGCTATTTCTTTATCCATGAGATGGAGCAGATATCTTGCGTATGACTGCTTATCCATATTTACCCTCTCCTATTCGTAAATAAGCGGTATATTTTAGTACAAAAAAAGGCCTATAAGGCCCTTTTTGTGGGATTATTGGCAGATTTACAAGCTTTCATCTTTTAATTTCATTTTCCTTCAGAATTCCCGACGGACCCAATTTCCCTTCTTCCCAAACTTGTAGATTTAATGCAGCGAAAACTTCCGCCTCGGAAAATTTGTTACCCCATTCCTTTTTCATCCTTTTCCATGCATAAGGATGTTGTCGGTGAAAGGCTTCCCCGAATCTAAAAATATCTGTACCGAGGGCTTGTGCTTCTTGGATTACCTTTTGAACAAATTTACCGGTTTGTCTATTTAGCTCGTGCTGTACCAATATCATGTTTTTTGACTCTCTTAAGTCTAGTCGCGTGTTATTTTCCCGAATCGTACCTTTTCCGCCAAGAGTAACGGTAATACTAACTTTATTGCCACGCTGGGATGTTTTGATCTTTCTCTTCAAATGGTCTACCTCAACTAAAATGTTTCCCTTCTCCCCGGGAATATTTACTGTGAAGACATTGGAATTTAATTGCCCTACGATCCATTGCCGGATGAAACTCTCTTTCATCGGCAAATAGGTAACGAGACGGTTTTCCTTATCAAAAATAGCGAAGCCCCTTAGCTTCATCTCAGGAGCTGTCTGTTCCGAACCTTCCTCAGAAGGGCTGTCCTTTTTTTCGACGACAGGCAAAATGGGGCAACTCTCCTCGCTCGAAGCGGCCATCAAAAAGTTTCGCAAGGTGAGATCTGGATCTAATCCAGTAGCCTCATGCATTTTGACAAGAGCATTCGCCGAAAACCGTTCCAACGGATTGGATAATTCAAGGAAATCCTGCACCGATCCGCCTTTCAAAACGAACATGTCTGTTCGTAGCCGGACAATGGGATCCCGGCTTAATTCATCCAAAATTTTTGAAAGACCATGTCGCGCTAACTTGTCTCCAATGAGAATTACCCTGCGATGCCCGGAAAACCATGTGCGGGAAACTTTAAGTTGCATATCCCTAGAGGCTTCGTACAGATTTTTTCCGGTTCCCGAGACAGTAACAAAAGCCTTGTTGCTTTGACTTGCCGATTTACCGCTGCCCATTTTCGATGGGAGCGCAAACTGTGCCGTTCCCCGATACGTTCCATCTTTGTTCAAATCAATTCCCCACGCGATAATAATGGCTCGATCATTCAGTTCTTTGCGATCCCAGCAACCTGTCGTCAACAGCATGAGCAAAATGAAAATGATAAAAACCACCCTGTTTTGTTTCATTGTTGCCTCACCTTCTTATTGGATCTCTTTATACGGATCGTCCCGACAATCCATAATAAAAGAGGAATTCCGAATACGTTGATAGGCATGACATAGGGCAGCCAAAATTTTTGTGGGTAATCGATTATGACCTGCGCGATGTTTTTTGGCAATAGCGAAAAACCGAATACGATCGGAACAACGACCCAAATTAACTTTCGCCAATCTTTCATGTTCAACCATTGTGCAGTTCCGTAAGTAGTGGCAAACAGGAATAAAGAAAGCTTGGTAAAAACAGAGAACATCCAGACGACCACAACCAGGATATCAACATTTTGAATGAAACCCAAAATGGAAATAAAACGTGACATATTATAGAAAGGAAACCACATCCGCGAAGAAAGTATCGGCCCAAACGTCATAATAGACATCGCTACCGCCACAAAAACCAATAAAGACGGGACAGCCATTCCCCACATTGCCCGTGGGAGCGCTTTGCGGGAATCGGATAGAAAGCAAAACACCATCATCAATATGACCATTTCACTATAAAAAGCAGCGGTTGGGAGTGCCCCTTTCAAAATCGGCCTCAACCCGGAATCGGCGTAAACTGGAGTTAATTGCTGCCAATCCAAATGATTCAAGCCGAGAACGCAGGTACCCAAAACCATTAGGACAATAATAGGACCCACAATTTCACTGCAACGGGCGATTCCCTCAATACCGCTTGTATAAATGACATAAACCGCTAAGATCAATTGTGAGATCAATAGCACCGATAACGGTGTTTTCTCAAATAATGCAAGGTGTAAAAAATCCGAGGAATTGCGCAAGATTACTCCATCTACCGAATACCACATCACAAAGTAAGGGAGGATAATGACTTTTCCTAACCATTTTCCCAGTATCGTTTGGCTATATTGGATAAAGGTTTGATCCGGGTATAATAGGCTTATCTTAGCAGCAAGGTATACTACGCCAAGCCCGATGACTCCCGACAGTAAAACGGAAATCCAAGCATCTTGCTTGACCTCAGCGATAGCTGGAGTCAACGTAAAAAGTATACCTGATGCAGTTTCAGTACTCACTATCAGCCAAAAGAGCTGTAGTCCGGAGATTTTCATAAGAATTGCTCCTATCCAATGCTATTCATGTTGGTGTGTAAATATCTATTTATGTACGTTTCCCACGTTGCGGATCAGGCTTTTGGCCTTCCGGTATGCGCTCTTTATCCCTTCCTACAAAAAACGGGCGCTCACGCATAGCCCATCGCGGCGCTCGTATAAAAATATCCTTTGAATTTCCGGGAATCTCAGGGGAAACCGGTGCGAGATAAGGCACTCCAAAAGAACGCAGATTCACTAAATGAATAAGCAGTACAATCAATCCAAGACCAATTCCATATAAACCTAGCGTCCCCGCCAAGATCAGAAGAGGAAACCGAACGAGTCGAAAAGCAAGTCCAAAATTATATCGTGGAATAGAAAATGATGCGATGCCAGTAAATGCGACAACAATGACCATAGGAGCAGCAACGATCCCGGCATTGACCGCAGCTTCCCCAATCACCAATGCTCCAACCATGCTAACCGCTGAGCCGATCGGTTTTGGCAAACGAATCCCGGCTTCCCTTAAAGCCTCGAACATAAATTCCATCAAGAGCGCCTCTACAACGGCCGGGAAAGGAACGCCTTCACGAGCGGAGGAGATACTTAGCAATAAATCTGCTGGAACTAACTCTGGATGGAACGTCGTAGCTGCAACATAAAGGGAAGGAAGGAGTATCGAAATGAAAAGCAACGTGAACCGCAGCCATCGAATGGCTGTGGAATAGATAAAATGCTCGTAGTAGTCTTCTGCCGCCTGAAGGGCCGACCAAAAGGTCATGGGAACGATAAGCACGAACGGAGAACCGTTAACAATAATACCGATTTTGCCTTCCAACAAACTAGATAGTACAACGTCAGGCCTTTCCGTGTTCTGCACTGTTGGAAATGGAGAGAAGGGAGCATCTTCTATGAATTCTTCAATGAATCCGGAATCCAGTACTGCATCAATCTCAATACGGCTAACTCTCTTTCGGACCTCGTCCAAGATGGAATCTTCTACAATGCCTTCAATGTATACCAAGGCCACATCCGTCTGAGACAATGCACCGATGGTGACCGATTCGGTTTTCAGCCTTGGGCTTTTTAACCTTCGACGCAGCAAACTCGTATTCGTTCGTAAGGATTCAGTAAATCCTTCACGTGGACCGCGTACTACGGATTCGGTTTGCGGTTCAGTAACCTGACGCTTTTCAAAATCAGTAAGGTCGGCGAGCAAAACCTGGTTCCCCCCCACTGCAAACACGGCGACGTAGCCACTTAAAATGTCCTGTACTGTTTCCGATACACGATCTGTCAGCTTGATTTGCCGGGTAGCGACAGCTTGATTACCTATGAATTCTCCCAAGGATTCCAGTTTACTTAACTCATGCGGCAATCCTGTGTTGATTAGCGGATTAAGAATGGTTTCTTCCAAGCTTGCCTTATCAACCATCCCATCAACATAGATCAATAGCGCTTGCATTTGCCCATGAAGTTGAACTGAACGATATACAACATCCGAACAGTTTCGAAACAGCTCGTTCATCATTTGCTCATTTTGTTGTAAATCTAAAGCGAACTGCTGATTCAGAAGTTGCCTATCTTCTTGCAGCAGAATTTCCCTCTTGGCCCGTTTTTTAAGGAATGAATTCAAAAACCGCTGAGTAATACGTGTCATAAGGAAATCTCCCGAATTAATAATTTATACCGATTATTAATCCCCAATTCAGTGACATTCATACAAAATCCGAAACCCTTGAAATAACAGGTGAGACTTCGATACTTTAACCAACAGGCATGACCGCCATTTGCCAGAACGTCAAGAAGATCGCCAACCACCTAGCCAAGTGGGCCGGATAGGGCGATCTTCTTATTTTCATATAGGAGCACCACCCCATCGGCATCAACTTAAAATAATTTAGTACCCCCAAAACGAAAAATACGCTATTCTTTTCCGTAGATTCCTAAGAGAGGATGGCGTTTTTTATGGAAATCTTAGACGAGCTACAGCTTTTTTCTCAAGAGCTCCAGCGTTGCTTATGTCTGAAGCTCTTGAAGAGCTTGCCAGAGAAGCATAATTAATTAACGCTAAACTCGTGCTGGCCCCCGACTCTTCCGAATATATTTCTCTTATATCACGAAAGTTTGGCTTACTTGCAAAAATTGCGAACAAAAGAGATAGACTCAAGCTTTTATTGTTTTGATAGTGCTTTGCTGCAAAAAAACAACCTTATTTCGGTTGAATAACGAAATAAGGTTGGCAAGCTGTCCGGTTCCCGATATGACCTCTGGTAGGGTATTGTTCATTACAGATTTGAGGATTTTAAGATTGAGCTATTTTTCCAAGATATACTATTAAAATGTGAGCACAAAAGGCAGTTCATCCGAGGTATTCGATTCTACCACTCCGCCCTGCACAGAAGAATAGTACTTCCTGCCATGAATGAGAAGGCTTTTATTATCTGGACTCCAGAAGATTTTCGACGGTATGACGCCATGATACACAGGTTCTTCGTAGAGAACATTTTTACCTTGGAGCTTTCCGACAAAGATGGTGTCTTTATCGTACAACGAGTATGCGACATACTTCCGGTCTCGGGAGAACTCGAAGTTGCTTACTTTATCCAACAGGACGGTAAGCTCGCTGGTTCTGCGGTCGTATTCATACAGCGTTCCATCTGTTCCAAGGTACACGAACTGATCATTATTTAGCCAAGCGTTTTGTTCGTGACCCGTCTGATGGTCATACTGTACAGTAATATCACTTCCATTAATCATTCCCATGACTATCCTGTTGGAACGACCTGATTTAATCTCAAACAGGGTAAGCAGCACGCTGTGTCCATCATCAGAAATGTTAGCCCCTGTGAGCGTCCATCCCCGATCAATATCCTTTAGTTGATACGTTTTGTAGGATCCTGAATCGTTATCGTATACACCTACACTGGCTTTTCCCTTCATGGATGCATCTATGATAAGAAAGCATACGTATCGACTGTTGTTAGACCACCTAACATCTTGCAGATACAAACTTTGTCCAGAATGGTAGATCACTACTTCCGTTTCCTTTCCGTCAGGTAACGAGATCAACTTTAGCGATTCACCAGATGCCGACATGGCCATTTTAGAGATTTTCTTGCCGTCTGGGGACAGTTCCAAAAAAGCTGTATTGGTATCGATTTTTTTCAGCAGCTCGAACTTTTCATAGGGAAAGGAAAGACGACCTAATTTCCACATCGCACCCTCAGTTGTGCTCGCTTTCCTGAACAAACCAATCACAGATTCTGTGGCGGACCACCCCAGAATCTGATCCGTCTCCCCGAATGTATTGAAGAAACGGTATATCGCCTTCACCTGGAACGGGCGGCTATTCAGTTCTTCGGTATGAGTCTCTTCCTTACTTGGTATAACAATCGTCTCAGATCTAGGCTCTAGCGTGCATCCGGACAGAAAAATGGCGAAGGACAACAACAGCGCCCCAGACGTTAACAAGAATCGACTATTCATCATGATAATATCTCCGCCTTCACGCAAGGAATTTCCACAAACACGCTAGTATAATTATTCTCGCTGACGATACTGATCGTCCCTCCGTGATCGTCGACGATGGATTTGGCAATACTCAGTCCTAAACCGACACTTCCTTCTTCCGCATTTTTCACATTTGCCGAAAAAAAGGGTTGAAACAGCTGTGTTAGTTGCTCAGGTGCGATCGGGTTACCGGGATTTTTAAATTCAACACGTACATTCCCAGCAGAAAGCTCGCCCTTGACTGATATTTTTGCGTAAGTTGAGCTGTATTTGATGGCATTATCCAGAAGATTAATGAAAAGCTGGCGCAATTTGTCAGCCTGACCGTACACAAACAGATTTTCTTCAGTCCTCCAGGCGATCTTCTTCTTATAACGCTTCGCCCGAAACGACATCGAATCACAAACGTCATGCAGAATTATTCCTGTGTCCACTCTATCGAATTCATAATTCTTTGAGGTTCTGCGGGAGATCTCAAGCAGTTTTAACACCATTCTGTGCAGACGTCGGCTCTCTTCGATGATGTGATTGATCCCTTTTTCAAAAAACTCCCGGTCAGTTTCCCCTTTTTCCCGAATAATTTCGGCGTACCCCAGAATGGAAGTCAACGGTGTTTTGAGCTCGTGCGTGATATTGTCAAAAAATCGTTTTTCCTGTTGGTTGACTTCTTTAAGTAAGTCACGGTCTCTTTCGATGGTTGAAATTTGGGTGCTGATCCGTTCGATCATATCGTTAAAATTGACAGCCAGTCGACCAATCTCATCCTTGCGATTAAAATGAATACGCACATCGAGATTGCCGTTCTTCACCTCTGTGGAAGCATGGGTTAGTTTGACGAGTGGGATCGAGAGGTGCCTGGAGAGGATATAGGAGAACAGGAACGCCACTGCGAAGAGCACAAGCGAGCTGTAAAAGATGATGTCCAATATCCGTCCACTTTGTTCATAAAGCAGGCTAAAGTCTTTAGCAAATCGCAGGATTCCTGCCTTGCTTCCGTCAATGACAACCGGATAAGAGAAAAAGACCTCCCCGTTGTTCTGGTCGTACGTGATATGATAGGCTGTTTTGCCTCCAATCGCCTGTTTAAGGTCCTCCTCTTGCTGTCCTGAGAATACCGACTTGTCCGAGGAATGCAACAAAACGCCTTCCAACGTATAGACGCCGACGTTGCTTCCGGTGGCATGATTTAAGTCACTTACCAAATCCTGGGCCATTTGGCTGAAATAGAGTTTGTTATTTGAAAAATGATTGATAAGAAATGCTTGACGCACATACACATTGCTGTTGTTTTTCAGACCAACCAATTCCGAAGTTACAATCTTTTGATTGCTCGTCCAAATAATCTCTTTTACCATCTGATTGAGAATAAGGAAAGAGAAAAGAAAGATCAGAAAAAAACCGATGATAAATTTGGCTCGGATCGTCCCTATCATCGCTATTCGACCTGCTTCCCGAATTTGTACCCGATCCCGAACACGGTTATGATCAAATCGCCTATATCCAGTTTTTTGCGGAGCCTTTGAATATGGGTATCAACCGTCCGGGTATCGCCGCCAAAATCGTATCCCCATACCAAGTCAAGCAATTCTGACCGAGTGAAAATTCTTCCCCGCCGGCCAAATAATGTCATGAGTAAGTCAAATTCCTTGGGAGTGAGGTCGACTAGTATGCCCTCTTTTTTAACCAGTCTTTCCTCCGCCACAATCTCAATATTTTTAAACCGGATCACATCGTCTTCAACCGTATCCCGTTCCCCAATATTGGCTTGATTCACCCGACGTAGAATCGTGCGGATTCTAGCGACAACTTCACGAAGGTCAAAAGGCTTCGTGATATAATCATCTGCTCCGAATTCAAGTCCGAGCACTTTATCGGTAATATCAGACTTCGCAGTTATCATTAAAATAGGAATATTGTAGTTTTCTGTAACTCTTTTACAAATATCCAGCCCACTTTGATCCGGTAGCATCCAGTCGAGCAAGAGAAGATCGGGATTGAATTGTTCCATTTCCATCATTCCTGTAGCTCCACTTGCCGAAGTACGTGTACGAAAGCCTTCCAACGTAAGCCCATATGAAAGTAAATCGGCAATTGGTTGTTCATCTTCAATAATGAGTACTTTTGTTTTATTCATGGAGATCATCATTCCTTACTAGTCCAGCTTGGGGTAAAGTTTAACAAGGTCCCTATGTTGAATCGATTTTAGCACATTATAATATAAGTCATAACTTCTAAGCACACTCTTTCTCTCCATAATTCCTAACTCTGGTACCAGGGATATAGTAAATATTTGCCCAAATGAGATCTATTACTATAAATAATTACGGAATTAACCATTATAGTAGATTATACACTGCTGTTATTAACTGCCTTTTTCAACCGTTTTTTCGCGCCAAATTCTGGAATGGAAAAGTCAATTAAAGGATCAAAAATGCGATGTATGACTATTTATTTTAACTTTGCGAGAGGTGATTTCTCAAGATTTTTCTGTATAGACGTAGGATCAAGTCCTGCATCACGGGAAGGAGTCATTGAATTTATTCTCCATTGCTCATTACCTATACCGGTAAAATCTAAGCTCAACTTACGATTAACCTGAACACCTTTTTTCTACATCCTGTACACGTTTTATGATTGTTCTTCGTCTTCCTAAGATAGTTTTCTACATGCAAAAAGGCTCACTCCAGTTGTAACAAGCGGAATAAGCCTTCTAAGTGTGGTTTAAGTTTATAATAAGATATTCAAGTTTCACATCAGACTCTGTTTACCTTGTACAACGTGCGGTGTACGGCCTAACTGTAAAAAAGCACACCCTCTTTTGACTAATGAATAATATAACTTTTTTCCCAGTACTGCTCAAGTACTATCAATTGTATTTTGGTTTACTTATCAGCTATTTGATAGAATTCATTAACTCGAAGAAGTATTTTGGTTCATGAGTCTGATAAAGATTGAACCATGAATGTAATGTTTCTGGTGCAAATACATCTAGCACCTTCAATACATGCATCGCAAATTCCAACGGAGCTATTCCTGATGCAGTAACTAAATTCCCATCAGTTACTGCTGGTTCCATTTCATAATATTTTTCTCCAATATAATTAGGACAAATCATTTTCATATATTCTAGATTGTTGCTTGTGTGCCTTCTTGAGTCTAGCAATCCCATCTTTGCAAGTCCCACTGTGGCACCACAAATCGCCGCAACAACAGTGCCTTCTTTTAAAGATTTAGAAACCTTTTTCAATATGGCTTCGTGAACGGCTTCTATCCAAGTATTTCCGCCCGGAAGAACTAAAACATCAGTACTTTCCAAAATACACTCATCAATAGAAATACTAGGCAGTATTTTCAATCCTCCCATTGTAGTAACAGGATTTTTATCAACGCCTACTGCAACCACCTCTAAAGGCGCTAATTCTTTTTTAAAATACCTTCCCGAATTTAGTTCCGCAATTAAATAACCTACCTCCCAGTCTGACATAGTGTCAAATACATAAAGATACACTTTTTTTGCATGCATTACACATACTCCTTTTGTAATTGATTAATCGATATACCCTATTATAAAAAAACTTTACTGACATCTTCCGTCAGTAAAGTTTTCAAAGTTGTAATAATTAATTAACTCATATAGAACTTCAATAAGTTTTTGCTTCAAACTTATTGGTTCAATTACTTGAATAGATTTGCCATAAGGTAAAAGTAAATACGGTACATACGTATGAATTGCTTCTTCTTCTAGTAAAAATATCGCTTTCTTTGAAGTCCGTTCTTTAAAATGATGTCCTAAAAACCAATGCTGGCATAAGTTATCCAACGCACTTGTCTTACCACCAACAACTAGAGGCATAAGTCCTTGCTTATCTTCTGTTTCTGGAAGTAGGTTTTTCATAAAAAATTCACCTGCCGAAAAAAACTTTGGACGATTGAAGGTACCTTCTGTTTGAATGATACTGACAATTCGCCCCACTCTAAAACTGCGGATTTCATTCCTTAGATGACAAAATGCAATGACATACCAGTTATTATTCCAATAAACAATTCCATATGGATCAACAATCCTGCGCTTAGCTTGCTCTTCACGGCTTGTAAGGTATTCAATTTCTACAGATGATTCGTTTACTATACCTTGCTCCAATTTCTTCAATGTTGGCTCCATAGATGATTTTCCAATTGGACTTATTACTTCAAGCCCTTCTAAATGTTGCTTGATCATTCTTTCCTGCTCTTGATTTGAATACATTTTTAGCTTTGATGTTGCTCTGTTTAATGCCTCCCCTAAAAAATATCCAGCTTCTTTTGCAAAAACAGCAGCATGAAGTAATGCGGTTTGCTCATCAACATCAAAAAGAAGAGGACTTTCAATAAAATTCTTCAACAGGGTATACCCCCCATTATGACCCGTGTCAGATATAATCGGCACACCACTGGCAGAAAGTGCATCAATATAACGGTAAACAGTCCTTATATTAACCTCTAACTTTTCAGATATTTGTTTTGCAGTAATTTTCCTCTCTGAATTCAACATCCATAGAATCGCCATCATATTGTCAATTTTAGACATAATATTTCACCTCAATATTCCGCTCTATACGAACGTGTTCAATAGCAGTAAATTCATTTTGCTTAACATTTTTAATGTTGCTAGTGTACTTTAACCGGTTCACTGTACTTTATCTAAACACATAGTGCAGTTGAATCAAAGCATAGACATCAGTATTTAAAGCCAAAACCATTCTGATAGTAGAGTAGTTTCTTCAAGTAAAAGACCCTTTTTTAATCTTTGATGATGTATGCATACAAGCCTGACTATACTCTTCCCTCACTTCAAACTCAACTTGGGCATAGTGCAATACTACAATTCAAGCACATACCCGCACATGAGAAGAGCAACAAAAGGCTGCGGCTGATCGTGTATCAAGATAGAATTAAAAAGAAGCTAGTAACATCACTAGCTCTATTAACTTAATGATAATTATGTAAAGTTTAGGGGTCACTGACCTGTTTTACTACTTTCCAACAAGAGATAATCCATTTTTTAGGAACCAAATTCCTCCCCCAATCCTCACAGCCTTATCCTTCATTCCCATTTGACTGTAAAAAACCCATTAACCTTGTGTAAATAGCGAATAATATCTTTTGCTATTTCTGGCTTACTGTTGTTTCCTCCTTATCATATTTAGCTTAGCTAGAACATACTTCTCAGTTATCCAATAAGCTTATCTGGATAACCAGGATCAGTCGCATATCCAAGCAACAAATCCGTATTTGACGCCACTATCTCTGCGATGTACGGACGAACAGCCTATCCGGCGTTTAACCGTGTGAATGATACCCATACGTCCGACACAGCTTTAAGACTACTAAATGATGCTAAACTTTTGCTTTATATTACATTACCTAGGGGCGAAACGATTTGGGGCTGGGCTAAGTTAGTTGTACACAGTTCTCATATTTAAATCATAACAGTGAGTTTTTGATAATACACATCAATACTGTCAGGACAATCATCTGAAGGGAGGAATAACAGGTTGTGAAAGCAATACGATTTCAAGCAACCATTCCTCGTTATTTATCAAGTAAAACGTTGGGACGTTTTTTCCCCTCCGTATTTTACGGTCCAATGTCATGCATTAGTTATGATGATGTAAAGGAGCCATCCTTACCTAATCAAGAATGGGTAAAGATTAGGGTCAAGTTTTGCGGTATATGTGGAAGTGATCTAAATCTCATTTTTCTTCACGACAGCCCTGCTACTTCTCCTTTTGCTTCATTTCCCTTTACGATCGGCCATGAAATAGTTGGTGTAATAGAGGAATTGGGACGAGAAGTAAAAAATCTGTCCGTAGGCGAACGAGTTGTGATTGATCCTATCCTGTCATGTGAGGCAAGGGGATTTCATGAGCCATGCCCAGCTTGTCACAGGGGTGACTTTAGCCTGTGTGAGCGAATGACCATAGGCGATGTTTCGCCTGGGCTACTTATCGGGGCCTGCCGGGATACGGGAGGTGGCTGGAGTCCCCGTTTGGTTGCTCACCAGAGTCAGATCCTTAAGGTACCCCAGGATGTATGTGATCTTAATGCGGTGATGACTGATCCGTTCGCCACTGCCTTGCACGGCGTCATGCGAGACCAGCCTCGGGATAATGAAACAGTTCTGGTTATCGGAGCAGGAGTGATTGGTATTTGTGTTATCGCAGCTATCCGCTCACTTGGAAGTAAAGCTCGTGTGATCGTTTTAGTAAAACATCCGTTTCAAGCGCAAATGGCACGCCGTTATGGAGCCGATGAAGTGGTATTGCTATCATCCCAATCTGATTATAATCAGCAATTGGCGGATCTTTTGGGAGCAAGAGTATTGAAGCCGATCTTTGGGAGTCCGGTTATTCAAGGAGGAGCGGACATCGTCTACGAGTGTGTTGGAAAGGATCAAAGTATTAACGATTCACTGCGATTTGCCAAAAGTAAGGGGAAAGTAAACTTGTTGGGAGTGGCTAGTATTCCCCATAAAGTAGATTGGACCCCAATTTGGTTAAATGAACTTGATATAAAAGGAAGTTTTGCCTGCGGCACGGAGGAATACCAGGGAGAGCGACTTCGTACCTATGCCCTTGGGCTAAACTTGATGCGCTCCGGTAAAGTTGACTTGGCTTCTTTAGTAACCCACCGCTTCCCGTTAGATCAGTACCGTGAAGCCATTGAGACCGCTGCGGGTAAGGGAAGAACGGGTGCGATAAAAGTTATTTTCGAACCTTAAGCTTTCCTGAACGATATAAAAATTGTCGTTTCTCATGAGAATGCTGAGAGTGAGGGATTGAAATGAAATTTTCTTTTGTTGGACAGTTAAACAGCCCTAATGTAAAATGGTTTGCCGACGGGATAAATAGGGAGCTCGTTGCCGAAAGATATCAATATTGCGAAGAATCAGCCGATAATATACGGATTATTTTTAATTTTGTTGATCAGGATAATATGAAACCTTACCGCCGGAAAGCACAAGCTACTTTTTGCGCCGCAGTGATAGAAACAAATAAAGTCCCTGACGATATTATAAAGGAAGCTTACCCTATTTTAATCCGTACTTTGTCTAATCTTTTAATTTACATTATCCGATCGCAGGAAACACTCGAAGCCTATTTTATCACCCTTGAACGAGGATGTTACTCCGTTCCTTACACAGATACAAACGATGAACTGTTTTTTTCCAGAGTAAAGGAAAGGCTGATCCCTATCGCTTCCTCTCGATTGGTGATTAATAACGAATTTCACTGTGACTTGCCTGAAGAACTATGGAATGGTGATGAAAAAAGCGCACAACTTATCGAAGCAGGAAGCAATTTGGATGCGCTTGACCTTCTGCCAGCTCCTTTTCCAATGGAAGAACTGCTCAACCCCCAAGATTTTCGTCATGTCAAACGACTTTTTGGAATAGGCGGTTTAAGTTATGGGAATTTGAGTGTACGAAAAGAGGGACAACAATTTTGGATGAGTGCCAGCGGGGTAAACAAGGGAGATATGCAAGTGATCGGACGGGACATCCTGCTCGTCATGGGATACAATGAGGAACGAAATGCCATGCTTCTCAATATCCCTCCGCACATCAAACCTCGCCGGGTGTCTGTTGATGCCATCGAGCATTGGATGATTTACACTCGGCATCCTGAGGTAGAAGCAATTATTCATATCCACGCCTGGATGGACGGGGTTCACTCCACGGAAATAAATTACCCATGCGGTACTTGGGAATTGGCGAAGGCCGTATCAGATCTGGTCAGCCAGGCAGATGATCCTTCGAGAGCCATTATTGGTTTGAAGAACCATGGTTTGACGATTACCGGAACAAGCCTTGAAGATATTTTTGAGCGTATCGATGGGCGCATCATTCGTCAGGTCCCTATGACCTAACAGATATCCACTCAAAGATATTAGTTACTGCTTCCTCATGGCGATGCTCATGCAATGGTCTATGTCCCCCATCTGAAAACATTACATACCCTTTATCATCGTTAGGAATCGAATGAAAAAAATTCTCTAGTAATCTTTGATCAATCAAAGTGTCTTGTTGACCGTAGAGAATCAAAGTGGGGAGGTTATACTTTGCAACTTCTGACAAGGCACGGACTCCGCTTTGTAGCATTTCGGCAAACCATCGCGGGGTATATTGAATGGTAAACAAAGGATCAAGTAAGCTTTCAGAGGAACTCCCCAGTAAAATCGACCTTGACCAACTCCACTTGAAAGGTTCAATCGGTAGACGGGGTGTTATCCTTGATAGTAATTGAGCCATTTTTTTTAGCGGATAAGGTATGGAAAAACCCATTCCCAATACGGGAGATGATAAAATCACGCCTTTTGCCCTTCCATAGTATTCCTGACCGTAGCGAATCACGATCAGCCCACCCAAGCTATGACCTAATAAGAAAATAGGCAGGCCCGGGTATCGATCTTGCAGCAGGATAATCAATGCTTCCAAATCATCTAGGTATTCTTCAAAATGATTGATATGGCCGCGATGTCCTTCAGATTTGCCAAACCCTCGTAGATCGGGAGTAATAAGCCCGATTTGATGACGCAAGGACTCCTCTCCTATATGGGAATAATAACCTGAATGTTCTCCGGAACCATGGAGTAAAACCATTAATGCCCGGGGTTCTGCCGGAATCCAGATGCGATAATAGATATAAACTCCCTGCGCTCCAATATAATGGCTGCTTATACAAGAATCTCTTTTCATTAGGACACCCTCCGAAGGAAGCTTTCACGTTATTCAGATTAAGCAATTTCGCATGCATTCAAACAATGTATGCTGCGGAAGACATTTGGATTGTGGGTTATTCGGAGGGTCCCTCTGCTAAAAGAGGTTACGGGACGAGGAGT
The DNA here is from genome assembly GCF_030489605.1 of Brevibacillus laterosporus. Classification (GTDB taxonomy): domain Bacteria; phylum Bacillota; class Bacilli; order Brevibacillales; family Brevibacillaceae; genus Brevibacillus_B; species Brevibacillus_B laterosporus_E. Next base: position 36,626 of record NZ_JAUKFY010000021.1, read on the forward strand.
TTCATAATAGATCTGTAACTCTCCAAAGGATCTATTTTTTGTTTAAAAGTAACGATTCGTCTCTGTAACAACTCGACTTCTCGCGGAGAAAAAAGCAATTTTTGAATCCATTCTTCCACTTCTATTAAGCTATCCACCTTTATCGCGAATCGATTTTGAACCAAAAAGTCACAATTTTTCTCCTCGTGTCCGGGAATCGGCTTGTACAAGAGCATAGGAATACCCTTTAACAATGCTTCATAGCAACTTACCCCGCCTGGCTTCGTAATAATTAAATCAGAGGCATCCATCCATTCATCAATGATATCAACAAATTCCAAAATACGAATATGTGGATGATGGAAATTTCTATTTTTCGATAATGATTGTTTTAAAGTTTGATTGTATCCGGTGCATATTACCACCTGTAAATCTTCTCTCCATTTTGTAAGCATATGAGCCACTCGCCCAATACCACCCAAACCCAATCCCCCGCCCATGAGCATAACGGTCGGAATGTTCTTCAATTGTAATTTTCGCCGTATTTCTTGCTTGCCATTCTTGGTCCAAAACTTCGTCTTTGTCGGTATCCCGGTTATCATAATACGATTTTGTTGTATACCCAAATTAATTAATTCTTGCTGCACACCGTCACTTGAAACCAAGTAGAGATCTACCTCCGGCTGAGCATAGACACCATGTGCGTGAAAATCAGTGATTACGGTACACAGATTCAATGGACAACCCAACCTTTTTAATCTAGACACCGATGAACTGCTAAAGGGATGAGTGCAGATGACCAGGTTAGGCTTTTCATGTTCAAGAAGAGCTTCAATTTTGCGGTGAAACAGTTGATAAATGATGAATTGGTATCCTTTCGAAAGAGGTTGATCTTGTTTTTTTTGATATGTTTTTCCCCACAGATAAGGATATGTAGTGATTAGCTTCACGTAAAAACGAAACATGAGAGTCGTCGTAAGAGGGTTAAGCTCCTGGCCTAATTCTATAATTTTCGTATGAACGGAAGGGGCCAGAAGAGAAATTCCTTCCTTCAATGCCTCAGCTACTTTTGTATGACCAGCACCAAATGTTTCCGAGAGGATCAAAACCTTCTTAGTAATCATTTATTCACTCGTTACACTGTGATTTTTATCAAAAGGTCACACAATGTAAAGCCCTTCTTTTTTTATGGTGAGTTGTATAGGGGTTTCACCAACAATCTCACCATCTCCATGAGTAATCATCGGCGAAGTTGACATGATTGTAAGATGTTTCCCAGTCAAAGTGGTGATGGCCCGATTAAATATATGCGTTCCACGAAATACTCGGGGTAACAGTTTTACCAGCTTCCACCGCGAAATACCGTGAACAATACAAACGTCAAAGACACCGTCGTCACATTTAGCATTAGGGCAAATCATCATTCCCCCACCATAGAATGGGCTATTAGCAACTGCGATCAACCATACGTCTGAAAAGGTTTGTTCTCTATCGTCAATTACGATGCTTACTTCCGTCGCCCGATAAAGGAACAAAACCTTAAAAAAACTGACGACGTAACAAAATTTCCCCAATCCTAAATGGTTTAGCCATTTTTTGTATTTTGCCTGATTGGTCACTTTTGCGACCTGACCGTCGAATCCCATTCCTGCGGCATTTATAAAAACCTCATCGTTTATAGAAACGATGTCAATTTTTCGTTTTTTCCCGTATAATGCTTTTTCAAGCGCTTTATTACTTTGTTTTGGAACCTGTAATCCTCTGGCAAAATCATTACCCGATCCAGCAGGTATAGACCCCAGAGGTATCTCTGATCCTACTAATCCGTTTGCCACCTCATGAACAGTGCCGTCTCCACCTATTGCTATCACTAGGTTTACGCAATTTTGCTTCCTGATTTCCTTTGCGATTTCGATGGCATGTCTTGGCCTTTCCGTAAACGCCACCTGATATTCAATGTTCTTTTTCATAAGTAAATGCTCTATATATTTCCAGACCTTATGTCCCTTTCCATTACCTGAAGCCCTATTGACAATAAACCAAATCATTCCAATCCCTCATTAGAAAGATTTTTACATATAATGGTTCCCAATCATATAGTTTTTATACGATTTAGTCTCCCTCTGTGATAAACTTGTGGATTCTTTGAGCGATGTTACTGTAAATCGATCCTTTAATCGTCCATTTTAACTTAATATTCAAGAAGAACACTTACTGGTCTGTGATCACTTGGTCGATTTTCGCGAAAAGTACCATTGTTTACGGTATGATGATTATACTCAACATGGTGTATAGTTCCGGAATCGGGTACTCTTCTAAGCCCACTAGTAGCTGTGAGACTAGGGGAAAGCAGTATATGGTCTAAGAAGAGATGCTTGTTTTTTTCTCCCGTAACAAAATCGTCAAATATAGCAGTATAGCGATCTTGAGGATTGACATCATGCTGGGCGTGGTAAAAAATCAACTCTGGTTCAAAAGCAGATCCTACTAAAACATCAATCGTATTATGAGCTAGATAATTCTCAAAGTAATCCATACCTGGCCCATCATTCAAGTCGCCAAGAATGATAATCTTTGCCTTCATATTGTCTTTTAAGATAGTGTCAATGTACTGCCTCACTCGCATAGCCTCAGTAGAGTTCCGTCTACGGTTTCTAAGAGCCTCGTGAACATAGTTTTGCCGAGTCGCACAATTCTCCCACAATTCTCTGCCTTTGTTGACAAAACTTGATTTAGTATGGAGCACGATAAGTTGTAAGGAATCGTCTTCTATTTGAATGTTGATAACGAGCGGTAAGCGAGTAAACTTGTATGTTTCTAGAAATTCATTACCATTAACATCTGCCAACCATCCGTCAGTTAAACTTGCAATGTCGGCGGAAGGTGCCAATCTCAAAGAATTGACAGCATTGGGTTTATAAAGTATTGCTGGTCTTTGTTCATTTCCTGAATCGCTGAGAATAAACTTGTAGATCGGCACTCCATTATTAGAGAGGTATTGTTGTATGAAGAGCTCCAACTCTGCAGGGCGACTAGGTCCTTCCTGTATAGCCAAAATATCTGGATCGATCTCACGAATAGTATCTGCTGCACGCCTTGCCGTTTCATCAGTGTTAGAGGTATGATCTTCCCGTCTGAAAGTAGGTCTAAAGGCAACAGGGTCTGAATCCTTTGTGAACCAATCATTCATCCATTCAATGTTAAAACTGGCTATTCTAATTGTAGGCATTTCTTTGTATCTCCTTTTTAAGGATAGTTGGGGCAAGTTAGCATAGTTTGTATCTCTGACCTTTTATGATTACATATGAGGATAAATGGCTTTTAAAACAAATAATCGACATAAAAATATTATGCCGATTATTTGTTTTTTTATTTGATGTAAGCTATGTCTTTTCAAACTTTCAATCTAACGAGAGATAAAGATCAATAGTTATATCATCCGGGCTATTTCGCCTATCAAAATTAAAAAGAAAAATGACAACACAAAATAGCCCTGTTCACCTTAGACAAAGTGAGGACTATTTTGTGTGAAAGACACATCCCAACGTTTCAACAGGTACTGATTCCCAGGGGCATGCGGGCTTCTGGCGAGCGTCTTTCAAGATGTGATCGTACTATGCCCCATTTATTTCTTCCTTGTTTCGTCGGAGTGAATGCCAGTTAGAAAACCCACGTATTCCATATACTACGTTCGCCGCTGTACATGCAACGACATGACGGCTTGTTCGTAATGGATGAGTAAGTTTTGACATACTCTGAAGCTGCTCAATCGTAACGTCTTTTTTTGTTAAAGCTTCGTCAAACTCCTTTTGCGCAGCCTGCTTTGCTTTAAACAACATCATCTGTATACGGCTGTAAACATTTATCGCTCCATCTCCTGTTGTTTCAATCGGAAGGAAGATCGCATCGGGATATTTTTCAGTGATCAAAGATTGAACACCATCGGATACACCAGAAGATGGCATGCAGCCGAATGGTTTGACAGAAAGGGTCATGTTTACTTTCCTTTTGACCACGTTCAGGATAAGTTTGCCTACTTCCATATGACCTTCTCCACCGCGCACATGGTTATTATAGTGTCCATGGGAAACTTCAGCAATCTCATCCATGTCGGGTAGATGATAAGCATGAAGACCAATTGTCTTGGCATAGGTCTGGAACATGATTCGAATTGCACGATCAGCTACAAATAACATGCGCAGACGTGAATTAGGTTTTTTTCCTTGTAAACCGTAGCGTCCTGAATCCTCTCCACGAAGCTTCATCCGCTTCATAGTGTCATAGCGTCCTTCCCAAATCAGGAAAAGAATCCACGCAGTAATCGATTGGACTTCCACTTCAGCGCCTTCCTGTTCAAGAAAGCGCTGCAGTTGATAGTTACCGTCTCCCTCGGTTGTCATTGCCCAAAACTCACCGATGATGCTCACTTTCGGCTTGACTCGTGTCCGGTCTACCTTAATCGCTTCCAGTTCCCTGCGACATCTGATCAACGCTGGAATCACCCACTTGCGTTGTTGCAAAGCATCATACAAATACTGCTTGCAACGACAAAGAGCGGCATCAGTGGAACCTGATTCTACTTCGTAGGGACGAATCCGATAAGCGATGGCATTTAAAATATCTCCTAGCAGAACCGCTTTAAGAAAACCGACAAAGAACGAGGTATCTAATTTGAGAGCCGATTCACCGCCTGTTGCTTGTTTCAAACCACTTTGTTGCTGAAACAACAGGACTCGAAATCCGTCAAACCCGGCATCCCGCAGAGCTTTACGATATTCTGTGACGTATGTGCCAAAGCGGCATGGACCACAGGAACCGCTGGTTATAAAAAGGTAGTTGGCGACGATTTCTTCTTTGGATTTACCTTCTACATCCCGCAAATGATGTAGATATTTGATTAGATTGCCCACGGTAAAGTACGTCGGGTTACATTGACCACGGTTTCCGAACTCTTTGCCAAAGCGTAGAGACTCGGTATCAGGACAATCCATGTGCTTCACGGAATAGCCTAATCCTTTTAATACCCCCTCTACCAGGAAATCGTGCGCCATGGTGAGTCCACCAAAGAGAATGGTTGTCGTTTTTTTATCTTTCATTAAAAACTGACGGGGAACCGGATCAAACCACTGAGTTCTCTTTGCCTGCTCTAAACCTAACGCAAGTTCCTGTTCTATCTGAAAGCGAAGCAATTCATTCTCATAGGATGAGGGCTCCGATTTATGGATCTTTGGAAACTCTTTGATTTTTGACATGGTGTTATGCTCCTTTCTTTTGGAATTTTTAGCTGCCCTTCTGAAAAAGCCTGTCTGCTCATAGAAGGGAGACCATTTGTTCTTTCGTTTGCAGACCTGAAAGCTCCAATCGTTTTTGGTCAATACGCTGTTGCAATTCTGCTTTTTTCTGGGCTAAATCATGTAAACGTTCTTCATGAAGTCCCAAGCTATGGGCATAGGTTTTCACACGAATTTTAATCGAACCACTTGGCTTGTTAGCATCAATGTCATGCAAGGCGGAGTAAGGTGCCCCTGCCGCTCCTATAATCGAGTCTATAAGTCCGTAGGTCGGAGCATCATGGCCGCATTTAAAGCTAGATAGATCAAGAATGGCAACATTGGGGTGACGGGCCGCGAATTTAGCTGCCCATACCTTTTGTACAGAATTGGAACTAAAGTTTTCCGGCCAAACATCACTTACCTCTAGTGCATAGCTCACCCGCCCACTTTCCAGATCGTCCTGGAAAAAACGCTTCAACCACTCTTCATCTTTAGGGATAGAGCGCATAGAGAGAATAGGATAACCCAATACTTGAAATTCTTCTAATACACCGTGATTCAAACCAGGATCGGAATGATAAGGGCGACCAATCATCAGAATCGCGAGCCGATTTTCCTGTTCCACCTGTTCTAATATCTTTTTCCCACGCTCCTGCATCTCGGCATCAAACAGGTTCATCGCAGTCCAACCCTGTTGCACAGCAAAATCGCTTTCGTCCTCTGTAATTTCAAGATAGTCCTTAAACGCTTCATACAACTGCTTCTTCATCAAATTCAATTCGGTGAAGGAAACGGCCGGATCGAGATAGGTGACTCCTCGTGTCTCAAAAAAGTTAATTTCTTTTGTAAAAGCAGCCTTTATCACGTTTGGTGCCCCTGCTACGATTGGACAACTAGTTGAATCCATCACATTTTGCATATGGGTCGGGACATGGGTGATGCATGGGAAAAAGATGTAGTCGAGCGACTTTTTCTCATGATGTTTAAACAACAAATTATGAATATGAGCCTGGGTCACCTTGGACGGATAACAAGGGTCTATCGATCCGTACTTTCCACCTTCTTGCCACATTTCTTCACTGGTAAAATCGCTGAAAACAATATTGTTTTTATCTATGCCAAGTGTCTCGAAATATGTTCGCCAGAATGGGGCTGTCGACCAAATATTAAGTACGCGTGGAATTCCGATGCGAATCTTTTTTCTTCGTTCGATTGAATTGATTGGGGAACGTTGAAATGGCCGTTTATAAGCCTCTTTCCGCATTCCGCCTAGTCCTAACCAACTGCGTTTCAATTGCACGTCTTCTATAAGGGTATCCGTCTCGGGAAGCGCCTCTGCGTCGTAGAAGTGCTGGTACATGCGGACTGCTTCATATTCCACCAAATTGGGATAGTGCTTTTTTAGCTCTTGTCGTTTCTTAGTCAGTTGAATCACTGCATCCTTATCTTCAACCGTCCCCTTTTCGCAGCTAAAGCCGGAGATATAGCGAGCTGTTTGTCCATCTGGTGTTTGAGAATCAATAAAGGTACGGCTGCAATGGTTAGGACAGAACGTACAACGAGTAGATTCATCGTTGCGGCTCGTATAGGACAGGTTAATAGCTGAATCGATTCCCAAAAATGTAGAGTAGCCCCGGCGTTTAACAACGCGTAGCGTTTCCATCGCTGCACCGATTGCTCCTGCTTCTCCCGGATGGGGATGAACATATACCTCGGCATCGGGAACACGCTGTTTAATGTAATCGACCTGTGCTTTTACAGCTGCAAGATTATATTGTGTTCCGCCTTGCAGTACGAACTTGCTCCCTAATTCAGACATGCGCGGTATTTGCACGACATATTGCCAAACGTTTTTCGGCAAGACGAGAGCGAGGCCGGCCAATAGTTCTTCCTTCGAATAGCCTTCCTTTTGAAAATTAACACGGTCGGCATCGAGGAATACCGCACAACCGTATGAAAAGGCAGGGGAAAGTTCAGCTTGGAAAGCTGTCTTTGCATACTCTTGAATGGGAATACCGAACTGGTCTGCCATTGCTTGGAGTAACATTCCATTTCCTGCAGAGCATTGGTTAGACAGCCTAAAATTACGGATGTCTCCATTTTGCATAAAGAGAACCTTGATATCTTGTCCGCCGATATCGCAGATGACATCGATATCTCCAAATTGGTTAACAGCACTCATCATATGAGCAACGGTCTCTACAATATTGACGTCCGTTTTTAATGTTTTTTCCAGTACATCGGCTGCATAACCTGTGGTTCCAAAACCGATGATCTCTAATTCGGCCTCCTGCTTACTCACCCTGTCCCGAAGTCGCTTCAGCATTTCTTTTGTATCTTCCAGAGGATTCCCCTTTGACAGTTGATACTCTTTGAGCAAGATGTTTCCATTCTCATCGACGAGAACGGCTTTGGATGAAGTAGAACCACCATCAAGACCGATCACGGCTCGTACCTTTTGCCCCGGTGTAAAAGTCGCAGGTGTAAATTTGGGTATACTGTAAACCCTGCTGAATTCTTCCTGTTCTGTTTTTGTACGAATGAGCGGAGGACCTGCATTCTCGCCTAGTTTTGACTTCCGACCGTGTGCAATAAATTCCTTCAGTCCTTCTATCCCCGTGAAGTTGCCGACACCAGAAGGCTCATGCATCCCGTACATCACTGCTCCATAAGCTGCGTAGTATTGGGAATTGTCAGGAACAAAGATTAGTTCCTCTATGGGTATGTCTTGAGGATAGTCGTATCCGCGGGCTTGCCAGGTCTGAGGAATACGTTTTCGCCAGCATTCTTGGAGGAATGGCAAGTATGTATTGGGACCGCCCAGCAAAAGGACACGGTGCCGCAGAGTATTTCCCCGTGTCAGAACAGAGAGATTTTGCATGACGATAGCATCAGCGAGCGAACACATGATTTCCGCGGAGGGAATGCCGCTTTTCACTAGGTTCACAATATCCGTTTCCGCAAACACGCCACATTTAGCGGCCACATGGTGCAGCTTGGAATCGTCAAAGTGAAGTTTACACACTTCTTCCATAGGCATACCCGCTTTTATCATGCATTTATCAATTGTGGCACCAGTGCCAGATGCACATTTATCATTCATCGAGGTAAGAGCTTGCTTATTACCCGTCTCTTCGTTCTCCTTGAAAATAATGATTTTAGCATCCTGTCCCCCAAGTTCAATGACACTCCCTACATCGGGATGAAGCTGTTCTACAGCCATAGTAACGGCATTCACTTCTTGAACAAACTTTGCTCCAATATGTTCAGCAATCGGTCCACTGCCTGAGCCTGTTATAAATGCACGAATGTTTTTTTGTGGGATGTGAGAAAATTGATTGCCAATGGTATCTAATAATTCTAAGACCTTTTCCGCTTGCTTCGTATGGTGGCGTTGATAATCTGACCATAGAATTTCTTTATTTTTCGGATTGACCACTACGGCTTTGACGGTGGTTGAACCGACATCAATACCTAGAATGAAAGAGTCTAGCGATTGATCTACGCTTTCCATATCATCATTCCTTCTCCATATTCTACAAATACATTATTAGGAAAAAGGAAATAACATATGCACATTTTGATAGAGAGTGACGTTACCAAATTTATCCTTAAATAGTCTAGTTCTGAAATTAGTTAGAGAAAAACATGTTGGCAAGCAAAGAGATCCATGTTCAGACTCACGGCGTATATCCTCTGGAAAACGCTACAGAAGCTCTTGCTCTCAAATATAAAACAAGCCTCCTGTCTCACTTGTGATTAGTGACAAACAGGAGGCTTGTTTAAAGTTTAAAATCTCGTCATAATTTCCCAACAGCAGCGAGTAATGCACCTAGATATGCTTCTTCCATGCTTGATTATGCTCGGCGACATTCTCCAAATACTTATTTGCTTTTTGTACGCCCTCCTGTTCTAGAATAAGAGACGTGCGGATGAGATGTAGGCCCGACCTTTCTAGTAGATACCGCTCTGGTAATTCCTTAATCCAGCCAGTAAGTGGTATCGGCCTTGATACACTAAAGGCATTAATTTCTCGATAAGCCGGGATGCATTGAGAAACTGTTCTCCCGCTAGATAATATTCTACTGCTTCCTCAAAGGAATTGGATTTTTCCATCCATCGCCCTGCTGCCTGGTAAATCTCAGAGACCTTATCTGGATATTTATACGCGAAGTGATTTCTTAAAAATTTAGATAATAATATGTGGTATCTATACCAGCCACGATTGTCATCAAGCGGAGTAATAAAGAGGTTCATTTTCTCTAGCTTTTCCAGAACGCTTTGACTGTCTGAACGTCCCGTTATAGTATCACAGAGGCTACTGTTCATATTGTTCAGTAATGATGTTTGTAATAAAAACATTTGCAATTCATCGCGTAAAAGTTGAAACACTTCATTAAACAAGAAGTCAGCAATGTCTCGATGTAAGCCATTAACTTGATGTATCCCCTTTGAAAAATCGTTTGTCTCTGTCATTGAGAGAGCTATGAGATTCATTCCCCCAATCCAGCCTTCTGTTTTACTTATAAGAATCTCTATTTCCTGATCCGTTAATCGAAGATTCACACATTCGTGAAAAAACAACCAAGTTTCAAAAGTGCAAATCATGTACGCCTAACTGTAGAATATGCCCCCTTGCCCGCCATTTCACGATTGGCAACGGAGGCTTGGTACGAGCGGTTACGAGCAAGTGGACATGGTGAGGGAGATATTCTATCAGCCATGTAAGTGACTCCAAAATATCATTTCGATAAATCACATGGAGGTCATCGAGAACAAATACCACGGTCTTTTTTACAAGCTGCATGTGCTCAATTAAGGTTTTGATCAGTGAAAACGAATCTTGATATCCTCTATCTAAAATGTGAGAACAATTTTCGGATACACCTGGAAGCACTTCTTCTAATGACACGATTAGATGGCTCCAAAAACGAATATATTCATTGTCTTGGGTATCTAACGAAAGCCATCCTACACACTGTAGATTTTCTTTAATCCACAAACCTACTGACGTCGTTTTCCATAGCATGCTGGTGCGAAAATTAATATATAAATCCTATTCACTTGGTCTTTTTTCTCTGTTCATCAATTTCTTATTAGATTTTTTCCTGTCTTTGCAACGATCTGTGGAGACCGAGGCGAATCAAGATTCCTGGATTCAAATTGGCTATTTTCATTATTTTCTTAAAAAATGGGGGTACTCCTAGTACAAGTAATATGGTTGATTACATAATATATAGCAGATTTGATTTAGGGAGGTGGTACGAATGAGTATATGTCATAGATGTCACAGGCATCATCACAGATGTCATAGACATTGTCACAAGTGTCATAAGCATCGTCGTAGATGTCATAGACATCATCACCATCATGATTTTTGTCACCGTAAAGTTATATGCATACGTGTGTGTAAGAAAAAGCGTAGACACCATTGTTGTTTTTAACGATGTAGGATTCATTCAATCTTAAATTTAGTTATAGGGTTATTTTCCAAATGTTAACCGTTGTGATTTCTAGTTTGCAATTTTTGGGGTTTAACGAATATATACACTAAAGCTCCTATTCCATAATGTTTCCACCTTGTTCGTAGGCATATCAAATTTATCCACTCAATGCCGTAAATCTTGTGCTTTTTGACAAAAGCCTCCTACTTCCTCTATGATTGCTAATACTCTACTTCCGCCTGTGATAAAACCTACCTTCTTCCGTACTTGTTTTACTATTTTTCTTTTTTGAAATTTTGGATATCAAAAAAGGCTTATTCCTCCTCGTCGTTCAAGTTGGAATAAGCCTTTAAAAGTTGATCAAGCGCATTTGTTAAGTTGTGGTTGTATTTTATGATCTTGTTTTAAGATGGTAAAATGAATTTACAGAAAATCATTACCATCCTGCTTATAAGTGTAATTATTATTCTAATCGATTCCTGTTTTATCATAATTTTTAGATAATTTTGTGCCATCAAACCTATTGCCTCATCCTTCTTCTTCCTTAATAGGGGGTCTGGTAGAAAAACGCTCCGCAAGGATAGAACACCGATAACCCAAATAACAAGCCCAGAAAAAGAGGTTTCCGCGATTCTATTCAATCATTTGGCTGGTTCTTAAGAGGTTGTTGTATCAGCTCTTACCCACTAAATTATTTGTTACTTCTTTACATTTACCTTTTTAACCAATGCTAAAATCCCAGCTATGGCAAAAAACATGGCAGGAAAAAATCCGAACACCGAAATATTACAAACCACCACCGATCCTATAATAAATATCCATCCTGTTAGTGTCGGGCTACTTTTTACTTTTAACAAAATTATGGCAATAACACCTAGCGCAACGCCAATAACTCCGGGAAGAACCCACAAAGTTCCTGCTTGATTCATCTGATTGAGCGAAGTAGCTACTTCACTTTCACTCCAATTGGCATACAAATAGTTCAAATAAGCTTCCTTATCTTTACGATATAAGAAAACTAAGCCAATCACTATCATGATGAGACTCGATGCGGCACCAATAATGCTAAACACGATTTCCCCTTTTCGGTTCATGCTTGAACCTCCTTTGTAATATTTACATATCTTTTTTAAGTCTTGCTTTCAAAGGCTTAATTGTTTTCTAGAAGGCTTGGGATGATACATCATTAGAACCTTTTGATATAGCCCTCTTTGGATGAAGAGCGAATGAAACCATATGAGGCTTCGTTTGATAAATCGCTCCTTTGTTTTATCTTCGCAATTGGGGCAGATGTATCTTTGCCGATAAAGACGTAATTTGGTCTGGAATCAGGATGGTGATGATTTAATGCTATATGAATGAATATTTTATAATTCATTCATATTTGAGCAAAAAAAGCCTACGTTCATTCATTCTATTTTTTGAAATCTGTTAGGCCTTTCATGATAAACTCCGCCAAATATTGTATCAACTGTGGAAAATGGTGAACCCCAATTTCTTCCTTGTGCGTATCGATATATGCTAACGAGTCAAAAAAGGCGGGCAATAGTTCATCATCAATATCATCTCTTATTTCTCCTTCAGCTTTCCATTTTCTAAATAATCCAGTATATAAGCTACGAATGGAATCATCATCCTCTTTAACCTCTTCATAGTGGTGTTCCAGTTCTCGGAAAAAATCTCTGTTATACCATTCCTTAAGTATTTTATTTGAACTCATAGAACTGATGTTCTGCTCCACTATCTTTCTCACAAGCGTCACAGGATCTTGACTCAAATCAAGGGATTCGACAATGCGCTTTTTAAATTCTTTGTTTTCTTTCATATAAATCTCAAAGAACAATTTCTCTTTCGAGGAATAGTAGTTATAAAAAGTACCCACCGCTATTCCCGCCATTTTTGCAATGTCTGCAATATTCGTGTCTTTGAATCCTTTGGAGTGGAATAATTCCCGACCACAATTAAAGAGGATCTTTTTTTTATCCATCTGTTAACCAACCTCTTATGAATGAATTTTTTTATTATTCATTCATATTGAAGCACAATTGGTTTTTTTTGTCAAACCGGGCTGCGCAGCTTCAATTTATTGCATGCGGCGTATGTCTAAGATGATCAACTTCTTCTAATATCAACGCCCTTGGCTCTTTCAAATGATCTAAAGAATTCCCATAACATACCTTGAGCTTTACACACATATTCTTGACATATAAGGGAGGGAACTACGTGAATAAAAATACTCGTGATAATATTTTGTTTGAGCACCGTTTTTGGCTCCAAATTCTGGGGGATCATTCCCGATTTATTTTTGACTCATTGGCTCCGAAAGAGCAAGCAGAAATCGAGCGGGCTAACTACTTTGTCCAAACATTTGACAGATTATTAGATTATGCTCGTATGAATTTGTCACCTGAAGAAATCAATACACTTTGCCAACAAGCAAGTGCCGAGACGCAAAATCTACGCCAGTTTAAGCTTCATCTTCTAGAACGACATCTTATTGGTAAGATTTCCATCAGCCTTCCTCCAACATTTATAAACCATATGGTGAATGAGCTGGAAGAATATGAACGAATCCTGGAGGCCTGTTTGGCCGGTAATTGGCCCCCTTCATGTCATCCCCTTCACTTTCATCTACTATGGCTCTCTGATGCTGCGGGTCATGCTGATACCATCACTTCTCTGCTTGATATGGTGGAAAATGACTACAGACAAAAAAGCAAGCACTTTACGAAACAATTTCAGCACTTTTACCTAAAAGCAAGCGAATTAGCTGGATACCTACGAACAAATTTAGCTGAATTTCCAGCACTCAGTCGTTTTAATCATCAGGCTGAAATGGAAATTCAACTTTTTAAGGGCTTTTTACATGAATTAGAAGAGCTTCGATTAAAGGATGAGGTATTAGGAACGCTGTCTCCACTTATGGCAGATCATATGTCACGGGAAGAGTGTTATTATTTGATGAAGCTATCCGAAGTGTCCGATGTGAAATCACCGGATTGTTATCCAACCAGACCCCGGATTGAATAAAATTTAGTGAGGGCAACCATCTACAAGCAACAGGAAGTCTGTCATCCCCCCTTTTGACCTAAAATGTATGTCTAAAAACCTCAGGGATGTCCTACATTAGGATGAATGTTTTATCGGTTGCCGTCCTCTTTTTCTCCTCTAACCTTAATTGCCAGTATTTTAAAGATCTGCTGTTGGGCATTGTGCGTGCTCCTCTACTCAACAATATCGAAATATCTATATTCGGAGCAGATTCCTTTTCTAGCAATAGTATCGCAGACCATCAGCTCCTTTTTACATTTAGAGTAAATGGTCTCATTCGATACTTTATCTTATTTTAGAACTCCTTACTTCTTTAGATATTGTGGAACCTTTGTAACAAGCTTCTTTAAGCTGAACGACAATCATTATGCTGATAACAACAAGTAAGAACCAAGAACTAATTTTACCAATATGTACTAGACTCCAAGAGTCTTGTTGGTTCGGATATTGCCACGCTCCGAAAAACGTTGCAATGTTTTCTGCGATCCATATAAAGAAGCCTATTAGGAAAAAAGAAAGAGGAAGTGACATTTTATATGTGTTGTTTCGCACTGTAAATTGCACATAAGTTTTAACAAAGACAATAAATAAAAGGATAGTCAAAATCCAACGGAAATCTAAAATAAAATGATGTGTGAAAAAGTTTAAGTAGATCATCACTCCAAGTGGTATTGTCCATTTATAGTCTGGCCAGTTATTCATTTTTAAATGAAATCGGCGCCAAGCATGACAAATATAACTTGCCACACTTGCATACATAAAACCGCTATATAGCGGCACTCCAAAAACTTTCGTCCATGCTTCTTCTGGATATGACCATGAACCGACATGAACCTTATATACTTCTAATAGTAATCCGATAACATGAAACACACTAATCACTTTTAACTCGTCTTTTGTCTCTAATTTATTTTTGAACATGAGATATTGCGTAATGAGACAAATAAGTAGAATAAAATCGTAACGATGCAATCCGGGAATTGAAAATACCTTTGAAACAGCAAGTGTTACAAAGATAATCACTGGAAACATGCAAGATAAGGCTTGATGGTAACCAAAATAAAAAAGATCTTGTATATATCTCATGTTTTCACCTTCTAACTGGATACGTTCTGTACAATGTGACTTAACGTACATCACGTTTTTAGAATAATGCACTTGTTACAATGAGTAATCTATAAAGTGTATGAGAACAAAAACTAATGAAGTTATAAAATTGTAAGCCGTAAATAGTGGTTTAGTTCCATCACTACTAAGTACGTTTCTGTCATACACTCTAAATTAAAATGAGACAATACTATGGGAAATTACACCATTCTTTTTGCATCTTCCGTTTTATTGTTTTTTGTTTTCCTTATATTCTAAAATGTCACCAGGTTGGCATTCTAGAACCTCACATATCTTTTCTAAAGTTGAAAATTTAATCGCTTTTGCTTTGCCATTTTTCAAAATTGATACGTTTGCCATTGTAATCCCTAGTTTTTCTGATAATTCTGTAACACTCATTTTCCTTTTTGCCAGCATTACATCAAGGTTTACTATAATAGGCATACTTTAGCACCTCAAATCGTTAGATCGTTATCCTGCTTTATCTCACTAGCTTTTCTAACTAAATGAGAAAGCATGGAAGTAAATACGGAAATAACGACCGAGAAAAATAGAATCATTACTATAAAGACGAAAATGTTTATGTGATAGCTTCCTACTATGAAAAGATAAAACAACGCTAAAACGTACAATACACCTTCAACCATTGATAAAACACTGATTCTCTTCAATCTATCCGCATTTTTAACAGTAAAAGCTTGATCAGTGGCAATATCGGAACATATTTGCCATCCTAAAACTAGAGCAATAAAAAATGGAATTCCTGTAATCCAAATAAATCCAATAAAAGGATTGTATAGGTCCTTTAAATTTTTTGAATCCAGTAACATTCTCTTTCCAGTTTCAGGTGCTATGTAAATGCAGAGCAATACACCAGAAATTCCACAAAAAACAATGATTAATTTTAACCACGATGACAGTTCTTTCTGTCTCATAAAAATTCTCCTTCTCATCTAGCTAATAACCATATATTAATTTGGAGCATATTCAAAGTCAATAAAAATTTATCGTAAAACAATAAAATTTTATTGTTTCAATTGTGTTCATGCTACTATTCTACATTTGGATTTTGAATTTCACAAAAAATTCATTCAATAAACTTTAGTGACAGGGTTCCTGCTCCAGTCCGTGACATCGTTCACAGTAATAGTTCACAGTAAAAGTAAAACCCCGTCGGATATCAACAGGTTCTTATGATTACACATTCTAATTTTTCTTCGATACAAGGACATTCCAGATATTCCTGCTTTTTCAGCAGCTTCCTAAATTGCTACTTCCTGAAGCAGGAGTAGCCGGGCTATAATAAGTTATACTCTGCAATGCCTCCACTGCAGGTAAAGAAGCTCTTCAAGATGCGTATGAGCTACTGAACAATAAAATTACTTCATAATGAGGATAAACGATGTTAGATATTATTATCTGTTTACTGCTACTTGCCTCATGTATATATGCTTTTAAGCTAAGCTTAATTAACGCGTTTTATTGAAAGGGGATTCCTTTTACCCTTAAAGTTATGCTTATCAGTACGACTTACCCGCTTGCAATCTTCAAGTCATGCGCTAATTGCCCGATCCTCGTAGAAATCTTCTGAAACGAACTCCCCTCCTGATATAGATACCTCCTTCAATAGAAATCACAGCTTTTCCCCTTCCAATCCACTTATACCTTTACGTCAACCAAGCCAAAATATTCAAAATATGATATGATTGATACTGCTTATAAAATGTAGAGAACATTATAATAATAAGCAAATATTTTCATAAGAGGTGTCGGATTAAATGAAATCCTTTCAACATACTATCGAATCTGAAGAAGAATTGCTTTCAATGATTGGTACACCAAGTCCTCTAGCCAAAAAAAAGGTTATTCCGTTCATAGATGCGCATTGTCGTTCCTTCTTAGCGAAAGCACCTTTTCTCGTGTTATCTACCAGCAATAAAGAAGGGATTTGTGACGCATCTCCACGTGGAGACCATCCTGGCTTTGTGCATGTGCTAGATGACCACCATCTTCTCATACCTGAGCGTCCTGGTAACCGTAGAGCGGACTCACTCCGAAATATTTTATCTAATCCATACGTAGGGTTACTTTTCGTCATTCCAGGACTTGAAGAAACATTGCGTATTAACGGAAAAGCACAGATCATTGCAGATCAGGAGCTTCTCGAACCCATGCAAGTGCAAGGACGAGTACCTCAATTGGGAATTGCAGTAGAGGTGATGGAATGTTTTGTTCATTGTGCGAAAGCTTTTAAACGTTCTGGCCTCTGGCAACCAACCAGCTGGCTTCCTAAGGAAAACCTCCCCAAACCAGCGGTCATGTTAGCCGAGCATGCAAAATTTACGCCGGAAGATGTCGCTGACTTATTACATGATAGCTACACCAAACGCCTGTATTAAAACCTCGTAAAAAGAACCCTTATTTCATAGCCTTTTCCAATATAATAAGGCTGCCGGAATGTATCCGACAGCCCTTTGGGAGCTCATTTCTTCACTTTTCTGCATTAGATTGTCCAATTCACATGCAGTTAAGATATTTCTATGTTCCACTATTGTTGTTCTTGTTTTTCTTCGATTTCATTTTCAATTTTTGCTTTACATCTTTATAGGTGGCATCATCCATTTTTTTCAATAGTTTATGATGTTCACTTACGTCCTGAATACTTGCCTCAACGGTTTGTGTGCGAAGACCTTTGCGTACCAAAACCGTAGAGAACCAGAAGCCGATCATAGCCATCGATAATAAAACAGGTCCAGTAAAATATGAAATTTCATAAGACATGCTCTTCGCTCCTTCCTTGGTTTTGTAATCTCTTCCTCGCTGTTTTTTATTCTACTAGAAAAATAAAGAAATAATATGGAAAACTAATAGAAAAATCATCACAATTTTATTAGATTCCTGCCGCACATAAAATCTCTTTCGTATACCTAGTAAGCAGCTATTTCTTATACCTGAGAAAAGTGATTGCTTCGCTAGATTCCTCCTTTTTTCAGATGACAAGCTACCCTATTAACCTAAAATCAGTTTGATCTTTTGCTCGGGTTACTCTGATATTTTGCATACTATGCGTTTTTTTTTCGCTCATCCACTATATAAACAACAGGAATACATCCTTTTATCTACTACTATGGTAGCATATCTGCCTATACGTTTATAGATATATACCTTAAGACTCACTTAATTTTCCCTAAAAATTACCTTAATTAGTATATTTAGGCGAAGTTTAATAACTAAACAACATGAAAAAAGACGCTGTATTAGCGCCTATTCCAACATTCTAATTATGATTGTACGATGGCAGATTTACTAGACTTTACGTCATACACGCCATGGGATGAACTAACGATATGATCTGGTTTTGGTTTTCCACGGCTTTGGCGGTGTCCTTCCAGATGAGCTTCACTGGTTTCCCATCTTTTCCAAGCCTCTTCTGATTCCCAGCGAATTAACACGATAACTTCTTCATCATGTCCCTTACGAGTTCGCTTTACTAGCACGCTTAAATCGATGAAACCCTCAATTTTCTCAATTTCGCCTTCCCCAGTAAAATGCTTCACGACCAAATCTGAAGTACCCTCTTTTACAATAATCGTTTTTGTTTCGATAAACATAAACTAACACTCCCTTTATATGTATCGTAATTAACAGTAATTCCTATCCTATTTAGTCTCATTCTTTCTTCATTTTAGTTGATAAAGATTATCATAGTCAAATATTGAATCCTGCAAACTGTATAACAGGCCTATTAAGGCTAGATTATTACCGGGCAGTATATGCTGGACTTAAACGAATAATCTCCGAGCAGCTTGTTAACCTTCTAGCGTGTAAGCTCCGCACAAAAAGCCGTTCTCTCCACACGGGAGTGAGAACGGCTTTTTGTAGCAGTAAAAGGTTTAATGAAAAAAATGTTTTTTGAATAGAAGTCAAGCTCTCAAAGGCAATTTATCATACGATGCTTAAATTGTACAAGCTTAAAAAGAAATTTTAGCTTCAATGAAGGCTTTCAAATCGGCAATCGCTACACGTGTTTGTTCCATTGTATCACGATCACGTACCGTTACCATGCCATCCTGCTCGGACTCGAAGTCATACGTGATGCAAAGTGGTGTTCCAATCTCGTCATGACGGCGATAACGTTTACCAATAGAACCGGCCTCATCATAATCCACCACAAAATCCTTGGACAAGTCTGCAAACACTTTCATAGCTGGTTCAGACAGTTTTTTGGACAATGGGAAAATAGCTGCTTTATACGGTGCCAGCGCTGGGTGGAAACGCAACACGGTACGGCTATCCCCGCCTTCAAGTTCTTGCTCCTCAAACGCATCGATTAAGAATGACAGCGTTACACGATCTGCACCAAGAGAAGGCTCGATGCAATAAGGTACAAAGCGTTCATTCGTTTCAGGATCAAGGTAGGAGAAATCTTCCCCAGAATGCTCCATATGCTGCTTCAGATCGAAATCGGTGCGGTTCGCAATACCCCAAAGCTCTCCCCAGCCAAACGGGAATTTATATTCAATATCGCTAGTGCCTTTACTGTAATGGGATAGTTCATCCTCATTGTGATCGCGAAGGCGAACATTCTCTTCTTTTACTCCCAAAGACAACAACCATTGGAAGCAGTAGTTGCGCCAGAACTCGAACCATTTCATATCCTCGCCAGGTTTGCAGAAGAATTCAAGCTCCATTTGTTCAAATTCACGTGTACGGAATGTAAAGTTACCTGGTGTAATTTCATTACGGAAGCTTTTACCGATCTGTCCAATACCAAACGGCATCTTCTTACGCATAGTACGTTGGACATTTTTAAAGTTTACGAAGATACCCTGTGCAGTTTCAGGACGCAGGAAGATTTCATTCGCACTAGATTCCGTCACACCCTGGAATGTTTTAAACATCAAGTTGAACTGACGGATATCCGTGAAGTCTTGGCTGCCGCAATCTGGGCAAGTAATGCTATGTTCCGAGATAAGCTCTTGCATTTTTTCAAAAGGAAGGCCATCAACAACTAGCTCGATGTTTTTTTCTGCAAGTTTATCTTCAATCAGTTTATCTGCTCGATGACGTGCCTTACATTTTTTACAATCGATCATTGGGTCGTTGAAATTGCCCACGTGACCAGATGCAACCCATGTTTTTGGATTCATCAAGATCGCCGCGTCAATACCAACATTGTACGGAGATTCTTGAATGAATTTTTTCCACCAAGCCTTTTTAATGTTGTTCTTTAACTCGATACCAAGCGGACCGTAATCCCACGTATTCGCAAGACCTCCATAAATTTCAGATCCTGGAAATACAAATCCTCTGTGTTTAGCAAGAGCGACGATTTTGTCCATGGTTACACTCATTCTCTAAAACTCCTTTTTCTCCAAATAAGTATTGAAAAGCTCTCGCCCCTTTTAAAAAATGCGGGATGAGAGCCTATGCTTCACTTAACAGTCAACAGCGTAATCATGCGGTTGACCAATGTGTATGTATGACCCGCTCGGTTTGCGCTCACCTTGTAAGATAAGGCACCAGAAGTTTAGCCTACATAAACTCTTAGGTATTGTAAACCATGTATTACATGTTACATGGTTTACGCCCAAAATTCAATTGAGAGTTCACAGAATCCCAGATAATCTTTGCTATGTTTTTTTGCGATAATGATTAGAAGGCATTTCCGGAATAAACGAATCCAGAAATGCCTTCCTGCATGTTATACTTTTTTCGTTAATGTACAGGTAGTTTATTCTGTCTCAACGGAACCTTCTTTTTCTGGCTGAGCAGCAGGCTTAATCTCTACACGTTTAATGTGATTAACATCCTTTTCCAATATACGGAACTCATAGCCCTCGTAGATTATTGGGACATTTTTACGAAGATCGGGATTTTGCATAAGCATCCAGCCCGCGATCGTATCTACATCTTCGTCATCCATATACAGATCAAACATCTCATTTACTTCACTGATCAGCACTTTTCCGTCAATAATTTTATGGTTTAACCCCACTTCTTGAATGCGGGGGCGTTCATCCTCATCATATTCATCACGGACTTCACCGATTATTTCTTCAATGATATCCTCCAACGTCACCAATCCGGCAGTGCCTCCATATTCGTCATACAAAATAGCCATTTGAATGCGTTTCTTTTGCATTTGAACTAAGAGGTCATGAATTGCCATCGTCTCAATTACTTTTAAGACAGGACGTGTAAACTCTTTCAAGCTGGTGATCTGTAGCTCACTCTCACCCAAGCTATGAATGAAGAAATCTTTAACGTTGACAATCCCGACTACATCATCCTTATCCTCGCCAAAAACCGGGTAGCGTGTATATTGTTCCGATTTTAAGGTTTTGATGTGCTCTTTTATCGGGTCATCCAGATAGAGACCTATCATTTCGGTGCGCGGTACCATGATTTCTTTCGCAATCCGATTATCGAATTCAAAAATATTGTTAACATATTTAAATTCAGTTTGATTGATTTCACCGCTATGGTAGCTTTCTGATAAGATAAGCCGTAGCTCTTCTTCGGTGTGAGCCATTTCGTGCTCGGAGGCTGGTTTTAACCCGAACACCCCGGTAAGTAAGCGAGCGGAACCGTTCAATGCCCAGATAAACGGATACATTACTTTATAAAAATAAATCAACGGTTTTGAAAATAACAAAGTCACTCGCTCTGCTTTTTGAATCGCAAAAGTCTTAGGAGCCAATTCTCCTACTACCACATGCAAATATGTCATGGTTCCAAATGCAATAATAAATGAAAGGGTATTGGCAACTCCACCTGAAATATTCATGCTTTCAAAAAGCGGCTGTAGCATATGATGTACAGTAGGTTCGCCTAGCCATCCCAAACCCATTGCTGTAATCGTTATTCCCAACTGACATGCTGACAAATACTCATCCAAGTTGGTAATTACCTTCTTTGCTGCTAATGCACCTGGTTTCTTTTCCGCGACTAATTGATCAATGCGACTGGTACGAATCTTGACTATCGCAAATTCTACCGCCACGAAAAATCCAGTAAAGGCAATTAAAATAAACACCATGACTAAATTAAATATCTCCAACCAGTTCCCTTAATCCATCGCTGAATTAAGGTGTTCACCTCCATCGAGTCGTTCTCTCTCTAATTTTTTTCCTGCTTGTATGGCAAAAGTTGCAATAAAGAGTGTAAAAGCGTGGTTCCTTGTACCGACAGTTTTTGTCGAACTTCATGTTGCTCCTCTTCCGACAGAGAATTAATCTGGCTTATCAGCAAACTCATCTCCTGCTCGAGCTGTTGCATACGTTGATTAACATCTTTCGTCAATGCCAACAGTTGTTCGGCATTGGGAGCTTCCCGTTTATTCCTAACCAATTCCTTTATTTCACAGAGCGGCATGTGTAATGACTTGCATTGTCCAATCATCTGCAAAATTTCCAGATCACACTCATCATAATAACGATAATTGGATGAGGAACGTTTCGGTTGCAAAAGCCCCAGGTTCGTGTAGTAATCCACAGTCCGCTTCGAAATGTTTGCCAAAACAGCCAATTCTCCTATACGATACACTGCCCCATCACTTTCCCTCCTTTCTGCTTCTTAATGATGTCATACCAAAAGCGTACAGTCAAACGTGATGGTTGTCGAATTTGGAGAAAAAGGAGCATTTTTAGCCTATATGCGAACTTTACCAGCCTGACAGACATTGTTACTCTCTGTCACGCAAGCTCTCACAGAAAAATTCATATCATTGCCTTGTTAAAACTCTCAATCGTTATTGAATCTTGGCATAGCTTTAGGTAAAATCATACGAGTATTACAAACTAGAAAAGATAATGGAGAACGAGAGAAACGACATGAGTACTGCTGACATTCCTGAGAAAACAAAGCGCTTTTTTTATCATCCTGTTTGGTGTGTTTGTCGTGATCTGCTGGGCATTTTAATCGGTTGTGCAGTATTTGCCTTTGGAGCCAATACGCTAATTGCCGCCCATCAGCTTTTACCTGGGGGGTTGACCGGAATCTGTACCCTTCTATATCGACTGACGGGGATGAGTGTAGGTACTTTATATTTTGTGCTAAACATTCCCTTATTGATTCTCGGTTATCTTAAAATCGGCAAGAAATTCATTTGCTATACCATTTACGCAGTTGTTTGTATCTCAATCTTTCTCAATGTGATTCCACAAAAGCAATTATGGACCCACAATATTTTACTGGGTGCCGTTTTTGGTGGGTTAATTGCAAGTATGGGAACAGGCTTTATACTTCGCGTAGGCGGCTCAACTGGCGGAACAGACATTTTAGGCAGAATCGCTGTGAAGTATTTTCAAATCCCGATGGGCGTGTTTGGACTGTGTATAAATGCCCTCATCGTGATAGCTTCCTCCTATTTTGGTAATCCGGAGATTGGGATGTATACCATCATTTCTATGTACATTGGGTCCCGTACAGTTGATTTGGTTCTCAATCATATTGATCGGATTACAGTTACTATTATTTCCAAAAAAGGAGACGAGGTAGCTGAAGCGATCACAAAATCAGTCGTCCGACGCGGTGTGACCATTTGGAATGCAAGCGGTGCCTATACTCATCAGGACAAACAGGTACTAATGTGCGTTATTGTAAAACACCAATGGTCGGAAACCAAAAAGATAGTGCTCACTACTGATCCAGAAGCTTTCATCACAGTAGCACCAATTAAACGTATTGTAGGTAACTTTAAAGAGACCTGGTAGGCTTTCTTCCTTCATTAGATCTATAGGTACATACTTATAGTAAGACCCACGAAGCACTGGCATTCGTGGGTCTTTTTGCCGGTAAAAAGATCCTTTGTCATCTGACGATTTTTTATGCAGATTTGCCCTGCTTTTTGTCAAAAATAAGCATGAATAAAAAAATACATATAGGGTACAAGCCGCCCCACCCCAGAAAAGGATATAAGCACAGGGTGACCACTAGAGAAATCCATGCAGAGACATGTCCCCACTTGTTTCCACGCAAAAGCTTGATCCCAGCAAGACACCCGCCTAGATATGTAGCCATAAAAGCAGCATTTGGTATCTGAATGAGCTTCTCTAATGAGATTGATCCACTTGCGAGTAACAGTAGCGTGAGTACAAAGCCACCACTAAGAAAAAGCAGTCCTCCTAACGGAGCTTGTGTGCGTGAATGCAGGGTACCCATCCAGGCAGGGGCACTTTTTTCCTTAGCTAACGCAAAAGCTATTCGGGCGGCTGCATTTACATAAGCATTGGCAGTAGCTAGACATATAAACAAAGCGGTAATCGCAACTACCCAGCCCCCTATTTGACCAAAAGTTAACTGAACCATCGTGCTGAGTGAAGCTTTGGTTCCTGTACCATAGCTAGAGGTGGCAATGGTCATGATCGCTACGCCTACATACAGCAAAGCTATCAGAGCAGAGCTAATCATGACCCCCTTCATGGCATTTTTCTTTGGATCAATAAACTCTTCTGATAGGTGGGTTACTGCCTCCCACCCAATAAAACACCAGAACAATAAGCTAGCCGATTGAAAAATAGAAAGCCAGCCATGAGGAACAAAAGGCGTGAAGGCCTCAAGCTTAGCGTGTGGTACAGCAGAAGCAACGGCTAATACTAAAATGGCCAGAATAAAGGAGACCACAATTGTCTGCAACCGCCCTGTCACCTGCATCCCCAAAAAGCCCATGCCCACAACAACAGCGATTATTAGGCCTGCCATAAGATATACACTGCTATGCTCCCAGCCTAACAATGTGGTTACATAGGTAGCGCCGGTTACTGCCAAAATTGGTGCGCCAATGGGAACTGACAATAAGAAGAACCAACCAACTAAATTGCCAAAGCGATGACCATAAACGAGTCTGACAAAATGAGAAACTCCCCCGGCGCTAGGATATATGGCGGACAAGAGTCCCATCGTAATCGCCATCGGTATCATAACCAATGACATCATTATCCAAGATAATAAAGACGCTGGCCCAGCCATTTCAGCAGCTATTCCGGGAATTAGCAGGATTCCTGATCCAAGCACTGCTCCAATGTATAAAGCCACAATTTGAGGTAAGGTCAATGTCTTCTTTAAGGTTTGAGCTGTTTGACTTTGCATTGTCATTTTTAGTCCCCCTAAAAATTAGTTGACCTCACTTTACCATATACTTTCCTATCGGTGTTATCTATAATATTTGATAAATTCAATCGATAATTTTGATGGGAAGGGAAAATATGGACATCTATTATCTTCGAACCTTTCGCGAAGTGGCCAGACAGCAAAGCTTTACACGAGCCGCAGAAATACTAGGCTACGCCCAATCAAGCGTCACAACTCAAATCCAGCGGCTGGAAGAAGAGTTTCAAACCAGTTTATTTGAACGCTATGGTCGAAAAATTAGATTAACAGACAGTGGTGAAGAGCTCTTACATTACTCTTCGCAGATTTTAGCTCTTTTAGATGAGGTGAAAGAAAATTTATCAGAACAAACCCAGTTAACTGGCATGCTAACGATAGGTACAGTCGAGTCTTTGGCGGCATTTTATTTGCCCCCTCATCTACAATCTCTTCGTCGGATGCATCCACGTCTAAAGCTGTTTTTACAGCCAGGAATTTGTCGTGATCTGGTTCAGGGTGTTAAAAATGGCACTTATGATATTGCGATAATCATGGACAGACAGCATCATGATCCCGATTTAATCTGTCATGTCTTAAAAGAAGAGCCGCTTGTCTTAATCGGCAATCCAGATCATCCTTTAGCCTCCCTACCACAAATCAGCGTTCATGATCTTGAAGGTGAAACCATGATAGTGACCGAAGAGGGCTGCAGCTACCGAGATATGTTAGAAAGAGTAATTCAGCAGAACGGGGTCAAAACGGAGCTATCCTACGAATTTGGCAGCTTAGAAGCTATCAAGCAATGTGTTTCGTATGGTTTAGGGGTCTCGATATTGCCAAAACTCGCAGTGATTGAGGAAGTACAGCAAGGAAAGCTTAGCATCCTTCCCTTTACCCATCCAGATATCCGGGTATTTCGTCAAATTGTATATCATCGTAAAAAACGTATTTCTAAAGCCTTCCAGTGTTTTTTGGATTTATTGGAGGGTAACAGCTAATCCTTTTGAGCACATTATTCAGGTTTTCGATAAAAAAGGCGAGTGTGCCGTCTCTGTGCACACTCGCCTTTTTTGACTTAGGATACAAATCACCTTTTATCGGATTGAATGTCTCCACGAGCAGACTTTTTCATGGAAGCATTTTTTGGTTTTCTTATCTTTTTTTGTATGTTCGATTGTGTTTTCTCAGGTGTTTGTATGGTCACAACTTCTTTGCTTTTGGTTTGCATGCTGCTTGTCATTTCTTCTGCCCAAACCGGACTTATGGACAGCATGCTCGCTGTTAAAAAGCTAGCTGTGAGCGATTGTATTTTCATATTCATGTAACCCACTCCTTACATAGGGGGCGCTCCCCTATCTAGTAAGACGAGCAACAATCCAAAAGGGTCACATTTTTACCACCGAAACTTAAAAAAATATTTTCATTGATGAGTTTATGCTGTCGGAGTATTTGAATATTCTTCAAGTGTTATACCTTTATCGTGAATCTCACCTGCTGCTTCTTTCCCAACATAACGCAGATGCCATGGCTCATATTGATAGCCTGTGATGGCTTCTTTCCCTTTTGGATAGCGAATAATAAATCCATATTCGTGCGCATGATCAGCTAACCAGACGGCTTCAGGAGTACCCTCAAAACAGTCCTCTGCCGCACATTTTCCTGTGCTTCCGGAAACATCAATCGCAAGTCCAGTTTCATGTTCGCTGTGACCCGGCTCTGCGCTGTACTTCTTGGCCGCTTCTTCCCCATCCTTTTGCACATAGCGATTAAATAGGGTTGTTTGAGTAGAATGTGAACGATAAGCGGATACTCCCGCCAGCATGATGCCTTCCTGTTTCGCACCAGCAAACAATTGCTCAAGAGCAACTGCTGCTTCCTTACGCATCATACGCTTTTCAATTTTTTCTTTAAACAAAAAAGGAACATTCGGATAGACAAGATCTTGAGGTTTATAGCTATCAGGTAGCTTATACTGTTTATTAACCAGCACCTGTATACTCTCTGGAGACACTGCTTGCGCTTTGCTTCCTGACTTTTCTGTTGTACCTTCCGACGAGGCATTCGGTGCTGAAGTATTTCCTGGGGATTCCCCTGCTGTCTCATTTCCGGTCCTTTCCTTTTGATCTGTCAATGGCTCTGTTGGCTGATTTGACTGCGTTCCCTTAGTCTCAGCCGTTTGAGCATTTTCTGAGCCGGTAGACGGTGTTTTATTCGGTGTTCCCTGACACCCAGCAACCAAAGAAGCAGATAGTGCAACGAGTATTGCTGTAGCTGAAATCGTACGTACACTTTTCATAAATTCCTTTTATCCTCCTCTTTCCAATCACAAGGCCTGTCCAACTGCTTTATGAGGAAAAAATTTCGTACAACGTAAGTGACGATCCTGATAAGGAAAGGGTTTCCTTATTGCATAAAAAAGGCGACTAAATTGAACACGCTGACCAACCTGATCAACATACTATAGAAGCACCTACAGGAACGTGGGGGAACAGCAAAACCCGCCGGGTATAGTTTCCGGCGGGGAATAACATATCATACAGATATCATAAGAAAAATCGCTTTTGTTAGCAAGGAATTATATCCAGCCTCTCGCTTTCATTCCTTCTGTGATACGGAGTAGAGAAATCATAAAAGCGGCTGTTCTTCTGTCTGTTTGATATTGCTTAGCAATCTGACCTACTTCCTGATAAGAACGCACCATTACATCCTTTAACTTGTCATTTACTTCTGTTTCAGACCAGTAAAAATTCATGAGGTTTTGGACCCATTCAAAGTAAGAAACCGTCACTCCGCCTGCGTTGGCTAAAATATCCGGAATGACCAGAATCCCTTTTTGCTGCAAGACCTCATCTGCTGCTGGCGTTGTTGGTCCATTGGCAGCCTCTGCAATAATTTTAGCTTTTATCTGATCTACATTAGCTGTTGTAATCACATTCTCCAATGCAGCAGGAATTAAGATATCCACTTCTACTTCTAACAGTTCATCATGGGCAATAAGACTAGCTCCGGCTACACTTCCTAGCGACCCTGCTTCCTTGGCTGCAATAACATCAGGTATATGCAATCCTGCTTTTGCATAGATAGCTGTTTTTGAATCGCTTACAGCCACTACCTTCGCTCCTATTTCATGCAAAAGCCTAGCCGCGATTTGTCCGGCATTCCCAAAGCCTTGAATTGCTACTGTGGCATCCTTAGCGGACATGCCCTTTTCACGTAAAGCTTCTAGGATCGTATACACACAGCCGCGTGCTGTTGCCTCATTTCTACCCTTTGACCCGCCGAGAATAAGGGGCTTCCCGGTAATAACTCCCGGTGAAACAGCTCCTTTTAAACGGCTATAAGTATCCATCATCCAGCCCATTACCTGCGCATTCGTGTAAACATCGGGGGCAGGAATATCCTTTTCAGGTCCAACTACATCGTGAATAGCCTCCATAAATCCTCTGCTGACACGCTCTAATTCT
The DNA here is from genome assembly GCF_030489605.1 of Brevibacillus laterosporus. Lineage (GTDB taxonomy): Bacteria > Bacillota > Bacilli > Brevibacillales > Brevibacillaceae > Brevibacillus_B > Brevibacillus_B laterosporus_E. The sequence continues at coordinate 65,036 of NZ_JAUKFY010000021.1, forward strand.
CCCTGACTCATCGTACGCGGATCACAGATGACTCCGCCTTTACCGCCACCATATGGCAAATGCACAACACCGCATTTAAAAGACATCCACATAGACAGAGCCTTAACTTCATCAAGAGTTACTTGCGGATGGAAGCGAATTCCTCCCTTAGTCGGACCAATGGCATCATTATGTTGCGAACGATACCCATCAAATACACGAACAGTTCCATCATCCATCTTCACTGGAAAAGATACACTGACAACACGTTTGGGCTTTTTCAAAATCTCTACCGCTGCTCGAGGAAGATCAAGCAATTTAGCAGCATTCTCAATTTGTTTTTGAACAATTTCGTACGGATTTAGGTTTTCCGTCATCTTTGTCGCCTGTTGTGCCATGGTTTCCCCCACTCTCTTTCTCTACTATGATAAAGGATTTCTAACATTGTAAAGGAATATTACAAAAAATGAAATATAAAACGCCCTATGTTTTTTGATTTTACTGATAACTTTCGCACTCTTGTAACAAATTCCCTCTCTACTTAAGTATGTATGATTTTGCTATTTGTATTCATAATAAGTTGGATTTTTGCCTCTTTTTGCGGTTTCCCAGAAAATAATGCACTGAATTAGGAAGCAAACTAGTAAATTCACTGGAATTTTACTACAATAAGAGGAAGAATATTAAACTTTGAGAGGAGAAATTTAGATGGATTGCTTATTTTGTAAAATTATTCAAGGTGAAATCCCTTCCAAAAAAGTATACGAGGATGATGATGTCTACGCGTTTCACGATATTAATCCCATCGCGCCTGTACATATCCTAGTCATCCCTAAAAAACATATTTCCTCTGTTATGGGTGTGGATGAATCAGATAAAGAACGAATTGGTAGTCTCCATTTGGCAATTCAAAAAGTGGCAAAAGAAGCTGGTTTGGAGGAAAACGGATTCCGTGTGGTGACAAATATCGGAAAGCATGGACAACAAACGGTCTTCCACTTGCATTACCACATTATCGGCGGCAGACAATTAGAATGGAATATGTAAGCTAATCCTTTGCATATAAATAAAAAAACACACAAACCAGTAAATTAAGCTGACTTGTGTGTTTTCTTTATTCAACTATCTAAAAAACGATGTATATCCTACTATTCCGGCTGCGGTTCAGAGGCTGGCTGAGACGTTTTCTCCGTATGCTCCGGCTTTTGTAGCTGAAGTTTAAACAGCGGAATCACTGCACAGACCCCGATTATAAAAAATAATCCTGCTATCTGGTAGCTTCCCTGCAGCGTAAACGTTTCTTTTACAACACCAGATACGCTCATCATCACAACCATCATTCCGGAAAATAAAGGGCTAAGCACGCCATTGACCCGACCAACAAATTCTTCTTCCGCAGACATTAGGATCAGCGTATTGACCCCAATATGAATACAGGGGAAAAACAATCCGTTAATAAATTGAAAAGCAAGGGCTAGGATAAAATTTTGTGAAAAACTAATGCCAATTACCGAAATCGCACTGCTAATCATCCCGATAGCTAATAGCTTCTGAGCAGAGATTTTTTTAGAGATCGCCATAACTAATCCCCCACCCACCAGCATAGCCGCACCATTGGTCATCAAAAACCATTGGAGGTTTTCCTTAGGCAATCCTAGCTGCTCCACTACAATAAATACACCCAAAGGCTGTAATAGCCCCACTGCTAAACCTGCCATAATAAAGCAGAAGCTGAGCGTCCGTAATACATTTTTTGACCAAACGTAACGGAATCCGTCAGTCATCTCTTTTAAAATACCAGTGGTAGCATCATTCTTCCTCGGCTTCAAATCAGCTGGTAATCTATAAAGCACCGCTGCTGAGACTAAAAAGGCAAGTCCTGTCAGGGCGATCGAAACGTCGATTCCGAAGCTCTGAAATACCATGGTGCCAATAGCTGGTCCAACAATCATAAAGATTGCCATCAGCGTTTGAAACATCGCCATTCCTGCTTGCAACTGTTCTGCTGGAACATGCTGTTTAAATAGCTTCATTGCCGATGGTTGCGAAAATTGAGACAGGATAGCAGAAAACAGCGTAACAAAGAATATTGCTTTCCAAGATCCAAACATAAGAGTCAATAGAACCCCAAAAACAGAAGCGGCACTTAAAATATCACACCACACCATTGTTCTTTTTGGTCTCCAACGGTCAGCAAACGTCCCGCCTATAAATGAGAAAATAAAGATTGGAGCAAATTCGGCCACAGAAATCATGGAGACCGCATAAGGATCATTATTGGTAACTTCCATAACATACAAAAGGATAGCAAAATTTCGCACCCATGTACCTAGCTGTAAAAATACACCTGACAACAGAATAACCCGTATAAATGGACTTGATAAAATATGCGGTTTTTTTACGGTTTCCATCTGATTCCCCCCTTTAAATACATACTTCCTAGTAGAAGCATTCCTATATCCTATCACATCTGTTTTATAGTATACATTCTTTTTTTTACATAACTTTTAAACCAAACGAAAAATGCGAAAACCTTGAAATCAGGCTTCGCATTTTTTTTATCAAACCGTTTCCTATTTCAGTTTTGGATGCTGCAGCTCGGAAATAACCGCCTTGGTTACCCGGCTAACAAGCTCTTCCATTTGTTGTTCATCTAATTTGACTGTCAGTGGTTGTGGTTCTTTCAAAGCTTGTTCATTTACAGAGCATACATCGATTCCTGGTGGACAAATGACTCCTGTTGGCGTTTCCCCCATTAATCCCATTTTCTCTCGTAACGCTACTAGCTCTTGCACCCGTTCTGCTGACAATTCCCGTGCTCCGTTCATTTGTTTCGCAATCCAATTAATTTTTGCAGTAAATTCGAGCGACTCCATCAAATAGTAGGCTGTTTGCAGATCTTTTCCCCATGTAAGGGCCCCGTGGTTTTCTAGTAAAACCCCCTGATGGTTCATGATATGAGGAGCAATGGATTCAGGGAGAGCAAGGGTGGAAGGAGTCGCATATTTGGCTAAAGGTATCGTTCCAAGCAACACTACCGATTCCGGCAGGGTTGCAAAATCTAAGGGAATGCCTGCTATGGCAAAAGCTGTAGCATACGGAGGGTGAACATGAACGATCCCGCTAATGTCTGGACGCATTTCGTATACTTTCAAGTGCATTTTCATCTCAGAGGTTGGTTGAAGCTCTCCTTCTAATACTTCCCCTTGCAGGTTTACTTTGACCAGCATATCTGGCTGCAAAGCTCCTTTACTTACGCCGGTCGGCGTGATCCAGATCTCGTTGGAAGAAAGACGAACCGAAATATTTCCATCGTTAGCCGCGCCAAAGCCTTTTTCATATACTTTACGCCCAATCTCACAGATATCCTGTTTGATTTTAGCTTCATCTTTCATCTGTTCGTACGTTGGTTCGGTCATGATTAGTTTTGTCCTCCTTGTTTCCTGTGGGCCATCTAGTTGCTTTTTGCAGTGATCTGGAACAGCTCTGTCAGTGCACTGTTGTAAGGAGCTCGTAAAATACCCTTCTCAGTAATGATTGCTGTTATTAAATCGTGCGGAGTTACATCAAAGGCAGGGTTAAATACTTTGACATCATGCGGTGCCGTTTGCTTGCCAAACCCTTCAATAATTTCACCAGCTTCCCGCTCCTCAATCGGAATCTGTTCTCCTGTAGCAGTATCAAGATCGATTGTGGACATTGGGGCTGCTACATAAAATGGAATGCGATGGGCCTTTGCCAGCAGTGCCACACCATACGTTCCAATTTTGTTCGCTACATCACCATTTGCAGCAACCCGATCGCATCCAACGATAACTGCCTGTACCCAGCCTTTAGACATCACCATTGCAGCCATGCTGTCCGTAATTAGCGTCACATCAATACCCGCTTCATGTAATTCCCATGCCGTCAGACGAGCTCCTTGCAGCAAGGGACGAGTCTCGTCGGCAAATACCTTGATATCCCAGCCTTTTTCTTTTGCTAAATAAATAGGTGCAAGTGCTGTACCATAACGTGCCGTAGCAATTCCACCAGCATTACAATGCGTTAACACGCCCATGCCGTCTTTAAACAACGTCAATGCATATTCGCCAATCATCCGGCATGTTTCTTCGTCCTCAGCACGAATCGCATGCGCTTCTGTAACAAGACGCTGTTTAATTTCAGCCACTGGTAGGTGCTGGTCAGCCAAAGCCCGTTGCTCCATACGGTTTAATGCCCAAAATAGGTTAACTGCTGTAGGCCGTGAAGACGCAAGGTACTCCTTATGCTTTGTGAATACCTCGTAGAAGACCTCAAAGGAGTTCTCAGGTGCATCATGGATACCAAGCAGCAGTCCATAAGCGGCAGCAATCCCAATCGCAGGAGCTCCTCTTACCTTTAACTCCTTAATGGCATCCCAGGCATCCTTTATGTTGTCTATTTCTAAAAATTCTTTCAAAGTTGGAAGTTTCGTCTGATCTAAAATAAATAAAGTATTGTCTTCAAAACGGACCGATTGAATAAACGTCGCCATGTGAGAGCCTCCCCCTATTTGTAATAAGCCAATTCAAATTTAAATGACTTAGGATTGCGATTTGTCTTATCTTTGTTATAGCAAAAAAACAAAAATTTTTCTGCTACTAATCAGAAAACACATAAAACCACACAATCAAACATTCTTGTTGACCGATACCTTGATTTTACTAATCTATATACTCATTTTCAACTGCTTCCAGCTCTTTGACCAAACTTTTTCGACACCCCACCTGAATTTCTGTAAATGCTGATTCAAATTTCTTTTCTTCCTATCTTTTTTTACAACGTTATTTTTGGTATCCTTTTTGGCAAGAGACATACCTGTAGGTCGATTGGGATAGATCATTGTTTTGGGAGGTATTATGTTAGCAATCGAACGTCGCAAAAAAATCATGAACATGCTATTTGAACAAGGAAATGTCATGGTAACAGAGCTCAGTAAACAATTCTCTGTTTCTGAAGAGACTATTCGTCGTGATTTAGACAAATTAGAGAAGGAAGGCATTTTAGTGCGTACATACGGAGGAGCTATTTTAGAAGATGGACTGCGCTCTGATTTCCCTCTCTGGGTACGTGAAAGCTATTATGTCGATGTAAAGGAAAAACTAGGAGAAAAATGCGCTCAGCTCATAAAAAGCGGCGATACAATCATGCTTGATTCCAGCACGACTTCATTATATATTGCCAAAAAAATAAAAAATAAACAGAATCTTACGGTTATCACTAATTCATTTAAGGTCGAGCTAGAGCTATCCGATGCTGAGCACGTAAAGCTAATTTCCACAGGAGGAACACTACAACGCCGTTCCCTTTCATATGTTAGCCACTCAGCAACACGAGCCCTATCTCATTATTTTGCCGATGCATCCTTCGTTTCCTGTACCGGTCTTCATCTTCAACGAGGCGCTACAGACTCTAACGAATTTGAAGCCGAAATTAGAAAACTGATGTTAAAAAACTCAGAGCAAAAAATCCTAGTGCTCGATCATACTAAAATTGATAAAGCTGGTTTTACTTTTATTACTGACTTTCAAGGCATTACGAAAGTGATCACAGACCAACCCTTATCTATAGAATGGCGACAGCTTTTGAGCAGATATAATATTGAGATTGACGATGAGGATATTGATACTGCTTTCGAGGAAACATCTTCCTCTTCATAAAACTTCCAGGCATGAGAAGACGTAGAAAAAGTGACAACATACAAAAAAGCAGTTCCTGCTTACATCATAGGTAAGGAACTGCTTTTTGTGGTTTTACCCCTTACAAGAACATCCCAGCAATCGCACCATTTAACAAGGAAGCCAATGTGCCGGCAAAGATAACCTTCATGCCAACCTGAGCAATTTCACTTCGACGCTCAGGCACAAGTGAACCAAGTCCACCAATCAGCATTGCCATAGAACCAAAGTTAGCAAATCCGCAAAGCGCAAAGCTTAGGATTGCTACTGTTTTAGGTGTCAAATTTGCCATATTCTTAGCCATATCAATATAAGCAACAAATTCGTTCAAAACGATTTTTTGTCCGATATAAGAACCAGCTTGAACAGCCTCACTCCATGGTACCCCAACTGCAAAAGCCAAAGGAGAGAAAAGATAACCAAAAATTCGCTGCAAGGTTATCTCCATGCCAAACAGTCCTCCAATATAGCCAAGCAAACCATTCACCATAGCAACCAAGGCTACAAATGCCAACAGCATCGCTCCTACATTCAATGCCAAAAACAGGCCGTCCCCAGCCCCGCGCGCTGCTGCATCAAATATATTCGCTGATTCATTTTTTTCCAGTTTTATTTCCCGGTCTTTTATATTTTCAGTCTCCGGGAAGAATAGCTTGGCTATAACTAATCCAGCAGGAGCAGCCATAAAGCTCGCCGCAAGCAAATATTCCATCGGGATACCTAGTAAAGAGTAGGAAGCAAGCACTGTTCCCGCTATAGAAGCAAGTCCCCCTGTCAGAACAGCAAACAGCTCTGAGCGTGTAAGCTGGCTTAAAAAGGGACGAATAACTAAAGGCGCTTCCGTTTGACCCACAAAAATATTCGCCGCTGCTGACATTGACTCAGCTTTACTCGTACCTAATATTTTGGAAATACCGCCACCAATGTATTTGATAAATAGCTGCATAACGCCTACATAATATAAAACAGAAATCAGTGCTGCGAAAAAAATAACCATCGGCACAACATTAAATGCTACGACAAACGTAATTTTAGAATCAGGAGTGTACAGTCCGCCAAAAAGGAATCTGATCCCTTCATTCGCATAACCAATAATATGGTTCATTACGTCAGTGAACTTACTTAGTACAGCTCGACCTGCCTCCCATTTTAACACAATGAATGCAAAAAGAAACTGGATAGCTAATCCCCCAGCAATCGGACGCCATCTAATCCCTTTCTTATTGTTACAAAACAAGAATGCAATAAATAGAACAGCAATAACCCCAAGGAGGCCTCGTAGAAAATCCATGATGACTTACACCTCTGTTTTTTATTTAATACCTATTCTTATAACCTTGTGACTTACATATTCCCCACGATGCCTCGTAGAAGCTTAGAAAAATTCTCTTTTGCTTGTCCTGCCGCCTCGTATACCTCTTCAGCCGTAATAGGTTGAGGTAAAATTCCAGCCGCTAAATTACAAATGCATGAGATAGTCAGCACTTTAATACCAGCATGATTCGCTACAATCACCTCTGGTACTGTTGACATGCCTACTGCATCTCCCCCTATTGCCCGCGCCATTCTGATTTCAGCTGGCGTTTCAAAGGAAGGGCCTGTAAAAGCTACATAGACACCCTCTTTTAAAGGCACACTTATCTGTGTTGCTACCTGTCTTGCCAACTGAGCTAAGGATTTACAATAGGTCTCACTCATATCAGGAAAGCGATCTCCCAGCCTCTCATCATTAACCCCAATCAGCGGATTTATCCCCATTAAGTTAATGTGATCCGTCACTAACATTAAATCCCCTGGCTGCTGGTCGATATGTAAGCCTCCACTTGCGTTAGTTAAAATAAGTTGCTCAACCCCCAGCATTTTCATTACTCGAATTGGAAATGTTACCGATTCGAGACTGTGACCTTCATAATAATGAAAGCGGCCTTGCATAGCAACAACCGTCTTCCCTTCAAGCTTGCCAACAATTAGTTTACCTGCATGATAATCCACTGTCGACATCACAAAATGAGGAATTTCTTGATAGGGAATAACAATGGCATCAGCTAACTCTTCCGCTAATTCACCTAAGCCCGATCCTAGAATCAATCCGATGGTTGGTGTTTGGTTTATTCTTTCTTTTATGTATTTGTTAGCTTCGTCTATAGCTTCCCACTTATGCATAAGAAACCTCCCTGTTGTTTTTTCTGTCTTAACTCATATGTAGTTTGTCAGAATACCACAAAACACAACATTACCGAAAAGAAATCAACAATTGATCGGCGCAATCTTATTTTATTTTAATATCCGAATTTAATCAAGATAAAACAAAACATTGTACGTATTTTAGCTAGTTAATTCGTTTTTTTTGATTAATAAACAGAATTTTTAATGCATTTTACTTACATTCCAAAAAAATAATCCTTTTAAAAAGCTCTTCTATCCCTTTATAATATGGGTATAAAAGCGACTTTGTATTGTAATTTTATGGATTTTACTGACAGGTAGCAAACTAAACCTTTTTCTGCAAAAAAAGTTTAGTTCAGTTAAAATTTATCTAAATTGGGAGGTCAAACTAACATGAAACGAACCCTGCATCCAATAAAAAAATCTGGACTAGCTTTTGTCTTAGCTTTAAGTGTCTTAACAGCTTCTCCATCTGTTTATGCTCAGGAGACTTTACTGCTTGCCACTCAGGGGGCATCTTCTTCCGTCACTGCCCCTCAATTGAATGAATATGCCCAATTCTTACAAACGAATTATCAGCTAACCTTTCCAAAACAGGTAACCCGAGCTGATTATCTACAAGCTCTAACGACTATACTTGCTTTACAACCATCAAAAGAGAGCAAAATCTCATTTACTGATGTAAAAGAGGGTTCTACTTTAGCACAGGCCGCTAGCGCTCTGCAAGAACAAGGGATCGTTAATGCCACAACACTTAAGCCAAATGAACCATTAACCGCTCAAGATGCCGTCTCTTACACAGTCCGTGCTGCTGGTCTTAAAGAATTAGCCTATACGTATCCGGAAGCGAAAGTTAAAAAAGCCTTTGCTTCTGCATCCCTCTCATATAAAACAGGTCAGCTTCCTATTAAGGCAGCGCAAGAGATTGCCGTAGCAATCGATACAAAGCTACTCCCAGCAACTCTTGCTCAAGCAGTTATCAAAAATCAAGCTGTTTCGCCCGATGTAGCAACTGTCTTGATCGGCAAAGTACTGGAATATAAAGGGGAATATAAGCATTTCCTTGGTTTTACAACTGATGAGGATATTTACAATAAGGTTTCTCACTCTTGGAAAACCACCAACTTAATCAAAGCTGAGGACTTACAAAAGATCGTAAACGAGGCACTTAAACAAGATATCGTCACGGGGTACAATCTCAAGGATAAACGATTCGCTCCACGGTTTGACCCGGCTCTTTCACTCACCTATGGCCATAGTGACATACAGCATGCCCTTCAACTGATCGGTTTGCTAAAAAGTGAGGGGCTGGCAGCAAAAGTACAACTGGAGCCGAAAACATCTGCTTTTATCTATTTAGCCGAATGGGGTCAGCCTGTCATCACTTTTGACTATCAAGTAGTAAAGATTGATAACGGAAAATACATCGCCTACTCCAAAGAATACGATATCAGTTTTGAATTCACATCTGTAGCTGATAAAGAAGCCTTCGATAAAATCATTCATTCCTATGCAAAAAAAGATTCGGAAGATCAAACTGGTTTGCTTATTTCATCTTGGTGGCAGCCACTTTACTTCTCCATGAATGAAATGAAAGGGTATAAACAGATTACCAATAACTATATGGAAAAAGACAATTATGTGGCTCAATCCTTCTCGTTAAACGAGAAATCCGCACAAGTTGTTGCTGGTTTTAAGAAGATTGACCCTAAGGTAAAAGTTACCTCCTACCCTTTTTATGTAGATGCCCCATTCTATAATTATCTGATAGGTGACTACAAATAAGAAATCGCTCCAAACGCTCTG
>NZ_JAUKFY010000022.1 GCF_030489605.1 Brevibacillus laterosporus
AGAGCACTTTTCAGCTTAAAGCGAGTTCATCTCGTCTCTCGCTTACCTTTATAACTCTATCAGATCATCATCTTAAAGTCAATAGTTTTTTAAAACTTTTTAAGAGATTTTTTTATAGAGTTGGTAACATCGCTTAAAGCGACGCTTTTTATAATACCAAACTAAAGACAGGTTATGCAAGTTTTTTTATTTTTCCCTAAATATTTTTCAATCCTAATTAAACTAACTTATAAAAACAGCATCCACTTTTCTCTAGAATAAACAAAAACGTCATCTTGATTATCTATAACCAAGAAAGCTTTCTACTAAACCGAGGTTCTCTATAGCATAAGCTCTCTCGTGAAATCCTAGCAATAATCCTGTAAATATTTTCACTCACAACAAAGGAAAAAGAGGTGACAAAATCGTCACCTCTTCGCAGTTTGGGTATAACTGCTTACATCATACCCATTCCGCCCATGCCACCCATAGCACCCATGTCTGGCATTGCTGGTTTATTTTCTTCTGGTTTATCTGCAACAACCGCTTCTGTAGTTAAGAACATAGCAGCAACTGAAGCAGCATTAGATAGAGCAGAACGAGTTACTTTAGCTGCGTCTACAATACCCTCTTCAATCATATTTACCCATTGTTCAGTAGCAGCATTGAAGCCAATACCTAGTTCTTCTTTTTTCAGACGTTCTACGATTACGGAACCTTCCAATCCAGCATTTGCTGCGATTTGGCGTACAGGTTCTTCCAAAGCACGAAGAACGATTTGGGCACCTAGACCTTCTTCTCCTTGAAGGTTTAGCTTCTCGATAGCATGCATAACAGAAATTAGTGTTGTACCGCCACCTGCTACGATGCCTTCTTCTACAGCCGCACGAGTAGAGTTCAGAGCATCTTCAATACGAAGTTTTTTCTCTTTCAACTCAGTTTCTGTAGCAGCACCAACTTTAACAACTGCAACACCACCAGCTAATTTAGCTAGACGTTCTTGCAATTTTTCACGATCAAATTCAGATGTAGTGTCTTCGATTTGTTGACGGATTTGAGCTACACGACCTTCGATAGCTGCTTTATCCCCAGAACCTTCAACGATTGTTGTGTTTTCTTTAGTAACAACAACTTTCGCAGCACGGCCCAATTGTTCGATTTTTGTAGCTTTAAGATCAAGTCCCAATTCTTCAGTGATTACTTCACCGCCAGTAAGAATAGCGATATCTTGCAACATCGCTTTACGACGATCACCAAATCCAGGAGCTTTTACCGCTACCGCTGTAAATGTACCACGCAATTTATTAACTACCAGTGTAGCCAAAGCTTCGCCTTCAACATCTTCAGCAATGATAACTAAAGGTTTGCCGCTTTGTACTACTTGCTCAAGTACTGGCAATACTTCTTGGATGTTTCCGATTTTTTTATCAGTGATTAAGATAAATGGGTTGCTAAGAACAGCTTCCATTTTATCAGTATCAGTGATCATGTAAGGAGAAGCGTATCCACGGTCGAATTGCATACCTTCAACCACTTCAAGCTCTGTTGCGAAACCTTTGGATTCTTCAACAGTAATTACGCCGTCTTTCCCTACTTTTTCCATAGCTTCAGCAATCAAGCTACCTACTTCAGGATCATCAGCAGAAATAGAAGCAACTTGTGCGATTGCAGCTTTGCTTTCTACTGGTTTGGAAATAGAATGGATTTCTTCTACAGCAGCACGAACAGCTTTATCCATACCGCGACGAATCACCATTGGGTTAGCACCAGCAGTTACATTTTTTAGACCTTCGCGAATCATGGAAGCAGCAAGTACTGTTGCAGTAGTTGTACCGTCACCAGCGATATCGTTGGTTTTAGTAGCAACTTCTTTAACTAATTGCGCACCCATGTTTTCGTATGCATCTTCTAGTTCGATTTCTTTTGCAATCGTTACACCATCATTTGTAATCAATGGAGAACCGAATTTTTTTTCCAAAACAACGTTACGACCTTTAGGTCCAAGTGTTACTTTAACTGCATTTGCAAGAGTTTCTACACCGCGCAACATAGAGCGACGTGCATCTTCGGAGAACTTGATTTGCTTTGCCATCTAATACTCAACCTCCAAATAGAAATATGTGTTTAGGGTAAATCAGTATGTGACGGTACCTTAGCCGATAACTGCCAAAATATCGGACTCACGAAGTACCAAATATTCTTTGTTGTCCAGCTTAACTTCTGTACCAGCATATTTAGAGAAGATTACTTTATCGCCTTCTTTTACTTCAAGGGCGATACGCTCACCGTTTTCAATGCGACCAGAACCCACTGCAACAATGCGACCTTCTTGTGGTTTTTCCTTTGCAGTATCAGGCAAAACAATACCACTAGCAGTTGTTTCTTCTTTAGAAATTGGTTCAAGTACGACACGATCACCTAATGGCTTCAACACAAAAAACACCCTCCTCAAAGATAGTACATAATTTTTCTTAAACGGTTAGCACTCACCTTTAAGGAGTGCTAACACCCAATTCCTATAATAATAAATCACTGAATGCTTTGCAAGTATTTTCAAGTACATTTACAGACAAAAACTTCTATCCCTGTAAGGTCTGGGACTAAGCATCCAGTCTCTTCATACATATATCTTCTGGAACTCTCTTATTCCACCTTCTTTTCTTTTATACAAAACTCTATTTATTAGTTCTATACTTGACGATATTTACTTATAGATGAAATAGAGAAAGATTTGCTAGACTCCGAGGAGGAATCGTACATGCCTAAAAAAAGCTGGTTTCTTGTTACAGCTCTTGGACTTTCACTTTTTGTTTTGTTGCAAACAAGCACGCAAGCCTCATCCGAGACGAAAAGTCATATGCGGATGATCTTCTCCCCTCTTTTTACGAAAACAAGCACGCTACATGCATCAGACTCTGACAAATATACCAAGGGTACCTCTGCTGATGTCATTGAAACAGTAAAAGAAACGACGAAAGCTGTTTTCCTGACAACGCTGACACCTGGGCACACTGCGTCTGCTAAATCGCCCCTTCAGCAAAATCAGCGAATAGTCACTCCTTCTATGAAGCAAGTTTTATCTACGACGGAAAAAAGAGAGACCCCCACGAAGCCCCTTGTTTCTGATCCTATTCTTTTTGGGGTCTCCTTGCATATGAGTTCCCAACAGGTGGAAGCTGCATTAGGTATCCCTGATCGTCGGGAACCCAGCTTATTGGGATATGAATGGTGGATCTATAACAAGCATCCTGATCGTTATGTACAGGTTGGCATTTTAAAAGGGAAGGTAGTAGATGTCTTTTCCAATAGTTCGAAAGCCGCTTTAACCAATCAAATACGTATTGGCACTTCATATGATACGCTCAAAAGGAGCTATTCTTTACAGGAGCGCGTTACCTTTTCTTATGAGGATACATTTGTGGAAATAAAAAATGACCGAGCAGAGCGGCCGTTACAGCTTGTAGGTGATATTCCTGTCTTATTTTACTTGGACAAGCACAACCAACAGAAGGTTACTGGCATCCGACTCATCGACAAGCTAGTTCTGCTTCAGGGCGGATTCTCCGAAACGAAGTGGACTTATACAGGGGAAGCACCCAATTTCACGCCTCCCACCCCTGATGCTAAAAGTCAGGAGGAGATTAATCGAGCGATGGAACGTCAGATATTAGATTTAACCAATGTCATTCGTTATCGCTATCAAATTCCACCATTGCGTTGGAACGAAAAAGCAGCCATTACAGCCCGTAATCATAGCATTGATATGCAGCGCAATCAGTATTTTGATCATATTTCCGCAACAACAGGCTTATCTCCATTTGACCGACTGAAGAAAAACGGTCTGTCCTATCGAATGGCAGGAGAAAATATTGCCGCCGGATTTCCTGATGCTATTGAGGCCTCTCAAAGCTGGTTAAACAGCTTGGGACATCGTAAAAATGTGCTCGAAAAGCAATTTGAAGAGCTAGGCGTAGGTGTCTTTTCTGACTACTTTACCGAAAACTTCGTTACACTCTCTGCAACCAAATAAATTATTTCTTGATGAGTTCACGTATCGCCCTTACATCTCTGGTAAACTCCGCTAATATGGTTTCCTCACGCTGATTATGCAGGATAAGCCATGGTTTGCGTTTCCCGTTCTTTGGCATCACCACAAAAACTCGCGCGATATGATCTTTTATCTTTTCTTTCGGAACAGATACTTTTATTGGAGGGTCCACAGGGATTTTTAAAATATAACAATGCTCCAACTGCGGGCTAATATCCTGGACTCTCCCGCTCACTGAGTGTAAAATCGTTTGCGCTTCCTGTTGAAAGAGAGTGCTATTTGAGTAATGGGATACAACCTTTTGCTGGTCGCTATCAAATAGCTCGACATTCTCTCCAGCTATCTGCGCTCCATCTGAATCGTTTCCTGTTGGGGCACCGCTAGTGGCCGTTGCTTGCTCACCCTTATGCAAGAATGGGAGAATTCCTGAGATTGCACCTGCCTTCATCATAGTGAAACCAGCCACCACCGCCGATACGGATAAAAAAATAGCAGATACTACAATCCACCTTCTTTTTTTCATCTATTTCACTCCTTTTCAAGCCATTTCGTCCATATAGTATTTGCTCGACAAAAAGCAGCTATACCAAACAGAGCAAGTATTTCTGTAAAACAATAAGCTTAATATCCATACGCAAAAGCCCCCCTCCTGAAAAAGCTCAGAGGGGGGCACATTCATTTTTTAAGAACTAATCATCACTATTTAAAATTCCTAAAAGACGGAGCAATGACAAGAACAAATTGATAAAATCGAGGTAAAGCGAAATAACAGCCATTGGGATATCATCATCTGCTACCCCATGTTTGAACTGAGACACATCATATAGGATATAGCCGCTAAAAATCAAAATCCCGCCAGATGCTATTAATAGCTGCATTCCCGTTCCTAATGGAATAAACAGATTTAGCACCTGTAACAGGATCAAGCCAATAAGAGCTGCAAACAAAAAGCCGCCGATTGAACTGAAGTCGCGTTTGGACACATAAGCATAACCAGCCAGTGAAATAAAGATAACGGTAGTGATGAGGAAAGCTGCGTTAACCAGCAAGGCCCCATTTTTCATTGCGTAGTATTGAAGCGTTGGCCCAAGCGTGATTCCACTGATGAACACAAAGGCGAATAAGAATCCATACCCGATTCGAACACCCTTTCTACGCATAAAAAAGGCACCGATCAGCATTAGCAATTCAACAACAACCAGTGGCAGGATAAAGGCCGGGGGAACAAATGCTGTTCCTACCGCACTACCAATCGTTGACACCAGCAGTGAAATGGCAAACAATCTCAAAATTTTAGGAAAGTTACTCTCTTCCCGATACACTTGCTCCGAATAATTCTCGTTCAAGCTTCAAGCACCTCCAATTTTTGGTTCCTACTTAAGAATCCTACCGATTCATGACAAGTTCTGCAACTATATTTACACAAAAAGAGCATAAATATAACTTTATGCTCTTTGAAACTATTTCATTTCAGAATCAGCTTGAACTTCCGCGATACCGTATTCACGTTCCCACGCCTCATCCTCTTTCAACTGCCGACGGTAAATGACTTTGGACAGAAACACACTGATCTCATACAAAACAAACAACGGAATCATTACGATAAAGTCACTCATGAAGTCAGGAGGTGTAATCACAATTGCAATAAAAGCTAAAATAAAATATGCGTATCTTCTTATTTTAGACAGCCTTACCGGATTGATAATCCGCAGCCTTGTTAGTAAAATCACCAGGATCGGAAGTTCAAACAAAAATCCAAAAGGTACAACCATATTAAACATAAAAGAGAAGTACTCACCTAATCCCCACATGACTGGGGTACCCAACTGAACGTTAATGTTAGTCATAAACAGAACCACTAACGGGAACACAACATAATAGCCAAAAGCTAATCCAATCAGAAACAACAGACAAATAACGGGAATAAACGATAGAGTTAGCTTTGTTTCATGTGGCTTTAAACCTGGTTTAACAAACGCCCATAGCTGTAACAAAAATACAGGTGTAGTTAGAATCATCGAAACCAGGAAAGCAAACTGCATGTACACCTGCAAAGCATCGGAAGGCTTCAAGGAAACTAATGTATTCATAGAAAGATTAGTCATAGGCGTTTGCTGTAGATACATAACAACCGGCCCGGCGTAGTATAGTCCCACTGCTAATCCGATAACAAAAACGAGTAGAACAATTAAAAGACGATTACGCAATTCGCCAATATGTTCCCATATAGTCATTTCTCTTTGTTTACTCATCCAACCTGCCTACCTTCTTCTTACGCTTTTGGTTCGCTGGAAGAGGACGCTTCTTTACGCTCCTGTTCGATTTTTGCGCGAATCTCCTTTTCTAGACGCTCGCGTTCCAGACGCTCACGAATTTCACGCTCTAGCTTTTCACGATCAATTTTCTCTGAGGTCTCCACTGTGTCCGCCGGTTTAGCAGTCGCTGCTACCACTTGCTGTTCGGCTGGTTTCTCTTTTTTATTCTCGTCAAAATCATCATTAGCAAGTCCGCTTGTTGCTTTTTTGAACTCTCGCAAAGTACTGCCCATAGCTCTTCCCAACTCTGGCAGCTTTTTAGGCCCAAAGAAGATGATAGCTAAAATGATCAATATAACAAAACCTGAAGCTCCAATTCCACTCATAATCAACATCTCCACTCATTTGATTATTAACACTTCCGTAAACCACCATAACCAAGTCGTGTCATATCACTTTCTTGGATGCGCTCTCCATACAGGATTCTAGGCAAAAAGACGTCAAACGATGTAACAGGCTCATGCATCACCGCTCCAGGTAAGCCTAGAATAGGGGTATCTCCTTTATAGGCGATCATTAGCATAGAACCAGGCAACATCGGCGTTCCATAACGTATAACATCAGAGCCTACACCAGCAATAGCTCCGGGTGTCTTATCATCTGGATCAACAGACATACCGCCTGTTACACAGATGAGATCAACTTCTTGTGCCAGGAAATATTCTATCTCATGTTGTATCATTTCTTTATCATCTGGGGCAAACCGTTGTTCAACTATTTGAGAGCCTAGCGCTTCTACCTTAGCTCTAATAGCGGGGCCAAACTTATCTTGGATTCGTCCCTGATAAACCTCACTTCCTGTCGTGACCACTCCTACCCTGCGAGCAGGAATGGGCAGCACATCCACGATCGGTCCTTCAAACTGCTTAGCCAAACGTTCTAACACGAGAATGTTTTCTTCTTTCATAATCAAAGGGATAATACGAGTAGCAGCCACAGACTGCCCCTTTGTTACCACTTGATTCGTTAGAATAGTGGAAAGGGCTATACCATCTAATTCATTTAAAGCATGAACGGCCTGCTCATTGATTTTACAAAGTCCGTTCGTTTTTGCCTTCATTGTAACCTTACCTTCATAAGGCTCTGTTAAAATAAGATTTGTGCCTGCAACAGCTTGGGCAATTCTTTGACCTGCCTCTTCTTCATGGATAAAGCCAGGAGGCATATCCATGATATAAATATGCTCTTTTCCTATAGAAAGCAGCGGTTCTATGTCTTCTGTTTTAATAACATGCCCTTTTTTAAACAACCTACCCTTGAACTCCCCGGGTAAAATCTGCGTCATATCATGAGGCAAAATCATGCCCACCGCTTCGCGGACAGGCACGACTTTAAAGTTCGGCTTTTCTACCATCCGATTCCACCCCAGTCTTCACCGGCTTCTTCTGAGCCTTGCAAAATATGCAATGCATCCGGCAGCATGTCTGCAATAGCGATAAAGCAGACCTCGACTCCTTTAGGGTTTCCTGGTAAATTGAAAATCAAACTGTTGCCTCTAGTCCCTGCAACAGCACGTGTTAACATTGCGCGGCGAGATTGCTTTAAACCTGCACGACGCATCTCCTCCGCTAAGCCAGGTACTGGACGATCAATTACCCATGACGTTACTTCCGGTGTAACATCCCGCGGACTCAATCCTGTTCCACCTGTGGTAATGAGAATATCGCATTTTTCTCGATCCACCAATTCGATCATATGCTCCTTCAGTTCTTCCATATCATCCGGTAAACAACGATAAATAATGTTTTCCGTATGCAAGTGCTGTTTGACTAACCCTCGCACCAACTGAATTCGATCATCCTCTCTTTCCCCACCAGCAATTGAATCACTAGCCGTAATGATGCCTATTTTCCATCCTGACATGTTAAACCCTCCTCCAATACCATCACAATTATACAATACCATCTTTTTGGGAATGGTGTAATGTATGTCCAAATTGTTTCAAATTCAGATAATTCCCTCTTCGGTGACGATTTGATCCAAATGGATATCAAAAGGCTCCATTGGCACTTTTTCAATCACCTGCATAGCAAAGCAAAATCCAATTCGTCTAGGTTCATGCGGCAAGCTTTGGAAAAATCGGTCATAATAACCGGCACCATACCCTAAACGCCCTTTTTGCCGGTCAAAGGCTACTCCTGGAACGATCACTACTTTAATCTCTGATAGCTTCAGCTCTGTTGAACGTGTGGGGTCTGGCTCCCAGATACCGTAAGCTCCCTTCTTCAAGCCACTTCTGCTCTCATATGTATAAGGTATTATTTTTTTATCCTCTCGATTCGTCAGGGGAAGAGCAACCTTTATGTCACGCTCTCTTGCTTCTTCTATAAAAGACCACGTATTGATTTCACTTCCAAACGAACTAAAACACATAATCGTTTGAGCTTCTTTTACAGCTTTGATACTCCATAAATGCTGCGTAGCCTTATCGGATTTTTGCCTGCGATCCTCTTTACTCAACAAATCACGCTCGCTAATCATCACCTGTCTCAAGCGTTTCTTCTCTTGCATGTGTATACTTTGCCCCCTTATTTGCCCACCTATTGATCGGCTCCCCTTGTTCCCGACCTCAGCTTTAGGTACACTGTTAGGATAGAGATCTGAATATCATCTCGGGGTGAAAGCTATGATTTTATTACAAGCAGAGCACATAACGAAGTCATATGGTGTTGAAACCATTTTACAGGATATATCTTTACAAGTACAAACGTTAGAACGGATCGGTTTGGTTGGAGTAAATGGAGCAGGGAAATCTACGCTGATGAAAATTATAGCAGGCGAACTTAGCTATGATAGCGGAGTGCTTCGTAAACCAAAGGATGTAACTATCGGTTACCTAGCCCAAAACAGCGGTCTGGAATCCAATAACTCCATCTGGGCAGAGATGCTTCTTGTTTTTGAGCATCTTCAATCAGAGGAAAAAGAGCTCCGCAAGATGGAAGCTATGATGGGCGATCCCGCAGTCTTTGAGGACGAAAAAAAATATCAGCAGATTATAGAGACCTATTCACATCGCGTGGAAGCCTTTAAAGAAAAAGGCGGTTATAGCTATGAAGCTAGCATTCGCGGTGTACTTCACGGTCTTCGTTTTTCAGACATGGATTATGAAACACCCATTTATACGTTAAGCGGCGGCCAAAAAACACGTCTGGCATTAGCGAAGCTACTTCTTCAGTCACCTGATTTGTTGCTGTTGGATGAGCCTACGAACTATTTGGATATCGAAACGCTATCCTGGCTGGAGGTCTATTTGCAAAATTACAAGGGTGCTATCCTAGTCGTTTCCCATGACCGTTACTTTTTAGATAAGCTAGTAAATATCGTCTATGAAATAGAGCGTCATCAGGCTCAACGCTATGTAGGCAACTACAGCCGCTATTTGGATCAAAAGGCGGTGCGCATAGAGCAGGAACTGCGCCGTTTTGAAAAGCAAGAGGAAGAAATCGCCAAATTAGAGGATTTTATTCAGCGCAATATCGCAAGAGCATCTACTACCAAACGCGCACAAAGCAGACGGAAAACGCTTGAAAAAATGGATCGAATGGATAAACCGATTTCGAGTAACAAATCTGCCCATTTCTCCTTTGAAATTGCCAAAATGAGCGGAAATAACGTGCTTAAGGTTCGAAATCTTGCCATTGGCTACGAGGAGGTCACGCTTTCCTCTCAATTGACCTTTGATTTAGAACGCGAAGAGCGCGTTGCACTAGTAGGACCAAACGGGATTGGAAAATCTACTTTACTGAAAACGATTGTGGGTCAGCTTACCGCCAAACAAGGACATATAGACCTCGGAAGTAATGTAACCATTGGCTACTATGATCAGGAACAACGCGAGTTAAATATGAGCAAAACCATTTTGGCAGAGCTATGGGATGATTATCCGCAAATGCTGGAGAAAGAGGTCCGCACTATCCTTGGAAACTTCTTGTTTAGCGGCGATGACGTGTTGAAGAGAATTGGCGACTTGTCCGGCGGTGAGCGCGCGCGTGTCTCTTTGGCTAAGTTAATGTTAAAAGAAGCCAATTTCTTGATTTTTGACGAGCCGACTAACCATCTGGATATCATCAGTAAAGAGGTATTAGAGAATGCCCTGTATGACTATCCCGGCACGATTTTATTTGTATCCCATGACAGATATTTTCTAAACAAAATGGCTACTCGCGTTCTAGAGATGTCTCCGACTGGAGTAACAAGCTACCTTGGTAATTACGACTACTATCTGGATAAAAAACAAGAGCTTGTAGAACAAGCTCAGGAAAAGGTTGAACAGACAAATTCAAAAACCTCAGCAGCCAGACCAAACACTCCTGAGAAAAGCAACTATGAGCTTGATAAGGAAGCGAAGCGTAAAGAGCGGCAACGCCAACGACGTTTAGAAGAAATTGAAAAAAACATTCAGGATACCGAGGAAAAAATCGCTACCTGGGAAGAAGAATTATGCCATCCTGATGTTTATTCCGATCATGTTGAGGCCCAGAAGCGTAATGATCTGATCAGCCAGGCTCGAACAACAATTGATCAATTGTATGCAGAATGGGAAGAGCTGTCGATGGACTAATACTTTCTAGCTATCTTATCTTCCTGTAGAGTTAAGAGTAGTGCAGGACTTACAAAAAAAATGATCGACGTGCCCGCTGTCACAATACCTGAATCATTTAAAAAAAGACCAGCCAACGAACCTGCCATGATCCCGCTAAAGCCCATAACCAAGGCAGGATAGCTGGCATACAATCTACGCATATACTGCTGCGGATAAAAGCTGATGACACTGACAATAAACAGGGATAGAAAAAATACCTTACTCCATAAAGAAACACGGATTAGGCGAAGATTCATTTCCAGCTTCCGCTGAATAATCTGACCCACTTCTATCCAGTTACCCGTTACAATGTCATGAGCAACTTTACCTACATGAGTCATTGGTTGCATCGAAAACAGATGAATAATAAGTAAACTCGCAATACCAACGAATAAGCTTCCTCCTACCAAGAGGAGGCTTATTTTGCGTAGACGGATTTGATAAAATCGAAACAACGTAACCACAAACGCAAGTCCAGTTGCCAAAAATCCCCCTGCATTCGTACCATATTGAGGAGAAGCCAGATACCATAGAATGATACCCATACATACAATAATCAAAATCAGACCCACTAGAGACAGATTCGTCTGTTCATCTTTTATTTGCTTTCTTTTCCGCCCTTGTTCCCATTGATAAAATGCAGCAAAAAAAAGCAGGCTGGCTCCAATTAATACCCCCTCATATTCGTTACCTATTCCATAAAAGCGCGCCCCAATGACCGGGTCATACCCGAGGAAAGAACGCTTCATCAAGTGAGCGCCCGTAAATCCATCTACTAATAAGCCGATTGTCGTACAAACTCCTATCAGAAAAAAACCAGTTGCTAGCGGGAGGCGGGATAACCAGTAGGCCATTACCCCAGCTACTATCCCTAACAGCGAAATTGTAGCAAGAACCGGTAAAGAGATATCCACGAGAGGCTCTAGCAAAAGCAAAAACGGGACTAATAGCAATGCAGTAAGCAATAGCCTTACAAATTTACGCACAGACAATGAAACTGGCCTAGATTGATACTGATATCGATACCATAATAAAAGCCCCAACAATAAGCCGGCCAACTGAAGGATGACAAAGCTATAAATAATGCTTGGTCTGTTCGCATATATACGATGAATGCGGTCTATTTTTTGGAAAAAGGAAGAAATTCTCCAATCCGACTGATTGTCTTTCACCTGACTTACTTCAGTCGTGGAAACAAATGGGATTGGTTGATTCGTTGCAGGATGAATCACATGCCCAATTACATGTTCGGGTAAAGGCAGATGAATCCAATGATAAACAGTTGGTAATAGATCCAATCCGCTCACGAGTCCTGGCTGACGTGTGGTTATGGACGTTAACTCGCCTGTTTTTGCTCCTGAATATGTCCACATGAGAAATGGCGTCAATATGCCCTTTTCTTTGATGGCAATTGGATTAGCATCTGCAGATAGCAACAGAAACATTTGGCCTGGTTGCAGTTTAGCAATTATTTGACCTGCTATCTTTGCTAAATCACCAATAATTTGATGGTACATCTGTTTAAAATGCGAGGGTGACATTTCAGGCATTTGTTTGTATAATCTTGCCAAATCCCCATATTGCCAAATGATTAGGCTTGAGCTTTTATCCTCTGCAATCTGTTGTAAAACAACATCTTTCTTTGTACGCAGACCATAAGGATAACGCAAGTCCTTTTCCAATATCATATCGGGCGATACCATTCCCTTTCTGATCTCTCCGGTTGAAGTAACCCCCAGTAACGAGGCATGCCGTTGCTTCTTTTCTCCGTAATCAGCATTTCCATAAAAAGCTACCGTACCGTCTACACGTTCAATGCCATCTCCCATTAATCCAATTCGGGCTGTATACGGCTTGTTTTCATTATCTCTTTGCAAACGAAAAATACCGGGGTATAAGAGCGTACTTTTTTTGTTAATCGTATGCGGATTCGTCAGGCGGCTCATTCGTTGTTCTGCTGTTTCATTATTGCTTGTGGATTCATTAGCCTGGTACAATGTTTCGCTGGCTTCTGTATATTGAGCCTGTCCTCCGCTACCCATCAATAGATAGCCATTCGCGGCCGTTCTTGGTCCGGCAGTCCGCATCGTTAATGCTGCATAGCCCGCCTTATGCATATGACCAGCAAAAGGCTGACGGTACCGCAGCTCTTGAAGATCATTGAAAGAAAACATATCCACAGCGAGTATAATTACTTGTCGATTCTTTATAGAAATAAATGGTGTGGTTAGTAGCGGAGATGTTGTAGACGCAGAGGCGGCAAATGCCGCTTTATGAAAACTGATCTCAAGAATGACAACCAATACAAGCATCCACCGAAGCAACTGTATTTTCATAAAGGTATTCCTCCTGTTAATAACAAGAAGCTGAATGATTATGCCGAATAATGTTATATGCATTTTTTCAACAGATTTATCCACAGTTAAAATAGCCTTTTCAACAGAAAAAAAACCATAAATAAGAGTTTTATGGACTAAACATCATCGTTATCCACATTATCCACAAAGATACTAACAGATTTATTACATTTGTTAAGAAATGATTGTGGATATTGTTTATAAGTTGATTTGCAACTCATCGACAATCCTTAGTAGCTTTCCCATCTCTCCTAGACAAATTCCTTTTATGGGGGTCATTGGAACAAAAAAACCCTTTTTAGCTTTATACTAAAAAGGGTTGGTCAATTCTAATCCAGGAACACCATTTAAATTAAGATCGGCAAATTTCCCCTGTTGGTATGAGACAAATCCAGCCGCCGCGATCATTGCAGCATTATCTGTGCAAAGAATAAGTGGCGGGATAGTTAGAGCCAGTCCTTCCTTTGCACACCGCTCACTTAATGCTGAACGTAATCCTTTATTTGCTGCTACGCCGCCCGCTAATAATATTTGTTTAGCCTGATACTCTCTTGCGGCTCGAATCGTCTTTTCTACTAAAACCTCAACTACTGAAGTTTGGAAGCTTGCTGCCAGATTGGCCGCAGGAATTTCTTCTCCTCGCTGTTTTGCATTGTGAAGCGTATTTAATACAGCCGATTTCAAGCCGCTGAAGCTAAAATCATACGAATCCTTCTCTAGCCAAGCTCTTGGCAGGCTAATACTTGCTTCCCCTTCATGAGCTAGCCGATCAATATGCGGTCCGCCTGGGTAAGGCAATTCCAATGAACGGGCAACCTTGTCATAAGCCTCTCCGGCCGCATCATCACGGGTTTCACCTAAAATCTCAAAATGCCCATGCTCTTTCATATAGATTAACTCTGTATGTCCACCAGAAACAACTAGACTGATCAGCGGAAATTGCATTTCCTCCACCAAACGATTTGCATAAATATGCCCTGCAATATGATGAACTCCTATAAGTGGAATTCCTTTTGCAAAGGAAATAGCTTTCGCAGCTGCTACGCCGACTAGAAGAGCCCCGACTAATCCCGGGCCATACGTCACTGCGATAGCAGAGATATCGTCCCAGCTTTTATTAGCAAGCTCTAGTGCCTCTTCTATGGTCACCGTAATATTTTCCACATGTCTGCGAGAAGCAACTTCAGGTACAACCCCCCCGAAGCGTTTGTGTATATCAGCTTGAGAAGCAATCACGTTGGATAAAATGGTTCTACCATTCTCAATAACGGCTGCCGATGTTTCATCACAGCTCGTTTCAATACCTAAAATACAGACTGGTCGATTCGATTGTAATTGTTGTTCATAGCGTTGTTGTACCCGCTTCATATAGCGAGATTGTCGATTACTCTTCACGTAAATTCACCCACATAATAATGGCATCTTCGTTATTATCGGAATAATATCGTTTTCGTCTTCCATGTTCTTCAAAACCTAATTTTGTGTATAAGTTCCGAGCTATTTCATTAGAAGGGCGCACTTCCAAGGTCATTCTTTCGCCGCCCAGTACGATCGCAAGTGCCATCATCTGTTTCATGAGCTGTAATCCCACCCTCTGACCACGTACATCGGGATGAATACAAATATTAGTGATATGAGCCTCATCAATAATCAGCCACATTCCACAATAGCCTACAACTTGTCCGTCTAGTATAGCTACTATATATTTTGCATTCGGATTAATGGTTAATTCATTAATAAAGGCTTCTAATGGCCAGGGAGTTGGAAAACAAATACGCTCTAGCTCAGCAATCCTTTCTACATCATCTAATGTCATGTAACGAAATTCTATCTGCTTTGATAGTGTCTCACTCATGTAATATCCCTACTTTTCCTGTTTCGCTATCCATTTGGCTTCCGCTTCTGCCAATTGTAGATACTCAGGTGCTAAGTCATGCGCAGGAATGCCTTTTCCTTCCTTCAACTGTTGAAGACCCTCCCATGCCAAGTGTGCTGCTCTTGGATGATTGAAGGCAGGGGTTGCAAACATTGCCTTTTCTCCCAGCACATCGTTAATAACGTCACGATGTTTGTCCAAATCTTCTCCTAAAAATAGCAAGGGCTCATCAGATGTTTCTTGTTGGAGCAGATCCAACCAATCTGTAAGCAATATAATTCGTTCAGGTAGCAAAGCGTCCAGCGTCTGACAATCCTTGCTTCGATACAGGCCTGTGTATACTTGACCTCTCCTTGCATCAAAGAGCGGGACAATTCCTCCTGTAAAAGAAAGAGCATTCATTCCTACTGCTTCTAGACTAGAGATACCAATCACAGGAATCCCAAGAGACCAGGCCATGCTTTTCGCCGTAGCTACTCCAATCCGAACTCCTGTGTAAGAACCAGGTCCCTTTGCTACAGCAATTCCCGTCAATTCTGCCGGGTCAATATTTAGTTCATCTAGCAGCGTGGATATCCCGTCCATTACTGTAACGGAATGATTTCTATTTAAATTACTTGTCCATTCTCCCCGTACTCGTGAATCATCGACCACAGCGACGCTAAGCACGAGATTGGAGGTATCAATTGCCAGCACGCACATGTTGATCAATCTCCTTACCTACCTGTTCACTTCGTTTTCCTACTACCTCAAGTCGGCATAGGCGAACATTCTCTCCTTGTTGAAGCAAATGAATCGTCATTCGATCCTCCGGTACATGATCTGGGATTAAAGAGGCCCATTCTACAACACAAACACCTTCACCGTAAAAATACTCATCAAGCCCTAAATCATCCACCTGATCAGCGACACGGTATACATCCATATGATAAAGCGGCATACGTCCAGCATACTCTTTTATAATCGTAAAGGTTGGACTATTGACCACACGTTTTACTCCGAGTCCCCGTGCCAGTCCTTGTGTAAACGTAGTTTTACCAGCTCCCAAATCCCCTTCCAACGCCAAGAAATCCCCTGGCATCAAAAGCTGTGCTAGTTTTTCTGCGAATTCCTGGGTCGCTTGCTGACTAGTAAATTCAAATTCATACGTCATTGCCTTGCCATTCCTCCATTCTTTTTATTATAGCCCTGTCGAAAATGGCATGTAAAGGCGGGTTCCTATCCCTGTGACAAGGGCTCGATACGCAATTTCCCTCGACACCTGCCACACACATAGCGGGCTGGGTTAATCCTTTTCTTTCTTTTATACGAAAATCCACAGTCCGTGCAGATTAGTTGGTAGCGATATGGCAGCACGATTTTTTGTTTGCTAAGTCTGGAGCAGTATCTTGCTCCACCTACCTGCTGTAATAATTGAATAAAATCTTGATCGCGATGTCGATAGCCCTTTCCCTCCAGATGAAGGTGATAATGGCATAGCTCATGCTTAATGATACCAATCAATTCTTCCTTACCATGTTCTTGAAGATGAAGGGGATTAAACTCAAGATCATGCGAACGCAATAAATATCTGCCGCCAGTCGTGCGCAAACGTGAGTTAAAACGAGCATTATGACGAAACGGTTTGGCAAAATCACGTACCGATATCTCTTCCACTAGTTTTTGCAATTCCTTATCGTTCACACACGTCTCCCCCTAAGTCTTTTCCGACTGTACTTACTATAACAAAATCTCTTGAATTCTGCTTGAAGGATACGCTACACTTGTGCATGAACTCAAGTCAATTTAACAGATGGAGGCTTTCATGCGCTACCTACTTTTGCAAAAGAAGAGCGAGCTTTTTTTTGTACAAATGCCGTCATCACATATGTATCAGCTTTTAGCCCTGCTTAAACGGCTACAAAAAGAACATAACAAATTAACTGCAGTCACTAGACCCGAATTACCGCATATGCTATGCGAATGCAGTGATCTTGAACTTCTGTCACAAGAACTAAAGATTGTAGATGGTCTTTCCTATCTGAATGAATTAGAGTCCAGCTTTTCCTGCTTAAATGAAACAGAGTACCCACTCCGTTCCTTATTAACCGAAATTCGCGCTCTGCAAGCACAATTAGAAGGTTTAGCAGAAGAGGAATAGAATCTTATCCGGTCCCAGACATAGAATTAGGTTATGACTTACACAGACAGGTACCTCCACCTTTCTTCCTGCATACAATGCCAGTAAGAAAGCGCAGGAGGTATTTTTTATGCCACAATGGATGCGTAAACAGCTACAACGCGCCTTCTTTGGGAAGGATGTAAGACAAATTCGATTGCTAAACAGCTGTTGGTTTCTATATTTAGAAAAGCAAAGTAGCCGCCCTGAGGAATAGGACGGCTTTTTGTCCGTTTAGAGACATGAACTAGTTGAAAAACCTTCTCTTTTTACAAAACCATGTTTAGCAGGCTATTCTTCTGGAGAAATCATGGTCATACCAACCCGCTGACGTTTCTCATCAATATCCATTACCCAGACATCAACGATATCTCCAACTGCTACAACATCAAGAGGATGTTTTACGAATCCCTTTTTTAATTGAGAAATATGGATAAGCCCATCATTTTTTAGCCCGATATCAACAAATGCACCAAAATCAACCACGTTGCGAATCGTACCTTGCATCTTCATACCCTTGCTCAGGTCTGTTATTTTCAAAACATCTTTACTTAACAGCGGCTTAGGAAGCTCATCACGCGGATCGCGTCCCGGGCGCAAAAGGCTGTCTACAATATCTTTTAGTGTTGGTTCACCAATCTCAAGCACTGCTGCCATTTGCGGCACTGAAATATTCATGACCTGCTTCTTACAAGCCTCACTGCCAATTTCCTCAGGCTGGATTTGTAAATGTTTTAACAGCTTGTACGTAACCTCATATGACTCTGGATGAATAGGAGTACGATCAAGAGAATTCTCTCCGTCCATCACACGCAAGAAGCCGATGCATTGCTCATAGGTTTTAGCACCCAACCGAGGTACCTTTTTTAATTGGGATCGGTTTGTAAATTTCCCATTCTCTTCACGAAGCTTCACAATATTGGATGCTACTTGCTTGTTTACACCGGATACATATTGAAGCAAAGAAGCAGAAGCCGTGTTCACATCCACTCCGACGTGGTTAACTGCTGACGATACCACAAATTCTAGACTTTCCGCTAAACGAGTTTGCGATACATCATGCTGATACTGTCCAACACCCACTGATTTTGGATCGATTTTTACTAATTCAGCCAGCGGATCTTGTAAACGGCGAGCGATAGAAATAGCACTTCTTTCTGCTACGTCCAAATCAGGAAATTCTTCCTTCGCTAACGCTGACGCCGAATACACAGAAGCTCCTGCTTCATTCACAATAATATAGGAGACATCACGCTTTACTTCTTTTAATACATCAGCGATAAACTGCTCAGTCTCCCTTGAAGCTGTACCATTCCCGATTGCAACTACATCTACTTGATATTCATCAATAATTTGTTTCACGGTTTCACTAGCTTCTTTGACTTTGCTTACTGGCGGCGTTGGATAAATCACATTGATGTAAAGCTTTTTACCCGTATCATCCACAACGGCAAGCTTACAGCCAGTACGAAAGGCCGGGTCGACACCCAATACCACTTTTCCTTTAAACGGAGGCTGAAGCAGCAAATTGCGTAAATTCTCAGCAAAGATGTGAATCGCTCTCTCCTCAGCTACCTCTGTCAATTCATTCCTTACCTCACGTTCAATAGAAGGAGCAATTAAACGCTTGTAGCTATCCTCTATCGCTTGCTTGATTACATCCTCAACGACCGTCTTCTGAGCTAGTATTTTTCTTTGTAGAAACGCAATTATATCTTCGACAGGCGCTTCTAACGAAACCTTTAAAATCCCTTCCTTTTCACCGCGATTTATGGCCAGAACGCGATGAGGAACGACTTTTTTGACGGGCTCGGAGTAACTATAATACATTTCATAAACATTTTTTCCGTCTTCTTCTTTTTCCTTTTGCTCCGTGAGCAGGATAGCTTTCATGAAAGTTTTTTCACGAATCCATTTCCGATACTCTGCGTCATCGGAGATTTGCTCAGCAATAATATCCATTGCCCCCTGCAAGGCATCTTCTGCTGTTTCAACACCTTTTTCAGCGTCTATATAACAACTAGCTTCTGAGAAAGGATCACCTGTCTGCGGCAAGGACAGTATATAGGCGGCAAGAGGCTCTAATCCTTTTTCTTTGGCGATCGTTGCACGTGTACGGCGCTTTTGCTTATATGGACGATAAAGATCCTCCACCTCCTGAAGCTTGGTGGCCTTGTGAATTGCGATTGATAATTCTTCTGTTAGCTTTCCTTGCTCCTCAATTAAACGAAGAACCTCTTCTTTTCTGACAACTAAATTTCGTAAGTAACGCACACGTTCTTCAATAGTCCGTATTTGTGTCTCGTCTAATTGACCAGTCATTTCTTTCCGATAGCGAGAAATAAATGGAACGGTATTTCCTTCATCAAGCAAGGTTATTGTTTGTACGACCTGCTGAACACCTACACCTAATTCTCGTGCAAGGGTGGCAGCCATTTGTTTAACATCCATGTACCTATCCTCCCAAGGTTTACAGAAGTTCTCAATCTTTTTACGTCTAACTAGTATGATAGCCCCCTGAGGTTTCGTTTACAAGTTTACCTAGGGATAGGACAGGGTTTTCCCTAGGCTCTACGTTGTAAAGAGACCTCCAGATCTGAAATCAACTGTTGATGAAAAAAGGACCCTTCGCTCTTAAACGCGAAAGATCCTTTTTTCATCCGTTATTAAAAATCTATTAATCCGAGGCTGATCTGAAGTGATTCATTCACTCTTTCCATCATCTCATCGTCCAGATGAGTGATTTTATCAGTCAACCTTTGCTTATCAATGGTTCTTATTTGTTCCAATAAGATGACAGAGTCACGATCAAACCCATATGTTTTTGCATCGATTTCCACATGCGTAGGCAGCTTTGCCTTTTGAATCTGAGCAGTGATCGCAGCGACGATAACCGTCGGACTAAATCGATTTCCAATATCGTTTTGTATAACTAATACCGGTCTAACTCCACCTTGCTCGGAGCCAACCACAGGGGAAAGGTCCGCGAAAAATACATCGCCACGTTTAACATTCACTTACTACACCCCGCTAACTAAGCGGTCTAAGGTAAGATCGGCTTCCTCTTCTGCTTCAAAAGCCTCCGATGCCATATTGAGATTGATTTTAGCCATTTCCAAATAACCACGTTGCATTGTTTCTCGTATAAAGCGTTTTTTTCGTTCCTTGAGGTAGAGACTCATCGCTTGACGAATCAATTCACTTCGGTTTGATCTCTCTTTCTGCACAACGCCGTCTACCTCTTGCAATAAATGTTGCGGCAAACTGATCATGATACGTTTTGTATTGCTTTTAGACAAGACAAATCCACCTCCAGCCATGACCGTAACCTCTGTTCTCGAACGCTTTCCGTTCTCTTCTGATCTTATCAGTACCATTATGTCGAACCATATGCAAAAATATACCTTTTTGATGCTTTTCACCGATGCATGATGCCCACCTTAAAAGGTATTCGATCTTTTCCGCTAAATTCCTGCCATTTTTCGATATTCTTCTAAGAATTTATTGGCAATTCCATGACAGATACCGACAATTTTCCCATTTCGTAAGTAAACACGAGGAATGCGATAATTGAGCATACATGTTACTTCATAATTGATTGTTCCCAAGCACTCGGCAATCTCATCGAGTGTAATTTCTTCATTCCCTTGTTTTCCGTACAAAACCACTTCGTCTCCCACCTGGGCATCTCCTGAGTGAATATGAAGAATGGTTTGATCCATACACACTCTGCCTACAATAGGCACTCGTTTGCCATGACATAAGGCGACACCTCGATTAGACAATAAACGGGGAAAACCATCTCCATATCCGATTGGTACAGTGGCTATCTGTTCTTGATCGGTGGTTGTATAGGTGGCTCCATAGCTGATTGTGGAATGCGGGGGCATATTTTTCACATGGGAAATTCGGGTTTTTAAGCTGAGGGCTGGTTTTAAATCAAGTACATGCTGTTGTTTTATGAAGTCGGAAGGATACAATCCGTATAAGCCTATGCCCAATCGGATCAAATCATAACTCCATTCTGGAAAAACAATTGCTGCAGCCGTATTATTGCAATGAATGAGCGGAAGCTTATAGCCTGCTTTCTCAACAGCTTTCAAGCGTTCCTGAAATAAGGCATGCTGTCCTTTTACATGTGTAGTGTCTTCCTCATCCGCACAAGCAAAGTGCGTGAATATTCCAACCCAACGCATGGAATCATTTGTAGTTATCGTATGGATAAGCTCCAATAATTCTTTTTCATTACTAACCCCGATGCGTCCCATACCTGTATCAACTTTGACATGAATCTCCAATTTTTTAGAACTGCCTACCAAAAGATGGGCAGCCTCTTGCAGCCACTGAAGATGATAAACGGTCAATTGAATATCCTCTTCCACAGCGGTTTGCATAGCATCTACGGGGGTATAACCTAAAACAAGGATCGGTGCTGTAATACCTGCTCGTCGCAGCACAAGCGCCTCATCTAAAGCAGCTACCGCCAGTCTGGTAGCTCCATGCGCAAGTGCTTCTCTGGCCGTATATTCTGAACCATGACCATATCCATCCGCTTTAACTACTGCCATAATTTCTGAGTGGGCAGGGATATGTTGGCGCAGGGCAGAGACATTAGCCGCAATCGCATCCAGATCAACTTCTATCCATGTATCGCGGGCATATGGCTTCATGAATTATCGCCTCTTATTCTTTCTGTTAATAACATGTAGTCTCTCGTTTAAATGAGCTAGAAATTTATGAGATATCATGAGAGGCATACGTTTTCCGTTAATACGGTACATATGTCTCCCTTCAATAATCGGCTCTACTTGCGTCAGTGGATACGCTGTTTCTTGTCCACGAATATTGATAATGAGATGAGATTTCGTCACAGTGTAAGC
The DNA here is from genome assembly GCF_030489605.1 of Brevibacillus laterosporus. Taxonomy (GTDB): domain Bacteria; phylum Bacillota; class Bacilli; order Brevibacillales; family Brevibacillaceae; genus Brevibacillus_B; species Brevibacillus_B laterosporus_E. The sequence continues at coordinate 22,196 of NZ_JAUKFY010000022.1, forward strand.
AGGTCGAAGTCTCCACTTATAAAAGAACGGAGCCAAGCCCACCAGTGCTACCGCACTTGCTATGGCGATTACTTTAAATACTGTGCTATCCCGGTCACCAAAAAAATTCGACAGCAGAATCATGATTATCACAAAAAGTACCGTTTCCATAATTCGCATCTTAGCATCCTTACGTAAGAATAAATCTGAATAGGTCGCTTTTTCATGATAGAGTACCTCACCATATTCATGTTTCATCTAAGTTGAATCACCCCTTATAAATAACTCGTTACGTATCTTACCGTTTTTTTAGGGAGCCTGTCAATGAAGCAACATGAAATGTCAGAAAAATCCGTCTATATTTGCCGATTAGATATGGCTTTGGTGAGCAAGTAAAATCACTAGATCGTACATATGTTTTCTTTTCTCATGCTACATAGAAAAAGAGACGAAGACACCCTTCGTCTCTTGCAGCTTCGATACTTTATTTACCGCCTACACCATAAGTAGACTGTGCTACCTTTAGCATTTCATCTTCAGGCAAGTCACCGGAGAGTGTGAATTCGACACCATCCAGCTCCCATTTAAGAATACGTTTTTCTTCAGCAGTCTGATACAGAACACCAATGGTAAAACCAAGGTCTACAGGCATTCCTTGTTCATAGGAAACAGTCGCAGCAGTTGGACGGCTTTCCATCAAGGAATAGTTGTACTCTCCTTTATATTGTAACAATACGCTCTTCTCATTATTATGAGTCACCGGTTCAATGTTGTTTAGCTTAATTCCTGCTGGTACATAAGTCGGCTGTATAACCCCAAATTGGCTCGTAGGCTTCTTCACACCTGTTTCAGTTTGACCCATAGTCGGAACAGAAGGGAGAGCACTAGTCATGTTCTTATCTTTATCGAACGCGTCCTTCGGAAATTCAGGGTTAAAGTTGAACTCAGTGAAATTAATTTCTACCAGCTTATTCATATTGTTGTCCATAATCTCAGCTCTCGTTGGCCTCAAATCATTGCTCATCCAAATTTTTTGCTTGCTAAAGGAACGATTGCCACTGTAGTTCGCTTTTACTTCAAAGACATACTCCTTATCATCCATTTTCAATTTACGATCAGCATCATTTACAATACTGTTAACCAACGTTTCATATAAGTAGAGAGGTCCATTGTTTTCCGGCCATCCACTTTGGAAACGGAAGCTTTTTTTCAGATGTGGGGTTAACACAAAAACACCTTCATCATTACGTAAAATAATTTGCGTAATGTTACGCTGTTTAGATGTGAGAGCTACACGATAATTATTTTGTTTAGAATACCAGACCTCCACATCATATTCTTGTGGTGTGGTACCGGTTTGCAGAGTTAACACTGCATTGGTCTTATAACCGGTAATTTTGTCCATCTTCCCTCCTAATTCATTCACTACATCCTCTGGTGTCTTTGTCCCGAAGCATCCCGTCACGAGCAACGAGAGCACCAATAGCATGACTAAACCTAAAGCTCTACGTTTCATTACCTCAACTCCCCTTGTCTAGTTTCGACAATGAAGGGCTTGACTGTCTATTTCCTAGGAAATTTGTCAGATAGCTATCCAGCTCCAGTCAACATATCCTACATGCCGACTGAATCTTGTACATTCCGCAAATATTCCTGCGCTAACAGAACTTTAGTAAAGTCTGTAGAGCTAACAGTTTCCCCTCCTGCTCTATGCGTTATATATCTATGAGCCTTCTCGTCCCAATATGCAGACAAGTTAGAGTTTGACTTGGAGCCTGCAAAAATCTTCCTTTACATATTAAGTCTTCTGAACATAAAAAAGACCCTCACCTCAAGGGTGAAGGTCTTTCGCGAAACCTATTATTTAGTAGCGTTGTTTTGTTGAGCAGCGCGAGCAGCAGAAGCTCGATTCTGCTTTTGCACTTGAGCTACGTTCGTTTCGCTTGCGAACTCAGTCGCTGTATTTTGTGCAGCAGCACGAGCAGCAGAAGCTTGATTTTGTCTTTGTACTTGAGCTACGTTTGTTTCGCTTGCGAACTCAGTTGCTGTATTTTGTGCAGCAGCACGAGCAGCAGAAGCTTGATTTTGTCTTTGTACTTGAGCTGCATTTGTTTCACTTGCAAACTCAGTTGCTGTATTTTGTGCAGCAGCACGAGCAGCATTGTTCAACCCTTGTTGTTTGTTATTCATGGATATCTCACCTCCCTTGATGACACATATAATTTGTGCGTAATCAAGAGAGCGTATCCACACCTTATTTTAACAGGTATATCACAAAGCGAAATTTTAAACGCTCATTTAAATTGAATATTTTACCCGGATTTCTTCGTCATATCCGTATGAGTATACAAAAAAGGAGCCTTAACTAGCACTCCTTTTCGTATGATGGTCTTCCCTATTTAACTGCTTAAGGTAACACGCTGTTGCTTTTCAACAAGTGGCTTAACATCCGGCAAATGCTCAAGAATGAGCTTCATAACTGGGGCAGACTCGTTGTTTAGGGAGTAAAATACCCAGGCCCCACGGCGTTCTTCCTTTACCAAACCTTGTCCTTTGAGTTTAGCTAAATGTTGGGAAACGGATGGCTGAGAAGCTTGTAAAATTTCTACCAAATCACGTACACATAGAGATTGAACTTGTAACAAAGCCATAATGGTTAATCTCGTCTTGTCACCGAGTAGTTTGAATAAGTCAGCAAGCACCATCATCTGAATCATATCTGTGGTCTCCATATTCTTCCCACCTTTGTATAAACTTTCTTCACCAAGTATACTATATGGATAGTGAAAATTGGAATCCAAGGTTTTGATTTCTCTGAGTAATAACACGATTTTTACAGTTACACTTGAATTGGGCGAAAAAAAAGAACGGCTTTAGCCGCTCTTCAAATAAAGGGGGTATAGCTGTATCTCATAATCAGCCAAAACGGCCGGAGATATAGTCCTTCAGGCGTTGATCTTTTGGATTCTCAAACACCTCAGTGGTTTGGTTCATTTCAATGCATTCACCTTGTAAAAAGAAAGCGGTTTTATCAGAAATACGGGCGGCTTGCTGCATGTTATGCGTTACCATCACCAACGTATAATTCTCCTTTAATTGTATCAACAGCTCCTCTATTTTAGCTGTAGCAATAGGGTCTAGGGCAGATGTCGGTTCATCTAACAGGATGATCTCTGGTTCTACGGCCAGAGCCCGTGCAATACATAAGCGTTGCTGCTGTCCGCCTGATAAACCATGAGCGGGTTTATGCAAACTATCCTTTACCTCTTCCCACAAGGCTGCCTGCCGCAAGCTAGCCTCAACCAATTCCTCTAGTTGCTTCTTATCTCGAATCCCATGTAATTTCGGACCATATACAATGTTTTCATAAATGCTTTTTGGAAAAGGAGTAGGCTTTTGAAACACCATTCCGACTTGCTTACGTAATTGCTCCACATCCCAATTGGCATCATATATATTTTTACCTGCAATCTGAATGCTTCCTGTGATTTTCACATGCGGAATCATATCATTCACGCGGTTAATTGTCCGTAAAAAGGTTGATTTCCCGCAGCCGGAAGGACCGATTAAAGCGGTAATTGATTTTGGTTCAATCTCCATTTCAATATGCTTTAAAGCATGGGTTAATCCGTAATAGACATGCAGGTTTTGCACCTTAATCATGCTCAAGAACTTCGCTCCTCTCCTTGCTTCTATTCACAGATTACATGACAGACATGAAGCCTGTATGAGATTTATGTAAATTTTTTTTAAAGGTGTCCAAGTAACAGCGGACTTCCCTTTTGGGTCAAAGCCAAACATGAATAATCCAATTTTGAAAAGGAAATCATGAAACTACTTATAAAGAAAGGAGTGAGTAGGGGCATGGATAAATTTGTATTGCTTCTTGTTATTATCGGTGCTATCAACTGGGGACTAGTTGGTTTATTCCAACTTGATGTGGTTGCAACCTTGTTTGGGGGTATGAACTCTACTTTAAGTCGTATTATTTACACGATTATTGGTATTGCCGGAATTTATGCTATCAAGTTTTTTGGAAGCGACCGTCAACGTACCTAGAAATCAGCTTATGTGTACAAGCTGACTCATATAAAAATGAAAAACGGTGCGTCATTGATAGACACACCGTTTTTTTGGTTCTACCTTTATTCTGTTCAGGTTCTTCTGTTAGGGTGTAGAGCGAGTTAATGGTTCATCAATGCTAACATGCCCCATGAGAGATTCGGTCTTTTTCCCATCTACTAAAACAACGATTTTCATAACCTCTGGGAACTGAAACATGGTTTGTTTCAATGCATCAATAGCAAAGGCTTCACCACTAGAGCCCATATTATATTGGTTTGTCCCCTTAGCATCAATGGTTAACGTACCGTTTTCAAACGCAATGGAGTGGTAACCAAAGTCTTTCCAAAGCGCATTATGATCTGGCTTGGATGGTTTCCCCAGCAATTCCATTGCCTTTGCATACTTATCCTTATCAGAAGCAGGGGCTGTAATCTGCTGTTTCTCTTCTATTAGCTTGGTTAGATCATTGTCTGCATAGTAAAGGGTAAGGGTTAGCTGTTGTGTTTCCTTCACAGGTTGTTCTCTCTTGGCATCCTTGGCCGGCTCCACTGTCGCAGAATTGTTATTGCATGCAGCCACTAGTAAAGCTAGAAGGGCACACATGATAAGAGCTATTCGTTTCATCCCCAACCTTCCTTTCCTTTATTAGTAGGTTTGGTAGTACTCAAAGATCGCATCTGCTAATGATTTTGCTACCTTATCTTGAAATTGCGGGGACATTAATTGAGTATTTTCGGTTTGATTCGTAAGAAACCCTGTTTCTGTCAATACAGCAGGCATTTTCGTGTTCTTTACAACATAAAAGTTGTTTTGTTTTACTTTCCGATCAGGGAATTGGGTCGCCGCCAGCAGATGCTTATGAACCACACGCGCTAAATCCAAGCTGTTCTGATTGTAATAATAGGTTTCGGTTCCGCGCGTTTCCGGTTTAAAGGAGTTAGCATGTACAGAGATAAATACATCAGCATCTATCTCATTGGCTATATCTGTACGCTCCTTTAGCGTCAAATACGTATCGGTGCTGCGGGTTGCGATGACTTGAAATTCTTTATGCTGTTTTAGGTATTCAACTAAACGATTAGCTACAGATAAAGTAAAATCCTTTTCATAGTTGCCGACCGTTCCCTTGGCTCCTACATCATGACCACCATGCCCCGCATCTACAACAATGAGATACCCCGTTTTTTGCGGTTTAGCTTGTAATTGCAGCTTTACACCTTCATTTGTCGACACTAGCTGATATTTACTTGAGCGATTCAATTCCACTACAACTCTGACCGTTTTAGGAGCGTCCTGATATTGGCTGTATCGAATCGATCGGATAAGCGGTTGAGTTTGTTGGCTGACTGCGCTAATGGATGCGTCATTGGAATCTTCATCACTTAGCTCTAATTTTTCTGGGCTGTCCATATTAGAGGAGGAATAATCGGAGGAACCGCTCTCTTTCCTTTGATCAATCACTATCTCTTTGCTTTCCTCGTCACGCATTTTATTGGATAGTTCCATTTCCGGGAAATCCATTACAATCCGATAGGGATTTTGTAAGACTGACACAGTTGGAGATACCTTATATCTGGTTTGAATCCGAACACTGTCATCCTGTGGCTCAATTCCTGTCAATCTGTTCATGCGAGTAATAACCACTTCATTGCGCTTTTCGTCCCACTCAGCTACATCTGTTCCGATACTGTCTTTTATATCTTGTAAGGATATAACTGTCGTCGAATCAATTACTTTCTTCAAGCTGGCCTTGGCAGTCAGCTCGTCTTGGGAAACTCCCAATCTGTCTGCAATCGCCTTCACTGGTAATAAAACCTTATCCTCCCAGTGATATACTTTCTCAGTAGCCGGTAAAGCTTGTCCATTAATTTGCGTCTGAACAGGTTGGTTGACAATTACAGTCCGGCTGTCATTTTCCCATCCTACCGTCGCTCCTAATGCTTCCCCCACAAATCGCAGAGGTAGCAGCATCCGATTATTCATGAGCTCGGGCGCGGCCTCCAAGGTCTGTGCTTTCCCATTTATGTAGGCTTTCTTGCTGTTTAACTGCAAAATTACCTCTCGATTATCTTTCGTAATCTTAGCCTTTCGCTCCTGCTGGTTCCAATCAATTTTTGCTCCCAAACCTTCTGCAATAACGCGAACAGGGACAAGGGTGCGTCCGTTGGAGATGAGCGGAGGAACTTCCGCATTAACGCTCCTGCCCTCGATCCGTAATTGTATATTGCCCTTTGTCGATTGTCCTGCGGCATCTATTGCTTGAGGCGCCATCCAAATAAAACTACTCAAGGCAACCAAGCCTAAAACAAACTTTTTCAAAATTTCTCCTCCCCTATCTTGCTGTTCATTACTTTAGACGTTACTTGATGAGAAAAGTTTTTAGGCTTTTGGTACTAAAAATCCTTACACTTGCTTCAAGTGACGATAATTTATATTAGCAAAACATTCGAGCCAGTGGTTCATTATTAGTGGTTTAACAGAAAAAATACTGCCCCACGGTTTTTTACCTTGAGGGGGCAGTTTTTCACAATACTCTTTTTTTCAAAATTCACTTTTCCTTTTTGTTGTTGCAAATCATTTTCATTACCTGTTTTTTGTCTCGTGTTTAACTGGAACAGGTAAATTGTTTGTTTGAAGGTTGCCTAATAGCTGTTGGATTACATTGGCTACGGCAGGATTAGAAAGGATCTGCATGGTATCCTTCATCTTAGATTTCGATAATTTAGGCATCACCTTACTAATTTCCGGCATAATCGAAGTTAGCTGAGGGAGCAACGGCAGCACTTGCTCCAAATTAATTCCGAGACTTGGTTTTGGAGGTTCTTCCACAATAACAGGCTCTGGCGGCTTCCTTCTCCTAGGAAAAAGACTAAAGCTAAGCCGTTTACGTTCTGACTCGACAGGTCGCAGCCGTCCCAGCAACATTTTTATTTCCTGAATTTCTCGTCGGAGATGGGCCATTTCTTGTTGAACATGTGCATGTTGGTTTTGCTGAAGTGTGGATAACATCCTTAGTTGATTGCTATGGGTTGAATTTCGACGTTTCAGTGGTGTCTTCTTTGAAATGACAACCCTCTCCTTTACTTCAGCCCTTTTTTGATTCTGTCTATATCACTTTGGTCCAGGCCTTTTTTCTTTAATTGATCCAGCATGCTGCCAACGTCTTTTTTCTGCATTAATTTCTTTACTTGCTCTGTATAATTGTCCAAGTCTCTTTTTGATAAATCTTTACCTGATTTACTTGCTAAATCCTTGATAACCTCACGAATTCCCGATTCCGTTTTTAATTTATTCTTGTCAACTGTCGCCGCCAATTTCAAAATCTTTCCCCAGTCCATAATCATCCTCCCCTGATATCATCGTTCTCTTTACTCTATGAAATAGATGGTAAACTCGCTTGGTCATTTGTCCTATCAAAACGAAAAAAACAGAATTCCCGCTGGAATTCTGTTTTTTTCTGTTACCAATTATGTTGTTTTTTAACGGTTTGCAGGTTTATTCAAAAGAAGACCACTTGAAATCTACATTACCCATAGCATCTACAACAGCACCTTTGAGGTTGTCATTTTGCAGCCATACATTGGAATCAAAGTAGATCGGAATAACTGGCATTTCATCAATAATGATTTTTTCTGCGTCTGCCAAATATCCTTTGCGCACCTCTGGGTTTGTTTCAGCGTCAGCTTTATTTAACAGTTCCTTGTATTTTGCATTTTCCCATTTGGTATCGTTGTTACCGCCAGTTTTATCTTTATAGAGCTGTAAGAAGCTAATTGGATCATTGTAGTCGGCATTCCAGCCATTGCGGCCTACTTGGTAGTTACCTCTGTGCAGGTCATCAATAAATACTTTCCATTCTTTGTTAGTCAGCTTCACGTCAATATCAAAAGCTTTTTTCCATTGATCTTGAATCGCTTCCGCAATCTTTTTATGCTTTTCTGCTGTATTAAAGGAAATTTCAATTGGCGGAAGCTTTGTTAAGCCTTCTTCCTTCATACCTTCAGCAAGAAGCTTTTTCGCTGTATCTACATCGCCATCTTTAAAGAAGCCCTCTTTTGCTAAAGCCATTGTTGGAGGCAGCAGATTAGTAGCAGGGGTTTGGCCAGATTGTGTAATGTTATCTGTGATTGTTTTGCGATCAATTGCATATGCAAATGCTTTACGGATTTTTGCATTATTAAACGGTGCCTTCTCCGTATTAAATTTGTACCAATAGATACCTGCTTTTGGCTGGACATGCAATTTGCCGGACGCCATGTTAGGAGCAATTGCATCAATTGGCAGCATACCATTAGGCTGACCTGCCCAATCGAGGTCTCCATTTTCAAACATGGACAGCTCTGTATTTTCATCATCAATCATTTGATAGACAATTTTTTCCAATTTTACGTTATCTTTATCCCAGTAATTATCATTTTTCACAAGAACGATTTCGTTTTTGTGCTTCCAGGATTCCATTTTAAACGGTCCGTTACCAACATGCGTACTTGCCTCTCCTGCCCATTTTTCGCTAGATGTTACAACTTTTTCATTTACAGGATAAAGCGTATAGAATGCTGTTAGCTCCAGGAAGAACGGAGTTGGATTGTTCAAGGTGACTTCAAGCGTATGTTCATCAAGCGCCTTTACGCCAACATCCTCAGCCTTGGCTTTCCCTTTGTTATAAGCTTCTGCATTTTTCAAATAATACAATTGATAGGCATAAGAAGCCGCTGTTTTCGGATTAAGCACACGTTTCCATGCATATTCGAAATCTTTTGCCGTTAATTTTTCACCGTTAGACCATAGTGAATCACGTAAAATAAATGTATAAGTTTTGCCGTCGTCAGAAATTTTATAATCTTTCGCTACAGATTTTGCTATGTTCCCGTCTTTACCTGAGCGCATCAAGCCGTCAAAAGTCGCTCTCAAAATGGCAGAGGAAGCATTGTCATCAGCAAGACCAGGATCCGCAGTAGGTGGTTCAGAATGCAGATTCACACGTAGAACTTGCTCATGAGTACCGCCGCCAGCCGCTCCTGTTTTATTCTCAGAGGCTGCATTGCCACCACAGCCAGCCAATGCTGTACTAAGAACCAAAATGGAGCTTACAGTTGCAAAAATGCTTTTATTCATGTGTATTATGCCCCCTAAAAAAAGATATATAGAATTAAATATACCTTGTTTTTTTCGGTAACAAACACTTTTATAACGAAAATTAATTTTAATTTATGTTACAAAATTTACATTTATATGTTCAAAAAAATAAAGAGGAGCATCATTTGCCCCTCTTTTTCTGCCTGATTTCTAGTAATCTTATTGTTCTAAATCTGCCCATTTCCAGTCAATGTTACCCATAGCATCGAAGCTTACACCCTTCAGCTTAGGATTTTGCACCCAGGAATCGGTGTAGAAGTATACTGGGATAACTGGCATTTCATCCATAAAAATTTCCTCTGCTTTTTGTAATAACGCATTACGCTTCTCTTTGTTTAGCTCTTTTTGAGACTCATTCACAAGCCGTTTGTATTCAGCATTTTCCCAGTTGGTATCGTTGTTTCCGCCCTTTTTATCACGGAATAACTCAATATAGTTAATTGGATCATTAAAGTCAGCGTTCCAGCCCATACGTCCGATTTGGTAGTTACCTTGGTGAAGTTTATCCAAGTATACCTTCCACTCGGAATTCTCTATCTTCACATCGACGCCCAGACCTTTTTTCCATTGGTCTTGAACAGCTTCTGCAATTTTTTTATGGTTTTCAGAGGTGTTGATTGAAATAGTAACTGGAGGAAGCTTATCCCAACCCATTTCTTTCATACCTTCTGCTAAGAGCTTTTTAGCTTCGTCTACATTATTATCTTTAAAGTAGCCCTCTTTTTTAAATGCCATAGTAGGCGGTAGCATTCCCATTGCTGGAATTTGTCCGGACTGTGTTACGTTCTTAACGATCGCATCACGATTTACAGCATAGGCGAATGCTTTACGGATTTTGGCGTTATTAAATGGAGCCTTCTCCGTGTTCATTTTATACCAATAAATAGATGCCCTTGGCTTTGAAATCAATGTATTATTTTGTTGCAGAGCAGGAATTGAATCCAACGGAATATTGCTTAGAGGGTTACCTGCCCAATCCAAATCACCGTTATCATACATGGAAAGCTCGGTATTTTCATCCTCTACCATAGAGAATTCAAGCTGGTCGATTTTTACAACATCGGCATCCCAGTAGTGTTCATTTTTCTCAAGAGTCATTTTGCTCTTATGTTCCCAGTTCGTCATTTTAAACGGTCCGTTACCAACGATTGTCTTAGCTTCCTTAGCCCAATCCTTGTTGGATTCAACCAGCTTTTTATTTACAGGATAATACGTATAGAAGCTGGTAAGCTCCAGAAAGAATGGCGTTGGGTTTTCCAATTCTACTTCCAAGGTCTTATCGCTAGTCGCTTTAACACCTATATCTTCTTTTTTACCTTTTCCTTTGTGAAATGCTTCCCCACCTTTTATGTAATACAGCTGGTAAGCATAGTTGGATGCTGTCGCCGGATCTAATGCACGCTTCCAAGCGAATTCAAAATCGTGCGCTGTCAGCGGCTCGCCGTTGCTCCATTTAGCATCTCTTAAATGGAAGGTATATTTCTTTCCGTCAGTTGAAACGTCAATTTTTTCAGCTACGGATGGCTGTGGTTTTCCTTCGTTATCGGTACGAGTTAAACCATCAAAGATTGCACGAACCACAGCACCGGAAGTGGTGTCCTCCGCAATGCCCGGGTCTGCTGTTGGCGGTTCGGTGTGCATGTTCAAGCGTAATACCTTCTTCTCACCTTTTGAAGCTTCTTGTTTCGATGCATCAGTAGCCGCCGGTGCTGATGTACTTGTGCTACCTGAACATCCTGCTAAAGCTGCGCCCAAAACCAAAACGGAACTCATTAGTACAAAGATATTCTTTTTCATCTTTTTGTGTCCCCCTTTTTTCTTTCTCATATGCTTTACTATACTCTTTTTCAGAATAATATAATATAATTTTCTTTTACATTTAATTATTTTTTATTAATTATCAAGATAAATAAATAAAAATAAAGTGTATTTTTGGTAATATAGAACTAAAGATGAATTTCATGGAATTTTATGGTTCTAATTTACTAAATTTAATCTAGTTTTGCAATTCGATAATTCTGTCAAATTGTAAAATCGATTCCGATTAGGTAGCCAAAACATTTTGTTCTCCTTCTAGTTTTATCCTTTAATCCTGTAAATATCCTTTTGAACCGTTTTCATTTTTACTAACTTTGGGACCAACATGAGACATCGTGGATGACATTAATGCAAAAAGCAGTCTTTTATACAGTTTTAAGCAGATAACTGAAAATTGTAAATTTATATTGAAATACACTTGTCGAAACGATACAATCAACGTTAGATAATTCTGACAATTACTTGTTTTATTCCTGCTTATGATTACCAGATGGATTACGGATCGTTGCTACGCTACTCTTATCGCCGTTTTTATACCTATAAGGAGATGTATTGTATGGAAAAAAAACCCATCCTAAAAGAAATCCACCCTATTATCGAAATTGGCTCTGACACTCTCCAATTCGGACAAGTATCTGGCTTCCTCAATCATATTCCCGATGAAACGGGGTCTATAAAAACATTAATTCAGCTACTTGATGGCACCCGCACTACTAAGCAGATACATCAGGAGCTAGTCAGCAAGCATCCAGAGGTCACATTTGAGGAGTTAACAGAAGCAATTACTGTTCTGAACTCTCTGGGTTATCTTGAAGATCAGATCTGGGAAGAAACAACCTCTCTCTCAACGGCTCAAAAAGATCGGTATCGGGCAAATCTTCGTTTCTTTTCGATTTATTCGGATATAGACAATCCTCCTAGTAAGATTCAAGAAGATTTACTGCAAAAAAAAGTAACCATTCTTGGATCAGGGGCCTTTGGCTCTACTCTTCTCTCTAGCTTTGCTGGTCTGGGCGTTACAAATGTCCGAATTGCAGATTTTGACCGTGTGGAGCTGAGTAATTTAAATCGACAATTATTATTTAAAGAAAGTGATATCGGCCGGTTAAAAATCGAAGTAGCGGAGGAATTTGTTACAGAACGGAATTCAAACATGTCAATAGAAACCATTAGAAAGAAAATCTCTTCTGCAGACGATGTTAAACAGCTAATTGCAGGCAGTGATCTGGTTATTTTAGCTGCTGATACCCCCTTTTTCTTCATCCAAAGATGGGTAAATACAGCGTGTGTTGAATTAGAAATCCCTTATATTGCAGGTGGAGTCAATTTAACAGAAGGAACCTTTTATCATATTAACCCTAAAAAAACACCTTGCTTGGATTGCTTCCATCTGCATCACTATGATCAAAACCCAGATCAATACGAACAGGAGCTTAGATATTTGGTGGATTCAGGCTATCATCTTCCTACAGCAACTATTGCTCCGAATTTATCCATTATTACAGGGATTATCGCTTCTGAAGCATGCAAAATTCTTACAGGTACAAGCCAAGCTCAATCTCAGGGGAAATTTGTTTCGATCAACTTCTTAACTTATGAAACAAAAATCATTTCCGAAACAGAAAGAAAAGAGCTAGATTGTCCGACCTGCGGTGAAGGAAATCGCACACTTTCTATCTTCTCGTTGGAGCAACCAGCCGAAAAAATGCTTAACTAACGGAGGAACGAGCCAATGGAATTAACAAATAACAGCAAACTGCGCATGCATCCCTTAAAAAAACGTCAAGTCAATGAAGAAGAAACCATAATTGGTCGACCCGATAAAAGCGAATATATCATGCTGCCTACCTTCGCAGTCGAAATTATTGAGATGCTAGATCAGGGGCAAACCATCACTCAGATAGCTGAGGAAATGGAAAAGCGCTTTGGCGAGCCTGTTGATGTTCGTGATTTTGCACTCGATCTGATTAACGAATATCAATTTGTATATACAGTAGATGGAGTAGTCGTAAATGAAAAAGAGATGCGCGTCGATCATTTACCATGGATATCTGAACGTGTTGGGAAAGTATTATTTAATAAATTTACCTTCTCTTTCTCTATTGCCTGCTTTTTATCTGCTGTTACTCTTCTCTTTGTTCATCATGAATATTTTCCCGTATTCACCGATATTTTTAGCTCGCCATCCTTGACTGCTTCTCTCTTGCTAGCAGTTGTTGTTAATTATCTGTTTTTGTTTATACACGAGACAGCCCACTTAACTGCTGTGCGTTCTCTAGGGATAGGAAGCCGAATCGGTTTTAGCCATCGCCTATTCTTTCCTGTGGCAGAAACAAATATGTCAGACATCGTGCTAGTGGAACCCAATAAGCGTTATACAGCCTATCTGGCCGGGATGGCTGGAGATGCCCTCTTTTTTAGTATGGGTGTCTGGCTTCTGTACGCTAATGATGCAGGAGTCATCTTGCTGTCTGATTTTCTACTCTCCTTTATTAAATTAATGAACTTGAATTTCTTAATGGCTCTGGGCTTTCAATTCATGTTCTTTATGCGAACGGATATTTATTATGTCTTTACTACCTTTTTCGGCTGTAATAATTTATTTGATAATACGCAGCTATTTCTGCGTAAATTTTACCGAAAATGGACGCCTGACGAACAAGACACATGGGACGCTGTAGATATGCGAGAAAAAAAGGTGATCCGCTGGTACTCTATTTTCTTTTTGTTGGGCTTTTGTTTTGCCCTCTACTTCTTCTTCAATTTCTTTTTGCTCCAGTCAATCGAGATTATTCGCCGAATTACGACTGATTTCTTACAATACCCTATCCTCTCCTGGCAATTCGCGGACGGTATTCTCTTACTTCTTTTAACATTGCTCCCATTTGGCATTGTAATCTGGTCATGGAATCGGCAAAGAAAAATAACCCGCAATGTAACCCGTCAGGTATCGTAACCTTGTAAAACAGAAGTAGGCTGCCTGTGCTGCTAAGCCGCCTACTTCCTTAAAACTAGACGAAAAAAACTGCCGATTTTATTCGACAGTTTTTTTGACATCGTTATTTAAGCTGCCCTACAAACACTACAGCACCGTTGTATTTCTTATCAATGAAGTCTTTCACTTCAGGGGAAGTCATAGCTTTAGCAAGCTTCTTAATTACTTCACTATCTTTATTGTCTTGACGCGTCGCCAATACATTTACATTTGGGTTATCTTTACCCTCTTCGATATAAATAGAGTTCTCTGTTGGTTTTAATCCAGCTTCCATCGCAAAGTTAGAGTTAATTACGGCGGCATCAATACCCGGATCGTCAATTGCACGAGGCAGCATCGCTGGTTCCAGCTCTTTTAATTCTATTTTTTTCTCCACGATGTCAGCTACCGTTCCATTGGCAGCCACGCCATCCTTTAATTTTAACAGACCCGCTTTTTCAAGAAGGGAAAGAATGCGGCCTTGCTCTGCAGAAGCATTCGTAATTGCTACTGCTGCGCCCTGCGGAAGAGCTGCTACATCCTTGTAAGCTTTGGTTTTATTGGAGTAAATCCCCATCGGCTCAATGTGAATGCCTGCTACATACGTAAGGTCTAACCCTTTTTCTTTATTAGTTTTCTCTAACCAAGGAATGTGCTGGAAATAGTTAGCGTCTAATTCCTTCTCAGCAAGCTGAGTGTTTGGCATCACAAAGTCTTGGAACAGGACAACATCAAGATTAATATTTTCCTTCTGTAGCATCGGTTTAACCACTTCATTTAAAATCTCTGCATGAGGAACGGCTGTTGCTCCCACCTTTAGTGTAACCGGCTGTCCTTCCTGTGGTGTAGCTGTGCTGTTATCGGCTTTATTACCGGCACCGCACGCCGCCAAACTTAAAGCTAATACCCCAATTGCTAGTGTAGAAAAAATCTTTTTCATCCTTTTACCCCCCTATTTTCATGCATTATAGTCAACGATGATCCAGCTTCCGCGCAATCGCGTCACCAATCATCTGAATGATTTGGACAAGAATAATCAGCAGAACAGTCGTAACCAGCATGATATCTGGCTTAAACCCATTAAATCCGTAGTTAAATGCCATCGCTCCTAAGCCGCCTGCACCTACGACACCTGCCATCGCTGTATATCCTACCAGGCTAACAGCAGTAACCGTAATTGCTGAGACAATACCCGGAAGTGACTCTGGAATCAAGATTTTATAGATAATTTGCCAGTTGCTAGCACCCATGGATTGCGCCGCTTCGATTACGCCTCGATTTACTTCACGAATGGACGTTTCCACTAGGCGGGCAATAAACGGTGCTGATCCGACAACAAGACTTAGAATCGCCGCGTTAGGTCCGATTGAAGTCTGTATGAGTGCACGCGTGACCGGGATAAGGATAATAATTAATACAATATAAGGAATCGATCGAAAGATGTTCACAATAAAACTAAGGAATTGATATAAAGCTGGCATCGGCTTTAGGTGACCTTTACTTGTCACAACGAGCAAAATGCCTAATAGTATACCAATAAGTGCAGCAAATAGCAATGAAAACAAGACCATATAACCGGTTTCCCAAATGGCCTTCTGAATTAAATCCCAGAATTTCATGACGTTTGGTAAATATGTTATCAAGAAGTCATTCATCAGCGATTACCCCCTTCTGCACCTCGAATGACATCAACAATAATGCCATTCTTCTTCAAGTAGGCAATAGCTTTTGATTCTGTATCAATATCACCTGGAATCTGAATGTACAGAGTACCGAAGGCAACATCTTTTAAACGCTTAATCTGTCCCTGTAAAATATTTGCCTGCACCCCAACCTCACTGACTAACTGACTAATGATAGATTGACTAGCTGAACCGCCCAAGAAGGTTAGACGCAGGACTGCACCCGGTCCCAAACCATCCAGAAATTCAGCAGATAGCTGATCATTACCAGATACCTGGCTCAAGAATTCTTTGGTTGTAGTTGTTTTAGGATGGGAGAAGACTTCTACGACATCACCCGCTTCAATGATTCGCCCGCTTTCCATTACAGCTACCTTGTCACAAATTTTTTCAATCACATGCATCTCATGCGTGATTAAAATAATGGTTAACCCTAGTTTGCGATTAATATCTTGTAATAATTCCAAGATAGAATCGGTTGTCTTCGGGTCCAGAGCTGATGTTGCTTCGTCACACAAGAGCACATCAGGCTGATTGGCCAATGCACGCGCAATACCTACACGTTGTTTTTGACCGCCAGATAATTGAGATGGATACATATCGGATTTATCTGACAACCCTACCAATTCTAATAATTCTTTTACCTTTGCTTGATGCTGTGACTTTGGCACACCTGCAATCTCCAACGGCAATGCTACATTGTCTGCTATTGTACGCGACCACAGCAGATTAAAGTGTTGAAAAACCATACCGATCTTGCGTCTTGCCTTACGTAATTCTCTTGGTGTTAAATTATGGAGATGTGTGTCACCCACAGTAACCTCACCACTAGTTGGCGATTCTAGTAGGTTAATCATACGGACTAGCGTTGATTTTCCAGCTCCACTGTATCCAATGATGCCATAAATATCTCCCTGCTGGATTGTCAAATCGACACCATTTAGGGCTGTAAAGGTTCCAAAGCGACTTTTAAAAACCTTTACAATGTTTGTTAGTTTAATCATGAGAGTAGAATCGCCCCCTGTTTCACCCACGGATCTAACCGAACGGGCAATAAATTACGCAAATCATTTCGGAATCTTCAAAAATTTAAGATATATATCAATTCCTACATAAACACTAGGAATTGGCTAAATCAACTATAAGAATAAAGAATTAGGCATCCTGTGTCAATGGAAAAATAATAATAGAGATGGTTCATGATAAACCATCTCTATCAAAATAAATTGTGTTTCTAAGAAGCATGCTTTACTGAGGAATCTTGATTGGTGTTAGAGGAATCTTCCTGTTTTCCTTCTTCATCCTCTGCTGTGTCGCTTTTATTTAGCTGCTCGTCCACATATTTGATGACGTCTTTTTCAGATGGGATTAGCACAGCACCTTTGCCAGGTACATGAGCTTCTTGGAATTTATGCATCGGCGGCAATTGATGACCGCCTTCTCCTGCCTGTTTAAGTGACATCCCCAATGAGCCTAGTTTAATCATATCGAGTGTGGCAAGATTGGTTTGGATATAAGGCTGTACACTATCCAAAATCTTAGGAATTTGAAAAATAGTGGTGGTAGATTTTAATTCTGCAGCCACTGCGCTTAATAGCTTACGTTGTCTCTGTGTGCGCGTATAGTCAGAGGTGGCATCATGTCGGAAGCGGGCATATTGCAATGCTTTCTCACCGTCTAAGCGTTGCAATCCCTTTTTTAAATTAATGTCGTACTTTCCTTTATCTGTCGGGTCATGATAGCGCATGTTCTTTTCTACATCTATCTCAACACCCCCAACAGCATCAATTAAGCTCTTGAAGCCTTCAAAATCAGTTATTACATAATAATGGACTGGTTGTCCTACAAAATCACTGACTGTTTCCATGGCAAGCTCTGGGCCGCCATACGTCAAAGCTTCATTTACACGCGTTTTGCCATGTCCCGGTATACGTACCAGCGTGTCACGCATAATCGAGAACAGGTCATACGTTTTCTTTTTTGGATCAATGCTTACCAGCATCATGCTATCAGAACGCGGCAGTTCATTTGGACGCATCTCGCGTTTGTCTACACCCATTAATAGAATGTTAACGCGCTCCGTTCCCGTCCATACAGGTGGAGCCTCTGGCTTTGTAGCAGTCGGATTTGATGTTGGAGGAAAGATTGTCGTGCTTTGAATACCTGACAAAAAACCAAAGATTTTATATGCAAAAAAAGCCGCCGTAATCAAAATAAGAAATACACATAATAATAAAATACGCTTAGTTCGAATACTCAAACTGGATTTCACCATCCTTGTCAGTCCGTGTCAAAATTTGTTGGCTTGTTTCATCCTACTAGTATACTCGAAACGGCTGTTTTGCGAATCATTTTTCTTTTCCACTTTTGGAGAATAGAAGAAAAGGAGCTGCCTGATGGTCAGCTCCTTTTTTGCATTTTTTCTTCATGATATGGGATATTCACGCGCGATTTCTGTTCTTTCGGAACTTTAACCTTGTATACCTTTACCCAAGCGTGATTTTCATGAATCAAATGTTTTTGACTATGATACTCGATGCCTCGCTCCTCCAAATGCTTGCACCATTGGACAAATTCCGTCTTATCAGTAGTTCGAAGTAGGGTTACCCATAATCGCTCCTCAAATAGATAAGCGATGAGCGAACAGGCGAGTGTCATTACAAGAAAAAACGTTTCCATAGCACCCCCTCCTGTTGCTACTGTATGCATACTGAGGACAGTGCGCTTCTATTAGTTGGCTTTATAAGCTTCTTTGGGCTGCGAGGAACGCAGAACTCCACCCATACCAGCAACAAAAGTAGGAATTCCTGCTGCAACAAAGATTAAAGCCCAATCTCGCAGGGAGAGGGAGGTGGTTTTAAAGATTGGCTGCATGACATCCCAATAAATAACGACTAGCACCAAAGCCATTGACGAGAGCACTGCCCAGACCAAGAACTTGTTGCTAAGTGGATTGCGGTGAAAAACGGAATGCTCGCTGCGGCAATCAAATACATGAATGAGTTGTGCTAGAACTAAAGTAGCAAACGCCACTGTTTGGGCATGGGTAAGATCATTTGGATTTTCATGATACGCTATGATAAAAGCTCCAAGGGTCATCGTTCCAATTAAAAAACCCCGGCTAATAATTTTCCAGCCCAATCCACGGGCAAAAATATTCTCATGTTTTTTACGCGGTTTATGTCGCATTGTGTCTCCCTCAGAAGGATCAATTCCTAATGCCATAGCCGGCAGTCCGTCCGTCACCAAATTCACCCATAGGATTTGAATAGGAAGTAAGGGTAAGGGTAGTCCCATCAGCATAGCGAAAAACATAACTAAAATTTCTCCAACATTGGATGCAAGCAGGTAGCGAATAAACTTTCGAATATTATCATAGATGTTTCGGCCTTCCTCAACAGCAGAAACAATCGTAGCAAAATTATCGTCTCGCAATACCAGGGATGCTGCTTCCTTAGTAACATCTGTTCCTGTAATCCCCATCGCAATGCCTATATCAGAAGCCTTGATGGCAGGTGCATCATTCACACCGTCACCTGTCATTGCTACAATATGACCACAGCTTTGCAACGCTTTGACAATACGCAGCTTGTGCTCTGGAGACACACGTGCATAAACATATACCTTATCAACCGTCCGTATCAGTTCTTCCTCGGTCATTTCATCAATGGTGGCTCCTTCCAGCACATGGCTGTTACCTCCCTGCAACAGACCAATTTGACGTCCTATTGCTTCTGCGGTAATTTTATGATCCCCGGTAATCATTACTGTTCTAATGCCTGCTTGACGACATAGCTGGATAGCAGACTTTACCTCCTGACGTGGAGGGTCAATCATGCCAACCATCCCTACAAATGTAAGATTCGTTTCCAAGAGAGACGGGGGTTCACCTGATTTATAGTTTTTGAGTGATCTGTAAGCAAAGCCCAGGACTCGCAAAGCTCTGCTTGCCATCTCTTCTGTTTGCTTAGCAACTGCTATACGATGAGCATTTGTCAGAGGTATAATTTCTCCCTGCCAATAGATGTGCGAGGAGTTCTTTAACAGAGCCTCGACAGCTCCCTTTGTCAGTAGCTCTGTTTTTCCATCGGGAGATTGTTCTACTACAGACATCATTTTACGCTCAGAATCAAATGGCAATTCGTCAATGCGAATGGTGGGGCCGCCTTGATTATTCCCCTCCTTTAACGCCTTATAGGCTAAGGTAAGCAGGGCTCCCTCAGTAGGATCCCCAATCACACTCCATGTCGAAATATTTTTAGACAAAATGAGCTTGGACCTCTCCTTTTGCTGAGCATTTACTAATTTTGCATTATTGCATTTTTCGGCAATTTGGCAAATCTGAGATAGACCTTGATCGATTGTTACCTTGATCGATTTTCCTTGCCATGTAATTTCCCCATTGGGCTCGTAGCCATTCCCCGTTACATCAAAGCTTTTTCCGCTATGCCACAGATGAGTCACTGTCATTTTATTTTCAGTAAGAGTCCCTGTTTTGTCAGAGCAAATGACTGACGCACAACCAAGCGTTTCGACAGAGGGGAGTTTGCGAACAATCGCATTTCTTTTAATCATTCTCTGCACGCCTAGAGCAAGGGCTACTGTAACAATTGCAGGCAATCCTTCCGGTATAGCCGCTACAGCAAGACTAACCCCTGAGAGAAACATCGTCATTAATTCTTGTCCATGCCAAACCCCTGCTACAATGACAAAGATCGTAAGCAGCAATGCAATCCAGACGAGTGTTTTCCCCAACTGTTCCAATTTTATCTGTAAAGGAGTTTCTATCTTGTCAGCTTGATTGATCAAATGCGCAATTTTTCCAATCTCGGTAGACATGCCTATTTCAGTAACAATTCCCTTTCCAGTTCCTCCGGCTACCATCGTTCCCATAAAAGCTACATTCTTCTGGTCGCCGAGTGGAACAGCTCCTGTTGATTCAATCACATTAGCAGTTTTCATTACTGCTATCGATTCTCCAGTAAGCGCAGATTCCTCTATCTCTAACCGATTGGCATTAATCAGTCTCATATCAGCAGGAACTCGATCACCTGCTTCAAGAAGTACAAGATCGCCTGGAACTAACAAAGTAGCAGGGATCATGTCCAAGTTTCCGCCGCGAATGACACGGGCCATAGGGGCTGCCATATCTTTTAAAGCGTTTAGCGACCTTTCCGCTTTCGCTTCCTGAATAAAGCCTAACACGCCATTTAAAAAAATGATGGCAATGATAGCGATAGCGTCTAGGTACTCTCCTAAGAAAAAGGAGAGGATGGTGGCAACCACTAGAATTCCCACCATAAAATCTTTAAACTGATTCATAAACACAACATAGAGTGGGATTTTCTCGGCCTCGGCAAGCTGATTTTTTCCATATTTTTGTTTACGAGTAGCCGCTTCCTCCTGTGTTAAACCGTTTTGAACGTCACTGCCTGTCATCCTGGGTATTTCCGCTAGAGGGACTTGGTACCACGGTTTATTCGGCTTCAATACAATCTCCTCCAATGCTCTTCATCAACTTATCTCATATCTATGCAGACAAGCCGACTAGTATGAAAAAAGCTTGAAATGAAAATCATCTGATTCACGAAGCACTTTTGTGGCCCTCAATCCCCAGGACAACTAATCGTCTATGTAATCGAAAAAGCTTCGGTTCTTCTCTTAAAACTAAGATACCGAAGCCCTCCGTTCGTTCCCTCACCATTTGAAAAGACCTATTCCTATTAACAGGATTGCCGGAAGAAATGATAGCCGCTGAAACCATCCAACCGATGAAAAATGCCGTCCCACCTTGATCCCTGCCCATAATAAAATCATGCTAGTTAGGGCAACCCAGACCGAGGTCAATAGAGGTGCAAACCCCAATAGCGTCAAACTAATTCCAGAACCAAATGCATCAAGGGACAACGCCAGACCTAGCATGACCGCTTCTGTTCCTACGATATGCCCTGAATGATCAGTATCCGCTCTGGCCGGATCACGTAAAATGTGTATCATTAAACCAAACATTTTTATTGTCCAGCGAAATTCCCGGTATGTTGCCTTCTCCTTTACCGGCAGGATATCTGACTGCTTCTGTTTCTCAACCATCATTTTCCAAAAGGTTAAACCGCCTATCAGAATAAGCACGGTTGCTCCAATTTTAGAACTCAGTTCAGAAGTTACCCAATATTGAAGCCATTGTCCTATAGTCATAGAAGCAAAGATGACGGTAAAGGAACACAGACCAATTACCATAAACGAAAGAAACGGCATTTTCATTTTACGTAAACCATATGACATCCCAACGCCAAAACCATCCAAGCTGATTGCTAAACAAATCAGCAATAGCGACACTAGCCCCATATCTATATCCACCTCTTCTTTCATCCCATCATATGAAGGACAGCGGGGGGCCGGTTACTTTAGTGCCTAAAGTATTTTTACCCTTGTCTATGCACCATTGTTCGTTTTCTAGGCGATCGTGTCAGATTATCTCTCATCCCCTGTACAACCGGGATGTTCAAAATAAAAAACGCCCATTCCTATTATGGAATGGGCGTTATAATTCCCTGCTATCTATTTGCAATGTTGATCAAAAGCATCAGTTAGGAGCTTCGCAATGGATTCAAGCTCATTGCCTTCAATTTGATGGCGTTCAACCATCGCTACCAGCTTACCATCCTTCAATAGTGCATAGGATGGAGAAGACGGTGGGTATCCTTCAAAATACTCGCGTGCTTTAGCAGTTGCTTCTTTATCCTGGCCAGCAAAAACTGTGTAGAAATGGTCTGGCTTAGATTCATGGCGAGTCGAATAGATAGCTGCGGGACGAGCCAATCCTGCTGCACAGCCGCATACAGAGTTAACCACGACCAATGCAGTTCCTTTTAGGTTCGAGAATGTTGCTTCTACCTCTTCTGCTGTGCGGAGTTCTTCAAACCCAGCATTCGTTAACTCATCTCGCATTGGTTGTATAACCTGGCTCATATATGCTTCATAAGACATCATAATCATTCAACTCTCCTTTACATACATTTCTTCTATTATACCTGTTCTCGTATTAATCGAGTACAGCGGATCTACAGTTATTACACTTCCATTACAATGGTAAGAATCATCGGGTTGCGTCCCGTTTTTTCAAAGATGAACGGCTTTAATACCTGGTTAATCTGAGATTTCAATTCAGACCACTCTCTCACTTTGCGATCTAATGCTTCCAACAGCTTCTGTTTGACTAAAGCAGTAGCTTCCTGGATCAGCGATTCGGAACCTCTCACATAGACAAAACCGCGACTTACGATATCTGGACCAGTTAGAAGCTTAAATTGTTTCATATCGATGCTAACGACAACAACCATTAATCCATCCTCGGCAAGATGCTTACGATCGCGCAATACGATATTACCAACATCACCAATACCGCTGCCATCAATAAGCACGATACCTGCTGTCACCTTGCTTGTCACACGCCCTGATTCTCTGGTGCAAGAAACTACATCGCCATTATCAATAATAAAGATGTTGTCAGACTCTACACCCACCTGTTCAGCTAATCTACCGTGCTGTTTTAACATCCGATACTCTCCATGGATTGGAATAAAGTATGTAGGCCGCAAAAAGCTCAGCATAAGACGCAATTCTTCACTACTGCCATGACCGGAAGCATGAATATCAAACGCTGTGTTTTGTACTACATTAGCTCCAGCACGGTACAGTTTATCAATAATGCGGCTTACATTAACTGTATTTCCTGGAATCGGCGATGCAGAGATAATCACTGTATCGTCTGGATAGATCTGAACGGAACGGTGTGAACCAGACGCAATGCGCGTTAGCGCTGCCATTGGTTCTCCCTGGCTACCTGTACAAATAATTAATACCTTGTTATCAGAGTAATTATCTATGTTTTTAATGTCAATTTGACATCCTTCAGGCATTTGGATATAGCCTAGCTCCTGACCTATCATGAAGGCCTTTTCCATGCTTCGACCGATAACAGCAATCTTTCTGTCATCCGCCACTGCGGCATCTACAACCTGTTGCAAACGATGCACATTGGAAGCAAAGGTTGCCAGGATGATGCGCCCCCGCGCTTTGCTAACGACATCCATAATGCTATCGCCAACCGTACGCTCTGACATTGTAAAGCCCGGGCGTTCACTGTTGGTGCTATCAGACATCAAAGCTAGTACACCATTTTTTCCGATGCGGGCAATTTTTCCAAACTCTGTAGGACGTCCTACTGGTGTCAGGTCAAATTTAAAATCTCCTGTATGAACCACTGTTCCTTCTGGCGTTTCAATCGCAATACCAAACGAATCAGGAATACTATGATTAGTACGGAAGAAAGAAACAGAGAGATTTTCAAATGGCAAAATCGTATCTTCAAACACAGGTACCATCTTTACGTCATTTTGCATACGGTGCTCTTCTAGCTTAGCCTTTACCAAACCAAGTGTCAGGCGTCCACCATAAATCGTTGTCTGGATTTGTTTTAACACATAAGGAATAGCACCAATATGGTCTTCATGTCCATGAGTAAGTACCATAGCCTTGATCTTGTGCTGGTTTTCAATTAGGTAGGAAACATCTGGTATCACCAAATCTATCCCAAACATTTCAGTCTCAGGAAACTTTACGCCACAGTCGATGATGATAATCTCATCCTCGTACTCGACGCAATACATATTTTTACCAATTTCCCCCAGACCACCTAAACCAAAAATTTTAACCTCACTCAAAAAAATACCTCCTACAAATACGATGTGGGCCGTTCTATGCACTCTGCTTTTATAGTAACATAATTTTCATATGGATAGTTGTATTCTCCCAAGGCTTTCACACTTTCGCTTTTCTTCCGCTAAAAAATTAGTATACTCATTTCGACTCTAAAACAGACTAAAAAAAGCAAGAATCCCTAAAAACAGGTCTTTACCATGCCTAAACCCATGAAAGATTGAATTGCACTCATACAAGTAGTCTATATCGTTATACTTTCCCTTTATATAAAAAAACCAGCAAGGACTTAAAGCCATGCTGGTTTTTACTGTTATGTCACCTTATTCTTACCCAAAACGGCCGCTAAGATATTCCGCTGTCTCTGCTTGCTTTGGGTTATTGAATAATTTGTCAGTGGATGCTTTCTCCACTAGCTCTCCCATGAGAAAGAAAGCCGTCTCATCTGCTACCCGCACAGCCTGGTGCATATTATGAGTCACAATCACAATCGTATAATCGTGTTTCAATTGGATGATAAGCTCTTCAATCTTCGAGGTGGAGATTGGATCCAACGCTGAACAAGGTTCATCTAAAAGCAGGATACCCGGCTTCATTGCGATTGCACGTGCTAAGCACAGCCGTTGCTGTTGACCTCCCGACAGGGCTAGAGCAGAATCATTCAGCCGATCCTTCACCTCATCCCATAAAGCAGCCTTTCGTAAGCTTTCTTCCACTATATGGTTTAATTCAGCTTTATTAGTAGTCCCGTGATAGCGCGGAGCAAATGCAATGTTTTCATAGATGGATTTTTGAAAGGGATTAGCACGTTGGAACAGCATTCCGACCGATTGACGCAAACCTTCTTTTTTTACAGAAGCCTCATAGATATTCGCTCCATCTAGCAAAAGTCTCCCTGTCACACGGCAGCCTCTAATCTCTTCGTTCATGCGATTAATCGAGCGTAAAAAGCTAGATTTCCCACAGCCGGACGGACCGATTAAGGCGGTTACGGTATTGCGCTCCATTTGGATATGAATATTTTTTACAGCATGCTTATCGCCGTAAAAAACGGACAAGCCCTCTGCTTCAATAATAGCTTTTGTTTGGGCAATTGTTATCGGCATAATTGATTCCCCTTTTCCCTACGCGGCAATTTTGGTCAAACGCTTGTGCAACCAACGGCCAAACCAACGTGCCCCACCATTAAACAGAAGAACAGCAATCACCAAAATGGCCGCCGCTCCATCCGCAATTTCTCGCGCATCAGCAACGAGACCCTCCGCATTAATTTTCCAAATGTGTACAGCTAACGACTCTGCTGGACGAAATACATTCCATGGAGAGGATGGACTGCTTAAATCAACATTATGAAATTGAATGTCAGGAGAGGTCATACCCGCTGTAAACAGTAGTGCTGCCGCTTCTCCAAAAACGCGACCTGAAGCAAGTACAAATCCTGTAACCAAGCCGGGCAACGCAGCAGGTAACAGAACCGAAACTATTGTTTTCCATTTCGTTACACCTAATGCATAGCTCGCTTCCTTCTGATCCTGCGGGACAGAACGCAAGGCATCCTCTGTAATCCGAACGATTAACGGCAGATTAAATACAGTCAGAGCCAACGCCCCGGAGATCAATGAATATCCCCAGCCTGTCATGCTTACAAACAGTAACAGCCCAAACATTCCTACAACTATGGACGGCAACGAAGACAGCACCTCAATAGACATGCGAATCATTTGCACCCACTTGCGGTCTGGTGCATATTCGGCCAAATAAATTCCTGCGCCAAGCCCTATAGGAACAGCGAAGCACATCGTTAAAACCAATAAATACAGCGAGTTAAACAGCTGTGGACCAATTCCTCCACCTGCGTTTAGCATGTCAGGCGGGGAAGTGATAAAGTCCCAATTTAGTTTTGCTGCCCCTTTGCTGATCACAAAACCCAAAAGACCAATCAACATAGCAATTAAGAGAACAGCAATTCCAGTGAGTAAGAGGGTGGCGAGTTTATCCTTTTGCTTGTTAGTCATTATTTGGCCCCCTTCTTTCTACCGATTAAGCGAACCACTAGGATAAATAATAGGGACATAGCTAATAAAACCAAGCACATGGACCAAAGCGCATTATGATAAGGAGTACCTGGAATCGTATTTCCCATATTTAATGTGATACCACTTGTCAGTGTAATCGACGGATCGAATAAACCTCCAGGCAGCTTCAGCGTGTTTCCAATAACCATTTGGACAGCCAGTGCCTCACCGAAGGCCCGTGCCATACCAAGAACAATACCTGTCAGACAGCCAGATCGTGCCGTATATAGCACTACATGGCGAATCGTTTGCCAGCGGGTGGCACCTAATGCAAGCGAGGCATTGCGTAATTCCTGCGGCACAGTTGCGATTGCATCAGCGGCAACACTGGTCACAGTCGGCAGAATCATAACTGCCAGGACAATTCCCCCTGCAAGTAAGCTAAATCCTAAAATATCAAATTGACTGCGAAGAAACGGAACAAGCAAGGTAAGACCTACATAGCCGTATACCACCGATGGAATTCCAACTAACAGCTCCATAACTGGCTTCAATACTTTTTGCCCAAACCTTGGAGCAATTTCTGTCATATACACAGCCGCTCCAATGCCGAGCGGGGCTGCAATTAATGTTGCAATCAGGGTAACCCCAAAGGAACCTAATATAAAAGCTACTGCCCCAAATTGACCGGGCTCTGCTTCTGGATCCCATTTTGTACCGGTAAAAAATTGCGACACGCTAACCCCGTCCACCATAAAGGTAGCGAGGCCGCGTGAAGCAATAAAATAGAGGATGGAGAGCGTTAGAAGGCCTAACAATCCCGCACAGACAGCTGTAATTAGCTTCCCTGCTTTTTCTTCCCATGCATGTTTTTTATTGATATGGAACCGGTCGGAAAGTTTTTTGGCAGTAGCGGAGTTTCTCATTTGTCCCGCTCTTACTGTTGTTCCCTGCTGTAACAGTGTTGTTCTTTGTTCAGCGCTCACTAAACGCTCCCCCTTTATTTCGTTCACCTTTTTTTGAGCTACACGTTTCTCTATTTTTGTGTAATCTCACCCTTAGCTGTTCTTTCCACCTTCATGGCGGATGCTGGAATATATTTCAGCTCTTGTACAATTCCTGTTTGCACTTCGTCACTTGTCATGAAATCCAAGAACTCTTTTTGCGCGCCTGTTGGCTCACCTTTTGTATACATGTGCTGATAAGCCCACACTTTATATTTATTTGTTACGATGTTTTCTGTTGTAGCTTCTACACCATCTAGTTTTACTGCTTTTACAGTATCATTGAGATAGGAAATTCCCAGGTAACCGATTGCTCCCGGAGTTTCTGCAATAATTTTGCGAACCGTGCCGGAAGAATCCTCCGTGATGCCTTCAGCCTCCTCTGCACCATCCAGAGCATACTGCACGAACGTAGCACGAGTACCAGAGTTCTTCGGACGGTTGACCAATGTAATCTTTTGGTCTGCCCCGCCCACTTCCTTCCAGTTGGTTATTTTACCTGTGAAAATATCAATTAATTGTTGCTTTGTTAGATTATCTACACCTGCCTTAGAGTGAATCACGGCTGCCATACCTACTACAGCAATTTTGTGATCTACTAATTGGTCAGCAGGAATGCCTTTCTTTTCTTCTGCAAAAATATCAGAGTTTCCAATAGTAGCTGCACCATTGGCCACTTGGCTTAAGCCTGTGCCACTACCTCCGCCTTGCACTTGAATTTGCACTTGCTGATTTTTCTCCATAAATTTCTTAGCTGCCTGCTCCACTAACGGCTGCATGGCCGTGGACCCTACAGCTGTAATAGAACCGCTGCTGGCTGTATTCGTATCTGTTTTCGTTTCGGTTGCAGCTGGTGCTGGCGTAACCGGTGCTGTCGCATTAGAAGTGCCTCCTGCTCCACAGCCAGTTAACAATAATCCTACAGATAGCATACTTGCCATAAAAATGGATGAAATCTTTTTCAAAGGAAATCCCCCTCGTCACCTTCAAATCATTTGATTTCTTATACACTCTTCATCCTACCTCCCCAGCTTAAAGCTAGAATGAACGTAACGTAAAAGGAATGTTAAGGATTGTTAAGGTTTTATGTAGGAGGGTTTAAAGAAGCCAATTTTTGGGTAAGGAAAAAGCTGCCATTCCTTCTGGCAGCCTTCTCAATTGTTTATCTAATTATTTTCAAGGAATTGAAATAGTAGACCTATCTCAACCGTTATAGAACCTCTTACTCTTTGACTAGCTTTTTCATTTCACGCAAAATCTTTTCTTTGTCCATATCATCCGCCATACCGTATATCTGGCGAATATTTTGATTTTTGTCTAAAAGGAATGTCTTCATAGTATGCACGTAGAGCCCATCCTTTTGCTTTTCTGCACCAATCCAGAAATCTGCCAGTATCGGCTTCATAATGTTATCTGGACCACGTAGAAATTGCCAGCCGCTAGGATCGGCTTGAACTGCTTTCGCATATTTCTGTAAGGCTTCAGGAGTATCGTTTTCATAATCAAAAGTGACAGAAATGAATTCTACGTCTTTTCCATACATCCCAGCTGCTTTTAATTCATTCTGTAAATCCACCATATGCTGTGTGGTTAGCGGACATACATCGGGACAACGTAAAAAAATGAATGAGACGAGACGGACTTTACCATTGGAATCGGAGAGCCTGACATTCTGCCCGTCCATCCGCTCCAGTGTAAAATCTTGAACTTTCTTAATAATTGGCATGTCAGCCGTTGAAAAATAGCTTTTGTACAAAACACTGCCTACAGCAATCAAAATAATAATGACTCCAAAGATGGGCAACCACTTTCGATAGAGGCTCCCTGCTGTTACATCCTCCATTTTTATCCCCCTACTCTTTTATCTCGTAGTTGTATAGAAACGTGTGTACTTTGCCTTGATCATCTTTCCACTCCAGCATGCTCTGCCATTCACCAGGCATCATAATATGCGGGCCGGACTCTTGCCAGTTTGCTTCCTTTTGCTTCTTTAGCTCCTTCTCACTTTTACCATGCGTATCCATGTTAGGCATCTCAAAATGCAACACAGCTCCTTGCCCTGCTGTTGCCTGTGCTTTGTCATTGGTAATCGTGACTGTGTACGTATTAACTCCAGCTATTCCCGGCTTTATTTCCAGCTTCGCCTGATAACCATCTTGGGTGGCTTGCAATTCGATGGTCCCTTCCTTCTTATCGCTGCCACCGCAACCGGTTACGACGAGTAACAGAAACATTGCTCCTAGCCAGCCCAACCATTTTATCTGTTGTTTCGGCATGTTACTCCCCCACTTTATTTTAGCGAGCAATCTCTCCTGGCCAAGCGAGCATGCCGCCCTCCATATTGACTGCTTCAATTCCATTATGCTTCAAAAACTCGCAAGCATGGTAGCTTCTTGCTCCACTGCGGCATACCATGATGATTTCTTTGGAAGTGTCAAATCGGTCCAGAGATGCTGGAACATCATTTAAGGGAATTAGGATCGCTTCTTCAATGTGACCTGCTACCCACTCTTCTGGCTCTCGCACATCAATAATTTGAATAGCAGCCTTCTCCTTTAATTTCGTCAACACCTCTTCAGGTGTAACTTCCCTTACGAAATTATTCATTAATAATATCCTCCTCATTTTACGATAATTCAAATATATCATATGTCTCCTGCAGAAAAAAAAAGAGAAGCAGCCCCAAACTGCTGGAGTACTCCTCTTGTCAAAAATTGTTAACAAATTGCTAGTTTTTCTTGTCACCTTTGACGTATTTAGCATCAAATAAGAAGAGCCTCATCAACAAAATGAGCGAAGGAACTAATAAACATAGCCCGGCTATGAATCCAATGACTAGCGCCCTCCCCATCTCTGGACTGTTGATGCTATCGTTAATTGTGATGTAGGGATACAACAAGTAAGGTAAATGCGCTTTGCCATATCCAAAGAAAGCAAAGAAAAACTGCAGCATGACCGCAATAAACGCCCACCCATACGCGCGTCGTTTATACAATAAAAAGAAGGCTATCAGAAACGAAACAAAAGAAACAACGAAAAACCAACCGTTTTCCACCATTTTGGCATAATGCTCTGGATTATGAATTTGAATGGTCCAAAAGACAAGCAAGCTGGCAATAATAGTTGGAAGGGACCAAATCATTGCATAGGAGTGTAACAGCTTGGTCGCGTCCTTGTCTCCTGCTTTATTAGCATAAAAGGTCAAAAAGGTTGCGCTAATAAATAATACGCTGACTATAGCAAGAAATATAACCGCATAGGTGTAAGGAGTCGCAAGCATTTTACCCATTAGCAGATGAATTTTACTTCCCTCTTCTACAATAAATCCACCCTCCGATGCTACTAGAACGGTAGATAAAGCAGTAGGAAGCAACAGACCCGTAATTCCATAAATTCCATAATAAACGGTACTGTCCCTAGCCCCGTAATGCGCAAAAGCATAGAAAGAGCCGCGTAAAGACAACAGCACTAAAGCTAAACTACCGGGAATTAGCAACGCTGTGCCGTAATAGTATGCCGTGTCCGGGAAGAAACCGACAATCCCTACAATAAAGAAGATCAGAAACACATTGGTAACTTCCCAGACAGGGGACAAATAGCGCTGAATAATTTCATTTACGATGTGATCCTTCTTGCGGCGTCTAGAATAGTAAGCAAAGAATCCCGCTCCAAAGTCAATAGAAGCAACAATCAGATAACCATACAGGAAAATCCACAGAATGGTTATCCCAAGCAGTGCAAGCGTCATGTATTTCTACCTCCCCGTCTTATTTTTCCAGTTCCAATTCGACTGGTTTATCTTTAAACATCCGTTTAAGAACAAGGGCGCACACCGTTCCCAGGAAGGCGTACAGCAGGCAGAAAAGAATCAGCATTTCTCCAACATTATTTGCCGTTGTCGCTGCATGCATCGTTCGTAAATAGCCATTTAATATCCAAGGTTGTCTACCAATCTCCGCAAACATCCAGCCAAATTCAATTGCCAAAAATCCAAGTGGAGCCCCAAGAGCAGAAGCCCACAAAATCCATTTAGGCGGAACCCGTTTCCGTACCTTGACAATCAAGAAGTAAAGCACTGGAACCAATGCCATATATCCGCCTATAGCTGCCATGCTGTCGAACAAATAATGAATAAACAGCGGAGGCCATTCATCGCGAGGAATGTCATTTAACCCTACTACTACGCCATTGGGAGAGTTAGTTGCTAAAATGCTAAGAGCATAGGGCACCTTAATCGCATATTTAACCTCTTGTTTTTCTTTATCCAAAATACCACCAAAAACAAATTCAGCCTTGTCAGTGGTTTCAAAATGCCACTCCGCTGCTGCTAGCTTCGCCGGTTGATACTCCGCTAAGAATTTACCAGCAATATCTCCCCACACAGCCGTTCCCATAGAAAAGATAAACGCAAGTGTCAGCGACAGGTTAAGTGCCTTTTTGTGATAGGAATGTGTTTTCCCCTTCAAAATGCTTAAGGCAGCGATCGCAGCCATCACATACGCACTAGTGGCATAAGCAGCAAAGACCATATGCCCCACCTTAGAAGGAGTAGCCGGATTAAACATCGCTACTATCGGTTGAATATCGCGTAAAACTCCGTCTACGAGGGTAAAACCCTGCGGCGTATTCATAAAAGCATTCACTGTCATAATAAAGAACGCAGAACCAGTGGAACCAATTATCACTGGAATAGAGATCAGCCAGTGAAGATACGGATTTTTAAATCGGTCCCATGTATAAATATAAATGCCTAAGAAAATTGCTTCAAAGAAGAACATAAACGTTTCTAAAAACAGCGGTAACGCTATTACTTCTCCCGCCAATTTCATAAATGACGGCCACAAGAGACTTAATTGCAGACCGATACAGGTTCCTGTCACGACCCCCACTGCCACTGTCACAGTAAAACCTCGTGTCCAACGCCGTGCCATTAATAGATAAGCTTTGTCTTTTTTTCGAATCCCAATAAACTCGGCAATAGAGATAACTAAAGGAATACCGACACCCATTGAAGCAAAAATAATGTGAAACCCCAATGTTACGGATGTTAGTATTCGAGCCAGCATAGTGCTATCCAGTTCCAATCATGCTCCCCCCTCATACCATAAATCGTTCTCTTTCAGTGTGAATTTTATCACACATATTCAACTTATATGTTAAAAACTATCGTTATGTTGTGAACAATGCAGGGCGAATTTTTGTCGAATTTGTAGCTAGTATTTATTTGTGAATAAACGATGTCTAGCACTTGCATTTTTTTGAAAATCAATAAATAATGCTTGATTTCCGCCGATTGCTCATATCCTATTTATGAAAAAACAGAGTCCTGCAAGCAGGATTTTTAACAAATGAACATCTATTGTGTCAGGACAGAAAAGGGACTAGCCCTTCTTAGTATAGCTACCTCTGGCTACGAATATGTTTCAAGAAAACAAAAATCCAGCCCTATTCTCCAAGGCTGGATTGTGTCATATTCTTTTACACTTCTAAAGGCTTAGCTACTCGATAAAAGGGGAACAACGATAAGGAAACATATCCCTTAATATCTGTAATAGGTATTTGACCAATGCTAGGATCACGGCTATCCATACTTTCACCCAATGTTCGATTATCCCCTAATACAAACATGTGATCCTGACGAATTGTTAGGGGAGCCATATCCTCTGATACACCTTGCGTATATAGTTCCGGGAGTGGACTATCATTTACATAGACGACTCCTTTTTCAATTTTCACCGTATCACCAGGCAAGCCAATGATTCTTTTGATGATTTCATATCCCTTCGCTTCCTCGTGAATCACTACTACATCACCAAAGGCCGGCTTTGTAAAATGAGTAGGGATTTTATTTAACAGTACAATACTTCCATCCTGCATGGTAGGGTCCATCGAATGACCAACCACCCTTGTCAGACCAATACTATTTATCATAAGAAAGTAAACGACTGCCAATATCAGGAAAAAACGTAGCCAACTGAGAAGCTCAGATTGGAATGACTTTTTAGGTTGGTTAGGTGCGGCATCATTTTCTTTTGTTTTTAGTTTTATCGTTTCCATCCTTAACACCTTTTTCTTATAGAGTTTGTGGTTTCCTCATTATGAAGAGATCATGGTGTAGGGAGTGATTCCTTTTCTGTGTTTGCTGGGTCTGGAATATCTGCTGGGCGCTCCTGGCTCTCTATTGGTTCAGGCCCCTCTACAGATGGGATTGGCTTCTCGTCTGCTATAGATACTTGGGGCATTTCCTGATGCTGTTCAGGCGATGGCTCCGGCTGTTGCGGCTCGCTCGGGTTTGGCGATGGCTCCGGCTGTTGCGGCTCGCTCGGGTTTGGCGATGGCTCCGGCTGTTGCGGCTCGCTCGGGTTTGGCGATGGTTCCGGCTGTTTCGGCTGGCTTGGCTTTGGCGCTGGCTCCGGCTGTTGCGGCTTGCTCGGGTTTGGTGCTGGCTCCGGCTGTTGCGGCTTGCTCGGGTTTGGTGCTGGCGGCACTTCTGGCGTTGGAACCGGCGCTCCTCCCTTTACAGGCGGTTGCGACGGAGTGGGTTTTGTTGGAACAAACTCCAAGGAAGGGGCCTCATAGCTGTCAGCCAAGTCCTTCATTGCCTGCTGCGCGCTACTTAAAATAGCATCCATTTTTCTTTCTACTTGCCGTCTATCCTTTTCGTTTGAGATATCTAGGTTATCGATGAGGTCACCTGCATAATCCGCTAAAGATGTAAGACGTTTCGCTCTCTCTTCCACAGTGAATTGCTTTAAATCTTCAGCCGATTCTAGAAGTTTTCTTTGGATTTCTGCCTTCAAGCGCTCCTTTTGTACTTGCGTCTCCGTTTTTAGGGCATCAGTTACCGATTGCTTGGCTACCTCGGCACTTTGTGCATACCACCCTAGTAATAATTGCGTAACATCCACATCAGCATAGGCAACACCCATTGTTAAACCAAAACACATGCTTAAAGAAACAAATCCAAGGAAAATTCGTTTTCGTCCTCTATTACGCCGTTGCTTCTCTTTTTTTGATCTGCTTAACACATCTTTTCCCCCCTTAATGGGCATTGTCAGAGCTTAAATAAAAGCTCTGACAATGTATGATAATAATTTTTATTTAAATTGATCTGCTACTAGCTGATCTAAGCTATTTTTCGCATCCTTTTCAGCCTTGGCACCTGTATCTTTGATAGCATCCTTCACTTGTTTCTCCAATAATTTAGCTGACTCGTCAACTACTTTTTGGATTTCAGCTACCTTTTCATCAATAAAACGTTTTGTTTCCTCTTTAGAGCTTGCTTCTTTTTCACGAATCAAGCCACTAATTGTTTTCTTAGCATCGTTAATTGCACTAGTTAATTCTTGTTTTGCTTTATCTTGCGCACTGGTAACATTCGTTCTTACTTCTTGTTTGCCCAGTTCTCCAGCATGGTTCACTTTATTCGTAAGATCAATTACCGAATTGACCTTTGTATGATTAGCAGCCTTGTTAATTTCCTGCTTTAATCCTTCTACCTTCTGATTGTATTGGTTCTGCATATTGCCCTTGATTTCGTTGGTTTTGCCTCTCAAAGCATTCAAATAATCGTTTTTAGCAGCCGTTACTGCTGCAACAGCACGATTTGCTTCTTCACTGCCTGCTTGCTTCACACGGTCAGCAACCTGATTCTTTATTTTATTAAGCTCAGCTTCAGTAGCTGCCTTTTTTTCCGTTCCGTACTTAACCGCTTCAGCCGTAATAGACGCCGATGAAGCAGCGAATTGTTTATCATACCAATTTTTTAACTGACCGCCTACATCCACCGCCGCAAATGCAGTTCCCAAGCTGCCAATCAGACCAACTGCCAACACACTAATCACGATTTTGCTTTTTACTTTTTTCAACCTCTTCATCTCCTGTCTTTTTTTTAAAGGGAATGTACGGAAACAATGCCCTTCTATTTGTCAAACACCTGTTGTTCTGAAATAAATTTATGAAGGAATTCAATTGTTTCTTTATTTAGTTCTTCATTGATGTTCTCATTGGATTTTTGTACAAATTGTCTGAAGTCCTTAGGCAATTCCTGTTGCTCTAATATGCTTTGCTTATGATTCAGCCGTGTTTTCTGACGATCTACGTACTCATCAATTGCCCTTTCTCCTGTTTGGGATACCTGAATCATTTCTTGCTCTAGCAAGAAAAGGGTTTTATCAGTTGTGACCCTAGCTTCTTTCATTACTTTGTTGTCACTATTTTTTTTATAAGAGTCAGTAGTTGCTTCAATAGTGTTACTCGATGCCTTCATCTTCTGGTTGTACCAGATGCTTAACTGATTTTTTACATCAATCCCAGCAAAGCTTAAGCTCACAGCTACGGAAGAGGCCAATACAAAGAGGATGGATATAATCTTTATTCCTTTTCCTTTTAACATGACGCTACTTCCTCCATTCAAAATATAAGGACAAAAACGGATCAGGAGGATCGGCATTTAGGCTAAACGGGAATCCACTCGTTCAAAGCGTCTGCCTTCCTCGCTTTACTTTTCTTTCTCTTATTGTAAGAAAAACCCATCGTCTTTTCTTCCACTGTGAGAGGTACTTTAAGCAGATAATCAGGATGATCTTTGTCTACACCTTACGAATGAGGAAAAGCTCATACTATGTGCATTTTTTCACTTGTTTGCAAAACAAAAAAAGACCGGGCTACATGGTCCCGGGTTACATCTCGGTTTCTACATTAGTATGGTTTGAAAAAATAGAGGAATAATACCCATGACCTGCTCCATCTAACTCTTGACCTTCTACTGCTTGTAGCAATGCATCAATGATATCAGCTCGAAACGATTGATCTTTTAATAATTGTAGCTCTTTACGCGCTTCTTCCGGGCTAAAGGCATTTCGATAAGGCCTTGGTTCTATCATAGCCAAATACGTTTCAACAGCCCCAACAACCTGAGAAAGTAAAGGAATTTCATCCCCCTTCCATTGCTTGGGATAACCGCTGCCATCATACCTCTCGTGATGATAACGCATCGTTTCGATGATTTGTTGATACTGTGGTAGACCGTCAAGCAGCTCCTTGGCCATCATGCAATGCTTCTGCACCATCTCATACTCATAAGCAGTCAGCTTCTCTTTCTTCTCAAACAAATAATCAGGCCATTTTATCTTACTGACAAAGTGTATGAGCGACAGGCACTGTAACTCCCAGTCCTGTACATCAACAGGCTTCTTCAGCAGAGAAATCGTTTTTTTCAGCAGGTAACGCATCTGCTCAATTTGTCGGCTGGAGGTTTGTGATTTCCGCTCTACTGTCGGCACAAAAGCGTATAGCATCCGATATAACGTTGCTAAATGCTGTTGCTCCTGCTCCTCTCTCATTCTGTTCTCCTGCAAGGTAAATAACCGCATCCACAATAGAGAAAGTACATATCCCACAATAGCAAATGCCATTACGGATAGAATGGCAGGAACCGCGTTTTCAATGCGTCCCATATAGGCTTGCCAAGAAAGAGAAATTATTACGACTACACTATAGACAATACTTCCCGTATGCATGACCTTTCTTTGTCTCGTCATGCCGAGCAATAAAGGGTAAGCCAGAACTAAGCAACCCATTTTTATAGTGGAAAGAGGTGGAGCCAGCAGTACGAACAAAAATAAAAATAAAACACAAAATGAAACCATCCAGTCTGAATACGTATAAGACTGTTCATATATGCAATACAAAAGATAAACACCCCAGCATACACAGAGGTAAAATAGCCAGGTAAGAAAAGATGGAATCCAGATATCCTTCTGCTCAAAACTATGTGCCAATAGGGTGAAGGTTAAAAACAACGAAGCTAGATAAACTGCATAACGCATCATCTGTTTAGCCAGCTTCTCTTGTTCAAACTTCATTTTGTGAAACTCCTCTCCTATTCCTATCTTTATCCAACCAACTTTTTATTTCATTTTGACTAGTCCCTGCTTTAATGCGTACAACACCGCCTGAGACCGATTGGGTTGTCCCATTTTACGTAGGATACTGCTTACGTGCGTTTTTACAGTCGCCTCGGATATGTATAGTTTCTCAGCGATCTCATGATTACTCAAATTATCAACAATAAGCTCAAATATCTCTCTTTCCCGTTCTGTTAATTGAAGCTGTGTCGTTTGTGCAGACTTTTTCCGTTCTAATTTTGGCTGAAAGCAGGAATAACCCATCAAAATCATGTCGATGGTATGCAAAATCTGTTCAGGCATCGTATCTTTCATGATATATCCATCGATTCCGCCGTCAAGAGCTTGAAAGATATCCTCACTATCATCAAAGGCGGTCAAAATTAAAATCTTAATGGCTGGAAGCTGTTCTTTCAAAAGCTTCCCGCTTCTGATCACGTTTTGCCCCGGCATTTTAAGGTCTGAAATAATCAAGTCCGGTTTTAACTCCAATGCTTTACCGTACAATTCATCCCCGTCAGCCGCTTCTCCTATTAGTTCGAATTTACCTGCCATCTGTAAAATCATTTTGACTCCTTCGCGAACAATCCTATGATCGTCAGCAAGAAGCACCTTTATTTTCTCCAACACTAATTCCTCCTCTAGGGATAAACGCCGTAATTTCCGTACCTTGTTGCTCCACGGACCGAATGGTAATCGTACCGCCTACGCGTTTCATACGTTCTCGCATATTAGAGATTCCAAATGATCCGTTTGAAGCTTTTACGCTATCCGTAGAAAATCCAATTCCATTGTCTTTTATCTGTAGCGTCCATTGCACAGAGGTGGCTTCTAAATATATTTTCACTTGATCTGCTTTAGAATGTTTTAGCATGTTGTACAATGCTTCTTCTACTACACGATAAATCGCTTCTTCTACCGCCAAGCTCTCCTCCAGCACCATTCCTCTAGTCACATAATTGAGCTTGACCCCTGTACCTTTTAATATACGTTCGCTCATGTCACGAATTGCATCTAAAAGAGGCTCCGCTTCCCGATTAAATCGTAAATGCTGGATATACCCGCGCACTTTTAGATGACATTCCTTCATCTGTTCTTCCATCCGATCAATGGTAGCCGACATCTCCTGATTCATCACAGGAGAAAGCATTTGTTTTACATAATATAGCTGGGCAGATAGAAAAAATAATTGTTGTGCTAAGCTGTCGTGCATATCCTCCGCCATTTGCCTGCGAGTCTCTGCGTCCGTACGGAATACCAATTCCTCGGTTTCCTTAATATGGTGCAAATGGCTAGATGTCACGATTGCAAAGCTATGTAAAAAAAGCAGATTAACCATGGACAAAGATTCTGCACTCTGTCCAATAATTAGAATAGCCCCTTGTTTTTTTCCTTTTTGACCTAATGGAAAATACAGCACATCCTCTGGTTGGCCCGTGAAGTTACGCACCGTAATCGTTTTATGCTGTTTTAATTCCTGCCAATTGCTTTCTAATAAGGCAAGCTGATAAAACTCTCTTTGCCAGTCCCTTTGTCCTCTTGCTTGATGAAACCAGAAAACAAATGCTCTTTTCTTAGGAAAGAGTCGCTTCAAAAAACGTTCGCCTAAATGGCGTAAGTCACTGGACTCTTTATTTTTACGCAGCAGCTTAATATAGGACATAAACGCCAACCAGTGTTTGAAGTAAGCTTTACATTTTTTACGAACAATGTGAATGAATCCGCACAAAATCGTAGAAGTAACGAAATGCGTACCTAAAAGCCCCTCTGCACGTAAATGAGGGCTACCGGTGCTAGGTAGTCCTCCGCAGAGCACAAAAAGAATGGCGCTTCCAAAGCCTAGCAAAAGGATACTTAGCATATAACGCAAAGGTAAGCGCAAGCTCAATAGTACTAAAGACGTATAAGTAAACCACAAATCAGAAATTCCCCACATTTGTTGAAAGACTTCCCAATATAAAAGAAAGAAAAATTCAGCTATTAATAACGTTTGCCGGACAAGTATGATTTGGTACAGTGTTACTATACTTAGTAACGTTTGTAGCACAAGCAGTACATACACTGGGATAGATAAGTAAATTTCTGTCGTATCTGTGGTAGCATATAACATAATGAGTAGAACCCAACGAAACAATACGATGATCCACTCCACATTTTTAAACAGAAGATTAATGCTCATAAGAACCCCATTATTTTAATTTTTAGGTAAATTATAACAATTATGACTGGATAAAAATAGATATTTTTGTGACAGAAGACTTACAGATCCCCCATAGAGATTTTGTTCGTAAAATCCCCACTATCATGAATACCACATGTGGAAAAGCACGAAATGATTCCCTAACTTATTTTATCAGCGCTTGTTTACTTCATAGAATGGAAAATAAATCCAAGCTGCACTTCCGGTATCTTCGAATTTTTTACTCCATTTCATCTACTTATAATTGCCTTACTCAATCAGAGACAAATAAAAAAAGAAAAAAGCTTTTTCCTCACTAGGTATACTACCCTATGCTGGAAAAGCTTTTTTCTCGTTTGATCAATTCCTTTTTGATCTCCAATTTATAGTCCAAACGATCAGGATTTCGGCATATTTCCTGTATATTCTGATTCCGGGCGGATAATTCGATTACGGCCTGCTTGATCTAA
Organism: Brevibacillus laterosporus; assembly: GCF_030489605.1. Taxonomy (GTDB): domain Bacteria; phylum Bacillota; class Bacilli; order Brevibacillales; family Brevibacillaceae; genus Brevibacillus_B; species Brevibacillus_B laterosporus_E. Next base: position 62,144 of record NZ_JAUKFY010000022.1, read on the forward strand.
AATGTGTGCACACCAGCCTACTGTGCGACTAACAGCAAAGGTAGGGGTAAACAACTCTTCGTCCAAACCAACTGCTCTCATAACCGCAGCAGCAAAAAATTCTACATTGGTATGCAGTTTGCGTTTTGGCTTATACTCTGCCAATAATTTTGTTCCTACTTGTTCCACATGAGTAGCTAAATCAAACCACGGGTCATCTTCGGCCAATTCTGCCGCTACCACACGCAGTGCTGTAGCACGCGGATCAATGGTTTTATATACACGGTGTCCAAAGCCCATTAAGCGTTGACCGCTCTCTAACCGTGCCCGAATCCATCCCTCTGCCTTGTCTTTACTGCCAATCGCATTAATCATCTCTGTAACTTCAGATGGAGCTGCGCCATGTAAGGGACCTTTCAAAGCACCTATGGCTGCTGTCAGTGCAGAATAAATATCCGATTGAGTGGAAGTTACTACCCGTCCAGCAAAAGTAGAAGCATTCATCCCATGCTCTTGAGTCAACACTAGATACGCATCCAATGCTCTGACATGCGCGTTACTGGCTTCTGCACCCTTTAACATATACAGGTAGTTTGCCGTGTGACTTAGCTCCATCCGAGGCTCTAGCGGTTCCCTGCCAGCTTTTCGGGCTTCCCGATATGCAATGATAGTCGGCATTTTAGCTGTAATAGCAATAGATTGCTCTAAAGTTGGGGGCCAGCTTTGCTCAGCACCCCCCAAAGCAGAGACCGCCGTCCGTAAAACCGTCATCATGTCTCGATCATGGGGAATAGCATCTATGACTTCTTTTACCTCTTTAGGTAAAGCTCTTTGCTGAGCTAATGCAGTGTGGAAACCGGATAATTGTTCTTCTGTAGGCAATGTGCCAAACCATAGCAAGTAAGCGACTTCTTCAAATGTATGAGAAATGGCTAGATCTCGAGCCCAATGTCCCCGATAAACCAATAATCCGTTTTGCCCGTCGACTAGACTTAAATCAGTTTCTGCAACAACTATTCCTTCAAGCCCAATCGCCAACATTTTTTCCATTCACTTCCACTCCTTTCTTTTCATTACAGTATACCAATATATTCTGAAAAGTAGAAATAGATAGTAAATGGATGATTGATTACAAAATGTAATTAATGCTCGCTTATTCAAACGGTTATATGCGCTTCATTTTATATCTAATTGATGCATTAGTAATTAAGGGCCTCTTTGGATTTTTTTCTAAACATGATGCCTGTATGAAGCTTGTACTTGTACGGTAAACTAATCAGAATTACTTCTATTGCCTACAAGTAGCTTTTCTCATAATTAGAAAGGAAGATTCCCGTATGCCAGCAAAAGAAAAACAAGCTCCTCTTCGTTACATTGCCTACATTTTTATTGGTGTCACGATTTTTCTGGGTGCTATGTGGGGGCTTCTCATGGTCCTTGATATTTTTAGTCGTTAACCCAGCTTCCCCAAAGCTTAGGTCACTTTCGGCAAAGGAGCATATAATGTCGCTAGAATATCAACGAATCGTTGCCCAGATGTGATCAAATTGTTGTTTGGCAAAATAACATAAGTGGCTACTTTAGGTAGCTCCAAGCCTGGGGTAGGCAATTCCATAAAGCGATTTTCAAACAGTTCCCGTAAAATGGCCGAACGTGGCAAGAAAGAAATCCCCAGCCCTTCTTCAATAAAGCGTTTGGTCACATCCACATGCGTCACCCCCATCGTGCGAATAGCAAATCCACGTTGTCTGAGCGTTGTTAAGAGAGGGTCCCAATAAACCGGGTGATTATGGGTTAACAGCCTCTTGGTAATTAACTCCTGCTCCCAATCAGGTAAGGGAGCATCCATGTCTCCGCCGTAATGGGGTACAGCAAATACGATCGGATCTGTCTGCATCAAATAAGCAGAAAGTTGGCCTTCGCTAGGAATCATTCGAGACAATCCCAAATGAGCCTGTCCACTTTGGACCAAGAGACCAATATCGCTGGAGTCCGCTACTTTAATGCTTATATCTACCTCAGGATGTTCTTTGGTATAACGATGAATAAGCGAAGGGAGCGAGGTGCGAGCAATGATCGGAGAGACTGCGATACGCAAGATTTCCTTGTATCCCTGCTTCCACGTCACCATCTCCTCAACACCGGCGTGCCATTGAGATAAAATCAATTTTGCATGCGACAAGAAGCGCTTTCCGGCTGCTGTTAACCTCACCCGCTTGCCTACTCGTTCAAATAAAGCGACATCCAGCTCTTTCTCTAACTGACGTATATGCTGCGTCACGGTAGGTTGAGCGATATATAGCGTCTCTGCCGTCTGATGAAAGTTCTCACAGGATGCCGCTACTTCGAACGTTTGCAGAAGCTTTATATCCATACGACTCACCTCAAAGCTTTTATTTTACATGCATCCAGCCTTGTAATCGGTTAAAGCTTTGTTTTGCCTCTTGCAATAAAGCATGCATGATCTCTGCTGCGGTTTCTTCCCTTTGAAGCATACCTACCCCTTGACCAGCCCATAACGATAGATAGTCAGCATCCAAGGCTTTTCCTGCTGCTTGGCGAATTTCCTTCGTTAACTCATTCTGAACTGGATACGCCAGCGATCCTATCTGACTTTTGGCAAAATCCCTCATAAATTGATTCACAATTCCACGTGCTGGTCTGCCCGAAAAAGCTCTGGTAACAGCGGTATCTGTCTCTTTTGCATGAAATAATCGTTCCTTATAGGCCTTGTTAGCTGTACTTTCTGCACATCCTAAAAATCGAGTACCCAATTGCACAGCTTCGGCACCGAGCGCTAACGCTGCCACTATGCTTTGGCCATTCATAATTCCCCCTGCCGCAATGATAGGCACCTCCCGAATAGCAGCAGCAAGCTGAGCCACTAAAGGTAACGTACCAATACATTCTCCCGGCCCATCTTCCCCTGCATCAAACGTGCTCCGATGACCACCAGCCTCACCGCCTTGTGCCACGATCGCATCTACATGCTGACCTACTAATCGTTCTGCCTCTGCTTGTGTGGTCGCCATGCCTACGATTTTCATCCCTGCTGCCTTTGCATTTTCTCCATATTTACCTAGCAATCCCATCGCACAACTAAATACAGCCGGCTTCTCTTCTAAAATGACCGTAAAGCAATCGGTAATCTCGTCATGCAGGGTTGGCCAGTCACCTTTCCATGGGGGAAGATTGAATCGTTCCCTCTGTTGATTGAGCCATTGCCTAAAGGCAGGTGTTACTTCTTGCTGTTCTGGTTGTTCAAACAAGAGCAGGTTTACAGCAAAGGGACGGTTGGTTAAGGACCTCACTTCACGAATTCTCTCTCGTAGAGCCTGGGGCGTAACATATGCTCCAGCAATGGTTCCCAAGCCTCCTGCCTCTGATACTGCCGCCACCAGTTCCGCTGAATTTATATTGCCAGCCATTGCCGCAAGGATAATTGGATTTTCAACTCCAAAAATATCGCAAAACCTAGTTTGGAACTGCATAGACATCATCTTCTCCTCCTGTGTATATTATTCTGTCTTTTCAGATCATTCTCGTTACGTGTGACTATTTCCTTCTTCCGTATACTCTAACATCGATATTCTCCTGAATAAGTCGTTGGCTTCTAAAATGATTGACACCATACCTGACTCTGTAATGGTTTCATGCCATTCCCCTGAGTCCCAATAGACAGCATCTCCACTTTGTACATAAACATAGTCACTGGTATCTGTACGTACCCATCCATCTCCACTGAGTACCAGCAGTAATTGAGGCAATGTAGCCTGATGGTAACCAATTTTCCCCTGAGGAGATAAATAAGCACAATTCATATAGGTATCTGCTGGCAGCTTCCCAATTCGTGACATGATCAGGTGCAGGCTATCGTAATGAGTGATACTTTTCCCATACGTTAGAGCAAACGAAAATCTTTTCATCCTACTCTCCCCTTTGTACGTAATGAGTGCTGATTATCAAACAAAAAGCCAGTTGCTAAGGTGGCAACCAGCTTCCATGCTTATTCAATCCTGATATTTTTCATTTCCTCTTCCATCTTGCTGTTGCACAATGGGCAACGTGGGTCCTCAACGATCACAAATTCCTTTCGCGACCAACAGTTACAAGCTGTACACTGCCATACAAGGGTATCCTCATAGACGTGTTCCTTCACCGTACGTTTTGAACGATATGCCATTGTGTCCCCCTATCTTTTCACAAGATTCTTTACTACTTTATGCCGCAAAAGTTACATGTAGAACTTTTCCACCTTTTCTTTTTTTAAATCCACGGATGACCCGACCGCTTAAGGCAGGTCCGCATCAGATGGCCGCTCTTTGGCTTGATGCAGGAGAGTCCTTACCGCCGACGGCTTTTTACGTCTTCTTTTTCCCTTCTTTTTGCCTAAACTAATAAAAGCCAAAATAAGTAAACAAAGTGTAAGTAATTGACTAGTATGCATCACGTCTTTCCCAAACAGCTCTCCAATTCCAAGAAGATGCACCAGAATGGCTAACAAAATGGCTATTTTGCTGATTTGAATGGAGCTCATGCAATCTTCTCCTTTCTATGTACGGTCAGGGACAATTCGGCCAATTACATGCAGAAAAAACCAGCCTATCTTTCGCTGGTTTTTTATAAAGATTACACATGTATCTGTAAACATGGCTCTATATCCCGCCGGCATTGTCCACCGTGCACTTGTACTCTTTTCATCCTTCTTTTATATAGTAGTAATTCGATAAAAGCTTCCTAACTCCTGTCTTCGAGTTCAATTCCTTTATCAGTAATTCCTTATTGTTCTGCACTTACCTGGAAGGAAAAATCCGAAAAAACTACTAATCCTCAGAGGATAGACCATGACGCAGGGCGTAGGAGGCTAGCTGTACCCGATTTTCTAGATAAAGCTTTTCAAGTAGGTTTTTCATATGGTTTTTGACTGTATGTTCTGTGATCACGAGACGCTGAGCAATTTGTTTATTCGTCTCTCCCTTTGATACATATTTTAAAATTTCGGTTTCTCTTGGAGTTAGCACGCTTGGACTAGGTTCATCAATGACTGGACCCGAACGAAATTTGAAGAAGAGCTTGTTTGCCAATTCGCGTGAAATATCACTATTATCTTCCAGCAATGCCCGCAAATATGCCAACCAATCATGTGGATTCATATTTTTTAGTAAATAGCCCTGTGCCCCAAATTGCACAGCCGTAAATAGATCAGCTACATCATCAGATACACTCAAAATAACGACTTTTATATGGGGATAAGCTTGTTTAATCCGTCTTGTTGCTTCCAAGCCATCGCATACCGGCATGCTAATATCCATCAATACAACATCTGGCTGTAGCTCGCTGCAGAGACGCACACCTTCTTCCCCTTGTTCAGCCTCGCCTACAATTTCAAAGGAAGAATCCTCTGCTAGCATACTTTTTATCGCTGTTCGAGCCAGTAAATGGTCATCTACCACTAATACCCTGTATTTCTGCACTTTCCGCTCTCTCCTTTAAATGACTCGATCAAGATTTCTGTCCCGCCATATGTTCCTGGCCGCATCTCAAAGCTTGCTCCTAATTTCCAGCTTCGCTCTCGCATCATGGTCTGACCATATCTCTCACGTTTTAATGTTTCTGCATCGAAGCCCATTCCATTGTCTTTAATCAGCAGATACCAGCCTGTTCCCTGAAGCTGCCATTGAATCTCTGCATGGCTCGCATCTGCATGTTTGCGAATATTAGTGAACGATTCCTGAATAATGCTAAATAAATGGACTTGTTCCGCTGGTTTAAAATATTGGTCCATTCCATCCAGTTCCTGTTTCACCTCGATGCCTGTGATCAGGCTCCATTCATGTAGCCACTTTCTCAAACGATCCGTTAATAATACCCCCTCTTCCGGATGAGAACGGAGATTAAAAATGGCTTGTCTTAGCTGGTTATCAATTTCAGAGATCGTTGCCTTTGCTTCTTCAATCTTTTCTTGATTTAGTTTTACGTTTAAAAAGAAAATCGCTTGTGCAATATTATCATGCAGCTCCTGGGCTAAACGCTCTCGTTCCTCATACACTGCATGCTTGGCCTTTTCCTTTGCTAATTTCTCACTCATTCTTTTGATTTTTCCAAAAACCCAAGTGGCAAATATAAATGAAAGAACCAACGTCATAATGGTGATGATGACATTTCCTTCATCCATCGTAAAATAAGGCAGCAAAAACTCGTGTCGCGCATATTCAAAGCCACCTATCATTATGGTAGGTAACATAATGCTCGTTAATTTTAGCCATCGATAATTCAAGCGTATCCTCCTGACTAACCTGTAATTTACAATCATAACCAATAATGAACTTCTACTCTATTATAGAGGAAGCGCTTTATTAGCATGTAGGGTCGATTTTTTGAATAAAGCAAATACTATCCACAAATACATGGCACTTTTAACGCCAAAAGAAAAAAGTCCTATGCAGCAGATTGCAATAGAACTTTTCACTGAGTCCCTTATGAAGAAAAACTATGGTGATCTTACATTCGAAAGTGGCCAATACACGAAATCGGCTCTGCCAACGACCTGTGTAATCGGTACAGGACCAATCATTCTGCTATCCTTGCTATTTTGTCGATTGTCTCCCATGACAAAAATATAACCGGCCTCAACCGTTACTGGCGGAAAATCCTCCGTTACCTTTTTCCCTTCTGCATGAGCTTTCTTTTTTTGCTCCTCTAAATAAGGTTCTTCTACAGGTTTTCCATTAATAAATAGCTGATCGTTACGCATTTCTACCCGATCGCCCGCTATTCCGATTACACGTTTGATGTAGTCTTCCTTTTGATTTGCATGGAATACAACAATCTCTCCTCGTTGTGGTTCATGCAAGCGGTATACCGCCTTATTTACAACGACCTTCTCATTATTTTGCAAAGTGCTTTGCATGGATTCTCCATACACAACATAGGGTGCTCCCAGCCACGTGTACAAAGCAAATGTGACAATAAAAACTGTTATGATGGAAGTAAGCCACTCCTTAATTGCTCTACCCCATCTGGAGCGAGGTTCTGTCTGATTCATAAAGAATTAACAGCCTCCTTTTGGTTAGTCTTATTATAAAGGACGTACTTCCTAAAAAAAGGTTTCAAAACGTATAAAAAGATAGAGCTTTTCTCCTCTTTTGAAGCATATGCTTCGGGGAATGGAATGCGTGCCGGAACTCATTCACGAGAATCAGCTAGCTAGAATTGTCTGTTCTTGGACTTCCGGTTGCGGGTGATAGATTTTGATAAACCAGATGTAATATGGATTTTTTATAGTCTGGCCTTATATGTTTTAACTACCAGCAAAGAGATTTTCTGTCTTCTGTTTTGACAAGAAAATATAACTACGCTACACTGCCTTGCCTTATAAAAGCGTTCTAACGATATTTATGTATCCTGATTAGGTGAAGGAAATAGACCTCAAAATAAGCCACCTTGCAATTTTGCCTGGTGGCTTACCATGGAAATCTTGGTTCTGCTATGTGTTTATTCATAAGTTTTATGTTTCGTGTCAGACTGTATAACTGACGAACAAGTTTCTAGCCATAGGGATTTATATCTAGTATAAGAGGGAATTTTCCTGCATAAATAAGCAACCTCGTGATGTTCGTAAAGCTTTACAACTCAAAAAATGGCGGTCTGTACTTTTTACCTTACTAGGATGTAAACAATTTCGAATCTTAGTTATGCTTAAGTTAGTTTTAAAATAGTAAGTGTGGTGTTTGTATTGTTATGAAGCTGTGCTGGCGAATTATTTGCATTCACAAGCTGTACAGTAGTCGGCACAGTAGTAATATTTATAATTATGCTGCCAGCAATTGGACCTCCTCCATCTCCAGTGAAAGGTGTTGGCGTTTGATCAATCCCGCCTATTTTCAAGTCAAAAAGTGCATTTCCCTGATTATGAATACCAAAATCAAACAGGTAAAAACCTGGTTGTAAAATTGTAATTGTATCAGACGGAGCAGCAAAGAGAAACGCACCGCCAGCAATGCTGCTTAAGTTTGTAAAAGTGATTGGAGCAAAGGGAGCTACCGTATCGGTTCCAGTTCCAGCAAAACTTCTAAATACACTAATAAAACTATTCAAACCTGCTGCTCCTGTTGGACCCGTAGCTCCCGTTGCCCCCGTTGCCCCTGTGGCTCCCGTTGGACCCGTAGCTCCCGTTGGACCCGTAGCTCCTGTTGGACCCGTGGCTCCTGTTGGACTCGTTGGACCTGTTGGACCTGTTGGACCTGTTGGACCCGTTGGACCTGTTGGACCCGTTGGACCCGTTGGACCCGTTGGACCCGTTGGACCCGTTATCCCTGTAACCGGACAAAAAGTAGTAAAGTGTGTGCAAGAAGAAGTTGAGGGGGAAGACCGTTTTCTACGTGCAAGGAACTTGTTGTCACTAATTGGATCCCGTTTCATAAAGTCAAGTAAATCAGGCTCATTAATTTTATTTAATATCCCTTGTAAATCATCGTGATTGTCGTTAAACAAAAAAACACACCTCCATATATGTCATATACCACACTATGTAGGAATTGATGATTTCGTCATTCTCTTTTAAAAGACTGGTTTAAATATTTGAAGGTGAGATTTAATTATTTATGGGAAAGTTTAGAATCAATTGCCCTAAAAAATAAAAGCAGATTGCACAGGCCGGAAAGCTATACTTCCAAGAGGTTTTTTACAAAATTTATAAAATACCTGTTCATTTGTCAAAGCATTGCTCTGTTTTAGATTTGGGTATAAAAAAACGCCTGTCTCGTTTGAGAGAGGCGTTCTCACATGTTCTATTTATGAATGAAGATACCCAATAACAGGGTTTCCTATTTATTTAATAAAGATATAATTTTTCTGCATACAACCAGCAATCCCCATACGTGAATCATAACAGCTCGACTCACTTCATTGAAAAATTTTCCGTCCCCACTTCTGACAACAATTAAGATAATACACAAAGTATCTTAAAAAATAAAAAAAGCCTTGTTTACAAGACTTTTTACTATGGAGCGGGTGATGGGAATCGAACCCACGCGACCAGCTTGGAAGGCTGGAGTTCTACCATTGAACTACACCCGCATAATGGCGTGCCCTGAGAGATTCGAACTCCCGACCTTTTGATTCGTAGTCAAACGCTCTATCCAGCTGAGCTAAGGGCACATATATATGGAGCGGACGACGGGTCTCGAACCCGCGACCTTCGCCTTGGCAAGGCGACGCTCTACCAATTGAGCTACGTCCGCACATGTTTTATATAATTTACTTAAAGCTTTTGATAACTATATACCACTTTAATCTGAACCTAGCTCGTCTGTCAAACCAATAATGACCGCTAAACAAAAAAAAGTGGTGAGCCATGAAGGACTCGAACCTTCGACCCTCTGATTAAAAGTCAGATGCTCTACCAACTGAGCTAATGGCTCATATAATGGCTGGGGTACCAGGATTTGAACCTGGGAATGACGGAGTCAAAGTCCGTTGCCTTACCGCTTGGCTATACCCCAACAAAAATGGTGCCGGCGATAGGACTTGAACCCACAACCCCCTGATTACAAGTCAGGTGCTCTACCAATTGAGCTACACCGGCATTTTTAATATAACCAACAGCCTATTTAATTTAAAATGGCGGAGCTGACGGGACTCGAACCCGCGACCTCCGGTGTGACAGACCGGCGTGAACTCCAACTTCACCACAGCTCCATACTTTTGGTTGCGGGGACAGGATTTGAACCTGCGACCTTCGGGTTATGAGCCCGACGAGCTACCGAGCTGCTCCACCCCGCGATAATGTGAAAATAA
>NZ_JAUKFY010000023.1 GCF_030489605.1 Brevibacillus laterosporus
TTCTTATTCAGAGCATGGCAAGTATGTTTGGCTCGGTAGCTCAGTCGGTAGAGCAGAGGACTGAAAATCCTCGTGTCGGCGGTTCGATTCCGTCCCGAGCCACCTTTATTATGTAGGGGCATAGTTTAATGGTAGAACAAAAGTCTCCAAAACTTTTGGCGTGGGTTCGATTCCTACTGCCCCTGCCACTATAATGTTAGTATGGCGGTCGTGGCGAAGTGGTTAACGCATCGGATTGTGGCTCCGACACTCGTGGGTTCGATTCCCATCGATCGCCCCATTTTTTATGCGGACGTAGCTCAATTGGTAGAGCGTCGCCTTGCCAAGGCGAAGGTCGCGGGTTCGAGACCCGTCGTCCGCTCCATATGTGGAGGTATAGCCAAGTGGTAAGGCACGGGTCTGCAAAACCCTCATCCCCGGTTCAAATCCGGGTACCTCCTCCATTTCAAACAATTTGATATTTTTCTACAACCATTAATAATATGTTGATTTTTATAGAAAAATATGATAGATTCATAGAGTAATGATTTGAAATGGTTATTTGAAATTAAACATGCCGGTATGGCGGAATTGGCAGACGCGCGCGACTCAAAATCGTGAGGGAAACCGTGGGGGTTCAAGTCCCTCTACCGGCACCATACGTAAAGCAAATGCTTTCTTCAATAAAGAAGAAAGCATTTTTGTTTTTATTACTAAATTACTACTTACAGCACAGGTTATTTTGATTCAAAAATAAATTCAGAGTCATTTGATAGGAAGATGGTAAGGGGGAAGACGGTGTGAAGTACGGCTTAAATAGTACACCACCTTGGAAGGTAACAATACCGGCAGCTGTGCAGTGGTTTATTGTAACTCTTTCGTGTAGCATTGCAGTACCTATTGTCATTGGTGAAGCTTATGGTTTAAGCGAAGCCCAAACAGCTTTATTTATTCAACAGACTTTGTTTTATATTGGATTAGCCTCTCTTATTCAAGCTTGGATTGGTCATAGATATCCTATGATGGAGGCACCTGCAGGTTTATGGTGGAGTATTTTTCTTATGTTAGGCCAAATAGGGGTTACGATGGGATTAGCCCCAATGGAAATAGGACAATCCTTTCAGGTAGGGATGGTCATCTCGGGTTTGATCTTTTTCATTTTAGGCTTCACCAATTCTATAAGTAAATTGCAGAAGCTTTTTACCCCTGCTGTAACTGGAACATATATGATTTTACTTGCAATATCACTAGCTAGTAATTTTATTAAAGGGATGCTAGGAGTAGGCTATCATGGTTCAACTACCGTACTTCCCAGCATTTCCTTAGCCTCTATTGTTATTATTATGATTGTGTTACTATGTCAAAAAATAAAAGCTGTTGCTAGCTTTGCAGTATTAATCGGAATGTTGGCAGGTTGGGGAACCTATGCTTTAATGGGATGGACAGACCCTATTAGAGAATCATCGACTCTGGTAACTTTACCTCGTTTGTTTTTCTGGGGACCGTTTCATTGGGATCTAGGGATTGTAATAACATGTGTACTTACAACGCTAATTCTTTTAACTAATTTAATAACTAGCATTGCAGTAATTGGTGAAACAACGGAAGAAAAGGCGGAAAAGAGACATTTTGATAAAGGCGGAGTATTTACAGGTGTGTCCCATCTAATATCTGGCTTGACAGGAGTTGTGGGAATGATACCACTCACACTTGCTGCAGCGTTTATACAGACGACAAGGATTGCATCTAGGTTACCTTTTATTTTAGCTATGTCTTTGATGATGATTATTGGGCTTCTGCCTTCTATTTCTAATATACTAGCAACCTTGCCAACACCAGTTGCCTATGCAGCTATGTTCGTTGCGTATGCCCAAATCCTGGGATTTGGTTTACGAGATTTTAAAAGAGTTCCTTTTAATGAACGAACGATTATTGTGGTAGGATGTTCTTTATTGCTGGGATTAGGTATCATGTTTGTTGCTCCTGATGCGTGGAGAACTCTGCATCCTATGCTAAGTTTCTTATGTAGTAACGGACTCCTAGTGGGTGTGCTATTAGTTTTGTTATTAGAACATGTTATTTACCCTAATCGTGCGGTACAAACTGTAGATACAAAAAAAGACGAATCTGCTTCCTAGGCAATTCGTCTTTTTTGATTTACTTTGTTGAAATAATTGCGGATTGAACAATGTCACCGCCATTGATCTCGATCATCATTCTAGCTGAGGAACCAATAATTTTTTCCTGTTCGTTTGGCGAAACATTTGGTGGAATAAAGATGATCTGAACGAGCTCTGTACTGTCAGTTGTAACACTGGTTCGGAGAGAATCCACAATAGGGCTACCAAATGCTCCATTCTGATCAGCTAAAATTATTTTTCCGTTCATAGTAACGTCACGTCCATTTAGAGCTGAATAAACATCGTTTTCTGTACCTAATTGACAACGTATTGGAAGTTGTAGCTTGTGAACATCATATAAACCAAAAGGAAGAAAATGTGTAATTGATAAAAAGTTATTTACATCTACTGCGGAATTTACCCAATGAAAGGGATTTCCTTGCAGAATTCGGCGTAGTAACGCCTCAGAAGAAGGGCGGTATCGGCTAGGATCGATACCTAATGCTTTAAACCCTGCACGCCAGTAGCTTAGATTAGGGATATTCTTCATGCTTTCAAGAGAATGCTCTATACGCAGAGATTCAATAAAATAATTCATGCGACCCATCAGCATTTTGGGAGAGCTAGAGAGGGACATTCCCGAATAATGAATCATCCCCAAAGAAAAATCAGGAAGCTTCTCTAACAGATTGGAATCAATGGTTATGTACATGAAAAATGCTCCTTTCAAATACAAAATTATAAAATAGTATATCACTCTTTAGAAACATATAAAATTCCGTCAGCACTATAAGCTTTTTAGTACATGTTTAATTGACTACAACATATTTGATCGGTCATGGAAAAGCCAATAACAAACATGGGAATAAAGGGGAAATCATTTGTTTTTACGTAACAGATCACGTAACATGAGGAAAGAGATTTCAATGAAATATTTTTGTAGAGGGCTCTGTCCTTTTATACAATAGAAATAGAAACCAAGGAGGGAACGTAGGAACGATGAAGGAAGTAACAATTTATACAGACGGAGCATGCTCGGGGAATCCTGGTCCAGGTGGCTGGGGGGCGCTTCTGTTTTATGGTGAACATAAAAAAGAGATGTCAGGATCAGCTGAGCAAACGACAAATAATCGAATGGAATTACAGGCTGTTATCGAAGCTTTAAAGGTTCTTAAGGAGCCCTGCAAGGTTACGATATATAGCGATAGTGCCTATGTTGTAAACTGTTTTCAACAGCGTTGGCATGTGGGCTGGGTGCAGCGAGGATGGAAAAATAGCAAAAACCAACCTGTGGAGAATCAGGAGCTATGGAAAGAGCTTCTGTCACTCATGGAAATTCATCAGGTTAGCTATGTAAAAGTAAAGGGCCATGCTGACAATGAATGGAATAATCGTTGCGACGAATTGGCCACAGGAGCGATTAAACACCGGTGAAGCCATCTAAAGACACAGCATATTGGCAACAAATAAAAGAAACCATTCAATGCTATGCAGCAGAAATAGGCATTGATAAAATAGGATTTACCTCAGCAGATCCTTTTTTAGAATTAAAAGACAGACTGATCGAGCATCGTGAAAAAGGATATGAATCAGGTTTTGAAGAGAAGGACATTGATAAGCGTGTGTATCCTGAGCTTACTCTTGAGGGAGCACGTTCTATCATCGCTATTGCTATTGCCTATCCCTCCAAGATGACCAATTTTCCGAAATCAGAGCCTGAGGCGTATAGAGGGATTTTAGCCCGCTCTGCATGGGGATTAGATTATCATCACATTCTGCGTGATAAATTGAACCAACTTGCCGATTTTATTCAAACACTGGAACCAGAAGCACGTTTAGAATCTATGGTAGATACAGGTGTTCTGTCTGATCGAGCTGTAGCTGAAAGAGCGGGAATAGGATGGGTAGGAAAAAATTGCTCCATTATTACCCCAGAATTCGGTTCTTACGTCTATCTGGGCGAGATGATCACGAACCTGCCGTTACCATCCGATCAGCCAATAGAAGATCAGTGTGGAGACTGTACACTTTGTTTGGATACTTGCCCTACCCAGGCCTTAGTTCAAGGAGGGCAACTAAATTCACAGAGATGTGTAGCGTTTCTTACTCAAGTGAAGGACGAAATACCAGAGGAATTCCGGGAAAAAATGGGAAATAGATTATATGGCTGTGATACCTGTCAGACGGTATGCCCTAAAAATAAAGGGATGAACTTTACACATCACCCAGAAACTTTACCAGATCCAGAGCTTGTTAAACCTTTGCTAAGGCCCCTACTCACAATTGGAAATAAAGAATTTAAAGCGAGATTTGGAAAATCGGCAGCAGCTTGGCGCGGTAAAAAGCCTATACAAAGAAATGCCATTTTGGGTTTAGCACATTTTAGAGATAAGTCAGCAGTTCCAGATCTAATCGAGCTTTTGAATAAAGATTTACGCCCCGTTATTCGAGGAACCTCTGCATGGGCATTAGGACGGATTGGTGGAGAGTTAGCAGTGGAAGCATTGGAACTAGCCAATCTTAAGGAACAAGATGGGTCTGTTTTACAAGAAATACAAAAAGCATTAAAAAAGCTAGAAGGAAAAAACGTGACAGCGAACAATAATACCTAGAGGGTTGCTTCCGGAATATCTAGCACATAACAATGCTAAATATAAAGGAGAGAGTAAGGATGAATGTATTGCATTACTCTTATATGGATGCACCTATTGGGGGATTGATTTTAGTTACGAATCAAATTGGTGTTTGTTATATCCAATTTGGACAAGATGAGGAAAGCATGCATGCCGTCCAAAGCTGGGCAAAAAAATGGCAATATACATTAGCAGATCGTCCTACACCAGAAAAACATCATGAGCTCCACCGACAATTGCAGGATTATTTCCAAGGAAAACGTAAAACATTTACTTTCCCTATAGACTTGCATGGAACAGTGTTTCAGAAAAAGGTTTGGAATGCATTACTTACTATTCCTTATGGTGAGACACGCTCTTATAAAGAAATTGCTTGTATTATTGGTTCAGATAAGGCGGTAAGAGCGGTAGGAGGGGCTAATAACAAAAATCCAGTCTCGGTACTTGTTCCATGCCATCGAGTAATTGGAGCGAATGGATCATTGGTCGGCTATGGTGGAGGGTTATCCATTAAGGAACAATTACTTTCTTTAGAAGGAATATTACCACAGAAATAATGAAATAGGTTTACTAGCTGAATAGCTGTGTGGATTGCATGCTCATGGGTCAAGGCTCTTAGCCATATAATTAGCAATAGATACTAGTTGCCCGATCAAGAGTGCTATACGTTGAAAATTGATCGGAAGCGTACA
The DNA here is from genome assembly GCF_030489605.1 of Brevibacillus laterosporus. GTDB lineage: Bacteria > Bacillota > Bacilli > Brevibacillales > Brevibacillaceae > Brevibacillus_B > Brevibacillus_B laterosporus_E. Next base: position 5,425 of record NZ_JAUKFY010000023.1, read on the forward strand.
TCCCGAAATGGAAGGGAGCATACGTAATATGGTGGGAGAAGCTTGGAGAACTGAGGTAAACCAATACCTCGAAGAAATAGACAAGGCACTTTTAAGCCTGAATTTTTCTATTTCGCCCCAACAAATGAGACTTACGGAAGAAACAAGGAAAGCGATTAGGTATTGGCAGGAAGCTTGGCTTCAATGGAGGAATGTACAATACGATCCCGAAAACTGGTCATTGCATGCGGTTCATACAAAGCTAACACCTATTTATGAGGCCGTGTGCTCTTCAAATGTTATAGTATCAGGACTTCTTCATAGGAGAATTTATTACAGACCGACTCCATCTGCCCCTCTTGAGTTTTATGAAGTACAGACTAACGAACAGATAAAATTAATCTCTGATGACGAAAGCCTGTGGAAATTCGAACAGGTGTGGGGGATGCCAATGCCGTTATTTCATGGCAATGATTCTGATTTGGCAAATTCCAAAAACAATAACCAAGAGAAGGAGAGTTCCTCACATAATAATTTGCCTAATACTGTAGTGAACTCAAAAATCCATCCTGTTGTTCTATCCTATCGTTATAACCGGGAAGCTGCTGTTGCTTATGCAAATACGTATTGGGAAACTCCTAACCCGGCATATCCTTATTTTCAAGATGATTGTACCAACTTTATTTCTCAATGCTTGCATGCAGGTGGAATTCCTATGATATTTACTAATAGCAGGGCCAAAGGATGGTGGTATCGTCATCGAAAAGAGGGATGGAGTTTTAGTTGGTCCATTGCAAATAGTCTAGAATTATTGTTGGCAAAAGGAGGGGCTCCCTTTTATGCTCAACGAAGGGAAACTCCGCAGGAATTGGAACTCGGTGATATCATTTGTTATGATTTTACTGGGGATGGGAGATGGGATCATAATACAATTGTCGTAGCAAAAGATGAGCAGGGATTTCCGTTGGTGAATGCGCACACGTTTAATGCGCAGTATCGCTATTGGGAGTACTTAGATTCTACCGCTTATACACCTGCTATCAAGTATCGCTTCTTTCATGTGATGGCAATCGATAATTAAAACATTACTTTGTATGTTGTTACAGCAAAGGTTCAGATAAGAAAAACCTAAAAAAGTGCTTTTTTATCAAATGATTTGGTACTTGCAAAATCACTAGGGAATGGTCAAGAACCCTAAAGAGTAGTTTGCTTCTTTTGAATTGGGGGGAAGCTGTTCTTTAGGGTTTTCTTTCTAAAGCTTTTTTCAAGCATATCGGAATTAACTTTTTTACGATAAGATGATAATGAGTTTGTTAGAGGAGAGGTAACGTCTATGTCTTTACACATCGTACTACATGAACCATTAATTCCAGCCAATACAGGGAATATTGCTAGAACTTGCGCAGCTACTGGTGTTCATTTGCATCTCATACGTCCGCTTGGCTTTTCAACTGATGACAAAGCCCTTAAACGAGCAGGATTGGATTATTGGCATGCAGTAAATATCAGCTACTACGATAATTTTGATCATTTTGCCCAAGTTCATGAGCATAAAACAGACCGTTTTTTCTTTGTAGAGACAAATGGGACAAGATCTTATAGCGATATCGCTTTTCAACCTGGCGATTTTATTATCTTGGGTAAAGAAACTAGTGGCATTCCACAAGAAATTATGGACAGATACGATCCTAGTCAAATTGTTCGTATCCCTATGGGGGGCGCAACCAGATCAATGAATTTATCTAATTGTGCAGCCATTGTTACTTTTGAAGGGCTACGGCAGATCGGCTTTCCAGGACTGGATTAAACTAGCTTGTTGTTTTTCTGTAGATAAATATAAGGTAGGGTATTCAAAGGGAGGAACTTATGTCACAGGCAACCACAGTTTTTTTTGACCTAGATGGAACATTATTGGAAATGCATACAGATCAATTCGTGGAGAACTATTTAAAAGAGTTAGCTAAGTTCGTAGGAGATACCTTTGAATCAAAGCAATTGATTAGCTGGCTATGGGATTCAACAAAAGCAATGATTATTAATAAGGAAGCAGATAAAACCAACGAACAGATATTCATTGAGAGTTTCGTTACAAAGAGTGGCACGAAGAAAGAAGATGTATGGCCTATCTTTGAAAAATTTTATGTCGAGCTATTTCCAAATTTATCACACTACACGAATCCATCACCTTGGGGGAAAAAATTAGTGGAAGCAGCGAAAGAGGCAGGTTATCGTGTTGCTGTTACTACAAACCCTGTTTTTCCGAAAGAGGCTATATACGGGAGATTGGCGTGGCTTGAATTAACACCTGAAGATTTTGAATTGGTAACGGTATATGAGACATCTCATTTCACGAAACCAAATCTGGAGTATTACCGTGAAGTCTGTGAGCGCCTACAAGTAACACCGGAAGAGTGCATCATGGTAGGAAATCATATGCAGGAAGACATGGTAGCAAGTCAATTGGGTGTAAAAACATTTTTGGTGACCAATTACATGGAGGATCGTGGAGAGCCTACCTATCAGGTAGACCAACGAGGGACGATTGAGGAATTATATCAAGCAATTATAAATCGTCAGGGTGTTTTTGCTAAAGCTTAGCAATTATTGATAGAAGTTACGATTAAGAATGGGAATGAATAAGACAAAGAACCAAAAAAGGTAAAGCAGCAAAAAAATAAAGAACAGAGATTAACCGAAAAAAAAGCTGCCCAAAAAAGGCAGCTTTTTTATGAAAAGTTCTTTTAAAGCGGTAGAACCTCATTTGATCAATTTCTGTAATAATGACAACTCTTTCTTAGCGTAATAGGATGGATGTTACTTCTTGACAGAAACTGATTATAAATTTGACCGTCAGCATTTTTATGGCTTCCACAGGAAGGGCTGTTTTCTTGGAGAACGATATGAGCTGCCTAGCATTGTTTAGCAAGCTAGAGAGTTCCATAAGCTCCTCTAAATAGTTACTTACATCACATCAAGATTCTCCCCGACTTTTACTATGCCTCATCCGAAATCGTCCTCATTTCCCCGATAATTTTAGTTGATCCTCTTAGTGTAACAAAACCACCGAGTATCTTGGGGCAAACCATAAATGCTTGTTTGGATCGACTAATTCCTTTATTTTTTCCTTTAGCTGTAGTCACCGTTATAACAAAAATAAGTCCAAGTTAGAATGGAACTGACGAGGGGCATGTTCGATTCAGCTTTTCCTTTAGCTTACCTATTAAAAATAACCAGCTCAAGTTCACAAAGAACATGTGACTCGTCTGGTTATCAAAGCGTTAAAATATCTTGAAAAGTATAAGTGTTTAAAATCGTATTAATTCCTAAAAACAAATATAGCCACAGAATTGTACGAACTTCTACTTTACATATTCCAGGTCTTATCTTCGTTATATCCAGCCGTCAAGATGAAGAATAGAAAGACGACGAATACTCCACCAACAATAAACGTACCCATAGAGTAGAGCTCCTTTCTTTACTGTAGTACATCCATTATAACGTAGACAGACTTTTTTGCCTATTGTATGACTTGACAGAATTGTTTCATTTTTTATAAAAACTTCTAACTACTTTGAGTGAAACATGATGGGCACATCTGCATACTCATAGGAGAGAACCTTATTTTCACCTGATATTTGGAGGTCTCTCAAGAATGCTAAAAAATATCGGGACATATATTTGTAAAAATAATCTACAGTTGCGAGTTGAGAATTGGCTGGTTTAGGGAGGAGTGACTTGCATGGATATTTTACAAAGAATTGCAGAGCACCGGGCCCGTGAAGAAAAGTTAACGTGGAAAGGCACGTTTGCTGAATATCTTGAGCTTGTCCGCAAACATCCACAGATTGCTCAGACTGCTCATTCACGTGTCTACAACATGATTAAAAGCCATGGGATTGAAGAAAATGAAGATGGTAGCAGGAGTTACAAATTTTTCGGACGTGAAATCTATGGTTTAGATCGCAGTGTTGAGCGACTGGTGGAGGAATACTTCCATTCTGCAGCAAGAAGATTGGACGTAAGAAAAAGAATCCTGTTGCTAATGGGCCCAGTCAGCGGGGGGAAATCAACAATCGTAACGATGCTGAAGCGTGGTTTGGAGGAGTATTCCCGCACAGATGAAGGTGCAATTTATGCGCTAGAAGGATGCCCTATGCAAGAAGAGCCCCTCCACCTGGTTCCAAATGAACTGCGTCCTGAATTTGAGCAAGAATTTGGTGTAAAGATTGAAGGAGAACTAACTCCTTTCAACAGAATGCGATTGGAAACAGAGTATGGCGGCCGAATAGAAGATTTTCCCGTAACAAGGATTTTCTTTTCGGAGTCAAAAAGAGTGGGGATTGGTACCTTTAGCCCGTCTGATCCAAAATCACAGGATATTGCCGATTTAACGGGGACTATCGATTTTTCTACGATTACGAAGTATGGCTCTGAGTCTGATCCTCGTGCCTATCGGTTTGATGGTGAATTAAACAAAGCGAACCGTGGTATCATGGAATTCCAAGAGATGCTGAAATGCGATGAAAAATTCCTGTGGCATTTATTGTCGCTAACTCAAGAAGGAAATTTCAAAGCGGGTAGGTTTGCTCTGATTTCAGCAGATGAGCTGATAATTGCTCACACAAACGAAACGGAATACAAAAACTTTATCGGAAATAAAAAGAATGAAGCATTACAATCTCGAATGATTGTTATGCCAGTACCGTATAATCTTCGCGTGAAAGAAGAAGAGAAAATTTATGATAAATTAATTAAGCAATCTGATTTGGGTCATGTTCATATTGCTCCACATGCGTTATATACAGCGGCTATTTTTTCCATTTTAACTCGTTTAAAAGAATCCAAAAAACAAGGTGCCGATCTTTTAAAAAAATTGCGTTTGTATAATGGAGAATCCGTTGAAGGGTTCAAAGGTTCAGATATTGAGGAATTAAGGAATGAGTATGCGGATGAAGGGATGTTTGGGGTTGATCCTCGTTATGTCATTAATAGGATCTCCAGTGCACTCATACGCCGTGATACGGAATCTATAAACGCCTTGGATATTTTGCGGGCGTTAAAAGAAGGACTCGATCAGCATGCTTCTATAAGTAAAGAACAACGAGAGCGTTATTTAAATTTCATCTCAATTGCCCGTAAAGAGTATGATGAAATTGCAAAGAAAGAAGTCCAGAAGGCATTTGTATACAGCTATGAGGAATCAGCGAAAACGATGATGGATAATTACTTGGATAATGTTGAGGCGTATTGCAATTCTAACCGCTTGCGTGATCCAGTAACAGGTGAGGAATTGGAACCAGATGAGCGCCTAATGAGATCTATTGAAGAGCAAATCGGTATTTCTGAAAATGCTAAGCGTGCATTCCGTGAAGAGATTCTGATTCGGATATCGGCTTATGCGCGTAAAGGAAAGCGGTTTGACTACAACACGCATGATCGCCTACGTGAAGCGATTGAGAAAAAATTATTTGCAGATTTAAAAGATGTGGTCAAAATAACAACCTCTACAAAAACGCCAGATGAACACCAATTGAAAAAAATCAATGAGGTAACACGTCGCTTAGTAGAAGAACACGGATATACGCCAATTTCAGCAAATGAACTGCTGCGTTACGTAGGTAGTTTGCTGAATCGATAGGGGGGAGTTTGATGAACGATTCCTCGTTTATCGTCTCCAAAGAAGACTGGTCTCTGCATAGAAAAGGTCACCAGGACCAGAGCAGACATCAGGAAAAGGTAAAGGAGGCGATCAAGAGAAACCTGTCTGATTTAGTAAGCGAAGAAAATATCATAATGTCGAATGGTCGAGACATTATTAAAATACCAATCAGATCGCTGGATGAGTATCGCTTTCGTTACAATTTTAATAAAGGACAGCATACAGGCCAAGGTAAAGGTGACTCCAAGATAGGCGATGTTATAGCTAAAGACGGTGACACGGCTGATGCTAGTGCTGGTCAGGGGCCTGGTAATGATTATTATGAAGCTGAGATTACAGTTGAAGAATTGCAGGAGATGCTGTTTTCAGAGTTAGAGTTACCCAACCTTCAAACAAAAGACGAACAGAAAATTACCATAGAAGATATTCAATTTAATGATGTTCGGAAAAAAGGTTTGATGGGAAATATTGATAAAAAACGTACCTTACTGTCTGCCATTCGTCGGAATGCATTAGCTGGGTATACTGATCTGGAACTAGGAATCTCGATGGAAGATTTACGCTTTAAAACCTGGGAAGAGATTGTGAAGCCTCATTCCAATGCTGTAATTATAGCGATGATGGATACGAGTGGTAGTATGGGAGTTTTCGAAAAATATGTAGCTCGTAGCTTTTTCTTTTGGATGCTTCGCTTTTTGCGAACGAAGTATGAAAAGGTGGAGATTGCTTTTATTGCACATCATACGGAAGCGAAAGAAGTGACAGAGGATGCGTTCTTTTCTAAAGGAGAAAGCGGTGGAACTATCTGCTCGTCGGCCTATCGGAAAGCCTTGGAAATTATTGACGAACGATATCCTGTAAGCCAATATAATATCTATCCGTTTCACTTTTCAGATGGGGATAACCTCACGTCAGATAATGAACGTTGCGTGAAATTGGTAAAGGAATTAATGGAAAGATCGAATATGTTTGGGTATGGTGAGGTAAATCAGTATAACCGTCACAGTACTCTCATGTCCGCATATCGTCATATTAAAGATCCGAAATTCATGTACTCGATTATTCGGGAAAAAGGTGAGGTTTACAAGGCTCTGAAACAGTTTTTTGGTAAAAAAGAAATAGAGACTTACTAGAAAGAATAAAATTTTTAATAACATCCCCTGTGGTTAATTATGCTGTATATTCCTTATTGTAAAGGGAACAGAGATAATCCACCAGAAGGGGATTTTTTGTGATATATAATCACTGTTTACATTGCTTGAATGTAAACCTTTGGTCCATTTTAAAAAATTGACGGTTACTCTAACATAGTGGTAGTTGTTGCGGAGATCAAATAAGCATTCCTTTTGCTAGAGTTTATCACTATCATTTGGGACAAAAAAAGAGACTGTTCCGTCATAGAAGGAAGGTCTCTTTTTTCTTTACCTATTCTATGGAAAAGTTAGTTGTGGCTTCTATGAAAATACCATTGTGTGTACTACGATTGAGCATCTCTAAAGTATATTTTTTTCCCTTTTTTACATCCCATGTAGTTGAGGCAGTTCCATTTTTTTTCACATTGAATACCTTACCAACCTGATTTCCAGTATCATCCCAGAGGGTATATTTAATATGAGTTATAGAACCCTCGGATGACTGATCTATGGTAAGAGTCAAGGTATTACTGGTAGCTCTAAAAGTAGATGTCTCATATTTCTCCTCTGGTTCTAAAGTTCGGCTTTTACTAATAATAGAAGCTACTGCTACAGCGGTATTTTCAGATTGAATTTCCTTTGCGATTGCGGGGGTAGCCGATACTAGTAAAGCTAGTACTGAAGCAATGCCAACTAATTTTTTTATTACCAGTTCACTCCTTGATATGTATTTTTTTACAATTGTATATTATAAAAATATTCTGAAATTGTCTACAATATTTTGGTTTTTTGGTAACTTTAGTGTCAGAGCATAATTACCCTAGCGCTATAAATAAACAATTGAACTGTTTTGCTGCTATAGTATTCCATTGTAAAATGATCTAAGTCTTGCAAGGATAATGTTGGTGGAGCGATAGACTAACAAAATATCCCCTAATAATGCCAGCCATATGAAACCTCCATAAATCTTTGTTCTAGTAATATTTTTACTGTTGATTCTTTTGGATCTTCCAGTGTGTTCGCTCTCTCTTTTAGAAAATAAAGAAGGGATCCTCCGTCAATTCTTTCGTTTCCTCTCTAAAACAAACCTAAGACTGGGTACTGTAAATCATGTTCATATCGGATCATCATAAACCACTATATACTAGGTATTCACCCCATTGTATTTGGACAATCAACTAAAATTTCTATAGTTAAATATAATATCAGGAAAAATGATGGACAACAGGAGGGATACACTTTGTATAATTCATTATCTGACAGTCCCGATGCGATAATCCATCTTCATTTTTCTATTCTTTTAAGAAGCTGGGGGCAGGGTGAATTGTCAATATGGACAACAAACTTCCCTTACTCTCCGCGTATGACATACCAGCCTGACAATAACAAGGAAGGAGTGATCGGCGATGGGGCTTCATTTCCGTAACAGGACTAACGTAGGCTTGCAGATTGTTTATGCCTACTCAAATCCCAACTGTGAAGGGAGCAACAAGTGGTCAAAGAAGGGCTGGTATCAGGTGGCTCCGGGGAACACAGTGCAGGTTTGGAGCGGGTGGGCCAACGGTAAAAAATTCTTTTACTACGCTGAGGATACAAGTGGTCTCGGACGTACGTGGTCGGGCGAATTTTTTACCCAAATCCCTTCTAGAGCTTTCGATTGGTGCTGGGACACAGGCAGTACCGACAGCAGAAACCTGGGGCTTAAGAAATTACAGGTCCCCAATCAATTTCCGCCCATTCTAGACTATACAATCAACCTGCAGTAAAAAGAGAAGGACTAAGCGCTATTTCTCGAATGAATGAGAAATAGCGTTTTTAACTTTTTAATAGATATAATGTCTTGTTATTAATAAATAAAGTGGGCATCTCTATAAATCACCATATTATTCCAGTTGTTATCCAGCTTGACAGTAGCAGACTTTGAACCTCGTGGGTAGCCAAACATTTGTATTAACAACTAGTATGGTAGGCTAACTTCCCTACTAATATTTTAGTACTAAATCAACTTTACTATCTTCGCGGTATTTTATATTGTGAATGTTTTTTCAAGGTGAAATGGGATGAACTGTATCTCCTTTGAGATATCTGGATATTTGTGAAACAAAGCGGTCTGAAGTAGGTATTCGTTGTGGGGCTGAAAAAATGATGATTATAATATGGCAATAAGACAGAGAGTTAGTTATATTTGTAATCTCATATGGTAATTCAGATAGAGCTTTTATCTAGTAAGTCATATTTTATCTTCTATATAATAAGTAGGATATTTTAAAACGGTTTTAGATGTGTACTATTATATGTACGTTTATTATAGTTTTACAGATGTCTATCTTCTCTTCCTAAAAGCATATTTTAGTGACCCTCCAAAGGATTGTCTCATAGAATGTAGCAGATTGGGGGGAAATAGTATGAATGATATGAATCGAGATGAGCAGCTTGATTTAGTCCGCGATTTAATATGTAGATTATTAGGATGCTGTTGTAAGACTGGCCCAACTGGAGCCACAGGAGCCACAGGAGCGATCGGAGCTACAGGAGAAACCGGAGCTACAGGAGAAACCGGAGCCACAGGAGAAACAGGTGCCACCGGCCCAACCGGCCCAACCGGAGCAAGTCTGCCTAGAATTTTTGCCAACGCAGTAAGAATTGCTCCTCAGTCAATTCCACCAGATGGAACAGTTATTTTTAACATTGCTGAGATTCAAGGAATTGATTATAATGATTTCGACACATTTACTATTTTAACGGATGGATTATATAATATTCAGTGGAATGTAGTTCCATCAGATACAAATTCAGTACCTATTACATTTACTTTAGAAGATAGTTCTTTCTCAATAGATTCTTCATCTAATATAGCAGGTGCCCCAATTTTTGGATCAACTTATAATCTTGGCGTGATTAACAATCCATCCCTGCCTTTCTCTCCGACCGTAGCACACCTCTCCATTACACGTATCACAGATTAATAAGGGAAATGTCGATGACCTAATAAAAATCAGTAGACCAAGTAAGGAAATCAATACAGCTCTCTTCTGGACACATCCAGAGAGAGCTTTTTTGCGTGCAACAGTTGTATGTAAGCGAAGAATCGCTCTGAATCTAAGTACCTACTCTTAGGTATTTTTATATGCTACACTTCCTGGATAGGGATATTATGTTTCCGTATCCCAAATGTTTTACTATCAAAGCAACACCATTAACTGAGGTGATGTAAATTGTTAGAGCGTTCAAAGGAAAATATCAGGGGATTAGAAGCAAGAAAGGGAGTGATTGAAAGGAGAGCGTAAGTTTTAATAGCTCTTCTTAACAAAAAAGGGAGACTATTCAGATGAACCAAATTAAAAGTATCAGCAGTGATGGATTTACATTAAATTATTGTATAAAAGGGTTTGGAAAGCCAGTGCTGGTGGTAGGGAGCAGCATATATTATCCACGTTTATTCTCAGAAAATTTATTTGAAACATTTCAATTTATTTTTTTGGACCATAGAGGATTTGTTAAGCCACCTCGTGCTTTAGAACCAGAAGATTATAAATTGGATAAAATTTTAGATGATATAGAGAGGGCAAGACAGGAACTCGAACTGCAGGATTTTATTATACTGGGACATTCAGGACATGCCTTTATGGCCTTAGCATATGCTCAGAAATATCCAGAATCTGTTCAGAAAGTTGTCCTACTTAATTCAGCACCTACAAATAGTAAAGAAAGACAGCAGCAAAGCATTGCATTTTTTTATAAAACTGCCAGCTTAAAGAGAAAGCGACAGTTTGAAGCAGATATTGCATTTTTAGAAAATGACATCCAAAAAGATCCTGAAAAACAATTTGTCCATATGTGCATTCGCATGGGAGCTCAGAGTTTTTACGATTATACATTTGATGCAGCTTATCTGTGGGAAAATGTATATACCAATATGCCAATTATGGACCATCTGTGGGGAGAAGAGTTTGGAAAACATAATTTAATACAATCGTTGGCTGATTTCAAAAAGCCAGTATTCATTGGTTTAGGAAGATATGATTATCTGGTTTCTCCCGTTTCACTATGGGACTCACTTGATGACACATATGAGAACGTGAAGAAAGTGATTTTTGAGCATAGTGGGCATAATCCTATGTTTGAAGAACCGCAGCTATTTGATAAAACCTTAATGGAATGGATGAATGAGGACAAGTAGGATCCTTGGTTCTTTTTTCACAAGGCCGTTTCTTTGCTTTCACGGAAACGGCCTTTTTTGATAACCTTACCTCAATCAATACAATCAAACTTATGTTTATTTCATACATTATAAAAATTACTTATTTTTTGAAAATATGCCGTGCATAGTTATATAGGAGGGCAGCTGCTTCTTGGCGAAGTAGAGGTTCCTTAGCCTTATAGTCAATCAAGCTTTTGGAGGAAATAACCTCTGGTCCGTATAGACCATGAAATACCACATATTGAACGGCCTGATTGGCCCAAGGATCGGTAGCGCCTTTAAGGTTAACATTAACAGGCTGAGCATTCAGTAATGATTTGGACACCTCAAATACAATAACGGCCGCTTCTTGCCTTGTAATAGGACGATTGGGTTCAAATTTATCGGTAGAGGTTCCTTTTAAGGCATCTGCTTCTACAAGAGCTTGAATTTCTTTTACGTATGGACTCTTTTTAGAGTCTGTAAATGTCACGGGATTAGTAGAGGCACGAACCCCAATAAGCCGCACTAAATCACCTGCAAATTCGGCTCTTGTAATAGGTGCTAAAGGATGGAAGGCATGATTCGAATCTCCTCGCAGCACGCCAAAGTCTTGAACGCCATTGATATATGCAGCATATGGGTGTGACTGAGGAACATCGGCAAAATGCTTAGAGGGAGAAATTTTTTGAGCCATACTGACCATATTACGATATTGCAAATAGCCTATGCTGCCATCAGCGGATTCTTTAAAGGCTAAAAAGATGCCTTTTTCGTCCTTGAACAGCAATGGATCAATCTGGCGAAGAATATTTTTCCCCATCGGATCTTCTGCTACTAGCTGTCCCTGTGAGGTTGCTGTAATTTTAGTGATCCAAGGGTTTATCCGCAAATCCCGGTAGGTACCCTCAAAGCGTTTCAATTGTTGGGGAGAGGATGTCATATAAGTCTGTTCTTTCTTAGGTATAGGGTAATAGCGATTCATGAAAGCTTTAAATAACTCCTCGCGAAACTCCTTATCTTTATTGAAAATAATAAACCCACCAACCTTATGCTCTGGCAACAGCCACATCCAAGAATGGAACCCGGGTATATCTCCACCTTTGCCTATCACAAATTGATTATTGTGACTGGAATGGTAGTATGTTTCAAACCCGTATGCCATATTTGGAACCTTAGGATGAACGGAATAGTGAATAGTATGCATATTTTGAGCTGTATCCTGTTTCAGGATTGTTCTACCCTCAAACGAACCTTTATTGAGATGAGCCATCATAAAATGGGCCATGTCATGTCCAGTTGAAACCATTCCTCCTTCAGGCTGTTCAATTGGATTGGACAGAAAAACAGGAAATGGTTGATTGCTAGAATTGTATCCAGTTGCTAAATTAGCTTTTAATTGAGGTGTAAGTAAGAAGCTGCTATTTTCCATTTTTAAAGGTTTAAAAATATTTTCGGTCATGTAACGGTTGAAGGATTTACCGGACAACTTCTCCAGAATGTATCCTTGAAGATTAAAGCCAAAGTTATCGTAGCGGAATGCTTCTCCTGGTTTACGGACAATGCTAGGCATATTCTCTTTCACGTATTTATCCAGCGAGATCGGCGGGATGCTACGGTGATGGATAGATTCCAGCTTATCTGTAAAATCAAAGCCTGCTGTGTTGGTTAATAGGTGCTTCATTGTTAGTTTGCCATTGGTTTTATTGTTTAGCGTTATGTCCCTAAGATAGGTCTGAATATCCTCATCTAAATCGAGCGTTCCTTGTTCTGCTAACTGCATAATTCCTGTAGATGTAAAAACTTTAGAAATAGAAGCTATCGGGAAAACGGTCTGGTTTGGATTGACAGCTATTTTTTTTTCTACATCAGAATAACCGTACCCTTTATTCAGCAATATCCTGCCATCTCGGACGATAACAAAAACAGCTCCCGCCAACTGATTTTTAATATGTGATTGATTAAAGAACTGATCTGCAAATTCTTCTACTTCTTTAGGGTCTGTTGGGCCCAGAGGAGGCTCTTTTACAGGTGAACCATAGGTATAAGGCGTAGGAAAAAGAATGGATACGGTCAAGATTACTATAAACATGAATATACTCCATTTCCTGCTGTGCTGCTTAACCATCATGCATCTCTCCGTTCGATCAATTTTGTTATATACATAGGAATTCAACCCGCCTAAAAGTGCGATCACTCTCAAGTATCGAATCATAATGGAAGTCTTGCCTGATTGGATCGTCCTTTTATATAAAAAACAGGGAATAATTAAAAATACGAACATTATTTACCAATAATATGTAAAAGAACTTTTTCGGTAGGAAGAGAAAAAGTCCTTTCACATAAATAATTATCGTTTTTTAAAAAATATTAGCTTGTTTCTAACACGGGCATAAATGGCTCGTCAAACATGGATAGCAACAATTCCCGAGTAGCTGTATGGCGTAATCCACACAGAATAATGCGAATTTCTTTAAGCATATTTTCTACAGACATAATTTCACCTGTGTGGTTTTTCGATAATTTATCCTTTGGGGAATACGTATTCAAATAATGAGCATTTCGTTTCGCAACGATCAGTAATCGACGTTGAATGTCTGGTATCGCATCTGTGAGGGGGGCTTCCATTTCGATATACCCGCGAATTTCAGCCAAACGAGCATATGCTTCTCGCCATCGCCATAGTTGTTTTTTCTGTTCTCGCTGGTGTGAATCTGGCTCTGGTAAAGATTCTTTGGATATCTGTGAGGCGCTATATGTGCTAGGATGCAGAGCTTTTTGTACTTTTGCAAAATCATTCAAATCTGGTGCCATTAATTCAATGACTTCTCGATAGGCTGAAATATGATTATATGCCCCATTTCGAATTGTCCATCGACAGTGCTGCTTGATATTTTCAATATGCGGCTGGCAAGGGGGTGCGAGAGAAAACGTTTTTTCTTCTGCAACCGGTTGACTAGCAACTATTAGTTGGTTAGCAGAGCTTGAGTTATTTGGTGTGTAACTATTTTCTGTTCCTACTTGCATGTAAGCCTTGGTGAACCATTTTAGAGAGCTGGCGGATATCGAGGAAATATCTCCATGTATTACACTAGGGCTATATTCTCTGAATTCGGGGGAACTGGAACCATTAAATCCATCATGAATCACATGTAGGTTATCTCTGACAGCAACCAATTCGGAAAGAACCATTTTTTCAAGAGTAACAATCCCCTCTTCCACGTAGGAAAGATAGTTATTTTTTTCATTTTCGTCAGCTAGGACGTGCGCGTACAGGTTATAACAAAACAGAATGTGAGCCATTTCATGAAAATAGCTTTGATAAGGAAAATTGACGTAGTTCGTTCGGATAAAATATTGATGATTCTGATAAATCAATCCATTCTCAGGCCGGAAAAGAGAGAGATGGGAGTTGGCTTTGTCTGCAATGTACAGAGTAAGTCCTTCGTTGTAACTTGTAATCCACATTGCCTGATAAGTAGGGCTTAGCAGCAATGCAATCGAATGATTGGTAATACGACCAGAAAGATTAAAAAAATCACTCTGATAATGAGGATAGAAAGACAGCCAGGTCATCCCCAAAGCGAGTGCTTTGTATAATTCAAATTCACTTTCTTTAGCGCAATCAACAGTGAATTGGTGTAGGGAAGTTAAACATCGAATAAAAGAATGTGAATCGTATGTATAATTTTCAACAAATTGTTTAAAGGTAGACTCAAAATCAGCAGGCTCTATCGTCAAAAAAACTTCCAAGCCATCAATCCACAGGTCTCCACCAATTGAGGAATTCATCCATGCTTCATAATCTTGAGTAAGAGAACGAATCTCTTGATATTTTTCGAATAGTTGGCAGTATTGCACGAAATGACCTCCTTTTTATTTTTCGATAGATTAAAAATCAATTCCATAAAGAAGAGCACTCTAAGAAGGTGTCCCTGTCTAACAGTGTACGATTTCTTACAAACCATTTTAGATGATAGATCAATAAAGGATAGTGACAGCTTCTAGTTCTTACATAGCAGGATAAAATGTTACTTTTACTCCTTTTTTTTGTGAGTAATTCTCCTTTCTTAGAGAATATATAACAAACATTACAAATATACAGTAAATTAGTGTTTGTTTATGTAGTATATGGTAATATTTGGGTATAGTCAATAGATCATATACAAAAATTCATTGCTATTTTTTGAACGAATCTCGTCCTTCCTCCGCCGATAGGAAGGGTATTTCGCATGTCATAATTTGAAAACAATATATTATGTTTTTAGATGTTCTGCTAAACTTGTAGTAGTGTATTTTGGTAATTTTTATGAAAAAACTTTGGAAGTGTCTCCCTCGTTTTTAGGCTCGACTGCGCTTTTTCCCATCTATTCATTAGGAAATAGTTGCTGGAAAAACGTTTGTCACAGTATTTTTGCAAGGAAAGGTGATTTTAGATGTCCAATCGAGAAGAAGATTCTATCCAAAGAAATGAACCGAACAAGCAGAATACAGAAGAATTTGTAGTAGTAGGGATTGGTGCATCTGCTGGGGGACTAGAGGCGTTACAAGAATTCTTTGATCATTTACCAGAGACATCAAACATGGCATATGTTATTGTCCAACATTTATCACCACATTATAAAAGCTTTATGGCTGAATTGTTGGAAAAACACACATCTCTTCGGATAAAGCAAGTGACCGATGGTATGAAAATCGAGCCCAACTTCATCTATTTAAATCCACCTAATAACTATATTCAACTTATCAATGGTCATTTCTCTTTAACAACGTATCCTGAAATATCTGGGATTCATTTACCTATAGATGCCTTTTTGGCATCCTTGGCTGCTGAGAAAAAACAACATGCTATCGCCATCATTCTTTCGGGAACCGGGACAGATGGTTCCAATGGAATAAAGGCTATCCAGGAATATGGAGGAATGGTTATGGTACAGGATAGCGAATCGGCCAAGTTTGATGGTATGCCAAGAAGTGCGCTCTCTACTGGAGTAGTAGATTTTATCTGTGCTCCTTTTCAATTAGGAGAGTATCTAGTACAGTATGTAAAACGCTATGTCCTTGGTGAAGTGGAAGAGGAGAAAACGATTGCAAAGGATCGGGTGAAAGACGTACTCACCCTTCTTACAAGGGATAACGGAGTTGACTTTACTGGATATAAACGTGATGGTATCATCCGGCGAATTGAACGACGAATGAAAATAAATAACAAGCAATCCTTAGAAGAGTACCTTCAGTATTTAGAAGAAACACAAGAGGAGCAGGGAGCCTTACAAAAAGACATGCTGATTAATGTCACTCATTTCTTTCGAGATCAAGAAGCGTTTAACATCGTAAAAGCAAATGTAATCCCCAAAATAATCGAAAACAAACAAGCAAATGGTGAGCAGCATGTGCGTATTTGGGTAGCGGGATGCTCCACGGGAGAAGAGGCCTATTCCCTTGCTATGCTGTTTGATGAATATTTATGTAAAAAGGAAATCACACTAGACGTTCGAATCTTTGCTACCGATTTAGACAAAGAAGCAATAAACTACGCTGCTCAGGGTATTTACCCCGCCTCTATTGAGAAGGATATTTCGAAAGAGTTGTTAGATCGGTATTTCGAGAAACAGGGTGATGCCTATCACATTATTAAAAATATCCGGAGAATGATCGTTTTTGCCCCACATAATATTATAAAAGACCCTCCTTTTGTCAATATGGATTTTATCACGTGCCGAAACATGATGATTTATTTTCAACCAGATCTGCAGAAAAGGGTACTGAGCTTGTTTCATTTTTCTTTGCATCCTAAGGGATATTTATTTTTAGGACCAAGTGAAAGTATCGGAAAGCTGGCCAATTTATATGCTCCTCTCAATCGTAAATGGAATATTTTCACCATTCGGAAATCGGATCAAAACACTCACAGCCATACTATCCGCATTGATAAAGAAAGCGGACGTCCAGTTCTACAGACCCGCCCGGTGAAAATAGGGGAAAGAGAAATGATTTCGAAAACAAATAAGCTGGACGATATATATGCTACGATCATAGAGGAATATTTGCCGGCATGTGTGATTGTTGATAGAAACTATGATATCGTTCATACTTCAGGTCCTGTTAATAAGTATCTAACCTTACCGCGCGGCAAAATTACACTCAATATTTTTAAGCTAGTTTCGCCATCCTTATCAGTAGCAATTGGCTCAGCTATTCATAAAGTCAGGAAGGAAAATAAAGAGATTACCTTTACCAATGTAAAAGTAAAAGAGGAGGCTGACGTTTCTGAATTCATAACACTTAGCATTAATAATTTTGCTCCCCATAAATATAACGGGCAATATATGATGATTACCTTTAAAGACGAAGCAAAACCTGATAAATATCCGGAAGATGCGCAACAGAGCTTTCATGTTCAAAGTACGACCACACAACGAATTCGCGAGCTGGAGCTGGAATTACAATATGCGCAGGAAAGTCTACAGGCAACTATCGAAGAACTAGAAACCTCGAATGAAGAGCTACAATCTACCAATGAAGAATTAATTGCTGCAAATGAGGAACTCCAATCCACTAATGAAGAACTCCAATCGATTAACGAAGAATTAATTACCGTTAACGCTGAACATCAAGCCAAAATACAAGAATTACTTGATTTAAATAATGACATAGATAATTTTCTGCTAAGCACGAAAATCGGGACGATATTTTTGGACAGAGATATGTGCGTACGCCGATTTACCCCAGCAGTAACCACCCTTATTAATCTAATGGACATGGATATTAATCGTCCGATTAGTCATATAACGCACCAATTGAAGTATAACAATTTGGTAGAAGATGCTGAGCACGTCTTACATAGCGTAATGCCGTTGGAAAAAGAAATTCAAAGCGTAAATGGCCAATGGTATAGCATGGAGATTTTGCCCTATCGGACACAGGATAATGATATTAAGGGTGTAGTCATTACGTTTGTAGATATTACGGAATTGAAAATGGCAAACAAAGAGCTACAGAAGCTCTCCTATGCGATTCATCAAATACCCAATAGCATTATTATTACAGGCCTTGACGGTGAAATTCAGTATATTAATCCATCTTTTACCGAAAAGACAGGCTACACAGGAGAAGAAGTGATCGGTCAAAAGCTTAATCTTATTGAAAATCATGAGGAGTATGAGGAAAACATTCAAGAGGAAATAATCCAGACCCTAACCAAGGGGAGAAATTGGTATGGTGAATTGCAAAGCAAACGAAAGAATGATGAGGCTTTTTGGGAACGAACAGCATTCTTGCCCATTAAAAATGAAGAAGGGGAAATCATTCATTTCCTTAAAATTAGTGAGGATATTACCCAACAGAAAAAAGCGGAAGAGTTGTTACGTAAATCCGAAATGCTATCTGCCGTTGGTCAACTGGCTGCCGGGATTGCTCATGAGATTCGCAATCCATTAACAGCGCTAAAGGGATTCATACAGTTAATGATGGCAGATGGGCAGGGGAACGAGAAGTATTTCCAGATTATGATGGGCGAGTTTGATCGCATTGAGTTAATTATTACGGAATTGCTATTATTATCGAAGCCACATGCCCTTAGCTTCCAGACAGAGGATATTGGAATCATTCTCAATGATGTATTAATGCTAATCGAAACACATGCATTGATGAACCAAGTAAATATTATCCCAGTAATTCCAACGCCTTTACCGAAGATTCATTGTGTGGAAAATCAGCTAAAGCAGGTATTAATTAACGTGTTAAAAAACGCCATTGAGTCTATGCCGACTGGTGGAAGTGTTGACGTGCATGTTCGCAAAAAGGCATCAGGGAAAATTGCTATAGAGATTACAGATCAAGGAAAGGGAATTCCTCAGGATAAGCTAGCAAGAGTTGGCGAGCCATTCTTTACCACCAAGGAAAAAGGAACTGGACTAGGCTTAATGGTTAGCTACAAAATTATTGAAAACCATAATGGCGAAATACAGATTGAAAGCGAACTAGGTAAGGGAACGACAGTCCGAATTATTTTGCCAACCGTTTCGATATAACAATAAAGCTCAGTGCATAGCCCCCCTTCATTCGCCATAATCTCCGAAAAAAGGGGGGATTTACATTCATCATTCATTGCATCTGCTTCATTATTCGTGAGTAGAAAGTGACTAACTGAAATAAATGTGGAAAATGTTGGTTGAAAAATCCAGAACTTAAATGTAGGATAATAAATTGTGATATAAAGTAAAATAATGGTATAAATGAAAAAGAATAAGTTTTTTTAAAAATAATAACGAAAGGAGACAAAAGAATGCAGAAAAGAGGAAAATGCATATGGGTTTTGTTGCTTGCAGGCTATTTACTGCCGGCAAGTGTCAGCCTTGGAGGAATTACTGCAGAAGCAAGCGGACTTCAGTCAAGCACATTTGCAAACAAAGAAACAATACAATCCTCAAAAAAGCAAATAGCTGATCAACAGACATCTGATGCAGTTCCTACCAGAGTGTCTGCGCAAACCTTTCCTTTTTATGCTGCCTTGCAAAATGAAAATACGGTCTTGTTGTGGGATGCATCCAAGCAGGGGAGCCAGCCGATCCCTATAGCGACAGATGGCAAGGTGCAGATTGCCGATTGGTCAGCTAATAATGAGTGGATTGCATATTTACAAAGTCCCGATCCAAAGAGCTATTCAGGTCCGTGGTATTTATGGGTTTCGAAGGCAGATGGCAGCAAGAAATATCAGGTAGACCAAAGAGAAATTACAGGTACTCCTAAATGGTCGCCTACGGAAAATATGCTGGTTTATCAAGCAAAAGAGAATACAAATGAAGAAGGAATAGTTGCTCGTATTACTTCAAAGGGTATAGAGAGGGTACAGACTATTTTTAAACAAAATGAGGTAAATGAGGTATCTGATTACTCCTGGTATCCAGATGGAAAAAGTCTTGCAGTATCTTTCCCACAAACTAAAACTGAAAATCTACATATTAACCAGGTTTTCTTAGATGGTACTTCACGAACACTATACCGACAAATGACTTCTACGATTGCTGAAGGAATTTATGCCCGTGACGCCACTGGATTAGTGTGGTCGCCGAATGGTGCCTTTCTTGCCTATTTTGAAAAACCTAATTCTCCGTCGTTATCAGCAGATGGAGTCCCCATTAAAGTGTTACAAATTCACTCACAAAAAACCTTTCAAATAGGTGTGGGTTTAGCCTATCCAGAGTGGCTGACCTGGTCCAAAGATAGCACTCGGCTTGCCTTTATAAATGGAGTAGATCGTATGGCTACCTATGGGAAAAATTTGAGAGTATGGGAGACGCTAAATAAACAGGTGTATAACAAAGGTCAAACGGATAAAGTGGATTCCTTGCCCGCGTTTGGTTCAAAAGCAGATGCTCCGCTTCTATTTTTACGTGGACAGGAAGCCCCGTGGCCAACCCAAATGGAGAATCGTCCCTTAGTACCAGGTCAACGCATCTGGCAACTAGATCAGGCAGATAAGGCCAAAGCTATTACTGCTGGCTCATCAGCAACAGCGGACAGTTCCTATTCTTTGGCACCAACAGGTCGTCAGGTAGCATATGTTCGCTTGCAAACTCCCGCTAACGGTTCGTTATTTGTAAAAGATCTCAGTACGGGAAAAGAACATGAGCTTCTTAAAGGCGTAACACTTTCCAGTGGCTATTACGGAAGCTACCTACCAAGCTGGATACAGATTGCTTGGAAAAGGGATGCTTAGAAAAGCAGATGATCTTGACAACCTGAGGCATTGCTTCAGGCTTTTTTATGCTTAAACCATAGGGAACGGTACTAGTAACAAAGAAGGGGAAAAGCCTAGTAACATTTTTAAATCATAGTCACTCCGACCCTTTTATATTGAGAGAAGATGGGGTATTGTGGAAAGCAGGATGGATGGAGAAAAAATGAAGGTTACGACAGAAGGAGAAGTTGCAATGAACGACGTTTCAGAAATGATGAATTCGCTCATCCTCTCTTTTTTTGTCGGGATGGGGGTAACCCTGCTTATTGTAGGGACCGTCGGACTGTTACGCAAACAGGGGAATTTAGACATCGAGAAAAGAACGATTTGGAAAAAAGCGAATCGTAGCCAAATGTTTTGGGAAACAAATAGTGATGCTTGCCTGCTTCTTAACACGAATAGAGAGATTTTAGAAGTAAATCCTGCCTGGAGAAAATTGATCGGTGAAGATTCTACAGGAGCTGGATGTTCAAGCAGAACATTTATGGACTATGTAGGCCAAGAAGAAATACCCGCTTTACGAAAGTATTTACACCGATTGTTCCAAGGTGAAACCCTGAATGCTAATGTTACTTTAGTTGAAAATACCCATCGTTCCTTACATGTGAATATAACATTCCTGCCGTTGATCAGGAGAAAACGTGTCCTAGGAGGCATTCTCATGATACGTGATTATACTGATCGAAAAAAGGGGGAGGAACAGCTTTACCATATGGCGTATTACGACGTCCTAACCGACTTACCTAATCGACGTTTGCTAGAAATTAGATTTCAAGAAGCGCTGCAAACGACGAAAAGTCCAAAACCACTTGAAAAACTAGCTGTACTGTTTTTAGATATAAATAGCCTTCAAGGAATTAATCATTCTTTAGGTCATCAATTTGGCGATTTAGCACTGATTACGGTGGCGAACCGTTTAAAATCCTGTGTACGTGAGTGTGATACAGTATCGCGGTTAGACGGAGATGAATTTATTTTATTATTACCTGGCATTATGCAGGATGAGCTTTTCCTTATCTCAGATAAAATTATTCAAGCCATTGAACAGCCTTGCTTGATTAAAGGTTATGAAGTGCATCTAACAGCGAGTATGGGGATTGCTCATTTTCCAGATGATGGTCAAGATTTACAAGCTCTTATTAAACAAGCAGATACTGCAATGTTCCACGCAAAAAGCCGAAATGGCAGCCATTATAAACTTTTTTCTCCCATAATGAATGATATAGATTTTGAACGATTACATGTAGCCAGCGAATTACAACGGGCGATGGAAAATCATGAGCTGCGGTTATATTATCAGCCAAAGGCTTCCATACAGACACAACGCATTGTAGCGATGGAAGCTTTGATACGGTGGGAACATCCGATGAAAGGCTTGATTGTGCCTGATGAATTTCTACCGTTAGCAGAACAGACAGGACTGATTATCCCTATCGGTGAATGGGTATTACGTACTGCTTGTAAACAGGCAGTAGAATGGCAACAGCAGGGATATCCTCCAGTACGAATTTCGATTAATCTGGCGAATAGTCAAATTTGGAAGCATGACTTTATTGATACGATTGCTGCCATTATAAAAGAAACAGGATTGCAGGCAGAATATGTAGAGCTTGAGCTGACTGTGAGTATGCTATTACATAACAATCGAGGATATGAGCTTGTACATCAGTTAAAGGAGCTGGGTGTACAAGTATGCCTTGAGCAATTTGGCAGTGATTTGCATAGTTTGCATCAGTTGATTCATTTGCCAATTGACCGAATTAATATCGATCGCCGCTTTATCTATGAGTTGCCGTATGAGGATAAAAATCAGGCCGTGGTTTTATCTGTGATTGCATTAGCTCAAAACCTTAATTGGACGGTATTGGCAAAAGGAGTCGAAACTCAGGAAGAACTAGATTATTTAAGCAAGCACCGCTGTGATGAATATCAGGGCTATTTGTTTCAAGAGCCTGTTTCTTCTGACAAAGTGAAAGCCTTACTACGTCAAAATCTCGTGCTATTAAATAGAATGAATGAAAGATAACCCTCCTTGATTTTCAAAATAGCTTTAAAAAGGACAAAGACTGGGCAATAGGCTACTTGCTCGGTCTTTTTCTTTTATGCAAAGCAAAGAAATGTACCCTATTCTCTCAACTTTTTCTTAAAACTATGAATACTCTCTCCCCTGAATTCATATAGTAGTAGAGAGGCAGTACAGCTTTTGAGTGGAACGAAACCATTTTACCTAGCTTAACGATTAGGCGAACGATGATTTCTGAACAAGGGGGAGTGTAATATGGTACATTATGATCGACTGCGCAAACGAATGATCGTCTTACCTATCATTGCAATATTATTGACCGGTTGCGGTAATGGTGTTCAAGCTACTCCTGACTCTGAAAAATCAGGCCAAATAGTCAATTCAGGTGAGACAGCTACTGTTTTGGAAGAAAACAAAGATCATATTAAACAGATACCTCAACCAAACAATCCAGCTAGTAGTAAGGGCCAACCGCCAGCTCAAACCAAGGAATTGACTTACACAATAGAAGGTAAAAAAGTGAGTGAGCAGGCGCAGCTTTTTGAGAGTCACTTAGGGTATTTCCTATATTATTTACCTGACTTTAAAGCTACTGGCGAAGAGCCGGGGAAGGATATGCTCTTCTATGAGAAGAATGACCGGTATGCTGTCCGGATTGAACAAATACCGGATAAGGTAGATCTAGCTGCTCAAAAGAAGCTAATGGAAGTTGAATTAAGTGATTTAGGAAATGTACAGAATCTGAAAAAAGAGCAGGAAACAGATCCTTTTTTGCAAAAAACAGCTCTTCATCTTGGGGTGGATACGAAAAACGATCATAAAGAAATTATCGTTGCAAAAATAGATAACAGATGGTTCAAGTTTACGGTATTTGCTCCTAACGAAACAGAAAATGCTGTTATTTTTCCGAAAATCTGGGCTATGTTGAAAACAATTATGGTAAAGGAATAATCGCAATAAACCCATAGCCGGAACTAAGTCTCAAAACGCCAACCGATATGAAGAAAGAACAAAAGATTGGATATATGACCAATACAATTGAGACCTGTGGATTTCGATCGTATTGGTTTTTTGTTGCATGAAAATACCTCTATCCTTCATAATATAGGAACGTATGATCTTATTTAATGATAGGTGATAATAAATGGAAATTCAAGAACAAATTTTTACTTATGTGATTTGGAAAGAGGCAGGAAAGTATTTAAAACGGGATACAGAGCTACTAATCAATTCTTCTTTAAAACTTGGGATGGCGTATGGGCATTTGCTCACCTTCTTTTGCGAAGTAGCCTATGGGATGGAAAAGGCCGTTGCGAAAGATCTACGAAAAATAGATGTAAGAATGCTTGCCATAGAAGAGGATCGCGGGGAGACATTTGTACTATGGAAGCATAGGGGAAAAAATCGTTTAATGAGAATTCCCTTCGCACGAATAAAAAGACAGATTCAAGAAAAAATGGAAGATATGATTGAGTCTTTACATAAACGTACGGAAAAACACTGAAATATTCGCTTACATTACCAATTTTGCGACAAAAAGATAGGGGGAAGCAAAAAAACTTGGTATAATAGCTACGACATAATATTTATTTTTGGGAGGAGACTCAATACATGAAAAAGAGTATTACTGGATATTCCCTCTTAACAGGCTTACTAGCTACTTCTTTATTCGCAACAAGCGCTTTTGCAACACCTCTTCAACCAGTTACACATGCAAACTGGATGAAGGAACAAAAGATTATCTCTGATTTGTCCTTGGACAGAAATATTACATTGGCGGAAGTAGCAGTAACCATGACAAAAGTAAAAGGTGTTACCTTGGGAGCGGCGCAAGGTAAAGCACATTGGGCTACTCCTGCTTTGCAATGGTTGGAAAAGCAAGGTGCATTAACAGCAGCAGAAGTAAAAACACCGGCAGTAAATGTTTCTTCTGACAAAGCGATCGCAATTGCCAAAAAACTAGGCTATGACTTGAAAGTAGACAAAAAAGCTACGCTTAATCGCGGGGATTTCCTACAAGCATTAGGTGATGCCATTACAACTCATGTAACGATTGCTCATACAAATGACGTACATGGTCACATCGACGAAAATGAAAGCGGAAAAGAGTTTGGTTATGCCAAAATGTCTAATCTAATTAAGGAATGGCGCGAAGAAAATAAAAACTTCTTATTGCTGGATGCCGGTGATACATTCCAAGGAACAATATTTGTAAACCAGTTTAAGGGTGAGTCTGTTCTTCCGATCCTTAATTACTTAAATTATAATACGATGGCAGCAGGTAACCATGAATTTGACTTTGGTTATAAGCAACTGTTGAAATTGCGCGATCAATTGAAATACCCAGTCATTAATGCCAATGTAGTCAAAGAGGATGGCACTAATCTTTTAGTTCCGGTATACAAAACGGAAATTAATGGCAAAAAATTTGCTTTCCTTGGCTTTGTAGCTGAAGATACGCCAATCCTGACTCACCCTGACAATGTAAAGGGATTAACTTTCAAATCACCAGTAGAAGTTGCCAAGAAAATGGTGCCTGAGTTGAAGAAGGAAGTAGACCATATTGTTGTTGTTTCTCACATTGGTATTGATGTCGACCGTGAAGTAGCAAAAGCAGTTGATGGTATTGATCTTATCGTAGGTGGCCATTCTCATACACCATTACGACAACCTGAAAAAGTAAATGGCACCTACATCGTTCAGGACTGGGAATACGGTAAATCATTAGGGCGTGCTGATCTGTTCTACTACAAGAACAAGCTCGTAGGCTTCAGCGGCGGCTTAGTTGAATATGATAAAAATGTAAAACCCGATCCAGAAGTAGAGAAACTGGTAAAAGACGTCGTAAATAAAGTAGATAATGCTATGAAAGAGGTAATTGCAAAAGCTGAAGTACCTCTTGACGGTGATCGTGAATTGGTACGCAAACAAGAAACAAACATCGGTAACTTAATTGCGGATGTTATGCGTGAAAAAACACAGTCCATCAAAGGACATGAAGCGGATATCGCCATTACAAATGGCGGAGGAATCCGTACCCAATTGCCAGCAGGTGATATCACCAAGAAAGATTTGTACACATTGCTACCGTTCCCGAACACACTCGTAATTATCGAGGCAACGGGGGATGAGATCGTTAAAGCAATGGAAGTCGGTGTAAGTGAAGTAGAGAAAGGTGCAGGTCGTTTCCCACACATCAGCGGCATGTCCTTCTCCTATAATCCGACAAAACCTGCAGGTCAACGCCTTGTGGAAGTTAAGGTAGCAGGTAAACCAATCGACCTGAAGAAAACATATCGTATCGCAACAAATGATTTCATCGCAACTGGCGGCGACGGATACTCAACACTGAAAAAACCAGCATTTGATACAGGGTTCACTCTTTACAGCATCATGGAGGATGCATTCAAAGAGCGCAAGGTGATTGCACCTAAAGTTGAAGGTCGCATCGTTGAAGTAAAATAGTAAAGCGAAAAAATGTGAAAAGGGGCAACTTTCCGGTCATCAGACTGGAGAGTTGCTTTTTTTGATGTTCATTAAATCCAGTAATAGTTATTTTTATCCAATGTGACTAGGTTTGTCTATTTTTGAATTATTCATCACATTTATAGATTAATATTCATACTGTTACTTTATGTTTGTATATAAAGAACAAAATAAAAAAATGATGAAAAATGTAAAAAATAAGTTGACAATATTTTCGAAATACTTAAAAATGAGGATGTACTCAAAATCTTATTGGGAATGGAGGAATTATTTTGAAAAAACATCAGGTCTCATCTAGTATTATTGCTACTATTTTGTTAGGGTCAAGCTTATTGGGAGGCGGACTTCCAGCATTCGCAAAAAGTAATGTTATGTATAATAGCGACTGGGAAACGCCTTCTTACATGAGTGAGAAATGGAAAGCACCTAAGAAAGCCAAAAAACAGGAGATTGTTTGGAAATATTTATCCGACAAGAGTGATGTACTTAAAGTACAAGGCGAGGTAGAGAATCAGTTTGAATTGCTAAACGAAATAGAGGATGAAGAAACTGACACAACTCATTACCGTCTACGTGAGGTATATAAAGGGGTTCCAGTGTACGGTTCAGATCAGACTGTGCATTTGAATGAGGACGGGGATGTAACCTCCTTCTTTGGACAAGTAGTTCCTACAGAGTCTCTGAAAAAAGTAAAAACAAAGCCTAAATTAAAAGAAAAAGATGCGATTAAAGCTATCAAAAAAGATTTGAAGAAGGAGGTAGGGGAAGTATCAGAATTTAGCGTTGACCCAGAGGCAGATTTATATATCTATCCTCAGGAGAACAAGGTTTCTTTGGCTTATATAACAGAAGTTGCCTTCCTTGAACCAGAACCAGGCCGTTGGTTCTATGCAATCGATGCTCATAATGGAAAAGTCTTAGACAAATATAACATTATGGAGCATGTGACAAAGGCGCATAAGTCTAATATCAAAGTTGGAGAAGCAGTAGATTCAACTGCTGACGTTCAATCCTTGGATGGACAAGCAGATGAAGCTGGTTCAGCTGATCCAAAAGAATTAGGCACAGGTAAAGGGGTTTTAGGTGATACGAAAACATTCCCAACCACATATGCTAATGGGACCTATTCTTTGAAGGATACAACTCGCGGTAAAGGGGTCGAAACGTATACGGCGCGTAATGGCACCACTTATATGTACCCAGTAACAAGTACAAATAACAAATTCGACGATCCAGCCGCAGTCGATGCTCATGCTTATGCGGGAAAAGTGTACGACTACTATAAAAACACGTTTAATCGTGATAGCTTTGATAATGCTGGCGCCAAGCTAAATTCTATCGTTCATTACTCTACGAACTATAACAATGCCTTCTGGGATGGATCTGAGATGGTGTATGGCGATGGAGACGGCACAAAATTCATCAGTTTGTCTGGCGGTCTTGATGTAATTGCTCATGAATTAACTCATGCTGTAACAGAAAGAACAGCGGGCTTGATTTATAGAAATGAGTCAGGTGCATTAAATGAATCTATTTCAGACATTTTTGGTGCAATGGTAGATCGTGATGATTGGGAAATCGGTGAAGATATTTACACTCCTGATATTCCTGGGGATGCACTGCGCTCGCTATCTGATCCAGCTAAATATAATCACCCTGACCATATGAGCAAAAAATATACAGGCACTAAAGATAACGGTGGCGTTCACATCAATAGCGGTATCAATAACAAAGCAGCCTACCTGATTTCTGAAGGTGGCACTCATTATGGAGTAACGGTTGAAGGAGTAGGACGCGAAGCAACTGAAAAAATTTACTATCGTGCATTAACTGTTTATCTAACGTCAACCTCTAACTTTGCTCAAATGCGTCAAGCAGCAATCAATGCAGCAACGGATCTATACGGTGCTGATTCCGCTGAAGTACAAGCAGTAAAAGATGCTTACAAAGCGGTTGGTATCAACTAAGCCATTATTTCCTTTCTATGAAACGACAGATTCAAAAAACCTCGACCGAGAATATCTGGTCGAGGTTTTTTGAATGTGACGAGCCAGATGAAAAGTTTTGGAGGGAATAAAGCTGTCCTTCTTCTTAACTCTTTAAACATGACATACAAATGAATGATATAACAAAAGGGGAGGGGACGGTATGGCTTGCATAGAGGTAGAAGAGGGTGTGCATATTTACGCAGAGGATTTGTACCCAGAGGGCGACAAAACAGTGGTATTTATTCATGGATGGCCAGTTAACCATCAGATGTATGAGTATCAGACCACCTGGCTACCAAACTATGGATACCGTTGTGTAGGGATAGATTTGCGCGGGTTTGGCGACTCGGATCGTCCTTGGCAAGGATACTGTTATGATCGACTAGCAGATGATATTCGCGTCATAATGGATGCGCTTTGTTTGGAAAATGTTACGTTGGTTGGACATTCGATGGGAGGAGCAATTTCCATTCGCTATATGGCTCGACATAAAGGATATCGGGTGGGAAAGCTGGCTTTGTTAGCAGCAGCAGCACCATCTTTTGTACAACGAAAAAATTATCCCTATGGAATGACAAAACGGCAAGTAGACGAATTAATTTATAACACGTACACAGATCGGCCGGCTATGATGCGTGATTTTGGAAACATATTTTTCTACCAACCAGTCAGTGACGAGCTTCGTTTATGGTTTTGGGGGCTTGGAATGGCAGCTTCTAACCATGCTACAGCCATGACAGCTATGTCGTTACGAGATGAGGATTTACGTTCTGACTTAGCCAAGGTACATGTACCTACGGGAATTTTTCATGGAAAGCATGATCAGGTATGCCCGTATGAATTTGCTTTGGTGATGCATCAAGGGATATACGGATCGCAATTGTTTCCATTTGAGCAGAGCGGGCACGGGATATTTTATGAGGAATTAGCTCTTTTTCAACAAAGATTTTTGTCTTTTTTAGAGTCCTAACATTTTTTATAGGTTGAGTAGCGTGAGCGAATGTATTAAGATGTATATCGTTGAATAATTATTTGTTTGTATGCAATATGACAAACTTTTGAGGAGAGCCATGCAGACAGTTAAAAAAGAAACTTATTTTCATATAACTACATCTAAGCAGCTTATGCGCTTTTTAATACCTTCCATCATCGGGGTGTTATTATTTATTACCCCGGTTTCTATTGATGGACAGGTTACGATTCCAATCGCATTATTGTCCCAATTATTACAGGAGCAATTTGCGTTTATTTTACCACAGCTAGTAACTATTTTTATTAGTATGACCGCGCTTTTGAGCTTATTGGCCAAGCTCTTTCGTCCAGCGGCTTTGACTACGAAAACCTCTTTTTGGACGACCTTATGCCGAGTTTCTCCATTTTGGCTCGTGATCCGAGTAGTTGGAATGCTTTTGGCTATTTGTACATTATTTCAAATAGGCCCAGAATGGATTTGGTCTGAAAGCACTGGTGGTATGCTTTTATATAAATTGTTGCCGTTACTAGCTACCGTGTTTTTATTCGCTGGCCTATTCATGCCTCTTTTAATGAATTTTGGGCTATTAGAATTTTGCGGTACGCTATGTTTAAAAGTAATGAGACCTTTATTCAAGCTGCCCGGACGGTCCTCTGTCAATTGCATTACTTCTTGGCTGGGGGACGGGACAATCGGAGTATTGCTGACTAGCAAGCAATATGAGCAGGGATTTTATACAAAACGTGAGGCTGCAGTTATTAGTACAACATTTTCAGCGGTATCGATTACGTTTTGCTTTGTTGTGTTATCTCAAGTAAATCTTGCGCATATGTTTGTACCGTTTTATCTGACCGTTACTTTTGCAGGACTGGTTGCGGCTATTATTATGCCTCGCATACCGCCATTGTCTCGTAAAGCCGATACGTATCATGAAGGGGTAGTTGCGCATAAAGAGGATGAGGAACAAGAACAATCGTTAGTACGAAAGGGATTGAGACTAGCTGTAACGCGAGCTGAACAAAATAACAGCTTTTTTGCTTTTTTAAGAGAAGGCTCACATAATGTATTGGATTTGTGGCTAGGTGTTACTCCAATCATTATGGCTGTCGGAACCATTGCGCTGATCATTGCGGATCAAACCCCTATTTTCGCATGGCTAGGTTTACCATTTACTCCTTTGCTCGAGTTATTGCAAATACCTGAAGCGCAAGCAGCTTCGCAGACATTAGTTGCTGGTTTTGCTGATATGTTCCTGCCAACGGTACTTGCCAGTGGTATTGAGAGTGAGCTGACTAGATTTGTTATTGCTTGCATTTCAGTCACTCAACTGATCTATATGTCTGAGGTAGGTGGTTTGTTACTAGGTTCCAGATTGCCTGTTACAATCAAAGATCTTCTCCTGATTTTTCTATTACGAACCTTAATTACACTACCGATTATTGCTGGTATAGCACATTTGTTGTTTTAAATTATGATAAGTTAGCGATGATTCCATAAGAATCATCGCTTTTTTACTGCTCCTTGTTGAGAATTTGATATAATACCAAATAGACTTGCTATTTAGATAGAAAGGATAAAGCATATGAACAATACGGCCAAAGGAGCCAATCATTTTATAAAGGCAGCAGCGATTCTGGCGATTGCAGGGTTGATTTCAAAGATTTTAGGTGCTGCCTATAAAATTCCTTATCAAAACATTACAGGAGACATCGGTATGCATGTGTACGGTACCGTGTATCCGCTCTACACCACTCTAATTGCATTGGCTACAGCGGGCTTCCCTCTAGCCATCTCCAAAATGATTGCAGATCGTTATGCAGTAGGAGATAGCAAGAGTGTGCAACAAATCTTTCGAATTTCATCAATTACTTTGGG
The DNA here is from genome assembly GCF_030489605.1 of Brevibacillus laterosporus. GTDB lineage: Bacteria > Bacillota > Bacilli > Brevibacillales > Brevibacillaceae > Brevibacillus_B > Brevibacillus_B laterosporus_E. The sequence goes on from NZ_JAUKFY010000023.1 coordinate 36,463, forward strand.
GATTTTAGGGGTTATTTTCTTTTTACTAACCTTTATCACTGCGCCAATGATTGCGAGTTTGATCGGCGACCCTAATTTGACCAATCCGCTTCGAGCAATTTCAATTTCGTTGGTATTGGTGCCACTAATAGCTAACACACGCGGATATTTCCAAGGTCACCAAAACATGCTACCAACGGCTGTATCTCAGGTGACAGAGCAATTCTTCCGGGTCATTATTATCATTGTGGGGGCCTATATTGTGATGAAGCTCTATGATGACCCTTACTTTGCCGGTACAATTGCCGTGTTTGCAGCAACCCCAGGAGCCATTATTGCGCTGTTGGTATTAGGCTATTTTTATCGAAAACAAAAACGTGAAATACTGACTCTCCCAGATCAAGCAGGAGATCAGGCGGTAAGCTTATCAGATGGAGCGGTTTTTAAACGGATTATCATGTATGCGATCCCGATCTGTTTAGCTTCATTGGTATTACCGTTAATACCACTTGCTGATAGCTTTACAATCATTAATATGCTGGTGTACACCGGAATGGATAATGAGACGGCTATCTTATTAAAAGGTGCCTTTGATCGCTCTCAGCCCTTATTGCAGTTTGGAACATTCTTTGCTACGTCTCTATCACTTGCCATTGTTCCATCAATAAGTGAAGCCATTGTGAGGAAACAGGACGATCTTATCCACTATCGCACACAAACAGCAATTCGGCTGACCTTTCTCTTAGGAGCGGCTGCTACAATAGGCTTGGCTATCTTAGCAAAACCAATTAATATTATGCTGTTTGGCGATGAAAATGGAACGCTGGCGCTTGCCGTCAATGCGTTTGCTATTCTTTTCTCGACGCTTGGTATCGTTTCTTCAGGTATCCTGCAAGGGATGGGAAAGGTGAATTTGCCGCCTAAGTACTTATTAATTGGGGTCCTTGTAAAATTTGTAGCTAACTTGATTTTATTGCCTCTTCTTGGCATTGCAGGGGCAGCGATCGGCACGGTGCTTGCTTATTTAGTCTCAACGATTTTAAACCTGCGCGCTATTGGAAGATTAACACAGGTGACTCAGCAGGATAAGCAGAAATACGGTCGATCGGTGCTGGCTGTAGTCATGATGGGGATCATTGTTGCCGTTGTTGCCTTTGGACTTATGGTGGTATTGCCTGCCGCAATCGGTAAGGGACGTTTGCTGTATACGATCGTATCTCTTGCTTCTGTAGGATTAGGAGTTCTTGTCTATGGAATTTCACTGATCAAATTTGGCGGAATTACAAGAGATGATATTCAATTTTTACCTAAGTCGGGTAAGATTTTGGCGTTGTTGCAGAAGATGAGATTGCTAGAGAAATAAGTAGGAACTAGCAAAAAGCTAGATGAATAGAAAACCAGCAAAAGACCCCGTTCCTTGCTGGTTTTTTTGTGGGCACTTCGAGAGGAAGCTTCCCGCAGTCCTTAAAAAAGCGGAGATAGGAGTCGTATCCTATTTCCGCTTGCACGTTTTAGTAGATGTTATAGATAGGCCCCCCGCTATTTTGCTAATAGATCAGCAAATGCTTTGGCATAAGCAGGCAGGTCCGGCGGGCGACGAGACCCTACGATGTGTCCATCCACAACTACCTCTTCGTCAACCCAAATGGCTCCGGCATTTTCAATATCGTCCTTAATTCCTGGCGTAGAAGTCGTCTTTACACCCTTGAGAATTTTGGCTGAGATTAATACCCATCCTGCATGGCAAATGTGACCAATTGGCTTTTTGGCCTGATCCATTTGCTGAATGAAGGAAATGATCTCTGGATAACGACGCAATTTATCTGGCGCCCAGCCTCCTGGCACGAGTACAGCATCATAGTCTGATGCCTTCACTTCGGAGATTGATTTATCAGAGGTGCAAGGAACACCGTATTTACCTATATATTTTTTATTCGCTTCTGGTCCTACTAAATGAACGGTAGCACCTTCTTCACGTAATCGATAAACGGGATACCATAGTTCTAAGTCTTCAAATTCATCTTCCACATAACATACTACTTGTTTACCCTGTAAGCGCATGATTGCCCTCCTTGTATTTCCTTAATCATGTTCGTTTCCTATTGTAACCGTTTCTGGTCGCTGCGACTCGTTTTAATGTGCTCTAGCCTTTCTTCTTATCAAGAATAACTCGTTCTAATTTGATTAAACAAGTCGTATAAATCAGGAGAAGGAGAGCATTAGCTTGTGATAAAAGAAAGGATGACAAAATGCTTTACACGGAATTTATTGTGGATGTGGTTTTACTAGGATGTGTGATTTTTGCAGTTGGAGCCTTTTTTATCATAACAAGTGACCAGAGAAGGGAAGAACAGAAAAAGAAACATCCTGAGCAATAAATAAACATTTTAACTTTTTTGATGGATTTGTCTAGGATTAAAAATTAGCTATTAATTTAATGGATTCTTACAATCAAACAGCACATTTTCCTGACGTATTGCGAGGAAATGTGCTGTTTATGTTTGTGAATAACTGGACATAACATGGAGTTCGATGAAACTGTTTTCATAGAGGCTGTGTTTTTAGCCTTCAATTATATTAGATGGTTTTTCTGAAGGAGAGGGTTTTTGGCTTAACAGGAAAACCATGATGAGAACAGATAAGGTCCCTACAGATTGGAAGAATCCAAACGGCACATGTAAAAATAAAACGGATGTAATAATAGCTGCCAGCGGCTCTGTACATCCTAGTAAGCTTGTTTCTTTGGGAGTAATATATCTAATACTTTCAAGATAAAGATAAAAAGCAATTAATGTACCGAAAATAACAACAAATCCTATTAATAAAAAAGCTTCTAATGTTAAATTATCAATGCGTGTTAGTAATATCATTTTTTTCGTGGAGATAAAGTGTAATATGGTTAATCCAATTCCGCCGATAATCATACCCCAGCCAACTACGATAGAAGAAGCCCATTTTTGCAATAAGCCCTTTGAATAAAGTGTATAGAATGCCAAGGATAAACCAGATAAAACGCCCCAAATAATTGCTGGCATGGGAACTGTTAAATTATCGGTTGATCCATTGGTGAGCAATAAAAAGGTTCCTAATAAGGCTAAAAAAATAGAAACAGCATCAATTTTAGTTGGAATATTTTTACATTTTATAATAAGATAGAAAGTAATAAAGATAGGCGCTAAGTACTGTAATAAGGTTGCTACAGCCGCATTTCCCTCATTAATCGAGGCAAAATAGGTGTATTGAACTCCTAACATACCTAATATCCCGAACAAAAGTATTTTGATTGATTCACTTTTATCCTTCCATATACGAAATATTTGATATCTATTTGGACTACATGATGAAAGGAGCAACAGGATCATGCCTGAAATCAATAGCCGGACTGTAACGAGCCATTCTGTAGAAATGCTTAGTTGTTGGAAAAGCTGTTGAGCAACGGTGCCTGATACCCCCCATAAACCGGCACCTGTAATTACCATTATCATTCCTTTCATTCGATTCCCAGCTACTACTTTCAAAAAAATACCTCCTTTTTACAAAATATCCATAAACTGAAAATATATAATGAAATATATCATGAGTGATGTTAAAATGAAATGGGTTAAAAAGATTATAAATATTTTAAAATTTTTTCAGGTATATTTCGTATCAATAGGTAACTGATCATTCTCATTAGCTGTAAAGGAGGAAATAATGTGTTATCTGAGCTGCGAGTAGTACCCATTAATCAAGTATTTTTACATGAAGAATACGAAGTAGAGAGGCTAAAAAAACTTTGCAGCAAAATTAAAAATGAGCAAAAGGTAAAAAATCCTCCTATCGCTTTGCAACTTGAACATGACAAATATTTGATTCTTGATGGAGCTCACCGCACATTATCTTTACAAAGATTGAATTGCAAACGAATTGTGATACAAGTGGTGGATTTAGAGTATCTTTCCATAGATGCCTGGGCTCATCATCTTGTAGATGCTGAGAATCTTATCGAGGAATTGCTACAGAACCCCGATTTATTATGGCGGAAGGAGAAATATGCTTTAGACCCCATTGCGACGCTTTTCGTTGGGAATGAGAAACACTATGTATACACTGCCGCAGATTTTTACATGGATGTAAAAAAGAGAATTAAGATTTGGAAGGAGATTGTTAATTCTTATTCCAGTAAATATAAATTTGATCGTATAACAGCAGAGCAATTGCCTGTTGAACGAGGCATTGTATTTCAATATCCTGCTTTTCATATTGATCAGATTAAAAATATAGTTGATGAAGGCCTTCTTTTACCAGCAGGTGTAACAAAATTTACCCTTACTTGCGGACGAATTTTGAATTTGAATATCCCGCTTAGTTTTTTGATTCGAGAAGATTACGTAGAAGAGGATTGGCTTGAATTGCTGGCATTATGGAGGGCTTCTATTAGGCTTTATACTGATCCGGTTTTTTTGTGTGAAATTTAGGAGGGAAAAGGTAAAAAAGAGGAGGAGACTTTAGGTGGAGATGAAAAAGGCTAAAGCTCATCTATTACTGACAGAGGCAAGTTTTCACGCTGCATATTTAATCAGAGATTGGTATGAAAGCTTTAAAGATACAACTTCATTCAAGGGTATTGTTATCAGAGACGATCAGGGTAACAGTGAACAAAAGGTGCAATTCCACCGTGCATTCTCTGGTAAAAAGCAACTTACAGAGAATGAATACAGTGAGCTCCTTTTGCTATACGGAACAATCAGTGAAGCAGAAAAAAGTATGATTTCATTATACGGAATTCCCTCCTATCCTGCTGATGTCGCTGGGCATACCCATTATAGCGGACCCAATTTGAATCATCCTGACATGGAAGTGTTTATCAGTGATTTGACCAAGGAATATGATCTTACTGTATATATTTTCTTGGATCAGATTTTAAAACCCTGGTGGATCGAGTATACAGAGGGCAACATTATTAATGCTCATTCAGCAGTTCTTCCGTATGCGAGAGGAATGTATGCCATCGAAAATATGGCTGTAAAAGGTAACCAGAATGATTTTCAAAGAGCCGCTGGAGCATCCATACATTATGTTGATAACGGAATCGATACAGGGCCAATTATCAGAGCGGCAAGAATAAAGGACCCTTTTCGTTATGAATCCATATGGGAAGTGAAGGCTGCTTCCTATCGATTAGCTTTTGAGCTTTTAGTCAATCAGGCGAGGGCCGAATTTGAAAATCCTGATTTGCAATATGTAGGAGTTAAGAGCGATAAAAACGACTTAGGAGAAAATTTTTTAAGTAAAAATTTTGATGAGGATAAAAGGAAGGTAGCCCAAGAGCAATTTCTATCAATGAAAAAGTCTCAAATGTCATTTAAACAAGCATGGGAGGCGAGAACATGATTTATGAAAATGCTTTAGAATTAATAGGCAATACACCAGTGGTGAAGCTTAGGCATTTAGTTCGGAGTGAAAATAGCGAATTATTTGTAAAATTAGAAGGCTTTAATCCTGGGGGAAGCTCAAAAGATAGGGTTGCCAAGCGCATAATTGAGTTTGCTGAAAAAAACGGGCAACTAAAGCCAAATGGAACAATTGTTGAATCCTCATCAGGCAATCTGGCTATAGGATTAGCTATGGTAGCGAAGATGAAGGGCTATAAAATGATATGTGTGGTAGACCCTAAAATTAGCAAGGTTAATTTAAACCTGATTCAAGCATTTGGGGCACAGGTTCATATGGTAGAAAAGGCAGATGAACATGGAAACTATTTAAAAACACGGTTGGCCGCGGCTCAATTATTAGAAAAAACGATAGAGGGTGCTTATTGGCCCAATCAATACAACAATCCAGAGAATCCTAGAGCGTATGTGGAGTCATTAGCCCGTGAGATTCACAGTGATTTTCAGGATACACTAGATTGGATTGTTTGCCCGGTTGGCACAGCTGGATTAATAACAGGAGTGGCAACAGAAATGAAAAAATTAAGCCCTTCTGTGAAAATTTTAGCTGTAGACGCTGTAGGTTCGGTTATCTTTGGGGGGCAACCAGGCCCGCGAAGGTTGCTGGGGATTGGCAATGCTATTGTTCCTGGGAATTTAGATAAAAGCTTGTATGATGATGTAAGCTATGTGAATGACGCAGATGCGTTCTATATCACAAGGCAATTGGTACTACAGGAAGGATTACTTGTTGGAGGGTCATCAGGGGCAGCAGTTTGTGCAGCCCTGCGTTTACTTGACGATTTACCTGAAGGACAAAGAGTATTAGCCGTTTTGCCTGACAGAGGAGATAGATACTACAGCACCATTTTTTCAGATGAATGGATGAGCCAACATGACATTACACTGCCTACCTCCATTTATAAATCTGTTTCGATTAAATAAAGCGACAGCGATAAAGGAGTGGTTATGATGTTAGTGGAAACAAAGCCGGAATTAATTTATCTGAACAAGCAAGATATTATCAACGTAGGCGGCTATAAGTCAGAGATATACGTACAGGCTATAAAACAAGCTCTTACCCTGCATTCAGAAAAGAACTTCAGTCAGCCCCTAAAACCGTATCTCAAAACCAATAAAAAGGATGAGCATATCGCAGATAGAATCATAGCTATGCCGGCTTATCTGGGGGAGCCTTCCATCTCGGGCATCAAGTGGATCGGAAGTAAATTTTCCAATCCTACGAAAAAGAATCTGGAAAGAGCAAGCGCTTTGATTATTTTAAATGATCCTGAAACAAACTTCCCCATCGCGATTTTAGAGGGCAGTGTCATCAGTGCTATGAGAACTGCGGCAGTAACAGTAGTAGCCACTGAATACTTGGCGAAAAAAGCCTTCCAGCATTTATCCGTTATAGGTTGTGGATTAATTGCTAAGATGCAAATAAATTCTTTATTGGAGCAGTTTGACCATATTAAGAATGTTCACTTGTTTGATTTAGATTTACAAAAGGCTGAAATGTTTGGCAAGGAGTTGCAGCAGCGCTTTGGTCATGTTGTATTTCAGATTCATCACTCAGCTCAAAGTGCAGTAGAAAATGCCGAAGTTCTCGTCACGTGCACCGTCACAGACCAGCCTTATATTAAAGCAGACTGGATTCAGAAAGGAACATTTGTAAGTAACATTTCTATTATGGACTTAGAGAAGGAAGCTTTTTTACGGGCGGATAAAGTGGTGGTTGATGACTGGGATCAATCTAATCGTGAGAAAAAAATTATTAATCAGTTAGTATTAGAAGGCAAATTTTCAAAGGAAATGCTTCATGCAGAGCTAGGGGATATTATCACGAATAAAAAAGCCGGCCGAGAAACCGATGATGAGATTATTATTTTAAATCCGATGGGCATGGCTATAGAAGATATCTCGTGCGCTTATGAAATTTATAGAAAAGCACGACAAGAAGGAGTAGGTACAATGCTGAGCTTGTATTAAAGGCAAGTAAATACGCAAGCAGTAGGCTGTACGATAAAAAATGAATTTGCAGCGATAAAAAAGCACATGGTTTGGCACTAATAGTCAAACGAAGTGCTTTTTTTATTTATCTTATTTCTTTTCCACGTTTTACATATACATGAGGTAGAGGTGAAAAGGAGGGATTGTGGATGAACCAGGAGGAACAACGTCAGCTGGAATATGCAATTGATGAAATAACGGAAATTGCCAAAGGGTTTGGCTTAGATTTTTATCCTATGCGGTATGAGATATGTCCTGCGGAGATTATTTATACATTTGGGGCCTATGGCATGCCGACTAGATATTCGCATTGGTCGTTTGGTAAGAGAAGGAACCGGACGTATGAAACTTAATCAAAGACATTCCAATATACTGTTGGCTCTGCCTTTTTATTAAGAACCACTTTTTTGATTATTGATCTGATCATTGTTTTTTGTTCCTCAAAAGTAAGGTAGTCCCAAGCTTCCCCAATTTGTTTGATAAGGTCTTGAACTTCTCCTGCATCTTTATAATCTGGAGAGGTGTCCTTTAAATCTTCCAAATGAGCCAAGATGGCTTCTTGTTCTTCCTCAAGCGATCTAATACGTCCTCCAACAGCCGATGCTTTAATCGCCCCTGCTTGTATTGCATCATAAAGATTTTCTAATCCCTCATGTACCTTTATTAATTTATCCTTCAAGGATTTGATAGCTTCTTCATTTTCTAAATAATCCTCTTTGCCAATGGAAAAGTCTTCAAGCAAATTCGGATTTAGTGCAGTTGCTTTTATTTGTTCTATAACAAATCTCTCAACATTTTTTCTATGTTGATAGCCTAACGAGCACTTTTCTGTCAGTCTGCGGTCTCTAGCTCTGACGTGTTGATGTTTGCAAGCGTAGAACTCGTAAACAGCCTCTCTATTATCAAGTCTTTTTTTTCGTCGGACATGCACGATTGGACCACCGCATTGAGAGCACTCGAGCAATCCTGTTAAAAGATATTCCCCTGCAGGAGGTAGTCCACCTCTTCTTTTTGCATTTTCTCTGCGGGCAGCTTCCCAGGTTTCATCATCTATGATTGGTTCATGTTTTCCATCTATAACTACACCGGCATTTTGTAATTTCCCAGTATAAGTAATTCTAAATAATATGTTATTTATTTTGGTGTGATCGAAATATCTTGATTTGGTTCTAGTTGCAGCCCAATCAGAAATGGCAGATAGGGAATCACCACGTATGTACCTTTTGAAAATTTCTTTTACTACTAATGCTTCTTCAGGAATGATTTCAAGTCGTTTCTCCTCTTTGTTCCAACTATAGCCATATGGAATTCGTCCTCCAGACCAAAACCCCTGATTAAAACGCTGCCTTCTACCAAATGTTGTACGTTCAATGATCATATCTCGCTCCAGTTGGGCGAATACAGCCAATATGCCCAGCATTGCTTTCCCTAGAGGAGTAGAAGTATCAAATGGTTCAGTTGCCGATTTAAAAGATACTCCATTTTTTTCGAATACATCCTCAAGTAGATGTAAGACATCTAATTGTTTCCTTCCTAAGCGATCTAACTTATATACAAGCACAATATCGATCTTTTTTTCTTCTATGTTCCGTATCATTCTTTTCAAGGCAGGTCTTTCGATATTGGTTCCAGTAAATCCATCATCAATATACAGAGTGTATTCTTCCCAACCTTGGGATTTGCAAAAAGCGACTAAACGCTCTTTTTGACCATCTATAGAAAATCCATGCTGAGATTGTTCCTCTGTACTAACCCTGATATAAATACCAATTTTCATAGTAAACCTCCATTGGAGTAGGATGATTTTCCTTTAACTTAGAGGTATGAATGAACAGTAGAAATAATTAGACTACAGGAAAAATTTTTATGTTAATTTATCATTGCTTTAATTGGGCTATTTGTCAGAATGACAAAAAAGTAAGATCGCCATTGAGCCCGCAAAAGCTTGACGATCTTACTTCGTGACTGAGCCAGCCTCATTGAGAGGCAGCTTATTGTACAAACCGTAGGTGTTGGAGCACCTGCGGTCTTTTTTATTATATGCGTACGTGTACTCTTATAATACCATATTCTAGGTCTTTATATAAAGCATTCCAACAATATAAATTCTATTATTAAGAAATGTTCAATAAAATTAATTAAATTTGACTCTTTTTTACATTACGGTAATATCTAGTGGGGATGAAAATTACAAATATTAGAAGGTGATATGATGTTTGCAAAAAAAGGGATACATTACTTTTTTTTAGCTTGTTATATACTTGCATTTTCACTGATATTAATCTCATGTGACGATAAAAAAAATTCGGTAGTTCTTGATAGCAATAAATTTAACAACATGTATGAGAGTATTAAAAATAATTTTAAACCAGAAGGGTATGTTGAAATTACTGGTGATTGGAAAATTTCAACTATGGTTCCAACACTAGTGGGAGAATCTGAAAAGCAGCATGATGTATTTCAAGAAAATAATAAAACTTTAGTATATAAAAACGAAAAAGAAGGAATTATTGTTCAAATGGGTTTAACGCCTAGTAACACCGAAGCGTTTGAGTGGAAAAATGCAATTAGATATTCACCGAATTTTTATAACTCTCAAAAAAAAGATTATGGGATCTCAGATCATTATAGTGATGTGTATCCCAATACCGAGGTTAATACCTATATTTTCACAGGAAAAGGGCTGAATTTAAGCATAGTTTCTATTTCAGACAAAATTAAAGTACCAAATGGAACTGATCTTTCTGGTGATTTCCTCAATTCTTTCCTGGAGTTTTTAAGTAAACAACCTTAACTATGGTTTTATAGCAAAATTGGCTATGAAATATATAATTTATTTTTAGGAGGATTATTTTTATGAAGAAGATTAAGGTATTACCTTTATTGGCTTTAGGAGCGGCTTTACTATCAACTAATGTAACCTCTACTGTATTTGCAGAAGACATTACAACCTATGAAAAAGATAGTAATCATCCAGATAAATATCGTGAGGTGGGCTCTTACAGTGAACCAGAGTCTACTAGAGTGAAGAGAGATACTGGTATTACATATTATGCGGACGGGTATGTTGATGGTACAGCTAAAGCAAAATATTATAAAGATGATAAAAAATTTAAATTGATTCACAGAGAATATGTAACCTTTGTTAAAGGGGTTAAAATTAAGCATGAATATTCTTCGAATGTTAAAGCAGTTGTTGAAAGTGAACATAATTTTAAAGGCGGTGTAGAGTTTCCAATCAAAGTAGTAAAAGCGTATTTAGGATACGAGTATGTCTCCAAAACAACTCATATAATTGAAAAAGGGCAAAAAATGAATGCCGAGTTTGATGAACCTGGAGAATATGTTGTAAATATATATGCAGTAGGAAAAGTATACGATATTACTGCTGATTGGAAGGCGGTTAAATACCCTAATAATAAAACTACTGTTCGTGACAGACATATTGGTAGAATCACAGTTCCAACTGAGTTCCGTCATACTCAAGTTATTTTAGACAATTAAATGTAAAAGGGCTGGATTAACAATGATTTTCTCTAAAAAAAGAAAATGATCTCCTTTAGCTAACGAGCTAGGAGATCATCTTCAAGTAAATTTGACCCATTTTGAAACGTTGACCGTAGGTGTTGGTAGCACTTACGGTCTTTTTTATTATACCACGAACTAATTATTCCTGTTATACAATAGAATTTGGACTCTCCTAGCGCTCATAAATAAAGGTCACGGTACTAAAAGCAGAAGGTAATATTGTAATATCGCTCGAAAATAAATTAAGGAAAAAGCCGGCTGCTAAAGTTGCAGTCGGCTTTCTTTTTGAGGTTCTTTAGGTTTAAACAAAATTGTAATAAACGAAAACCAGCCTTTAACAAATACGAATCCTATCACACCACCTATTACATTAAGAATGATATCATCAATATCAAAAAAGCCAACTCGAATTGCTAATATCATTGAATTCATTAAAAGGCTAAGAGCTAGAGTAAACACAAAATTTCTTAACATGTTGTTAATCGAGCTAAATAACAATGGTATCAGAATTCCAATAGGAATATAAAGTAGAATCTTCCCCAGTAATTCAAAACGATTGTAGGATTCAAAGTGTGTAAAAAAAGATATGATAGTATTAAACGGAATCAAACTTATTTCAAAGTAACTACCATGTAAACGTATTGTTTTTAGAAGGATGTACAGTAGATAAAGGGGCAGGAAAAAGAAAATGTGTTATACAGGAGTGTATTCTTTTTAATCATCGTAATAGAACGCCTCCTTAACGTAATTAGTTAAAAAACAAATCTTACATATCAGGCAAAGTATACCAAAAAAACAAGTGCAATTCCAATTAGAGGTAATAGTTAATTTAATATTTTAGCCAGTGTCCCATAAAAAACGTTTTTTTGAAATTCTGGGAATCTACTTAGATTTTTTTGATTAAATGTTATAATTTTCTTATTACAATAGATCGGTGCTCCACGTTGGTGCTCGGCTCATCCCTAGAAAGAAAGGGGGGGCGAATGGTAATTACTCACGAAACTCTTTCTCTATTGTTCCAGTTTGGTTGCTTCATTGTGGTCTTGATGTTTTCAATATTGTTTGGTCATCTATCGGGAAAATTGGCTGATACAATGATGGCTTTATTTCTTTTATGATACTGAGAGCCTTTTTAGGAGGATATCATTTCAAATCGTTAGGTGGATGTGCTGTAGTTACAGTAGCTATCATGTCTTATTCCGCACATTCCTATGACTCCTGATGATCCCAAAGCTAAAAGAAATGATTGAGAAAAATAAAAAAAGCCGTTCGCTATTTATTAGTTGAACGGTTTTTTGCTTTTAAACCCTCAGCAAAAATTCTTGCTTTTGCATTTTTCTCTGGTGGAAGCTTCATAAGGTCATCCAGTAATTCTTTTAGTTCACCTGTTATGGTAAGGTCTTTAGTGTCGTATTCATCTTTGTGTTCGTATCGATCTTGAGATTTTCCAGAAATATAGTCTATAGAAGCAGAAAATAATGCACATTTGAGTCAGTGTCGCCAAATCAGGCTCGTTAATTTTATTTTCGTATTGAGAAATTATTGATTTTGCTTTGTTCAGTTTTTCCGATAGTTCCTTTTGTGTCATTTTGAGTTCTTTTCTTAATTGGCCAATACGTGCACCATACATAAAAGAATCACTCAACTTAGGGTATACATGAAAAATGAACAAGAGAAACGTTCATACACACTAGGTTCATGAAAAACGGAGTTGGCATTCATGAATCATGAACTTTGAATATTTTTTTGAATCAGGCCTTACGAAATGCTAGAGAAGAGAATGGATTTGCCCAACAATATATGGCCAAAAAATTAGGGTATAAGTCAACATGGGTATGCCATGATTGAAACTGGCCGGAATAACGTGCGAGTAAGTACTGCTATTAGGATTGCACATTTAGTTGGTAAGACAGTAGAGGAACTTTTTGATGGTAAAAAAGTTCATGAAACGAGAACTTAATTGGTAAGTACTTTCGCTTATAGGACAAACTTCCCCTCTCATACACATAGATACAGGGAGGGATAGAGATGATCGTTAGAAATTTTCCGCCAGAGGTTAACAAACTTGTGCACCAACTCTGCTGGAACGCCATCCAAAGGGCTAAACGAAATGGTACATATAAGCCCCCTGTAAAAGAAGAAAGCAGAGAAGTTCAACAGGAAGTGACTGAAAATAACGCAGTTATTGCTTAACGCCCGGTATGGGCGTGATGGACAAACTTTAAAAAGCCTCCAGATAAGCGTCTAGGGAGAGCATGATGAAAGATGAATACAATTTAATCATACATGACAAATATATCCAATAGGAATAAGAACGAATGGCGAACATAGGATACACCCGATAACAAATAGATATTTACCTTAAACATTATTGAATAAATAGCATGCAACCTAGTGTTAGGACTCAGGTTGCCATAAGCTATGTAACGCCAGAAGCAATGAAAATGACAATTCGCTTCTTAGAACAATTCAAACAGATGAGAGAAAAATTAAATCAAAACAAAGTGGTTCCTTTAAATGATCGACAAACCATTATTCAATCCCTCAAACTCACAGCAGAAATGGCTGAGGAAATGGAAGAGGTTAAAAGTCTTACAGAAACACACGGTCAAAAACTAACCGAACTAGAGTATAAGGTAGAAAGACAAATTACGTTGGATAGTGGTCAACAGCGTAATTTACAAAAAGCAATTGCACGAAAAGTGTACGAGCTGGAAATAGATCAAGAACGCAGAAGTGAATTATTTCGACAGCTGCATCGAGAGATAAAAGATCGTTGGGGAGTATCGAGTTACAAGGATGTGCGCCGTAAGGAGTTAGAGCAGGTTTTACGTTATGTTGATGCTTGGATGCCACGTAAGGTTTCTTAAAACTAACAATGGCGTAGACCTTTAGCAAACAAAAAAATCGGGGAGTGAGCCTTGATGGATACACGGGATAATCAAATAGTTAAAGAAATATTAAACAAATATTAAACAAATAGCAATTGGAGTGGCAGAAACTCGTCATTCGTGAGGAGTTGGAAACTAAATGAACTACGGCTTTACATGGATAAATATTGACGATGCTCAGGCGTTGCGAGTTGGGAGTAATGACAACCTAAGATACGACGAAAGAAGATGTAAACGTCAAGGTCACATTTTGTCATACATCGGACATTCCCTTTCGGTCAGTGGTAAAAGCCTAAACCGGGCGTAGTAGGAGATAGCATGAAACAAGAAACGAACTTACGGCCACGCTCCGGTTGGACAATATTAGGCTGTAACTATGACTCTTTGATTCTTTCGTCACCTCCCATAAACAATGTTTTCAGTGGGATCGAAAATCGAAATGTCTGCAGCGATGTCAAGCGGCTGTGGCCAATCAACTAACACATAAAAATTAACTTCACCGTCGGACGGTGTAATGTTCTGCACGGTAATACTTGCGCTCCCAAAAATTCGATTAAATGCCGCACCAAATATACCACCTAAAGGTCGTGCTTCGCTCACTGAAATGTGAATAACCGAGTTGCGAGTAATATCAGGATTTGCTAAACGAAGGTGGACGCGACCTCTTCTTTGAGGCACATGCAGGCGAACAGTATACTTATACATTTTCAATCTCTCCTTCTACTTGTGAATAACTGATATGTGTATACCATCATATGGAAGTCAGAAGGAGTATGATACTTGCCCATCTTAAGTTTGGGCGCGAGATTAACGAGGCTCAGGCGTTGCGAGAGCGGGCAGAGGGCAAGAATTACTCTCCAGACAGGGATAAAGCTTCACCAGTCTTTCCAAACACCAAATGTGCGACATGATACTGCCGCACAGGTAGATCAGGAAACACAAACCGGACGTAATCACTGTTTTGGATAGGTTCAATGTTAAAAGAGATGCTGTGTAGTCGAAACTTTCTAACTAACCTAGCAGATCGGCTACACGGCACTAGATAATAAAACGAGTTTTGCATGATATCAACTCCTTTTGATAGAGCATATCTCTATCATTTGGGACAAAAAGCTTAGATATTTGGATGGAAAAAGTAAGTTAACACATTGTGTAATTAGTCAAAAACAAGGTAATCATCAAAACTTTCTCCATCCAGTTTAAAGAATAGCTTATACCACCCAAGTTTCTTGTCATTAAAGACGATTGGGATGTAGGAGACAACATAATCAAATCCATATGAGATAGCCTCATAGGTTGCATTCTCGTCCCATTTATCTATGAACAGGGCTACTTCCTTCAGTGCCACAGTTAAATTTTCTGATTTATAGTTATCGCCAAATAAAGATTTGAATCCTATGACATCTTCACTTTGGAAGTTACGAAAACATCTCCAAAATCCATTTATTGATCTGGTTTCGACATCATGCTCCAGGCACCATTGTTTCAAAAATCCACTATTCATTAGATCACAACCTTAAATTGTTTACCCTTAATTTACCACAATAGTTAGGGGGCCTTGAATAAGGAGGAAGCACAATGACCGAACAACAGATCATTGTAACACTGGCAACTGAGGTAATGGGACGGAAACGGTATCAAGAAACAGACTTTTGGCTTGGTTGACAATGGTAATTTGTTTAATTCTAGTCTTTGGAACCCACTTGAAAACATAGCCGATGCAGAAGTGCTGATAGAGAAGTTGAGGAAAAGAGAGGGATACATTCGAACCAGCGTTACTTACTCTTCAAGACATGTTAAGGCTTGCATCATTATATGGGGGTTCTCTTTTAAGGATGAGGCTGACACGGCATCTGAATCGATCAGTAACGCTGCAATACAGCTCTTAACACATCTGTAATTGTGGTGCAACGGGAGAGTGAAAATGAAAAGTGCCTCAATTCGAGGCACTCTAGTTCGGCTAATGATATCCTAGTACAATATCGAACAAACATTTGGGGCAGCTCCACAACTTGTAGGCTCAGCAGCTAAAGCGCCACTAGCTGACATGATCATCATGAGTGCAAAAGTAACAGCAAACAACTTTTTCATAAGCTCACCTCCAGATAAAATATTTTAAAGAATGTTCTGATAAAAGTATATCATACTTGGTAATACTTTGAAATCTATAAAAACAAAAAAGCCCCCTAATTAAGATAGGAGCTTTACGCAATACACCCACTTAAATTATACCATGAGCGCTGATGAGGGGGAATGGAAGATGAACACAATGCAAGAACTTTTAAAAGAGTATAGAGAGACAAGAAAAAAATTGAAAAAAGCATACGCTGATCTAAGAGCAACAGAGACAGTCCTTGATGATTCAGAAAGACGCTACCTCTCTGAAATGATTAGCGATGTAGAGTATGTAATTGAATGGCTGGAGACGGGACGTAGACCAGAAAGTAAACACGGGATTGAGAGAAGAGCAGCCTATCAAAGAGAAAAATTAGTAGATCCTATCAGAATGCAGGCTTTTGTTTTTAGAGGAACAGCAGGCAGTCCCTGCAATCTTACAAAAGTGGGAAAAAGAACAGCTTGAGGACGCGTTATGCAGCCTGTCACCAAGAGAAAAAGAGTGCTATATCCTAACCCATGGTGAAGGGTTTTCATTTGAGGAAACGGCTAGATTTTTGTGTATTTCGAGAAGTAGTGTTCAAACACTGGTAACGCGGGCACAAAATAAAATTGCAAATCGTGTAGTTTCAAGCCTATTCCTTGTCGGATAGGCTTTTTTTGATCATAAAAGAATCGTATATTTTTTATTTTTTGAATAAATAGACGATAAATTTCAAAAAATGATTCAAAATATTTTTAATTTATTATAATATAATACATATATTACAAAAAATAACAGGAGTTGAATGTAGTGAAACTATTCAAATCTACAGCAGTAGCTATGGCTCTAGTAGCTGGATTATCGACTTTTTCTGTTGGCGTGTCAGCAAGTGAAAATCAGCAGGTTAAACCTAAGAGCGCTAGTCTTCAAACTGCATCAACACAAGAATTAAGAATGAGTTATGAGTTGAACCGTCTTATGAGGGAAACAAAAACAAAAGAATTCTGGGTGGGTTCAACAACTGATGTTACTTTTACACTTCTTCAATGGAGGGGGGATGGCAAGAGAGATGGGTACCCCAAGGTAACATACAAGCTTATGAATCCTAACGGAGAAGTATCCGTTAAGGAGGTATATGGTCAAATTACAATTGAAGGAGATTTCAAGATAACATTTCCCAATCTTCCTCCTGGGAGCTACTATATCCATATTATAAACAACTCTGATTTTCCGATTCACGGTTTTGGATATGTTGAATATTAAGAAAGCCATTTAAAAAACGTATGGCTGAATTTTTCCTTTAAAATGTTTCATAAAAAAAAGTCACTCTTGATAAGTGGCTTTTTTTTGTCATGCAAAAGCCACCTATAAGTAAGAGACAAATAAATCTTTTGTTATTGACATATGTTGAGAAGGATACTTCATGTCTTTTTGTAAACAAAAAAATTACTGTTGATAAAAAATGGATGAAGTACCAATATAAAAAGCTAATATTTTTTTGAAGAGTTCTTATATGGCTAGAGAATAATATTGTTTGAATCTAATATTATAAAAAAATAGTAAAATTATCATAATAATGTTATAATAAAATTGTAATATAATTATAAAAATGGTGATGCATGGAAATGAAAAGGATGTTACTATCCGGCATAATCGCTTTATCTACAATTTTTGGATCAGCTAATGTATATGCTTCAGAAAAGGTTAGTCATCAGGACTTACTAAAAAACATTACTATTGAGCCTCATCAAGATCAAATTATCCTTAAATGGGGAGATATACCCAATACAGCTCAATATAAGGTTTATCACGGGGACACTGAGTTATACAGTGGCTTAGAAAACTCCTTTATACATAATAATTTAAAATCAGGAAAAAGCTATAAGTATAAGTTAGTAGCTCTTGATTCTGACGATTCTGAGATTATAAGCACAAAATTAAATACTGAGACTTTGGAATCAGAAATAAAAAATGCAGGTCTAATTTCGCTATCTGCTAATGATAACGAAATAAATGATACTGTTGTTTCAACGATTTCCGATGGGAAAAATATAAAATTTGACTGGGATGATAACGGACAGGTAGAAGAGTATCAAATTAAGAAAAACGGAAAAATAATTGATACTATCCAGACAAGTGAATATAGTGATGAATTGGACGGAGGAGAAGAGAAGGTTATCTATGAGTTTCTTGGTAAAATTCCACTAGATAAAGACGAAAAGGAAAAGAGAAAATACAGCATCTTTTGAAAAGTGGAGAAGCTAATGATTCCGAAATGGTTTCAAAAGGCGAAGAACTCCTCTATAATTATGTTTCAATTATTAAAATTGTAGAGAAAGAAAAAGTATCTCCGTTAGGGATTTCTTCAATTAATGATGTAGATAACGTAAAGTTAAGATATACAACTTTTATAGGTGACGAAATAGTGAGAAATCCAGTACCGAATTGGTTAAGATTAACTGGAGACAAATGGGAGAGAGACGTTGAATATTTTGGTGGAGATAATAGAGATTTTGCAGTTTCCCATTCTCGTTTTAGAACCCAGATAAATATTGAATCGGATTTTACAGATGAAGATACAACTTTATCCAAAAAAGTGAATAACTCAACTTTTTATGACTCTAATCAAAAATTACTTAAAACCAAAAAGGCAGGTAGTAGTGGAATTAGATTAAATGAAAAAATTGTAAATATGGATAATATCAAATTTGATATTGAACATTCAGTTGGAATTCCATATTTAGAAGGATCTTTAAAATTTACTCCGCTAGGAATTGATTACGCTTTTACTGCAAGTCTTTATAGAGAAGACGGTGATTATAAAATTAAGGGTTGGCATGATGGGGCACCAAGTCATGAGTTCTACATATCTTTTGATGATGGTCCATACGAAGAATTATTTCAACACGATCTTTATGATTTCTTTTATTTATTCGAACTGACTCCAAAACATTATTTTAATATCTCTAATTAAACTGGAAGACTGGGAGCCCTTAAGCTTCCGGTTTTTTCACCTTAGTGAAATTAATGTATGTGAACTATTAACTAGACTAGTAATAAAGGGGGAAGGCAATGTTACACAGAATCTTTGTTGGGGTCGTTACCGCAATACTTTTTTGCTTAGTTCTTGCAGTGTCAGAATATACACCAATGACAGCACGTCAGCCAAATATTTATTATTTTCCTTTTATAACACTAATGATAATCTATCTAATATACTCCATCCCGATATTTTTGTTTATTGGAATTCCCTGCACTATCTTAATCGATTTTATTACTAATAGAATGGAAATATCGACTAAAAGTAAGCTTTATTTTTTAAATTTAGGATTATATTCTTTAGCGGGTATTTCTATAGCTTGGGTTTTCTTCGGATTAACTAAAGGGGATATTCTACAAAAAATATTTAACTATAAAGCTTATATTATATATATAGTTGGATCGCTACTTTTTTATCATATATCTCTTGTCACAATGATTATTTTAAAAAAAATGACTAAGGACACAAACTGAGGTTCTGAGTATTAATTAGATCAGCACCTACAAGGGTGCTTTTTTCTTTTGCAAAACAAACTCAGTGGAGGGATTATCTTGAATCAACAAATCGAAAATACCTTTATGTATCATTCACCGAAAGAAGGGCAGCCAGAGAAATATACAGCGTTACGTGAGAAAGCAAAAAAGTTGGCATATTTGATTGAAGAACTATGTCCTAATAGTCGTGAGAAATCACTTACCATGACTAATTTAGAGCAATCTATCATGTGGACAAATGCTTCTATAGCAAGAAATGATGTTTGTACAAGCAAAAAGGAAACCGTAACAGTATCACCGGCTTTAAATGTAACTACTGCTCAATGTGTAGATGCTGTTTCGATCCATACGTTGGATCGGATAAATGATGAAATTACCAAGTCTTTTGAAGTATATGGCAGAAAATTAGGTGGATTAGAATAGAATAACTGATTCAAAACTATTTAACATTTATATAATTATTTTATTAAACAATAAATTATTGCTATTTAATTATGGTTATATTTACTGGAAAACTCTATTTACAAATGAAAGTATGAGGTGATTTTGAGTGAAAAAACTTTTAGTGTCATTATCTACTTTTGCAATTTTTACTGGAGCATTGGCTGTTCCTACCTTCGCAGCTACTGAGATTAATGCTGAGAAGGAAACAAATTTTTCAAAGGTTAGTCAGCAGCTAAATCCTATATTTAAAGTGACCAAAGGGGAAAGGGTGCCATTGTACAATAAGATAGAAGGGGTATATTATACAACAAATGATGAAGAGAATTTCTACCCTTACAAAAGTGGTGGTAATTGGTATTTACTTGTTAGTAACAATCCACCAAAACATGGTAAATTATTCGAAAATTATCCTGATGGAAGAAAAAGAACGTTTGTTATTGAAGTGACAAATTACTAGTTTTTATTTATAGAATCAAGAAACAAGCCCCTTTTTATACAATGGGGCTTGTTTTGTGTTATCAAGTATAGTACTCATGCAATGTTTTTCCAAAACAAACTCAATAGATGGTGATGATCATGAAATGGCAAGAGTAAGAAGTCCAAACCGCGATAAAGCCTTGGAGCTAAACGCCGTAGGCAATCGCGAAGGAGTTGCACCTAAGAGGAACAGCAACGCGGTAAGCCACGGCTTTTTTCGTAAATATTTTCCTGACGATGTAGCTGAGATTATGGAAGAGATTGAATCTAAGTCTCCTTTTGATAGGTTGTGGGAAAACATGATGATCCAGTACACTGCTATCATACGAGCACAAAGGATAATGTTCGTGCAGGACAAAAAAGAATGATCAAAGAGCTTAAAAAGAGAAAGTACGAGATTCATAATGCTGGTTCAAAAGAGAATCTGATTCTTGAGCAGATGGTGACAGAAGAAAAGTATGAATTTCAATTCTCTTGGGATCGCCATGCTACATTTCTAAATGCCCAATCACGGGCTATAGCAACTCTTCAAAGCTTAATCAAACGCTATGAGGATATGCTCAATAGTCATCTAGGTACTGAGGAATAACCGTTTACATATAGAGAAGCAAAAAGTAGAGGTTAAAGAGAAGTAGCGAACGAAATTATTAGCCATTTAAAAGGGAAATGGGCTTTCTATAAGCAAATGGGAATAAAGGATGAGGCTGTGAGGATCGGTCAATTGGCGGATGAGTTGAGGATTGCTAGTGGACAAGAGAAAGTGAATGAGTAATTAACCATAGCCGTTCAGAAGAAGAGGAATCCCCTTTCATTAAAACGTTGTTAAAAGCGTTCTATATGAAAGAGGAAATAACAAAACCAATTGGGATTTATTATAATCAGGCAGTTCGGATTAAATGTTTTATTGGCTAAGATAAGATATAATTGCTTGATATACCATTTTAATGGTTATAGCCAACAATACAAATAACGTCAATCTTACTTTCTTATTATCCCATGTCTTAACCAAAGCGTATATATTTGAGATAAGGATAAGTGAGCAAATAATAATGTCTATCATAATTTCACCTTAGTAGGGCGTAATTTTATTTTTTAGTAGGTCATACGCATCCTCTAGAGCCTCTTTCCCTGCAACAGAAGCATTGTAAAACTTGACTGCATTCCAGCCTGCTACCCCTGCTTCTGGAATTAATGCAAGGATAGTCTCCCAGGTTACCAAAGCTGCCCCAAGAGCAGCAGCAATTGTTGTTTGTGCATCTATTATCTCAGCATGTTTACTCTCAACTTTGTCTGCATATCTAATGAATTTGGATACATTATTATTACCTTTGCTATATTTTGTTAGCCTTTTACCTTTAGGCTCTTCTAAAAAATCATTTACCTTTGGAAAAGCCTTAAGATAATAATAGTCGTCATTAATCTCATCGTAAGTGATTACCCCCGGACGACCCCCACTCTCACCTTTAAAGGCTTTTGCAAAGGAAGCCCTATCTTCAGTTGCTGTAACTGGTTGATTTAAAAAGTCTTGAGACAATTGTTCACCATCAATAAAAAACTTTTTATCATTAGTTATCTTAATCTCGGTAACTTTTCGGTCCGTAGTGTTTTCATGTTCATCATTATAGTATTTATCTTCTGTTATTGTTATCAACTTTACTACGGTTTCTTCTGAATCTTTCGTTACTTCCCTATAAACCTTTTCAATTTCTTCTCCGATTTCATTGCCTTCAATATCTTGTATCGGGTTTTTTCATCATAAACCAAATTGCTTGATTCAGCCCTTGACGATTGAATATTTTGGATGCCGAAAATGCTGCAAATTAACGCAAAAACCATCATTACACTTGTAATTTTTTTGCATAATAGTCCTCCTAGTTAATTTGAAAAATACAATCAACTGCTTGATTATCAAAAAAATCCCAATTAACAGTTTAACAATAGACTAATTTTTAGGTTTTTTCTATACTTTTCCATAAATTTGTCATAATACAATTTTGCTTACGTATTCTTGTCTTTTTTTATTAATAACCAAGTAATTTTACCCATTGCTTAATCTCCTCACCATCTAATAAAATAAGAACACACATTCGTGTTTTAAGGAGCAGTTTTGATGGCTAGCAAAATTCTTGATCCACTTGTAACGAAATTTAACCCTCCTTAATCGGGAGGGTTTTCATTCCTTTTCTTGACAATCATCTCTGCAACTATTTTGATTATTTTCATGAAATTTTGCAACCAAACTTCATAGTAACCCCCTTTTTATTTTAATTTAGCTAGACAAAGATAACGGGTGCCCTCTGAAGGAAAATAGAACGTTAGAGGGCTTTTTTATTCTGGGGTATCGCCAACAAAGTGCGGATTTTGTTGGCGGTACCCCTATCTGAAGGGCAGCACATGCGTTGAAAAAGGGGTTGCATGGTAGCAAGTTTTCTCGTATGATCTTGGTGATAATAATTATCAATATCATAATGCGACCAAAGCGGTTTTGCAAACTTCCGAGGAGAGGACATGCTAACATGCGGAAAACACATAAACGGTGGAGCGCCATGCTCCTGATTATGCTAGTGGTCGTCGTTTTGAGCGCCTGCGGCAAGCCCGCAGCAGAGGGCGGAACACAACAAGAAGGAGCAGACAAGCAGGCAACGGAACAAGCCCGCACGATCACGCATCTGAAGGGGGAGCGTGTATTTGAGAAAGCGCCGGAGCGCATCGTTGTACTGGATACCCAATATCTCGACCAGTTGACAGCACTTGGTCAACGTGTGGCAGGCAGCGTGGTTGCGACGAATGAAGCAACGCCGTTCCCCGCTTATTTGGTAGACAAAATTGGCGATGTCACGCAGATCGGCTCGAGCAGCGGGGTCAACCTGGAGGCGGTATTGGCGCTCAATCCGGACGTCATCATTTGCAACGAGTTCCAGAACGAGATTTACGACGCTTTGGACAAAATCGCGCCAACGTTGATGTTTGAGCGCAACGAGGACTGGCAAAAAACAATCGTGACGTTGGGGCAATTGTTTCACAAGGAAAAAGAAGCCGAACAGGTGATCAACGACTATAACAAGAAGGTCGCTTCCTTGAAGGCCGATCTGGCCAAAAAAATGGGAGACGAGACGGTAGCAATGATTCGTCCGCGTGACAAACAGATCCGGATTCATACGACAGCGCACCGGACGTCGCAGATTTTGTATCAGGATTTGGGGCTGAAGGCGCCGGCGATGGTTCTCGATGATAAAAATACGAGTGCGATGATCAATCTGGAAGTGATGCCGGAATTGAACGCAGACCATCTGTTTGTGTTGACGGACAACCAGTATCAGCAGTTGACCGAGGAGTTTACGCAGACAGCGGTTTGGAACAACTTGAAGCCTGTGCAGAACAAACAAGTGTATACGGTCAATACGACGACGTGGATCGTCTATTACGGTCCGCTAGCGATCAACCGGATTGTTGACGAGATTGCAGCATCGCTGCTGCCATAAGAGAAGCAAGACGCCGCTCAAAACACGGGACTGTGGATGGAGCGGCGTCGTTTATTTTTGCTTGCTCTTGCTGGAGTGCTACTTTGCTTTGTATTCCGCAATTTTTTTGTTGAACAGCTCTTCGCTCACCCGCAGCGCAGTGTTCACGTCCTGCTTCCCTTCGATCACTTTCAAGCATCTACTTTGCGGGTGGTGTCAGCTTCGCTGGTACTACCCCTAGTAACCAGCATCTAGAAGAAACTGGAAATTCAATATTTTAACGTAAAGTGGCCCATTTTTACACTCATCTCGGTTATTACACCGTTAGCGTGGTGAAAAGTGGCTTTTTTTGAATCAAAAACTCCTTAACGTTGTAACTCTACTTTTGCTGGCAGTACCCTAAAAAGTTTCTAAGCGTACAAAATTTCCGAAATGTTGGCGGTTGCCCATTCTGTAATTTTACCCATTGCTTCTTAGTAGTCATAGCCTTTCAAACGGTTCGGCTTACTCATTGCTTCAATGTCGTTCGGATCGATCCTAGAAAGGGAAACTCTACTATAGTGTAGAGAACAATATCCTAGCACCTGACGTTTTTTTTCACACCCTTCAGCTGCACAAATATCCGGATCTGATTTCGGAACTGGCAAAGGAATCGGACCGTAAACCCTATTATCGGCTAAGTAGTTTCGGTTATAGGGTTCTTTATGGTATTTATTACTCGCTATTTTGTTTCTCTGATACCATTCACCGTAATGCTTTTGGCACAAACCTTGTCTTGCTAGGATGCTCTTCTTCGATGTTAAGCAAGCAGACATAGCAAGTGCTTTCTCTAGCTATCTCCATTAGTAATGTAATCTCCGAAAGTTTTTCTACACCTGTTTTCTCGGACTCAAGTATGTCAGAAACTTCTGCCACCAAAGAAGAGAATCGCTTTTTAGATCTAAAAAGTTTTTTATGATTCTTTTTCATTTTTGAACTCTTGCACTTAATTCATCAAAAATTCTCTGCACATTAGCAACAGTTTCTGTTTCCCCTTCTGACAACCATGCCAGCGTTCGCTTCTCGCTATTGGTTAACTCACGGCCTAGCACATCCTGGATGGCAATGAGCTGCTCAGCACGTTTCGCATACTCCTCAAGTGTTTCAGGTTTCAAGCGGGGATATGTATCTATAAAGTACTTTTTTATATCGAACATATTTATTTACCATTCCTCTCTTTTTAAGTCACATTTTTCTGGTGTTCGCAATGGCCAACCTGATAAAGCATTTTTCATCAAAACCTCTTCTTTCTTGCTAAAGGATTCGACAAAGCCGACACGTAATAACGTATTAACGTAATTACGGAAGCGAGGCGAGGATAGTTGATAAAAAGTCGGTTGAAAGTGATTTTGGCTGAGCGAAACATGCAACAGCAAGATTTACTTAGGCTGATGAAAAAACCAGTTTCTCACGGCGCTATGAGCAAGATAGTAAATGGGACAACCCCTAAGCTGGAAACGGCAGCGGATATAGCGCAAGCCTTAAACGTACATATAGACGATATTTGGTTCCTGGAATGAAGATTTTCTATTTGGACAAGCAATATATTCCTGGTAGGAACATAGACTGTACCATCAAGATTAAGGAGATGGTGCAGGATGTGGATCATCCACCAACGTATGGCAGAGCTTTGGTTTATCAACAAGACAAGGGAGCTTACCGACTCGAAAATGACAGAAATGAGCCATTGCCTGAGTGCAAACGCTCAAAGAGCTTGGGAGATTGCAAAACTCAAAAACTTATCTTTTATCGCCAGTATGACGAACGACGAGGATTGGCAGCATGAGTTATGTTCAAGGATAAAGAAGATAGAGAACTGACAACATTGACAACCAAATCGACAACGCACTTAAATAAATCAGGTAAATTTAAATCATCTTAATTACACATAAACCGCACTGAAGTAAGGTTAATGCACTTAAATTAACTAGCGTAAAGTCGTTTGACCAAATTGACAGGGTGGGGGGTCGCAGGTTCGAACCCAGTCCGGATCACCATAATGGAAACGTTAAAAGTCTTGATTATCAAGGTTTTATTGAGGTAACAGGGCTGTTTAATTTACTGGTACAGGCTCTAAAATACTAACTTGGGGACGGATTGGAGACGAAACTTTTTTTGTCTTCTAAAATCGAGTTATGCATTTTTGAGGACTGATATATTTCGTAGTTTATATCCCGATCCGAAGGCATACGTTTCAACGTCGGTGAGATGAACCTTTACGTATTTATAAGCACAAAATCCCTCTAGAGTCCTAGAGGGTTATTGTTATTTAAACAAAACTTACCAATCACCTTAAAAAAACACGAAAAACCCTTCCGTAGTAGGAAAGGGTATCTTATTATCTACTGTATTCTTGAACCTCAAAGCTCTCAATATGACTATAACTAATGAAGTTTTTTCTAGAATTGAAAGGTCGGATGTTGTATTTCTTATTAACGATGTATGCTTCTTTACCGTTTCCTTTGGCTCTACCTTCATACCATTCGGTAAAGTTTCTTATTTCTTCATTTGTCATTTCATATTCTTTGATTAAACCACTATCCATGTAAATAATTAAGAGTGCGTTTCCGGTTGGATTAAGATTAGGATTTGGATCTGGATTTGGAGTCGAGTCCGGATTAATTAGTTCGGAAAGATTTAATTCTTCTACATCTGAAGTAGGACCAGATGTACCGTAAGAATATTAGCTATGTCGGCCGACACATTTGCATTATACGAGGTTAAATTTCATAAAACAAAATATAAATTGAAAAATATGTAATTAATTATGGTGTGTTTTATCTATTTTTTTAAAAAATTTTCTTTTTTAATTATGATAGGGGAAATAGAAATCTCTTTCGTTAGCAGTTTGTTTTGTAGGTGTAATGGAGCGTTAAACCATTTATATACAGAAAAACCCCCTAGAAAGCCCTAGAGGGTTAAAATCATTTAGATAACTATGGGATGACCAGCCTTCAAGATGTTGGAGGACTTTTTTTAGATAAGGAAAAAGTTTATGATGAGTATAAGAATCGGCACTTGTATTCAGAAAATTAATAACAATAATATCCTTAATAAACCTCATATTCAAGCTGTAATTTAACAGGATCGTAATTATAAACAATATCTCCAAAATCGGTTGTAATTCTTTGTTTGATATCACCAGTTCCATATACAATTGCTTTCGTATTACCTTTTAATAAATCATAATCTGTATCACCATTTACAAACTCATTTCCATACCCGTATTCTTTTGCTTTGATCTTAGCACTTACTTTGCTAATATATCTAAAAGAACCGTCGCCTTTAAGAGTGAAGTTCGCTGTTAGAGTAACTTTTGTGGAATTTACAAGACTAATATAGGTGTGCTGTTTTTCTCTGGTTACTTTTGTTTCTTTATCAGCAGCTGCCCTCATCATCTTACGATCTGTTTTTACAAATTCTTCTCCTTCTTCACATCTAATACTTTCAAGAAATATTTGAAGTTCCTTAGGCTATCGACTTTTATGTACTACCTCCAATTTCTTGGTCATCAGCTCTGTCATGGTATTCCTTCATTAAAATTGTTCGAAGGTTTTCTCGTTTCCTTTAATTGAATCTAAATGTTCTTCTGTGATGTAATTTGTCATATCAATTACGTCTACGCTTTTTCTTTTGCTTGTACTTGAAATGGAGTTGATACAGAGAATGCTAATGAAAGTGCTAAGAAAGGTACGATGATTTTTTGAACATTTAAATGACCCCCATTATTTGGTATAATCCCAATGCAAGTTTGTTTTACCATATTTCTTCCTATAAGTAAATAATCATGGAAAATACACCAAAAAAAGGAGGCCTTTTAGATGGAATTTAGCATTATGTCTTCATTATATCAATTAATTTTTTTGTTTCTGATAGTATTCGTAATTGTTTGGATATATAGGTTTTTCTCTCAGAAATTAAATAAAAAACACAATGAAACAATAAAAATGCTACAAAAGGTTGTAGATTTGCTTGAGGAACAAAATAAAAAAAAGAAGGAGTAAGTATTATTTACAATGATTTTCGGGTCCACTGCTGTAAAAGCAGGTGGACCTTGTTTATTTTAACTATTATATAACCTAGCCAGAATTAAGTGATAAGAACGTACGTTTGAATATAAGGAGATATTTTGATGGCTAGCAAAATCCTTGATCCACTTGTAACGAAATTTATTTTGCCAGAGCATGCAGAAATGTTACGTCAATATCACGAGGATAAGAAACTGATTGAGAAGCCGATCATCGAAGAAGATGAGCTAGCCGAGTTTTGCTACAGAATATCTGACTCACGTCAGTATGACTATGCATTAACCATTAGCTGGTGGAAAGAAACAAAAGAGGGTAGAGGAGTAATTGAATCTGCTTGGGGCTGGGTAGAAAAGTTTGATTCAACGTTTAAACAGATTAAGTTAAAGAATGATGAGGATTTTTGGTATGAAGTGACTAAGATTAACAATTGAGGTAGAGTCAATGTTTTTAATCTATTTTAAGTCGTAATCTCTTGTTACTGCTTACGATCAGATAAGAGTGAGTACAAGGTTATGTCTTAAATAAATTACTTAGGTTAGGGGTTTTTGCTTATTATTATTGAAGGTCTAGAAACAGTTGCAACTAAAGAAAAAAGCGGAACGATCAGTTTCTCCATTTATACGTTTTCAGAAAAAGGTAGCTCCTTACTATGGGAGTTATCTTTTTTATGAGCCAAAAAATAAAATGTCAATTGTTATATTCTTCGACATGGGGAACTGAACAAATTCAAAACAGAGGAAGCTAATAAATTTATTAGCCATTTACAGGGACAATGGGTTTCCTATAATCAAATGGGGATGGAGGATGAAACTGTGAGGATCGGGCAATTGGCCAGATGAGTTGAGTATTGCCAGTGGACAAGAGAAACAGAACAGAGGATAGTTCAAGGTTATCTTCAATAAATATCTTCCTCACCTTAATTTAATTTTTATTTTTTACTTGCTGTTTTTATTTATTATATCTTTATGATTGATATAATATTCAGATAATAGCGAAATTAGAAAAGTTATCTAATTAAATAAATAGGAGGAAGAATGATGAAGAAGTTATTAAGTGCTACACTAGCTGTTTTTATGTTATTTACTGGCTATTCACAAGTAAATGCACAGAAGATTGCTTTTCCAAACATTCATAATGTTACTGATCTTCACAAGCACATCATAAGTAACCTAAAGGAAGATATTAGTTTGAATGAGGATTGGAACCCTAAATATTTCCGAAATCGACTTGGGTAATTTAGAC
This sequence comes from Brevibacillus laterosporus, assembly GCF_030489605.1. Lineage (GTDB taxonomy): Bacteria > Bacillota > Bacilli > Brevibacillales > Brevibacillaceae > Brevibacillus_B > Brevibacillus_B laterosporus_E. The sequence goes on from NZ_JAUKFY010000023.1 coordinate 65,608, forward strand.
AAGGAACTTGTGGAATCCTACAAAGAAGTTGTAAAATCTGTAAATGAAGTGTCGAGGATGGCATTTTGAAGTATGATTCAGATTTTGAGTTGTCAGTTGCAACCGTGGAAGAGTTAGAGGAATTATCCAATGTTGAGGAGTCTAAATCAAACGATGACGAAATAACTGCTAGAGCTATTCCTGATGAACCTGCTAAATATCCTCTTGCCAGAAAAGCATATGAAAACCTTGATGATTTAAAAGCTAAAGAAAAGGCTTTTGAACAAGAAGCGCGTTTTAACCCTAGCATCAATCCATGGCTATCAACAGCTTCATACTTCGCTGTACAGGTAAGGCCTGGAGGACCTTGGGATCTAAAAAGAGAAATCGGTTGGAATAATACAAGAACTGTAAAAATTGATGGAGAAACTTACTATCTTACTGGTGAGGACATTGGAAATATTCATTATGGCTATGTGGGCAGATATCATTTTGGCACTAACACACTCCTCAGTGCAGCGGGAATGGTTCAAGTCTTGGCGGGTACAGCAAAATTAAGTTGGTTTGACTCTTATTTTGATGACCCAAATGATCAAAAAGCTATCCGTAGAGGAATTAACTGGTATTTAAATGATCGTTTCGAGTAAGATTAGACTCTAATCTAAAAAATGGAGGGAAGCGCTATGAAGATACTACTCAAAAGGTTTCTCATAATATTATTTTCTTTAATAGTGTTTCTATCTCTAATTGTATATTTTGCATTCTATTCTACTTTGTTTCTACAAAAGGGTGATTTAGTTAAAGAGGTGTCTTCTCCAAATAATACATATACTGCAAAGGTCTACCGCTTTGGGGATGAAGGTGGGTTGAGAGTAGATGTAAATGGTGGTTTTTTTGGTGATAAGCTCATTTATTGGAGCTGGAAAGAAGCAAATACCGATGTAGTATGGGCAGACGACATTCATATAAAAATAAATGGTAGATTGCTTGATGTTAGAACGGATAAGTTTGACAAAAGGACAATGGATTAAGATAAAATGATGGGTTTTTGCTAGGAGGTGCAACGTGGACAATTTACAGATGGTGTTCCTTACAATGTCTATTTTCCAGTTGCTCCTTTATATTTCTAAAGGTACGAAAAAGAGCCCTTTAAGTATATTGTTTTTGAAACCGTAGTGTTATCTCTGGTGATCTGGGGAGTTTTTACCCTAGCAAGATCATTGTTTTAATCTGTTCACCGTTAACTAATATGAACCCTCTGTCAAAATAAAGTGGCAGAGGGTTTTTAGTTTGTAGGGAAATGCAACCTTTACCCATTGTTTAATCTCCTCATCATCCAATAAAATAAGAGCGTACATTCGTATTCAAAGAGATGTTTTGATGGCTAGCAAAATCCTTGATCCACTTGTAACGAAATTCATCTTGCCAGAGCATACAGAAATGTTACGTCAGTATCACGAGGATAAGAAACTGATTGAGAAGCCGATCATCGAAGAAGATGAGCTAGCCGAGTTTTGCTACAGAATATCTGACTCACGTCAATGTGACTACGCCCTTACATTAGCTGGTGGAAAGAGACAAAACAGGGTAGAGGGGTGATAGAATCCGCTTGGGGATGGGTAGATAAATTTGATTTAACGTTTAAACAAATCAAGCTAAAGAAAGATGAGGATTTTTGGTGGATACCTGTAGAAGATGCGATTAGTGTAGAAACCTAAGCAGTGCACCTTACAGCTACAAAGAATGTATTTCCTGTGAAAGCAGATATACTAAAACCTAGAAACTTTAAAGAAAGTGTGCAGACCTCTATAACTTTCGGTATTTTGTCTACAAGCTGAATAGCCCTATGATGGGCTATTTTTTATTTGTAAGCTCTGTTAAAGAAGAGTGTTGATTTTCTTATTTAACTATCATGTAAACTGAGAATAAACAAGGTATACATTGGATTTTTAGTTCTTAAATAGAATATTAAGAGTATATTTGTAACGTAAAGTTTTACCGATATATGGCTGATGGAGAAAGCTCTTAAGGAGGAATTCAAATGCCAAACTTAGTTGGTGAATCTAATAATCCAAATGTTGCTGCAGTTCTTGGTAATAATACCGATGGTGGTATGGGTGTAGCTGGGTACAGTATAAGTGGATGGGGTACGTCAGGCCGTAGTGAAACGAGTACGGGCGTAGCTGGGTTAAGTACAAGTGGTACAGGTGTGGTCGGAGGAAGTCAAAGTGGAACGGGTATACATGCGAATAGTTCAACGCACATCGCCCTTTACGCTGAAGGCGGCGGTGTCCCACCAGTTTTAGTTGTCAAACATATTAGCTCAGGGCGCCTTATCACTGGCTTGGACCGAACAAATAATGAGGTTTTCCTAGTCTTTAATAACGGCGACGTCCGTGCACGCCAGTTTGTGCCCACTAGTGACAAGAACACTAAGGAGAATTTCTCGAGCGTTAACACGCTTGAGATTCTTGACAACTTAGCAAGCATGCCAATCCAGTCCTGGAACTACAAAGAGGACTCGTCCAGTAAGCGTCATATTGGACCAACTGCTCAGGATTTCCATGCCGCCTTCGGACTAAATGGAGATGATAATAGACTTATCTCAAGCATAGATTTGCAAGGTGTAGCCTTGGCTGCTATACAAGGTTTAAATGAAAAACTTAAAGCTGAAAATGCTCAGTTACATGCAAGTTTGGCTAATCTCGAAGCCCGCTTGTCCGTTTTGGAATCTAAGGGATAGATAGAACCCCGAGTGGATGTGAAGCAACGGAGTTTTTAGGATACGATGACGAGCAATACCAATGAAGCTAATCTGATTGATTGAGGACATCATCATAAATGATACTAATGTGAACTGTTTATAAGGTTAGAATACAAAAATGAAAAAAAATCGTCTCCTAAAGAT
>NZ_JAUKFY010000024.1 GCF_030489605.1 Brevibacillus laterosporus
CATTATCTAGTTTTCAAAGAATAAAGCAAAACGTTCTTTCTCGATCAGGAAAGGACGTTTTTATTTTTATGAGCTGCATATTTCCTTTGATAAAAAAGACACCAAATGATAATAAAGGTATTCAGAAAATCTAACAAGATACAAAAGCAGCAATGAAACAAATAAATCAAATACTTATTACATTTATGTGAAAATTAGAACAACCGAGTTGTTATTCTCAGAAAATTGAGTAAAGTAAATAGGAGAAAGCGATAAAAAAGGAGGGAACTTTATGACGAGAAGAATAGCGGTAATGGAACGTCCGAAGAAGAAAGAAGAGCAAATTGCCTGGCAAAAACAAGTAATTCGTGAGGAATTGCTCAAGGAGTCAACCTTACTAAAGAAAAATAATTAAATCAATATAATTAAAAATGCGCTTGTTCCTAATCGAACAGGCGCATTCTTGCATATTTAATCAAAAGGCAATACATACAGTTACGTTATATCAGAGGTTCGTTTCCAATGACTAAGTTTCCCTAGTAAGCGCTCCTTTATATCCTCAGCTAGAGGCCCTTTTACACCTATTCCTACTATAGTATGAGGAAATTCCGGTTTTCCCAACGATTCCACTATGACGGTCTCAAAAGCTTGTAGTAAGCTCTTGAATCCTTCTGGTGTAAATCTCCAATAATCGGAAGGATAATCATGAATTGGAAAATCAAGAACAGAACTGATAACGCAGACACCATTAGGTTTTAAGATACGATAACATTCTTCTATGGCCTTACGAGGGTACTCCACATGCTCAAATGTATCTAAGCTGAGTACTGATCCTGCTGTTTCATCAGGTAAATCTATGTGATGCAAATTCAAAATTTGATCTACACCAGGACCTTCTCTCATATCGCATCCGATATAGGTGCGACCGGGAAAAAAGGGACGAAGATCTGCAAAGATTTCTTGAGAAGGGACTTGAAAGGAACCAAACTCATAGATGGGATCTAGGAAAGGGAGTTCCTCTGAGCATAGCCGGACAAAATGCTTTATGCAAAAACGCATGTATGAACCTCCTTGAAAAGCTTATTTACTCTTTATCTATATGAAGAAAAGGGAGGAGAGTGTCAGTTCTTTAAAAAAATTCTAAGGTGTAAAAATGCTTTCTCCATATTAATTATTTTTCATCAAATGGCATCTGGAGAATATTCTGTTGAGAGGAGGGATGGAATAATGAATCGTTTTTGGGAAAAAATTATTAAGCCTATACTACTAAAGGAACAGCCAAAAAACATTGTAGAAATTGGTGCAGATTACGGATTTAATACCATACGAATACTGGAATATTGCAAATGGCTTGATGCAAAAGTGTATGTTGTAGATCCACTGCCTAAGTTTGATGTAAATGCTTTTCAAAATTTGTTTGGTGAACGTTTAGAAGTGATTCGTTTACTTAGTCACGATGCATTACCCCAGATTCCCGAATATGACGTGGTACTCATTGACGGTGATCATAATTGGTATACGGTCTATTTTGAATTAAAAGCAATTGAGGAACGTTCCAAAAAAACCGGTAAATTTCCACTCGTTTTCTTCCATGATGTAGATTGGCCGTACGGTCGCCGTGATATGTATTATAATCCACAGCAAATACCTGCCGAATATTTGAAGCCATATGCATTAAAAGGGATGATTCCAGGACAGTCCGAATTAGCGGAAGAAGGGGGAATAAACCATAATTTATACAATGCTGCATATGAAAATGGCCCGAAAAATGGGGTACTTACAGCAATTGAGGATTTTTTACAGGATAGTAGCCTGAGCTTATCCTTCCAAAAGGTAACGAGTGAAAACGGACTGGGTGTTATGTATGAAAATGATCCTGAAAGAGATAAGTATATCCGTTATGTGATTTTTTCTTCCGGTATGTAAGACTTATGTATATAAACATTAAAAAAAGAACCCTGAGAGGGGTTCTTTTTTGTAGATCAAACGATTAAAAATCCTTTTTATTCCGTAAGTATAGGGTGATTTGACCCAAAAAGAGGAGATATAATTATCTTTATGTTTTTCTTAATTTGTAGAGGGAGGGGAATTAAGGTCTTTCCAATCCTCAAAAGGGTAATGGTCAAGAAAAACAGATCTCGTCTTATTGTATTCCTCAAAATTGATGTCATCGAAACAGTAATGGAGGATCCAGCTTTCTTCCTGATGAGGCACGACGACCTTATAGCCTGCTTTACGAAAAGCTATGGATTGAGAGGCATCATAAAAATGGAAGTTGTTTATCTTCTCATCCCAATCTATATCATATTGAGTTACCATCATCACTCCATCAATACTAGTGACTTCCTGAAAAGGATAGGGAACATTTCCATAGTTATGATGACCAAAGGAATTAATATAGGCCATTATCTTTCCGAAATGTCTACTGCCTTCCCACCAAGCTCCTGAAGGAGGGAGATCATTAGTACCCACTACTCCAAACATTCCAATTTCTTTATCCATGAAAATCCTGAGGCATTCAACTAAAAACTTCGTGTTCATAATATAAGTATCCTGATGTAAATAAACTTTATATTTAGCTTTGCTTTGTCGCATTGCCCTGTTATAGCCTTCCGTCATGCTAACTGCATCATAAATGGAAATAATTTCCACCGAGAATCCAGGGGGAACCCATAGGTGACTAATGTGATTTAAACATTCTTTATAGAGGACTTCGTCGTTCACGCAACTAATAAACGCGAAAGAAAGCTGTCTATTCTGCATTGCGTATTTCTCCTTTTTTAACGGAAAAGAGTGTTTTTCCGATTAATAGCTAACTACTTGCCCAAATCATACTAAGCTGACAGGCATTACGTTTGTAAGCAAGGGTATACCTTCTCTTACCATATTCCACTTAAAGAAAAATCGACACTAGAGATTTTCCTCCCTTCTCCTATTCTTTTTCTTCCACCTGACAAAGAACAGTCTCTGCCCAATTTCATACATTAGTAAAGGCGGTAAGCGTGTAGAAAAAGGAGGAAAGCTTGTGACAAAAGATCATTCTAAGGAGCTCCCAAAGGTAAGTATTCTGATTCCTACTTATAATCGACCATATTACTTCGAACTGGCATTGCAAAGTGCTTTAGCACAGAATTATCCCAATTTGGAGATTATCGTAGGTGATGACAGCACGAACGATGAAACCGAGCAACTGATAAAACCTTATTTGGAGAAGCATCCACAGCTCATCTATTATAAAAATCCGCAAAATTTGGGGCAATTTGAAAACGACCTAAAGCTGATTGAGCTGGCAAGTGGGGAATATATCAACTTTTTGATGGATGATGATCTATTTCATCCAGAGAAAATTAGCAGGATGATGACTTATTTTCAAACAGATCATCAAGAAGAGATCGCTTTGGTTACTTCTAAACGGGCAATTATTAATGAGTTTGGTGCCATTCAACCAGAAATCGCAGAAACACAAACAGATTTTTTACAGGATACAATCTTAGATGGTGATGTATTAATTAATATGTTACTCGGTTTACAATGGGGAAATTTCATTGGGGAGCCGACAACGGTATTATTTCGAAAAAAATATTTAACAGAACCGTTTGGCACCTTATTAGATAGAAAATATACGTGCACAGTGGATATGGCCTCTTGGATCGTCTTGCTACGAAATGGAAAAGGGGTTTATATGACGGATACATTAAGCTATTTCCGCATGCATCCTGCTCAACAAATCAAGCAACATGATATCATCATTGGCGGCTCTATTGATTTGGCACATTTTATCTTACAGGCGGCGCCATCCCTTGGATATTTACAGGAAAAAGATATGCTGTTCAAGGCCTATGTTAATACTCTTCGGTTTATTCAAGCCGCACTCTATGTTACTGATCCGGATCAGGTGTTAGACAGTACATTAGAATTACGTGCTTTCCAAGAAAAAATCACAGCTAAATTATTTGAAGCCACGAAGAGCAAGCCACAATGAAATCCTTGATGGCACAGCTTTCGTGACAGGGCTAAAGCGGGATTTCTTTACTTCGTGAGCGGATATTATCTGTAAGCATACAATAACATAGCGTGCGGATATATTGAGATGTGCTATACATGATTGACCTGAACGTCAAACGATTTAGGGAGGCAGATACATGAAAGGAATTATTTTAGCCGGCGGAACAGGTTCTAGATTGTATCCCTTAACAAAGGTTACCAATAAACACTTGTTACCGATTGGAAAATATCCGATGATTTATCACCCCATTCATAAGCTTAAACAGGCAGACATTCATGAGGTATTAATAGTCACGAGCCGTGAGCATATGGGAGATGTAGTAAATTTGTTGGGTAGCGGAGTAGATTTTAATATGCAATTCACGTATAAGGTTCAGGATGAACCCAAGGGAATTGCACAAGCATTAGGAATGGGGGAAGATTTTGCACATGGAGAGCTGATTACGGTTATCTTAGGTGACAATGTATTTTCTGATAATATTTCCAACTATGTAAAGAGGTTTAAGGAACGTGGGTACGGAGCCAATATCCTGATAAAGCAGGTTGTTGATCCTGAGCGTTATGGTGTACCGAAGTTGGATGATGGAAAAATTGTTTCTATCACGGAAAAACCGTCCAAACCAGACAGTCATTTTGCTGTAACGGGTATATACATGTATGATTGGAAGGTATTTGAAATTATTAAAACCCTACAGCCTTCTGCCCGCGGAGAACTAGAAATTACAGATGTGAATAATGCGTATATTGAGCGAAATGAGATGACATATGATGTACTTCAGGGATGGTGGACAGATGCAGGAACTCACCATTCAATTTTACACGCAAACCAATTAGCCGCCACCTTAGAGTTGGATAAGTTAGAAGAAGACTAAACAGGTAGAGGAGGAGATAAAGTGTGATTGAAGGCGTGAAAGTCAAAAAGCTAATAAAGTTTGCGGATGACCGGGGATATTTTATGGAGGTATGGCGTGATGATGACTTATTGTTGGAGAAATTCGGCCAATTATCAGCCTCCTTGACATATCCAGGTGTGATTAAAGCGTTCCATTATCATAAAAAGCAGGATGATATCTGGTTTTTCCCCGCCGGCAATGCCCAGGTCGTTTTGCATGATTTAAGAGACGAATCGCCGACTAAGGGAAAGACCGACGTTTATTATATGGGTGAGAATCATTTAATCTCTCTGTTCATCCCGCGAGGAGTGGCGCATGGATATCGGGTATTAGGGCAACAACCGGCCGTCATTACTTATTTAACCAACAATTCTTATGATCCCAAAGATCCAGATGAATATCGAATTGCCTATGATGATAAAACCATTAATTTTAATTGGGACACGGTATTTAAATAAGGAGGAAGTCATTTATGAAAGTATTGGTGACAGGTGGAGCGGGATTTATTGGGAGTAATTTCATTCATTATCTCCTGCATCAATACCCCCATTATAAAATCATTAATTTGGATTATCTCACATATGCCGGTAATTTAGAAAATTTGCAGGACATTGAGGAACATCCTCATTATCGGTTTGTGAGAGGCTCTATTTATGACAAGAAATTGATCGGAAAACTTTTGTCAGGAGAAAAAGAATTATTTTCTGATGATGAGACTCCAATTGATATTATCATTAATTTCGCAGCAGAATCGCATGTTGATCGTAGCATTTCAGACCCAAGCTACTTTGTAAAAACAAATATTACCGGTACACAGGTGTTACTGGAATTTGCTAAACGATATAAAATCAAACAGTTTCTACAAGTATCCACCGATGAAGTATATGGTTCATTAGATGAGACTGGATTATTTACTGAGGATTCTCCGCTTGCCCCCAATAGCCCATACTCCGCCTCCAAAGCAGCAGCTGATTTATTAGTCCGTTCCTATCATCAAACCTATGATATGTATACAAATATCACACGTTGTTCTAACAATTATGGACCGTATCAATTTCCAGAAAAATTAATACCACTCGCTATTACCAATGCAATTGCATATGAAAACATTCCTGTTTATGGCGATGGACTGCATGTTCGCGATTGGTTGCATGTAGAAGATCATTGCCGAGCTATTGATCTTGTTATGCATAGTGGCAAGCCTGGCGAAGTATATAATATTGGCGGCAATAATGAATGGACGAATCTGAGTTTGCTTCAGACATTGCTCCGTGAGTTAGATCGTGAAGAGAATTTGCTTCAGTTTAGTAAGGATCGTCCGAAGCACGATCGTCGCTACGCTATTGATTCCACCAAAATTCGAACAGAATTAGGCTGGGAGCCGATTCATGCTTTTGAAGAAGGTCTGGCTAATACGATTCGCTGGTATCAGCAAAATGAACAATGGTGGAAGCGAGCTAAATCAGGGGCTTTTCGCGAATATTATAAGCAACAATATGGTCATACCATTCAAGACCATACCCATTAGCGTATGAGGGAAAAGGGAGGGAGCAGTGTGAAAGTGCTGGTCACTGGGGCACAGGGGCAACTAGGTCACGATCTGGTTGCATGCTCACAGGGCATGGATCATGTAAAGGGATACAGTCGACAGGAATTAGATATTACAAAATTGGATCAGGTCAGAGAACAGGTGCAGGCTTATCAGCCTGATGTTATTATTCATGCTGCAGCCTATACCAATGTGGATAAGGCTGAGAGCGAACCTGATCTAGCCTATGCAGTTAATGCGTGGGGAACCCGTAATGTAGCCCTTGCTGCACAAGAGATAGGTGCCAAAATGGTTTATATTAGCTCAGACTATGTGTTTTCTGGCAAGGGAAGTGAGCCTTATGTTGAATTTGACCGTCCAGATCCGCAAAGTGTCTATGGAAAAAGTAAGCTAGCCGGGGAAGAATTGACCAGATGCTTATGCCACAAGCATTTTATTGTTCGGACTTCCTGGGTATTTGGTCAAAACGGTCATAACTTTGTGAAGACCATGATGCAGCTTGGACAAAAACAGACAGAAATCTCAGTCGTCAATGATCAAATTGGCTCCCCGACCTATACTGTTGATCTGGCACTATTTTTAATGCAGTTAGCTAAAAGCGAGTGTTACGGTATCTACCATGCTTCCAATCAAGGGAGTTGCTCGTGGTATGAATTTGCAGAGGCGATATTTGCCGAATATCAGCAAAAGGTAAAGGTTGTCCCAATAACAACGCAGGATTTTCCGCGTCCTGCCCCCAGACCCGCCTATTCAGTAATGGATCATATGGCTATTCGTTTACAGGGTTTTCAACTTCTTCGTCATTGGCGTGATGCATTGCATGCGTACCGCCTAGATTGTATGGCTACAAAGGAGGAGAGCCATGACTCCTAACCTCTCAATTGTGATTTTGACACGTAACGGCTTACCTTTTACGAAATTGTGTGTGGAAAGTATTACAAGGCATACAAAGGATTACGAGCTAATCTTTGTTGATAATGGCTCTACTGATGGGACGGTTGCCTACCTGAATTCTCTTCCTCATGCAGTCGTTATCTCTAATAGTGAAAATCGTGGTTTTGCAGCAGGCAATAATCAAGGATTTCGAGAAGCGCGGGGCGAGTATATTGTCATGTTAAATAATGATACATTGGTCACTCCGCAGTGGAGCCAATTACTTATAAACTGGATAAATAAGGATTCATCAGTAGGCATGGTTGGACCCCGTTCCAATAATGTATCGCCTGGACAGCAAATTGGCACAGAAGAAACCGTAGAGCTTGCTACAGTTGATTCGTTTGCAATTGATTGGACCAAACGTTATGCGAATCAAGGCTTCTATAGTCGAAAGCTGGTGGGGCATTGCATATTATTTAAACGCAGTCTGCTTGAGCAAATTGGCGGATTGGATGAACGCTTTTTTCCAGCCAACTATGAGGATGATGATTTTTGTCTACGCGCTCGTCTGTTTGGGAAAAATCTATGGGTTGCCAATGATGTATTCATTTATCACTTTGGCCATGCTTCCTTCTTAGTAAATCGAATTAAGTACCGAGAATATTCCTGGGACAACGCAAGGCGGTTTATAGAAAAATGGCAACTTCCTATGAGCATACACCAGCTAGAGACACAGGGGTATGATCCAAATGTTATCGTGGAGCGGGTGGGCACATTTGATCCGCAAAAGCATGTCGAGCCCTTGTAACTGAGATTGGGGGGTGAAGTATTGGCTACGATCAGTCTATGTATGATTGTAAAAAATGAAGAAAAATCTATCGCCCGTTGTCTTCGTTCTGTCAAGGGGGCAGTTGATGAAATTATTATTGTGGATACCGGTTCCACTGACAAAACGATTAAGGAAGCGAAGGCGTTTACCAAAAAGATTTTTCACTTCAAATGGGTAAATGACTTTTCTAAAGCACGTAATTTTTCATTTCAGCAAGCTACAATGGATTACATTATGTGGATGGACGCAGATGATGTATTGGAGGAAATTGATCGGAAAAAACTGCAGCTTTTTAAACAAAATATTAACCCGAATATTGATGTAATCATCATGCCTTATCATACAAGTAAAGATGAATTTGGCAATGTCATTCTTCCCTATTCTCGTGAAAGAATTATAAAGCGAACCCATAAGCACTCCTGGATAGGCATGGTGCATGAATATATTGATTATTCCTTTGCTAGGTGTCTTGAAGTTGATATTGCCGTTACCCACCGTCCACGTGAGCAAAAAAATCATAACAGAAATTTGCAAATATACGAAAATGCGATAGCAGATGGTATTTTATTATCCCCAAGGGAAAAATATTATTATGCCAATGAATTAAAGGATCATGAAAGATATGAAGAGGCTATAGAGATTTATAAGAAATTTGTGAATAAAGAATTGCCACAAGTAGAGGAACCGGGGTTGTTAATCGAGCATATATGCTTCTGCTATGAGAGACTGCAGCTTCCAGAAGAAGAACTCAAGTATGCATTAAAAAGTTTGGAATATGGCTTGCCACGAGCTGAGGCATGCTGTCGGCTGGGATATTATTGGTTACAAAAAAATGAACCGAAAAGGGCGCTTTTTTGGTATGATCTCGCTACTGGATTACCTAAACCTAAATCGTGGGGATTCCGTAAAGAAGCATGCTGGACCTGGCTGCCACATTTGCAATTATGTGTTTGCTATGATCGCTTAGAACAGTACGAGAAGGCTTACAAACAAAATGAATTGGCACGAGCATACCGACCAACAGACCCAACTATTATGGGCAATCGTACCTACCTAACCAATCGGCTGGAAGGATTGGGGATCCCCATTCCCTCATAAACATAAAGTGGAAAAACAGCGCTTCTCGTAATCAAGAGAAAAGCGCTGTTTTTTTGAAGGAAAAATCATTCTTCCTCGCTATCCTCGTTTTGATGCCTCCCCTGATGGGAATTAACTTCCATATGTCTTAAAGTTGACTTCACCTTGTCCGTTTGTGACTGGTAGTCGGTGATAACCTCTGTTAGAACGGCTACGGATTCCTTTAATGTAGGCTCATTGCTAATATGATCAATGGCTCTGTGAATATGCATCATTTTATTTTCTGTTTCCCGTAAGAATTCCACTAATTCCATGCCATTCATTTTTGTTCACCTCATCATTCTGATTCGGTTAAGACCGTTTCTTTATCATAAGTGTGTGTTGCCGAGCTTTTTTGTATGCATCATGAGGGAAAGAGAAAATCAGGTGCTTTAGGAAAGGCTAAAAAATTGGTCATATCTACTGTTTCTATCGTCCAAGCAATGCTTATTTTTTACTCATATTCTAAAGTATCACAGTAGGAGGTGTTTTCATGAGTAAAAAACATTGCAAATGTAGACAGCGTCATCATCGACATCACCATCACCATGAAAGTCAGTCTGGTCATCATTGGGAAAACTCTAGTAGTTCCAGCTCAGTCTGGACGAATCATGAGAAGTTTCGTAAAAAATGTCGTCATCGCCATGTAACAGTGATTTTAAATCCGGGTGAAACCCTTGTAGTTCATGCAAGACATAGAGGTCATAAGAAGTAAATTTATGTACTTAACAAGGGGCCATTGGCTATAGCCGGTGGCTTTTTGTTTCCACAAATAGTATGATCAATCAATTATGCTTTCGTAGAGAATAAGCCGTGCCAAACCTTACATGAGGAAAATAATAATAAATAGAGGAGTCATGGCTATGAGAAAGCCAGGGATAAGCTGGGTACCTGTTCAAAAATATGACCGCCCTTTAGGCCCTGTTTGGCAGGTTAGAAAAGGAAGGGAGGGAAACCGACAAATTGGTTTTTTTAAATATATGAATAGAAGTACAGCAAAAAAGCTTGGCCCTGTTTTAGCTATGGAGTTACTTTCGTATCGACTTGCTCGCAAGCTAGGCATTTCAGTAGCTAAAATCGAAGTGGTTACAATTCAAGGGAAAAGGGGCATAGTATCTCATAAAAAAAGAAAAGGCCGTCTTTATAGCTGGGAGGAGTTTTATCGGCGAAAAGGGCCCAGGGCTATCAACGAATTGCAATCCCCAGAAAGATTGATAGAGCTATTCGTCTTTGATATTTGGATTGTCAATGTAGATCGCCATAATGAGAACATCATAATATTCCCTACTCAGAAAGCATATGATTTTTATGCTATTGATCATAGTATGTCTCTGTTGGGAACCTTTACTTTTCGCAATATTCCATGGTATTCCAAGCAGTGGGAACATGTTGCCCTATATAATCATCACTACTTGCGGGGTCTTACTCACTATATCCAAGAATACAGTCAAGTAAAGCCGTTTATTCAAAAGATTCAACGGCTTTCACCTGTGGTTATAAAACAAACAGTAAGACGGATTCCCGGTTCTTTATTAAGTCCGACGCAAAAACAGCAGGTTGAACGTGTTCTATTGAATCGACAAAAAAATCTACATTACTTGGTAGAACGCTGGTTATTGGAATATAAGGGAAAGCTATAACATAAGAAAAGAAAGGTACCTCGGTTTATACCTAGCCAACAGGCAGGAGGAGGTAGCTACGAAATATGATGTACTCGGGGGAAGACAGCTCTCATCTCGTTTGGACTGGGGCCGTAATTGCCATTTTCACCTATTTAGTGGGTGGTATAGATAAGCTGTTTACGGCATTTTGCATTTTTATCGTTGTCGATTATATAACGGGTGTACTTGCTGCTTGGTATACCAGGTCGCTTAGTAGCCAGGAAGGGTTTCGAGGAATAGCTAAAAAGGTTGGTATGTTTGCTTTTATCATTATAGCCAATCAATTGGATTTAATTAGCGGAAGCAATCAAGGGTTTTTACGAGATACAATCATTTTATTTATGATTGGGAATGAAGGGATTTCCATAATCGAAAACTGTCACCGGCTGGGTCTGCCTGTGCCCGATTTTTTATTGCGAGCGCTGGAAAGTGTAAAAAAGCTCAAAAAGAAATGATTATCTGTTGATTTCAGCGATCAAAGGTACTTTGTCCATGCACAAAGTACCTTGCCTCGTTCATACATAAGAGAAAGAGCCTTGCGATAAAATATTTTATTGCGCGTGATTTACAAAAATAGACAGTTTTTTTAAGGAAGAGAGCGTATAATACAGCTTACTGGGAGGAGGAGTGACAGATGAAATTTACTTGCATTCATTGCTGCAGTATTTTTTATGATAAACAAAGCTGCCCGATATGTGGCAGCTCAGATGTAAAACCCATTATTGTAGAGGTTCAAAATGCAACAGAAACCATTGTGATTCCAGCTAAAAGAGATTGTCTATAAAAACAAATTTGAAACCTCCAGCCACTATGAAACGTAATACTTGTTAAGACAAGATATCTAACAGCTTAAGGAGGACAACATGCTAATAACCACAACACATACTGTTCAGGGTAGAGATGTCGAGGAGTATCTTGATATTGTAACAGGCGAAGCAATTATGGCTGCTAACATTGTTCGAGATTTCATGGCAGGGGTCCGAGACATTATAGGCGGACGAAGCGGTGCCTATGAAAACAAGCTAGCAGAAGGAAGAGCGATTGCTATTAACGAGATGAAGGATAAGGCTGCTCAAATAGGTGCGAATGCGGTTATCGGTATTCATTTAGATTTTGAAACGATCGGTAACGGTATGCTGATGGTTGTTGCTTCTGGAACGGCTGTTCGGATTCGGTAATTTTTATTGATAAATCATAGGGGTTATATTGGAAGAAAGGCCACTCTTTGCGACCGTGAAGAGGGCTTTTTTATTTGTGAAATGAAATTGAGGAAAATCAGCCATTGCAAAACAAGCTCAGATCACTACAATTAAGTTAATATACAACATCTACATAACGGAGCTGATTACCATTCAACCTATTCACAAGAACAAGTCATTTCTGTTATTAATGTCAGGAGAAATCGTTGCAGGAATTACCATGTGGGTATGTCTGTTGCTAAATCTACAGTTTATGTCACAGATGATGAAAACCAATTTGGGAACTGGCCTGTTACTCATGACAGGGATGCTTGCTAGCATTCTGTTTTTACCAACTGTAGGGAAAATGATTGATCTGTATGATAAGCAAAAGATTTTGATTGCTTCCTCCTGTTTCAGGTGTTTAGCCCCTGTTTTTATGTATTTTGCTATTAGTTACACCTCCATTGGCTGGCTAGTTGCTTCGTTAATTGTGAATCAAGTAGCTGGTTCCATGTATTTGCCAACCGTACGGGCAGGCTTGCCGGCATTGGTTGGGGAGGCTAATCTTCTCTCTGCAAACACACTGTATATGAACATTGCTACCATGGCTAGAATTGCGGGTACAGCCGTCGGGGGGCTGCTCTTAACAATGTTTACGATGCAGGCGGTTACTATGGGGGCGTTTATCGGTTTTCTGATTCTAGTCATTATTGTGCTGTTTGTTCGCATTCCGCAGTCGCACCATAAACGTAAACAAACGGAAAAAATGAAATTTGCAGAAGTTTTCGAAATAATGAAAAAAGAGCCATCGGTAACCGTTGGGCTGATTAGCACTGGGGCAGTGACACTCTTCTTAGGCGGATTTAATTTATTGGTTTTAGCCTTTGGAAAACTGCAGGATTCCTCGACGATTATGGGATATATCTATGCGATAGAAGGAGCAAGTGTACTTCTGTCAGGGTTTTTTGTACAAAAATTGGTAAGTCAAGTAAACTTAGTAAGAGTATCATCCTTACTGGTAGTGGTTATCGGAATTGCAGAATGGGGAATGTCATTTAGTACAAGTTCAGTGATGGTGCTTTTTTCATTTGGTTTGTTCGGTTTTACCCTAGGCTTTATCTTTCCAATGGTAACTACCGTGTTTCAAAAAAGGCTGCCCGAAATGGTACAAGGACGGTTTTTTAGTTTTAAAGAAATAGTGGACCGGATTATTATTCAGCTCGCTATGCTTCTTACATCAGCAAGTCTGGATTTTATTGGGCTTTCCTCCTTCCTTATCCTAATGAGTATTTTCACGGTATGTACGGGACTGCTTACATACCTATACGGAAAAAGACAAAACCTAGTGGTAACGCATCTTGGATCACAGAATGAATCAAAATAATTATAAAATACATTTCATGCAAAAATTTACTTTACTCATTATTGACAAGTCGTTAAAATGTTACTATGATTTTCAAAGGGGTAAAATCCGATAAGATAACTGGGGGTTTAACAAATGAAGAAAGCTTGGTATTCTACTGCACTTGTTTCTATTCTAGCGCTCTCTCTATTTGTAGCTGGTTGTGGGTCATCTAATCAGGGAGCCACTGGCGGGCAAGGAGGAAACACAACAGCGAAAAACTCCTTGGAAGCGATCAAAACTGCTGGAAAGATTCGCATTGGCACAGAAGGCACTTATGCACCCTTCACTTACCATGATTCTACAGGACAGCTGACTGGCTTTGATGTGGAAATCGCTCGTGAAGTTGCAAAACGTCTCGGAGTAGAACCTGAATTCATTGAAAGCAAATGGGACGGGATGATTGCAGGACTGGAAGCAAATCGCTTTGAAATGGTTGTAAATGAAGTAGGCATACGACCAGATCGGAAAGAAAAATTTGATTTCTCCGACCCATACATCGTGTCAAAAGCGGTGTTAATTGTTAATGAGGATAATAATGAAATCAAAACTTTTGCCGATTTAAAAGGAAAAAAATCAGCTCAAACTCTCACAAGTAATCTAACAGACCTAGCACGGGAGAATGGGGCTGAAATTGTACAATCGGAAGGATTTAATCAGGCTATTGAGCTTTTATTATCCAAGCGAGTAGATGCAACAGTTAACGATGGCCTTTCTTTCCTCGACTTTAAAAAACAAAAGCCTGATGTGAAAATAAAAATTGCGGCCGAGCATCCTAACGCTACTGAAAATGGAATGATGTTTGCAAAAGGCAAACATCCTGAACTGATTGAAGCGGTAAATAAAGCGTTAAAAGAGATGAAGGCTGATGGTACTTATTTGAAAATATCCGAGAAATATTTCGGTGCAGACGTCTCCAAATAATACAGATAGGACTGAATGGTAGTGGAACAATCTGATCGTATTATCGGTATTATCGTGGATTCATTTTTCCCGCTGTTAAAGGCGGGAATTTTGTTCACGATACCTCTTACGTTAATTTCTTTTATCATTGGAATAATACTTGCCTTTTTTACTGCGATTGCTCGTTTATCAACGAATAAATTGTTGTATGGAATTTCAAGCTTTTATGTATGGGTTATCAGAGGTACTCCATTATTAGTGCAATTATTTATTATTTTCTACGGCCTGCCAAAGCTAGGTGTTACGATTGATCCATTTCCGGCTGCCATAATCGGTTTTTCTTTAAGTGTGGGAGCGTATAACTCTGAAGTGATCCGTGCAGCTATTCAATCAGTGCCGAAGGGGCAGTGGGAAGCGGCTTATACAATTGGGATGACCAAAAACCAGGCAAGACGCCGAATTATTCTTCCTCAAGCTATTCGTGTGGCGATACCTCCGCTTGGTAATTCGTTTATTAGTCTAGTGAAAGATACCTCTCTAGCCGCTACCATTACCGTGACAGAGATGTTTCAGATATCGCAGCAGATTACTGCGATGACATACGAGCCCTTGGTGCTTTACTGTGAGGTCGCGATTATCTATCTGTTTTTCAGTACGATATTATCAGCATTGCAAAGCCGTGTGGAACATCGTCTGGAACGCCGTATGGCTAGGTAGGAGGAGAGAAGCGTCATGATTGAGATAAATGGACTTCATAAAAGCTTTGAACAAGTTGATGTTTTAGAGGATATATCTGTAACGATTAAAAAAGGGGAGGCTGTCGTCATCATAGGCCCCTCAGGCTCTGGAAAAACTACATTGCTTAGATGCATGAATCTTTTGGAAATACCTACATTGGGAAGCATGCAAATAGGAGATCAACGTCTTGAGTTTACACCTACTACCAAAATGAAGGAAAAGGATTTGCTTCCTATCCGCAAGCAATCAGGTATGGTTTTTCAGAGCTATAATCTTTTCCCGCACATGACAGCCGTAGAGAATGTCATGGAAGGGCAGGTTATTGTAAAAAAGCGTTCGAAGGAAGAAGCTAAGGCGAGAGCGGAGGAAATGCTTGCAAAGGTAGGTCTAGCCGATCGAATGAACATGTATCCCCACCAGCTATCTGGGGGACAACAGCAGCGTGTAGGTATTGCCCGTGCGATGGCACTAGACCCAGCAGTGCTGCTGTTTGATGAACCAACCTCTGCACTAGACCCGGAATTGGTTGGTGAGGTATTGAAGGTTATGAAACAGCTAGCAGAAGAAGGAATGACAATGGTGATCGTTACTCATGAAATGAATTTTGCACGAGATGTCGCCGATCGCATCCTTTTTATGGACAGCGGTGTCATTTTGGAACAGGGGACTCCTGAGGAAATCTTTGAGCATTCAAAGAACGAAAGAACCCAACAATTTTTACGGCGCATACAAGCATAACGATTGAGCACTGGAGCTTTTCCAGTGTTTTTTTGTTTTTTACCAATACCCTAGCTTTGATTGAATCAGCAGGGTTAGGGTTACGGTATACAGGTAAGATATAAGAGAAATTGGTAAAAAAAAGATGAAAACGTTTTGGCATCTAAGTACGTCTAATAAATAAGCAAACAGGAAAGCCTAAAAGACGAGCACACACGACCGAGACAGCCTTTTATAGTTAGCACTTATTTTTAGGGAAAGAATACATAGCAAGTGGCTTAGTGAATTGACGTGTCTCTTCTTCAATCACGATCTGAAATTCGAGGAAGCAGGTGGATAGTAATGAACATCTCAAAATGGACAAAAACAGGTATTGTAGCAGTTCTTTGTCTACCCTTCATACATGCAGCAGGTTCACATCATTTTTTGCAGGCAGCCGAGAAACCAGCATATGCAGCTCAAGTGTCCGAGGAGATAAAAGGCGCTGGTAAACAAGGCACACAAGCAAGCAACTCCGCGGGCACAGAAGAATCTGTTTCAGCCGAGGATAAACAAGAGGTTCGCCTATATTCGATACAGGATCAAGATAAACATGGCTTTATTGATGCAACGGGAAAGGTAGTCATCGCTCCCCAATTTGAAGTGGTTGGTGAGTTCCATGAAGGGCTTGCCGTTGCTAAGAAGGATGGGAAATACGGGTTTATTAACCAGCATGGCTCTTTTGTAATCCCGCCTCAGTATGAGGAAGCAGATTCGTTTTCAGAAGGAGTAGCTGCTGTTAAAGCAGGGGATCGTTTTGGTTTTATCAATAAAGAAAATAAGATGGTGATCCCAGCCAAGTTCCAATTTGCTCGTAGCTTTCAAAACGGTCTGGCTGCTATAGGTGAAAATCATAAATATGGTTTTATCAATAAGAGTGGACAAATCGTGATTCAACCGGAATATGAGATTGTCTGGGGCTTTCAAGAAGGTACCACTGTAGCCTATAAGGATGGAAAAGCAGGTTATCTTGATCAAACAGGAAAGGTCATTATTCCTTTTACTTATCAAATTGCGAATCCATTTCAAGAAGGGTTGGCCCTAGTGTATGCGGGTGAGGAGAGGGGATATAGTCTCATCAATAAGCAGGGGCAGGAGGTAGTGAAACCAGAGGGATTTGAACCAGGGAGCTTTTCAGAAGGAGTAGCCGATGTGATGGTTGCTGTGGACGGGGATTTTAAAGCCAGCTATATCAACAAAAAAGGGGAGTTTTTACTTCCTCCTACCTATGAACGTACATTGCCTTTTTCTGAGGGACTCGCTTCTGTTAAGGTGAATGGCAAATATGGATTTATTAATAAGCAAGGAAAAATGGTCATTAAGCCTCAGTTTGAATCGGGCGGTGTATTTCATAACGGCTTGGCTTATGAGGTAACACATGACGAACAAGGATATAGCTTTTGTTATGTCAATAAACAAGGTGAAATCATTTGGAAAAGCTCTGTTATGAAGGAGTTTCCAGGGGATTTGGAATAACTGTGCCGAAGCTCTCGCGATATTGGTAGCGGGAGCTTTTTATTGCGCAGTAAAATATGTCTAAAATGTGTCTAAAGTCATTTGAATGTTCTGTTAAATAAAGTATAATATTGGTAATGATTTGGAAAGGGGATATAAAACCATGGAAATCGGCATCGCTATGTATCCGATCATAGGGGTCTTAGTCTTCTCTTTCATCTTGTTCTACTACTTGTATAAAGGAATTATGAAGGATACTACAAAGCACGATGAGGAGCATGTATGGGTTGATTACGATACGAGCTTTATGAAGGAGACTCCTCACTCAAAGCAGAGAAAGGCAAAAAGTAATCAGAATATGTAAATACAAAAGGGTTGAAGCACTCCTCGTAAGGGGTGCTTTTTTACTTATGTAATTTTTAAATTTGCTGAATTGTATGTTATAAATAAATGGAAGGAATTCGAAGCTGTCAATTTTTTTAAAAGGAGAGCGTCCATGCGTAAACCATATCTTATTGGGCTTGTGTTACTAGCTGTTTGGTTTGTCTGGCTCCTCTATGGATTAAAGTTTTACCGAGGAGAACAATTTAGCAGCTTATTTTTATTAGTTGCTTTTGGTACAGGCGTTTTTCCCATCTACTTTAGCTTCGTTCATTTATTAATTGGTGAGCGATCGAAGCAATGGATCAGTTGGGTTGGAATTGTAGCTACGGCTTTTGTTCTCGTACCCGTTTCGATTTTTCTTTTATACCGATTTGCTTAAAAAATCCATTTGTACAAAGCGGTTGTCAGGTAAGGGTTTATCTGATAAAGTGAAGTGAAAATTACATAGGAATAATCCAAAATAGAGGTGCGCAGCGGATGAGTCATCCTGTTTGCTTTACATCGCCGGGACGATGAGGACAGGATAAAAGGTCAATGCGCCGAAGTCGTTGCTGACCGGCAATCTACGGCTGGGGTGTACGTGAATAACGTACGTCCTGTCATGAAAGGTGAGCCTTTCGTGGAGCGCTATTTATGAGTTGCCATGGTAGAACCAGCAATGAGTAGGCGAATCCACTCATTGCTTTTTTGCTGATCAAGGGGTTATTCTTTTTTCAAAACAGTAATTTTGCAATAGCGATTACATAAACCAAATTGGTAGGAGGAAACACTCGATGAACATGATGAATGCCCACGAAATTATCAGCTTTATTCAAAAGAGCGAGAAGAAGACGCCTGTGAAGGTGCATGTAAAGGGAAATTTAGAAGGAATTGATTTTGGCCAAAATACGAAAACCTTTATTACAGGCAATGTAGGTGTATTGTTTGGCGAATGGAAGGATGTACAGCCTGTGCTCGAAGCCCATAAGGACAGCATTGAGGATTATGTGGTAGAGAGCGATCGTCGCAATTCTGCGATCCCGATGCTAGATACAAAAGAAATTCAAGCGCGTATTGAGCCAGGTGCTATCATTCGTGATCAAGTTCACATTGGAAATAATGCGGTGATTATGATGGGGGCGGTAATCAATATCGGTGCTTCTATCGGAGAAGGCACAATGATCGATATGGGAGTTATTATTGGCGGACGAGGTACAGTCGGTAATAATTGCCACATCGGGGCGGGAGCTGTCATAGCGGGTGTTATCGAGCCGCCTTCTGCTACACCTGTAATCATTGAGGACGATGTATTGGTTGGTGCAAATGCTGTTATTTTAGAGGGTGTGCGTATTGGTAAGGGCTCAGTGGTTGCTGCGGGAGCTGTTGTAACACAGGATGTTCCTGCAAACGTAGTAGTGGCTGGGACACCGGCAAAAATCCTAAAAGAAATTGATGCAAAAACCAAGTCCAAAACAGAGATCATGCAAGAACTGCGTCAGCTATAAACGTGTAAAAAACTGTAAGATATATATTATATCAGCTCGTCATTGATTGTGCTGAATAAAAGGGGCGTCTTCCCATGACGGATTGGCTACAAAAAGATGAAACCTATTTGATGTCCACCTACAAACGATTGCCGATTGCAATTGAAAAGGGAGAGGGCAATTATTTACTTGATACAGAGGGAAAAGCTTATCTTGATTTGTTTACTGGTCTGGCTGTCTCTGTTCTGGGTCACTCTCATCCCAAAATTGTAGAAGCTCTTGTAGAACAGGGAGAGAAATTCCTGCACATCTCCAACATTTTTTTGAACAAGCCAGCCATCACATTGGCAGAGCAGTTAGTCAAGCATACAATTCCGGGAAAAGTTTTCTTCAGTAATTCAGGAGCTGAAGCAACAGAAGCTGCGATCAAGCTTGTGCATAAATGGGCAAAAATGGCCGGAAAAGAGAATGCTGGGATTGTGGTGTTAAAAAATAGCTTCCACGGCAGGACGCTTGGAGCTGTCAAACTAACGAGACAAGCTCATGTTTATCAGGACTACCCGTTGCCAGCATTTCCTGTATATGAGATAGCTCCTGGTGATCTAGAAGGATTGCAAAAAATTATCACGACGTACTCACCTGTTTGCTTGTTAATGGAGCCAGTTCTCGGATCGGGTGGAGTTATTCCGCTTTCCGAGAGCTTTTTGGAAACAGCCTTTGCTCTGTGTAAAGAACATGACGTGCTATTTGCTATGGATGAAATTCAAACTGGCATGGGGCGAACTGGTAAACTGTTTGCCTACCAGCATACGACTGCGGAACCTGATCTCATCTTATTTGCCAAAGGTGTCGGCGGTGGATTACCGCTAGGTGGGGTGATCGCTGGGGAAAAACTGGCGAATCTCTTCAAGCCTGGAGACCATGGAACAACGTTTGCCCCTTCTCCATTAAGTGCAGCATTGGGGAATGCGGTTATGGAAGCGCTGCTGATAGATGGATTGCTTGAAGAGGGGAAAAAGCAAGCAGAGTATTTGTGGGCTCGTATCACTCATTTAGTTGATGAATATCCACAGCTCCTATCTGATATTCGAGGCAAAGGCATGATGCTCGGCATTCAGACGAAGCTAGCTCCAGAAGAGGTTAGCCGTATCCAGCAAGGGATGCTAGAGGCCGGCTTTTTAATTGATGTTACGCAGAAAACGATTATTCGACTATTGCCTCCGCTCACCCTAACCAGCGAGGAGATTGATCGATTTATGGTGTGTTTCCGCGATGTGTTAGAGCAGACGGCCCGCGCGAAGGGAGCGGTTATGTAAATGACATCCCCTTTTGTATCTATTCGCCGTGAGTTACACAAAATCCCAGAGCCTGGTTTTGCCGAGTTTAAAACGCAGCAGTTTTTGCTTTCATTTATTGCCCAGTTACCTCAGGAGCATCTGGAGGTAACAACTTGGAAAACAGGTGTGCTAGTTAAAGTGAACGGGACATCTCCAAAGCGAATGCTGGCTTGGCGTGCCGACATGGATGGATTGCCGATCGAAGAGGAGACCGGCTGTGATTTTCGTTCCCAGCATCAGGGCTATATGCATGCATGCGGACATGATCTACACATGGCGATAGGGCTTGGCATCCTAAGTGAGTTTGCCAAAAGTCCTGCTGTAGACGATCTGTTGTTTGTTTTTCAACCGGCTGAAGAGGGGCCAGGCGGTGCGGAACCAATGCTAGCTAGCCCTGAATTTCGTAGCTATCAGCCCGATGCTATTTTTGCTCTGCATATTGCGCCAGAATATCCAGTCGGAACCATTGCAATGAAAGAGGGAGTTTTCTTTGCCAACACTTCAGAATTATTTATTGAGGTGAAGGGAAAGGGAGGGCATGCAGCATATCCGCATCTCGCCAATGATATGGTAGTTGTAGCGGCACAGCTTGTGACCCAGTTACAGACGATTGTTGCTCGCAGTGTAAATCCATTAGATGCCGGAGTAATTACGGTAGGCAAAATAGAAGGCGGTACAAAGCAAAATATTATCGCCGAGGTAGCTCGGCTAGAAGGAACGATTCGTACGCTTTCTCAGGATTCGATGCGTAGGATTAAACAGCGGATTGAAGCAATCGTCCAAGGGATAGAAACTGGCTTTGATTGTAAAGCAACAATTGATTACGGTGCCATGTACTGTCAGGTGTATAATGATCCAGACCTGTCCAAACGATTTATGAGCTGGTTGGATCTTCAGGATGATGTTACATTGGTTAGGTGCACCGAAGCGATGACTGGTGAAGATTTCGGATACTTTTTGGCTGAGATCCCTGGCTTTTTATTTTGGCTTGGTGTAGACACTCCTTATGGCTTGCACCATGCTAAGCTAGAACCAAACGAACAAGCGATCGAGAATGCAATCGAAATCATTACCCGTTTTTTTCGCCAATATGAAAATGTCATTGCAAATGAAAACAACTAAAAAGCAACGAAAGACGACCTGTGGGTCGTCTTTTGCTATATGGACAAATATTCGGTTGGTTATCCACAATCTTATCTCAATCATCAATCAGAAAAGGAAGCTTTTATATCAGAATTGGCATCAAATCACTATTATCCACTTGTGCATAAAACTTGAGAATATACTGTGGATATTGTGGATGAAGCTAAAAAAGTTCTTTTTTAACCACAACTATTTAAGACATAATGCGTCTAAGATATAGAGAAAACAAAAAGGAACAAATATCCTTTTTAACTGAAAGCATACAAAGTATAGCTTCGGCTTTCTATATATTATGATTGATGGAGGAAATTGAGATGAAAAAGAAATGGATAGCAGGACTTGCAACTGTCATTGTTGCAGCTACAGCTACAACTGCATGGGGAGATACTAGCATACGTACATATTTAAATGGGGAGCGCAATACGAAAATAGAGGTTACGGCTTCAACACTTGATATGACGCAAGAATTGATTACTAGCCTTGGTGGCTTTGCTACTTATGATAGAGAGACAGGTAAACTGTTTATCGATAAGCCGAACGTCAATATTATGGTACTTGAAGGCGTTCAGCAAAACAAAAATAATGATATTGTGCTGACTAATCCTGTAACAGGTTTTCTGGAAAAAAACATTCCGCGTAACTTTGGAGTATATGTAGAGGTAGATAATATCATCGATGCTAAGGATATGAGCGTCAAAGTCAACATTATCGGTCCGGATGGCAATGTGGTGGATAGCAGCAAGGAGAAATCCTACTCAGTACGCGATGGCGGATTCTTTTTCTCCCAGCCCTTTGTTTCTACAAAGTTAAAAAAGAACGGTACGTATAAAGTACAGGTAACAATGAAAAAAGAAAAGGATGCAAATATGATCGTTGTGGGAGAGAATTCCTTTACAGTAGGGAGATAAAATGCTCTTCCGCCGTTTTCAAAATTAGCTACCTGATGATATAATGGTTAGAAGTAATTACTATTATGTAATGTAAGAAAGGAAAGATGAAAGCGAATGAAGACAAAAGCCACGCGGTCATCAACAGATACAGACGGCCCGAGTATACGTATTGCATGGAAAGACCCCCAATCAATTTTAGCCTCTTGGCTTGTGACGGAGGAATACCAGCAAGAGATTGAGCAAGAATTTTCCATTCCATTCCATGAGTTGCCGCTAGTTCTGCGTCTGTATGATGTAACGTACCGGACTGAAATTAAAAATGACGGGCTAGACAGCTATACAGATTATGACATCAACTATCGAGCAAGCAACTGGATTCTCTACGGAGTAATGGAAGGGTGTAAATATTGTGTCGATCTCGGCATACGTATGGTAGACGGAAGATTCTATTCGCTAACCAGATCTGAAATACTTTCGTAGCACCTATAGGAAAGACAGGACCCGATCAGGGAACCTGTCTTTTGTTTTGCATCGTGTGTCTATTTATTCTCACGGCATTTGTCATACACACGGAGAGCCACGGCTAGTACAGCCCAGACAGGCATAGGCTTATCTAAGTCATGCAACCATTCGGGAGACGTGATGATTCCTTCTGCGAGGGCACGCTTACCTATTTCTAGCTTCCAAGCGGCTATAAAATTCTCAGAGGGGGACTTTTTTTGATCATACTGGATTAAATTGTAGGTTTTGATTATATTTTGTAGCTTTTCCGCATAGTCTGGGTCGGTAGCATATCCGGCTTGTTCCAGCTGTTTGGCTGCTTGATAAGGAGTAGCTGCTTGAATGACGGATTGATAGCGAGGACTTAATAAAAGCTGTGAGTGGTCTTCAATGGATTCAAGAAAGCTATTATAGGCTTTGAATTCTTGTGTTTTCGTAACCCAGGAGCCTTGAATATATTCTTTGGTTTCTACATGAACAGAGCCTGCTGGACCTACTCCCTTTATGCCAAAAATGTTATGGGATGTCCGACCCGTAGCAGTGTCCCTTGGAATAAAGTTACCAAATCCAGATTCCAAAATTGCTTGAGCAATGGTTATAGAGGCGTAGATATTATACTTTTCAAAGGCGAGCCGAGCTGGTGTACTCACAAGCGAAATGAAATCAGAGAGTTCCATAAAAAAGCACCTCCTTATGACCGGATATTGGAGTCAAAGAAGGTACTTATAGTGAGATAAGCACCTCCACTATGTATCATATTGGGAGGGTGCCATTTTGCTTGGACGACTGTTTGGAAAATACAAATTTAAGGCTTGCGTGGCTGAAAATATTGAATTCTGCCGTTGAATAGATGAAGCTCTCCTTTTACTTCACGGGCTAAATAACGACTGTATTCGTTGCCTTTACTTTTATCGTTCTGAGTTGCTGTGTCGGGAATACTAACCTGAATGAATGCCCGCTCCTGATTGTCTTTTAGACGTGTGCCTACACCAATGATCACATATTTATAAAGATTCTGATCTTTGCCCTTTAAAATGAAAAATGTGTCTTTTCCTTCTGCAGGTTCTTCGATATGATAGGGAAAGGAGGCATCTGTATAGTTCCAATCCAATTGTTGTCCTGTTTTACTGGTTTTATTTCGGTATTTTTGTAAAAATGTTTTGACATCTTCAAGAGTAACCGTGGAGGCGATGGAACCATCTACTAGATATACATAGGCGGATTGCATATTCACGAATCAGTTCACTCCCATATCAAAAATACGAATTTTCTTCCACATTTAGTGTAGCATTACAGTTTAGGCTTCTGCAAGCGGACACAAAATACGGAAAGCAATTGATTATATTTTCTGAAAATAGTACAATGATGAAAATTTATACTTGTAGAGAGACAAAAATCAGTTGGGGGAATGGGAAAATGAAGGATACAGCGGTACGACAGGTGCATGAAGCGTTAAATACATTACGAGCAATCAATGTTGTGAACAAAGATGATTGGGAAAGAGCTGCAAAGGCGGCGAATTTGGATTCGTCCGTACAATTAAATATTTTGTGGATCATTTGCTGTTACGAAGGAGTACGTGTTACGCAAATTGCTGATTGGACGTTTTGGCATCCCTCATCTATTGTCATTCATATAAAAAAGCTAATGGAAAAACAATTAGTAAGCATTGAAAAATCCGATATTGATGGAAGGGTTGTTCATGTCTACCCTACAAGCGCAGGTCGCGAGGTTATTGAAAAAAGTAGGAAAAATACGCCCAGTCTATTCCGTTTGACTGAGGCTTTGGAAAAATTAAAAGAACGATACTCTGTTGTAGTAGTAGAACTGTTTTTTGAGTGCATGTTATTCCTTGCTCAAACCTTGCACGGTGAAGATAAGGTGAAATGGATTCAGGAAGGAGAAGAGCGCTTTCCTGAGAATCAAAGCTCTGCCGGATGAATATCCTCTGTAATAAGTACGGGATATAAAGATAAAAGTTTCAAATGATGTAAAAAAGGTTACATTTGAACGTGAGCTTTTTTACATGTAAGAATTGGGCTTGATTGATAGGAATTTTTTTATCTTCTTCTCATATTCTAATTAAGCAATCGTAGGGTTTATGACTAGTCGGATGAAGAGATAAAAAATTATACAAGACGGGAGGGTATCGCGATGGAAGCAATGGAATTGTTGTATGACGTGAACGAAGATGCCAAGGTTCGCTTTCTGGGCTATACAACCGACACGACACGTTATGATTTTGGAATCGTGTATACACATCGTTTTTTCGGGAAACCATTGGTGGTATGTATGCAGACAGGGCAATCAACGTTACTAAGTTCAGAAGACACAATAAATCCTAAACATTTGCAACAAATCTTTAAATTGAGTTGTCTTACCCAAGCAAAGGAGCTCTCTCAATTCTTTCGTGATAACTTACCGTCCATGCCTTTTCAGGATCAATACTAGCCTAGATCCAGTTATTAACTGGCAATATAACTGGCAATATGACAGCCCCCTTCATTTTCTGAAGGGGGCTGTTTCGTTAGGCAAATAAGATGACTTTGCTGAAATGTGACATACTAATTCAAAGCGTTAAGGTTATTTAAATTGAGATTATAAAGAAAAAAATGATAAAAGTTGTGTTTATTAGCCTATTGACAGTTAAAGTATGTCGTATTAAGATTAATGTAACACATTTATACAACTAATGTGACACATTAATTTGATTCACTTTATTTTGTGAGTACACTTATTTCATAGGGGGCTTATCATGACGACAATCGTTTGTCAAAAATGCGGAGACATCATTGAACATTTAGAATCACCACAGGTGAAAACGCTTTATGGTTTATGTGACTGCCCGTGCCATCAGCATGATAACGAACATGAATAGATTTTGAAGATGTATTTTCGAATATATCAATTTCTTTGATTATGTAGCACACTCTTTATGAGTGTGTTTTTTGCTTTTTCATTCCCTCTTTCAAAGATTTTTATTTACTTCTCCATTTAATTGATAAATAATAAGAAGGATAGAGATAATGGAAATATTTTGTCGAGAGGAGTTACAGTATGAGGAAGAAGAGCTTTCAGCGATGGATAGCTGTTTTTGCCATGGCGACGACATTATTTAGCAGTGTGAACCCTGTTTTCGCAGCTAATTATGATGAAGAAAAAATTTCAGTAAATGGCGATACTACAGCCAC
The DNA here is from genome assembly GCF_030489605.1 of Brevibacillus laterosporus. Taxonomy (GTDB): domain Bacteria; phylum Bacillota; class Bacilli; order Brevibacillales; family Brevibacillaceae; genus Brevibacillus_B; species Brevibacillus_B laterosporus_E. The sequence goes on from NZ_JAUKFY010000024.1 coordinate 26,253, forward strand.
TGCCTATGGTATGGACTTTGATGGGGATTATGCTGTATGGGTAGAGGAATCTGGTAAGAATTATTCTGTTGTGCTTTATGATGTAGATGATGAAAGTATAACGAAGAAAATTTCTACTAATAGTTCTAAGAAAGTAGCTCCACGGATTGATGGAAACACGGTAGTGTGGGCTCAAGAAGAGAAAAATGGCTATGAATTATATGCGTACGATTTGAAAAAGAATAAAGAACGGGTTCTTACAAGCCAGAATGCAAGAGTAACTGATCCAGAAGAGATTGCCTTTAAAGACGGTGTAGTAGCCTGGAAAGACAAGCGCGATGGCGGAACAAATATTTATGCGCTTGAAGTAAGTAATAACAAGGAATACCGTATATCCACGGGCGGAAAGGCAAGCCATCCTTCCATTTATGATGACCAAATTGTTTGGCAGGATGAGCGTAATGGAAGAGCTGAACTGTATCAAAATAAATTAGGTTCTTCTAAAGAATTTAAAACGTACTGGGGAAAAGCTAAAACTGCAAAACCGATCATTTCTGATGATGACATCGTTTACTTGAACGAATCAAGCGGTAATATCGAAAAAACACAAGTAGAGAGTAGTAAAAGCAAGGTGCTAACTCACGAAAAAGGAGACGAAGAGCTGTTTGATTTTAACGGACGTTATCTGGTATATGGATCAGGAAGCACATTGTATTATTTAGATACAAACAAAGATAATTTGGTTAAAATCAACAATTACAATCGTAAATTGCCTCCTGTGATGAGCGGACGTTACGTGCTATATGCTACGGGTAAAACGAATAATTTGACATTGAAATTGTTTGATACGAAAAAAGAGAAGAGCCAAACGCTGGGTAAGGACGAAAACATAAAAAATATGGCTTCGCCGGCAGCTAGCAAAAACTATGTTGCTTTCGTGAAGGAAGGCAAAAGAGAGTCTCGCGTGATGCTGTACAATGTAAAAGATCGCAAAACGATTACGATCTCTCCAGAAAAACACGAAGCTGAGCATCCAGTGGTAAGTGATTCTTATGTAGTTTACTACGACAATGATGATAGGGCGTTGGTGTCTTACGATATTGAAACGGGAGAATCAACGAAAATTACGCCGAAGAAAACTGACGTAGTAGAAGGATTGTATGCTATTTATAAAGACCATCTTGTTTGGGTGAGCGGTGGAAAGCGTTCGAATACTGTTAACCTAACGAATTTGAAAAAGAATAAAACTTCTGAGCTTCATGATTCCAAAGCTGGCGTTCGTAGTGTAGCTATCAACAATCAGGCTGTGGCGTTGATTGACGGAGAGGACGATCGTTACCAAGACATTGTCATTTACGATTATGTAGATGGCGGCCGCATCATGAAGGAAGAAGCGGAAAGTGCAAAAGGAATCGGTCTTGGCGAGAAATTTGCAGCTTGGTCTGCTTACAATAGCGATACAAAGAGCAAGGACATTTTCGTATATTCCTTTAAGCTGAATCGTACGGATCTTCTATATGAAGAAGAAGGCGATCAAGAGAATCCAATCGTTTCAAATAATATCATTTTCTATGAGACTGAAGTAGAAAAGGGTGGAGACGCAGTAGATAAATATGTCATGTATGACAGGGATAAACATCGTTTTAGATCTCCATTTGGCAGCGACGCTGATCCATCTGAGATCGCAATCGGCGGCAATCGTTTAGTATGGTTGGATGACCGTGATGATGAGGAAGGTCTCTATACATCTGTACTTGGTTCTAGTGATGACGATGATGATGACGACGATGACGATGATGATTATTTTTACGGCAAAGATGAAGACTAATATGAAACGCAAAAAGGCTGGTAGGATATGATATCCTATCAGCCTTTTTCTAGTAAGCAAATTGCTATCCTTAAAACTAAAACATTTTACCGAAAAAGTATAAAAAGAAAATGCCGGACCCATCTAACAAGGTTAGCCACAGCAAAAGAGACAACGGCGCAGAAAAATGCTGCGTTTTCATTTCGCCAATATAATGATCGGCCATTAAGATGTTGGAGAAGAGAACAAGTAAGATATTGGGAGTTACCATCAGTAAACTTGGAAAGTGCAATCCTTTTGCAATTAGGTTAACTAACGAAGCAGCAAGCAATACGGTAACCCCATATACGACAGTCTCCAAACTAATCTGAATTAGCCAGCGCAGACTGATTTTTTTATAGCCGATCAGGTAGGTGGTTCCGAATAAAAGAATCCAGCTGCAACTAGCGGATATGATGACCCAGTACGCACCGAGATCAAATGACCAATGTTCAAAATGCAAGCTGAGACTAGCTCCATATAAGGCAGAGCCGCCAATAGCAAGGATAAGATACCCAATCCATAACAGGTAGGAATAGGGATTCGTAGTGGCGGATGTGGTAGTAGTGTTCATGTCATTTCTCCTTTTCTCAGGCGGCGTAGGGCGTATCTTATGTATGATCTATCTACTTACTATACGTCATTGAGTCTAGAAAAGTTTCGAAGTTTATCAGATGATTGTCAAAAAAGCCCTCTCCCTGTCAATAGTAGCAAGGAGAGGACTTTTTATTTGTTATTCATGTATTGCCGCTTGGCGTTTTACAACCTTGATGGTTTGGATGGTTTCATCCTCAGGACCTTGAACAGGTAAACCTACACGGAGGTTTTCTTTGATGTAATGAATGTTATCTGCAGTGATAACCTCGCCTGGGAATAAAATTGGAATTCCAGGAGGATACACCATGATAAATTCTGTAATAATACGGCCTTCTGCATGCTCCAGAGGTACAATTTCCGTTTCTGCATAAAAAGCATCACGAGGAGACAGAGAGATGACTGGAATTTCAGGAAGTGAAATTTCAACTAAATCACTTGGCTGTGCATGAGCAAATTCAACAGCTAAATGCTGCAGGGCAGCTACGAGTGTACCGATCGTTTCTTCTGTATCCCCTGCTGTTACAAAGCAAAGAATGTTGTAGAGGTCACTCATCTCAACCTCAATATTATATTTTTCACGCAACCAATTCTCGACTTCCCAACCGGTAATACCGAGATTACGCACATGAATGAGCAATTTAGTCGGGTCCATTGCGTATTCGGCTGGCATACCGAGTATTTCTTTTCCTACACAACGAAGTCGAGGAATTTTGTTAATCGCATCTCTAGCAGTGTTAGCCAGACGGATGGATTTTTCTATCATTTGCTTTCCGTGTATAGCCAAGTGTTGTCTAGCCATGTCTAGAGAAGCCAGTAGAATGTAAGAAGTAGAAGTGGTTGTTAGCATGCTCAGAATGGTTTTCACCCTGTCAACGTCTACAAGCCCTTCTCTTACGTTTAAAATTGAGCTTTGGGTAAGAGAGCCTCCCAGCTTATGAACGCTGGTAGCAGCCATATCTGCGCCTGCCTGCATGGCGGATAATGGCATATCATCATGAAAATGTATATGAACACCATGAGCTTCATCTACAAGAACAGGGATGTTATACTCATGGGCAATTTCTACGATTTGCTGTAAATCTCCCGCGATACCAAAGTAAGTTGGATTGATGACTAATAGAGCAGCCGCATCAGGGTGTGCAGTTAGTGCCTTTCGCACCGCTTTCGGCGTAATACCGTGAGCAATCCCTAGCTGTTCATCCATGATTGGATGAATAAATACTGGAATGGCACCTGCAAAAATAATGGCAGCCGTTACAGATTTATGCACATTTCGAGGCAAAATAATTTTGTCTCCAGGATTGCAAGTTGCCATGATCATGGCCATGATCGCACCGCTTGTCCCTTGTACAGAGAAAAAAGTATGATCCGCACCAAAGGCTTCTGCTGCCAAATCCTGTGCCTCTTTAATCATTGCTTTAGGATGGTGCAAGTCATCCAGTGGGGCGATATTGATTAAATCAATCGATAACGCGTTCTCTCCAATGAATTCTCGGAACGTAGGATTCATTCCCGTTCCTTTTTTGTGGCCTGGAATATGAAATTGAATGGGATTCCTCTCTATATGCGCCACCAATCCGCTAAATAAGGGGGTTTTATCCTGTTTCATTATCGTATCGCCTCACTTTATTTTATAATTGTTTGAAAAACAACAAAATTGAGTATAGCAAATTAGGGGGGGAAAGCAAGTATTTTTTTGCTTAATCCCTATAGTGGCAGGATTTATCCCTTTATTAGCAGAAAGTTTAAGAACAAAGAAAGGAGGGATTTAAAATGAACACCAGAATTACCTCATTGCTTAATATAGTATACCCCATTGTACAAGGAGGATTAGCGCATCTGGCATATGCCGAATTAGCAGCAGCGGTTTCTGAGGCAGGAGGATTAGGACAGATAACAGCTATGTCACTTCCTTCGCCAGACGCTTTACGGACTGAGATTCAAAAGGTGCGTTCATTGACAGCAAAGCCTGTTGGCGTTAACTTTGCTATTGGTCAACATGATCGGCCATTTGAAGAAATGTTGGATGTGGCTATAGAAGAAGGGATTGGCGTTATCAGTATTACGGGAGGAAACCCTGAGCCGCTAATTCGCCGAACGGATGGACATGATATGAAACGCTTGGTGCTTGTGTCAACACTCAGACAGGCACAAAAAGCGGAAGCTGCTGGGGCTGACGCGGTGATGGCAGTTGGTCAGGAGGGAGGGGGGCATTTAGGACGGGATGATATTGGAACCCTTGTACTTGTTCCGCGTGTTGTTGATTCGGTCAGTATACCTGTACTTGCAAGTGGTGGGATTGGCGATGGGCGTGGATTATTGGCAGCGCTTGCATTAGGAGCAGAGGGTGTGGAGATGGGGACTAGGTTTATAGCTACAAAGGAGTGTGTTCATGCACATGCTGCCTACAAGCAGGCACTTATTCAGGCTACAGAGCATGATACCACCGTTATTAAACGTTCATTAGGTACTCCTGCCCGTGTGATAAATACAAAAGGCTCTGCGTATATTTCTGAACTAGAAAAACAAGGCGTAGGATATGAAGGCTTGCGGGAATATATTAGTGGTCAAAACAATCTTCGTTTTATTTACGAGGGGGATGCAGAGCATGGGTTTGGTTGGGCAGGACAAGTGGTCGGCTTAATCCAGGATGTTCCCAGTGTTCAGGAATTGTTCGATCGAATAATGGGGGATGTCAATGCGTTTCAAGCAAATATGCAAAAAGTATTTCAAGGGAAGCAACAGCGATGTTGTTAATTTTTTATTAAAAAGAAGAACAGGTTCTTTACAATAACATGAAAAAGGACCTGTTCTTTTGCATATAGATAATAGAAAGCATCTTGAACTTCCTAGCAAATGCTTCTATTCATGGCGATTCAACATGTACAAACGAGTAAGGACTTGGAATGTTTCCTCTAGGCGAGCTATTAGCAAATCACCATCTCTTAGAATAGGGTCATCCTTATCAATTGTGATCCCACAAAGAATTTCAGCTTTTTTTACCGTCTGTAGGCGTTGAATAAGCTGCAATAGTCCTTTTTCACCTAACTCATTTTGTGAAGTACTATGTGGCTGCATGTGATCCGGTGACCAATGAAAGTATCCCGGCACAAGGGACATGATTTTTTTCAAATGCTTTTCCATGTTATGTCCGATTTCCTGTTTAAACGGAGACTCATAAATAAGGGCATACCAAACAAACAAATGAGTGCCCCACAATCCAATTTGGAAATGAGGATGTTTTTTGTATCCGCGCTTGTCATTTGCCCAAGCCACCCATGTATCCTTAGGGGGATTAACTGTACGCCGAGCATGCTTAGCGACATGGTAAAACATTTCATCTCCCAGTGCTAGTCCAAGGTGAGGAGCAAAATGTTCTCCCAGGAAGGTTAATTTGGGCCGAATTCGATCTTTGATTCCTTCCATTCTTTCGTCTAATCCTTCAATGGAAAATACCTCAAAATCCTCAGAGTGAAAGCCTGAAAAAGTAGTCATATGTAAAACTCCTTTCAATTGAGTGCACGTTTTGTTCTACGTATTTGCAAATGCCTCTTTCCTTTCTCACAAAACAAAAAGGGCGTAAGAGCCGTGAAGAAAGCGAATCTCTCTCCATATGATATCATACCACACTGTTAAGCAGACTATCGGGGACCTTCCCAAAATGTAACTAGTTTGGTTTCTTGAACGAAAAATGGGGTAAGTAAGAAATAAAACAGCATTCCTATTCGTATCCAATAGAAAGGAAATAAATTCCATCTCTCGCTGGTTTTTCTTTAAAAAGACAAAAATACGTGAATGGGAGTGTAACAAAAATAGCTGAACAGTAATAGGATATACAACCCATTCCCAAGGGCTCATTTATAATCTGACTATTCAGTATATTTTTGGGGGATGAAGTGTATGAAAAAAACCTATAACGAGTTAGAGTACAGCAATATCATTGTCTGGTTTGACCGAACTACCTTCCTTTCATTATTGGATACGCTTCATCAGAATGGATTATCTGTCAGAGTCAAAGAAGCAACTCATTCAATTCGGATGGATATTACAACAGCTAGTGGCGGACATCAGCTCGTTTTTGTTAAAAGCGGAGAACGTTACAAGCTGGAGGAATATCATTATGCTGTTCGAGACATAAGGCTAGCGATGATATTGTATCAGTTTATTGAACAGGCAAAAGGGCATGCAGTGGTCAAAATCATTAACGAGCACCAAATCCTGGTAAAAAACATCAGATACGGTGAAGCTGTACGAATTGTTAAGATTAAAGGAGCTGAGAAAAAAGTGATCTATGAAAAAGCATGTAATGTGACCATGGACCAAGTGATTGCTGCCCTGAAAAGAAGAGATGCAGAAGAAAGAATTCCTGTATTGCGTCTAGAGCTTGACTATGAATTAGCAACCCTATACGATGCTATGCAAAGCAGAAATAAGGAGCAGATGCAACGCTCAAAGGCACAATTAAGATTACTGCGTAAGGAAATGTTATTACTGGAAGTATAGCTGAAATCATGATGGAATGGGCAGGGTGAGAATGAACCTTCAAGACACGGAGTTTAGATGAAAAACGGCTTCTTCGTTAGGAAGAGAGGCCGTTTTTCTTGTTATGTACCATAAAATGTGTAACTTTTTTACTAGAAACCGTTTCAAGCAATTGATCTCTTAATGGCTTGGCGGTAAAATGGGGTAATATGAAGTTGGTCGAGAAAGGAAGTATTTCTATGCAGCAAGTTTTACTGGCGATTCAGTCACCGTATGTTCTTCTGGGATTATGCGGATTTACAGTGCTGAGCCTCGTGTATATTATCGTCTTACATGCTAAAATCAATCGTTTACGAAAAAGAATGAATCGGTTCTTTGTTCGAGGCGAGGGAGACAACCTAGAAGAAATAGTAAATCGCTTGCTTGTAGATATGAATGCATGGGAAGGAAAGCTTAGTGATCAGCAATTTATAGTGAATCGATTGTCCCAAAAAATGGCGACACAGGCGGGGAGTATTGCAGTGCATCGGTACAATGCCTTTGGAGAAATGGGAAGTGATTTAAGTTTTTCCTTGGCATTTTTGGATGAACAACAAAACGGGGTAGTGATTACCAGTATTTATGGTCGAGAAGAATCACGGACGTATGCGAAGCCGATTGAAAAAGGAACATCGGTTTACCATTTGTCAGAAGAAGAGCTGATGGTAATTAAAAAAGCGATGACTTCTTCTGTATCCGTTCTATAAATTGTATAAATCTGCGAGATAGTGATAATATAGGAGGTTTTTCCATGAAAACGTCTGTAAACTCTCTAAATCGCTGTTTTCTTTAGAATCCTGTGTTTATTAAGCAGGATTTTTATTTTTGTTTTGTGTATAATAAAGAATAGAGAAGTGTATAAAGATAAAAGTAGGTGATCCGCCTTCATTACCCATTTTGAGTTTAAACTCACGGGGCGGCAAGGTCAGGTTCTACAGCGATCTTTTGTGGATACTTAGCTCCCTTTTCCGCATTACCAGTCAACCAACCAGATACACATACGTAGCCGATTGGTATTTAGGAAAAACAATGAATTGGGGAGATTTGTATGGCACAGCGTTTAGCTACAAATTACGCAAACGCCTTTTTTACCATGACAGAGCAGGAATTAAATCAATTTGTTCAACTCTTTGCAAAGGAAAGAGTTCTCTTAATGGAACAAATATTTGAAAATGGGGATCGTGACATCGTCATTGTGGATGGTAGTTCCGAAATACATCTTGCCTTCCAGAAATTTGAAAATCACTTTATTTGCGACAGTTCCTATACAATCAAAGATATCAGTCTTGCCAACGTGATGCGAAAAGCTATGAAAGCCTTCAGGGGTCACGCTGTTGTGCACCGAATTTACGAAAACTTCACGATTATTTATCATTATGACGAAGGTTCAGTGACAAAGATTGAAGAAGTAAATGACACCGAAGAGTCCATCATCTTTGAGCAGGACGGCGCAAACTACGCCAAGGAATTGCAACATCTATACGCACAAACGTCCAGTGAACAAGAAATTACCCTGTTGCGCGAAGAGACGGATCGTCTCCTAGATCTTCGTAATTGGGTAGGAATACACAAGCCAGACACGGTTTCAGCAATTGATCAAAAGTTATCTGCTGTTTCACATCGTTTGTTTGTATTAGAAGCATAAAAGGAATCAAAAAAGGGCACTGCTGGTGCCCGTTTTTTTGTATAAAATGACCGCTGATATTGCCTATGGGCTTTGTGAGATCAGGATTTTTTGATATTTGTTTGGGATTATTTGTGAAAAAATTTGGTATTTCCAGAAATTTATTTTTAAAAAAGTATTGTATTTTTCTCAGAACCATGATAATTTAAATCTCGTTGGAAAAACTAGATTAGGAACCAGGATTCACTTCAAAGGGTGGACCAAAGACCCGCCCCCGTTAGTGAATGACGCAGGTCCTAGCGATGTTTCATTATCACACATGCTAGGAAGGGGGAACCGGAAGAATGGAATATTCTACTTTCGGAAGACACGTTGCCATTGACACATGGGGAGTACAATTTGATTTACTAAACGATGCAGATTTCTTGAAAAAACAAATGGTAGAAGCAGCAGAAGCATGCGGTGCGACTGTTCTAAGTGTACAGTCTAAACAATTTGCACCTCAAGGAGCAACTGTATTGGTTCTTTTGTCGGAAAGTCATCTTTCCATCCACACCTACCCAGAGCGCGGATTTGCCGCTTTGGATTGCTACACATGCGGGGAGACAGTGGATCCGCAGGTTGCCATTGATTACATGGTTTCTGTATTAAAACCGGAGAAAGTCTTTGCTAAAAAACTAATTCGTGGTTTAGGTGAATTAGAAGTTGTGGAACCAGAAATGAAGCTTTCTGCAACGACTAACGCATAAGACAATCCATTATCGAACACAAACAAGCAGAGGCGTCTAGCTAGTGGCAGACGTCTCATTTTTATTTACACAAAAACAGGGTAGACGAACACGTCACCCTGTTTTTGTCTTCATTACCGGAATGGAGCAGTTACGGTACGTCCAAGATCAGTCACAAGCGCGCCAAAATCGCTACCGACATTAGCGAGATTGCCTGTTACGGTGTTTGGGCCACTCATCATATTCGAGTTTGACGAGGACGAGCGATAGTTGTTGTCGATGCCTTTTACACGCGGTACCATCTTGGAGTCGGATGTAACATAAACACGATGATAAGGAGCTGCTTTCACAACAGCATCGTTTACCTCACGTTCAATGGTATTGCGATTTTTATTATCCTTCAGTTCAATACCGACAACAGCTTCATTTCCATAGACAACGGTGGTAGCCGATTGAACGCCCTTAACCTTCTTAGCAGATGCTGTCATGCGATCAGCAAGCTCACGGTTATAGGCATGATTTGGAGACGTAAGAGAGCGGTACCCATTGTTTGCGTAACCACGCATACGTGTGTCTGCAGATTGGTAAAAGCCCGTGTACGGATAAGTGGCTCTACCGAATTCATTAAAGCCATAGCCGTTGTAGCCATAGTTGTTAATACCATAACCATTTGTTCCAAAACCATTCATGCCATAGCCATTGTAATTACCAGTACCTAACGTTCCAAAACCATTCATGCCATAGCCAGTGTTGTTACCGGTACCTAACGTTCCATAGCCATTCATGCCATAGCCAGTGTTGTTACCAGTACCTAACGTTCCATAACCATTCGTTCTGTAAGATTGGGTTTGAGTCCCTTGTTTTGGAGCAGTTCCGCAAGCAGTAACCGCTGTTAACAGTATAAGACATGAAGCTGTATACAGGATTTTTTTCATGTTTATTGGCCACCTCCATTAGGTAGTGTTAGCAGAAGGCGACCGAATTACTTAGGAAGTGCACTCCAAGGAAAGAGCAGGAAAGGCCAGTCCAGGTACATCCCAAAGGGGTTTATAAACAGAAGTTAGGTTTTTGGATGAAATTAGTCTAGGACACGATACTGGCAGTAGCAAGGCGGTTTGCAGAACTGGCTTGCCATAACAAAACAGAGTAGCCTGTGGGCAAAAAAGCTGGTCTTCCTGTAATGGCTGGTAATCATCAGGAAGCTCTATTGCAGGGATAAACAACACTTCTGCCTGGCTTTGTAACCAAGGTCGAAAGCTTACTCGTTTATTTGTTTGTGCTACTAAGCCAAGTGCTATCTCCTGTTCTGGCAGATCAGGGAGCGGATAGGGGTTGTGTTTACCAAGATTAAAGCTGTAGAGAGGACTACCCCTCCGATCAAAACGATGACTCCCTACACCTGAACGGCGCTTTGGATCATACCAAGCTTTTAATGTGGGAGAAGGAGCTGTTTTTTGCTGATACGCTATTTGGAAATCTTGTGATAAGAAACAAGGGAGTAACAAATCCTGCAAGGCGTGAGGGCTTAACAAGCAAATCGTTTGCTCTGTTGGGATGAAAAATGAAATCTGCAAAGGATTAAAGCTAGCAAACCAGAGCGCTTCTGTTTGCATATATTCCCAAGCGGTCTTGGCGGGTAGCCTACGGAATTCATAGGAAAAAGGACTGGTGAATAAAGGCTTCAGGTATAAACGGGTTTCTTGCTCGAAAATTTGGACCTTCCTTGAATCAGCATAGGTGCGTTTATGCATAGAAATAGTTGCTGTAAAACTCTCAGGAAGTTCAGGTAATGAATGGTTGCTGACATGATCTGCTAAGGAGCGGTCAAATATACGGGGAGATCCATAACTCATATTGCGTGGAACCAGGTATCGATGATCAGAATGAAAAAAACGGCAAGAAGCCCAGTTTGCTAAAGGCAGTTCTGGCTGCTGCAATAAAGTCGGGGTAATAGCGTGTAAGGAGATGCTCCCATCTTGCCAAATCAAGCCAAGCTCTCCCTGATATGATAACTGGTTGTGAATGGTAGAGCGAAGAAGGTGCTCTTCTTCCAAATAAAAGCGAAAAGCAGCTAAGCCTTTGGAAGGATTGGCTAAAGCATCCAGTAGCTTCTCTTGGAATGCATTGATTACATCAGTAGCCAATTCTTCATGAAAAATTAGGGAGCTGTTCAATCAAAAGCCTCCTTTACTGAATTTTTAAACAAATGTAACGGAAAATCCACTTCATTCACGACTAAAAAACGGTAAGATGAAGTAGGTGAAAAATGTACCTTTTTTATCCTAGCTCAATTAACAGATAGGCGGGAGCTGTTACACAAAATGCAGTGGAATGTGGCTCGGTTACTGTACAATTCGCTCCCCATCCGCAAATAATGGAAGAAAAAATCTTACTTATTCGGCCATGAATCCAACCAGTATGCATCTGCCTAAAACCGGTAGGATGACGGCAGTCTCGCACTAATAAAAAATAACAGTCCATTTGTTCGCTGTGATATAGATGCTGATAACCGCTCAATATAAGGGAAGGAAGTTTTCCATCCATGTGAAGAAGTGGCGGCGAAGAAATTTCGTCCTCTGATAACAGCGTTGGTAAGGAATAGAGGAGATGGGCCCCTGTTAAGTCCTCTGGCCCGTCCAAATCAATGGCAGACTCCTCTAATATGCAGATAGAGGGGTATAAGGTTCCAATGGAATGAAAGGGTTGATAACTCTTATGGCCTTCCAACGAAGTAAGTCGTAATTGCGATGCTGCGTGTAATAATTGTCGTCTATGAAAAGGCTTTTGCAAGTAGAGTCGCAAAAGACCTGCAAAAATTTCGGTATCAACCCAGAAAAGCTGGGAGACATTTAATGGAGATGGGGCTGCTCTTTTCTGTTGTTCTCTATGCTTGATCTGAGAAATGGAGAGCCGATTAGCCAGTTGGGCATACAAATTTGTTATAAGCGCGTTCATAGTAGGATGCCATTGTTCAAAAAAGGTGGCACCATCCTGATATTGAATGAATCTAGCTTGAGGCCTTACTTGAGATGTAGATTCTAGTGTCACGCGCCAAAATTGCGACTGATAAAAGCTGCCGTCGCTACGACAGAGCCAATGCTTCTCTTGCTGGATTTTTATTTGAGACTGCAACATGTTCGGTATTTTTTCTTGGAAAAATCGTTTATGCTCCAAGCCCATTTTACTGATCAGAAAATCCCAGTCATGAAATTCACCTAACATCTCTAAAGTAGTTGGGGGAGGGAGCTGTTTTTCATGTTCGCAAAACCTTTGGAAGACTTTCCATCTATTCTCATGTAAGACAAGGTTATTACGCGCTTGATGAAAGGCGGCAATTGCAGCTGATTCGGTTAGGTGAAAGATGGTGGCTTGTCCCATCTCTTTTTTTGTTGACCAGAGTGTTACACGTAAAATACTATGCATGCAGGATTGTTGAGAGTCAGCAAGTCCATCGCTCCAGGAGAAGGTCTGAGACTGACATTCGGTGATGTGAATAGTCAGCAGTAAGCCAAATTGATCAGCAAGCCGTAATAAACTTGAACAAATGGATGATAAGGTGGGCGATAGGACAAATGGATCGGTGGCATGGGGCATATCAAATCCTCCTTCCGTGCTATAGAGCCATTTCGTTGAGTGTAACATGGACCGCAGTCAAGATATGGCAAAGCATGACGGAGGAAATAGCGAAAGTTCTCGACAAGAATCGGGTATTTCTCCACATTTTATAGATTGTAAAATAAGCCTATTACCTGTTATTATGGAGTGTATGCAAAGACGAGGAGGAACTTATGAAACGCCTTGATATTCGTAATATCGCAATTATTGCCCACGTTGACCACGGGAAAACGACACTGGTTGACAAACTTCTAATTCAGTCCGGTACATTCCGTAGCAACCAACATGTGGCTGAGCGTATGATGGATTCCAACGATCTAGAACGTGAACGTGGAATTACAATCTTAGCGAAAACCACATCTGTAAAATATATGGATTACACCATTAACATTCTGGACACGCCTGGTCACGCCGATTTCGGTGGAGAGGTAGAGCGTATCATGAGCATGGTAGATGGTGTTTTGTTGATTGTTGATGCTTTTGAAGGTTGCATGCCACAAACTCGTTTCGTTTTACGTAAAGCATTAGAAGCAAATGTGACGCCGATTGTTGTCGTGAACAAGATCGACCGTGATAACGCTCGTCCACAAGAAGTAATCAACGAAGTCTATGATCTATTTATTGATCTAGATGCTACAGAAGAGCAATTGGACTTCCCAATCGTATTTGCTTCTGGTATTAAAGGAATTGCCGGTAAAGAGCCGGATAACTTATCAGAAGACTTAAAACCATTATTTGAAACCATTATTGAAGGCATTCCAGCTCCTGAAGCAAATGAAGAGGAGCCATTACAATTCCAAGTAACAATGCTTGATTATAACGACTTCCTAGGTCGCATTGGGATTGGTCGCGTTTATCGTGGTGTTATCAATCTAAATGACCAAGTATCCGTTGTAAAACGTGACGGCAGCATCAAGAGAATGCGTGTACAGAAGCTGTTTGGTTTCCAAGGTCTGAACCGTGTGGAACAAAAAACAGCACGTGCAGGTGATATTATTGCTGTTGCTGGTTTAGAGGATATTAACGTAGGGGAAACGGTTTGCAACGCTGATAAGCCAGATCCATTGCCATTATTGAAAATTGATGAACCTACACTGCAAATGACCTTCTTGGTTAACAACAGTCCATTTGCTGGTAAAGAAGGAAAGCACGTTACCTCTCGTAAGCTGCGTGACCGCCTAATGGCTGAGCTTGAAACAGACGTATCCTTGCGTGTTGAAGAATCTGATTCAGCAGATGCCTTCATTGTTTCCGGACGAGGTGAATTGCACTTGTCTATATTGGTTGAAAACATGCGTCGAGAAGGCTACGAGCTAGGAGTTTCCAAACCAGAAGTAATTATCCGTGAAATTGATGGTGTGAAAATGGAACCAACTGAGCGCCTTATCATTGATGTTCCGGAAGAGCACACAGGTCCTGTAATGGAAACATTGGGAGCTCGTAAAGCTGAAATGGTGAACATGATCAACAATGGTTTTGGACAAGTTCGCTTGGAATTCCTAATTCCTTCTCGCGGATTGATCGGTTATCGTACCGAGTTCATGACCATTACACGTGGTTACGGTATCTTGAATCACTCCTTTGATAGCTACCGCCCAGTTGTACCTGGTATCGTAGGTGGCCGCCGTGCAGGTGTATTGATTTCAAATGATACGGGTACTGCAAGCACATACGGCTTAATGTCAGTAGAAGATCGTGGCGTCATGTTTATCCACCCAGGTACTGATGTGTATGAGGGTATGATTGTTGGAGAACATAGCCGTGATAATGACTTGACTGTTAACGTCATCAAGGAAAAGCACGCTACCAACGTTCGTTCTGCTAACAAGGATGAAACGGTTAAAATGAAAACTCCGCGTATCCTATCGTTGGAAGAAGCACTTGAGTACTTAAACGATGACGAACTATGTGAAGTAACACCTCAATCCGTTCGCCTACGTAAAAAATACTTGAACAAGTCGGATCGTGAACGTTATAACAAAACAAGACGCTTTGAATAAAAAGTTTCGTTTTGCTAGCGTATAAATAAATGAGGGAAAAACAGCCGTTTTGGAAGCACTCCAAGGCGGCTTTTCTTTTGACTAGGCAAGCAAAGATTGCTACAGTAGACATGTTAGACATAAAGCTCATAGACAAGAAAACCACGAGGTGAAATAGATTGAAAATTGGATGTCATATTAGTGTAGCAAAAGGATTAGAAAAGGCTGCTATGCAAGCTGTTCATCTGGGAGCAGAATCCTTTCAGGTGTTCACGAAGAACCCACGGGGTCTTAAACCTAAAAAAATTGACCACAAAGATGCAAATAGAGGCGTAGAAATTATGACCAAGCATGACATTACACTGGTGTGCCATACGCCTTACATTACAAATCTCTCAACACCGAAAGAGGATTTACAGGAAGTAACAATTCGCTCCATCGTTGAGGATTTGCACATTGCTGAAGCGTACGGTGCTGTTGGTGCAGTAGTTCATTGCGGTAAGCATGTGGGAGAAGGCGAGGAATATGGTACCAAGCGGATGGTGGAAACGCTCGATTTAATTCTAGAGCAATACAATGGCCCCGTGAAGCTTTTACTGGAAAATACGGCTGGACAAGGTACCGAGCTTGGTTTAACCATTCAGGCGTTAGTTGAAATTCGCAAAGCAACGAAACATCCAGAGAAAATTGGATATTGCTTTGATACATGTCATGCTTTTGCTGCAGGACAATGGAATGAAGAATCCTTTGATAAATTATTGGAGGATATGGAGCAGACTGGATATTTGGATCATCTAGTTTGCATCCATTTTAATGATAGTAAAGTTCCTTATGGTAGTCGAAAAGACAGACACGAAAAGATTGGAAAAGGTGAAATTGGCAGCGATGCATTAGCAAAATTCTTACGCTCTGAGAAATTGCAGCATTTACCTGTTGTTCTTGAAACACCAGTCGATGATGAACAGGAATACGCTAAGGAAATGGTTTACGTTCGCGATCTAAAAGGATAAAAATAAAGGAGAGGTAGAGAATGGAGTTATTAGAGCTAGCGTCCATTTATGACCCTGCAAATCCCGAGGTATTAACATGGTATGATCATTTTTTTATGTGGGCTGATTTGCAACGTTATTGGATCATTTTTGTGTACTTATTACTTGTTTATTATCTGGGATTTGCAGAAAAGATACGCATGCCTATACTAAAAACGGCTCTATTGATTATCCTGCTCTTGCTCGGTTCTGTTATTTTTGCCATCCTAGATACACAACTACCGGTGCGTGGTGGATTATTTGTAGCTATTATTATTCTGACCATTGTCAAATTACGTACGAGAACCAAGGGTACTCGTGATACAGAGGCAAAATCATGAGACTTGCGGATGCCTTGTTTAACTGGCTGCAAATTAAAGTCGTCATGGATTTTCGAAAAAACGATCGTTCTGCAAGCGATACAGAGGCTTTTTTTCAGCAGATTTTGCGTGAGGATCATAAGATCGATCAACTTCAGGTCCAAATTGAAGAAGCTAGATATCTTGTGACGTATACAATTGATAACGAGCTGCATGAAATGACATTTGATCGTGAAGCTGTAGACGCTTTGTTGACTGCCATTGAGAATGAACCTAAATATGCAGATTAAGGGAAGTCATTTTCTTGCAAGCCTTTTAAAAACTAAGAGGATCATGGTAAAGGAATAGGTTAGAAAAAAGCTCTGCCGGCTTAACAGCGGCAGAGCTTTTGTTTGTTGGCAGATTCAATGTATGCTTTTCGATTAATACCATCAATCGCGTAATGCCTCAATCGTACCCAATACGATATGGGCTAGTCTTTAAAGCCTGTTACACCTCAGGCATAAAGGGTTTGTATAACCATTATCGTTGTATTTTGTTTTTACGAAGCTAAGTCCAGCACCAGTTACGATTGTACCAAGCAAGATTGGGATGATTCCCTTTAGCATCGAAATTTACTCCGAGTTTTAGAATGACACTCCAATAATTCTCCATTCCCTGTAAGTTTTGGCTTACTTTGCGCAACCTTTCGCGACCAGGAACCGTCTAGTGAACAGATCATATACAAAGGGGCAGGTTTAATGAATAAAAAAGTAATGACTTTATCGGTAGGAGTAGTGTCCGCTGGCGTACTTTTTGCTGTCGTCCCGATGATGGCTAACGCTGACAACGAAATGAAGTCATCTACCACAGCTATTTCAGCTACTTCAGATACAAAAACAACGGCTCCCACAGATAAAGAGACGCCTTTATCCAGCCATGCGAAAAATATGACGCCAGCAGGCCAAGTACGGGAAAATTATTTATATAACATAGAGAATCTAGAACAGGAAAACAAGCTGTTTTTGCAGATGCTCCTAAAAGATTATAAGGATCGAATATATGTTGTCGTAAAAGACCCAAATATGAACTTTGAGAAAAAGCTCAAGGATGTTATTGAAGAGTATGGAGATGAGTGGCAAAGTATTTTCAAAGAAGATTTTGACCATATTTATCTGTCTGTACGAGCGTTAGAGAAAGGGTTTGATTCCTACTCGGAAGAAACGACAAACGGTATAACGACGGTCGCTGGCAAGGTGCAACCAGGTATAACGAGGGTGGTTATCACTTCTGAAAAAGGAAATAGAGTAGAAGTGCTTCAATTCTCTTCAAAGCATACGTTTCGTGTAAGCATGCCGCAAGCATCTGCAGGGGAATTGCTAACACTACAGGCTTATCAGCAGAATAAATTAGTGGAAAGTGCTAAATTACGAATTAAAGAAGCACCTGTACTGACCGAAAATGCCTTGATTTATTCCCTGGCAAAATATAATTCACAAAAGAACGAGATCTCCTTCCAAGGGAAAGTAAAGAGCTCCGCTGATCAAGTCAAAATTACGTATAACGGAATAACGAAAGAAATCCCGATCAAACAATTCTGGAGCTATGTAGGTTCCTTCTCATGGCAAATGCCGGTAACAGGTGATGCAATTCCGTCTTCTGCTAGTGTGGAGGTCTTTTCTAAGGGTAGGCTCATTGATCGTCAAACCATTCAGGTAATAAATATCTGGAAGGGTGTGGATGGAGTCTGGGATATGTTTAAACAATGGCAGGGGGATGCCTTTTTCGATAAAAAAGATAAGATGCTTCGCTTAAAGGGGAAATGGGACGACCTAAGGGAAAAATTGGAGAAATTACCGAAACAAGCCTTAGACTCAATGAAAGTAGTGGTAACATTCCCGGATGGCAAGAAGCATGAACAAAAAATGGAAGCTATCATTGAACAGGGGAATCGCGATGAGTATGTGTTAAAATTCCCGTTCAAGGGTTCTAATCATAAGGTTACAGCAGTGCATGTTGCTTTTTATAATGGGGATAACTTGTTGTATGAGCAGGACGTAGAGGTTAAAAACTATGCGAAGTTAAAGTCAACGGACACCCCGCAATATGATAAAGAACAGCAAAAAGAACAAAAAAAGCAAGAGAAAGAGCAAAAAAAGAAAGAAAAGGAGCAGGAAAAACAAAAGAGCTGGAAAGAGAAGTGGGAAAGCCGTTGGCGAGACTAATAAAGTAGAACCAAACAGATAGAAAAAGCCAGGCAAAGCTATGTCCTGGCTTTATGACGTAGCGGAAACATTTATGGATGATAAGATTGTACATACGCAATAATTTCCCTTATGTAATCACCAATAATAGGAATGGACAAAAATTTTGATAACAGAGAACCTAACAACGCTAGAACAATGGCCGTACCAATAGTTAGTCCTAACCCTCTAGCTAAGCCAGCGACAAAATTGGTCCAGATTAAACGCCGCGGGGTCGTATAATTAAGAACGATATCAGCCAACCGAATATCTTCCAAATACAGACCTATCTTGTGCAGAGTAGCATTCAATTGGCGAACCTGTTGCAATTCCTCTATTGCCTTTTCTAATTCCTGAACGAGACGATCGGGGGAAACGGGTGGAGTGCTCATAAATCTCTCCTCCTTATGTTTATGATAAGAATGGTATCTTTTTCATATGGCATCATTGCTAGAGCACGTAAGCCCATGTACAATAAACAATATGTAATGAAAAGAGGAGGATGATGATATGGCAGAAACAGTAGCACAATCATTATCTGAAGAATTGTTTGAATATCTACAACATGAACGTTATGTGACTTTAGGAAGCATTGATTACGAGACAAAGGCCCCTGTTTTAAGTGCGATATCCTGGATAGTAGCAATAGATAATCATACGATTCGAATTGCTCTGGATAGTCGTTCGCGGATTCTTACAAATGTAAGTCAGGACCCAAAAGTAGTGCTTAATTTAATTGGCTGTGGTTCTACTTATGCGATTAACGGAATCGCTAAGGTTATAGCAGACAAAATGGAAGGCGTGCCGCTTAAATTAAGCATGCTGGAAGTCAAAATTGAAAGCGTACGAGATATTATGTTTTATGGTTCTCGTATCAGTGTAGATCCACAATATGAAAAGACCTATGATCAAAATGCAGCGGCCAAGCTAGATCAACAGGTATTGACAGCACTTCGCTCATAAGCTATTACTTAGCATAAGCGAAAAGATTCGTGCTCATGCAAGCTTTTACAAAAACAATAATAAGTGCTTTCAAAAAAGAAAGATGGTTATCCCATCTTTCTTTTTGTTTTATGTACATAAAAAATATCATGCAGGCAATAAAAAAGGCTAACTAGGCAAATAGGCTGGATAGTTAGCCCTCCGGCTATTCCTTCTTACGCAGAAAAAAGACTTTTATCAGGAAACATTAAGCTTCTGCTGTAAAAGTAATAGAACGCTCGTACATTTTAGCGGCTTGCTCAAAGCGTTGATTCTTCAAATGAATGTGACCCAATAATTGGTAGGTTTTAATTAAAAACGCTTGCATATTCTTGATTGTAAAATAACCTCTTGCATTTTCTAAATGGACGAGAGCTTCATCATCTTCTCCCTGCATTAACATTACTTCAGCTAAGATAAATTGTGCCTCAGCCAGCATTTTTTCATTATCAGAAGAAATCACAGATTGACAAAGGGCTTTTGCTTCGTCTAAACGTTTTTGTAAACGATATACATCAGCTAGAGCGATACGTGTAAAATTCAGAAGCTCGTCTTCCATTTGATTAGATAAGAATTTCTGAGCTTGTTTCAAACAGGTTTCTGCTTTATCGTACACCATTGTTTCTTTGTACATAAGCCCTAGGTTTAATTGCACTTCCGCTAAACGAACAGGATTGTTGGCGATTTCAAAAATAGATAAGGCTTGTCTATAGAAGGATTCTGCTTCTTGATATTGTTGAATTTGATGATAACAATTTCCTAGCGATAAATAAAGGTCGCCGCTCTTATATAAGATACCATAATTTTTGTTTAATTCTTTTGCTTGCTGTAAATGCTCAATTGCTGAGTAAAATTCACCTAATTTACTATGCATGCTTCCTACATGCAACAAAACAGAAATACGCAATAAGCCGCTAATTTCATAACGATTTAATAATTGAAGTGCTTCGTTCAACAGATGAACGGCTTTTTCTGGCTGATCGTGCTCACAATAGAAGTGACCGAGGGAGTCTAGAGCGCGGATCAAGACAGTAGGGTTATCTGAGTCTTGGGTGAGAACAATACTATTGCTATAGTGATCTTCTGCTTGTTCCAAGCGACCGTCCACTTCAGCTATTTTTCCTTTTGCCCAGAGATAAACACCCTCTTCAGATTGTGGAATAACAGCACCTTGAAGCTTTAACAACCACTTACGGGCAATTTCCCACTCCTGTTCATCAATGCGATTAATTATGTGGCGTAAGGAATTTTGAATTTCGACAAGCGTGAAAGAAGGGTTTTCGGTTTCAGTCCATAGTTCTTTAATTTCGGTATGTAGTCGTTTTGCCAATTGTTCCAAAATTTCAGGCGACGGAATAACCTGACCTTTTTCAATTTGACTGACATAGCTGCGATTACAAATGCCTTCTGCCAAATCTCCTTGTGTCATCTTTAGCCTTTTGCGGAATTCGCGCAGTCTTTTTCCTACTTGCGTCATATAGCAAACACCCTTGTTATTAATTTTGATTGTTTCGTGAATATTATCATTATACAACTTATTATACAAAATGTAACAATTAAATTTAGGTTGTGAAAGAAAAATACAGTATCAAAATTAAAGTTTTAGTCTAATTAAGCAGTCTTTTTTTATTAGCATATATAAACAAACACGAAAAAGAGGCGATATAAAGCCTCTTTTTCGTGTTTGTTAAAAATATATTGATATAATAAATTCGTTATAGTGCTCATCAATTTATTTGTGGAGCAAAGATAAACGAGCAATTTTTTCGGGTTGTTGGGAATGGGTACTGATTCTAAGAAGCACCTCATAGGAACGTACGACATACTGAGTAGATCGTTCAGCCGTAAAATATTGCATAGCTTGTTCTAAATGATAGAGTGCTTGCTCATAATTCCCGCAATCGGTCAAAATATTAGCATAATTCAAGTTGATCTCTGCTAATAAATGTGAGTTGTTGCAATTGTGAATGATGCTTTCACAGAGCTCCTTTGCTCGTTGATAGTAACCCATATCCCGATAAAGATGAGCCAGCTCGTTTGTAGCGTTATTAAACCAATGCTTTTGATCCAATTTTTGTAAAATATCAATAGCTTTTAACAAGTATTCCTCGGATTTTTCGTAGCATTTCGTTACCCGATACAAGATGCCTAAGTTATTGTAGGTATTAGCAATTAGCTTTTCATCTGGTACGAGCTTTAGTACATCAAGGGCGAGAAGGTTATATTTCTCAGCCTGCTCATGCTGGTGCAGATGCAGATGACAAATAGCTAAGCCCATGTAAATAGAGGTGCTCTTGTACATGGTTCCATACGCATCATTCAATTGGACTGCTTGGTTTAGCAGCTCGATGGCTGAATAGTACTCTTCTAAACTTCCATGCATTTTAGCAGACGTATATAGAAGGGAAATTCGTAATAAACCACCAATCTCAAAACGATTCACCAATTGCAATGCTTCGCTTAAGAATGGTATCGCTTTTTTCGCCTGACGAGTCATTCCATAGTAATCTCCTAAGGATTGAAGACTGCGTACTAAGGAAACAGGATCATCTACGTCACGAGCAAGGGAGATGCTTTCGAGCAGTAGCTCCTCTACTTCCTCAAACCGTTGATCATGTAAGGCTAATTCTGCTTTGGCCCATAAATAAATGCATTGATCCTCCGTCCGCAGCTGCTGACCTTTTAATTTAAATATCCACTTGCGCGAAATTTCAATATCATTTGCTTCTAAGCGGTTTACAATATGCCGCAATGCATTTTGAATTTCTACTTCTGAAAATCCAATAGGCGATTCCGATTCAGTCCACAGCTCTTTTAAATCGGTTTGTAAACGCTTAGCTAATTGATCAAGAATTTCAGGTGATGGTATAACATTTCCCTTTTCGATTTGACTAACATAACTACGGTTGCAAATACCAACAGACAATTCTTCTTGAGTCATACGTAGGTTTTTACGGAAGTAACGTAAACGCTTACCAACATGTGTCACAAATATATCCACCTTTTCCCGTTTTTATTTTTTATTATACATAGAAATTACTAAATTGACATATTTTTCTTACTATTATAAGATATATTTGTAAGCAAAATTGCAAAAGGTCAATGGGGGTGCGTTTTTATGAAGAAGCTCGGATCCGACGCTTGGGGCTAATTGCTTATTTTTTATTATTAATTTTACCGCCATTTTATTGATCCTCTCGACCTACTAAAAAGTTCCTCACTACTAGTGAGGAACTTTTTTTCAGTCTGTGTAAAGCATACGGTTTTCAAGTCAATTACTCAAAGAGCCAATTATGCTTCATGTAAAATAGGTGTTGGTTTTGTTTGAGTATTTGACATATGCTGTTTCAGACGTTCGTTGTACCCATTTACCCAGAGTGCATCAATCATTTCAAATTGTTCTTTTGTAAGTGGAGCTACTTCAGAAGCTAGTGCAAATTCTTTCAACGTTGCATCGCTAGTAATGTTAGGAAGAACGCTTACTACACTTGGCCGATATAAAGAGAACTGGATTGCTAATTGCCCAATGGTTCTATCTTTGCCGTCAAATAAGCCTTTTTGTTTCATTTCCTGTACAACCTCAACGCCAGCTTGCATCCAATCTGTAGGGCGATGACTACGATGATCGCTCTTATCAAAGTGTTTATCAGGGTCATAGCTGCCATCCAATAAACCGGAAGCGTGAGGTACGCGAACGATCAGGGCGCGCTTCTCTTGTTCTGCAATTGGGAATAGATTGCGTGCAGGGTCTTGCTCTACAATGTTGTTGATAATTTGAATGGCAGCATAGCCCGGACGCTTCAAGGCAGCGATTGATTCATCCTCCCAGCCGATGTCAGGTCCCATTGCTGCTCCGTAATGACGGATTTTTCCTTCTTCTTTCAAACGCTCCAATGTTTCATGAATCTCGTCACTTAGTACGGATTCCATACGAGGATTGTGTAGTTGATAGAAGTCAATATAATCAGTGCCCAGTCGTTTTAAGCTTTGCTCACAAGCATAGCGAATATTTTCTTTGGACCAGTTTTGCGGCAATTCAGAATGCCCTTTTCGTTCACCAGGAATATTATAAATGTCATAGCCGAATTTCGTAGCAATGACAACTTTGTCGCGAATATCACCAAGTGCATCTTTTAGGATGGTTTCTCCTAAACCATTTCCGTATACATCGCCTGTATCAAAAAAAGTTACCCCATATTCATCATAAGAAGAGCGAAGCAAGCGTTTTCCCATTTCTACATCAGAAACGCCCCACCATTTAGTTGCTACAGACCATACGCCGAAGCCTACTTCAGAGACTGAAAGATCTGTGCCGGGAAGAGTTCTGTATTTCATAGATAATCTCTCCTTCTTAATAATAAGAATAATAATCAACTATGCCTTATCTTACCATGATTGTTTTACGCTTTGAAAGTTCTTATATACTTACATGTGACTGAATGGTGTCAAGTACTGTCAATCCGACAAAAAGCAGGAAGAAACAAAACAACCTATCCAAGCCAGTGATGTAGGGCAGGGATAGGTTGTAGGGTATGCTTTATTGATTCATGTAGGGCTGGCCCGGCTTTTGCTGAGGTTCTTTTTCAGGCCGCTTCATATTATTAGCTCCGGGCTGCTGTGATCTGGTACCTGGCTGTTGTCCATTCTGATATGGCTCTTCCCTCCTTATAACATCACTTGGGAATTGAGGAATAATACGTCCTGTGATATCTGCCAGTTCTTCCAGAATGCCTGCTACAGATCGGCCATTCGTCATATCAGCTTGTACTTCTACTAACCGTTGACGCAAATCCGCATCAGCAGTTACTAATGCAGTAGCGCCTTGCGGATCTTCCTTGAGGGCCTCGGCTACAGAATATTTAATAACCCCTACTTCGGGCCGATCTAGCTTTTCGTCTACATCGATAGCTACAATGGCGTATTTGCCTAATACAACGGCTGTAGAATTTTTAACGTTTTTTACTTTGTTTGCCAGTTTAACCAAGCGATCTGCTGTAGCTTGCGGAGATTGATCATAGCGAGGGGCAGGCTGTGTTTGTTCTACCCGTTGTGTTTTTGGTTTAGATGGATGACTGCCTTGCTGGGAACCTGCTGCATTTTGAACGCCTTTAGGGGTTCCTGCTCCTTGTGTCTGTGTTTTTTGATTATTGGTTTGACAAGCTGCAAGTACTAAACAACAAGCTAGAGTATAGATAAGTCGTCTCATGTTTTGTCCAATCCTTTCCACGGGAACTTACTTTCGAGTATTATGCCACTAGTGTTTGCTCCCCATTGCTTTTTATACGAACGGACAAGGAGTTCGTCTATCTTTTATTGTTAGTACATAGATATGGACTATCAGATAACTTTTACACGCCATTCCTGTAGGTCAGGTTACCCTAAAAAAAGAAGAGAAAGAAAGGAAATCCAGCAAACAAGATCACAACATGTGCATAAAATATGGAAGATGGGTAAGGGGAGGCGAATCATGATTTGAAAAAAATCTATGTAATTGATACCAACGTACTCCTGCAAGATCCAATGGCGATCTACTCCTTTCACAACAACGATATCGTCATTCCGGCAGTCGTATTAGAAGAGGTGGATTCAAAAAAACGGTATATGGATGAAATTGGTCGTAACTCTCGGCATGTGTCCCGGCTCTTGGACCGATTGCGGCTTAATGGTCATTTGCATCAGGGTATACAGTTGGATACGGGGGCTACTCTACGGGTGGAATTAAATCATTCTACGATGGGGAATATGCAGAAACAGTTTCATGAGATGACGAATGACAATCGAATCCTAGCAGTAGCACTCAATCTGCAAGAGGAAGAACGGACCGCTGGGCAAGGACGCCCTGTTATTTTGGTTAGCAAGGATGCCTTAATGAGGGTCAAAGCAGATGCCTTAGGTTTAACCGCAGAGGACTTTTTATCGGACCGAGTGGTTCGGGAGTATTCAAGCATTTATCTTGGCTATCTAAACCGAACGGTCCCCTCGGATGTCATTAAGTTGTTTTACAACAATCGCTGTCTTAGTCTGGAGACAGTCTTCCCTTATGAAGACTTTTATCCCCATCAATTCCTGATATTAAAGGACGAATGTAATCCATCCATTTCTGCTATTGGTAAAATTGATGGAGAAGCACGATATTATGAGCCTCTTGTCTCCAATGATGATTCCATTTGGGGTGTGAAGGCGCGCAATGCTCAACAAAAAATGGCTTTTGAATTATTATTGCGAGATGACGTTCCTTTAGTAACCATGACAGGGAAAGCAGGAACGGGAAAAACCCTGATTGCACTTGCCGCGGGTTTGCTGCAAATTGAAGATTTGCAAAAGTATAAAAAATTGCTGATTGCAAGACCGATTGTACCGATGGGAAAAGATATTGGGTACCTGCCCGGTGAAAAAGAAGAGAAGCTCCGCCCTTGGATGCAGCCAATCTACGATAATTTGGAGTATTTATTTAACACAAAGAAATCGGGTGACCTGGAAAAAATTTTAGATGGGATGGGAAGCATTCAGGTGGAGGCTCTGACCTATATCAGAGGGAGGTCTATTCCGGGGCAATATATAATTATTGATGAAGCGCAGAATTTGACAAAGCATGAGGTCAAAACCATTTTGACTCGGGTGGGGGAGGGCTCTAAAATTATCTTAATGGGCGATCCAGAGCAAATTGACCACCCCTATTTGGATGAAAGCAATAACGGACTTACCTATGTGGTTGAAATGTTTAAGGATCAAAAGCTAGCGGGTCATATCAAGCTGGAAAAAGGGGAGCGCAGCGTGTTAGCTCAATTGGCTGCGGATATTCTCTAAGGTGTTTGTCAGTGTAAATGAAGGTATAAGATCAGGTTGTCTTAGGTAACATATAGCTGTTGAGGTTGTTGGTAACGAATGTGTGGGATCACTTTTGAAAAATCAGGCGACATTTCTCTAGCCTTTGCTAGTGAAGTGCCTATTTTAATCAGGAGGCGAATGGTCGCACGCAAAAATCGTTATTACCCCAAATGAAATGGCTGATCATTTTTTCTTTAGTAATCGCTTTCTTAAAAGGTGGATGAACGAAAGAAGAGTGACAATTGCCTAAGCATTGAAAAACAACCCGACCAAAGGCCGTCTCTTTTAAAGAGGCGGCTTTTGTAATTCTTGTTCGGTTATGTAATAGAGGGAAAAATGGGCTTACATAACAAAATATTGTGGACATGCCCGTCTTTCCTTGCACATACATATGTATCAAGGAGGGACTTTGCCATGGTGACGTTAGATTCAACCATTTCCTTTTTGATCTATATAACGGCCGTTTCCAGTGCAGCCGCTGGGGTAACAGAGATAGCTAAAAGCGCTATTCCTTTTCTAACGTATGATTATGTACCAGAAAATGATAGCTGTGAGGCACATTGTGAGGCTGGTAAAAAACAACGGCTCAAAAAGCTATTTAATCTCGTATTCTCTGTTGTAGCGGCAGGCTGTATTTTTGCTGAATTAGGTTTAGATCCCGCACAAATCCTTATGGGGGCAGATACAGCCTATGAAGCTGATGCTTGGGGATCCCGTATTTGGACATGGGGAATTGTGGCTGTGTTTGGATCGCCTTTCTTTCATGCCATCTTAAAAATCCTGCAAGGATATCAGCAGACTGTAAGCAGCAAATTACCTCCTAAGCCAAAGCAGAAAATCAGTGGAAAATAGCGGAATCAGATTGTGTAAAAGCTTGCGCACTTTATTATCCCTAAGGTAAGATATCGGTATTGCTTTGATTATACGTAACAACATACGAATGAATGCCAAGGTAGGGGAACATAAAGATGAGAAATTGGAAAATGATTGTGGGAAGCGTTGTACTTGCATCTGTTGCAGCATTGACAGGCTGTCAGCCTACGGGGACCGCATCTGTAGCTCCTACAGAAAACACAACCCTCGCTCCTGCATTTGATCCTGAAAATGCCAAGGAGTTTGGGATTCGCGGAGCGCATGTTGGAGAAGGAATTAAAGAAGTCATGGATGCCATGAAGCCGGAAAAATATGAATTTATGGATATGATTAGCCGAGAATCGTTAACGGTTGAACAGTTAGCAAAAGGCGAAGGAAATATTACTACGGGCATTTTATTTGCAGATCAAGCGCAGGTATTGGTAACGGTCCAAAAAGGAGTAGTAACCAGTATCATGGTCGGTGGCATACCGCAGGAGCAAATTGATAAATTTAAAACCAACAGAGGATTGTCTATGTATGACACGATAGACAAGGTTAAGCAGATATATGGAGATGTAGCTGGGAACAAGGAGCTTACGTATAAAGGAAGTAAATATCAAGTGACATTTAGTATAAATAACGGCAAGGTAATTGGCTATCGCTTCGATACGCTGGCTCAGAATAGCTGATCTTACCAAAAGAAGCATCTCCTACTGGGCGGAGGTGCTTCTTTGTTTTCTTTTGTATATGTTAGAGAATTATTTGAATTTATGCAGAAGGAATACCTGGATGCCAATCCAGTATAACCTTATAACGGCTAGCTAATTGATCTAGCAGCTCCTTGTGATTCGTGTCTACAATGATGGTTTGCTCCTTAGCGGTAAAGGAAACCAGAATATACTGCTCCATTTGTTCATATGCTTCCTGATGATCATGAGTAAGAGGATTGTCTGAAAATCGAAAAAAGCTCACGAGATTAGCATATACATATTGACGGTCATGCAAACTGATAAACCCATAATCGCTCAGCCTCGGGCTTGTCACGCCCTCTGGAAGCAACCACAAGGAGAAACATTCGGTTCCGGCCTGATATCTGGCAGCGATCTGCAATAATCGCTGTTGGTCGTCTTCGGTGGACACGATCATTAATTTTTTATCCCGATCGATTACTTTTACCTGTTCGCCAATCTTATGTACGAATTGTGCATAAAATCCGGGGAGCTTTCCTTTGGGCATTTCTATTTCCACACCATATACAAGAGGTACCATTGTTTTGCCTCCTATCTCTCTGATACTATAATACTGTAGCAATTATTGCCATTGTATGTAAAGACAACGGCTAAGGCAAGGGAAGGAGTTTTTTATGAACATAGAAGTACGTTCTGTTGAATTGGGACCGTTTGAGACAAATGCCTATATGATTAAAAATGTGGAGACTGGGGAGACGATTGTGGTTGACCCAGGTATGAATCCTGGACCCTTATTGCAAGCAATGAAGTCAGAGAAGGTAGTGGCTATTCTACTAACTCATGCTCATTTAGATCATATTGGTGGACTGACAGAGCTTCGAGAACAAACGAAAGCGCCTGTATATATTCATTCAATCGAACAGAGCTGGCTGACTGACCCTGAATTAAATGGTTCACAACGCTTTGGATTCGCACCAATTATCTGTGAGCCTGCTGAATATTTGGTAGAAGAAGGGCAAGAGCTTCAGCTAGCAGGGCTGTCCATTCAGGTGTTACACACACCGGGTCATTCTCCGGGAAGTGCCACTTATGTAATCGGTCAGCATTGTTTTAGCGGAGATGTTTTATTTGCTAACTCAATTGGACGCTCCGATTTAAGAGGTGGAGATTACGATACATTGATTAGCAGCATCCAAGATAAGCTCTTTGAACTGCCTGACCAGACAATTGTCTATCCGGGGCATGGACCACTGACTACAATTGATCGGGAAAAAACATTCAATCCGTATGTTTCCGGTTCACTTGGATAACTGTCTATTTAGAAAAGCAAAAAGCTAGCAAGGATATTTGTTCCTGTGCTAGCTTTTTTACTTGTATGGAAAATGAATTCTTCTACAAGATATTGAATTTCACTTTAATTTGTAGCTTGTGTTCATCCAAAGTGGCTTCTTGAACGTGAATGTTTGGGTTGATTAACGCAGGATAAAAGCTGAGGTTATATTGCTTTGCCATTTCCTCTGCTGTGCTCTCTGGAAGATCATAACCGTCAAACATTAGTTTTTTAATATGAAACCGTAATTCTGTGGGCGAGACCACTTCGTAAGAACCTATAATTTTCAAATTCACCTGATTGTAGTTACCTACTACTTCCAGCTGGTTATGGTCAAACGCAAAGTACGCATGCTGGAAGATCGGATCCTTTGAAAGCAAGAACTTATTAAATTCCTCCTCTGTAATCGTTAGCTTGTGAGTAAACAAGCCTTCGGACTGAA
The DNA here is from genome assembly GCF_030489605.1 of Brevibacillus laterosporus. Taxonomy (GTDB): domain Bacteria; phylum Bacillota; class Bacilli; order Brevibacillales; family Brevibacillaceae; genus Brevibacillus_B; species Brevibacillus_B laterosporus_E. The sequence goes on from NZ_JAUKFY010000024.1 coordinate 55,837, forward strand.
TGTGATCCGGAGTAATCAGTTGAGGAAGATCCTGCATCACTCTAGCCAGCACGCCAAAAAAGTCTTGGAACACAGGTAAGCCGCGCGAACGCCAATCCTTAATTAGATTTTCCATTAATGCTTCCACAGAAGAGGAATCAGACAATTTTTGCAGATTCTCTTCCTTCAACAGTTTAATGGCAATCATATCAGCAAGGCGTTTTTCGTATATCTGCCGTAATTCTCTAATCTTTTTAAGCTGACTTTGCTTTTGTAAAGATAAGTCATTGGCGCGGGCTAGCTCTACTTGAAAACTCTCCAGTTTTTTCATGTCACTGGTAAAAATGATTTCCAAAAGCCGTGCGCTTGTCAGCACCTGATTAAAATCGTCTGCACTAAACAGCAGGGTTAACAAATCATTTCGTTTCCCCATGTAATAGGCTCTAGCCACTTTTCCAGCATGTTTGCGTTTGGATGAGATCGTAAGTTCTTGCTTCTTTGCTTCAAGTTCAAGCTCTGCCAAATCCCGATTGAGTTTACTCTCATCCAGCTTTAAAAGCTGAAGATTACGCTCCAACTCCAGTTGGGTTAGATGCTGCTGCAAAATCGTTTTCTCCAAGGGGAGGGCTTCCTCCGCTGTAGCTAAAGACGGAGGAAGAGCCAGCAAGAAACAAAGGAAAAATAGGATTCTTTTAGACATAGGCTTTTGTCAATAATTAAAAGGAGCCTTGTTGTAATTGAGACAGTGTAATAACTTCATCAGACTTAGGAAGTGTAAGTTCCCATTTAGGAGCTACATTGTAGTTAGAAGTCTTTTGTTCAAAAGTAAGCGAGAGACCAATTGTGCCATATTCAGGTTTTTCTTTATCAGAAACCTTTACGTCCCAATCTACTAATTGATATGGAATATTATTGTCTTTATCAACTACTACATAAGTATTTGCTTTTTGGATGTTAAAGTTTGATTTGATCAAATCTTTGTTTTTGTCGATTTCGGCAGAAACTTCTTTCAAGCCTTTTTTCATTTCCTCAAGTTGATTGGAATCTTGTGCTAAGATATCTTTATAAGCAGGTGTTTCAGACATCACTTTAACCACTTCAGGAATCACATTGTCTACTGTTGTTTTTAAGAAAGGAATCAAATTATCATTAGTCAATTTCATGTTGATAATGCGATCAGCTTTTACATCAGCAGGTAGATTAGCAATTTCTTCTTTTTTAGCCTCTACAAAATAATCAGGACCATAGTGTTTAAAGAGGGAATCAACGATTTTAACTGTTGCTTCTTTTTGTTTTTTCATTGCTTCAGGTGAGAAATCAGGTACGCTTGCTGGTTGGCCTTGAGCTTCAGCCATTTGTTTCATTTCTTTATAATCAAGTTCAATATATTTACCTTCTAATTTTTCCATACCAGGAATGAGTCCGATAGCAGGAACCTTAATCCACATTTTATCTTGATTCATAATCATTGGTACTGAGAAAGTGGTGTTAACACCTTGCATATTTATTTTTGCATCAAGGATAAGTTCTGTTTGGAAAGGCTCTACAGATTGGTTTCCATGGTAGGAAAGCTCAGAATTTTTTAATACATCTAGAACCATTTTCGCCTGTGGATCTTTTTGTAGCTGCTCTTCTGTTGCATCTACTTTGAATTTCAAGGAACCACTAAAGCTGTAAGAGTTCAAAGAAAGTTGTTTCTTGTAAGCTTCTTGTGCTACATCTTTTCCTGACTGCTGTTTAGCCCCACAGCCAACGAGAAGAAGGGCAAACATAGCAAAGATGGCAAGAAAGATTGGTAGCTTGGACTTAAACGTTTTCATCATAAACCTCCTAAATTTTTGCATAATACCTATACCATTATAGACGTTCTTTCCTCGTTTGTGTGTAAAAAAAATGTTGCCACATTTTTAACGAATTTATTTGTCGTTTAAGGAGATGTAAATGCATGACATCAGAACTAAGAAGATATCTATGCAAAGAAATGAAAAATCAGAAGAATAAAATGATTCGATTTGTTGAATTCATGGCAATTTGTTTATATCATCAAGATCTTGGCTACTACATGAAACAGAGAAATAAGGTGGGAAAAAAGGGGGACTTTTATACTAGTTCTCAAGTGAGTAACATCTTTGGTGAGACATTATCTGATTCGATTCTCCTGTTTTTTAAGGATAATGAAATGATCAACCCTGTGTTGATGGAGGTAGGGGGCGGAACAGGGGGCCTGATGGAGCAGGTTTTGACCAGAATCAGAGAGGTAGATGCCGAATTGTATGCGAGACTGCGAGTAATTATGGTAGAAATAAGTCCGTATCATGCTCATCTACAAAAAGAAAGGTTACAGGATTTTTCACTTCCAAAAATCTGGTACAAAACAGTAGAGGAAGCGGCCAGAAATGAGCGATTTCAGGGTGTCATTTTCTCTAATGAATATTTTGATGCCTTTCCTGTCCATTTATTGGAAAGGGTCTGCGGGAAATGGCATGAGATCGGCATTGGCTTCGATCAAAAACTTGGAACAAACACCCAGCAAGCTAGCTTAACCACATCAGATAGGAAGCAACTAACAGATTCAGATGAGGCTCAAGCTGTTGTTTTTCAAGAAGGATATATGTCTGAAATATCTCCGGAAATAATGGCTATCATCAATAAACTTCCAAAAGGGTTGCCAGATGGAATGCGCATAGAGGTACAGGCGGGAGTAAAAGAGGTGATGATCGCCTTGAGCAGCATGCTAGAACGCGGACGAGTAATTAGTATTGACTATGGGGATTTAACAGAGGATTTGTATCATCCTAGTCGGAAAAATGGAACTCTTGCTTGCTATTATCAACATCAGATGAACGAAGATTATTTAGAGCGGTTAGGAGAACAGGATATAACCGCACATGTTAATTTTAGCAGATTGATCGAATATGGAGCTGAGGCAGGGCTTCTGACTAAATCGTTTACACGCCAAGATCAGTTTTTGCTTGCAAATGGTATTTTAGACAAGGCTCAGGCACATCAGGACGCTGATCCGTTTACAAGTGTAGCAATGAAGCGTAATCGAGCCATCCAGCAGTTAATTTTACCCAGTGGAATGGGTGGATTATTCCGAGTGCTGATACAAGAGAAGCTGATGGATAGGGAAAGAAAATAAATGCAGGTAATGACTAAAACAAAAGAGCGAATGCCTAGACGGAGTTCGCTCTTTGTCGTGTTTAACATAACTAATTTTACATTAATAAGTGCAGGAATGAATGTTCTCCTCCTGCTGATGCTGGTGGCATTCCGTAGAACGTGTAATACGTAAAGCCTACAAATGAAACAAACATAAAACAGAAGAAAAGATTCAAATAGGTTCTTTCTGTGAGACGCATATAACCAAGGGCCAGGAAAATGGCAGTCAATCCGAAGAACAACAATGACATTGGGAACAATTTACCCCAGAAGGCCATAATAGCAATCATTAGTGTCCAGAAGCTAAGTACGCGAAACATACGATCCATATGTATCCCCCCTTTGGCAGAACTTTTTGAAAAGATTGTCGTTTTCATTATATAGGACATGTCAAGCAGTGTAAACGGTTGAGGTTTGACAGAATTATGTCAGGTGTTCTTGCAGATTAGCGATTACATAATTACATGACTCGCATCCGCCAATCATTGATGTTTCAGGTATCAGCTCAATATTGCCAAAGTAGGCTTGGAAAATCCCCTCCAGCATAGCGTGATGCATTTTGCAGATGTTTGCCGGATGTTTTTTTGCAATTTCTGAAAAGGTACAGTTGAATACGCGAAAACGCACGTGATGATCATCAGTTACCTCAAATTGAGGACGCAAACCCTGTGCCAAAGCAATTCGGTAAATACAATCCAATTTGTCTTCTAGTGTACGTGAAGGAGTCAGTTTGTTTTTGTCCTGCGCGCGTTTAGCCGCTTCTAGACCCAAGCGTTTTCCCATCGTAACTAAAGCTTCCTGTCCTGCTACTCCCAAGGAAAGGAGCGATTCAATGGCAATGTCTGCCAAAAGCTGATAGTCCCTTGGAGGAAATTGCAGGCTAACAACCTCATCCGAAATAGAGTAAAGTCGACTGGGTCTTCCGCCCTTTCCGCTTTTGTCCAGTTGAGATTGGAGTAATTGAACGTCTTCCAATTTAGTCAAATGCAGACGGGCTACGTTAGGGTGAATGGAAAACTGTTCCGCCACTTCATGAACTGTTACAGGTTTGCTTGCATCGGTTACATATTGATAGATAGAAAAACGTGTGGGGTCTGCGAGGGCGCTGGTTAATTTTTGCGCCTTTTCCATTAAAAATCCCCCCTTTCAAAAACATTCGTCTTATAGTGTAGCCCATTTCTAGTGAATTGTTAAGCTTCTGTTATATATCTTTGATTTGTAAATAATTTTTATTAAGATTTTATATTAAATACTATTGACATAGTGTTTAATGAAGGACTAGAATCTACTATAGAAAGTAAAGTGACTTTATCAATACATGTAAATTATCTTTAGACCTTTATTATATGGAGGAATGCAATATGGCAACAGCTATGAAAGATGCAAATCTCGGTACGTTGACATTTTTTACATATCCGAGCTGCACATCCTGTCGTAAAGCAAAAGCGTGGTTGGCTGAAAACGGAGTGAATTACGAAGAACGTCACCTGTTCAAAAACCCACCAAGCGTGCGCGAGCTTATGGAAATAGCTAAGATGACGTCAAGCGGTCTGGATGAATTGTTATCTACTCGCAGTCAGAAGTTCAAAGATTTAGACATGGATATTAACGATATGACCGTATCAGAACTATTAGAAATGCTGAGTGAAGATCCTGCATTATTGAAACGTCCTATTTTAACAGATGGCGAGCATCTAATTGTTGGCTACAATCAATCAGCTATGAAAGAATTTTTTCTATAAAAGGAATTGAGTAACTAATTGGATTTACCGCTATTTTATCATTTATCAAAAGAATGTCCACATTGTAACAGGCCTTGAACTGCTTTCCAGCACATTTGCAAGCAAGCCTTTACGAGTGGACATTTTTTTGTTGTATATGAAAATAAATTTCCTGGACCCTGCTTCTCATGCTTGCTATCGGGCAACAACATGTGAATTTGTTAAAAAAATCATTGATTCTACCTAAATATAGAGGGGAAACGGGTTTTCGCGACAAGCTTGTCCATACTACAATGGAAGCAGTTGCGAAGGGAGTGTTTGTCATGTACCAAAACATCTTAGTGCATAAGCAGAATGGTATCGCTGAAATTATCTGCAATCGCCCGCATGTACGTAATGCTTTAAGCCTGGAGATGATGGAGGAATTGCAGGATGCTCTTACGATTTGTGAAACAGATGATACTATAAAAGTGATTCTGTTTACTGGAGAAGGCAGTGCATTCGTATCTGGCGGTGATTTACATCAATTTGGAGCTGTTAAGGGAGCAGATTCCCTGCCTTTATTACAGAAAGCGGAACAATTATTGACCAGAATAGATTTATTTCGAAAACCAACCATTGCGATGGTAAATGGTCCAGCTATCGGTGGCGGAGCTGAATTTGCCTGCGCTTGTCACTTTCGCTTCATGAGTGAGCTGGCTGTTTTTCGCTTTGTGCAAATTACGATGCATATTACTACGGGCTTTGGCGGTGGTAGTCGTCTTTTTGCGAAAATGCCAGAATCTATCGCGTTGCGTTTGCTGCTAACAGGAGAGAAGCTGGGGCCTGAGGAGGCTTTGCAAATAGGGTTAGTGGAAGGCGTATATCAGGCGGACAAACTAAGAGAGAAGACAATGGAATTCGCTGCGGCGATTGCTAAGCAGCCCTTGAAGAGTATTTCAGCTTATATGAACATGCTAACTTGGAAGAAGAAAGGCGTGTCATTACAAGAATCGATTCAAATGGAGCTTGAACAATGCTCCGCGTTATGGGGCAACGAAGAACATCTTCAGTATATAAGTTCATTCTTTCGTAAGGGCGAATAGCTAGGTTAAGTAGATTTACTCCCGTTTAAAGAACGGTCAGCTTGGGGATACTTTTTTCTAGTAATTGTTATTCTACAAGAGTAGGGAAAAGCATAGAATGAACTACATCGTTCTTATCAGTAAACGGGAGGGACTTTATATATGGTAGCTTCAAGACAAGATGCTTGGACGGAAGATGATGATCTGGTACTCGCAGAGGTAACGCTTCGCCATATACGCGAGGGCGGCACTCAGTTGGCAGCTTTTGAAGAGGTAGGTCAGCGGCTAGGGCGGACCTCCGCCGCCTGCGGGTTTCGTTGGAATAGCACTGTGCGCAAGCAGTATGATGCTGCGATCTCTATTGCGAAGGCACAGCGTCAGCAAATGAAAAAGCTGGGACGAATCCAGCCTGACATTCGTTTGGATAACAAGATTTCAAGTGAACCCATAGAAAATAGTGCTCCTGAGTCACGTGAAAAGCAAAAAAGTGAGCCGGTGACGGATTCAATTATTTCTCAGCAGTTGCATCTACATGAAAGCACTGCTCAAGCTCACGAAAGCAAGCCGTCTGTGGCTATGCCTATACCTACATTCACGCATGCTATAGAAACGTCCAGAGTAATAAGTGAGGAACAGCAGGTGGAATCAGCTATTAGGCTGTTGCAGGGGTATAAAGATGTTGTTCGGAGGTTTAAGCAATTAGAACGAGAATTAGAACAGCGTGAGCGAGAAATAAAGGATTTAAAAGAGCAAAATGTGCAGCTCAGAAAAAATTTAGAGGACCATATCGGGGTAAACAACGATTATAAAGCGTTGCTGCAAATTATGGATCGTGCAAGACGCTTGGCCTTTTTAAAAGAAGAGGAAACCTCTAAGCCAGTCTTTAAAATGGATTCAAACGGCAATCTAGAACGGATTGAATAATCGCGAAAAGTAAGCAGATGAGCGGTCCTTACGTGGGATCGCTCTTTTCATACATACAAAAAAAGCTGACACCGGAATGCGTCAGCTTGCCTACAAGTAATTTACTTCATAAAAAAGTTAATCTTGCAAACCTACCGTAGTAGGTAACCAGACGTAGGGATTCTCTCCTCTATCTCGAACTGGATTATATTTCACAGGGAAGAACCCCATTTTCGTCCAAAATTGATCTGCTCTACAGCGGGAATTTGTTTTAATCGGCAAACAAAAGCTCTTGGCATGGTTAACCAATGCAGTTCCATAATCATGATTGCGATATTCAGGTAATACCTCTAGCTTCCATAGTTCATAATAATCTTGTTTTGGTTGAAAATAACGATCGTACTTGGCATCAATTTTGTATAGACTCATCCGGGCAACTAAACGATCTTCATGATAAATCCCGTAGAAGGGAGATTCAGAGTCGTTTTCGATAATATTGGCTTGCAAATCTTCTTTCATGGACAGCTCTTCAAGTCCAAACTCACGGAATTTTTGGAACTCTTCCAATGTTTTGTAATTAATGTGCAAGCGTACTACTTCATACATTGATATGGCCCCCTTTCAAAAATTACGTCTGCTTTTTTATTATACACTTGATTACCCAGAAATGCTCAATTTGAATACTGATAAGTGTGCTTTAGCGAAATGTTTGGTTTTATGAAAAAATTTTAGCTGACATCTAGAACAATTGACAAATTAGTGGCAATATAAAGAAGAGACTAATTTCTTGGTGAAAAGGAGGGTGAGGTCGTGAAAAAAATTTGTATTGCCAATCGGGGGGAAATTGCAAGACGAATCATTCGGACCCTGAAACAGATGGGGATAGCTACCGTAGCTGTATATTCAGATGCTGATCAAGATGCTTTATTCGTCAAAGAAGCGGATGAAGCGATTCGGATTGGACCACCGCCAGTACCACAGAGCTATTTGAATATGGAGGCTGTCATAAAAGCCGCCAAGGAAGCAGGTGCGGATGCTATCCACCCTGGCTATGGACTACTCTCTGAAAATAGTGAGTTTGCAAAGCGATGTGAACAGGAGGGCATGCTCTTTATTGGACCGTCTCCGTTTGTTATCGAGCAAATGGGAGATAAGATAAACGCTAGACAGCTCATGCGCAGGGCAGGGGTGCCTGTTGTTCCGGGGATTGAAGATCATCTGGAAACCGCAGAGGATGCAGTGCGATTGGCGGCATCCATTGGATATCCGCTTATGCTCAAAGCAAGCGCTGGAGGCGGAGGCATAGGCATGCAGGTGTGCCGCAGCGATGATGAAATGCGTCAGGCATTCCTTTCTGCTAAAGGAAGAGCAAAAGCTTATTTTGGAAATGATACGATGTTTTTGGAACGTTACATCGAACAACCGCATCACATTGAAGTACAAATCCTGGCTGATCAACAGGGAACAACACTGCATTTGCTGGAGCGCGAATGCTCTATTCAACGACGGCATCAGAAGGTTGTGGAAGAAAGCCCGTCCCCGTTTTTAGATGAAAAAACGCGGGCTAGCGTGTGTGATATGGCCATAACGGCAGCCAAGGCGGTTGGATATACTGGTGCAGGGACTGTTGAATTTATTATGGATGGGGAGCGCAATTTTTACTTTCTAGAAATGAACACTCGTTTGCAAGTGGAGCATCCCGTGACAGAAGAAATGATCGGGATTGACTTAGTTGAATGGCAAATCCGCATTGCACGGGGTGAAGCGTTATCCTTTACTCAGGAAGAGGTCAAAGCAAAACGACATGCCATAGAATTGCGGATCTATGCTGAAGATCCTGTTACCTTTTTTCCATCACCAGGTACGATAACGGCTTATGACGTACCGCGGCTAGAAAGCGTTCGCATTGATGATGCAGTGCAGGCTGGCACGATCGTGACGCCGTTTTATGATCCGATGATCGCGAAGCTGATTGTCTCAGGTGAGACACGGGAACAAGCGGTTTTATTAGCGCAGCAGGCGGTTGAGAGCTATAAAATTGAAGGCGTAAAGAGCAATCTGCCTTTTTTGCAAGAGGTTTTAGCACAACCAGCTTTCCAAAAGGGGTGCTACGATACCCAATTTATCCAACAAATGAGAGAACCTAAAGGAGTGTAACTACGATGAAACAAGTAACTGCAAGTATGGCGGGGACCGTTATTCAATTATTGGCCCAAGCAGGAGCAGAGGTAAGTGCGGGAGCAGATGTTGTTATGCTCGAATCCATGAAAATGGAAGTGCCTATTCAAACGGAGTCTGCTGGGAAAGTAGCATCGGTTAAGGTCAATATAGGAGACTTTGTTAATGAGGGAGACGTTCTTTTGGAGCTAGAATAATTTTTTTGCAAACAAACTGAGCGATCGTTCGGTTGGGGAGTTGAGTTCATATGCAGATTACGGTGTATGAAGTAGGACCGAGAGATGGGTTGCAAAATGAAGAAGCGCTCATCAGTACTGCACATAAAATCGAGCTGATTACAAAGCTGACTCAAGCGGGAATTCGCCATATCGAAGCTACCTCGCTTGTGCATCCAAAATGGATTCCGCAATTGTCAGATGCCACCGAGGTGCTTGCTGGTGTCCCCCGATTCGATGATGTTCACTATAGTGTGCTGACTCCCAATCTCAAGGGGCTACAGCGAATCACTGGGAATCAGGTGGATGAGGTAGCAATCTTCATGTCCGCAAGCGAAGCCCACAATCTCAAGAATATTAATAAAACACGAGACGATACCTATCCTGTCTTAGCCGAGGTGGCGCAAGAGGCACAGCGAATGGGACTGCGCGTCCGCGGCTATATTTCAACAGTGTTTGGATGTCCTTATGACGGAGAGGTTTCTTTGACAGAAAGTATGCGAGTCGTGGAAAGGCTTCTGGCCATGGGAGTGTATCAGCTGTCCATCGGAGACACGATTGGTGTTGCCACACCGCGTCAGGTGCACGAGGTATTTGCAGCTTTTGAAAAAGAGTGGGGGGCTACTTGGTTTGCCGGTCACTTTCACGATACACGGGGAACGGGTCTGGCTAATGTAGTAGCGGCCCTACACCATGGAATTCGTACGTTTGATAGCTCAATAGGTGGCTTGGGGGGATGTCCTTATGCTCCCGGAGCCGCGGGCAACATTTCCACAGAAGATGTCGTGTACTTATTGCATGGAATGGGTTATGAGACTGGGATTCAATTAGATAAGCTGGTAGAAGCTGGTCAATTTATTCAAAGAATATTAGGCAGAGAATTACCATCCAAAGTCTTAAAGACGGCAGCAGGATGATGAGGAGGGGCGTATGACGATTCAGCTTGAAAAACAAGGTCAGGTGGGTATCCTTACCATTCAACGTCCAGAGGTGTACAATTGCTTAAATCTAGTGACATTAGAACGATTGCAGCGTTTGCTGCTGGAAGTATCGACGGATACGGATATACGTGTTGTAGTCATCACGGGTGCTGGGGATAAAGCATTCTGCTCAGGAGCTGATCTGAAAGAGCGCAAAATCATGCAGCAATCCCAGGTTCAGCAGTATATTCGTACGATTCGTGACGTATTTACCCAAGTTGAACGTTTATCCGTACCTGTAATTGCGGCCATTAACGGAATTGCGTTTGGAGGCGGATTAGAGCTTGCTCTTGCTTGCGATCTGCGGGTTATGAGCGAGACAGCGCAAACAGGTTTAACGGAAACCTCACTGGGCATTATTCCAGGAGCTGGTGGGACACAGAGACTACCAAGGCTGATTGGTAAAGGGAAAGCGAAGGAATTGATTTTGACAGCACGACGCATCGGGGCCAAAGAAGCATTGGAAATTGGCTTGGTGAATCAAATCGTTCCAGCAAATCAGGTACTGGATGCTTCCCTTTCTCTAGCTCAACAAATTGCGTCAAACGCGCCTCTCGCCCTTGCTCAGGCTAAATGGGCGATTGATTATGGCATGGAGGTGGATGTGGCCACAGGATTGGCGATAGAGAGCAATGCTTACCAAATCCTAGTGCCAACGAAAGACCGCCTTGAAGGACTTGCAGCTTTTGCAGAAAAACGAAAACCCGTATATCAAGGGGAATAAGGAGGGGAAAAAATGAGCCAATCAATCGAAGAGCTATTACGGCAACGGATAGAGCAAATAAAACAAGGCGGGGATCAAAAATATCATGACAAGCAAAAGGAACAAGGTAAGCTGTTTGTGCGTGATCGTCTGAATTTATTGTTTGATGAAGGGGAATATACGCTAGAGGATGGCTTATTTGCGAACTATAAGGCAGGCAATCTACCAGCCGATGGAGTGGTTACCGCCATTGGCAAAGTAAACGGACAAACGGTATGCGTTATGGCAAACGATTCCACAGTGAAAGCGGGATCATGGGGCTTTAGAACAGTAGAAAAGATTATTCGGATTCAAGAGACAGCAGAAAAGCTATGTGTGCCATTGCTATATCTGGTGGATTCCGCAGGAGCACGAATTACAGACCAACTGGAAATGTTCCCAGGTCGTCGCGGAGCAGGGCGAATTTTTTATAATCAGGTAAAATTATCTGGAAAAATCCCGCAAGTATGCATTTTATTTGGTCCCTCTGCCGCAGGCGGGGCCTATATCCCAGCCTTTTGTGATATCGTGATTATGGTGGAAAACAATGCAAGTATGTACTTAGGGTCTCCGCGGATGGCAGAGATGGTTATTGGTCAAAAAGTATCGCTGGAAGAATTAGGCGGGGCTCGCATGCATTGTAGCGTTAGTGGCTGTGGTGATGTTCTGGCTGCTACCGAACAAGAAGCCATTGCATCAGCTCGCCGTTACCTGAGCTTTTTCCCGTCACATTATCAAGAGCGACCGCCGGAGGTAAAAGCAAAATCCCCAGTGGAAACAGCAAAGGATATCAATTCACTCATACCGGAAAATCAGAATGCACCCTTTAACATGTATGATTTAATTGATGCCTTGGTAGATGACGGATCGTTTTTTGAAATAAAGAAGCTATTTGCTCAAGAGCTGATCACCGGTTTAGCTCATCTTAACGGCAAACCAGTAGGCATTATTGCCAATCAACCGCGTGTCAAAGGTGGCGTTTTATTTGTCGATTCAGCAGATAAAGCCGCTCGCTTTGTAACCTTGTGCGATGCATTCCATATACCGATTCTGTTCCTTGCAGATGTGCCAGGGTTTATGATCGGAACAGCGGTCGAGCGGGCTGGCATTATTCGTCATGGAGCTAAAATGATTTCGGCAATGGCAGAAGCTACTGTGCCTAAAATATCCGTAATTGTAAGAAAAGCATACGGGGCCGGTCTATATGCAATGGCTAGCTCCGCATTTGAACCGGATGCGACTCTTGCATTACCTCATGCCCAAATTGCGGTGATGGGGCCAGAGGCGGCTGTGAATGCCGTATATAGCAACAAGATTCAAGCAATTGATGATCCACAGGAACGGCAGGCGTTTATTATGGAAAAACGGCGGGAATATCAAGAAGATATTGACATTTACTTGCTTGCTTCAGAGTTGATTGTGGATGCGATAATTGAGCCATCTCAGCTAAGAAATGAGTTAATCTGGCGTTTTGATGCTTACCAAAGTAAACAGCAAACCTTTTCCAATCGTAAACATCCGGTTTATCCAGTGTAAAAAAAGGGACTCCGTGGTAAGGAGTCCCT
>NZ_JAUKFY010000025.1 GCF_030489605.1 Brevibacillus laterosporus
CAGGGAATGAAGATCATGAATAGATTCTCTCAACAGATTATTGTTGAGAGATTTTTCGTTTTATGAAAAGATTATTTAGATCGAATCATAGTGTATCTTATTGCAGTGTTAAATCGTATTACATAAGAGAACATTAGAACATAAATGCACATGAAGATATGACTTAGGTTATAACCAATGGTATGATATGCTAAGGATAGGAATCAAATCTGGCTAAATATACTTTTCCTACATGAATTAGGCCTTCCTCATCTTCGTACCCCAATCATAGGACGCTCATTGAAGCCTTACAGAATATGTAAGGCATGCTGGTATGTAAAAAGAATTGGGTGCAAATGAACTGATGTTGGAATAGACAGCAAAGGAGAGTCGAAATGAAAAAGATACTCATCTTTTCCGCCTCCATTGGCAACGGTCATAACCAGGCTGCTCGTGCGATTCAGGAAGAGTTAAGCGAACTTGGTTATGCTTCTATGGTAATAGACACCCTTGAATATATAAGTCCAACCTTCCATAAAATCTTATTGGAAAGCTATACGAATATATTAAAGCTCTCTCCAAGTGTTTGGGGTAAAATTTATCATAATACAGAGAAAACCAGACTTTTTGATATGAATGTTTTTGTTAATAAGCTACTGGCAAATAATTTAAAACGATTGATTAACAGTGTAGAACCGGATGCATTTATTGCTACGCATCCATTTGCTAGCTGTATGCTCTCTGTATTGAAGGGACGTAACCAGTGGACCGAACCAATTTATACAATTATAACGGATTATACAATCCATCCATCCTGGGTGAATCATCATATTGACCATTATTTTATTGCTAGTGAACAGCTTTTTTACTTAGTTGATCTTTATCATGAAAATCGTCAAAAATTTAAACCAATGGGCATCCCGATTATGCGCAAATTTAGAGAAGAGGTTAATAAACAGGAGCTTCGTGCTAAATTTGAAATAAAGCCCGACCAAAAGGTATTAATATTGTCCGGTGGTGGATTGGGATTAGGCCCCATGGATAAAGTATTGCAAGGCCTGGATGCCTTGCATATCCCATTAAAAATTTTCGTCTTAACAGGTCTAAATGAAAAATTATACAGAAGTGTTACAAACAATTCGTATTCTCATGATGTAGTGGCATTACAATATGTAGATAATTTTCATGAGTATTTAGAAGTAGCCGATGCGATTGTGACAAAATCAGGTGGTCTAACAACTGCTGAGGTATTAAGCAAACGTGTTCCTATGGTTATTTTTAATCCATTACCCGGTCAAGAAGAACGAAATAGTCACTTTTTGTTAAACAATGGCTGTGCTGTCCACGCTACAGAGAGTCGAGATTTGATATACTCAATTGAGCAAGTGCTTTTAAATGAACAAAAGTCTAAAGCAATGCGACAACAAGCAGAAATGATTGCTCGTCCGTTTGCCGCTTATGACATCGCTGCATTTATTAAACAAGATATGCAGTAGATGAGTGATTTCTATGAAAATCGGTCACAATCATTTAACAACACGATATTGAGGTGGTAGAGTGAGCATACAGCATGCCGTTATTTTTGACATGGATGGTACTTTATTGCAAACAGAGTCTATGGCTATTCCAGGTTTTAGACGCACCTTTCAAGATTTGCGAAATCGCCAGCTATGGGATGGTGAACTTCCTGATGATCGTGCTATTACTAATACCTTGGGTATGGTTCTAGATGAAATATGGGATGTACTCCTACCGGAAGCAGATGAAAAGACAAGGGAACTGGCTACGGAGTTATTAGCCAAGCATGAAGAGAAATTATTAGACGAAGGTGTTGTTTCCCTGTATCCGGGAGTAGTAGAACAACTAACAGCACTGCACGAGCAAGGAATCGCGCTTTTTGTAGCATCTAATGCCATGGACGGTTATGTCGAAGCAATATGTGAGCACTTTAACATCACGCATCTTTTTACTGATCTATACTCAGCCGGACGTTTCCAAACCGAGTCAAAAGTAGATCTGGTTGCCCTTCTTCTAAAAACATACGATATTAAGCAGGCAGTCATGGTAGGAGATCGTAAGTCAGATGTTGAGGCAGGTAAAAAAAATCAGTTATGGACAATAGGCTGTGATTTTGGCTTTGCTGAATCTGGCGAATTAAAAAATGCAGATGTCGTCATTCAAGGCTATGAGAAATTACTTCAGCAAGTACCATTTTATCAATCTAAATAAACAGGTAAAAATGAACCACCTTTTTAAAGGTGGTTTTTTTGATGATGCAGGTTGAAATAGACCTTTTTTGACCAAAATAAAGGAGTAAGGGAAATAAGGGTTGAAAGTAAATAAAAAAGTAATTATAATAAAAGTCAAAGATAGTCAAAGTCAAATTGACAAACTAAAAAATTAATTTTAACGCCCTTAGCTTCACTCATATTCTTAGGCAAGGAGGCGACACTTTGCGAAATATATCGGACATCATTGAGCAGCATTTAAAGAGCATACTTCAGGAGAGTCCGAATGGAGCTATTGAAATTCAGCGGAGTGATATTGCCGAAAAGTTTCAATGTGTACCGTCCCAAATTAATTATGTCATTAACACACGTTTCTCTATTGAAAAAGGATATATTGTTGAAAGTAAACGTGGCGGTGGAGGCTTTATCCGGATTCGAAAGGCGCAAATTTTGTGTAAGGATACATTGCAGGAGCTTTTGACAGAAGAAATGATTGGCGATAGTATAACTCAATCATACGGCTACTCTATCATTGATCGATTAGTGGAAGAAAGATGGATTAGTTTGCGGGAAGCCACTTTAATGAAGGTAGCCACCTCAAGACAGGTGCTGATGGTTAATACACCTTTACGAGATCAGCTAAGAGCCAGTATCTTAAAGCATATGATTACATCAATCCTCATAACATAGAAGTTACACCTTTGCAAAGAATAGAATTAACCCTAAAAGTCTGGTTGTACCGATTGACTTGTAAGGAGGTTCTGATTATGAATTGTGAAGAGTGCGGCAAACGTCCCGCAACCTTACATCTTACCAAAATCGTAAATGGCGAAAAGTCTGAGACACACATTTGCGAGCAATGTGCCAAGGAAAAAGGCGAATATTTCTCAGGCTTTGGTAATTTTGGTCTAAATAATTTATTGGCTGGTTTATTAAATTTTGACCCTATGAATAAAGGTGTCAGCAGTCAACAGATTAGCCAAAATACAGTTTCTCCGCTTACGCGTTGCGAAACATGCGGATTAACCTATACACAATTTAGCAAGAGTGGTCGTTTTGGTTGCAGTGATTGTTATAACTACTTTGGAGCCAAACTTGACCCGCTCTTTAGAAGAATTCATGGAAATACCCAGCATATGGGGAAAGTACCTGAACGTACAGGTAGCCAATTAAAGATAAAAAAGGACTTACAGCAACTAAAAACGGCTCTTCAACAGCATATTGCTACAGAGGAGTTTGAAAAGGCAGCGGAAATTAGAGACCGTATTCGTGCATTGGAACAAAAGATTGAACAATCCAAGTGAATAAATGGTGGAGGTGAACATCAAGTATGTCCCTACAGCGTTTTACCCAGCACCCATGGAGTAATTGGATGAAAGGTGAGGGTCCTGACTCTGACATTGTTATTAGTACGCGGTTGCGAATCGCTAGGAACCTACGTCAGCATCCATTTCCACTCTTAGCTACTGACTCACAGGCAGAAGAGGTCGTACGTAAAGTAAAAGAAGTAATCGATTCTCCTTCTATGAAGAAGAAAGGCTCCTTCGAACTGTTGTCCATGGAGGACATGAAGCCTCTCGAAAAGAGAGTGCTGGTAGAAAAACATCTTATCAGCCCTAATTTGGCAGAGGAATCCAGAAAAGGTGCCGTCATTTTAAGTGAGGACGAATCCATTAGTGTTTTGGTCAATGAAGAAGATCATCTGCGTATTCAGGTTTTCTTGCCAGGTTTTCAATTGCGGGAAGCCTGGGAAAAAGGAAGCAAGATGGATGATATCTTCGAAAAACAAGTCAATTATGCTTTTGATGAAAAACGAGGCTATTTAACTAGTTGTCCTACAAACGTAGGTACTGGTATACGTGCTTCTGTCATGTTACATTTACCTGCACTTGTGATGACCCAGCAGATTAATCGAATTTTGCAAGCAATTACTCAAGTAGGCTTGGTTGTTCGGGGTCTGTACGGGGAAGGAAGCGAAGCTGTTGGCAACCTCTTTCAGCTTTCCAATCAAGTGACACTCGGTATGTCGGAAGCAGATATTATCTCAAATCTATACAGCGTTGCAAGCCAAATTATTGAACAAGAGCGTGAAGCGCGTCAGTATTTGCAAGAGCATAATCGCATATCTATTGAGGATAAGATTTTTCGTTCTTACGGGATTTTGACTCATGCAAGAACAGTAGAATCAAAAGAAGCGGCTCAGCGCTTATCTGATGTACGCTTGGGAATAGATTTGGGTTATTTACAAGCATGCAGCCCATTTGTTGTAAATGAGCTGTTAGTTAGCACACAACCCGGTTTTTTACAATATGATGCGGGACAGAAATTAACACCAGAACAACGAGATGAGCGTAGAGCTTATGTTATTCGGGAACGACTAAAATGTAATTCATAAGAGAAGAGTAATGGAGGTGCTTATACTATGATGTTTGGACGATTTACAGAGCGTGCACAAAAAGTATTAGCTTTAGCATTGGAAGAGGCAGTTCGTTTAGGTCACAAAGATATTGGAACCGAACATGTTCTTTTAGGTCTGATCCGAGAGGGAGAAGGAATTGCGGCAAAAGCACTTCAAGCACTCGGTCTCGGCCTTGATAAAATTCAAAATGAAGTGGAATCTTTAATCGGTCGTGCTCCTGAACAACCGGCAAACACGACAAATTATACACCAAACTACACCCCGCGAGCTAAGAAAGTAATTGAGCTGTCCATGGACGAGGCTCGCAAGCTAGGTCATACGTACGTGGGAACCGAACATATTTTGTTAGGTCTCATTCGCGAGGGAGAGGGAATTGCTGCGCGAATCATGAACAATCTAGGCATTAGCCTAAATAAAGCACGTCAACAGGTATTGCAATTATTGGGCAGCTCAGAAATGATGTCATCTCATCAGCCATCTGGAAGCAACGCATCGGCAAATACTCCTACTTTAGATGGATTAGCACGGGACTTGACGGCTATTGCTAAAGAAGGTTCACTTGATCCGGTGATCGGTCGTCAGAAGGAAATTGAACGTGTGATTCAGGTATTGAGCCGACGGACAAAGAATAACCCAGTATTAATTGGTGAACCCGGTGTTGGTAAGACAGCGATAGCCGAGGGTCTAGCTCAAAAAATTGTTAATAATGAAATTCCGGAAACATTGCGTGATAAACGTGTCATGACTTTAGATATGGGTACAGTGGTAGCCGGCACCAAATATCGTGGTGAATTCGAGGATCGTCTGAAAAAAATTATGGATGAAATTCGACAAGCAGGAAATATTATTCTGTTCATTGACGAGTTGCATACATTAATTGGAGCAGGCGGAGCTGAGGGAGCAATTGATGCATCCAATATTCTTAAACCAGCACTTGCTCGCGGCGAGCTACAATGTGTCGGTGCTACCACGCTGGATGAGTATCGTAAATACATTGAGAAGGATGCCGCGCTCGAACGCCGCTTCCAACCAATTCAAGTAGATGAACCGACTCCAGAAGATGCGATTAAAATCTTAAGCGGTTTACGTGACCGTTATGAAGCCCATCATCGTGTAAAAATTACTGATGAGGCCATTGATCAAGCGGTAAAATTGTCAGATCGTTATATAACAGATCGCTTTTTGCCGGATAAAGCTATTGATTTAATTGACGAGGCAGCTTCCAAGGTTCGCCTGCAATCCTTTACCGTACCACCTAACCTAAAAGAGCTAGAAGCGCGATTAGAAGAGGTTCGCAAAGAAAAGGACGCAGCCGTACAATCTCAGGAATTTGAAGAAGCTGCAGCGTTACGAGATAAGGAACAAAAACTACGCGAGGAGCTTGATTCCACTAAGAAGGATTGGAAAGAGAGACAAGGAAAACTAAACATGGAGGTTACTCAGGAGGATATCGCTCATGTGGTAGCTAACTGGACTGGTATTCCTGTCTTAAAATTGAAGCAAGAAGAAACAGAACGTCTGTTGAAAATGGAAGATATTCTGCACGACCGAGTTATTGGACAGGATGAGGCTGTTAAATCAGTTGCCCGTGCAGTACGTCGCGCTCGCGCCGGTTTAAAAGATCCAAAGCGTCCAATCGGTTCATTTATCTTCTTAGGCCCTACAGGGGTAGGTAAAACAGAATTAGCTCGTGCTGTGGCTGAAACATTATTCGGTGATGAAGATGCCATGATTCGTGTAGACATGTCTGAGTACATGGAGAAGCACACCACTGCCCGTTTAGTCGGTGCGCCTCCGGGATATGTGGGTTATGATGAAGGCGGTCAATTGACAGAAAAGGTTCGCCGTAAACCATACTCAGTTATTTTGCTAGATGAAATTGAAAAGGCACATCCAGATGTCTTTAATATCTTATTACAAGTGCTTGATGATGGACGATTGACAGACTCTAAAGGACGGACGGTTGATTTCCGCAATACGGTAGTCATCATGACATCCAATGTGGGTGCAAGCATGATTAAGAAAAATAGCTCCCTTGGCTTTACTACGAATGATTCTGAAAAGAAATATCAAGATATGAAAGATAAAGTCATGGATGAATTGAAACGTAGCTTCCGTCCAGAGTTCTTGAACCGTATCGACGAAATTATTGTGTTCCACTCTCTAGAACAGGAGCATATTGAAAAAATCGTTACGTTGATGACTGAGGACTTGCGCAAACGCCTAGTCGAACAGGAGATTGATTTCAAACTAAGCGATGAGGCTAAGAAAATTCTTGCTAAAGAGGGCTTTGATCCCGCCTATGGTGCACGTCCTCTACGTCGAGCGATTCAACGAAATATTGAAGATCGCTTGTCTGAGGAATTGCTCAAGGGAACGATCACGAAAGGCGATACCGTTCAAATTGATGCGGAAGACGGCAAATTAACGGTAAAACGCTTGGAGCAAGTAAAAGTAACAAAATAAACAAATCCTGAAGCAAAACATGGTATAATTTCAGGAGAAAGCAGTACGTATCCCCGAAGATGATTCGGGGATATTTTTTATACATCTAGCATACAAGTAAGGTGATATAAAAATGCTGTCCATTAGCAGGATTTAACAGTAGTTGCACGAACAACAGTAGAATGAATTTATAGATACGGGAGTATGTTATATGTCAAAAGTAAAAACAAAGTTTGTGTGTCAGGAATGCGGGTACGAAAGTCCTAAATGGCTGGGAAAATGTCCAGGTTGTAATAATTGGAATACAATGGTTGAAGAATTAGAGCGTAAACAAGCGGGTGGCAGAGATCGCGGAATGTCCACCAAACAAAGGGCACAGCCCATCACAGAGGTCATAAGTGAGGAGGAACCACGATTAGATACAACTTTAGGTGAATTAAACCGTGTCTTAGGCGGCGGTTTAGTTTTGGGATCATTGGTGCTGGTTGGGGGAGATCCGGGGATCGGAAAGTCTACCTTACTTCTCCAAACTTCTTTTGCTCTTGCACATCAGAATAATAAAGTGTTGTATATCTCAGGTGAGGAGTCTGTTAAACAAATTAAAATGCGAGCTGATCGACTTGGTGTACAAACATCAAATCTGCTAGTAGTGACGGAGACTGATTTGGAGCAAGTGGAGGAACAGATAACGTTTGTCGACCCTGATGTGGTCATTATTGACTCAATCCAAACCATTTTTCATCCGGCAGTCACATCCGCAGCAGGGAGTGTAGCTCAGGTCCGAGAGTGTACCAGCCATCTGATGAGAATAGCAAAAAGTAAAGGTATCGCTATCTTTATTGTCGGACATGTTACAAAAGAAGGAGCTATCGCTGGACCGCGTATGCTTGAGCATATGGTTGATGCTGTTCTTTATTTTGAAGGAGATCGGCATAATACCTTCCGTATTTTACGAGCTGTTAAAAATCGATTTGGGTCCACAAATGAAATGGGTATTTTTGAAATGAAAGAAAAAGGGCTGGCTGAAGTAGAAAACCCATCTGAGCTGTTCTTAGCGGAACGACCGATTGGAGTTGCTGGATCAACAGTAGTAGCTAGTATGGAAGGAACTCGCCCCGTGCTTGTTGAACTACAGGCATTAGTTTCCCCGACCAGTTTTGCTACTCCACGCCGAATGGCAACCGGGGTAGATCATCAGCGAATAGCTATGATTATGGCAGTTTTGGAGAAACGAGTAGGTTTGATGCTGCAAAATCAAGATGCCTATGTAAACGTAGCCGGTGGTGTTCGGCTAGATGAGCCTGCAATTGATTTAGCGATTGCGGTAAGCATTGCTAGTAGTTTTCGAGATCATTCCACCAATCCATATGATGTAGTGATTGGAGAAATTGGTTTAACAGGCGAAGTCCGCGGTGTTTCTCGAATTGAGCAACGTATACGCGAAGCGGAAAAACTGGGCTTTAAGCGAGTCATTATTCCTGAGAGAAGCATGCGAGGACTAGAAAAGCCTGCTGGAATTGAGGTAATTGGTGTAAAAAATGTGGAGGAAGCTTTGCAATATGCATTGAGGGGGTAGCTATATTTGATGTTGGATGCTTTGCGTTTTGTCGCTCCAGGCACGCCTTTTCGTGAGGGTCTGGAAAACGTTCTACATGCCAAAACAGGCGCTTTAATTGTTGTGGGATGTAGTCCACAGATGAAAAACATCATTGACGGTGGTTTTTATATTGACTGCGAATTTACTCCAGCCCATTTATATGAATTGGCCAAAATGGATGGAGCTATTATTGTCAGCCAGGACGCTAAGCGGATTTTATATGCCAACACACAGCTATTGCCCAGTGGGGCTGTTGTTTCTAATGAAACGGGAACAAGGCACCGGACAGCCGATCGTACAGCACGATTAACGAACCATTTGGTTATTGCCATCTCCCAAAGGCGCAATGTCATTACGTTATACCAAGGAACTCAGCGCTATGTTATTAAAGATATTAGTGTTATTTTGGCGAAAACGAATCAAGCACTGCAAACTTTGGAAAGATATAAGATGGTATTAGAGCAGGGACTTACGAATCTAAGTGCGTTAGAATTTGAACAATTAGTCACTGTTCATGAAATTGTATCGGTTATGCAACGGATTGAGATGGTCATCCGTATAAAGTTAGAGATGAAAAAATATATCCTGGAATTGGGTACGGAGGGTCGGTTAATTAACCTGCAGCTAGAAGAGCTTGTGTTCAATGTGGAGCAAGAGGCAGAGCTACTCATTTTAGACTATGCAAAAGATGATAAGGTGGATACTAAACAAGTCTTACACGAAATGAGTAAGCTAAGTCCAGAGGAATTAATGGATCCAAGTGTCTTTCTTCGACTGTTGGGGTATATAAATATGAATAAGCTGTCGGACGAGGCAGTAATGACACGCGGATATCGATTGCTTAGTAAAATATCTAGACTTCCTTCCACTGTCATATGCAACCTCATTTGCCACTTTGGCAATCTACACTCCATTTTGATGGCTACTATCGAGGAATTGGACGATGTAGAAGGAATTGGTGAGATTAGAGCGCGTGCCATTAAGGACGGATTGAAAAGAATCCAGGAACAAGTGTTCATTGACAGGCACATTTAGTTCTATTAGTATGAAGGAATTATGTTACGGTTTTCTTTTTAAAGTCAACAGGTATAAATTACCCCCTTTTTCTACTCTTACCCATTACGATTATCTGTAGGGATAGAATATCGTGGGATGATAATTAACGGAGGTAGACTATGATTGTGAAAGCATTGCCGAACATGCTCACTCTAGGCAACCTATTTTTAGGTATAGTAGCAATGATCTTGGCATTTAACGATTATGTTGATTTCGCAGCCATTACAGTAATCGTCGGTATGCTGTTGGACGGTTTGGATGGGCGAGTAGCACGTATGTTAAATGCACAAAGTGAATTTGGAAAAGAATTGGACTCATTATCGGACGTTATATCTTTTGGGGTCGCACCGGCCTTTATCATGTATGTAGTTGCATTGCAGGAAATCAGTGTAGTAGGTATTATCATCACGGCTCTTTTCCCCATTTGCGGAGCTTGTCGTTTAGCGCGTTTTAATGTACAAGCGGGTGTTCCGGGTTACTTTATCGGCTTGCCTATTACGGCTGCTGGTGGTGTACTTGCTACACTGGCTTTATTTCATGAAGTATTTCCGACAACCATCTTGGCACTTGGGATGCTGATGCTTGCTTACCTTATGGTATCCCGCGTAAAATACCCAAACTTCAAAAAAGTAGGGATTCCGAAGTCAGCATATTGGATTGCTCCCATCATCATTGTTGGTGTGATTGTTATTGCGATTATGTTCCCGAATCAAATTTCCAAACTGGTATTTGTGCCGCTCGCACTATATGCTTTGTATGGGATAAAAAAAAACGTTGAATATTTTATTCGCAAGGTAAGAAAAAGAGAATCACAAGAAGAGAAAAAGCATTATCTATAACCTGATAGGATTAAACAACAACCCCCCGTTTAACTCAAACGGGGGGTTGCAACTTTCTTGCCGGTTCATCCGTAGTATAGAGAGAAAAGAACAATTGATTCTAGGAGAGATTAAAAACTCCTAACGTATTGAGTCGATCTGTTTCAACTTCGAGTACTTTGGATAAGGAAATATCAGTGACGTTGCAAAGAGCAGCCAAGTAAAATAAGTTTTTTCCAATTTCAGCGGTTAGGATATCCCGGCAATGCTCACAAAGCTGTCCCGAAAAATGCGTGTCTAGATGAGGCTGGTTATCGTGTAAGGAACTTGCAGGATCAAAGGCTTGTTTTAAGGCAGTAATCTCCACGCATCCACAATCAGTTACGGCTTTCGTCAAGGCCCGGTTTGTTCGAGCGCTGGACTCCTGCAGCTTAGACATGACATCTAAAATACTCCGATGTCTAATCAGTAGGTTGGAAACTTGTTCTTGAAAATCCTTGATTTCACTAGACAATAGTATTCACCTCTGTTCTCTGATGAGGGGGAGTCAGAAAATTCTATTCACTTGATTATGGTTTATTATAGAAACTCCTTAATCCATCTGTCAAACCTTAGAATTTTTGCTGGCTTTTGCAAATTTATATTTTTTTGATTGACGTATATGTTGAAGCTGTGTTAAAATTTCCGGCTATTTGACACTATAAAAAATATTTTGTTATAGTGAGGGGAAAGAGATATGAGACAAACCATTCAAATCATTTGCAGGAGACTAGGTTTTTTTGTTAGATCTTCTGTCTATATTAATAAGAGGAGGTGAGCCTATGTTAAAACGAATCTGTAAGTTTTTCTTTGTTATCATTGGTGGAGGACTGGGGTATCAGTTTGGGCCTGCATTTTTCTCATTTTTGAATGATTTGCTCAATTTTGGAGAAGTTCCACGTCCAGCATACATTGGGGCTGTACTAGGAGTGATTTTGTTTTACCTGTTGGCAAATACGTTGGTGGATTACTTGGTGAATGCAATCCGCTGGGGTGAAGAAAAGCTATTGACACTCCCTATTACTGATGTCATGTTTGGAGCCTTAGGTTTGATTATCGGACTTATCGTTGCCTTTTTATTATTCCTACCGATCAATAGTATACCTGTCCCAGTTCTCGGTGATTTCTTACCACTTCTTGTTTCCGGTTTGCTTGGTTACTTAGGCTTTCAGGTGGGATTCCGTAAAAGAGATGAAATTATGGCGGTATTTTCTATAGGTCGCAAGGAGAAGAGCAAAAAGGAAAGCGGTGGCATTGGTGCCAATGTTGAGCATAAAGTTTTGGATACCAGCGTCATTATCGACGGTCGGATTGCTGATATCTGTCGCACCGGCTTTATCGAGGGAGCGCTTGTTATACCAGGATTCGTACTTGAAGAATTGCAGCATATTGCTGATTCGTCTGATGCACTAAAAAGAAACCGTGGTCGCAGAGGTTTGGACATTCTAAACAAAATTCAAAAAGAATTAAAAGTTAATGTTCAAATTTATGAAGGAGATTTTGAAGAGATTGCGGAAGTGGATAGTAAATTAATTAAGCTAGCAAAGGTGCTTAATGGTAAAGTGGTTACCAATGACTTCAACTTAAACAAGGTCTGTGAATTGCAAGGTGTTCCAGTTCTTAATATCAATGATTTGGCCAATGCGGTTAAACCTGTGGTCCTGCCGGGTGAAGAATTACATGTGCAGGTAATTAAAGACGGGAAAGAGTACGGTCAGGGTGTAGCTTATCTTGATGACGGTACTATGATCGTAGTAGAAGGCGGCCGTGATTATATTGGGTTAGAGATTGATGTGCTGGTAACCAGCGTGCTACAGACGTCGGCAGGCCGCATGATCTTCGCGAAGCCAAAGATGCTGGAGAAGGCATTGTAGCGCATTGATAACATAATGGAGAGGGTACGTGTGGAAACAAGCGTGGTGATCGTTGCCGCTGGAAAAGGAAAACGAATGAAAGCTGGTAAGAATAAGATATGGTTGCATTTGCAGCATAAGCCGATTTTTCAGCATACGGTTGAAGCTTTCATTCAACATCCAGGAATTTCTGAGGTAGTTCTGGTGATAAATGAACAAGATTATGAGGATATGGATCGATGGCGAAAGAGCATGCCATACTCAGTGATCTTGGCTATAGGTGGCGCAGAGCGTCAGGATAGTGTGCGAAATGGACTTGAAGCTCTATCGGAGAGCTGTACGCACGTATTAATCCATGATGCAGCAAGACCTTTTATCACAGGGGAGCAAATTTCTGGAATCATAACCAAATTGAAAGATCATCAGGCAGTTGTTGTAGCGGTTCCTGTAAAGGATACGATTAAAATCGTAGGTCCAGATGGAATCGTTCAAGCAACCCCGGCACGCGAGAGCTTGTGGGCGGTTCAAACCCCACAAGCTTTTCCACTTTCACTCGTAAAAGAAGCGCACCAGTTTGCACTTGAACAGGGAAAAGTAGGAACAGATGATGCGATGCTCGTAGAAATGCTTGGATACCCAGTTACAATTGTTGATGGTAGCTATGAAAACATCAAGGTGACAACTCCTGATGATCTCTGGTTTGGGGAAGAGATTATGAAGAGGCGTTCGGAAGAGAGGAAGAGGAGAAAATGAGGATCGGACAAGGTTTCGATGTACATCAACTAGTTGAAGGCAGGCCCTGCATCATAGGCGGTGTAACCATTCCGTATGAAAAAGGTTTATTAGGTCACTCAGATGCGGATGTACTATTACATACGATTTCTGATGCACTTCTTGGCGCGATTGGAGAGGGAGACATTGGACGGCACTTCCCTGATACTGATCCAGCTTTTAAGGATGCCGATAGTTTGCAGTTACTCATCCATGTATGGAATTTGGTAAAAGAGCGAGGATATCAATTAGGAAATGTTGATGCTACGATCATCGCACAAGCACCTAAAATGGCACCATATATTCCGCAGATGCGTGAAGTAATTGCTAACGCGCTTGATGCAGATATTGCCCAGGTGAATATTAAAGCAACCACAACGGAAAAATTGGGATTTACTGGACGCGGGGAGGGTATCGCTGCGCAGGCTGTATGTTTGCTTGTCAATGCGTAAGTCTAGTAGTATCATAAGTTTGGAAGAGATGGGATAAGGATGGTGTCATCATGACAAAGGAAGTTCGTTTGCGCTATGCTCCGAGTCCAACCGGTCATTTGCATATTGGCGGTGCTCGTACAGCGCTATTTAATTATTTGTATGCACGTCGTTTAGGCGGAAAATTTATTGTGCGCATCGAGGATACAGATCAAGTCCGCAATGTGGAAAATGCCGCCGAGAAACAAATGGAAAACTTGAAATGGCTCGGTGTCGATTGGGACGAGGGCGATGACATCGGTGGCCCATATGGCCCGTATCGTTGCATGGACCGCTTGGATATTTATAAAGGATATATTGAACAATTATTAAAAGAGGGAAAAGCGTATTACTGCTATGCAACAAAGGAAGAGCTCGATGCAGAACGCGAAGAGCAGCTTGCACGCAATGAAACCCCTCGTATTTTAGAAAAGCACCGCCATACAACACCAGAACAAAAAGCTGCCTATGAAAAAGAAGGACGAGTTCCTTCTGTTCATTTCATTATGCCAGAAAATCGTTCTTATACAGTAAATGATCTTGTTCGTGGTGAAGTAACATTTGATTCAAATGAAATGGGCGGAGATTTCGTTATCTGTCGTCCAGATGGTATCCCAACCTATAACTTTGCGGTTGTAATCGACGACCATCTCATGAAAATCAGTCATGTTGTTCGAGGAGAAGAGCATCTGTCCAACACACCTCGTCAATTGATGATCTATGAAGCATTCGGTTGGGAAGCACCTCAATTTGCTCACTTAGCCCTTATTTTAAATCAAGAGGGTAAAAAGATGAGTAAACGCGATGAAAGCATTATTCAGTTCATTGAGCAATATCGCGATATGGGTTACTTGCCAGAAGCTATTGTGAATTTCCTTGTGTTATTAGGATGGTCTCCGGGTGGGGAACAAGAGATCTTCTCTTTAGAAGAATTGAGCGAGAAATTTAGTTTTGATCGAGTTAGCAAATCCCCGGCTGTATTTGACAGCACTAAAATGAATTGGATGAATAATCATTATCTCAAAGCTAAACCAGTAGATGAGATCGTGGACATGTGCATTCCTCATCTTCAAGAAGCTGGCTTCTTAGAAGAAGAATTGACTGCTGAACGCAGAGAATGGGCAAAACAAATCGTAGCACTATATCAAGAGCAAATGTCTTATTGTGCACAGATTGTACCTCTTTCCGCTCTCTTTTTCTTAGATGAAGTAGTTTATGAAGAGGATGCCAAGGCTGTATTAAAAGAGCCTCAAGTAAAAGAGGTACTTGTGAGCTTTAAGGAGCACATTGAATCTGCAGATGAATATAGTGTAGAAACAATTAATGCTTCATTAAAGGCAGTTCAAAAAGCAACTGGATATAAGGGGAAAGCACTATTTATGCCAGTGCGTGTTTCCATTACAGGTCAGGCGCACGGACGTGATCTTGGTCAATCCATTTACTTAATTGGCCGCGAAAAAGTATTGGCACGTCTACAACAAGTGATTTCTAGTCTATAATAAAAACAACATAGATTTTGCACGCGTTGAACAGGAGAAGTACAAGAAAGAGGATTCAATAGAGAGAACGGGATAGGTGGAAGCCGTTTGTAGACTCTTCTTGGAAATGCACCTGGGAGCAACCAATTGAACACAATGTCTATTGCAAGTAGATTGGTCGGGGAACCCGCCGATAAAGGGTATTGAGCGAGATGAACTCTAGTCGTCTTTGGAGTAGAGTTTGATTCATCTAAGCAGAGTGGAACCACGGTAAAAACACCGTCTCTGCGTCTATATAGGCGTACGAGGCGGTGTTTTTTGCATTCATCTGAGAAAAAGCACAACATCCTGCCCTGCTGAAGCCTTGTCAAAACGTAAAGCCTGCTTCGTTTACGATGGAACGTTAAAGAAACCGGTGGTCAGGCAAAAGAATAGGGGGAGTCCCATGTTTGCTAGGATGAAGGAAGACATACAGATCGTGTTTGAACGTGACCCTGCTGCACGGAGTACGTGGGAAGTGGTGCTAACTTATGCAGGGCTTCATGCCATTTGGGGACACCGAGTGGCGAATAGATTATGGAAAAAAGGCTGGAAAACCTCAGCTCGTTTCGTTTCTCAAATCACGCGCTTTTTTACAGGAATCGAGATACATCCAGGAGCAACGATTGGTCGGAGAATGTTTATTGACCATGGAGCTGGTGTTGTAATTGGGGAAACTTGTGAGATTGGCGATGATGTAACCATATATCAAGGGGTTTCCCTTGGAGGTACAGGGAAAGAAAAAGGAAAGCGTCATCCGACGATAGGAAACAATGTTATTATCGCCTCTGGAGCAAAGGTGCTCGGTTCATTTAAAATTGGAGATTACTCTAAAATTGGAGCGGGCTCTGTCGTCCTCCAGCCTGTACCTTCCCACTCAACAGTAGTTGGGATTCCGGGCCGTATTAAGGTACAAAACGGTCAAAAGGTAGAATGTGATCTGGACCATGTTAATTTACCAGACCCGATTTTAGAAATGATTCGGGACATGCAAAAGGAAATTGCTCAATTAAAAGTGGAGCTTGATCAAGTTAAAAAGGAGAAATCAAATAATGAGCATACGCTTATATAACACGATGTCACGTGAAAAAGAGGCCTTTATCCCGTTAGAGGAAGGCAAAGTGAAAATGTATGTTTGCGGCCCAACCGTTTATAATTATATTCATATAGGAAATGCGCGTCCTGCCATCGTGTTTGACACATTGCGCCGTTATTTGTCATACAAAGGCTATCAGGTTACATTTGTACAAAATATCACCGATGTAGACGACAAACTAATTCGCAAAGCAAATGAAGAGCAGACAACAGTGGCCGAATTGGCTGACCGCTATACGGCAGCATATAATCAGGATCTACAAGGAGTAAATGTCCTGCCACCTGATATTCAACCGCGAGTTATGAATACGATTCCGGAAATTATTTCCTTTATTGAAGGACTAATTGAAAAAGGATTTGCCTACGAGAGCGAGGGCGACGTCTATTTCCGCACTAATCGCTTCAAAGAGTATGGCAAACTATCTCATCAGCCCCTAGACGATTTGCAAGCAGGGGCACGCATTGAAGTAAATGAAAAGAAAGAGAACCCGCTTGACTTTGCCCTGTGGAAAGCGGCTAAGCCTCAAGAAATTTCTTGGGAGAGCCCTTGGGGAGCGGGTCGTCCTGGCTGGCATATTGAGTGCTCTGCAATGGCCCTTCGCTTCTTAGGAGAGTCCATTGATATTCATGCAGGTGGAACAGATCTTACTTTCCCTCACCATGAAAATGAAATTGCACAGTCAGAGTGCTTTACAGGCAAACCGTTCGCTCGATACTGGATGCATAACGCAATGCTTAATATCGACAACGAAAAGATGTCTAAGTCCTTGGGCAATTTTTTGTTAGCGCGCGACCTGATTGCAAAATATACGGGTCAACTCATTCGCTTTTTCATGCTAAGCGGCCATTATCGCAGTCCGATTAATTTCAGTGATGAAATGCTGGAGCAAGCAGCTAATGGATTAGAACGGATAAAAAATGCTTATGTAAATCTGGGGCATCGTCTAAATACGGCGCGCGAGGAAGAGCCGAATGGCTTAGCTCAGGAGCAAGCGCAGGTAATTGAGAACTTGCGTAAGCGTTTTGAGGAAGAGATGGATGATGATCTAAATACTGCTAATGGAATTACAGTATTGTTTGACATTGCCAAGGAAGCTAATCTATATACGCGTCATGATAACGTAGGGGCTACGGAAATCAAAGCTTACCGTCAGTTGCTAGAAGAGCTGAGCTCTGTATTAGGGTTAATTTTGCAGGAAGAGGCTGCTTTACTAGATGAAGAGATTGAGCTTTTAATAGCAGAACGCACAGAAGCTCGAAAGGCTCGAAACTTTGCTCGTTCTGACGAAATCCGTGATCAACTACAAGAGATGGGAATTATCCTTGAAGATACACCACAAGGTATTCGCTGGCGTCGAAAATAAGGAGCAATAACATGATAATAGAAAGAGATACACTAGCCCGTGATCCTAAACTTATTAATCCGCTAGTGCTCGCCTATTTAGGGGATGCTACGTACGCTCATTACGTGCGCTGCCATTTGATAACGCAAGGGATTGCAAAACCAAATCTGCTGCATAAAACGGCAAATCGCTATGTGGCTGCAAAAGCGCAGGCGACTATCCTGCATCATCTCCTTCCTTCTTTAACGGAGGAGGAGATGGCGCAAGTAAAGCGGGGAAGAAATGCTAAATCGGGATCAAGCGCCAAGAATGCTGGCATTGTTGATTATCGGCATGCTACAGCATTTGAAGCCCTGATCGGTTATTTATATTTGAATGGTGAAGACAAGCGATTGCAGGAGATTATTCAACAAGCTTTTGCGATCGTGGAAGGAGAATAAATGAAATGAATGAAGAGTGGATTTTGGGTAAAAACCCCGTTATCGAGGCATTGCGCTCGGGACGCACTATTAATAAGATATGGATGGCGGAAGGTGCTAATAAAAACCAGATGGGGCCTATCTTCACGCTGGCAAAGGAGCTTGGAGTGGTGATTACCACGGCTAACCGAAAGAAGCTGGATCAATTGGTTAACTCAGATAACCATCAAGGAGTTATTGCTTCAGTAGCGGCGTACGATTATGTGGAGATAGATGATATTTTGGCTAAGGCAGAAGAGAGAAATGAAGTACCTTTTGTCATTATTTTAGATGAGCTGGAAGATCCGCATAATTTAGGCTCGATTCTGCGGACTGCTGATGCAGTTGGAGCGCATGGCGTCATTATACCAAAGCGCCGATCTGTTTCTTTGACAGCAACCGTTGCCAAAGCATCTGCTGGAGCGATTGAATATGTACCGGTTGCACGTGTGACTAATATTGTACGTGCCATGGAGGAACTAAAGGAAAAGGGCTTCTGGATTGGCGGTACAGATGCGGCAGGAAAACAGGATTTCCGAGAAGGCGATTACACCATGCCGTTTGCTTTGGTAATTGGTAGTGAGGGGAAGGGAATGAGTCGTCTTGTACGCGAGAATTGCGACTTCCTTTACCGTTTACCGATGGTTGGACAAGTTACTTCGCTGAATGCTTCGGTTGCGGCGGCTATTCTGATGTATGAGGTATATCGAGGACGAAACCCACTCTTGCCTAGAGGAAAATGAAATGGCTAAAAGAAAGAGCAAGCAACTGCTCATTGTAGATGGCTATAACATTATTGGGGCTTGGCCACAGTTGCGCGTCTTAAAGGACCAGGATCAGATGGATGAGGCGCGCGACCTCCTCATTTCTCAATTAGCTGAATACCAAAGCTACTCAGGAATCAAAGTCATCGTAGTTTTTGATGCCTATAAAATACCGGGAATCGGAAGAAAACAGGAAGATTTTAAGATTGAGGTTTATTTTACGAAGAAAAAAGAGACGGCTGATGAAAAAATTGAACGACTAGTTCATGAGTTTTTCGAGAAAAATCGACAAATATATGTAGCTACATCCGATTATACCTCGCAGCGGGTTATTTTTGGACAGGGAGCTCTGCGGAAATCGGCACGAGAGCTGTTATTAGAAGTAGAAAATGCCCAAAAGGAAATTAATCAAACAGTAAAAGAAACAAATGAAGACCAGTATTTTTCACGGATTCCGTTAAATGATGAAATAGCGAAAATCTTCGAAAAATGGAGAAGAGAGTAAAACGCATTTGGTTGACGCTATTTTATCGATTCATGTATAATAACACTATCTTATGTAACCAGGTGTCGGAGGGATAATAGTGAGTGTTGACCTCAAGGAGTTGAAACATACTCAATATGATCTGATGTCCGACGAAGAAGTAGTAGAGTTAGTACGAGAGAACGATGCTGAGGCCCTAGAATACCTGATCAATAAGTACAAAAATTTCGTACGGGCCAAAGCTCGTTCTTATTTTTTGATCGGGGCGGACCGTGAAGATATTGTACAGGAGGGCATGATTGGCCTATACAAATCTATACGGGATTTTAGAGGGGACAAGCTCACTTCGTTTAAGGCATTTGCCGAGTTATGCATTACCCGTCAAATCATTACAGCGATAAAGACGGCAACTAGGCAGAAGCACATTCCTCTTAACTCTTACGTATCGTTGGACAAGCCCATCTATGATGAGGATTCGGATCGAACATTGCTTGACGTGATTTGTGGAACAAAGGTAACTGATCCTGAAGAGCTGTTTATTAATCGAGAAGAATTTGACGACATTGAAGGGAAAATGAGTGAAATTCTTAGCGATTTGGAACGTCAGGTACTGATGCTTTATCTGGATGGACGTTCTTATCAACAGATTGCAGTCGAGTTGGATCGCCATGTAAAGTCTATCGACAATGCATTGCAACGAGTGAAACGGAAATTGGAACGATATCTAGAAGGTAGAGAAGTGCAACTGTAATTTGGAATTTTACAAGGCTGTCTATAGCATGTATTCGGCTATAAACGCAAAAATCCTGTTTTTTGTCGAATTATATTCAAGGAAATATTAGTTAGAACGATAGTGTATAAAATTGTCAAGGCATTTCGTTGACATTAAGCTAGCTGATGTGATAAATTTGTTTGGTAGCCATAGAGTAGATTCTATGGTTACTTCTATGAACATACGGAAAAAAGTAGCGGTTTTTCCCGAGTTTATTTGGGTTGTAGTTATAGTCTTTAGGTAACAGAAAAGATGGAGGTGGCAATGATGCGAGTAAACATTACATTAGCGTGCACCGATTGCGGTGATCGTAACTATATCAGCACGAAGAACAAGCGTACAAATCCTGAGCGCATCGAAAAGAAGAAGTATTGCTCCCGTGATAAAAAGCACACAGTTCATCGTGAAACGAAATAATGATGAACGAGAAGTCTGGAGGTAGCAATATGAATATCTTTTCCAGAACAGGTTCGTTTTTAAAAGATGTTGTCTCTGAATTGAAAAAAGTCCGCTGGCCGAATCGCAAAGAGCTGGTTAGCTATACAACAGTCGTTGTGCTTGCGATTACGTTCTTAGCGGTATTTATGTTTGTGGTGGACTTTGGAATTTCAGAGCTGATCGGTCTTATTATTAAGAAGTAGGTAATATTCGGGTCTTAGGAGGGACGGACGTCTAACGTCCTCGTGGATATGGAAAAAGCGTGGTATGTCGTTCATACTTACTCTGGGTATGAAAACAAGGTTAAAGCGAATCTGGAAAAACGTGTTGAGTCTATGGGCATGGAAGACAAAATCTTTCGGGTGCTTGTTCCTACTGAGGAAGAAGTAGAGAATAAAGACGGTAAAAAACGCACAGTTACCAAAAAGGTATTTCCTGGATACGTGCTTGTTGAAATGGTTATGACGGACGATTCATGGTATGTCGTGCGGAATACCCCAGGGGTCACGGGTTTTGTCGGATCCACTGGAGCTGGTTCCAAACCAACAGCGTTGCTTCCTGAAGAAGCGGATACAATTCTCAAAACAATGGGATTTGAAGCGCCGAAAGTTAGGATCGATTTTGAGCTTCGCGACATGGTTACTGTAAAGGATGGTCCTTTCACAGGTCGTGATGGAGAAATCATTGAAATTCTGGCCGACAAACAAAAAATTCGCGTGCTATTGGATATTTTCGGTCGCGAGACACCAGTTGAATTAGATTATACACAAGTTGAAAAAATGGATTAAGAACTCATCTTGAAAAGTATCGTTTCATATGATACAGTTCTTGATGATTCTAGAATCTGCAGACGAATGCGGTTCTCAATCTCACTACTGATTAACTTACATGGTTTTTTGGTAGAGTGGGAGGGGCGAGTACCCCGCATTACCACACACGAAGAAGGAGGTGTATTACGTGGCTAAGAAGGTAATCCGCGTAATTAAACTACAAATTCCAGCAGGTAAGGCAAACCCTGCACCTCCAGTAGGTCCGGCACTCGGTCAAGCTGGGGTTAATATCATGGGCTTCTGTAAAGAATTTAACGCTCGTACAGAGAGTGAAGCAGGAATGATCATTCCAGTAGAAATTACTGTATTTGAAGATCGTTCTTTCACATTCATTACAAAAACTCCACCGGCAGCAGTTTTATTGAAAAAAGCAGCAGGAATCGAGTCTGGTTCTGGCGTGCCTAACAAAACAAAAGTTGCTACTTTGAAACGTGATAAAGTTCGTGATATCGCGATCTTGAAACAACCGGATCTAAACGCAGCTTCTGTTGAAGCAGCTATGCGCATGGTTGAAGGTACTGCCCGTTCCATGGGTATCGTAATCGAAGACTAATTTGTCTTTGATTGCTTGTTAAGGGTGAGTTACAAGCTTTGGACCTCATCCTGTGGGAGGATTAAACCGCTACGACCACATTGAAGGGAGATTTGCAAATGCCTAAGCATGGTAAAAAATATCTAGAAGCTACAAAGCAGATCGATAAGACTAAAGTTTATCCTGTAACTGAAGCGATCGAGCTAGTGAAAAACGTAGCTTCTGCTAAATTTGATGAAACAGTTGAAGCAGCGTTCCGTTTGGGTGTAGATCCAAAACGTGCTGATCAACAAATTCGTGGTGCTGTTGTATTGCCACACGGTACTGGTAAAGTACAACGTGTTCTTGTATTTGCTAGAGGTGAAAAAGCGAAAGAAGCTGAAGCAGCTGGAGCAGATTACGTAGGCGATGCAGACATGCTTGCTAAAATCCAAGGTGGATGGTTTGAGTTCGACGTTATCGTTGCTACTCCAGACATGATGGGTGAAGTAGGTAAATTGGGTCGCGTATTAGGTCCTAAAGGTCTAATGCCAAACCCTAAAACTGGAACTGTAACATTCGATGTTACAAAAGCAGTTAATGAAATCAAAGCTGGTAAGATCGAATACCGTGTAGAAAAAGGTGGTATCATCCACGCTCCTATCGGTAAAGTATCCTTTGATGTTCAAAAACTAACTGAAAACCTTGCAGCTCTGACAGATGCGCTTAACCGTGCAAAACCAGCAGCAGCTAAAGGTATTTACATGAAGAGCGTATCTATCAGTTCCACTATGGGTCCTGGTGTACGCGTTGATGTAAAATAATTACAGTTGACTTCTGCTAGAGAAGTTGATAATATATAACCTGTTGTTAAAGAGAATATTGTCATGCCGCAGACAGAGGGTGCAATGAACCGATTGGTAAGTTGCTTAATTTCCTTCCGAGGTGTGTACTGTTAATAGATTAGCTCTGTTGATATGTGCCCTCGCGAACGTCTGCGAGGGCATTTTCAATTTACATTAGGATTGATTGCACGGGAGGTGTAACAAATGGCAGAAATTCGTCCAACTGTTATCCGTGAAGAGAAAGCACAAGTTATCAGCGAAATCGCTACTAAGTTACGCGAAAGTCAAACAACTGTAGTAGCTGACTATCGTGGTCTTACAGTTGCTCAGGTAACTGAACTTCGTAAACAATTGCGTGAAGCTGGCGTTGAATTTAAAGTATACAAAAATACTTTGGCTCGTTTAGCTACAGCTCAAGAAAACTTGAGCGATTTGGACCAATACCTTTTGGGACCAAACGTAATTGCTTTCTCCAAAGATGACGTAATTGCTCCTGCGAAGATCATCGCTGACTTCGCAAAGAAAAATGAAGCACTTGAAATCAAAGGTGGAGTTATTGAAGGTAAAGTAGTAGGCGCTGCTGAAATCAAAGCACTTGCTGCACTACCATCTCGCGAAGGCTTGTTGTCTATGCTTCTCAGCGTACTACAAGCACCAGTTCGCAACTTCGCGCTTGCGGTTAAAGCTGTTTCCGAACAAAAAGAAGGCCAAGGTGCCTAATTCGTTATAAGAAAGATTGGAGGACAATAAAATGAATCATGAGCAAATTTTAGAAGCTATCAAAGGTATGTCCGTTCTTGAATTGAACGATCTAGTAAAAGCAATCGAAGAAGAGTTTGGTGTAACTGCTGCAGCTCCTGTAGCTGTTATGGCTGGTGGCGCTGAAGCAGCTGCTGAGCAAACTGAGTTCACTGTTAACCTAGTTAGCGGCGGAGCTTCCAAAATCAACGTAATCAAAGTTGTTCGCGAAATCACTGGTCTTGGCTTGAAAGAAGCAAAAGACTTGGTAGATAACGCTCCTAAAGCTCTTAAAGAAGGCGTTTCTAAAGACGAAGCTGAAAGCATGAAAGCTAAGCTTGAAGAAGCAGGTGCAACTGTAGAAGTTAAGTAATTCTTCTACTGTCTATAGAAAAATCCCCCTTACCTATAAAGGTTGGGGGATTTCTGCTATCTAGGCTTATTTCACCTTAATGAATTGCTTGGGAAAGGAGGCAAGAGGATGAGTGATCATTATTACACAAACCGACCACAATCGGCACATGAGGAAGCTGAATTTGATTTTGAGCTGCGTGGAAAAACCTATCACTTTACTACCGATAGTGGTGTTTTTTCTCGGGAACGAATTGATTTTGGGAGCGTGCTCTTAATAGAAACCATGCAGTTTTCGGAACGTGCACGAGTTCTTGATGTGGGCTGTGGCTACGGTCCGATAGGTTTTGCGGCTGCATCGATAGCTAACAAGGGTCTTGTTACCATGATTGATATAAATGAACGAGCAGTAGCGCTTGCGAAACGGAATGCAGAGCGAAATGGTATTTCCAATGTGGAGATTATGGCCAGTGACCTTTACGAACAAGTAGAGGGTAGAGAGTTTGATGTTATCTTAACCAATCCTCCCATCCGAGCTGGAAAAGAGACGGTGCATCGCATTTTCACGGAAGGCTATAAGCTTTTGGCGCCTGATGGTGAGATGTGGGTTGTTATTCAAAAAAAGCAAGGCGCACCATCTGCTATTAAAAAATTAGAAGAATATTTTCGAGAGGTAGAAACTGTCGAAAAAAGCAAGGGTTATTTTATAATTCGAGCAAAAAAATGACCAAATCTCCTTGACGGGGCATTTCCCTTATGTTAACATTATAAAATGTCAATATGGGTTAAATGTCTAAACTGAGCGATTCCTGATTTGTCAACACCTTTTTATGCTGATTTTTTTGCGTAGAGGGTTAAAGCTGTAAAAGGTTGGGAATTCTTTTAGAATAGAGTTTTTTTATCAAAAATGAGGTTAAATGGTTAACCCATTTTTATTTTTGTGTCTTCAGCGTCTGGTGTTATATTGCTAGATGCTTTCCGTTTTCCTAAATATTAAGAGGGAAGACATGTTGCGGTCAACATCTAATAAAAGGTGTTGCAACAAAAAGTGAGGGGTGAATGAGTTGGCAGGTAAACTGGTCCAGAGCGGTAAGCACCGCCAGCGTCGCACGTATTCTCGAATCAACGAAGTACTGGGGCTACCTAACCTAATCGAAATTCAGCAAAAATCCTACCAATGGTTTTTGGATACTGGTCTAAGAGAAATGTTCCAAGACATTTCGCCAATCCAAGACTTTACTGGTAATTTAGTGCTGGAGTTTATTGATTATAGTCTTGGTGAGCCTAAATACGGCGTAGATGAGTCGAAGGAACGTGATGTAACGTATGCTGCTCCGTTGCGTGTTAAAGTACGTCTTCTAAACAAAGAGACGGGCGAAGTGAAGGAGCAAGAAGTCTTTATGGGAGATTTCCCACTGATGACAGAAACGGGTACCTTCATTATAAATGGAGCGGAGCGCGTTATTGTCAGTCAGCTCGTTCGTTCCCCTAGTGTTTACTATAACACTAAAATTGATAAGAACGGTAAACAGACTTTTAGCGCTACTGTTATTCCGAACCGTGGAGCATGGCTTGAACTTGAAACCGATGCGAAAGATATTATTTATGTGCGTATTGATCGTACTCGTAAAATTCCAGTTACAGTATTACTTCGTGCTTTAGGTTTTGGAACCGATAAAGATATTCTTGACCTGCTTGGTCATGACGAGAAATTCGTTAACAACACGCTTGAAAAAGATAACACCGATTCTACTGAGAAAGCTTTGATCGAAATCTATGAGCGTTTGCGTCCAGGTGAACCACCTACAGTAGAGAACGCGAAGAGCTTATTGATCTCTCGCTTCTTTGATCCAAAGCGCTATGATTTAGCATCAGTAGGTCGCTATAAAATGAACAAAAAGCTCCATATTAAAAACCGCCTATTCAACCAACGTCTTGCTGAGACGCTGATTGATAAAACAACAGGTGAAATCATTGCAGAAGCAGGTCAAATTATTGACCGTCGTGTTCTGGAAAAGATTCTTCCTATGTTGGAGGGTGGCGTAAACTATGTGGACGTACGTACACATGGTGGAGTTCTAGAAAATGAAACGATTACTCTTCAATCTATAGATATCTTTGATGAAGAAGGCAAAGTAGTTAAGGTTATCGGTAATGCGAATATCGATATGTCTGTAAAGCATATTACTCCAGCAGACATTGTTTCGGCAATTAACTATTTTATTAACCTACTACATCGTATAGGTACTACAGACGATATTGACCATTTGGGTAACCGTCGTCTACGTTCTGTAGGTGAATTGTTGCAGAACCAATTCCGTATCGGTCTTTCTCGTATGGAACGCGTGGTTCGTGAACGCATGTCCATTCAAGATCAAAATCAAATTACACCGCAGGCTTTGATTAACATCCGTCCTGTGATCGCGGCAATCAAAGAGTTCTTTGGTAGCTCCCAGCTTTCACAGTTCATGGATCAAACGAATCCGCTTGCTGAGTTAACACATAAACGCCGTTTGTCCGCATTAGGACCTGGTGGTTTGACGCGTGAACGCGCTGGTTTCGAAGTGCGGGACGTGCATCACTCTCACTATGGACGTATGTGTCCGATCGAGACTCCGGAGGGACCAAACATCGGTTTGATCAACTCCCTGTCTACGTTTGCTCGTATTAATGATTACGGCTTTATTGAAACGCCTCGCCGTAAAATTAATCCTGAAACCGGCGTTGTATTGTCTGAGATTGAATACCTGACTGCTGATGAAGAGGATGTATACAACGTAGCTCAGGCGAACCAGCCGCTAGCTGAAGATGGCAGATTTGCTAACGAGATGGTTATTTGCCGCCGTAAAGGTGAAATCCTTAACGTTCCTCGCGATAAGGTAGACTTTATGGACATCTCTCCTAAGCAGGTTGTGTCGGTTGCGACAGCGTTGATTCCGTTCCTTGAGAACGATGACGCCAACCGTGCCCTAATGGGATCAAACATGCAACGTCAGGCCGTTCCTTTGTTAATTCCTCAAGCTCCATTTGTAGGAACTGGTATGGAACATAAAGCAGCGCAAGACTCCGGTGTTGCGGTTGTTGCAAAATGGCCTGGGAAAGTAGAGCGTGTAACAGCTCGCGAAGTAACTGTTAGACGTTATATCGAGGTTGACGGCAAACAAGTTCTTGGAGACCTGGATAAATATAAAATGCACAAATTTATCCGTTCTAACCAAGGGACTTGCATTAACCAACGTCCGATTGTAAAACCTGGTGATATTATCGAAAAAGGCGATATCATCGGTGACGGTCCGTCCACTGAGAAGGGTGAATTGGCACTTGGTCGCAACGTTATCGTAGCGTTTATGACTTGGGAAGGTTATAACTACGAGGATGCGATCTTGCTAAGTGAAAAACTGGTTAAAGATGACGTCTACACGTCCATTCATATTGAAGAATATGAATCCGAAGCGCGTGATACGAAGCTAGGACCAGAAGAGATTACACGCGATATTCCGAACGTAGGGGAAGAGGCGCTGAAGAACCTTGATGAACGTGGTATCATTCGCGTCGGTGCCGAGATCCGCGATGGCGATATCCTTGTTGGTAAAGTAACGCCTAAGGGTGTAACAGAGCTAACAGCGGAAGAGCGTCTATTGCATGCGATCTTCGGTGAAAAGGCACGCGAAGTTCGTGATACATCACTGCGTGTACCGCACGGTGGCTCCGGTATTGTTGTTGATGTAAAAGTATTTACTCGCGACAATGGCGATGAATTGCCTCCAGGTGTTAATCAACTAGTGCGTGTATACATTGCTCAAAAACGTAAAATTTCCGTTGGGGATAAAATGGCCGGTCGACATGGTAACAAAGGGGTTATTGCCCGTATCATGCCGGAAGAAGATATGCCGTTCCTACCGGATGGTTCACCAGTTGAGATCGTCTTGAATCCATTGGGCGTACCATCGCGTATGAACATCGGTCAGGTACTTGAAACACATTTAGGTATGGCTGCTAAATTGTTGGGTATTCACGTAGCGACTCCTGTTTTCGATGGTGCACGTCAAGACGATGTTCTTGATACACTTGAAGAAGCTGGATTAGACCGTGACGGTAAAACCCTTCTATACGATGGCCGTACAGGTGAATCATTCGATCGCCGTGTAACGGTAGGTTGCGTGTACATGCTGAAACTGGCTCACTTGGTTGACGATAAGATTCATGCTCGTTCAACTGGACCATACTCTCTTGTTACGCAACAACCATTGGGTGGTAAAGCTCAATTTGGTGGTCAGCGCTTTGGGGAGATGGAGGTATGGGCGCTTGAAGCATACGGTGCCGCATATACTCTGCAAGAGATCCTCACCGTTAAATCTGACGATGTTGTTGGTCGTGTTAAAACGTACGAAGCGATCGTTAAAGGTGAAAACGTACCAGAACCGGGAGTTCCAGAATCATTCAAAGTATTGATTAAAGAACTTCAAAGCTTAGGTATGGACGTAAAAATCCTCTCTGGAGACGAGCAGGAAATTGAAATGCGCGAAACCGATGATGAGGATGAAGGAACTGGAGAAAAGTTAAATCTCTTACCTGAAAGCATAGGCGCACAAGATGAGTAAGATTCCGGTACAAGAGGGAGGTAACGCCCTGTGATTGACGTCAATAATTTTGAATATATGAAGATTGGTTTAGCTTCTCCCGATAAGATCCGTTCGTGGTCTTTCGGGGAAGTTAAAAAACCTGAAACAATTAACTACCGTACCCTGAAGCCTGAGAAAGATGGTTTGTTCTGTGAACGTATTTTCGGACCAACCAAGGATTGGGAATGTCATTGCGGTAAATACAAGCGCGTTCGTTATAAAGGTGTAGTCTGTGATCGATGCGGCGTTGAGGTAACTCGTGCAAAAGTGCGTCGTGAACGTATGGGACACATTGAGCTTGCTGCTCCTGTTTCCCACATCTGGTATTTCAAAGGTATCCCAAGCCGCATGGGTCTGGTACTGGATATGTCTCCGCGTTCCCTTGAGGAAGTTATCTACTTCGCTTCTTATGTAGTAGTAGATGCCGGGGATACTCCTTTGGACAAAAAACAACTTTTGTCTGAAAAAGAATACCGTAACTACCGCGAGAAATATGGTCAATCCTTCCAAGCAGCAATGGGTGCTGAAGCAATTCGCCGTTTGCTAGCTGAAATTGATCTTGAAAAAGAAGTAAGCACTCTGAAGGAAGATTTAAAAACTGTACAGGGTCAACGCCGTACTCGTGCGATTAAACGTTTAGAGGTGCTGGAAGCATTCCGCAACTCTGGTAATCGCCCTGATTGGATGGTACTTGACGTATTGCCTGTAATTCCTCCAGAATTGCGCCCGATGGTACAGTTGGATGGTGGACGTTTTGCGACATCTGACCTGAATGACTTGTATCGTCGTGTGATCAACCGCAACAACCGTCTAAAACGCCTCCTTGAACTTGGCGCGCCAGACATTATCGTACAAAACGAAAAACGTATGCTACAAGAAGCAGT
Organism: Brevibacillus laterosporus; assembly: GCF_030489605.1. Lineage (GTDB taxonomy): Bacteria > Bacillota > Bacilli > Brevibacillales > Brevibacillaceae > Brevibacillus_B > Brevibacillus_B laterosporus_E. The sequence goes on from NZ_JAUKFY010000025.1 coordinate 29,328, forward strand.
GGATGCGTTGATTGATAACGGTCGTCGCGGACGTCCTGTTACTGGTCCTGGTAACCGTCCATTGAAATCCTTGAGTCATATGCTTAAAGGTAAACAAGGTCGTTTCCGTCAAAACCTGTTGGGTAAACGTGTTGACTACTCTGGTCGTTCCGTTATCGTAGTAGGACCGAACCTTCGCATGTACCAATGCGGTCTACCTAAGGAAATGGCGTTGGAACTGTTCAAGCCTTTCGTAATGAAGGAGCTTGTAGCAAAAGGCCTAGCTCATAACATTAAGAGTGCAAAACGTAAAGTTGAGCGTATACAGCCTGAGGTATGGGACGTATTGGAAGAGGTAATCAAGGAACATCCTGTATTACTAAACCGCGCTCCTACCTTGCACCGTTTGGGTATTCAAGCATTTGAGCCGGTATTGGTTGAGGGACGTGCGATTCGTCTGCATCCGCTCGTATGTACTGCTTATAACGCTGACTTTGACGGTGACCAAATGGCGGTTCACGTACCATTGTCTGCAGAGGCACAAGCTGAAGCTCGTATCCTAATGCTTGCTGCTCAAAACATCTTGAACCCGAAAGATGGTAAACCAGTTGTAACACCTTCTCAGGATATGGTGCTTGGTTCTTACTATCTGACGCTGGAGCGCAGAGGAGATGTGGGTGAAGGTTCTATCTTCCGTGACCCTGCTGATGCGATTGCAGCTTATGAGAATGCATATATCACGCTGCAAACACGTATCCTTATTCCGGCTAAGAGCTTGAACAAAACTTCATTTACGGAAAAACAGCAGGATGCATTGCTAGCAACTACGGTAGGTAAAGTAATCTTTAATGAAATTTTTCCTCCAGAGCTGCCATACATCAATGCGCCTACTAGAGATAACCTTCAGAACCAAGTTTCTGATGAGTACTTTATGTTTGAAAAAGGTCAGGATACCACTGCTTTTATTAAGAGCTTGAAGGATCCGGGTGCTGTTAAAAAAGGCTTCTTGGGAACAATCATTGCTGAATGCTTCCGTCGCTTTGGAACAACCATGACCTCTGAAATTCTTGATAAAATAAAAGAATTGGCATTTAAATATTCAACAAAAGCTGGTATTACGATTGCCGTTGCCGATATCGTAGTTCCATCTGAAAAACAATCCATTCTTAGCAGTGCTGACGAGAAAGTAAATGCGGTAATGACGCAATTCCGTCGTGGTTTAATTACCGAAGACGAGCGTTATGACCGTGTTATCTCCATCTGGTCAAAAGCTAAAGATGAAGTAACTGACGTTCTCATGAAATCCATGGATCAATTCAATGCGATTTACATGATGGCTAACTCCGGAGCCCGCGGTAACGTGTCCCAGATTACTCAGCTAGCTGGTATGCGTGGTCTGATGGCAAACCCGTCAGGTCGAATCATCGAGTTACCGATCAAATCCAACTTCCGTGAAGGTTTAACGGTATTGGAATACTTCATCTCTACGCATGGTGCGCGTAAAGGTTTGGCCGATACAGCCCTGCGTACTGCCGACTCAGGTTACTTAACTCGTCGTCTGGTAGACGTAGCGCAAGACGTTATCGTTCGCGAAGAAGATTGCGGAACAGATAAAGGTATTCGCGTAAGTGCTATTAAAGATGGTAAAGAAGAAATCGAAAAGCTGTCTGACCGATTGGAAGGTCGTACTTGCTTTGAAACTGTTCGTCATCCTGAAACTGGTGAGATCCTTGTTCATCGCAATGAGGAAATTACTGAGGAGATGGCTGAATTAATCGTTAAGCTTGGCATTCAAGATGTATACATTCGTAATGTACTTGCTTGCCGCACAAGTCACGGGGTCTGCAAACGTTGCTATGGCCGTAACCTAGCAACAGGAGCAGAGGTAGAGATCGGTGAAGCAGTAGGTATTATTGCTGCACAATCTATCGGTGAACCGGGTACACAGTTGACAATGCGTACGTTCCATACCGGTGGGGTAGCAGGGGACGATATCACGCAAGGTTTGCCGCGTATCCAAGAGTTGTTTGAAGCTCGTAACCCGAAAGGTCAAGCGGTTATCACCGAAATCGACTCAGAAGTGGTTAGCATCCGTGAAGATAAAGATAAACGCATCATCGAGGTTCGCGGTGAAGCAGAGAACAAAGAATACGCAGCGCCATACGGTGCACGTATCAAGGTATCTGTTGGCCAAAAACTAAATGCCGGTGATGAGTTAACAGAGGGTTCTGTAGACCCGAAAGAAATGCTGAAAGTACGAGGTCAGCGCGGTGTATCCAACTACATCCTGCAAGAGGTTCAGAAAGTTTACCGTATGCAAGGGGTAGAAATCAACGACAAGCACGTTGAGGTAATGATTCGTCAAATGCTTCGTAAATTGCGTGTCATTGATAGTGGAGAAACTGATCTGTTGCCAGGTTCTTTCGTAGAAGTTCATGAATTTGAGCAAGCCAATGCGAAAGTGCTTATGTCTGGTAAGAGCCCAGCAGTTGGACGCCCAGTGTTGCTTGGTATCACAAAAGCATCCTTGGAGACAGATTCCTTCTTGTCTGCAGCATCCTTCCAAGAAACAACACGTGTTCTTACAGATGCAGCGATTAAGGGTAAAGTAGATAAGCTTCTTGGATTGAAAGAGAACGTAATTATTGGTAAGCTGATCCCGGCTGGTACCGGTATGAACCGTTATCGCAACTCAAGACTCTTAAATCGTGAACAAGCAGAAGGCAATTCTGACGTACTAGAAGCAGTGTCAGTAGAATCTTAGTTTGCTAATTGATAAAGAGGCGTTTCCTCTCTGGGGAAACTGCCTCCTTATCAATTTAATAGAAAGTAATTTTTATAGAATAATAGGTTGACTTCTATAAAAATAGCTGGTATGATACTTGAGTGTGCCTGATACTCAATTACTTTGGAGGATATGATCATCATGTCTTATGAAAAAGTAGAGTGGGCAAAGGAGTTAACGATCGGTATTAATCAAACCACCAAAGCGATCGAACACGGACTTGTTGAGGAAGTGTTTCTGGCTAAGGATGCAGATAGACGTTTAATACAAAAGATCGCACTTCTATGTAAAGAAAAGGGTGTTCCCGTCAACTTTGTTGATTCCATGAAGCGCTTAGGTAAAGCGTGTGGAATACAGGTTGGGGCAGCCGCTTGTGCAATAAAAAAGAGTGGTTAAGTCATGTTTTTGTTGAAGAACCGTGCGTTTTTCTGGCAAAGGCATCTTATTTTGCCCATATGTGATTCACCTGGATCTGTGGTCTTACAATAAAGAATGAGGAAGGAGGAAAAAGATCATGCCTACAATTAACCAATTAGTGCGCAAAGGTCGTAAAGATAAAGTCGTAAAGTCTAAGTCCCCAGCTCTACAAAAAGGGTACAACAGCTTTAAGAAATCTCAAACGAACCAAAGCTCGCCTCAAAAACGTGGTGTATGTACTCGTGTAGGTACAATGACACCTAAAAAACCGAACTCCGCGCTTCGTAAGTATGCTCGTGTACGTTTAACTAACGGAATCGAGGTTACAGCTTACATCGGAGGTATCGGTCACAACCTTCAAGAACATAGTGTTGTACTAGTTCGTGGTGGTCGTGTAAAAGACTTACCAGGGGTACGTTATCATATCGTACGTGGTGCGCTTGATACTGCGGGTGTTAACAACCGTATGCAATCTCGCTCCAAATATGGTACAAAACGTCCGAAGGCTGCAAAAAAATAATCACGTTGCGTGATTACATTATAATAACTCTAGGAAAAGGAGGGAAACTTGATGCCGCGTAAAGGTCCAGTTGCTCGACGCGACGTATTGCCAGATCCAATTCATAACAGCAAGTTGGTTACTCGTTTAATCAACCGTTTGATGTTGGACGGTAAACGTGGAGTTGCGCAAAATATCCTATATAACTCGTTTGACATCATTCAAGAACGTACAGGACGCAACCCTATGGAAGTGTTCGAAGAAGCTCTTAAAAACATCATGCCTGTACTTGAGGTAAAAGCTCGCCGTGTAGGTGGTGCTAACTACCAAGTACCTATTGAGGTTAAACCTGAGCGTCGTACGACTCTTGGTCTTCGTTGGTTAGTTAACTACGCTCGTCTTCGTGGTGAAAAAACTATGGAGCAGCGTTTGGCTAGCGAAATTATGGATGCAGCAAACAGTACTGGTGCAGCTGTTAAGAAACGTGAGGACACTCACAAAATGGCTGAAGCAAACAAAGCGTTTGCACACTATCGCTGGTAGAATGCAAAGCGGGTATCTGAAGGATACCCGCATATTCTCACATATGAGTATGGAAGGAGCAATTCCTAAATGGCTCGCGAATTCTCTCTAGCGAATACGCGTAATATCGGTATCATGGCACACATCGATGCCGGTAAAACGACAACAACCGAGCGTATTCTTTTTTATACCGGTCGCGTTCACAAAATCGGTGAGACACACGAAGGTGCCGCAACGATGGACTGGATGGAACAAGAACAAGAGCGCGGTATCACAATCACTTCTGCTGCTACGACTGCTCAATGGAATGGTCACCGCATCAACATCATCGATACACCTGGTCACGTAGACTTCACAGTTGAGGTTGAACGTTCTCTGCGTGTACTTGATGGTACTGTTGCGGTTTTTGACGCGAAGGGCGGCGTAGAACCTCAGTCTGAGACTGTATGGCGCCAAGCAGACCGTTATGGTGTACCACGTATTTGTTACGTAAACAAAATGGATATCATGGGTGCAAACTATGATATGTGTTTAGAACAAATTAAAGAGCGTCTAGGCGCTAACCCTGTAGCTATCCAATATCCAATTGGTGCTGAAGATAATTTCACAGGTATCGTTGACCTTGTTGAAATGAAAGCTCACATCTATGTAGATGACTTGGGTAAAACTTCTGAAACTACAGAGATCCCTGCTGAATTAAAAGAAAGATGCGAAGAACTTCGCATGCATCTTGTTGAATCAGCTGCAGAACAAGACGAAGAATTAATGATGAAATACCTTGAAGGCGAAGAGTTAACCATTGAAGAAATCAAAGGTGCTCTGCGTAAAGGTACTATCGCAGTTAATCTAGTTCCTGTTCTTTGTGGTTCTTCTTATAAGAACAAAGGTGTTCAATTGATGTTGGATGCAGTAGTTGACTACTTGCCAGCTCCAATTGACGTACCAGCTATTAAAGGTACTCTTCCTGATAGTGAAGAAGAAGTAGTTCGTGAATCCGATGACAATGGTCCGTTCTCTGCTCTTGCATTTAAGATCATGACTGACCCTTACGTTGGTAAACTTACATTCTTCCGTGTATACTCTGGTACACTAGCTTCCGGTTCTTACTTGCTGAACTCTACCAAGGGTAAACGCGAGCGTATCGGACGTATCCTACAAATGCACGCTAACCACCGTGAAGAAATCCCTATGGTTTACTCCGGTGACATTGCAGCGGCTGTAGGTTTGAAGGATACTACAACTGGGGATACCTTGTGCGATGAGAAATCGCCAGTTATCCTTGAGTCTATGGTATTCCCTGAGCCAGTTATCCACGTTGCTATTGAACCAAAATCCAAAGCAGACCAAGATAAGATGGGTATCGCCCTTTCTAAACTTTCTGAAGAGGATCCAACGTTCCGTACGCACACTGATGAAGAAACTGGACAAACCATCATCGGTGGTATGGGTGAGCTTCACCTAGATATCATCGTTGACCGTATGAGACGCGAATTCAAGGTAGAAGCTAACGTGGGTGCTCCACAAGTAGCTTACCGTGAAACATTCCGCGGATCTGCTAAGGTTGATGGTAAATTCGTACGCCAATCCGGTGGTCGTGGTCAATACGGTCACGTTGTGGTTGAGTTCTCTCCACTTGAGCCAGGTCAAGGCTTCATGTTTGAGAACAAAATTGTTGGTGGTGCGGTTCCTCGTGAATACATCCCAGCAGCTCAAGCGGGTATCGAAGAAGCTATGAAAAATGGTGTTCTTGCAGGATTCCCACTTGTAGACATTAAAGCTGTTCTTGTAGACGGTAGCTACCATGATGTAGACTCCTCTGAGATGGCGTTTAAAGTTGCAGGTTCCTTGGCACTTAAAGAAGCAGCTAAGAAGTGTGGAGCTGTTCTTCTTGAGCCAGTTATGAAAGTAGAAGTTACTGTACCTGAAGACTACATGGGTGACGTAATGGGTGACCTTAACTCTCGCCGTGGACGCATTGAAGGTATGGAAGCTCGTGCAAACGCACAAGTTATCCGCGCAATGGTACCACTTTCTGAGATGTTTGGTTACTCTACAGTACTACGTTCCCGTACACAAGGTCGCGGTCAGTACTCTATGCAAATCGACCACTACGAAGAAGTACCAAGAAATATTTCTGATGAAATCATCAAGAAGTCTAAAGGTGAATAATCAGTATCTATTTTTTGGGAATTTACTTCCAGTGTAGATTTCTCTCTTTATCTTCAAAGAAGAAAGGTTTACAATATTGTTTGGTTACAGCCAACTTCATGTAAACCTTTCTCTCTATACTTATTATAAAAAACCTTTAATCTTTAAGGAGGCACAAATTCTCATGGCAAAAGCTAAATTTGAGCGGAATAAACCCCACGTTAACATCGGTACTATCGGTCACGTTGACCATGGTAAAACAACTCTAACTGCTGCTATCACTACTGTTCTTTCAGTAACTGGTGGAGCAACTGCTATGGACTACGGTAGCATCGACGCTGCTCCTGAAGAGCGCGAGCGTGGTATCACAATCAACACTGCACACGTTGAGTACGAAACTGAAACTCGTCACTATGCACACGTTGACTGCCCAGGCCATGCTGACTATGTTAAAAACATGATCACTGGTGCTGCACAAATGGACGGAGCGATCCTAGTAGTATCTGCTGCTGACGGTCCAATGCCACAAACTCGTGAGCACATCCTTCTTTCTAAACAAGTAGGTGTACCTTACATCGTAGTATTCATGAACAAATGCGACATGGTTGACGATGAAGAGTTGCTAGAACTAGTTGAAATGGAAATCCGTGACCTATTGTCTCAATACGAGTTCCCAGGTGACGACACTCCAGTAATCAAAGGTTCTGCTAAAGAAGCTTTGGATAACCCAACTGGCGAATGGGCTAAGAAAATTCTTGAGTTGATGGAAGCAGTTGATTCTTACATCCCAACTCCAGAACGTGCTACTGACAAACCTTTCTTGATGCCTGTAGAGGACGTATTCACAATCACTGGTCGTGGTACAGTTGCTACTGGTCGCGTTGAGCGCGGTGTTATCAAAGTTGGTGACGCTATCGAAATCATCGGTCTTCAAGAAGAAACTCGCAGCTCCACTGTAACAGGTGTTGAGATGTTCCGTAAGCTTCTTGACCAAGCTGAAGCTGGGGACAACATTGGTGCTCTTCTACGTGGTGTTGAGCGTAAAGACATCGAGCGTGGACAATGTCTAGCTAAACCAGGTTCCGTTAAACCTTACACTAAATTCAAATGTGAAGTTTACGTTCTATCTAAAGAAGAAGGTGGACGTCATACTCCATTCTTCGCAAACTACCGTCCACAGTTCTACTTCCGTACAACTGACGTAACAGGTATCATCCAATTGCCAGAAGGCGTTGAAATGATCATGCCTGGCGATAACACTGAGTTCACTGTTGAACTTATCGCTCCAGTTGCAATGGAACAAGGTACTCGTTTCGCGATTCGCGAAGGTGGCCGTACAGTAGGCGCTGGCGTAGTATCTACTATTGTTGAGTAATTTTTACTTGATATAAAAAACCCGAGGAATATATCCTCGGGTTTTTTGTATGCTTTGCAAACGTTACTTTTCAACCGCCCTATAGTCAAATCAATATCAACCTGTTACAATACCTTTCATATTTTGATTGAGGAGTGGAACAGAAGTGGGAAAGAAAGATTCATACATCTATGTCATATTAACATCTGTAGTATGCTTCTGGGGACTTAATGTAGTAATGATAAAATATCTGTCTTTTTTTCCTCCAGTAGTCATTGCAGCGATTCGAATGTTGATGCGGCAATTGTATTAACTCCAATCCTATTTGTTAAGAAAGAAAAATGTAAGATATCAGTAAAGCAATGGCTGTTTATAGTAGCAATCGGCTCTACATCAATTGCTTTGCATCAGGTTCTTTTAGCTTGGGGGCTTCAACATAGTACAGCTGGAAGCTCCTCATTAATTTTGGCATTAAATCCTTTAGCCACTAGTTTATTAGCCGCTATGTTTTTTGGGGAAAAGCTAAGTTTTCGCAAAGGCTTAGGTATTTTACTTGGTTTTACTGGTGTAATTATTGCAGTTACATCAAAAGGGAATGGACAAATCTCATTTGGATTGGGCGAGATCATTATCTTTGGATCTATGCTGATGTATGTAGCAGGTGGTTTGTTGGTAAGAGGGGCTAAGTCAACTGGTTTGCCGGTATGGGAGCTGACGGCGTATTCTCAGTGGATAGGTGCTATCGTGTTAGGGATTTTGAGCGTGGGGATGTATCCTACATATATTTATCAGGAGATGAATACCAGTTGGTTCACCTGGTTTGTCATTTTTTGCTCGGGTGGCATATCCAGTGGTCTCGGATCATTAGGCTGGAATTATGGCATTCAAAAGATAGGAGCTAGTCAAACGTCCATTTTTCTCAATGGCATGCCAATAGCGAGTTTGCTTTTTGCTGCTTTGCTTATTGACGAGCCGTTTACTTATTTGGCTGTAATTGCTCTGCTATGCACAGTTGCGGGAGTTTATCTAGGTTCTACCAAGCCGCGCCCTGTGAAAATTCAACTATCTATTAAAGGTAGAGGAGTTTAGATGAAGTTCCAAGTGTGAAAAACTAATATTATATAGAAGGGACGCCTAGGAAGGCGTTCCTTCTTGTTGATTCCAATGATTAATCATGTGGTGTGCTGTCAAAGTAAGTCGTTCAAAAATCTGAGATTTCATCGGTTCCTCAATCTCAGTATGATCTAGAGCTTGTTCCATACAATGAAGCCAAGCTCCTGCCCGTTTTGGAGTAATTTTAAAAGGCAGATGACGCGCTCGAAGCATGGGATGCCCATGTTTTTCAGAATAGAGAGAAGGTCCACCAAGAAATTGAGTTAGAAACAAATATTGCTTTGCTTTTACTTCTGTAAGATCAGATGGAAAAATAGGAATTAAGTCTTCATGCTTGGCAACCAAATCATAGAAGTGATTTACTAGTTTCTTAAGGGTGGGAGCTCCTCCAATTTGGTCATAAAGGCTTCCAGACTTTTCAATCACATGAAGGCTCCTTTCTATTGTATAATAGCAAAAGTCGTAGCTCGCATAACTCTATTATACTTGTTTGATTAGAAATTCATAGGAATTACAAAAAAAACTTGCAATGCCTATATTTCTTTAGTAAAATAGTGAATGTTGGTCATGGACTTGCGATGATGCGGGAGGTTGCTGACACACCCGGCTCCTTTGCCATTGCTGGGGTGCAGGATATTTTCGCGGAGAAATGTCCGTTATAATATGGGCGAAAAAGGAGGGACTACAATGGCAAAACAAAAGATTCGTATCCGATTGAAAGCATATGATCATAAGATTCTAGATCAATCAGCAGAAAAAATCGTAGAAACTGCGAAACGTTCCGGTGCAAATGTATCTGGTCCGATTCCGCTTCCTACTGAGAAAGCTGTGTACACAATTCTTCGTGCGGTTCATAAGTATAAAGATTCTCGTGAGCAATTCGAAATGCGTACGCATAAGCGTCTAATTGATATCTTGAATCCAACACCACAAACGGTTGATGCACTAATGCGTTTGGATCTACCATCTGGTGTTGATATTGAGATTAAGCTTTAATCTCTACCTAGAGTGCGACACGCTAGCTAGCGTTGTCTTGATGAGTACGGAAGTTAAAGGATTCACCATATAGCTCCCCTGCTCGTCAGTAGGGACTTGATACAACAAAGGTCATTTTATGAAAATGTTAATGTAGGAGGTGGCACAAATGACCAAAGGAATCTTAGGAAAAAAACTTGGAATGACTCAAGTTTTCGCTGAAAATGGTACAGCGACTGCTGTAACTGTAATCCAAGCAGGTCCTTGCGTGGTTCTTCAAAAGAAGGATCAAGCGACTGATGGATATGAGGCAATTCAGATCGGTTTCGACGATAAGAAAGAAAATCGTACGAACAAACCTGAAAAAGGGCATGCAGCTAAAGCTAACACTGCACCTAAGCGCTTCATCCGTGAAATCAACGGAATTAACCTCGCTGATTATGAGGTAGGTCAAGAACTTAAAGCCGATATTTTTGCCGCAGGAGAGTTTGTAGACGTGTCCGGCGAGACAAAAGGTAAAGGTTTTGCAGGTTCTATCAAACGCCACAACCACGCTCGTGGTCCAATGGCTCACGGTTCTCGTTACCATCGTGGACCAGGTTCCATGGGTTCTATCGCAGCTAACCGTGTGTTCAAAGGTATGAAATTGCCTGGTCAAATGGGTGGCGAAAAAGTAACAATCCAAAATCTTGAGGTTGTTAAAGTTGATACAGACCGTAACTTGATTCTTGTTAAAGGTTCCATACCTGGACCTAAAAACAGCTACGTAGTCGTGCGTACGGCTGTCAAGAAATAAGGAAAGGAGGAACTGACATGCCAAAAGTAGCTCTTTATAACCAAACAGGTGCGCAAGTAGGCGACATCGAATTGGCTGAAGCTGTATTCGGTATCGAACCAAACAACGCTGTACTGTTTGATGCAATCGTTATGCAACAAGCTTCTCAACGCCAAGGTACTCACGATGTTAAAAATCGTTCTGAAGTACGTGGTGGTGGACGCAAACCATGGCGTCAAAAAGGTACTGGTCGTGCACGCCAAGGATCTATTCGCTCTCCTCAATGGAAAGGCGGCGGCGTAGTATTCGGACCTACACCTCGCAAATATGGATATAAGCTAAACCGTAAAGTTCGTCGTTTGGCTCTTAAATCCGCTCTATCTACAAAAGTACAAAACAATGAATTGTTGGTACTAGATTCATTGACTATGTCTGCTCCTAAAACTAAGGAATTTGCTGGTATTCTTTCTAACTTGAAAGTTGATCGTAAAGTTCTTATCGTAACAGCAGATTATGATCAAAACGTTGCTCTTTCTTCTCGCAACATCCCAGGTGCTAAGTGCATTGATGCTGTTGGCGTTAACGTTCTTGACCTAGTTGCTCATGATAAAGTAATCGTAACTAAAGAAGCGATTGCTAAAGTAGAGGAGGTGCTCGCATAATGAAGAGCCTTCACGATGTTATCAAGCGCCCTATCATTACTGAGCGCACCACCGATATGATGGCTGACAAGAAGTACGTTTTCGAAGTACCTATGAAAGCCAACAAAACGGAAATCAAACAAGCTATTGAGAAAGTTTTCGGCGTAAAAGTTGAAGCAGTTAACACAATTCGCGTTGCTGCAAAACCTAAGCGCTATGGTAAATATGCTGGATACACTTCTGAGTGGAAAAAAGCAATCGTTAAATTGACTGCTGATAGCAAAGAGCTAGAATTCTACGAAGGTATTTAAGCTCGACGACTTTCTATAAGGAGGGAATAAGGAATGGGTATCAAGAAGTTTAAACCGACTTCTCCGAGTCGTCGCCATATGACGGTTTCTACCTTCGAAGAGATCACAACCTCCACTCCGGAGAAATCTCTTCTACAACCGCTTAACAAAAAAGCTGGACGTAATAATCAAGGTAAGATTACTGTTCGTCATCAAGGTGGCGGCCATAAGCGTAAATATCGTGTTATCGATTTCAAACGTAACAAAGATGGTATCGTAGGTCGCGTAGCTACTATCGAATACGATCCAAACCGTTCTGCAAACATCGCGTTAATTAACTACGTTGATGGTGAAAAGCGTTACATCATCGCTCCACATGGTTTGAAAGTTGGAGATGAGATTGTATCCGGCGCAGATGCAGACATCAAAACAGGTAACTGCTTACCACTTGTAAACATTCCTGTTGGTACAACAATCCACAACATCGAGTTGAAACCAGGTAAAGGTGCTCAGTTGGTTCGTGCAGCTGGTACTTCTGCTCAATTGCTAGGTCGCGATGGAGAATTCGTAATCGTGCGTCTAGGTTCTGGTGAAACTCGTCGTATCCACAACGTATGCCGTGCTACTATCGGTCAAGTTGGTAACTTGGATCACGAATTGATCAACATCGGTAAAGCTGGTCGTAAACGTTGGTTGGGCGTACGTCCTACTGTTCGCGGTAGCGTAATGAACCCTAACGATCACCCACACGGTGGTGGTGAAGGTCGCGCTCCTATCGGTCGTAAAGCACCAGTTACTCCTTGGGGTAAACCTGCATTGGGTCTTAAGACTCGTAAGAAGAAAAACAAGAACGATAAATACATTATCCGTCGCCGTAAGAAGTAAGATCGGATAATACAATAAACCGAACGCCTTTGGCGAAGGGAGGTTTCTGAACTATGGGTCGTAGCTTGAAGAAAGGTCCTTTCGTGGACGACCACTTGATGAAAAAGGTTGATGCTTTGAACGAGAAAAACGAGAAGAAAGTTGTCAAAACTTGGTCTCGCCGTTCTACTATCTTCCCTGATTTTATCGGTCATACATTCGCTGTATACGATGGTCGTAAACATGTTCCTGTATACGTGACTGAAGATATGGTCGGACACAAATTAGGTGAATTCGCACCTACTCGTACCTTCAGGGGTCACGTCGACAACGACAAAAAATCCAAGAAGCGCTAATTATTCTCTTCATAGAGGGGAGGTACAATCATGGAATCTAAAGCAGTTGCTCGTAATATTCGAATCGCGCCTCGTAAAGTGCGTCTAGTTATCGATCTAATCAGAGGCAAGAAAATTGGAGAAGCTCTAGGTATTTTGAAACACACTCCTAAAGCAGGTTCTCCAGTAGTAGAGAAGCTTTTAAACTCTGCGATTGCTAATGCTGAGCATAACCACAACATGGACGTTGAGAATCTTGTTGTGAGTCAAATTTTCGTAGATCAAGGTCCTACCTTGAAACGATTCCGCCCACGTGCAATGGGTCGTGCTAGCCGTATTCATAAGCGCACTAGCCACATCACAGTGGTACTAAACGAAAAATAAGGAGGGAAATTGAGTGGGACAAAAGGTAAGTCCGGTCGGTCTGCGAGTTGGCGTAATTCGTGACTGGGAATCCAGATGGTATGCTGATAAGGACTTCGCAACTTTGTTGCATGAAGACCTTCACATTCGTAAATACATCAAAGGTCGTCTTAAAGACGCTGCTGTATCTACAGTTGAAATCGAACGCGCTGCAAACCGCGTAAACGTAACAATTCACACTGCTAAGCCTGGTATGGTTATCGGTAAAGGTGGCTCTGAAGTTGAAACACTTCGTAAAGCTCTTTCCCAACTTACTAGCAAGCGTGTACACATCAATATCAACGAGATCAAGAAACCTGATCTTGACGCTACTCTAGTAGCTGAAAACATTGCTCGTCAATTAGAAAACCGTATTTCTTTCCGTCGTGCACAAAAGCAAACAATCACTCGTTCTTTGCGTGCAGGTGCGAAAGGTATCAAAACACTTGTTAGTGGTCGTCTAGGTGGAGCTGATATCGCTCGTTCTGAAGGTTACAGCGAAGGTACTGTACCTCTTCATACATTGCGTGCTGACATCGACTATGGTACAGCTGAAGCTCACACTACTTATGGCCGCATCGGTGTAAAAGTATGGATCTACCGTGGTGAAGTTCTTCCAACTAAGAAGAACGTTGCACGAGTGGAAGGAGGCAAGTAAACATGTTGATGCCTAAACGCGTGAAGCATCGTAAACAACATCGTCCGAAGTTGTCCGGTAACGCTAAAGGCGGTACAACTGTTGCTTTCGGTGAATATGGCCTCCAAGCTCTTGAACCAGCTTGGGTAACGAATCGTCAAATCGAGGCAGCACGTATTGCGATGACACGTTATATCCGTCGTGGCGGTAAAGTTTGGATTAAAGTTTTCCCAGACAGACCGATTACACAAAAACCTCTAGAAGTCCGCATGGGTTCTGGTAAAGGTTCCGTTGAAAAATGGGTTGCTGTAGTTAAACCAGGTAAAGTTATGTTTGAACTTGCTGGTGTATCTGAAGAAGTAGCGCGTGAAGCTATGCGTCTTGCTATGCACAAACTACCTGTTAAGTGTAAGTTTGTTAAGCGCGAAGAAGTGGGTGGTGACGCACATGAAGGCTAATGAATACCGCAATCTAACCACTGCCGAGATCGAACAAAACGTTTCTTTTTTGAAAGAAGAATTGTTCAACCTTCGTTTTCAATTAGCTACTGGCCAATTGGAAAACACGGCTCGTATTAAGCAAGTGCGTAAGGATATCGCATGCGCGAAAACTATCCTACGCCAACGTGAATTAGGAATCGGCTAATATAAGGAAGGAGGTTCCAACGATGACCGCACAACGCAATTTGCGTAGAACGCTGGTAGGTCGTGTAGTATCAGACAAAATGGATAAAACCGTTGTTGTTCTGGTTGAAACCTACAAAAAACATACGTTGTATGGTAAGCGTGTGAAGTACTCTAAAAAGTTCAAAGCACACGATGAAAACAATACAGCTAAAATCGGTGATATCGTAGAAATTATGGAAACTCGTCCGCTTTCTAAGGACAAGAGATTCCGTCTTGTAAAAGTAGTACAAGAAGCTGTCATTGTATAAGATAGCTTACTATATGATAGACTCGGATAAAACATCACATCCGAAGGGAGTGACTCAGAATGATCCAAACTCAATCCAGACTAGCAGTTGCTGACAACTCTGGTGCTAAAGAATTAATGTGCATTAAGGTTCTTGGTGGATCTGGCCGCAAGACTGCTAACGTAGGCGACATTATCGTTTGCTCTGTCAAAGCTGCTACACCCGGAGGAGTTGTCAAGAAAGGTCAAGTAGTTAAGGCTGTTATCGTTCGTACCGTTAGTGGCGTACGTCGTAACGATGGTTCTTACATCCGCTTCGACCAGAATGCAGCTGTAGTTATCAAAGATGATAACTCTCCACGTGGTACTCGTATCTTTGGACCGGTTGCTCGTGAGCTTCGTGAAAAAGACTTCATGAAGATCATCTCTCTGGCTCCTGAGGTTATCTAAATTAACGTAACAAATTTGTATTTTGTTCGATAGGAGGTGCACCCAGCGATGCACGTAAAAAAAGGCGATATGGTTATCGTTACTGCGGGCAAAGACAAAGGTAAAAAAGGTCAAGTATTGGCTGCTTTACCTAAAAAAGACCGTGTGTTGGTAGAAGGTATTAATCTTGTGAAGAAGCATGCTCGTCCTTCTCAAGCGAATCCTCAAGGCGGAATCGTAACACAAGAAGCTGCCATTCACGTTTCTAATGTCTCTCTAATTGACCCTAAAACAGGAAAACCTACCCGCGTAGGTTACAAAGTATTAGAGAACGGTAAAAAAGTTCGGGTTGCGAAAAAATCTGGCGAAGTAATCGATAAGTAGTCAGGTCGGAAAGGAGGTTGTCTTAAATGGCAGCAAGATTGAAAGAAAAGTACTTGCAGGAAATCGTTCCTAGCTTGATGACTAAGTTTAATTACAAAACTGTCATGCAAGTTCCTAAAGTAGAGAAAATCGTAATCAACATTGGTGTTGGTGAAGCAGTTGCTAACGCAAAAGCTATCGATACAGCCATTGAAGATTTGCAATTAATCGCTGGTCAAAAACCAATTGTTACTCGTGCGAAGAAATCTATCGCTGGTTTCAAATTGCGTGAAGGTATGCCAATCGGTGCGAAGGTAACACTTCGTGGTGAGCGTATGTACCAATTCCTCGATAAATTGATGAACGTATCTCTACCACGTGTTCGTGACTTCCGTGGTATTTCATCCAAAGCTTTTGACGGTCGTGGAAACTATACTCTTGGTCTTAAAGAGCAATTGATTTTTCCAGAGATCGAATACGATAAAATTGATAAGGTTCGCGGTATGGACATCGTAGTGGTAACATCTGCGAAAACTGACGAAGAAGCTCGTGAACTTCTAACTCAGATGGGTATGCCATTCCGTAAATAAACCCTATCGTAAGGAGGGACAATTGTGGCAAAGAAATCTATGATCGTGAAGCAACAGCGTGATCCTAAGTTCAAAGTTCGTGCGTATACTCGTTGCGAACGTTGCGGTCGTCCGCACTCTGTGCTTCGCAAATTTAAACTGTGCCGTATTTGCTTCCGTGAATTGGCTTACAAAGGCCAAATTCCAGGTGTAAAGAAAGCCAGCTGGTAATATAGACGGGAAGGAGGTTTTTCTCTCATGGTAATGACTGATCCAGTTGCTGATATGCTAACTCGCGTCCGCAATGCGAACATGGTTCGTCACGAGAAAGTTGAAATTCCTGCATCTAACCTGAAGAAGGAAATTGCTCGCATTTTGAAAGAAGAGGGCTTTATCCGTGATGCGGAATTTATTGAAGACAACAAGCAAGGAATCATCCGTTTGTTCCTTAAATACGGGGTTAACAACGAACGTGTAATCACTGGCCTAAAACGTATCAGTAAGCCAGGACACCGTGTTTATGCTAACAACAATGAAATTCCTCGTGTATTAGGCGGACTAGGTGTCGCTTTGATCTCTACTTCCAAAGGTGTTATGACTGACAAACAAGCTCGTCAAGCACATGTTGGTGGAGAAGTACTAGCTTATATTTGGTAATCTTAGATTTACGCACAGGAGGTGCAAGTCATGTCACGTGTCGGTAAAAAACCGATTACGGTTCCTGCAGGCGTTACTTTAACTCTGAACGGTACAGAGTTGACAGTAAAAGGCCCTAAGGGTACTCTCGTTCGTAACTTTCATCCGGACATCAAAATCAACATTTCTGAATCTGAAGTAATCGTTGAGCGTCCGTCTGACAATAAACTTCATCGTTCTCTACATGGTACTACTCGTGCCTTGGTATCGAACATGGTTGTAGGTGTATCTGAAGGTTTCACTCGTACACTTGAACTAGTAGGTGTAGGATATCGTGGAGCTAAGTCTGCTAACGGTGTAACTCTTTCTTTAGGTTTCTCTCACCCAGTTGAGGTAACTCCTGAAAAAGGAATCGAATTAGAATTAACTAACCAAACAACACTTGTTGTTAAAGGTATTGATAAAGAGCGTGTAGGCCAAGTGGCTGCTGAAATCCGTTCTCTACGTAAACCTGAGCCTTACAAAGGTAAAGGTATTCGTTACAGCGATGAAGTTGTTCGTCGTAAAGAAGGTAAAAAAGGTAAATAAGCCGCATAGTTTCATCAGAAAGGAGGCCGCTTAATGTTTACGAAAAACGATAAAAACAAAGCACGGAAAAAACGTCAACTGCGTATTCGTAAGCGTGTAATGGGTTCTGCTGCTCGTCCACGTTTGAATGTTTTCCGTTCTTCTAAGCATATCTATGCTCAGTTAATCGATGATGTAGCAGGTACAACTCTTGCAGCTGCATCTTCACTTGATAAAGAGCTTAACTTAAATAACGGTTCTAATATTGAAGCAGCAACTGCTGTTGGTAACCTGATCGCAGCACGCGCTCAAGAAAAAGGTCTCACTGAAATCGTCTTTGACCGTGGTGGTTACTTGTACCATGGACGTGTTAAAGCACTAGCTGATGCAGCACGTGAAGCTGGTCTGCAATTCTAGGAGACAATAAGATACAAGGAGGGAAAAGAATGCGTATCGACGCTAGCAAATTAGAGCTAGAAGAAAGAGTCGTCGCTGTTAACCGCGTAGCGAAAGTGGTTAAGGGTGGTCGTCGCTTCAGCTTTAGCGCACTAGTAGTAGTAGGCGATAAGAACGGCCATGTTGGCTCTGGTATGGGTAAAGCCCAAGAAGTACCGGACGCAATTCGTAAAGCAATTGATGACGCGAAGAAAAACATGATTCGCGTACCTTTAAAAGGAACTACCATCCCTCACGAAGTTTTGTGCCATTTCGGTTCTGGCCGCGTATTGATCAAGCCAGCTTCTGAAGGTACAGGAGTTATCGCGGGTGGCCCAGTTCGTGCGGTACTTGAACTTGCAGGTGTAGGTGACGTGTTGAGTAAATCTTTGGGTTCTAACAACCCAATCAACATGGTTAGCGCTACTCTTGAAGGTCTTAGCCGTCTGAAAACTGCTGAAGACGTAGCTAAACTTCGCGGAAAAACTGTTGCAGAACTTTTAGGATAGAAGGAGGGAAAGGGACATGGCGAAATCATTACAAATCACGCTAAAACGTAGCCTCATCGGT
Organism: Brevibacillus laterosporus; assembly: GCF_030489605.1. Classification (GTDB taxonomy): domain Bacteria; phylum Bacillota; class Bacilli; order Brevibacillales; family Brevibacillaceae; genus Brevibacillus_B; species Brevibacillus_B laterosporus_E. The sequence continues at coordinate 47,545 of NZ_JAUKFY010000025.1, forward strand.
CGTCCGGCTGACCAGAAGGAAACGGTGAAAGCCCTTGGCCTTCGCAAAATCCATCAAACAGTAGAAAAACAAGATAACGTAGCAATGCGTGGTATGATTTTCAAAGTTAAACATCTTGTAGATGTAAAGGAAATCGGAGAATAAGCTACAGATTGATAGTGAGGAGGTGCAACCTATGAAATTGCATGAACTTAAACCAGCAGAAGGTTCCCGTCATGAGCGTAAACGTCTAGGACGTGGTATCGGTAGCGGAACTGGTAAAACAGCTGGTAAAGGTCACAAAGGTCAAAATGCTCGTTCTGGTGGTGGCGTACGCCCAGGATTTGAGGGTGGTCAAAACCCACTATTCCGTCGTTTACCTAAACGTGGCTTCCACAACATCAACCGCAAAGAGTTTGCAATCGTATCTCTAGATGCATTGAACCGCTTTGCTGAAGGTACAGTGGTTACACCTGAGTTGCTTAAAGAAACAGGAGTTATCAGTGCTCTTCGTGATGGCGTGAAAGTTTTGGCTAACGGTGAATTAACAGTGAAGCTAACAGTAAAAGCTCACAAATTCTCTGGTGCTGCTGCTGAAAAGATTGCTCAAGTCGGTGGAACCACTGAGGTGATCTAATGTTAGGATCTTTTTCTAACATCTTTAAGATAGGCGACCTGCGTCGAAAGGTGTTTTTCACTCTTTTGATGCTTGTCGTCTTCCGAATTGGAACCCACGTTCCTGTGCCTAACATCAATGTTGATTTACTTCAAGGTAATACCAACAATTTTGTAGGTCTTCTGGATACATTCTCTGGTGGTGCATTGAAAAAATTCTCTATCTTTGCGATGGGAATTATGCCTTACATCACTGCTTCGATCATTATGCAGCTTCTTTCCATGGATGTGGTTCCGAAGTTTACGCAATGGTCGAAGGAAGGAGAAGTGGGACGTCGCAAAATTGCGCAGGTAACACGCTACGGTACGATTGTTCTTGGATTTATCCAATCACTTGGTATGACCTATGGGTTTAACCGAATGATGAACGGATTAGTTACTGATACATCTTGGAGCAGCTTTTTGTTAATTGCTTTGACTCTAACAGCAGGAACTGCTTTTTTGCTGTGGTTAGGTGAGCAAATTACCGAAAAGGGCATTGGTAATGGTATTTCCATTATCATCATGGCGGGTATCGTCGCCAATATACCTGGTGGGATTCATACGATCTATGAGATGCAGTTTAACAATCCCAACTCGCAAGTTTTCTTTGGAGTTATTAAAATCTTGCTGATTCTGCTTGCGGTTCTATTGCTGGTTGTAGGGATTATCTTCATGCAACAAGGCTTGCGTAAGATTCCTGTTCAGTATGCGAAACGTGTTGTAGGACGTAAGATGTATGGTGGACAGTCTTCTCATATTCCACTAAAAGTCAACTCAGCAGGGGTTATTCCGGTAATCTTCGCTGTGTCGCTAGTAGTGTTTCCGTCAACAATCGCTAGTTTCTGGGTTAAACCGACTGGTGAAGGAATTGCTAACTGGATTTATAACAACTTCCAAGTTAGCGCTCCGCTTGGCATGACGCTTTATGCGGTGTTAATCATTGGCTTTACGTTCTTCTATACATTTGTTCAGATGAATCCTGCTCAAATGGCAGAAAATATGAGAAAGAATGGCGGTTACATTCCTGGAATTCGCCCTGGTACTAACACCGAGGTATATATTACTCGTACATTAACTCGCCTAACGTTCGCCGGTGCTATATTCCTGACTATCATCTCACTATTGCCTTTCGCATTTAGTAAGATGTTTGGATTACCTAACTCGATTTATATCGGTGGTACTTCCATCTTGATTATGATTGGGGTTGTTCTCGACACCATGAAACAAATCGAGAGCCAGCTTATACAGCGTCATTACAAAGGCTTCATTAAATAACGAGTATAATAATCACCTCTGAACCTCCTAATGGGAGAGGATCTGGTGCAGAAAGAATTCTTTAAGGATTTCCTTACAGGGTCTTTCGTAAGTGGACGGGGGATTGACATGAATATAATTTTGATGGGTCTTCCTGGAGCCGGTAAAGGCACACAGGCAGAGCGTATCGTAGAAACCTTTAACATCCCGCACATCTCTACCGGTGATATGTTCCGGGCTGCTATTAAAAACCAGACTCCATTAGGTTTGGAAGCAAAGTCCTACATGGATAAAGGTAACTTGGTACCAGATGAGATTACGATCGGCATTGTGCGGGAACGTTTAAGTAAAGATGATTGTGCAAAAGGATTTCTTCTCGATGGTTTTCCGCGCACAGTTCCACAAGCTGAAGCATTAAGCTCCATGCTAAAAGAACTGGGACGTGAACTTGACCACGTGATTAACATCGAGGTTCGCCGCGAGTTGTTAATTGAACGTCTTACTGGTCGCTGGATCTGCCCAACTTGCGCTGCGAGCTACCACACAGTGTTTAACCCACCTCAAGTGGATGGAATCTGTGATAAAGATGGCAGCAAGCTATTCCAACGAGATGATGACAAAGCAGAAGTAGTAACACAGCGTTTAGATGTTAATATTTCTCAAGCTAATCTTTTAGTTGATTACTACTCCAAAGAGGGTATCTTGCGTACAATCAATGGAGAACAGGATATCGACAAGGTGTTTGAAAATATTGCCACGTTATTGCGAGGGTAAGCGATAATGATTAATATAAAGTCTAAAGCTGAACTTGAGATAATGAGGGAAGCTGGCCGAATTGTCGCTTTAACTCATCAACAACTGGCAAACTTCATAAAGCCGGGTGTTACTACAAAGGAACTTGATGAGCTGGCCGAAACTTTTATTCGCAGTCATAATGCGATTCCGTCGTTTAAGGGCTACGGTGGGTTTACAGGCAGTATCTGTGCCTCAGTCAATGAGGAACTCGTACATGGAATTCCAGGAAAACGGACATTGCAAGAAGGGGATATCATCAGCATAGATATTGGTGCTAAGTTCCAAGGTTATCATGGTGACTCAGCCTGGACCTATGCTGTTGGTGACATCTCTGTGGATGATCAGCGCCTGATGCAAGTCACGGAAGAGTCCTTATATAAAGGTCTAGCGAAAGCAATTCCTGATGGACGCCTTTCTGATATCTCTCATGAGATTCAACTACATGCGGAAGCTGCTGGTTATTCAATTGTCCGCGAGTACGTGGGACATGGAATCGGTCAAAGTTTGCATGAAGATCCACAAATTCCTAATTATGGTTCTCCTAACAGAGGGCCAAGATTAAAGCCAGGAATGGTTTTAGCAATCGAGCCGATGGTGAATGCTGGCGAACGTTATGTCCGCACATTGGAGGACAATTGGACGGTCGTAACAGTGGATGGGAAAAAGTGTGCGCACTATGAACACACCATCGCGATTACGGAAGATGGCTATGAGATCTTGACTAGACCCTAAACGAAGGTGAACTGGAAGATTGTCGTTCAACGTGTTGACGATAAGTTTGTTCAAGTAGCCGAGAAGTTTCTCGAGGCATTATGATAATGCCAAACTCATGGTCTGACTGTATAAACAGTTGAAAGGAGACTAGCCAATGGCCAAAGACGACGTAATTGAAGTAGAAGGTACCGTCATCGAACCATTGCCAAATGCAATGTTCCGTGTTGAGCTGGAAAATGGACATAAAGTATTGGCACATGTATCGGGAAAAATTCGAATGCACTTCATTCGTATTCTTCCTGGAGACAAGGTAACTGTCGAACTATCGCCTTACGACTTAACTCGCGGGCGTATTACGTACCGTTACAAATAATTTTAACCCCTAGAAAAGGGAGGCAAGAACCATGAAAGTAAGACCGTCGGTTAAACCGATTTGCGAAAAGTGCAAAGTTATCCGTCGCAAAGGTAACGTTATGGTTATTTGTGAAAATCCAAAACATAAGCAAAAACAAGGATAAAATCAAGGAGGTGCTTTAGAAGAATGGCACGTATTGCAGGCGTCGACTTGCCTCGTGAAAAACGAGTGGAAATCGCACTTACCTATATCTTCGGTATCGGTCGCTCTACTTCCCAACGCATTCTTGCGGAAGCTGGCGTAGATGCTAATGCTCGTGTTCGTGATTTGACTGAAGATGAAGTTAACAAACTTCGTGAATTCATCGACAAGAACATCAAAGTTGAGGGGGACCTTCGTCGTGAAATCTCTCTTAACATTAAACGCTTGATGGAAATTGGTTGCTTCCGTGGTATCCGCCATCGTCGTGGTTTACCAGTTCGTGGTCAACGTTCTAAAACAAATGCTCGTACACGTAAAGGTCCTCGTCGTACAGTAGCGAACAAGAAGAAGTAAAGGAGGGTAAATTAACATGGCTAAAAGAAAACAAGTTGCGACTCGTACACGTCGTCGCGATCGTAAAAATGTTGAAGTTGGCGTAGCACATATCCGTTCTACATTCAACAACACTATCGTTACGATCACAGACCCTCATGGCAACGCAATCTCTTGGTCCAGTGCTGGTGCCCTCGGCTTCAGAGGTTCCCGTAAGAGCACTCCATTCGCAGCGCAAATGGCTGCTGAAACTGCAGCAAAAACTGCAATGGATCATGGAATGCGTTCTTTGGAAGTACTAGTTAAAGGTCCTGGTGCTGGTCGTGAGGCTGCTATCCGTTCATTGCAAGCTGCTGGTTTGGAAGTTAACATGATTAAAGATGTTACCCCAATCCCACACAACGGCTGCCGTCCACCAAAACGTCGCCGCGTGTAGTCGGGTTTATAAAGCTCAGAACTTGTCCATAATAGAATGGTAGATTCTGCTTTTTTGGCTTGACATGCATGCAAACGGTAAACCGCCGAAAGAAATTCCTGAGTGGGTCCCTAGGCCCACCCTTGAATTTCGACGTTTTGAAGGAGGGTTTGTTAAGAATGATAGAAATAGAAAAACCTAGAATTGAGGTTGTGGAGTTAGACGACGACAACTTGTACGGCAAATTCGTCGTTGAGCCCCTTGAGCGTGGTTACGGTACAACCCTTGGCAATTCACTCAGACGGATTCTACTGTCTTCTTTGCCAGGCGCGGCGGTTACTTCTGTTCAAATTGACGGTGTACTACACGAATTCTCGACTGTCGAGGGAGTAGTGGAGGACGTAACTGAAATCATCCTCAACATCAAGGGTCTTGCGCTTAAGATCCATTCTGATGAAGAAAAAATTCTTGAGATTGATGCAGAAGGCGAAGGCGTTGTGAAAGCAGGAGATATTCGTGCTGATAGTGATGTGGAGATTTTAAACCCTGATCTGCATATCGCAACGTTAGCAACTGGCGGTCGTCTGCATATTCGCATGACAGCAGGGCGCGGTCGTGGGTATGTTCAAGCAGATGGCAATAAATCTGAGGATCAACCAATTGGTGTTATTCCAATTGACTCCATTTACACTCCAATCAAACGTGTTAACTATCAGGTTGAGAATACCCGCGTAGGGCAAATGACTAACTATGATAAATTAACATTGGAAGTTTGGACAAATGGAAGCATCCGCCCTGAGGAAGCTGTTAGCCTTGGAGCCAAAATCATGACGGAACATCTTAACTTGTTTGTTGGTTTGACTGACGAAGCGAAAGATGCTGAAATCATGGTCGAAAAAGAAGAAGATAAGAAAGAAAAAGTCTTAGAGATGACTATCGAAGAGCTTGATCTTTCTGTTCGTTCTTACAACTGCTTGAAACGCGCTGGTATCAACACGGTTCAAGAGTTAACTCAGAAGTCTGAAGAAGATATGATGAAAGTTCGTAACTTGGGACGTAAATCTTTAGAAGAAGTTCAAGAAAAACTTCAAGAGCTTGGTCTAGGTCTACGTAACGACGACTAAGAGCTTTTAGCATAGTTGATCTATACAGATGTTACTATCCGCTCCTTGTCTTGGGAGAGGGTCAAATCTGGTGTGAAATGCTGATGCATATTAAGTCACAACATACCAGAAAGAAGGAGGTTAGAACATGGCATACCGTAAACTTGGACGTCGTAGTGCGGCTCGTAAAGCTCTGTTCCGCGATTTGGTAACAGATCTTATCATCAACGAGCGCATCGAAACGACTGAAATGAAAGCGAAAGAACTACGTTCTATCGCTGATAAAATGGTCACTCTTGCAAAACGCGGTGATCTTCATGCACGTCGTCAAGTAGCTGCTTTCGTTCGTAACGAAGTTGCTACTGAGGAAGGCAAAACAGCTGTTCAAAAACTTTTCGATGATATCGCACCACGTTTCGCTGAGCGTAATGGTGGATACACTCGTATCCTTAAAGTTGGTCCTCGCCGTGGCGATGCTGCACCAATGGCTTATATCGAATTAGTTGAATAGTAACTGGTTGCTAGAGAAAGGGTGAGGACAGGGTCTGGTTTTGCCGGGTTCTGATTCAACCCTTTTTTCTTTTATCCAGATATAGTTCCAAAAACATCTTGTAATTTGCCTGTGACGAGGGATGTGAGGACTTTGAAAGAACAATCTAACATGATTCAGGCTAGTGGGCTTACCTTTCAATATCACTCGGAGCAAGCAGAAGCATCCCCCGTGGTAAAAGGTATAGACTTTTCTATTCAGGAAGGTTCTTTTGTTTCAATCATTGGACATAACGGCTCTGGCAAATCGACGTTAGCAAAGCTTATGAACGCTTTGTTGGTACCGACTGCAGGGGTACTGACGGTCACAGGATTTTCTACTGACGATGAGGAACGATTATGGGACATCAGGCAGCAGGTTGGTATGGTGTTTCAGAATCCAGATAATCAAATCGTTGGTACGATCGTCGAGGATGATGTAGCCTTTGGGCTTGAGAACCTCGGTATTGAAGCAACAGAGATGCGTAAGCGCATTGACGAATCCTTAGAATCGGTTAAGATGACAGCCTACCTAAAAAGCCAGCCTCAACGGCTGTCTGGTGGGCAAAAGCAGCGTGTCGCAATTGCTGGAATTCTGGCAATGCGCCCGTCCATCATTATTTTGGATGAAGCCACTGCTATGCTTGACCCACAAGGAAGGAAAGAAGTTATTCAATTGGTTCACCGGTTGAACCGAGAAGAAGGGCTCACAATCGTTAACATTACGCATTTTCCTGAAGAGACATTAGAGTCTGATCGTATTATTGTGATGGATCAGGGGAAGATTTATGCGGATGGTACTCCTGTTGAAGTGTATGCTGACGTAGAGGGTCTGAAGGCTATTGGTCTGGATGTTCCCTTTGCAGGAAGGCTTCGTCACACTTTAAGGCAACAAGGTATAAAACTTCAGACTGTACTGGATCAAGAGGAGTTGGTTGACGAATTATGCAAATATCTTTTGAAAATGTGACCTATTTGTATGGAAAAGGGACTCCGTTTGAAAAAGAGGCACTTTCGCACATCTCCTTTACTATCCCATCGGGTTCGTTTGTAGGTATTATTGGCCAAACCGGCTCCGGAAAATCGACTTTGATACAGCATCTGAACGGTTTAATTAAGCCGACAGAGGGTACTGTACGGGTCGGCGATATGGTTGTGACTCCGACAACGAAAAAAACGCGTAATTTGCGCCGTCAGGTGGGGCTCGTGTTCCAATATCCGGAACATCAACTTTTTGAAGAAACTGTACTTAAAGATGTGATGTACGGTCCACTAAATTATGAATTACCCGAACAAATGGCTTATCAAAGGGCAAAAGAATCGCTTGAAATTGTGGGACTTTCCTTCGATGAGGTTAAAGGCCGCTCTCCTTTCCATTTAAGTGGGGGACAGATGCGCCGTGTTGCAATTGCAGGGGTATTGGCAATGCAACCAAAAGTACTTGTTCTAGATGAACCGACCGCAGGACTCGATCCTGCTGGGAGGAAAGCCATCTTAGAAGGGATTTATCAGATTCATCGGGAACAAAAGCTCACTACTTTACTGGTTACCCACAGTATGGAGGAAGCTGCTCGGTATGCTGATTATCTTCTGGTATTGGCTAAAGGAAGGATTGCGATGGAGGGTACACCTGCAGACATTTTTAAAGAGCAAGCTGCTTTGCAAGAATTAGCTTTAGATGTACCTGAAACAGTCTCTTTTCTTCATCGATTAAATGAAAAGCTTCCACACAATAAGCGATTGCCGCTCTCTTTATACAAAGAAGAGGATTTATCCTCCTATCTGCTTGATCTACTCAAGCAAGGTAAGGAGGATGTTCAATGAGCATGCTACAAAATTTTGCTATCGGCCAATATATACCTGGTGATTCCTTTGTACACCGTCTGGATCCGAGAAGTAAATTTTTATTTATTATCGTGTTTGCTATGGTTGTTTTTATGGCGAACAAGGCGGAAATCTACGGATTCTTAGTAGCTATTCTCTTACTATGCTTGTTTATGTCGAAATTATCGCTTTCCTATATTCTTCGTGGCTTAAAACCAGTCTGGTTCCTGCTATTGCTAACCGTCATTTTGCAAATCTTGCTTACGAAAGGTGGGCAGGTGTATGTAAGATGGGGGTGGTTCAGCATAGAAGAGGAGGGTGTCCGTCAGGCCTTGTTTGTGTCGATGCGATTAGGGCTATTGGTTGTAATCAGTTCATTGCTGACTTTAACCACTTCACCTATTGATCTGACGGACGGGGTGGAACGAATGTTTGGCCCGTTAAAAAAATGGGGTCTTCCTGTTCATGAAATGGCGCTCATGCTTTCCATTGCGATTCGATTTATCCCGACGCTATTGGAAGAGACAGACAAGATTATGAAAGCACAGATGGCTAGAGGTGCTAATTTTGATAGTGGAACACTGTTGAGCCGGGCTAAAGCCATGGTTGCCATTGTGATTCCGCTGTTTATTAGTGCATTTCGCCGAGCTGAGGATTTAGCATTAGCAATGGAGGCAAGAGGATATCGTGGGGATATTGGACGCACAAAATTACGTCAATTGCAGTTTAGTTATCGAGACGGCATCCTGTTGTTATTTATGCTGGTTCTTGTGGCAGTTGTAGGATGGTGGAGAACATGAAACGATTAAAAGGTATTGTTGCCTATGATGGAACTGATTATAGCGGATTTCAAGTTCAGCCTGAACAAGTAACCATACAAGGGGAGATTGAGGCAGCCATTATGCGCATTACTGGCGAGACGATTCAAATTCACGGGTCTGGTCGCACAGATGCAGGTGTTCATGCCAAGGGTCAAACCTTTCACTTTGATACCAAATCAACCATTCCCATAGAAAAATGGTGTTGGATTCTTAATAATCAGCTGCCTGACTCGATTGTCATTCAAACAATAGAGGAGGTAGAGCCATCCTTTCATGCTCGATTTGACGTCAGAGAGAAGGAATACCGATATTGTATCAACAATGCTCAGGTGCCAGACATCTTTCGCCACCGCTATGCTTGGCATGTTCGCTATCCGCTAGATGTAGAAGCGATGAGACAAGCTGCCACCCATTTGATAGGAACGCATGACTTTACTTCTTTTTGCTCTGCAAGGACGCATGTGGAGAATAAGGTGCGTACCATTTATGACGTGAAAATTGAACAAGAAGGAACACTTCTTTGGATTATTTGTCGCGGCAACGGGTTTTTATATAACATGGTAAGAATCATTGCGGGAACCCTGCTTAATGTTGGAGAAGGAAAGCTGAATCCAGATCATATTCCTAGTATTCTTGCAGGTTGTGATCGGGAATTGGCAGGACAGACAGCACCTCCCCATGGTCTTACAATGTGGGAAGTATTTTACAAGGAATAGCTCATTCGTTTTCCTTGACTCTCACATGATCTATATAGTATGATAACTAATGGTATTTTCATACCCGCTAGCCCCACTCTAGCCCCGGGATTGAAAATTGACTTAGTACGAAATAGGATACACAAGGTAAAGTTGTTCACCGTTGCAGCTTTGGCCTTTAACATTGAACGGCAAGATATCTAGGAGGGACAAACATGCGTACCACATATATGGCGAAAACGCAAGAAGTTGAGCGTAAATGGTACATCGTTGACGCTGAAGGCCAAACTCTTGGTCGTCTTGCGAGCGAAGTAGCATCTATCCTACGCGGTAAACTAAAGCCTGAATTTACACCACACGTTGACACTGGTGATTTCGTAATCGTTCTTAATGCTGACAAAATCAAGCTTACTGGTAAAAAACTTACTGATAAAATGTACTATAGACACTCCATGCACCCAGGTGGTTTGAAAGCAACTCCTGCTGGTGAAATGTTGAACAAACGTCCAGATCGTATGTTCGAATTGGCTGTTAAAGGTATGCTTCCTAAAAACAGCTTGGGACGTCAAATGTTCTCAAAACTTAAAGTATATGCAGGTACTGAGCATCCACATGCTGCTCAAAAACCAGAAGCATGGCAAATTCGCGGCTAATAAAAGGGAGGAAATGACTCGTGGCACAAGTTCAATACTACGGTACAGGTCGTCGTAAACACTCCGTAGCACGCGTTCGCTTGGTACCAGGCGAAGGTCGCATTCTGATCAACAAGCGTGATATGGATAACTATTTTGGTTTGGAAACTTTAAAGCTGATCGTAAAACAACCACTAGTTCTTACTGAAACTCTAGGTCACTATGATGTTTTGGTAAACGTTGGTGGCGGAGGTACAACTGGTCAAGCAGGAGCTATCCGTCATGGTGTTGCTCGTGCGTTGCTAAAAGCAGATCCAGAACTTCGCGGTGCTCTTAAACGCGCTGGATTCTTGACTCGTGACCCTCGTATGAAAGAACGTAAAAAATACGGTCTTAAAGCGGCTCGTCGCGCGCCTCAGTTCTCTAAACGTTAATTTTACTGTTATCATAAGGATGCAAGCCTCAAATCATTTATTGATTTGGGGCTTGTTTTCTTTTAGTACAGTGGTGCCATGACCTTAATTTGACCATACTCATGTTATTCCTAGAAGATATTCTTGTTCATTAGATATTTGGTGTTGTCATTTTCTTGTTAAGCTGTTCAAGCACAAGTGGCCACGCTTGTTCATGTTGGTCTCTGGACTCTTGATCCGGGAATCCTGCATGGGTAAGGCGAAGCTGTGTGCCTTTGTTTTGTGACTCAAGTTCAACCGTTACAACTGTTTCAGCCCCCTTTGTCCCTTTACCTCCAGTGACCCAGGTTAATTCAACCAGCCGGTTCTGCTCAAGCCTGAGAAATCTTCCGTAATGAGGATGACGTTCCTCTTCAAATTGTGTTTCAAAAAAGAAGGGCGTGTTGACCTCTCCTTTCATCAATACAGTTCCAGGAGCTGCAAACCAACGATCAAAGTGCTTCGTCCACGCTTGAAATAAAACATCTGGTGATAAATCCATTAGACGCTCCACCTTCAGACTATGCGGTCGTTTTGCAAGATCAGGCATGGTAATGGGCTTTAGCATTCGTGAGTATTCCTTCCGGTAAGTTAAGTTGTACATATGTAAAAGGCTGACCTCCTTATCATCTCCATATCACGCAATGCTATGAGCAGCCCTACATATTAGAGCCGCTGCAGGTTTACATCAATCCGCATACTTTCCCGTCTGACTTTTATAGACAACCCCGTCATAATTGTCCATTTTAATCCATATGATGAAGAAGAGAATTGGGACAAAGGGGCGGTCGAAGTGACTAAAAAAGTAGTAGGGTGGGTGCTTGCCTGCTTTCTGCTGGTCATCATATTTACGTACAAGTTACCCGTACATTCTTCTTGGTCCACCTGGACATTGCCTTTGGCAGGGACAGTAATAGCAATTGATGCGGGCCATGGTGGCTTGGATGGTGGTGCAGTAAGTAAGGATGGAAAAGTAGTTGAAAAAGATGTGGCATTGCCTATCAGTCTATATTTACGTGATTTTTTGCAGGAGTCAGGAGCTTATGTAATTATGACGCGTGAAGATGATAGGGATTTGTCATCAGAGGGTGCTAGTAAGCTGAGAAAACGCAAGTCGGAGGACATTCGCAATCGAGTGAAATTTATTAACGACAATGCTCCAGATTTTTTAGTTAGCATTCACTTAAACAGCATTCCGCAGGAGAAGTGGAGAGGTGCTCAAACCTTTTATTTCCCAGGTTTTCAAGAAAGTAAGACAATGGCCTTTCTCATTCAGGATGAGATTAAACGTGTATTAGAAAATACCGATAGAAGTCCCAAGCAGACGGATGATATTTTTTTAATTCGGGAAGTAAAGACACCATCCGTGCTTGTAGAGGTAGGCTTTTTATCCAATCCTGAAGAAGCAAGGAAATTGGAGTCAGCCGATTATCAAAAAGCAATGGCAAACGCGATTTATCAGGGAATCTTGCGTCACTATGCGGGAGAAAAGAGCACAGCTACAAGCGCACCGTAGTTTGGGTGTGCTTGTTTAGTCTGTAACTATGCTATAATGAGGGCAAAAATTAGGAAACAGCAAGGGAACACCATGTGATTTACTAAACTAGGCAACGGGTATATGCGTACCCCTAAGCCTGTTTCCCAACTAGAAAATCGAGGTGGATTCAACATGCTAACGAAAGAGAAAATTCTCGAAGCATTACGTGACGTTAAAGATCCTGAGATAAATCGAAGTTTAGTAGAGCTTAATATGATTCGCAATATAACGATTGAAGAACGGCATGTTTCGCTGGAAGTGGTGCTTACCATATCTGGCTGTCCATTAAAGGTGAAAATTCAAGATGACGTGGTTCAAGCGATTCGTGCATTGGGCGCAGAGAAGGTCGATGTACGCTTTGGAGCCATGACAGAAGAGGAAAGGGCTGCACTCAGCCAACAATTGCGTGGAGGGCAGGCTACAGCTTCTCAGGCCCAGGGCCAAGGTCAGGCAAATGTTTTGCATCCTATACTTGCTGAAAATTCAAAGACAACGTTTATTGCTATTACCTCTGGTAAAGGTGGAGTTGGCAAATCTACAGTTACCGTTAACTTAGCGGCTGCACTAGCACGTTTAGGCAAAAAAGTAGGAATTATTGATGCTGACATCTATGGATTTAGCGTTCCAGATATGATGAACATTGAGCAGCGTCCTACCGTTATTGGACAGACAATTTTGCCAGTAGAGAAGTTTGGCGTAAAAGTAATGTCGATGGGCTTCTTTGTTGAAGATAATTCCCCTATCATTTGGCGCGGTCCTATGCTTGGCAAGATGCTCCGCAATTTCTTCAGTGAGGTACACTGGGGGGAAGACCTGGACTATCTCCTGCTTGATTTACCGCCAGGAACAGGTGACGTAGCACTTGATATCCATACCATGATCCCGCAGAGCAAAGAAATTATTGTGACCACTCCTCATCCTACAGCAGCATTCGTAGCAGCAAGAGCGGGAGCTATGGCAATGAAAACAGGTCATAAAATTTTGGGGGTTGTGGAGAATATGGCCTGGTATGAAGCTAAGGATGGTTCCAAAGAGTATGTCTTTGGACGGGGAGGCGGTTCCAAGCTAGCGGAAACACTGTCTTGTGCCCTGATCGCTCAAATCCCGCTTGGCCAACCAGAGAATCATCCGCAGGAGCCTGAATACTCTCCATCCATTTATAAAACTGAAAACACTATTGGACAAATTTATATGCAGCTTGCTGAAGATGTCGATCGACTATGTAAATAATAAAAACCAAAAGCATCGAAAAAATCCCCCGATAAAAAAGAAAAAGGTGAGAATAAGCTCACCTCTTTCTTTTATTCTCCACCCGATGATTTCTTTTTCTTCTCTTTCTTCTTGCCTTTTGTTCCCTCGTTTAGACTCTGAGGGTTCATCATATCCTCTTGGGCCTTCATCATGATTTTAAGCATCTCTGCTTGAAACATGGGGCTTTCTAAGCTATCCTTCATGATTTGCATTGTTTGCTTGCGATAGGCGGAGGTTTTCATCAAATCAAGTAAGCTTTTTTCATAATCAGGGTCCTTGAGAATACTAAGCATCATTTGCTGATACTCAGGGTCTTTCATAAGCTCTTTTAGCAGCTTTTTATTCTCATCCTTCATGGACTTAGCTAAGGTACTGGTGAACTTGGGATCTTTAAATGCTTTCTTGATGTGTGGATTGTCTGGTTTTGCTATACTTTGGATAAGCGTAGTACGCACAGTCTCGGGATTCATGATGAGATTTTTTTGGAAGCTTTCGTCTTTCATCATAGTTTCCATGGTTTTTTTGGCTTCATCCGTTTGCAAAATATCAAGAACCATCGTCTTGGTGGATTTGTAATCAGGCTGGGATTGATTTTGTGACGTTGTTCCACAGCTTGATAAGAGAAGACCACATGCAATCACAGGGATCAGGGCAACAAAGACATGCTTGTTTAACATTAGCAGGGAACACCCTCCTTTAACAGTCCTCAGCTATTTATAAAATGTGCAGTTTTTTATTTTCTTACGCTAGAATTTTCTTGCATGCATTGGTAAAATCATTAGGAGCCAATGAAGGAGGGACCAGCCTTGAGTTTGCGTAATTATGGATGGTTATTCGGTACCACGCTCTTACTGGGCGGTATCGGCGGAATGCTTATGGGGTTAGTTACCCAGGAAAATTTATACCATGGTTCTATTGCTAATTTTTTTATGGGATTATTGATGAATTTGTTGTTAGGTTTAACGACTAGCATTGTAGCTCAAATGGGTTTCTTTGCGTATATGATGTTTAATTATCTTGTATTAAATTCAATGAAGAGCAAGGCTTTGCGAAAGAATATCCAAATTTTCTTTATATTATTTGCTTTTTTTGACATGGTTTATTTACGGTATATTGCTTTTGGTCAAGGAGGCTCACTTCTTCCATACTTTGTTGAACCTGTCTTACTGCTGGGAATAGCGCTAATAACGGCATATGCAAAAGTAAAGATGACGAATCCAACGGCATGGGTACCCACAGTATTCTTTATTTTTGTGGTGACGTCGATTGAGTGGCTGCCTGCTTTAAAGCAAGATGATTTCAAGGCTATTGCTGTAATGGTGGTACCTTTGCTGTTCTGCAATGTTTGGCAAATTTTACAACTGCATCGTCTGACTACGCGTACGGAGCAAAAGAAAAGGACGAAAACAAAAACAAAAGCGTCAAAATCTTTTTAATCTAGGCAAGGTTTACATATCTTAATTAATGAGAAACAAAAGGCTACTCCATCTGTATGGGAGTAGCTTTTTGTTTAAGACACAGGCTGTGCCTTCCGAATTATTTAATTTCCTCGCTTTTGATTTTTGATCCTGAAATTAATTCAGATACGGTCACGAATTCATATCCTTGAGACCGTAATTTGTCGATAATCACCGGTAAGGCAAGATGAGTTTGTTTGCAGGAATCGCTTGCATGCATCAAGATAATATCACCGGGATGGGCTTTTGAGACAACATTTTGGATGATTCGATCCGTGCCGGGGTTCATCCAATCAAGGGAATCGGTATCCCATTGAATAACCATATAGCCCATGTCATTTGCTACGCGAAGCACGCGTTTATCAAAATCACCATTTGGCATACGGATTAAATTAGGTTTTTTCCCTGTTAGTTCAGTGAGAATAGTATCAGCTTTGCCGATTTGGGTCCGCATTTGTTCTTCTGAATAACGGCTATAATTGTCGTGACGGTGACCATGCGAGCCGATTTCGTAACCGCCGTCAACAATTTTCTTTACCATTTCAGGATGCTTTTGACTCCAGGGAGAAGAGAGGAAAAAGGTTACCTTGTCGACCTTCTTCTCTTTTAAAATATCCAGAATGGGTTGTGTCCGCGTTTCTCCCCAGCTAATGTCAAATGTCAGAGCAACCTTTTTATCCTTTGTATCCACCTTATAAATGGCTTGTGGGCCTTTATTTTTATCGACGGAGGCGGAGAAAACTTGCAGGCTGTCACGTTCGGCATAAGCGATGCCTGCCCCAAGAATTAAGGCCATACAAATAATAAAAAACTGTTTTAACTTCTTAGAACTGATTACGAACATATACTTCATAATGATAAGCTACCTCCTTTTAGCAGTTTGTCCCCCTACATTTTATGCAATTTGGAAAAGGTTATTCTTTCGCATCTATGTGTATAAAAAGGTAAAATAAATGAGATGGATAGTTAAGTAAGATTGGAGTGGTTATAGTGAGAAGTTTTATTAGTGACATTTGGAGAGGAACAAGCAAATATTTTGGAATTGCTCTCTTTATTCTGCTTGCAGGTGTAATTGTTGGAATGCTTAATTCGGCCAGTTTAAGTACGATTTTGAACAAAATGCTTCAGCAGGTCCAAGAAGTTTCTAAAGGACTCCAGTTAGAAAATAATATTTTTGCAACCATAAGAGTTATTTTTATGAATAACCTAATGGCAGCGATCATGATGCTGGGAATGGGGACGTTTTTTGCTATTTTTCCTATTTGGGGTTTATTTATGAATGGTGCTGTACTCGGGTATATATTAACACTGCCCAATCCAAAAGGGCTCAGCACATGGGAAATGCTTGTATATGGCATTCTTCCGCACGGTGTTATTGAGATTGTTGCTATTCTTTTTGCAGCAGGTTTGGGGATTCGTTTTGGTGTATTGTCATTTCGTTCAATGGGGGCGCTTTTTGTACCGCAAAAAAGGGATCAAGTAAAACGAGACTGGGGAGATAGTCTGCGCATTCTTTGGAAAACCTTTATTTTGATTGTTGTCATGTTATTAGTAGCAGCGGTTATCGAGTCGGTAATAACACCTCAACTCCTGAATCCTCTTGTCAAATAATTGCATGCAACGTAAAGCCGCTCAAATAGCGGTTTTTTTATTGGCGTTTTTATTGTTATTGCCTGTTGGTCGATTTGCTATTTCGTAACGGTGGATTAAAAACTTCCCACATAAAGTGTTTTGTTTTTAATTGTATTGAAAAAAGTAATAGAAAAAATAAGAATAGGGAATGAGCCTACAGGAAATGATATACGTAGACTTATTTCCGGGAGATGATCATAGTTGTTAGGATTATTACTTACTACAAAAGAATGTCAGGAAGTCGAATATCTGCTGAAACGTGAGTTAGAGGAAATGTTACTAGATTTCGGGGATAAGCGAATTGATCATTTAGTTAAAAGGGCAATGGAAGAAAGATATGCAACATTATTTAGGATGTACGCTCGCTTTGCATCACCTAGAGAGCTTTCCAAATACGTGAGAAAAAAAAGTATGAAGGAAGAATCTCTGTAAAACTAAAAATGTCTTAAAAACCTTATAACAAAAGGAATCTGCTCTAACAGTATTCATTTGAATTAAAAGGCAAAGGTAGATTTCAAAAAAAAATACATAAAAACTATTGACTTTATATATTGATTCATGATAGATTATTTCTTGTCCGAGAGACACAAACGAAAAACGAAAACAAGAGATGAAAAAACTTGTTGACTTAATCGGATACTTATGATAGTATTTAAAAGGTCGGTTTTAGGACAAGAAATAATTGTACT